>JAYRGN010000008.1:0-115128 GCA_041907825.1 Bacteroidales bacterium | reverse complement strand
AGGTAAGAACTTTTTCCTTATCTCCAAATTTATTTTTCAGCTTATATCTCTATTTACTTACTCCTAAATCTTTCAATGTACTCGTCCTACCACCCCTGCCTCTTTTAGCAAAAGTGGCGCAAAGATAAGGCAATGTTATCCGTTGTTCCAAATTAAAATGAAGAAAAATGCCAATAATTTTACAACTTACTCATAAACAGAAAAGCGGAAACATCTAAAAAAGACATTTCCGCTTCTGCTTTCACAATATTGCTGTCTTATTTGTCGAGATGCCGATATTTCACGTTTAATTTATCAAACTTCCCGGTTTGATTTCTGACACGACCCATAAACTGTGTAAAATTCCGGGTATCTTTTGGACTCCAGAGTATTTCAGCCATAGCCAAGATACGAGGATATATCATATACTCGGCCTGTTTTTCATCGGGTATATATTCGGTCCATACGTTGGCCTGTGCTCCTAAAACATGCTTAGCTTCAACTTCAGAAAGAGCCGTTGGAACCGGATTATAACTATAAACGGTATCGATAGGTAAATATCCTCCAATTGCGAGCGGTTCTTTATTCTCAGGTCCCTGATAATGATCAAAATAACAATGTGAACCAGGTGTCATAACGACATCATGCCCTGTTTTAGCCGCTTCGATTCCTCCTTCTGTGCCTCTCCACGACATCACAGTTGCCTCATCAGGCAAGCCTCCTTCAAGGATCTCATCCCAGCCCATCAGCTTTTTGCCTTTTGATACGATGTACTTTTCCATCCGTTTTACGAAATAGCTCTGAAGCTCCATTTCATTTTTCAGACCATTGTCTTTCATCCTTTTCTGGCAGGCAGGGCAAGCTTTCCATCGTGTTTTGGGACATTCATCGCCTCCGATATGAATGTATTTACCTGGAAACAAAGGAATAACTTCGTCCAGAATATTCTGAAGGAAAGTGAACGTTTCATCTTTTCCAGCACAATAAACATCGTCGCTTACTCCCCATTTGGTATACGTTTTAAATGGACCTCCGGTACAGGAATACTCGGGATACGCGCTCAAGGCAGCAACAGCATGTCCCGGCATTTCAATTTCGGGAACAATGGTTATGTGACGACTTGCGGCATATTGTACCACTTCTTTGATTTGTTCCTGTGTGTAAAAACCACCATACCGCTTGCCATCGAACTTCTGATCGGTTTCGGTGTAATGACCAACCATCGTTTCATCGCGCCAGCCACCTACCGAAGTAAGCAAAGGATAGCGCTTGATTTCGATACGCCAGCCCTGATCATCAGTAAGATGCCAGTGAAACGTGTTGATTTTGTACATTGCCAGCATGTCAATAGTTTTCTTTACAAATTCAACAGGAAAGAAATGCCGGCACACATCCAGATGCATGCCTCTCCATTGAAAGGATGGTTTATCTTTTATAAGAATACATTCAATGCTTTTAGTACTTTGCGAAGCATACATCAACTGAAGCAACGACTGTACGCCATAAAAAGTTCCGGCATCATCTGTTCCGTTTACCTTTACCAAAGTTGGAGTAACTTCCAATGTATACGATTCTTTAGCACCCTTGCTCCCGGTTTTTAGGACTATTGTATTTTTTTGTGCCTTTGTTGAAACAATCACCTGCAATTTAATTCCCATCAGCAATTTCACTTGCTCTGACAGGTATTGAGCTGTTTTATAATCGCCTCCCTTCTTAGAAAGTACCTGAATTCTGGTTTTTTCACCAAACGAAAAGTTCCCGGCAGTATACGAGAAAGAAGCAGGTATCGGAATAATAGAGGGTTGCTTTGATTCTTGCGCGGTTACTAAACTATTTGTAAACAAGATAGAAGCCCAAAGCATAAAAAAGCTGAGTGTATAAGAAAACGCTTTCATGTTTATCGTGTTTAGTGTTTAATGTTTTCATTTTGATAGACCAGTGCTGCAGCACCTAAAACAGCCGTCTTTTCGAGCGTAGAAACTTCTATGGATAACCGGTTAAGAATGCGCTTAAACGGAAATGTATTCTGTAAGGTATCCCGTAATCCTTTTTCAAACAAAGCAAAAGACTGAGCACCAGAGCCTCCCAATACGACCAACTCAGGACCAACGGCATACAAAACAATACTAATCAGGTTTGCAATGTGCTCACCATATTCTGCAAACATTTTCTGCGCATCAGCATCCCCTGCCGAAGCCCGGTCGTGTGCCTCTTTTCCGGTTATTCCGTGAAATTTCGAAAAGAATTTGCCGCTGCAATAATCTTCAAAATTAGAAGTAAGGTATGGTATGCTGCCAATTTCGCCAGCTATCGATAATATTCCGGTGCACAACTGGTTATTCACAATAATGCCGGCCCCCACTCCTGTTCCCAGCGTAAGCCCGACCAGATTCTGATAGTTCGTTCCGCGTCCGTAAACTTTTTCACCCATTATAAAGCTGTTGGCATCGTTGGTCATGTAAACCTTTTTACCAATAGCCGCTTCCACCTGCTCTTTTACATGTGCTTCCTTCCATGCCGGAATATTGGTAACATCGTACACAATTCCTTTTTCGGCATCCAGAAGACCGGGAACGCCGATTCCAACGCCGATTACATCCGGATCCATAACCTGCTCTATCCCTTTAATAATATCACCAATTACTTCTTTTTCGGGGCGTTGAGCCAATGTGGGGAGGTTTGCCTCAGCAACTATTTTGCCGTCTAGTACTTTCCCGACACTAATTTTGGTGCCCCCGACATCGACACCTATAATACCCTGATGTTTCATTATTTAGACTGTTGTGCTTAATTAATAATGCAGCCTGTCCCTAAAACAGAAACATGCCGCTTCCTCTTTCTATAAAGAACGTATAAAAATATGATTATAAAACCTTCGAAAATTTAAATATCCCGAAAAGACATCATTTTCTTAACGATAAAAATGCAGTACTCCTGCTTTTCGGAATACTGCATTGATACCATATTTACTGAAGCTTAATATCGCCTTCGGTTGTTTTTTCGAGCTCACGTGCATGGCTTAAAAATTCATCCACGCCCATTTCTTTGAAAAAAATAAGTCCGTGACTGGCTCTTATGCGCGCATCTTCGTTCTGATAGAAGAAATCTTTTCCCATCAACAGCTGAATGTCTTTCAACTGTTCAACCCAGATACGCTGTGCCAGTGAACTGAATTTGCCGTTAAGTTCAAAACTTGGAAACGAAGCATCCACCTGACTCAGGTAACAATTGGTAAATACCTGATCTTCGCAGGCCATGTCGTTAAGCGATACCGGGAAAATCACATTGGCTTCGGCCGGATTAAAACGATACCATACATTACGGTACCCCCAGATACGCAAGCCTGAAAGATCTTTTTCCTTTTTCCATTCGCGCAACGCATCGGCTGTTGCCTGAAGCACTTTGTAATGCGTATCGGGTCCGCTGCCTTCGGGGTCAAAAGCCAGACTGATTACCGTAGGATTTACCTTCCGGTACAAGTCCAGAATGGGCATTACATCTCTGTGTTTTTCTGGCTGTTCGGTAAAAATATCGCCTTTGTAAAAGCCTAAACGCATATGGTCAACATCTTTTACCTGTGTGCCAAAATGTGCCCAGACGAGCTCTTCTTCGAATTCTCGAATCATCCCTTTGAGCTTCTGAATTGGCGGCATATTCTTTTCGCCGTCGTAACTTTTCTTCAGAATCGAAAGAATATCATTAATCGTATCGCGCAAATGGCTAATACTTTTCACTCCGTATATCTCGGTAACCGCACGGACAACACGATGGCAGAGACCACGTCGTAACTGATCCGGTTCGCCGGCTGCCACTTTGGTCAGATAATGGTAAACGTCTTTATCTCGTTTCAGTTTGTAACCAACTTCAAAGAAATCGGGATAATTAATCATCTGGATTAATCCCTGATCCATAAAACGTTTGGTGTCGATCAATGCCTCAATTACAAACTTATTGGTAACGGCATTAAAGCCGGAGGTCATAACCGAAAAGTGAAATTTGTTGGTTTTATTGCGGGCGTGTTCGGCAATAACCGGTAAAATTCCCAGCAAAATATCGTCGTGGTGCGGACCGGTATGCAGAAAAACCTGATTTTCTTCTACCCTCATTCCCCGTTTGAACTTTTCCAAGATGCTTTCTATTACGGTCGGAACGGTATCTTCGCTAAGGTTCGGAATCAGTCTGGCACGATTGTCAGCTTTAAGCTCGTCAAGGGTAAGACGATTTCCGTACTTAAACAACTTTTTGCAAAGCCCCACTACTGCACGGTCGGTCTTTTCCTGATTCCATTCGCCAGCTGCAAAAAAGTGGTCAATCGAATCGTCAAGACGCGAACCAGCTCCTTCGGTAATATAAAAGCGACTGTTTTTCAGTTTTTGCAATACAGTTGCCGGATATACATTGGTAATAGGGGTCTGCAACGAGTCTCGTACCATTTTTGCTTTGGCCTCGCCGGCTGCAATAATAATGGCTACCGCTTCCGGATTATAAACGATGGAATCCAGTCCGATGGTAATGACCAGACGATTACTGGAAACTTCAATGCCTCCGAGGTCGGATGCGGCAACAGCCTGTGTCTCAAAGTTTGTCGCGGTTAAACGGGTAGTCGAATAAATATCGGAACCTCTTGTGTTAAAGGCAATATGCCCGTCGGGCCCAATGCCACCAAGGAAAAAACCAATACCACCTTTTTGCCTGATCTTTTGTTCGTATTCGCTGCACCAGTCGTCAATCATAAAAATGGCTTTCTGCTGCATCCGTTCAACCTGAGTATGGCATTCGCGGTAACGCAACGATAAATCGACATGACTATCGGGAAAAACTTCCGAAAAATGTTTCCCGTCCGGCAACGGAATATTATCCGAATTAATCAGCAAGGCTTTGTTGATATCCAACCCAAAACCTTTAAGATACAGATTAGTGACATAATAGTTAAAGCTGTTGTGTTGTTGTGAGCTTATCGGGTAAAACTCATCGATCTGAACAAACTGTAAACCTTTCAGCTCCGGCTTTTTCAGGTCTTTTATTCCATATCGGTCGCGAATGGCTTCTACCTTTTTATCGTTCCAGTTATTCAGAATATACTGGGTCCATTTGATAAAAAATTCTGGCGTTTTCCCGGTTGGCAGGCTTATTACGCCTTCCGGGTTTTCGGCTACCCATTCCAAAAACCGTAACGAGGTAAACAATCCCAGCTTCGGAAAATTGTCGACCATTATATAAGGTATCCGTGTTGATTTGTACTGCACACTGGCTTCGCTGCTAAAGGCCTGTTCGACCTTAGAGAGCAAAAGTCCCGTTTTTTCTTTCGTTGTCATCTCTCACTAATTTTAAGTTTACTTCAACTCACAATTTGTTTATTTAGTGAAGCTCGGACGTTCTATTTCGAAGACGTTTTCAGTACATCTTCAAAAATGTTTTCCATTGCTACCGCAACGGCTCCTTTTATACCCACATTTTGCCCCATTTTAGAGACAGCAATGGCGCTTTGCTCTCTCAGTTGTGGTAAACAGTATGCGTTGAGCGACTGTTGTATAGGAATGGTTATATACTGTCCGGCTTCGGCTACTCGTCCGTTTAATATAATCAACTCCGGATTGAACAACTGGATCAGCATCGAAATGCCTTTTCCTAATTTTGCTCCGATTTCCGACAGCAGGTTTATCGAAAACTGATCGCCGTTAACAGCAGCATCCACCACCATTTTTGGATCAATTTTATCGGTATCTCCTGCACATAATTCTTTTAATATAAGGCTTTTGCCTTCTTCTATTCCTTCTTTTGCCATCCGTACCAGACTGCTGCCGGAGGCTACCATTTCCAGACATCCGTGCTTACCGCACTGACACAGAATATCGTCTTCCATAATGGAGATATGGCCAAACTCACCGGCAAAGCCCGACGTTCCTCGAAACAACTTCCCGTTTAGAATAAAACCGAGACCGATGCCCCAGTCAAGAAACAGTACGAGCACATTTTTCTTTCCTTTGGCCAGTCCAAAACGATGCTCGGCCAGTGCAACGGCTTTTGCATCATTTTCGATAAACACCGGGCGTTTAAACTTCTCTTCGAGCAGTTCGCGTACCGAACGTTGCCCATAATTTAAATAGGTATAGTTAAATCCGTTGCGCGAACCAACCAACCCCGGCATACTGATGCCTACGGCCACCAGCTTTTTCCGTTCAATGCCCGACGTTTCCAGAACTTCCATGGCACAGGCATAAAGCTTGTCGAGCGTGGCGATGTTATTGTCCATCTTCAGCTCAAACGTCCGGATACTGCCAATAATCGTATTGCGATTGTCGAATACCGATATGTTGGTCTGATATTTATTCATTTCGATTGCCAGCACGTAAAAGGAATTTTCCTTTAACCCGTACAAATCGGGCTTACGCCCACCAATCGATTTACCAACTCCCTGCTTTTCGACAATTCCATCCTCCATCAACTCATTCAGAATGCTGAAAGAAGTAGGAGCACTTATTTTAAGATGACTGCAAATTTCGGCATTGGTCTTTTGTCCCGAAACATACAGATACTTAATAATCTTCGTTTTATGAATCAGATTCTTTCGCTGTATGGCCGAAACCTGTTCCAGATACGCATTTCCTAAATACAGGTAATCCATTTTTTCTCTCCCTGGTTAGTGTGTGTTTTATGAATGTAAAGTACGTAAAATTTCGCCTCAAATAAAAATACTTTAATAATTTTTTTATTAAAGATTGCATTCAATAATTAATCCTTGATTAATTATTGCTATTCTCTAGTTTGAGATTCGTATAAAATAAAAAAGCTCCATTGTGGAGCTTAATGCAAAAATCTGATCGGTTAGAATACGAAAGCCGGATTATGCGATACGTTATGGTATTAATTCATCAACTACTTATAAAATAGACAACTACTCTTTTCAGAAAAACAACAAAATAATTGCACAATTTACATTGCGTACTTAAATTTGTACATTATTTCGTACATCTTTAAGTTAAAGCATATGTTAACCGCAACGATCACTGATTTTAGAAAGGACATCCGAAAATACCTTGACAGCGTGACCAATAATTTTGAAACGTTAATTATTAACCGTGGAAAGGATAGTGGTGTTGTCGTTATTTCATTAGAGGAGTATAATTCGCTATGTTCTACACAACATGAGTTATCCTCTAAGATTAATGAAAAAAGACTTGATTCTGCAATTGACAAGTTAAAAAGTGGTTCATCGTTCCAAAAAGAGCTATTGGACTAAATGAAATATCCATACACCAACCAAAACGATAAATCTTCCGTATCATGAAATATATATTTGTAGATGAATCGTGGGAAGACTATTTATATTGGCAAAAAAACGATAAAAAGTCGCTAGAACGAATAAATGACTTGTTAAAGGACATTTCAAGAAATTCGTTTACTGGAATTAGCAAACCAGAACCGTTGAAATACAAATATAAAGGATATTGGTCTCGGAGAATTAATGATGAACATCGATTAATTTATCAAGTAAAAGACGATGAAATCCGAATAGCAAAGTGCCGGTTTCATTATGATTAAACTCTACTCTTAGCCTCCCTGACCAACGATTACACAGAGTCCTCAAAGTATCTCATTCCCCTCCAAGGTAAATTTTGGCTACAACTGTTTTCATCTTTTAAATGTAATCGTTGTAAGCGATTGAAAGAAACAAAAAGTCCGGATTAAGAAGAAACTAAAGACAGAAGGGCTTTATGAATAAAAACGGAGCATCGCTTATAACTGCAATAGCATTTATATCAAAGGTTTGTAATCGATTTTTATTATGATTAAATTTGAGGAAAAATAAAATAATGCCAAAAATCTTTGAATATTTAGGAATTTTGATATTCTTCTATTCCAATGAACACGAACCAATTCATGTGCATGGGAAGCATGATGGATTTGAAAGTAAGGCAGAGTTTTATATTATAGATGGAAAAATTGTTGAGATTAGAATAAAACCAATTAAAGGTTTACGTCCATTGACGGGAACAAAACTTAAAGATTTTGAGGATTTCCTTGAAATTTACGCTGAACAAATTGTCCAAAAGTGGATCGATTATTTTGTATATCACAAAGATGTTGAGTTTGAAAAAATTAATGCCCGCATCAAATGAGAATAGTTGAAGAATATAATAATTTTCAATCTGATTTAATATCCATTCTATCAGCTAACTATATTGGCGATTTCGCCATTCGGATTTTCTTTAATGACGGGATTAACCGAGTTGTCGATTTTAAACCATTTTTAGAGTCTTCATCTCACCCATCAATTCGTAAATATCTGGACGAGAGTAAATTTATGCAATTTGATATTGTTGACGGCAATTTAAACTGGAACGATTACGATTTGATTTTCCCAATTGATAATTTGTACGAAGGCAAATTGTAAGTAATAAAATCCATATTAATGTCGTATTGCTTTTTTATTCACCTATTTTAATATTAAGCCCTTTGCTTTAATTGAATTACTTATAATGCTGTAAATATTTTATCGGGTGACTTTTGCATATCTTTTAATCTGTTCTCAATAATTTTCCAGTTAAATGTATATCCTTTTATCATTTTTATGGGTTCTTCAAAGTTGATTTCATCAAAATAGGTGAGTGATTTAACCGCAATGATAGGATTACTGTTGTATTTTTTTGGTATGCTTCAAGCATATTGTTGAATGATAGTTTTTCAGATAAAAAGGCAACATCTATAAAATCTTTTATACGGGTGCCATTTCCTGCAATTGCATTTAGTTTCATTGCCGCAATATCTAAATAACCGGCAAGACGTATGTTTTCTACTATTACAGGTTTTTCAATCCACGGATATTGATGGGCAATACAATCAATTTGTATCCCATTAATTTCACCTTTTAGCATTCTTTTTGCAATAAAGTCAAGTTCAAATTGATAATTGAAAAGGAGGTAGTTGGCTAAACCATTTTCGTCAAATGATTTGTCTGAAAAAAAGTCAAGATCGATGCTCGTCCGATGTCCTATCTGTAGTGCAAGCGCTGTTCCTCCCACCAGAATAAAATCCTGCAATTCAGTATCCTCCATCAACCGGGTCGGAGTTCCAGTGTTGCCGAGCTGACGGTTTGGTTGTACAACATTTTAGTTCTTCCTTATTAAGTTCAAAAACAGAACAGACAAATGATAAATCTTTCGGGTTAAGGTAAGGAATTTGTTTGATTGCTTCTTTTACCCCTTCTAATCCGTATTGGTTTAATATGGCATAAAAATCGTCTCTCCGGCCACGTTCAATTACACGTTGCACCACCACATTACGCATGACTTGCCAGTCGAAGTGTGTCAAATCGTATTCCCATAGCAGGGAGTGTCGAAGTTGGGCGTTAGAATGTAATGGATAATCGAAAAAAAACATTGGAATTCTCTTCTGTAATTTATCCGCCTTGATTGGTGTTCAATGAGTTACGTTGAGTCTTTAGCTTGATATTTGTTTTATCAAAGATAGTGAATTTACATAGAATAGTAGAAAGAAGAAGTTAATGAAGTTAGAGGAGTAAGAAGACAGGAGCAAGGAGTAAGAAGTAAAAGAATGAAAACGTTACATTGAAGAGTAAGAAGTTGCTATTGAACTACTTTTTATAATTAAGAATTGTGAATTAATTATGCATTGTGCATTATGAATTATGAATTACTTCTTTCTAATACTTGCCTTGCCTTTTTCTGTTAAATAATACCGCTGCCCCTTGCGTTTTGGATTTTCGGGGTAGAGCATCTCAATATACCCTTCTTTTAATGCAGGTTGAAGATATGTTTGCAGAAAATTTTTATAATCCTTCAACCTCAGCAGATTCATTATTTGTTTTGCCGGCAATGTATTATCCCCAAAAACATCAATCAAATTACTCGTCAACATTCCAATTTGATATGGGGTTTCTTGTGGGGTTTCTTGTGGGGTTTCTTGTGGGGTTTGACGAAACAGCACGACACGAAAATCACCGCTTTGATTATAATCAGGTTTTTTAAGTCCCTGAGCAATACACCGTTCTGCCATATCTTCGGTGCCTGTTCCCATGCGTTCAATAGTTCCGCACAAATACATCGGTTCTGCCAGCAACGGATTGTTTGGTATGGAATTATGAGTTACATAGAGTTGTTCAATCGTCAATCCATAAGGCAAATGCCCGGGATTGGCAACTTCAAGGCGGTCGGCAAAAAGCATAACCTGCACACTGCCGTTGCTTGTATAGTCGCGATGGCAAACGGCATTGACGATGGCTTCGGTAACGGCCTGAATGGGAATTTCGTAACGCACATCAACCGTTTCGCTTTTGTCGCGCTCGCCAACATAAAGGTTTATTTTCGACAGTACAAAATCTACGCTCGCCGCTATCATTTCAAAAACATCGCCTTTGTAAACCTGATACGAAGGGATCGGCTTTGATACTCTCAAGCCATGAAAATGAGCGCACTTTACTTCCGAAGTAATAAAAAATCGTTGCGGTCGCTTCCCAAAAAGCAAAATTGCGGCATTGGTAATGCGGGCATCTTTTATCAGGTTCAAATGGGAAAGAATAGTGCGTGTGTCCGAGTCCTTGTCAAAAGGAAACGAGCGTTTGCGGTGGGCGATCTGTGCAAATTCGCGTATTTTCCCCTCGTCCAAATCTTCAAAAGTGGCATCTTGATTTAGCGTGGCATCAAAAGGTGTGGTGCGGATAAATTCGTTGTTTTCTAAATACCTGACCAAAGTTGCATAAACAGCAGTTTTGAGTTGTTCTCTGCTGTCAAAACTTTTACGGACAAGCGATTTCTCAATTTTCTGAACGAACTTTTGCTCTTTTTCGTGCCTTTCGTTCGAAACATTTTTCAGAAAGATAAATCTTTCTTTGTACAATTCGGTGGCAAAATCAAATTCACGTTCCGTGGGTGAAACACCTCTTTCATGTGTTCATAATTTGTTTTTAGTTGTCACATGGAACTCGCTAAAATCATACTCCTGTATTTTGAAGCACTCAGCATGGCTCGTTTCATCTTCAAAACCGTATTGTTCGCCTAATAGACGAATACAAGTAAAGAGAATGATATAATATCGTCTTTACATTGTTTGTATAAAATTGATATTGAGTTATTTTAATAATTATACATTGTGCATTATTAATTATGAATTACTATATATCACATTGTTCTACCTCATGCAGAAAAACCGTAGCGGGCGTAACATTCAAAGCAGGCACATTCTCGAACACAAACGGCTCAAAAAATCTACCCAGCAAAACATCGGCAGTAAGGTAATCGAACAACATCTGTCGTTCTGCTGTAAACTCCGATTGTACGCTACTTATGAAAACCCGTTTTTTCTGCATTTACTTTTTATCTACTAATTTCCGTGATCAACTCCCCTATGTTGTCTACATCTACCACATCCAGTTATCGACCAGCCAACGGTTTACCAACCTGTAACCTATAAAACCGGCTGCTCCGGTTACTAAAATTATTTTGTTGACCATGAGTAAGAAGAGTAAAAGTAGTAAGAAGTTAAAGAATAAAAACGTTATATTGAAGCAAGAAGGCAAAAGTTGATATTGAATCACTTTTTAATAATTATGCATTGTGCATTATAAATTGTGCATTAATTATATAATTGTCTGTCCATTTCTTTATCCAATACCTGAATAAGTTCTCTTACTTGCTCGGTTACTTGCTCAGAAATGGGGCTGGTCATGCGTAAAAAATTTTCCGTAAACTTAAAACATTCTCTTCCATAGCTTCTTAAAATACGGGGTACTCCCGATCCTAGATGTTCTACTAAATCCAGATCGCGGAATACCCTCAGTGTATGCAGCGTACGGGAGTTCGTAGCCACTTTACTATCTACCTTTACTTTCCTTGCCAGCAAACCTTGAACTTACAACCTGCTCTAAAACCCGCATGTTGTCGCAAGGCTATAAAACCAGCTTGGATTATTATGTGAAACTTTTTATCTTTGCTAAAAGATTATTGTTATGACTTATACTATAACGATTCAAGATAAATCAACTAAAGCTAAAAGTATAATAAATATGCTCAAAGCTTTAAAGGATGATTATGACTTTATTGAAATTAAAAATAATAGTAAAGATAAATCTGACAAAGATTTAGAAAAAGAGCTTGATAAAAGATACAAAGCGTTTCAAAAAAATAAAAATGGCAAAGTCTGGTCAGATTTAAAAAGAGAATTAATTTGACCTTATGAAGAAGTTAATCATCCTTCCATTTGCCGAGATTGATATTAAGGACACCGTTTCTTATTACAAAGCATTAAGTGATGAATTAGATAAAGACTTTATAAATAATATTGATTCGTCGTTTAAAGAAATTTTAAAAAATCCAGAAGCATTTCCAATTGAAAAATATGACATTAGAAAATTCGTTATAGATAAATTTCCTTTCTGCATCTACTACATTGACAATATCGATACTCTTTACGTTTTAGCAATCTTTCATGATAAACGAAATCCAAAAGATTGGACTAAAAGGAGATTGAAAAGAGGAAGCAAATAAGCCAGCTTACAACACACCGTATAAAATATTGGGGTTGAAGTAATTTGCAAAGCGGGAGTGTAAAATAAACTCTGTCTGTCCAAAGCTAATTTCTCGCTAGTTTCTTTCGCATCGTTAGAAAATGAATCAGATACGAATCCCCAACATTTCATACCGCCAGCCGATGTATACACTATGTTATGTAGTGTTAATTATCTTAGATTTTTGATTTCATCCTCAGACAATTCGGTTGATTTTACAATTAAGTTAATAGAAACTCCACTTTTTAAAAAGTTTTTAGCAACTTCTATCTTTCCCTCTTCTCTCGCTGTATCCAATGATTTTTTTAATCCCAGTAATATTTTAAACCATCCTCATAGGAACGATCTGGGGTAAACTTGGCTATCTCGACAGCCTCTAATAATTTGTCAAATATCCGTTCTCTCAACTTTTCCGGAACCCTCTCCGCTGACGCAAGCTTTTAGCTGGTGACTCCGCTTGTTCTAGTTCAAACAAAAACAACATAGCGAGACACTATACCGAACACCATAAAAGGTACAAAAGCAGCGTGCATAAACATCACTAATATTTAGAATTACACATCGGTATAACCCAATATTTTATAACCGTATGCTGCACACAGTTTTATTCTACAAATGTTTCCTTAATAATATTTTTTACTTTTCTAATTTCAGTTTCAGTCAACTTATCCAATACTTTAATCACTCGTTGTTTATCTATGGTCCGAATTTGATCAATAACAACCCAACCTTTCTTGTCTCCATGTTTAACTTGAATCCGGGTAGGATAATCTTTAGAGGAACTTGTCATTGGGGCAATCACAATAGTACCTAAATTGAAATTCATCTCATTGGGAGATAAAATCACACAAGGTCTAGTCTTCTTAATCTCATATCCTACAGTAGTATCCAGATTTACAAGAATTATTTGATACTGCTTTAGCTCCATTCTTCAAGTGTTTCGTCATTAAACAAATCACTTATAAACAATTTATCATCACCATTCTCATGCATTGCTTTAAATGCTTTATCCCAATCTTTTCTAGGCGCTGAAATCGATTTTATAATAATTTGATCTTTTTCAAGTATCAAATCAACTTTATCGTTAATATGATATTTATCAATCAATGTCTTACTCAATCTAATTCCCTTTGAATTACCGATTTGAACAACTTGAATTTCCATAATATTGCTTCTTTTGTAATTACAAAGTTAATACAATCTATTGGATTGCTAATTAGATTCTGTATCAAATCTCTCTACAACAACATTAAACCAGCCTTTGACTAAAATAAATTCCAACAATAATATAACCGAAAACTAAGAACACAATATTTCTTTAGCTAATATTTATTATAAACGGTGAATTACTTGTTCGGCGTAACGTCCTGCTGCGTCAACTTTAATTAATAACTCTGCTAGTGCGAGCCTGTTCTTCCCCCCGGCTGGTCGGAATGCCGGTAATTAGAATTTGGGGCATATTTTTTTGCCTGTTATTTCAATTTTCTCTTCATATTCGGTCAGCACTTGCTAATGGAAATTTGTAATTCCCATTTATTAATCCGCGATTTAATACCCTGTGTTATCAAGGTGTCAATTGCAAAGCGACACTAGCATGGTGGGTTATTCACCATATAAGGACACAGTGTTCCACCGTGTCCTTTACTTCATTGCCCGGCAAATACCGACCGGCGTCAACATCCCGGTTAACCGACTCTTTGATTTCAGTTTTGTATTTCGCAGTTATTGCTTGTAAATCGAGCAATTTTATCATACTTAGTCGTTTTTTATTTTCCAATGCCTGCCTTTTTCGGTTAAACGATATTTTTGCAGACTGCTATTGGGCTTATCGGGTAGAGTCATTTCTACAAAACCATGCTCCAGTGCAGGTTTAAGATAGTTCTGCCGAAAGTTCTCTCTGTGCAAAAGACCTAGTTTATCTTGTATTTCTTGTCTGTCCATTTCTTTATCCAATACCTGAATAAGTTCTCTTACTTGCTCAGTTACTTGCTCAGAAATGGGGCTGGTCATGCGTAAAAAATTTTCCGTAAACTTAAAACATTCTCTTCCATAGCTTCTTAAAATACGGGATACTCCCGATCCTAGATGTTCTACTAAGTCCAGATCACGGAATACCCTCATTAACTCCTTGTTTCGAGGTACTGAATAGCCTTCAAAAAAGAATACTTTCTCCTTTTTATTTAACGGATTGATAAACCTGATATGTCTTTTTTGCAATATTAGCCCAGTTGTAAATACTCATATCATAATGAATAGAGGAAATTGGGGAATTCAGTTTGGCCGAAAGCCTTTCCGAAAGAGCTTTTACATTGCCTGTTTCAAAATAAAATGTTTCAGGGAGGCAAACTTCCTTATTGGCTTCTATGTTGCTGGCTAAGATATCTAGATTATAGCTCATAGCTTCCAACAATGAAATAGGCAGACCTTCGTAAAAAGATGGCAACACAAATAAGCGGGCATGCGTGTAGAGCTGTTGCAGTTTAGCCCCTTTTATAAATCCCGTAAGAATAATTCCTTCTTGTTTAGCCTGTTGCTTGAGCGAAAGCGAATAATCTGATTCGTGGTCGGCATCTCCTGCTATTACCAGTTTAAATTGTTTATCAATACCCGATTGTTTATATGCTTTTATTAAATAGTCAAATCCTTTCTCGGGGACAAATCGCCCAAGGGCAAAGATGAACAGTCCGGCTTCTATTCCTAATTCCTTTAAATAATCAGACTCTGTATTTCTAACAACAGCAGGAACACCATTGGGGATAATTACATAGTCGGACTTATTGTACTTTTTATCAATATGTTTACCAATACCTTGCGAGATTACAATTACCTTGTTGGCAAATTTTACCCCTGCCCATTCTCCGGTTTTTAAAAACAGCTTTGCCAATCTACCCCATTTCTGACGCTCATAATCGGGCCCATGATGGGTCATTACTACTTTTAAACCTAATAATCGAGCCAGTGGTGTTACTAAGTTGGGACCTACAGCATGAATATGTAATATATCGGGTCGTTTAATTGCGGCATAAAGCACAGCAAGAAAACTATGCACTATGGCTTCAAAACTCTTATTTTTAGGTGAATAAATAGTTTTGATTTGTATATCCTTAAATTCCGATATATTGTTTTGAGCCGTTACATAAGCACTACGACGCACTATGGTAATAGTGTCTTGGGGGTGTAGTTGTTTTAAAACAGGAAACAATTCCTCACAATGCGTTTCTACACCACCTTGAATAGAGGGAATGCCTCTGGTTCCTGTAATGATGATTTTCATTTTTAAAATATTTCTCTCAAATCACCTTGACAAGGATCCTGACCTACATTGTACCAACTCTTATCTAAGCAAGCTTCTTTTCCCTGAAGACTACGTATTTTATTTTTTATGGCCCAAGTTAGAGGGTATCTTATATATTTGTGCATTACGGGAGAAGCAGTACCAACCATCCAACAGTTTTTTGGACACTTTCTTACCATTTCTCGTACTTCCTGTGCTTGTGCACTTTCCCATATTTCCATAAAATCAGGTGTCTCCCTGATATTTCCCATTTTTTTCTTCCAATATTTTTCTTCTAATCCGTTACATGGATATACATCTCCATAAGGTTCTATAAAGAAATTTGCGCTACCTGCTTCGCATGGCAACATACGTCGGCCTCCCTCAATATAGTTGATCAAACCCATATTAAAAAATGCACGAAACCAGCTTTTAGGATGATTTTCTTTTAACTGCCATTCAATTAATTTCTCAAAATTTTTGCACACTTCTTCTTTATTCGTTATCACATTATCGTCTTTATGAAAATAATATGAATTATGAAATGCTGCTGTGGCAAACTCCATTCCTAACGACTTACTCAATTGATAAAGCGAAAGCATATCACTCGAATTATTATTGGAGACCGTACATCCGAAACCGATGTCTTTTAATCCCATATCTTTGAGCGTTAACAATGTACGTAGGCCTTTATCAAAACCACCGGCATGGCCTCTCAATTCGTCATTTTTACAGCTTAATCCTTCAATGGAAATACGAATTCCGATATTCGGAAATTTCTTTGCCAAAGCTATAACACGATCTTCGAACCATCCGGAAGTGGAAATAACAATTCGAGGCGAATGTTTATAGCATTCTTCTACTATTTCTTCCAAATCCTCACGAATAAAAGGCTCTCCTCCGGTTAAGTTTATAAACTTAAGGGATGGTAACGACATAAGTTCCTTTGCGCTTATTTCTTTACTCTCCTCTGTTGGGTATTTCCATATATTGCACATTTTGCAGCGCATTGGACAACGGTAGGTTAGAATAATGCTTGCATCTGTTGGTTGTGGAATTGTATTGACTGGCATAATTATTTATCTTGGTAAATTTTCATTAATTTGTTATAATAACTTTCTGAGTCATATTTTTGTTGAGCAGTCATAGCCATTTTTTCGTAGTCTATTTTTGTTGGAAATTCATTCCAACAATATTCTATTTTATTTTGTAAATCAAGAATGTTGCCCGATTCAAATAATGAACCATTCATATTTTCATCAATCAGCTCAGGAATACCTCCTATTTTTGCTCCCAGCACAGGTGTGCCAAGGCATTGGGCTTCAATGACCGAGAGGGGGTTGTTTTCGTACCATTCCGATGGTATTACGCTAAAACGAGCTTTGCCTACAATTTCTTTAATTTCTGGCCATGGTTTATGTCCTAAAAATTCTATTTTGGATTGATCAGTATCCAATTTAAGTTTTTCCTTTAAGGGGCCATCTCCAATTATCTTTAAATGGTAGGGTAGTGATTGGGCTGCTTTTAGCAATGTTTCGACCCCTTTTTCGTGCGATAGGCGACCTATGAAACAATAGTATTCCTCTTTCTGATATTCTTCTTTTTTTGTCTTTTTAATATCGATAAAATTACACAAATGGGATATCTTATCTAAAGGGAATCCTCCCTGTACCATTTTATTCATCATAAAATGACTGGGACAAATAAAAGTATCGGTAGCTGATAGTAAACGATTTTTCGACCATTTTTGAGCTTCTTGGTATGCCAGAAATGAGGCTAGTCTGGAATTTTTCATGCAATTGTATTCCAGTACTCTACGTTTATTAGCAAAGCACGCTTCGCAAATTTGCGTATTGTTGCGCAGGCAATCGTATCGGGGGCATAGTAACTTGTAATCGTGCAGTGTCCATATTACTTTAATACCTTTATTATGAGCTATCTCAGCAATAATGGGCGATAACTGGCTGTGGATATTATTTACATGTACAATGTCGGGGTTAAAATCGTTGAGTATGTGATTGAATTTGCTTTTAACTTCTTTGCTGCCAAATGGTCTAAGAAAAACTTCTATAATTCCTGTTCCATGAGTAAATTTAACTTCACTCGGAAAGTACTTACTCCATGGCGTAGCTATATTGTCCGGATGTTGCATGGCGAAAATGGCTACCTCATGCCCTTTTTCTTTTAACAATTGTTCAAGATTGAGAACATAGATGCAATCCCCACCTCGACGATAGTAGAATTTATTGGCAAGAAGGATTTTCATAATATTTTGCTATGATATTATTCTTCAATGATTTTATAAAGAAGATGTATTGATTTTTCTCTTTTATCTTCAATGATTTTGTTTATTATTGAATAGTCTATTTTTTTGTCTTTTATGCTAAAATCAGAAAAGTTAGTAACAATTCTGTTTGTTAGATTGGTTAATTGTAAAATACTCAAATTTCTACTCCCTGTCTTATTGTTGGGCAGTATTTCAATGAATTGCTTATTGAAATTTATGGCAAATGCTGTTCCATGAAAAGAGTCTGTAATAAAATAAGTGCAGTTTTTTATATACGATAGAAATGATCCTAAATTGGGCATGTAAACAAATTTTCCTCCCCATAATAATTGATGAAATGAAGGAGAGATTCTAATAAGGGGCAAACCTACTTTAGTTGCAAATTCCTTTGCATATTTCTTTAAATCATTATTGTTGTGAAGTTGATATATTAGAACATACTTGTATGAAATGTCTTTTGAAATGAATTGGTACCATTCATCTGATAAAAGAAGGGTCGGATCTAACACTTGACCTGCGCAAGGTATGTCCCATGCTTTTAATAGTTCAATTGCGTTATCTTCTCTTACAGTTATATTGTCATATTTAGAGAGTAATTGTTTGTATTTATTTACTGTTATATTGTCAAAATTAGCTCGGCCAAAGCTGGCAGCATAAGCTATTTTTTTTGATTCTTTATTTGCAAAGGATAAGAAGTAAGCCTCATCATAATTTTTAGACAGAACAGGACCCCATACTTGGTCGCTACCTGTCATAAATATGTCGGCACGCAACTCCGTAAGTTGATGAATTGTATTATATTGTTTTGTGAGCTTCAAATATTTTGAACGCATATGGTCGAATTTGCATTGAGCCAAGTATTCCATTGGGAACCGAATGATGATATAAAGTACTTTTTTGAAAAAGTTATTATTCCATTCCTTTTTACTACGGATAGCAGCCATGATAGCTTTTAATCCTCGTTCATCCTTTCGTCTATAATCTATTATTTGGCAGTCATGACCTAACTTCTCAATTGTAATTATAGTTGCTATTGACTGCAGTAGAGAGCCGTAATTAGAAGGAGTGTGGCGTGTAATTACTTTAATGTCTTTTTTCATGAAATTTTTTTATTTCTTAGAAAAATTAATTTAGCGACTAATTTAGGGGATATTAACAATAATATGGCTCGGATTTTTTCCATTTTTTTTGTAGGTACTGTCCATGCAATTAATGCCATTCTTCTCGCAGTTTGTTTGCACTTTTTATAAATATCAGGATATTTCTTGCCAGCATTGGCGTTTTCTATTAAATAATACATGTCACAATGTGTGTGCCAGTAGGCAAATTCCCATGATTTCATTACCTTTTTACTCCTTATGGCTAAGCCTTTTTTTATATTATCAATAGCGTAGAGAGCCATTTCGCATTTTTTAATATTAAACTTAGACATTGCACTATCAGAATTATCTCTTCGGTAAAAATAGACTTTTTTATGACCGACAGCCACCTTGTTCGCTAGTTGGAAACATAATATGCTGAAATT
This sequence comes from Bacteroidales bacterium, assembly GCA_041907825.1. Taxonomy (GTDB): domain Bacteria; phylum Bacteroidota; class Bacteroidia; order Bacteroidales; family JAYRGN01; genus JAYRGN01. Next base: position 95,540 of record JAYRGN010000008.1, on the reverse strand, counting down.
GAACCCTTCACCTATGTAAATATGAGGAATGAACCGAATTTTTTCTTGATTAAGAAAGCCTCTTCTAAACATCTTGCAATACACTCCTATTGGAACCTTATAACATAAAATAGCAATAGTGGCTTCTTCTGGCGTAAGAATTGATAGGTTGTCTTTAGTTGTCTGTTCTTTATGATAAGTAGTGAACATTTCAGATGTATAAGAAATGTCTGCATTGTTTTTGATAGCAAGCTTCAATAGGTATTCTACATAATCAGGTTCTAAAAAATCATCGGCATCTGAAAAGCAAATATAATCACCTGTAGCTGCATCTATCCCTGCGTTTCTTGCAGAACTTACGCCTTCATTTTTCTTATGAATAACTTTAATGCGATTGTCTTTTTTTGAATATTCATCTGCTATTTCGCCGGATTTATCTAAAGATTCATCATCGATCAAAATAATTTCAAGATTCTTATGGGATTGATTGAGTATAGAATTGATACACTTTGATAAGTATTTTTCAGCATTGTATATTGGGACAATGACAGATACTAAATTTTTTTCACAGTTATTCATTTGCTTAGTTCCTATTTTAATCAATTGAATTCAAAAATGAAATGAATTTGTTACCAACAGATTCTATTGAGAAGTTTTCTTTCATAACTTTTAACCCATTTTGTCCAATGTTGAAAGCCTTTTCCTTGTTACTGTAAACAAAGTCAATAGCTTCTGCTATTTGTGTGGAGCTTTCAGGTTCAATAAGTAAGGCGCTCTCTCTATCTACTAAATAATTTGTTACATCGCTAACCTTAGTAGCTAAAACAATGTTGCCTGTCGACAAGTATTCTGACAACTTAAATGGAAATCCGTAATTAGAAAATAATGAATTGGTTCTTGTCATACACAATAAATCACTATTTTGCATTATTTGATGAAGTTCCTCGTCCGTTACAAACCCTTTATAAATAAAATTTTCGTTGTCTTTTATTTCTTCAAGTATTCTCATATCCTCGTAATTCCCCTTGCCTGTAAGTATTAGTTTGCATTTTATTCCTTTTTGTAATGCAAGTTTCACTCCTTCAATCAGAAAATTGACGCCATCTTTAAGGGCGAAAGTTCCAGAATATAAAATGTTTAAGCATTCATTTCTGTTTTTTATTCCACTATATAAAATAGGTGTTGAATTGGGCAATAAACATAGTTTCATCTTGGGATATTTATTGCTATTTTGACTCCATAACGAACTTGAAATTACAAACGAAGCTGTAGCGTATGCGTATGCCTTATTGGAGACTATTTCATTAAGAGTGTTGTGTATTTTGCTTAAGAATGAAAGGTTTCCTCCATTTGCTTTGAGGCTAGTCTCTACTTGATCAAATACTATTTTGTATCCTATTTTTTTTGCATAGATAAAAAACAGATAATCTTCAATACTTATTCCTGTGCTAAAAATTAATATGTTATCTTTTAATGGGTCATACCAATTTTTAAGCAGATTAATTCCGTTCAAATAATATTTGTTTATTTTTTTTAACGAAAAAAAAATTGAAATATCATAGTATTGACAATGGTGACCGTATATTCCAGATATAGGATTGTTTATAGACGCAATAGGATTGTAATTTGTGGATAATACATGAGACGGAATACCCTGCTCGTTCATATAATCGACCATGTATCTTCGTCTTTTTGTGCTTGCTAAACCTAAAGGGAATGAAAAGGGGCCAACAAAAGTTATATTTAAATTTGTCATTTGATTTCTCTTATTACTTTACATGGATTTCCTGCAGCTATTACGTTTTTGGGTATACTTTTGGTAACAACACTGCCGGCTCCTATTACCGTATTTTCCCCAATGGTAACTCCTTTTAACACTTTTACGCCTTCTCCTAGCCATACATTGTCTTCGATCGACACATCTGCCGGAGTCCCACTTCGAGGGTCCTCTAAATGCCAGTCGGCATCTGTTATTAAAGAGTTAGCTCCGCATCGAACATTGTTTCCGAGAGTAATCGATTTAAATGCGCCAATTACTGTACCGCTGAAGCCACAATTATTTCCTATATTTATGGTGGCCATTTCGGTTAATGTTGAAATAGAACAAGCTCGGTTAATGCCTATTAGATTAGAAAATGGACGTGATTTAAAGGAGCAATGATTGCCTATGGCTATTTTACTTTTGGGATAACGTTTAAAATTGACTCTTCCGTCAAATCTAACCTTCTTCCCTAATTTTATCCCCCACCAGTATGCTGATAATCGATTTAATTTTCCTACAATAATCCAAATCTTTCTAAATAACTCATCTGATGAGTGTGATAAGTTTCTAAATTTCATAATTTTTATAGATGTTTAAGATTAGAGGCAGAAAATCCTTCTGGTAAACTTCATTTTTTGTTTTTTTATTTAACTCTTCTTGCAAAGAATGTGCGGCTTCATCAATGTCATTATATTTGAAAATTTTGGTGAAATCAGGCCTTTCGCAGACATTGCTGGCTACCACTGAAACTCCAAAAGATAAAGCTTCTCTAATTGCTAGGGAATCTCCATCTGCAGATGTTGGTCTAAAATAGATATCTAATTGTTCCCAAAAGATTTTCATATTTTTTACCGGATTGTTAAATATAGTAAGAACATTCGAAGATAGGCTCTCATTTTTTATTCGGCTGAGGATAAACTCACGTTGTAGGTCGTTGGTCGCATCAGGAATAAGGATAATTAATTTAGTAGATGGGTTAGTTTTTATCAGTTTTTTAAAAACATCAATTGAAAAATTGAAGCCATAAATATCGACATTATTGGTATCATAACAGAAACAAAAGCCATACACACCAATTAGTTTGTTGTTATCTTTAAATTTTTCAATTGATTTACCTATTTGTAAATCAATACTTTCAATAGCTGTGCTGTTTTTAATAGGCATGTAAGCCGGGATTACTGAAACATGCTCTTTCTTAGCTCCTAGTTTTATGATTTGATTGCAGGCATTATTATTGACACAAATCCAGTGTGTATTTTTATCTCTAAAGGCTTTATTAATCAGTATTTTTGTGATAAAATTTAACTTATTGTAATTTTCGATAATCCATTGGTTGTGGATGGTATGAATTATTTTTTTTCTAAAAATAAACCTGTGGATAAATAGGATAGGAACAACTGAAAGTCCTTCGTGACAATGAATTATTTTAATTTTTTTTGAATATAATTTTAGCGTAAATGGTATTTTGTAATGCCATAGAATTTTTTTTCTGAATATTTTTATATTAGTGATTCGTTTTAAGTAGGTTGGGTCGTCATGTTGGGCTTGTCCGCCTGTAATAAGGACATTAAGCATATTTCTATCATTTAATTCCTCAGCCAATAATTTAGCATGAACAGATACGCCACCCCAAGGTGGAGGATATACGCTTATTAAGGCAATGTCCTTTATTTTAGTCGCATCAGCCCTATTCATAATTGGTTTTAATTAAATTAAGTGTTATGTATGTGCTTTTCATGTTCTAAAATCTGTTTTTCTGTAAATCTATATTTTAAAACCCTACCAGGTACTCCTCCAAATATACTATAAGGTGGAACGTTTTTGGTAACTACGCTACCTGCTGCAATGATAGCTCCTTTTCCGATTTTTACCCCCTTCAAGATTATAACATTCATGCCAATCCAATTATTGCCTTCAAATAGAATGTCTTGATCATTTTCTGGAAGTTTTTCTTCATCTTTAATCGTATCTATAAATCGACCTACAATATCATATCTGTGATCTCCTCCTCGTATTGTCATTTGAGGCTTTCTGTTTTAGAAATTCTATTATATAGCAGAGGCTGTTCTAAAAATCAATTTTAATTAAGTATTGCTCATTAATATATTTTAATTACTTTATTATTATTTTTTTAGTCAAAGCGTAGAGGTATTTGATCTTTCGGATTATTTTTATAATTAATATTAGATCAAATTTTAAACAGAAAAGTAATAGCTTATTCAAAAGATGCAAATCCGAATAGAATATGTTTGGGAATATTTGATAAGAAAATTTTTTTACTTTAAAATCTTTAGATAAACGGAAGTCACATAGAATTGTTATTTTAGAGTTATCAATACTTTTTTTGTATAAAGAATAATCTTTTTGAATTTTATATTGACTTTCGATTAGGTTAATAACTGATACAATGTCTTTTGTGTATTTAAAATTAAAGGATGCCGTCATGCTAGTGCTGTTTGCTGTCCAATAATATAAACGTTCTTTTATGAATGCTATGTTATTGGATAGTGGAAGAAGGGTTGAAATAAATAATAGATCTTCTCCCATGTCGATTTCTATATTGAATCGAGTATTTTCTTTCTCAATAAGGCTTTTTTTAATAATTTTACCCCATAATGTAGTGTTTATGCTTTTGTATTTCAATAATGAGCATAAATACTCCTTTTTGTCTCGAAATTTGTTAGTGATGCCATTGCTTATTACGCTGTTTTTTTCAATGTAATAGTTACATACAAATAAATCGCAGTTGAGCCTATCGTTTTGGATATAGAAGCTAAAGACGGACAAATAGTCGACAGAAATATAGTCATCCGCATCAACAAAAGCGATCCAATCACCAGTGCTATTCTCTAACAAGATGTTACGAGCAGTTGCAACTCCCTGATTTTTTTGTTTTAATAATTTGATCCTTGAATCGGAGTAAGCGTATTGCTTGCATATCTCAAAAGTATTATCCGAACTGCCGTCGTCTAATATAATGAATTCGAAGTTGTTGAAAGATTGAGCGAGTACACTTTTTATACACCTATCTATATACAAGCTTGCATTATAAGCTGGAGTTAGGACGGAAAATTTCATTTTTTTTATTTACTAATTCAATATATCGAATAATAAGGCCCAATAATAAAAATGTTACAACAAATACGTTTCCATAAGTGCCGACACTAACAATAAAAAAAACAAAAGTAAATAAAGCGCTAATGCTAAAACAAGAATAGCGGTTGTTTATTTTGTTCCAGCTAATAAATAAATGTCTAAATAAAAGTAAGAAGAATGCCAGAATAGCTATAATTTGTAATAAGCCTTCTTCTACTGCCAGTTTATATGCATATCCTTCAAGTCCAGCCAATTCAGGATCTTTATTGTAGGAGTAAATATTCTCAGCGAAATAATAATAGCCGTTTCCCCACACCGGGCTTTGAGTAAAGTAAAATAAAGAACGTTCCCATTGCGTTTGTTTTAGTTCAATATTGCTTCCTTGCACTTCTTCTCCACCCGTTTTAATGATATCGGTAACATCATTAATAGAAGTTTTAAATGCAGGGATAAACATATTAAAGGCGATGATTGAAATAGCAAAGATGAAGATCCTTGCAAGGTATTTCCAATTAAAATTAAATCTTAATTGCAATAAAGTGAATATAAAAATAGACATCATGAATGAAACTACTGCAGATCTGGAATTTGATAAGAAAATATTTGAAGCAATGACCAATAGTATTAATACTATAAATAAATTGGGAGTCTTAAAAAAATGGTTTATAGCGAATAACGAAACGACTCCGATTGTGAAACCATATGGGATAGGGTTATTAAATGTTGATAAAACTCTATAGCCTCGTTCTTGTACCTCAAACCATATACCTTTTTCGTTTGATGATGAAAATAATTGATTTATAAAATCGTAATAAGGATTATTTTGCATAAGGAACGTAACAATACCGTATAATCCAACGATACCAAAAATTACTAATATAGTTTTTGGTATCGTTGACCATTCTCTAAGTGTTTTTAAAGAAGTATATCCGATAAAAATGCAAAAATAAGTTTGCGCATAGATGAAAATCGGCCTGCTTAGTTTAGATATTAGATTCAAGCGTTCATCCATTAAACCAACCATTAGATGAGTAAATAGTAGTACTAATAAGATGAAATTTAAAGGGAATTCCTTCCAATAATTGTTGAATTCTTTATGATAAAGAAGAGAAATGAAGTATGCAATAATAAATAAAGTGTGAGCATTAATTGGGGGGCTAATACTTATTTTTATGTCCATTGACAAAAGACATATTCCGGCAATCAACCATACAAATCGTTTGGTTGATTTTTCTTTAATTATAAAAAAGAAGACTACGAAGCAAAATAGTATTATAATTAATTTCATAAAAGATTATTTATCCATGCTAACCTTATAGGTTGATTGATCTTAAAAGAAACTCTTTTGAAGTTGTTCTTTCATTTTCCAAAATCGTATTGACTTCAGTCCAGTCTATGTCACGGTTTATTAAAGAAATATCATCAACACTGTTAATTATTCTATTTTTTAAATTAAACATAGTTAGTAACGAAAAAATTCGTTCATTCCCATTGTTGTTTAGCAACACACAAAACGGTTTATGGAAAAGTATTGCGAATACACATGCGTGAAATGAATCTGTTACAACAAATTTAGCTTTGTAAAAACTATTTAACCATGACTCCATTTTTTCGGTTTTACGCATGATAAAATCAGCATTGCGACGATCAGTACTGGTATAGTACGGTTTATAGTTCAAGATATTTTCAACCTTTTTTAAGTAAGATTTCATTTGTTCACTCTTTTCAAGTATATAAACAAATAATCCACCTTCTATTTCTTTTTTATCTTCACATTTATTAATAATTGATATATATTCATTTACTGGTATTAACATCGTGGGGTCAAGAACATGTACAGCCTGAACGTTAAGATACTTTTGACATAGATCTATGGCCGATTTCTCTCGAACAGAGACGGAACTAAAAAGCTGAACCAATTGGTTACAGTTTTTTGTTTGTTTTTCTGTGTATAACCAATTTTCAGAACCAAATGACGCAGCGTAAGAAATTCTTTTGATATTCCATCCTTTCGTAAACTGGAGAAATCCGTTTTCTATAGGATTCATGTATAAAGAATTCCATATTTGATCGCTACCGACTACTATTACATCAAATATTTGGGGAACCTCATTATATGATTTGATTGTAATTATATTTTCGATGCACGAATCTATAAATTTTCTTATATTCTCACTTAATATAAGATATTCCTCTTTTCTTTTATCTTCAAGGAAGAGGACTTCATTTTTATTCAAAAAGATTTTTTTGAATAGCTTTTTGGAATTGAGTATGAATTTGTCTTTTAATGAAAGAGAAAAGATGTCCTTGTTTAATAAGAAGACTTCATGTCCCATCTTTTTTAGTGTGGTTTGGAGGGCATAAGCTTGTAATATTCCTCCATAATTCGTATGAAGAGGTAATGTTAATATTCCAATTTTCATGTGTTTATTTTTACTTTTCATACTAAGGTCACATGGAATACGCCATGAAATAATCATTTTCGGTTGTTGATAAATTTGTTTCTCATGGCTGTTTCATCTGTTCTAATTTAGTACGATGCTGAAATTTTGTCAATTCGCTTGAAGTTATTATCATTCAGGGATATCTTTTTCATATTTCTAGATCTTTCAATACCTGTTTTGTAAAAAACTTAGCCCCTTTTCTGTTCATGAAAAACGAGTTGAAATAAAGGGATGTGTCTTGAAAACGATTGTCCCTTAAGTAATCTAATATAAGAATGTCTCTTTCATTAGTGGCTTGATTTGTATAGTTTTTTATATTATCGTCAATAAATGAATTTGAAAACCTGTCGCCAAGTGCTTTTGTGACTGGTAAATAAATAATTACGGGTTTATATCCTCTTTCAATACAAAAATCCAACATCTCTTGTAAGATTGCTATATTGGCATTAATGGCTTTCTTATTCTCATCCGAAAGCTCTCTCATATTTGCAATGTCGATTTTAAACTCATTGTTCCAGCAACGTTCAATCCACATATTAGCATCCTCAAGAATTTGAGCATCATTCATAGAATTACTTTGTATTTCCATTCGACAATCTTCTTTTATATCTTTTAATAGGAAGCGAATGCGTCTAGGATGAAATAATAATGGATATTTAAATTCTTTTATTTGTAAGTCTTTATTATAATCTGGGATTGTATAATCTTCAAAAGTCCCAATATATTTTGTAACAAGAGAAGGATGGTTGTACTTATGAAGGAAAAATTGCAAAGGGCAAACGGGAATAATAACAACAGCTCCGGAGCGTAAAAAACTATGAAATTTCTTTAATATCATGAAGTCATATTCAAAAGTTTGAGGTCCCACAGCCCAGTTCATACCTTTTACCGATGATAAATCAGAATAATTGAAAGCAAATTTGGGTTGATTACTTCCTAAATTTATTATATCAAGATTCTGGGGGATTTTTGTTGTAAAAGCTTGGTCTCCTCTAAACTTTAATATATCAATAAACTGATTCTGGTAATGATTTGTTTGTTTATATCGTTTATTCAATAAAAATACAACGATAGGGATAAGAATAATAATAGTAAGAAGCAAAGAACAGAAATAAAATTTGCAATAAATGCATATTACTATGCTTCCAACAATTCCTAATCCGGCTAAAATATTGCTTTTTGAAAGCTTCCTGCTCATTTTAATATCCAGGGCAATAAATAGATTCACTATAAAATTTATAATTTTCATTGATCAAATCAATTTTGTTAATTTAAATTTTAGATAATTCATAATCGAAAATATCAAAGTTGTTTTCAATTTGTTCCGGAGTTGATGATTTAGGAATACTGGCAACTCCTTTCTGAAAATCCCATCTAAGTACAATTTGGGGAGCGTTTTTATTATACCTATTGGCTATCTGATTTAATACGGAGGATTTTCTTATTCTATCATCCGTCAAATCTAAGGAATATGCTTGTAATTGAATGCCTCTCGATTTGCAAAAAGCAATATCTTCATCAGCGGTCTGCAAAAGATGTATTTCAATCTGATTGACAGCTGGAATAATGTTAGCACTTCTTAACAATCTTGTTAAATGACGGATAGAAAAAATGCAGACTCCAATGTTTTTAGCTAATCCGGATTGATAAATACTTCCCATTAAGTTCCATGTCTTTTCGTACAAGCCCGGTAGTGGCCAATGCATTAATAATAAATCAATATATTCATTTAACTCAGATAAAGACCTCTCTATATCTTTTGCAATGGCAATTCCTTGCTCATGAGACATTTGCTGCCTATTGCCTATTTTCGTTGTAATAAACAAATTCTCTCTTTTAATTTTTCCTTGATTTATTAAAACAGATAAAGACTTACCTAAATCAGATTCATTGCCATAATCTCGTGCGCTATCCAATAACAATTTTTTTTTTGTGCTATTATTGCCTTTAATATAATGATAAACCGCATGATCCAAAACATTACGTCGCATAGGAAATGTTCCTAATCCGATAGCTGGTAACTGGTTTCCGTTATTTAGTAAAAAATATTCCACTGAATTTTTCCGAAATTTTTGATTTAATAATAGTTCGCATATAATCATTAAGCCCCCAGAAATAGACTAAAAAGCTCAAGACAATGCAACTAACAAAAGTTATTGTAATTAGTCTCCACCAACCTTGATCCATTAACTGATTAATAACAATGACAGGAAATAAAGCAAATATTCCAATCAAGAAAACATTCATATATACAAATCGGTAGAATCTTACAACAGAAACTCCAATATATTTGTTTAATAAAATTATTTCGATCAAACATTCAATTAACCATGGGATAAGATTAACGATTAATATGGTATACAATGAAATTCCAGCTTTCATTAGTATATACGATATAGGAAGAATTAATAATAGAACGCCTCCAGCTAAGATATTGGGCATTTTCATTTTGCCAACAGCATGAATCCCCATTACAATGGGACGCGATAGGGTCTGAAGTAAACTTTGGATTAAGACAATACGGGTTAAAAAAATTGTTTCTGGAGGGACTTTTCCTAACCAAACAGATAACAAAAACGGAATTTCTACACTTACAGGTATTATAATAAATAAAATAAGTAAACCTGCATATCGGGCATTATTGTTTATTAAACGGATCATTTTATCAATCTCATTATTGGCATAATATTTAACAATCTGAGGATTAACTGCTGTTTGAAAATTATTAACCAACTGCATTACCACTCCATTAATCTGCATAGAGATGCCGCGAGCTGCATTCATAATGGTTCCCCAGAAAATATTAAGTAGCATATTAAAACCTTGATTATTTAGCATAACAGCACTGCTTCCCATAACATTCCATCCCGAAAAAAATAAGATCGACTTCAGTAATTTTTTGTCAAATTTCAGCTTTACATGGCATTCTGCATATTTATGCATACAGTAAATGCGATATAATATAATATTAACGAAAGCGACGAATAATAATAGAAGCGCGTATAATTTCAATTTGTCAAAAGTTGATGTCATCAACAAATAAGCAACTGCAAGCTTTGCAACTGCATCGAATATACTCATATAGGCATATATCCCCATGTCTTCATGGGCAATAATGGAAGACATGTAAGGAACTTGCGTAATGCTTAAAAATATAGTAATAACAGAACATAAAAAAACCCAGATAGCAGCATTCATGCGTTCTGCTGGTATATTGAGTTTTGAAACTAACATCAGATATCCAATTACCAAAGTAACGATGCATAGAAGTATAGCTAAAATGAGATGAACCAAAAATGTAGTGGAGAAAGTAAGCTGTTGTTTTTGAAAATCATTTTGGCCTATTGCAAATGTTAAAAACCTTTGTGTTCCTGATGCCAATGTTGAATTGAGGAAAGTAAACATGGTAACCATGCCTGCTACAACATTATTGATACCAAAATCTTCAATGCCCAGACAGTTCAAAACAACACGGGAGGTGTAAAGGCCAACCCCCATTGTTACTAGCATACGCACATATAATAGCAATGTATTCTTGACTATCCTTTTATTATTTGAAGTACCCATTAAGCAATATTCTCTTTTATTTCCATATAACATTCTCCTTAATTACCTTAGCGGGCACTCCTCCTACGATTGAATGAGCTGGGACATCTTTTGTAACTAAAGCCCCCGCAGCAACAATGGCTCCATCACCAATTGTTACACCTTTTAGAATTGTTGCTCCTTGTCCTATCCATACATGATTACCAATCTTTATTGGTTCTGAAATTTTGTATCCTTCTGATTCAATTGTATGCCCATCGAAAGATCTGATCACTACATCTCGACCGATAGTACATTCTTTGCCAATCTCAATAGTATCGCCACAAGTGATTTGTACGTTTTCATTGATAAATCCTCCATATATAATTAAATGACTGTCTTTTATAACTCGTATATAAGAACCAGCATACATAGTGAATGAACCAAGTATAGACATCTTTGCATTTTCTTCAATCAACAAGCGTGTTTGCAAATTTGATTTCTTCACTTGTTTGACACCCATTGTTAATGTGTCGTTGATTTTAAGTTTTGCTCCTTCTTCTAACTGAATTAGGCTATGCTTTAGGTTTAACAACGCTATTTTTCTTTTCTTTTCTACTTTTTTATTTGGAACGATATTAAACATAATAAACGTATACCAAGAATTGAAAGATAACCCCAATGATAGAAGAATCTTGAATATGCTATTAAGTTTATTGGCAACTTTTCTTTTGTATTTTTTTAATTTATTAGAAAATGTAGATAAAGGGAAAAATAATCTTGCGACTTCGTCAAAAGGCTTATTATCGATAGCTTCGAAAAATTCCTTACGATTGGGATTGGTCGCTATCAAAGAGGTATTTATTGCAGGATTGCATTTGACTGCATCTGCCATTGTGAATTTTTTCCATACTATTTTGCCTTTAATAGATTCAAATAGAGAAAGTCCTTTATTCGAGTTTACCAAGACAAGGGATGTTCCCTTGTCTTGATCCATAGATTTGTCTATGTCTTCAATTCCCCAGAAATCAGCTAAAGTAATGTCTGCTTTTTGAGGAAAACCTTTAAACTGGCATTCATAGCAAGATGGTCTTGCAAAGTTTCCGCTTTGCAGGTAACCAATAAAAAATAAATCATGCCAACGGTCTTTACAATATTCTTTTCCATTCTCAAAGTTTATGCGCATTGAAAAATTATGCCAGCCCCATTTCTTAGCTTTAAATTTAATTTTGCTAGCCTTTGCTCCATATTTTTTCTCTAACATATTCATATATGAAATGAAAACTTTAGGAGAGTTAACTCCTCGGCATATAAAATCACAAGTTGTAAGGTTGTCATATTCTTTGCGCAAATAATTATAAAGAGCATGTACATGACATGGAGCACCACAATAGAAAACCTTTTCACCCTGGCTTAACAATTTTTTTATTACCCGATACTGTTCGTCCATGCTACTTTGTATGTATTTTGAACTACGAATTTCGGGAAGGCGTTCTATGTCGTTTGAAGTAATATGAGAGACTGTATGATCATTATTGTAAATAGCCCCACCAACAAAAGCATTTTTGTCATACATAGATAAAGCTAGTACGGAATGAATGCCTCCAGAAGTACTATCAATTCGAATATCTTCATCTTTGGCATAAGCTGCAAATACTACAGGATTTTCAAGTCGTTTTATATCGTTAGCTTTGTTAATGATAGGGCATACTTTTTCGCACAATCCACATTCCGTACAAACACTCTTATTTACAATAGGATACCAAAATCCCTCAAAATCTGTTGTAAATGTAATAGCTTTTGTAGGGCAAATATCGCCACATGCGTTACATCCACAACACTCTACTTTATTCGTAATATTAATCATGGATTTTATTTGAGCTAATTGTGATATATTATATTTACAGGTTTGACTTAATTCATCTTAAATAAAGTTTCTTTACTTTTTTAGATATGTCTAATTAAGCTGCTTTATTTACTGCATGTCGAAACATTGAAAACATCATCAATTTTCTGGTTGCTAATAGTGCTATTAAGTTGAGTAAAACTTTTATTTCGAAATCAGTTAAGCACATAAAAACTAATGAGATAATTTAAAAATGTGCTAATGTGCTCCTCCTCAGCGGAATAATGCAATTCATAATGCAAAATGTATAATTATAGGAAATGGATCAATATCAACTTCTTACTACTTAACTTCTTTGACTTTTATAACTTCTGTTTTCTTTAACTTCTGTTTTTCTTATTTCAATAAAGCACTAAACTTTTTATGAACATAACTTTCTATATGGTGCCATATTTTCTCTAAAAGTTGAGCATGTAAATCTAAAAGATTTAGCCCATCAGGTTATTCTGTATGGCAAAAGGATACTCCTGTGTAACATTATTTCTGGTTTCTCGGAGCAAAAACCAATCGTTGGCATTGTCGATAATATCCAGTTCTGCTAGCTTAGTCAATAAATCGATAAACGGTATTTCCTTTACTTCTTCACCCTAATTTTCCATCCATGCTGACCTGTGGTTTCGAAAAGCGGTAGATTAATTGATCAATAAAGTTTGCTCTTAGGTCTTTAGCAGCAAATAGGTATCGGAGTAAGAGGGGAAGAAACTTCTTGCATTATGGTAAGCAAAACTCATTCGCTTTTAATAAATTTTGCACAGTTAAAAGAAAATGTCCCTATTTTTTATCCCCGTTTTAAAGCCGTTCACCTCTCCAAACCTTTCGTTTATCAAATTTTCAAAATGCAGATTTCATCTGTAATGATTTGAAAATAAACGACAAACAGGACAAAACAGACATTAGCAATTCTTCAAATTTATTTTGAAATCTATTTTTTTTAGTACATTTGCTAAAAAATAACAAACAACAACCCTTTTTACAATTTAAAACCTAAAACCTATGAAAACCTTCAATCTAAAACTGCGTTCACCTCCGGCTTAACTCCCACTCAACTCCCAGTATGTTCCCACTATGGGTTTGCGAAGTCTGAACTTTCAATTTGTAAGTAAAAAACCATTCAACCCTTCCAGTTGTAAAGTTCAGAATCAACCCCGGAACATAACAGGCAGTAAAACTTCCGCCAAAAGACGATGCAGTTTTGTTGCATGAGAAAGTAAAGAACCCTTATTAAGCTAAAAAGGATGTTTTGACAACCCTTCCACTGCTCAACTTCCCTTTTTACCTGACCTTTTCGTGTAAAAATAAAGTTTTTGCTTGCACAAGATGTTGCTTTTGAGTTGCAATTGTACCCTTCGTTGCAATTAAAACGAGTGGTTAACTGAGTTCAAATGCAGGCAAACTACACTTTATTAACAGCTTACACGTAATTCGTCTTCTTCCTGATCATTTTAGCTCAACAGGTTTTTAACCCAATACCTGTCTGCTAAAATTAACCCAACGTAATATGTACTGAAGCCGATACCAGACCATATTGCTCTTTACTAAAAAAATCAATATGATTTTTTTAATTATGAATTGTACATTCTGCATTATGAACTAATGTATTGTGTATTGTACATTTTGCATTGTGAATTAATGTATTGTGCATTCTTCATTGTGAATTATGAATTATAAATTATGCATTATTTACGTTCTCCACCGAAAGAGTCGTTTGTATGTTGCTCAAAAGCAACGTACAACCTCGCTCAATTCTCATTAATTCTAAATTATTTTCTAAAACGTAAAAATTTTAAGTAAAATGGCAAAATTCATTTCAACCACATTTGGCGAAATATCAGGTCGCCACGGAACCGCCGTTGCTGCCCAACGGGATGGTGTAAGTATCCTCAAAGTATTTTCACCTCCACGCAATCCACGTTCCGACAAGCAGCTGACTCAGCGCAGCAAGTTCGCAACCGTAGCAGTAGGGCTTAATCCCCTGCGCAGTATTATTACCATCGGCTTTGGTTCCGTCAAAGGATACAATACCGCATCCTCTCTGGCGCTGCGCAATGCCGTTGCGGGTAACTATCCCGACTTTACCCTCGATTACAGTAAAGTAACGCTGTCGTCGGGTAGTGTAAGCAGCACGCCGGTTGCCCATTTAGTGAAAAAAACCGGTACCACCGTAACCGCAGACTGGGATACCACCCAATTTTCCAACGGTAAGGAAACGGATAGGGTAAACCTCGTCTTCATGAATACGTTCACTAAAATGGTTTACTTCTCACAGGAACAGACCGCAAGGTCGACCGGTAAACTGGATGTTTCGCTGCCTTCGCCCTGGGCCGGTAACGAAATCCACAGCTGGTTGTTCTTTACCAGCACTGCAGGCGACGACCATTCGGTAAGCCAGTATCTTGCCAAGATAACCCTGTAAGGTACAGCTCGTATTCCGAAGGCCCTGCGCCTGCTCCACCCCTGCTATGGGTTCTTGCACAACCTGTAGCGGGGTTTTTATCAAAACTTTTCTTCTATTCCTTATCGACTGTAAACTGTTTGAACGAAGCCCCCGGCGGAGTGAGTTTTTACAGTCAGGCATTTTTCTTTGGTTCGTTTCTTTTGATGCTGCAAAAGAAATGAATAAAACTATATCCGTTTGTAACAAGCCTTTAACCTATTGACTACTTACAGTGCCTTTTATTTCGTTAAACTTTTTCTTCTATTCCTTATCGACTGTAAGCTGTTTGAACGAAGCCCCAGGCGAAGTGAGTTTTTACAGTCAGGCATTTTTTGGTTCGTTTCTTTTGATGCTTCAAAAGAAATGAATAAATAAAGAGAAAAAACACATAATCTTCTACCCGATTGTAACGAGCTATTAATCTATTGTCTGCTTTCAATGGCTTTTTCTTCTATTCCTTACCGACTGTAAACTGTTTGAACGAAGACCCCCACGGAGTGAGTTTTTACAGTCAGGCATTTTTCTTTGGTTCGTTTCTTTTGATGCTGCAAAAGAAATGAATAAATAAAGAGAAAAAACACATAATCTTCTACCCGCTTGTAACGAGCTATTAATCTATTGTCTGCTTTCAATGGCTTTTTCTTCTATTCCTTATTGACTGTAAACTGTTTGAACGAAGCCCCTGGCGGAGTGAGTTTTTACAGTCAGGCATTTTTCTTTGGTTCGTTTCTTTTGATGCTGCAAAAGAAATGAATAAAACTATCATTTGTAGCAAGCCGTAACCTATTGACTACTTACAGGGACCTTTTATTTCGTTAAACTTTTCTGCTATTCCTTACCGACTGTAAACTGTTTGAACGAAGCCCCAGGCGGAGTGAGTTTTTACAGTCAGGCATTTTTCTTTGCGCTGTTTCTTTTGATGCTGCAAAAGAAATGAATAGAACTATCCGTTTGTAGCAAGCCGTAACCTATTGACTACTTATACAAACAAGCATCTTATCCATTGTGCATTATGAATTGTGAATTATGAATTATTCATTATCTTCCACCGTCCTCCTTTTGCAGGCCCAACGCGGACGATACTTCCTTTTTCCTTCAATTTATCAAGATCCCTTAATATCGTTTGCCGCGAAACCTTTAAGCGAACAGCTAATAGATCTATCGTAATCTCCGGATTTTCTTTCATCATTTTCAGAATACGTTCGCCCCTGTTTTCAGTAACATTTTCAGTAACATTTTCAGTAACATCTTCAGTAACATCTTCAGTAACATCTTCAGACTGACGACGCCACAGAATGGTACGAAACATTTCTTCCTGAATAAATTCGGGCTCTTTCAAACCAAATTCCCTGCATTTGGCAACAATGTCACCTGTCCCTGTACCCATCCGTTCGATATAACCTGCAAGATACATCGGTTCAGCCAATAAGGGGTTGGCAGGAATCGAAACATGTGGCTTTTTAAGCTTATCAACCGTCAATCCAAACGGCAGGTGTCCGGGATTCCAGACCTCCAGCCGGTCTTTAAACAACATCACCTGCACGCTGGCATGGCTGGTGTAATCGCGATGCGCAACGGCATTCACAATTGCCTCGGTAACGGCTTCAACGGGAAGTTCGTACTGAATCTTTACCTGCGCATTAACCTCCCGTGTGCCTACCGAAACATCTATTTTAGACAAGACAAAATCAACCGCATGGTTAATCAGCTCAAAAACATCGCCTTTGTAAACCTGAAAGGAAGGAATAGGCTTTGCAATTTCGTATCCGTGAAAATGAGCACATTTTACTTCCGAGCTTATAAAAAAGCGCTGAGGCTGACTGCCAAACAAAAGAATGGCAGCATTGGAAACACGACTGTTCTGTAATAAGTTAAGGTGTGTAAGAACAGTTCGGGCATCCGACGTAACCGGCAAGGGAAACGCCCGTTTGGCCCTGGCTTGTGTTACAAACCCGGCTATTTTTTCAGCATCAAGATCTTCTATTCCGGCTTTGGCACAGTCGGTTGCATCAAAAGGCAATGTCCGGATGTATTCGTTTTCTTCCAGATAACGAACAAGTGTAATATATACGGCCGTTTTTAATTCTTCGCCCGACGAAAAGACCTTCCGTATTACCTGCGACTCGGCCTTTTTGATTAGCGATAATTCTTTGGCATTCCGCTCGTTGTTGGTATGACTGGTAAGAAAAATAAACCGTGTTTTATGCAGTGCCGAAGCCCGGTCGTATTCCCTTTCGGTAGGCGAAATTCCTTCTTCGTCTTCATAGCCGTAGGTTTTCCCGAAAATTCCCAGATAAATATCGCATTGCTCAACGCCGCCGAGGTATACCGACTGTACCGAATGATCCATTGCCGGCTGTTGTTCAAAAAGAAAGGGTTCAAAGAATTTTCCCAGCAAAACATCGGAATGCAGATAAACGGATAAAAGCTGCCGTTCTTCCGCAAATTCAGCCTGTACACTGCTTATAAATACACGGATTTTAGGCATACGATTATTTCCTTATTATGAATTTATCCATGCTCTTTTTTGCAGAAAATCGGCGGTTACCTTCATATTAATCTCTAAAATCTGAATAAATTCCATTACTTCCGGTATCAAATCCTGAATTGCCTGAGGAATATATTCATGAGCTATCTGATTTCGCAAATCACGGATTGCTATTAAATTTTCAGCCGAACTGATTATTTCATCTTTTTCGGCCTTGTTCATCCTATCAATAAAAGGAACAAAAGCCTCGTGCAACAACATCCATGTTGTCCGTAGTACTTTTTGTGTATATAAATCAGATGTCCGGTTAAATTTAGAAGTCAGCGAATCAAAAGATTCTTGTTCTTCAAAGGAATAAAACTCCTTAATACCTATTGCTTTACATTTATCAAACGATAAATGTAACGTTTGCGCTGAGGTTTGTAGTATTTCCCATTCCTGCTGCAAAAGTAAACGTAATGCAGCATCATCCTGATGGCTCATAAAGGTATAGCTTGATTCGAAATGAGTTGTAAAAATGGGCTTTGCTCTCCTTTAACAGTACAGACAATGTCGAGCTTTTGCCAGCCAAACTCTTTATAATACCTGCATCTGATCTGCCGTGTCTGCCTCGCCGTAATTTTTACAGAAGCAACAATTAAAAGATCAACATCTCCTCCACGTGCCTTTTCGTCGGTTCTTGAACCAAACAGAAAAACAGAAGCATCTGGTGCAATTAAATGTACCTGTTCTTTTAAAAAAGCAATGTTCTTTAAAGGAAGACGCATAATGGTAAATTTTCTATAGAATCAAGATTCTCCATCACTTATTACGAATAAGAGACAGAGAATCTTGTAAGTGTAACTCATGTTTTACGCATTCCCTATTATTTGCTCAGTTCAACAATGCGCTGACAGGCTTTTCCATCGCCATACGGATTGTTGGCACGGGACATCTTTTCGTATTCGGCTGCATTGTCGAGCAGTTTCTGAGTGTTTTCCACAATCATCTCGAACGAGGTTCCTACCAGCTTCACCGTTCCTGCGCCAACAGCTTCGGGACGTTCGGTAGTATCGCGCATTACCAGTACCGGTTTACCCAGACTTGGTGCTTCTTCCTGTACTCCGCCACTGTCGGTAAGAATCAGGTGACTCTGCTGCATCATATACACAAATGGCAGGTAGTCGAGCGGCGAAATAAGGTACACATTCGAAATGCCTTCGAGCAGCTCGTGTACCGGTTTCTGTACATTAGGATTAAGGTGTACCGGATAAATAATGTCTAATGCTGGATTTGCCTGTGCAATGGCTTTCAGTGCCTTGCAGATATGTAAAAAGCCTTCGCCGAAGTTTTCGCGACGGTGTCCGGTAACCAGTATAAACTTACGCCCGGCTTCGCGATGATTTTTTACAATCGGAAAACCTTTTTCTTCGAGTGTTTTTTCGATTTCGCTTTTCAGTCCGGTTTTATTGGCAATAATGTCAACCGCCATGTGCAACGCATCAATAACGGTATTTCCGGTTGTAAAGATCTTAGCCGGATCAATTTGTTCGTTCAGCAGGTTTTGCTGAGAGGTTTCGGTAGGCGCAAAACAATAATCGCTGATACGGTCGGTCCACTGGCGGTTCATTTCTTCGGGCCATGGCGACTGTAAGTTATACGTGCGCAGACCTGCTTCTACGTGACCTACTTTAATATGCTGGTAAAAAGCAGCTAAACCTGCCGCCATAGAGGTTGTGGTATCGCCATGCACAAAAACCACATCGGGTTGATATTCCTGCAAAACAGGACGCATACCCATCAGCACTTTCGACGTAACATCATACAAATCCTGATTCGGAGCCATGATGTTTAAATCATAATCGGGCTTAATGTCAAACACTTCGAGAACCTGGTCGAGCATCTGACGGTGTTGTGCGGTAACACAAACCTTTGTTTCGAAACTTTCGGGGTGTTTCAGAAATTCTTTTACAAGCGGAGCCATTTTTATAGCCTCCGGACGGGTACCAAAAACGAGTAAAACTTTTTTCATGAGCAATCTGTAATCCTGCCTGTGAATTCTATTGAGTCTCTAAAAGTTCAGGCAATTCAACTTTAGAGTTGTTCTTTCTGCAAGAATAAATACCGACGATGTTGTGCTAAAATTGTTCGGACTTTTCACGGCTTCGCCCGGTCAGTCACATAGAAAGGGTGCCTGACCAAAGCTTGCGGGGCAACAAAAATAACTATTATTACAAAGCAGGTACAAGTTTTTGAAACAATTCGAAGACAGCTTGCGGGGCAACAAAAATAACTATTATTACCCGTTAAGAGGTTACTGTTATTGGCAAAACCTTTATTTTTACTGGTAAGTACAATAAAAGGTTCCATTTTAAAATGAAATTTATTCATAATTTTTGTATTAACCTAACCCTCTTTACCCTGTTCTTGTTTCTTCTAAAGATTCATCAGGTTTATTGCTTTAAAAAAGGCTCCGTCGTACGAGTCGCTGATCGGAATAAGCTTATTGCCTATTTTGATGCGTTTTTTTTCGATCGATTCTATTTTATCGATTGAGACAATATAAGAACGGTGTACCCGGATAAAACGATCGGCAGGCATCTTTTCTTCAATGTTTTTAAGGCTAAGCAGCGACAATACAGGTGTACCGCTGGATGTATGAATTTTTACATAATCTTTCAGCCCTTCAAAAAAGAGAATATCATCGAGATAAACCTTTACTATTTTGTAATCGGATTTCACGAAAATATAATTCTTGTTACTTAACTGAAATGTCGGTTCGCTTTTATGATGACGCAAGCCAATCATTTCATCGGCTTTGGTTACTGCTTTCATAAAAAGATCAAAATCTACAGGCTTTAGCAAATAATCGACCACATCAAGTTTAAACCCATCTATGGCATATTTTCCGTGCGCGGTTACAAAAATTACCAGCGGTCGGTTTTTCATGCTGCTCACCAGTTGAATACCTGAAATATCAGGCATTTCAATATCCGAAAAAACCAGATCTATTTCTTCTCTGGACAGAAAAGCGATGGCATCAAATGCATTGGTAAACTTGCCGATAAGATTCAAAAAAGGAACCCTGCTGGCAAACTCTTCCATTAAATCAAGGGCTAAAGGTTCATCGTCAATGGCAATACAATTTATCATCGCATTTATGTTATAGATGGTTTCAAAGGTATCCTATCCCGTTTATGCAACACCTTCTTCATAGGTAAATAAACTCTTTTCATCGGTAAAAAAACACCGATTTGCAATACTTATCCATGAATATGCGCGTAAAGGTATCGATCGAAACCAATTTACAATCGCATGACAATCAAAGTCTTTATTAAATATTATTAAATTAGGGTTCCTTAACAAAGAAGGATTTGGGGCTAAAGATGATTAAACGAACAAAAAAGTTGCGCTATTCTTTGTCTTTTGCGCGATTTTTAGCGTCATCGCCACTTACAATGGTCGAGAAATGGCCTTTCAGCTTCAGAAACCGCTTTTCCATGTATTGATAAGAAAATGAAGCTAATGCAATAGTCATGCCTATACTGGCTATCAAACCTGCATAATAATTGGTTATGCCCAGCTGACGCATAAGCAAAATCCCCAGCACAATAGCCACAGGATGAAGCATATACAGCCCATACGAGATTTTCCCCAGATAACTCAGCACCGGATTTTCGAGTGAGATAAATGTCTTCCCGGCTGCAAAATTCAGTATCACAATGGCAAAAAGTAGCTGATAAACATACAAATGCGTGTTAAGAAAGCCTCCGATTCCCATCACATAGATAAGGCTGATAAGTGCGGCGTAGAAGAATACCGGATTCAGAATAACTTTCAAAATCTTATAATTACGGTGAAGTGCCACTGCAAAAATGCCGCCAATTGCCATACTGTCAAAACGCAGGATCGAAACCATCCAGTTTAATTGTGTGCGCAAGGGCAAATGCTCTGCCCACGAAGAATGAAGAAGGTAAATAACCGCCCACATAACCAAAAGTCCGATAAACAAAAAGGCAAAAATATGTTTGACGTATTTTACCAGTACCGGCCAGATAAGATAAAACTGTTCTTCGAGTCCGATAGACCATGTTTGCGAGGCGAACGGTACCACACCAAGATAAGCTAGTACCAGATTGGACAGGAAGGTAAAGAAAAACAGCAGTTTAAGTCCAAGATTACTGTGCACTGCTTCAATCGGAAAACCGGGCCATTGCATCGCTTTTATATATGGAAAGGCAAACAGTGCCAGCAAAATAACCATAAAATACAACGGCCAGATACGCAGCACCCTGCGCATATAAAAATGCCCAATCTGAATTGTGCCCGACTTTTCGCGTTCGTGCAGCAGCAGATAG
This sequence comes from Bacteroidales bacterium, assembly GCA_041907825.1. Classification (GTDB taxonomy): domain Bacteria; phylum Bacteroidota; class Bacteroidia; order Bacteroidales; family JAYRGN01; genus JAYRGN01. The sequence goes on along the minus strand of JAYRGN010000008.1, from coordinate 73,569 downwards.
GTTATCAGAAATCCGCTTAATACAAAAAACAGAATAACGCCCAAACTTCCAAGCTGGTAAATAACCGGATTAGACCAGTAATTTGGCAACCCGAACATGTCTTTAAGCTGCTCATTGTGATGAATGATTACCAGTAACGCCGCGATAAAGCGTATTCCATTCAGATTAGGAAAATATACAGATTCCGGTTTTGACATTAAGCTATTTATAGAAGCGGCGAAAGTAAGAAAAATGTAAGCAAATCGGAGACAATGAAACGTTTGATTATTGGTTACTTTTGAATAATCCGATCATCAATCCATTGCTTTATAGCATGATAATCCAACTGACCGCTGGCTGCTTTTATTACAAACTGATATTTTTCTTCTTCACTGGCGTTTATATCCAGGTCATATTGAAGTAATATCAGGCGCATCAATACGTATGCAATTCTTTTATTACCGTCCAGAAATGGATGATTTTTTATCAGACTCTCAAATAATGCAGATGATTTTTCAATTGGAGTAGCATACAAGTCTTTAGCGTCAAAAGTAATAAAAGGTCTGTTTAATGCTGACAGCAACAGCCCTTTGTCCCGAACACCAGAACTTCCTCCAAATTTATCAATAAGAATGTTGTGAATACGAATGGCTTCTTCAATAGTAATCATAAAGCGAGTTTCTGCAACAAACCAGTGTCTTCTTCCAAAATGGTTTTCAGATTCTGTGCAAGCTTTACTTTATCTTTTGAAGATTGCTCTAAAGCCTGAAAATAGTCTAACACACTTTGAAGCACTTCTTCTGGCATTGAATCTACTACTTTATGTATTTCCTGCCTGATTTCCTGTTCCGACATTTGTTCTTAATTTTTTACAAAATTAATCAAATAAAACCAAAAGATCCGAAACGTAGTTACGTTTCGGATCTTTACATTATACAGTTTATCAACAACTTATTTCATTTGAGCATTGATAGAAACACTCAAATTTCCGGTTAATCCTGCACTCAGGTAAATAACATCCTGACCGACGTTAATGTCGTCAATATGAATTTCCTGAATTTTGGCAATCAGCTTGATACGGTCATCAATTTTAAACTTGTCGAGCGCATCCTGCAACTGCACTTTGGCATCGTCAATGTTTTTGCCAACGCTGTATTTCACTTTTTCCTGAATTGTCTTTAGGAAAAGTTTATTAACAAGCCACGATGCTTTATTGGCAAGCAAATTACTGGTATTCAAGTCAAAATCAAGATTTTCGGCATAAACGGTGCGGGTATCCCTATCGTATTTGGGCGTAGCCATCAGGTAAATATCGCCAACTGTTCGTTTCGACTTAATGTTACATTTTATAACAACCTGGTTTCCTGAACCGTAAACATCGACACTGTTGATCGTAACTTTTCGGCTCGACTTCGGAATATCAAAGGTCTTTCCGACAATCTGCTGGTCTGCAATTTTCTTCAATTCAGCCATTTCTACGGCCACCGGAAAATTCATTTCAAAATTATCGTCCACACTGGCTTTGTTTTTCAGCGGAGGCAGGCTTCCTGTTTGCGGTTGTGGCGGATTTTCGCCCACATAGGGTTCAATAAATGTTCTGAGTGACAGATTTAACTGAATATTCTTTGAATCGACCGATTGCGGCGGTGCAAAGTTAAATGCGGTAGGTTCGAATATTCCCCATATCTTGGCAGGTTTGTCGGTAAACGCAACCGGTTTTTTTATCGTTTCCCAATATTTGGCCATTTCGTTATGCAGGTTGTAAGCACCCGAAACTTTTTCGTCGATAAGTTTATTGATGCGGGGCAACTGTTCTTTTAACTTTTCGCGGGTAATGTTTCCAAGCGATATTTTAATGCCCATAACGGTCACCACAGGCGGCTGCGTAAGTACAAAATCGGCACTGGTTTGCGATTTGATGTTCCAGTTGGCATCGATGCTCAGTTTCGATACGGCACTCACCGTTAACCGGGCTTCAAAATCCTGAGATTTACTCATCTTGATCGACTTGGACGACATGTTGAACAATCCAAAATCGGGTTTTACCTTCACCTCGTCGCTCCAGTCTACTTTTCCTTTTACATAAATTGGTACAGAGGCCATAATGGCTCCGTTTTTGGTACCAAACGAAATGCGACCATCGCGTAAGATGCTGATGGTAAGCTTTGCTCCGTGTCCGATATCCAGCCCCGACTGCGTAAAAACCATCTGCGGAACTTTATCGTTCAGATACTGTTCGATAGGATTAATATCAACCTTCACGGGAACATTGATAACCGACTCTTTTTTTACCACTTTAGCGCCTTCGGCAGGCAATGACGGACGTTTTGGCTTCAGGGCAACGCACGAATCGAGTAGAATGCTTGCCACTATTACCAATACCAAATGTTGAAGTTTCATCATACAACACATTTTATGAAGATTGTTGACAATTGTAACAATCTTATATTTAATTCGATATAATTGACTTAGTACAACAGGAACAGGTTGAATTTTTGCGTCGCCAAATTACAAAATAACCCAGCCGGGTATTCAAAAAAAACGTTTTTTAAGATATACGCTTGCTTTTGAATCTGTTTGTTGTGCAACATTTTACCTATATTACCGTTTTATTAACTATCGCATAAGCGAATAAACCGGTTAATGTACATATTGCATTTTGTTTGTGTCGGTTAAATTTTGAAACCATTAACTTTATAGCCCCGAACAAACCATTGAAACCGGAGCAATTACATGAAAATGAGATTATACCTTACCTCTGTCATTCTTGCATTACTTGTACTTACGGGGTGTTCTACCAAAAAGAACACCGTAATGAGCCGCGCATATCATAATCTTACCGCTCATTACAACGTCTATTTCAATGCCAGCGAAAGCTATAAGAAAGGCATGAAAAAACTTGCAAACGGTACAAAAGACGATTTTTCGGAGCTATTGCCCGTTTTTGCACCTGTCGGTAAAATTGGCGAAAGCCCTGTCAGCTCAGACATGGATCGCGCCATTAAAAAATGCACCAAGCTTATTACATTGCACTCTATAACTGCAAAACCCAATTACGACAAAGGATTGCGCAGCGAAAGCCAGAAAGAGTTTTACAACAAAAGAGAATACAACAACTGGGTTGACGATGCATATCTGCTTATCGGAAAATCGCATTTCAACCGGTATGATATGAATCTGGCCGGCGAAACATTTCGCCATGTTGTTCAGGAATTTCCGGATCAGGATACTCGTTATGAAGCTTCTGTATGGCTTGTTCGCACGCTGATTGAAGAAGGCGAACTTACACAGGCCCGACTGATGCTTGAAGATATTTCGGCCAACACTCAGTTTCCTAAAAAACAAAAGGCCTTCCTATTTGCTACTTATGCCGACTGTTTTATTCGCAGCAAACAATATCCGCAGGCAGCCGAAAAACTGGAAGCAGCCATCAGGTTCGAAAAGAAAAAAGTAGTCCGCACGCGCTATTATTATATTCTGGCACAACTTTATCAGCGAATTGGTAATAACGAAGCCTCTTCACGTTGCTACGAAAAAGTAATCAACTCAAGTCCGTCGTACGAAATGGCTTTCAGTGCCGTTATAAGTCGCGCCGCAGTATCGGGCAGTTCGTCGGCAGCTTCGGTGCGCTCGCAACTCAATAAACTTTTACGTGACGAGAAAAATGCAGAATACCGCGACCAGATTTACTATGCGCTGGGCAATCTCGATTTGCAGGCAGGTAACAAAGCCGGAGCCATTGATAATTACCATAAATCGGCTCGTTTAAGTTCCGGTAACGACCGGCAAAAATCCCGTTCGTATCTCGCACTGGCCGATTTGTATTACCAGGATCGCGATTATATGAGTGCTTCGGCTTTTTACGACAGTACGATGACGGTCATTGACGAGCGTTTTCCTAATTACACGACCATTGCCATTCGGGCTAAAAACCTGAAAACATTGGCCGAAAATCTCAACCAGGCAAAACTCGAGGACAGTGTTCAGCTTATTGCCCGCATGTCTCCTGCCGAGCGTAATGCGGCTATAGATAAAGTAATTGCCAATGTGGTAAAAGAGGAAGAACGTAAACGCGAAGAAGAAAACGAAGCCCGCCAGCCGGTTAACATGAGTGGTGACCAATATCAGAATCAGGCTTTTGCCCAGCAGGTTTCGGGTAACAATTGGTATTTTTATAACCCTACCGCAAAATCGTTTGGTCGTGCCGAGTTTCAGCGCAAATGGGGAAAGCGGCCACTCGAAGATAACTGGCGTCGCAAAAACAAAGGATTAGCGCTACCTTCCGAAACAGAAGAAACTGCTGCCGAGAACGACAACTCGGGTCAGCCATCTGCAAACGGAGCTGCAAAATCATCAAAAAAACTAAACACCAAAAGCAGAGAATATTACCTGCAAAATATTCCCATGACAGATAGTGCGTTAAAAGCTTCGAATACCCGCTTGCAGGAAGCCTTGTACAATGCAGGCCTTGTGTATCGCAATAAGCTTAGAGAACCCAAGAAGGCAATCGAAACATTCGAAAGCCTTAACCAGCGCTATTCGGCTTACCCTTTGCGGATCGAAACGCTTAATCAGCTTTACGAGCTCTACCGCGAACAGGGCAACCAATCAATGACTGATTTCTACAAAAATCTGATCATTAAAGAATTTCCGCAAAGTGTATATGCCAGTATTTTAGGAGATCCGAACTATGTTCAGCGAATGCGCGAAAAGCAACAACAGGTAGAACAGCATTATACCGATACGTATAAAGCATTTCAGGCAGGCAACATGACTGAAGTAAATGCGCGCTGCATGTCGGTACTCTCGTCAAAAAACGAAAACCCGTACCGGGCTCATTATGCTTTGCTTAACGCCATGGCCACCGGACGTTTGAACGGTGCCGAAGCCTATCACATTTCTCTTGAAGAAGTTCGCAAAAACTATCCGGGAACCGAAGAGTCCAAACGTGCCGGCGAAATTATTGCCTCGCTCGACCGTAAACCCGAAATAAAACAGAAAGTTGAAGAAAAGAAAGCGGCGGTTATTTATGCTCCCGCCCCAAAAGATCAGCATCTTTTCGTCTGGTTTTTGCCAAGCGGACAGGGCAATGCCAATCAGCTTAATTTCAATATCGTAAATTTTAATCTCGACAATTATTCCAGCAACAGCCTCAACGTGGCAACGCTCGATATTGACGGATCTAAAGCCATTGTTGTCGGACGCTTTAACAGTGCAACCGAGGCCCTGAATTATTTCGACAAAGCGTGCAAAACTCCGTCTCTTTTGCAGGATGTAGGTTCCATTACCCCGGTACGTTTCATCATCACAACCGACAATTTCCTGAAACTTCAGGCTGATGGTGACATCGGGACGTACATGACCTTTTTTATGAAAACATATAAACGATAAAGCGCATGCAAAACCGTTCGATTACCATACTCTGGACCGACGATGAAATAGATTTACTCAAACCTTATATTCTTTTCCTCGAAGAAAAAGGCTACCACGTTATTACCGCTTCCAACGGCGACGATGCCATTTCGCTGGCTTCCGAAAACGACATAGACCTTGTTTTTCTGGACGAAAACATGCCCGGCCGAAGCGGTTTGCAAACGCTCGATTCGCTTAAGCTTATTCTTCCTAATGTTCCGGTAGTTATGATTACCAAAAGCGAGGAAGAAGACATCATGGAACAGGCCATTGGTTCCAAAATAGCAGATTACCTTATCAAACCGGTAAATCCGAAGCAGATTTTGCTTTCGATAAAAAAGAATACAGAGAACCGCAGGCTGGTTGCCGAAAAAACCAACTCCGCTTATCAGTCGGAATTTATGAACATCGGACAGCAAATCGGAGCTGCCCGCGACTGGCGCGACTGGATGGAAATACATCGTAAACTAACCTACTGGGAACTGGAAATCAGTACTTCGCAGGGCAACGATATGGCCGAAGTGTTCCGTATGCAGAAAGCAGATGCCAATAATGCGTTCAGTAAATACATTAAAAGCCATTACGAATCGTGGTTCAATCCGTCGGAAAACAATAAACCGCTGCTAAGCCCCAACATTATCCGTAATGTGGTGCTGCCTCAGATCGACTCATCGAAAAAAACGGTTCTGATTGTAATTGACAACCTCCGCTACGACCAGTGGCTTACCATTCTGCCTATGGTGCTGGAGTTTTGCAAAATAGAAAACGACGATTTGTATTACAGTATTTTGCCAACAGCTACCCAATATGCACGCAACGCTATTTTTGCCGGACTAATGCCTCTCGAAATTGAAAAACTTTATCCGCAATACTGGGTTTACGACGAAGAAGACGAAGGTAAAAACCAGTACGAGGAGGAATTGTTGCGTACTCAGCTGCAACGGATGAAAAAAGACGTAAAGTTTAAATTCGAAAAAGTCTATACACAGAAAGCAGGCAAACGTCTTGTCGAAAACATTGCCGATCTCAATAATTATGACCTTACAGTTGCGGTTTACAGCTTTGTGGACATGCTCTCGCACGCCCGCACCGACATGGAAATGATCCGCGAGCTGGCCAGCGACGAAGCGGCTTACCGGTCGCTTACCTCATCGTGGTTTGAGCATTCGCATTTGCATGAGTTTATGAAAGAATGTGCTGCTCACAATATGAAAATTATTGTTACGACCGACCATGGTACCGCCAATGTTTCTAATCCTATAAAAGTAATCGGAGACCGCAATACCTCTACCAACTTGCGTTACAAGGTGGGGAAAAATCTTAATTACAATCCAAAAGAAGTGTACGAAATTAAGCGTCCCGAGAAAGTACATCTTCCGCTGGGCAACTTAAGCTCTGCCTACATTTTTGCAACCAACAACGATTTTATGGTTTATCCGAACAATTATAACCAGTTTGTGAATTATTACCGGAATACCTTTCAACATGGGGGAATTTCGCTCGAAGAAATGATTATTCCGCTGGTTGTTCTGGCACCTCGCTAAAATGCGGCACTATCTGACCTTTGCTCGTTTGTGGAATGCTTTTCTGGCTTTAAGTTCCGAGTATTTCAGCCGGATTGCAGGTAAACCCGTTGTATGGGGAATGCCTCCGGTGGTTTCGGTAGAACCTTCGGCTTTCTGCAACCTTCATTGCCCCGAATGCCCTTCGGGAAACGGCACACTTCTCCGCGAACGCGGAAATATGGATTTTCGCCTTTTCGAAAAACTGATTGAAGAGATTGCCCCAAAAAGCATTGCAATGCAGTTCTTTTTTCAGGGAGAGCCGTTTATCAATCCGGCATTAACCGACATGGCCCGGCTGGCTGGCTGCAAAAAACTTTATACCATTGTTTCGACCAACGGTCATTTTCTGGAAGGCAATGCCGACGCAATTGTTGAGGCTAATATCGGTAAACTGATTATCTCGCTCGACGGTATTACGCAGGAAACCTACTCCCGATACCGCAAAGGCGGAAATCTGGACAAGGTTATGCGTGGCATCGACGAACTGATTGCTGTAAAAAAACAACGAAAGAGTCGTTTCCCTCAACTGGAGCTTCAGTTTGTGGTTTTCAGACACAACGAGCACCAGATAAAAGATTTTAAATTGCTGTGCCGCGAAAAAGGCATTAAAGGTGTTTTGAAAACCGCACAGTTTTATCGACCGGGACAAGGCGAAGTTCTGCCTCCGCAAAATCAGCGTTTATCGCGTTACGCCTGGGTGGCCAGTCGCGAATGGATTTTAAAACGGGAATGGCACAATGCCTGCCCGCGGCTTTGGACAAATCCGGTTATAACCTGGGACGGACGCATTTGCCCGTGCTGTTACGACAAAGATGCCCGCTACAGTATGGGCAATCTTAATAACGGAAAGCTGGCCGATTACTGGAAAAGTGAATCGTTTAACCGCTTACGCGGACAAACCATAAATGGTCGCGAATTGCCCGATATGTGCCGTAACTGCAACCGGTAGCAAAACAAAACGGAGATTGTATCTCCCGATAGAATCTCCGTTGCAGATAAATAACTCTTATTGAACTACTCTGATAGTGCCGTTCATTTCACCATCTAACCAATTGTCTTATGCGTATAAAACATTCTGATTAAGAAAAAGTTCGAAAGCGGATGTTTTTTCAGCGAAAAGTTTTTACACGACCGCTCATGGTGTAATATTTCTGGTAATATGCCTCATCGAGATTGCTTACGAGAACGCCTCTGGAGGTTGTTGCATGAATAAAATATCCGTCGCGGATGTACAGCCCGACGTGCGATATTTTTACTTTTTTGATCGAGAAAAAAACCAGATCGCCTTCGCGAAGTTCGCTTTTAGGAATCATTGTGCAGTTTTTGCGGGCAATATCGGCACTCGAACGTTCGAGCTGTATGCCGTAAACCGCACTGTAAATATTACCAATGAGGCAGGAACAGTCGGTGCCGCTGGCCGAACAGCCACCATCGCGATACGGCGTGCCCATCCACGATGCCGCTTCTTTAATGAGCTTTGCGTTTTCGTCGCCCCTGAGTGCGATGCCCAGCTTTCTGCTGTATTCCTGTGTGTTAAATTTTTCTCTTTTCTCTCCTGGAGCAAGCGTCGATGTTTTTCGTGACGAAAAGCAGGACGACAGTGTTAGTAACACAAGAACAAAAAGATAAGCAGAAAAGCGGTGCTTCATTGCAAACAGATTTTACGATAAGGTTTACAAATCAAATATAAGCCTCAATCTTATGTGCCGAAAAGAAATTTTGGGATAAGTTATGCAGATTTAAAGCAGTAATACTTTACGGAAACCAGCCGCAGGGGTGCAGGAAGCTTCCGGTGATCTACGAAAGTAAACCGCAGGGTTACGACAAGGTTTCGGTGCTCTAAGAAAGGGTGCCGTAGGCATGCGACAAGGTTTCTTTGTTTTACGGAAGCTTGCTGCAGGAGTACCGGAGGGTTTCGGTGGTTTACGGAAGTCTCCTGCTATGCTGCGGCTGGTTTTCGTAAACTACCGAGTGCCTGCCGCAAATAAGAATAAAATCTACTTATGCTCTCCAAAGTGCCCTCGTAAAACAATAAAAGACAATCCCAAAACATTTAACGTCGTTGTTCCCAAAAATGTAATTAGCACAGCATCAGATAAACCTAAGGATAATAATGAATTTAAAGAAATAATTACCAATGTTAGAAAGAGCCAGATAGAAACAGCCCACGCTGTCCATTTGGCAAGCCATTTTCGATCAAATGTATCAGATTTATATCTAAGTGCTTCTAATATTTCTTTCTGCTGAAAGACTGAATTTGTATCAATATCTGAAAACAAAGGATTGTTGCTAGAAACAGCAGCTATTTCATCATCAAGTGATTTCATAATACATTCAAATTCTTGAAATATTCATTAATGTATTCTTCTTTTATTGGCGTATTCCATCTAAATCCAATTTCTTCAGTAGTTTTAGACCAAGGGCTTCCTTTTTGATGAGACCACTCTGTAAGCTGCGAAGCTGTATATTGGGAATATTTATCTAAAACTTCATTCAAAACTTTAGTCAGCTCGATATCTTTTTTTATCTCACTGAATTCTGGCGAATTAATTGGCAAAATATTCGTATAATCAACTTTATTTTGAGCCCGCGGAAATACTGGGCCAAAAGGCCAAGCTCGTGGCGATTCTTCAATTATCTTTTTGTCAAACTGTGAAAGAAAGTAACCAAAAACTATATAGAGCATCTTTTGAACCTTTGTTACATTAAGGTTGAGTCCTTTTTCTCGAGCTAAGGATAAAAGATATTGTGCTACCAAAATGCTGTCGTATGATTTCATGATGTAGATGATTTTATTTGCATTCTGATAAAAGAATACGTTGCATATAGTACAAATGTAAAGTAAAAAAACATTTATAAGATGCAGTGTATGTAAAAATTGACCTAACAATAAAGACATTATAGAACATGAGACCAACCACAGTAAATTCTCTGATTATCCATATTCGCCGGTTTCTCGTTACTTTTATCAGTTAAATAACAGAACGATGAAGCCTTCTTTTTTTGCGAGGAACCGACAGAACCTCTGTTCGTTACTAAAACCGCAAAGTATTGCCATAATTCACTCCAGTGCCGAGGCCATGCGCAGCGGCGATCAGGCCTATCCGTTCAGGCAACATTCGGATATGCTTTATTTATGCGGTATTCAGCAGGTCGGCTCATGGCTTATTTTAAACACCATTACCGATTTTCAGGAAAGCGAAACCCTGTTTACCCTGCCTTCCGACGAGCATACCACACTGTGGAACGGTTCGCGGCTTACCTATCCCGAGGCTTGCGAAATTTCGGGCGTTCAGCGTTGCCTGTCGTCCGAGAAGCTGTCGGAATACCTGCGGCTTCTGCCCAACATCGTAGCACATGTTTACGTCAATACCTCCGAAACAGAGCTTTCGCTGAGCCTTAAAAACCCGGAGCCCAAAAGCTTCCTGAGCGATATACAGAAAATATTTCCGCAGGCCGAGATCTGCTCGCTGGCTCCGCTGCTGGCCTCGTTGCGGGTACACAAGTCTGACGACGAAATAGAACAGATTCGCAATGCCTGCATTATTGCCCGTAAGGCGTTTTACAAGATGCTGCCGGCCATTGCGCCCGGCAAAATGGAATACGAAGTGCGTGCCGAAATTGTCGGCGAGTTTTTGCGCAGCGGCGCCCGCGGCGAAAGCTTCGACACCATTGCGGCATCGGGCGGCAATGCCTGCGTGATGCACTACTGCTCCAACTCATCGAAGATGAAGGAAAACGATTTGCTGCTGGTCGATTACGGTGCCGAGCTTTACGAGGGCTATGCTTCCGACGTTACGCGCACATTTCCGGTTTCCGGGCGGTTTAACCAGAGGCAGCGCCGGTTGTACGATGCCGTGTTGCGCATTTACCACCGAGCCGAGCAGCTTTTTGTCCCCGGAAATACCATCAACAACATTAATACAGAAGTAGGCCGCATGTGGGAAGAAGAGCATATACGCCTCGGCTTGTATTCGCGTGGCGATGTCCGCGACAGCGTTGCTCCGTTGTGGAAAAGGTACTATCCGCATGGCACCACGCATTTTCTGGGACTTGACGTTCACGATGTAGGGTCGCGCGACGAGCCTTTCCGTCCGGGGATGGTTTTAACCTGCGAGCCCGGTATTTATATTCCAGAAGAAGGAACAGGTCTACGGCTCGAAAACGATTTACTGATAACCGAGCAGGCGCCGCACAATCTTACCGCCGACATCCCGATAGACCCGGACGAAATAGAACATCTTTTATCCTGACACGTTTTTATTCGATTTTACACAGCCTTATAAATGAAAGAACAAGCAGACGAAAACCAGTCTAACGTACCCGACATTCATAAAATAATACAAATTGCCGGCGAAGCAGGGCGTATTGTGCTCGAAAACGGGGGCGAAACGCATTTGGTGGAAGAAGCCGTTACGTGTGTCTGCGAGCGTTTTGAAGTAAAAGATGCTTCGTGCTTTGCTACGCCAACCGGCATCATGCTTTCGGCCATCGACCATAACGGGCACACGGCATCGCTGGTAAAGCGTATCCATTCGCGCACTACCAATCTTGCCAAAATAGCACGGGTAAACGATCTCGTTTTCGGTAAACGAAAAAATCCGCATACACCCGAGTCGTTCGCCAAAGCGCTTACCGCCATCGACCGTATTCCGTTTTACGATAACTGGCAGATTATTCTGGCTGCCTGCTTTTGTGCCTCCTGTTTTACCATCGTTTACGGAGGTAACTGGCACGATTTTATTGTTTCGTTTGTCATTGGGGGCATCATAAAAACAGTATCGCTGCTGCTGGAGCGGATTAACATCAACAACTTTTTCACGAATATCATTTGCGGAGGCATTACCGCTTTTATCGCACTGCTTTCGGTAAAATTCGGGGTGGGCGAAAACTCTAAGGAAATTATCATTGGCGCGCTGATGCTGCTGGTTCCCGGACTGGCGGTTACCAATGCAATACGCGATACCATTATGGGCGATATTGTAGCGGGCACAGCCCGCGCGGTAGAGGCACTGCTGGTTGCCGTTGCCATTGCGGTTGGGGCTGGTGCAGTGCTGCGTTTATGGTATTTTATTTAACTTTTTAACTTATGATACATCAGTCGGTATTTGCGCTGCTGGCTTCTTTTGCCTTTGGCGTACTGTTTAACATAAAGGGACGGAAACTGGTTCTGGCCGGCATTGGCGGCGGACTCGGATGGTTTGGTTACGTGGCAACGCTGTCTGCTTTTCATTCAACGTTGTTTGCTTTTTTTGTAGGCACGGTGGTAGCTTCGGCATACTCCGAAATAATGGCAAAGATTGTGCGCACACCGGTTTCTACCTTTATTATATGCGGAATTATTCCGCTTGTTCCGGGAGGCGGGGTTTATTATACCGTTTTGGGAATTATTCAGGGAAACGTTGACGATTCGGTTCACAACGGCATACAGACACTGGCCATCAGTGGAATTATTGCAGTGGCAATGTTCTCGGTATCCATCCTCTCGCGGGTACTGGAAGAAAAACGGCCCGAAAAACGCATCAAGGACCTTATGCGCAAATAAGTCCGGACTGCTTCTTTCTGGCAAACTGTTTACCTTTGCCGCGCAAACAAGATTTTCATTTTAAAGCGTAGAAATTTGCCGTTCAATCCATTTAGCATAGATCTGCCTGTTACGGAGATTATTCCGGAAGTAAAGGCAAACCTCAGTCAGCAAAACACCCTTATTGTTAATGCTCCTCCCGGAGCAGGGAAGAGTACCCTGTTGCCACTGGCGCTGTTAGACGAAGAGTGGCTCGGTAATCAGAAGATACTGATGCTCGAACCTCGTCGGCTGGCAGCCAAAAGCATTGCCGCCCGAATGTCTGACTTACTGGGCAGCACTATTGGCAAAGAAGTTGGTTACCGCATCCGTTTCGAAAACCGGGTAAGTGAAAACACGCGCATAGAGGTGCTTACAGAAGGTATTCTTACCTGCATGATTTTAACCGATAATGCGCTGGATGGTGTCGGGCTGGTTGTATTTGACGAGTTTCACGAACGCAGCATCTTTGCCGATGTTGCGCTTGCGCTGTGCCGCGAAGCCCAGCAGGTTCTGCGCCCCGATTTACGGATTATGATTATGTCGGCCACGCTCGACATGCCTCAGCTTTCCAGCTTACTTAACGCTCCGGCTGTTGTAAGCAAAGGTCGCCAGTATCCGGTTGACATTCTTTACACCGGCGAACGCGACAGTATGATGTTGCCCGAAATTACGGCCCGTACCGTTGCTCGTGCCGTGTCTGAAAAAGAAGGCGATACGCTGGTTTTTCTTCCCGGCGAGGGTGAAATTCGTAAATGCGAAGAGCTGCTACGCGCTCAGCTTCCGGGTTTTGCCATACATCCGCTTTACGGACAGTTGCCGTGGAATAAACAGTACAGTGCAATAATGCCCGATAAGAATGGCCGTCGGAAGATTGTGCTGGCCACTTCTATTGCCGAAACCAGCTTAACGATAGAAGGTGTAAGCATTGTGGTGGATACGGGCTATGGGCGGACTTCCCGCTTCGATCCTAAATCGGGTCTGTCGCGACTCGAAACCATCGAAATATCAAAAGACTCTGCCGATCAGCGTGCCGGACGCGCCGGACGTCTGGGCCCCGGAACCTGCTACCGCATGTGGTCTAAAGCTTCGCACGAACGCTTGCAGGAACATCGCATTCCCGAAATTCTGGAAACCGATCTTGCCTCGCTGGTACTGGACATGGCCGAATGGGGTATTATTGACATACAGCAGCTCACCTGGCTCACGCCTCCGCCCAAAGGTGCACTGGCACAGGCAAGCGCAATGCTGCACGAACTCAATGCGCTCGAAAACGGGCGTATTACGCCTCACGGCAAAAAGATGCACCGCCTGCCTTGCCATCCGCGTATTGCGCATTTGCTGCTGATGGCTCAGGAAAACGATAACTTTGCACTGGCCACTGATCTGGCTGCTATTCTCGAAGAACGTGACCCTTTACCCAAAGATGCCGGCATCGACATCAACCTGCGCATTGATGCGCTGCGCCGGCAACGGGAACGCAAAGGTTTACAACGCACTATGCAACGCATCGAGAAAATAGCAGCCTCATACAGGGCAATGTTTCATATTGAGGAAGATAACTCGGTTGTCGATCCTTACGAAACAGGGGTCTTGTTGGTTTATGCTTATCCCGAACGGATTGCCTGCGCCCGTCCGGGGAATAACGCTCAGTTTCAGCTTTCGAATGGCAGTTATGCCATGGCCGGGCATCGTGACGATCTGGCACACGAATCGTGGCTGGCCGTTGCTCAGGTTGATGCGAGAGATGGCATGGGCAAGATTTTTATGGCAGCACCGCTCAATCCAAAGGACTTGCTTCCGCTGGTAAAAGAACAGGAAACCATTACATGGGATACGCGCAAAGGCGGACTCGTTGCTAATAAAGACTTACGTATAGGAAGTATCACACTTCAATCGAAACCTTTGCCGGCACCCGATCCGGAACATCTGATCAGTGCAATTTCCGAAGCACTGAAAAAGGAAGGTGAGTCGCTACTCGATTTTAATGAGGAGGTGGTTCAGTGGCAAAATCGTGTACTAAGCCTCCGCAAATGGTGCCCGCAGGATAACTGGCCTGATGTAAGCACGACTACCCTTCTTATTACCAATGCCGAATGGCTTACTCCTTATCTGAATACGGTGAAGAAACCGGAAGACCTGAAGAAGATTAACCTGAAAGACGTACTGCAACACAGCTTAGACTGGGACAAACAACAATTGATGGAAAAGCTGGCTCCTGCCCGGATAAAAGTTCCGAGCGGTTCCGAAATTAGGCTTATCTATCAGGCTAATGGAGATGCACCTGTACTGGCTGTTCGGATTCAGGAGGTTTTCGGACTGGAAGATACGCCCTGTGTTAATGAGGGTAATATGCCGGTTGTGCTGCACCTTCTTTCTCCGGGGTATAAGCCAATGCAGGTAACTTCAGATCTGCGCAGCTTCTGGAATAACGCTTATTTTGAGGTAAAGAAAGATTTGCGTGCCCGTTATCCCAAGCACTCATGGCCCGATGATCCGTGGACTGCCGAAGCTGTTCGTGGGGTTAAAAAGAAAAGACAGGCAGACAATCAATAATTTATTGCGGCAGATTAAGCACAATATCTTTCAGTTTGCGTTTGGGAACATGATGAACCCCATTTTCGTCGCGCCAGTAACGAATGTCTCCCGAATCGGGAACCTCTTCGAGTTCAATGGTTTCTTTAGGTTTGCCTAAAGCGATAACCAATAGAATTTTATATTGTTCGGGAATCTTAAACCCGGCACGGAGTTTTTCTCGTTTTATGTTGCCAATCATGCAGCCTCCGAAACCGTCGTTAACAGCACTCAGCAGAATGGTTTGTGCCGCAATCCCAAGATCGGTGGCAAAATCGTCTGTAAGTTGGGTATCGCCCAAAATGACAATATAAGCCGATGGACGCTCACCTTCTTCGGGCCCTTCCCATTCTTTCAGGTATCCTGCCCATGCCAGGTTTGGAAAAAGTCGTTCGCACTCTTCTTTGCTATTGAAAACAAGATATTTAAGAGGTTGAAGGTTTCGACCAGATGCCGATAAACGAGCCAGATTTATCCATTGCAGAAGGGTATCTTTGTCGATTGTCTCATGCTGAAAAAAACGCCGATAGCTGCGGTTTTGTGTAACTGTTAATATTAAATTAACCATGATGCCTTACCTTTGGTTGATGTGCAAAGATGAAGAAAAAAAGAAACCATCGGCGCATGAAGTCTGACATGTTTATGAAAAGCACAGACATCCGGACAAGCGAAAAATAACGGCAGACAGCCTGTAGCGACTAATAACGAAAAGTAATTTTTACAGATAAATGAATTTGAATAAAGTAGCATTGATTTTAGTACTTCTGATACCCGTAAAATCGTTATGGGGACAAAGCGAAGCTATTCAGCTTATAGACAAAATGATTGCGGCTAACAAGCGGGTAAATACGCTGGAAGTAAACGTTGAAATGTCGGAGCGCATTAAAAGCAAGATGGTCGATATGTCGTCGTTTTTCAAAATCCAGAATTCGCCACGAAAAGTATATTTCCGCCAGAAAT
Source organism: Bacteroidales bacterium (assembly GCA_041907825.1). Lineage (GTDB taxonomy): Bacteria > Bacteroidota > Bacteroidia > Bacteroidales > JAYRGN01 > JAYRGN01. Next base: position 57,516 of record JAYRGN010000008.1, on the reverse strand, counting down.
TTCTGCTAATAGATGTTGAGGGACTTTACGTTGAAGGACTAAATGACAACAAAGCTAAAATTGTAACCCATTCTTTTCCAAAGATAAAAATGAATCTTGACCCTTATGGCAACAAGATGAGGGATAATCACCATCATACTATTTTTGAAGCGGGTTACTCGTACTTTATTAATATCATAGAACATTATAGGATAAAGTATGCCAGCGAAATACCATCAATGGCTCAGTTTCTTCCCGACACAAAAATTGATAATCACGCATGTAAAGTTATGGAGCTGAACAACCCGCATTTCCGCTACACATTATACACACCTGTTGCCGGCGAAACGCTTCGTAGTATTGCCGAAAAACTAAAAGTAAACGACCGGATGATATTGGAAATGAATCCTTCCTGTAAAGATTATGGCCCGGTAAAAGCAGGACAAAAGCTTATTGTTCCAACCGATTACGCCAAAAAAATGGTATTGTATGTTGATAAAAGCAGCTATCTGCCACTTAGATTTGATGTTTATGATGATAAAGGGCTGTATGCCAAATACATTTACACTAAAGTTCAGGTAAATCCGGCATTCGGAAAGCTTGAATTCAGTCCGTCAAATCCCAGTTACAAATTCGAGTAAAAAAAGAGAAGGTTCGTCACTTAAAAGCTTACGCTGGTCAATTTGCATAAAATACGACAGCTCAAAAGCTTCTATAATAACTATTTAATTTCTAAACTTGCAACGTCAATTAAAAACAGAAACGAATAGAAACCGTGAGGTTTTCGTGACTGACCCTCTTTTATCTTATAATCCCGCAGTGCTCTCTCCTTTACTGCGGGATTTTTATTTTAAATTAATCAGAAGAAAGAATTCCGATTAAACCGAATAGCGTTGCAATAAATCGCTAAACAACCTAAGCTCTCCATATTTTTATATTTTTCACATACCTATGGTTGTCTGATTTTTAATAACTTATTGATTGAAAAACCATCACTTGGAATAACCGCAAAGGAAAAGTTGTACCTTTGTCGGCCCAGTAAAACGGATTATGGAAATAAATAAAAAAGCCTTACGGATTGCAGCTTATGTGGCTGCCGGATTTATCGCATTGTTAATCATTTTCTTTGTATTGCGTACGCCATTGCTTAAGCTGGCAGTTTCGAGGGTCGAATCGAAATTCGAAAAGCGCTATGGCGGAAAACTTATTGTTGACGGCGCCCGGTTTTCGGGATTAACAACGGTAAAGCTCGACCAGTTTGCTGTAGTTCCGCCTTGGGGAGACACTCTGGTTAATATCCACGAAATGTCGGTAGGCATTAATCCGTTGAAACTTCTGGCAGGCCGCATCAGTCTTACTTCGCTGCATGCCAGTGCATGGTCTGTAAATATGCAACGAACCGACAGCCTTACCAATTACATGTTTTTGTTTCGTAAGGATAAAAAAGACGAAGACAGTACCGAGCAAACCGCTACTCCTAATTATAACAAACGCATATCAATGTTAATTAAGGCTGTATTTGATATCGTTCCGCCCGATGTTGATGTGGCTGAGTTTAAAATGAGCTCGGTTAACAACGATCATCTGTTTAAAATGCAGATTACTCCGCTTAAAATTTCGGGAGGCGACATAAACTTAACTTCAATAATTGAAGAAGATAACACTACACGGCATTTGAAATTTGTGGGAAGCATTGGAACCTGGTCTAAAAATGCAGACATACAGGTGTTTTCTCCCGAAGGGAAAATGAAGGTTCCGTATATAAGTTACCGATTTAATGCCGATGTTGCATTTGATACACTTCGTTTCAAAATTTACGATGCCAGCTGGAAAAGCGATGTTTTTGCACTGAAAGGTTTAGCCTCTTTTGATGGCCTTGAAATAAATCACAAACGCATTTCTACTACCAATGTGGTATTCGGTAAAGGAAGTCTGGCTTATAGTCTGAATGCCGGCTCCAATTTTCTGGAACTGGACAGTACCTCGGTTGTTACCTTTAACCGGCTGCAATTCAACCCATATCTGAAAGTAACAAAAGACGGAGCATGGAAAGTCAAATTTGAAATTCGTAAAAACCATTTCCCTGCACAGGATTTGTTTGGCTCGCTTCCCGATGGTATTTTCAGCACGCTTCATGGCATAGAAACCGACGGATTTTTAAACTATTACATTGTCTTCGATGTCGATTTTGCGCATCCTGAAAATCTGGTATTCGATCAGGGACTTCGTGGCGATCATTTTCATATCAAGCATTTTGGAAATGTTAATTACACGTACATTAATGCACCGTTTTCATATACGGCTTACGAATACGGACGCCCGGTACGCACGTTCGAAGTAGGCCCGTCTAATCCCAACTTCCGTACAATAGACCAGATCCCCGACGTTTTGAAAGATGCCGTAATGACATCGGAAGACGGTGCCTTTTTCAGTCATCGTGGATTTTTAATAGATGCATTCCGAAGCTCGATTATCAAAGATATTCAGACAAAACGTTTTGCCCGCGGTGGAAGTACAATTACCATGCAGTTGGTTAAAAACCTGTTCCTTACCCGCAACAAAACGGTTTCCCGGAAAGTTGAGGAAGCGCTTATTGTTTGGCTTATCGAAAACAACGGGCTATGTTCAAAAAGTCGCATGTACGAAATTTACCTCAATATAATTGAATGGGGTCCTATGGTTTACGGAGCTAACGAAGCAAGTCATTTTTATTTCAATAAAGATGTTTCGAAGCTTACGTTGCCCGAAGCAATCTATCTGGCCAGTATCGTTCCTCATCCAAAAGCGTTTAAATATTCGTTTGATGCGACAGGAAATCTTCGCGATTTTCTGAAAGGATATTACCAGTTAATTTCCCGAAAATTACTGGGTCGTGAACGTATTACGCAGGAACAATACGATCAGTTGGTGCCAAATGTAAACCTTACCGGTCCGGCACGAAACTTAGTAGTTCGAGACTCGGTTTCAATGGACTCGCTGGTAATGTTCAGAGCACCGGAAGACGATTTCATCATTCCTTCGGGAGAATAATATGGCCAGAATATTACTTCTCAGCGGAAGCAATCTTGGTAACCGGGCACAAAATCTGGCAAATGCAAGAGAAAAGCTTGCCGGCATCAATGTCAACGTGCTGAAGTTTTCAGGAATTTATGAAACTGAACCATGGGGAGATATACCTCAGGATTCATTTTACAATCAGGCTATTCTGGCAGAAACAACGCTAAAGCCAGCCGAGCTTATGCTTAAAATTCTGGCTTTGGAATATTCGCTGGGGCGCATCCGCGGAAGCGAACAGTACGCTCCCCGAACAATAGACCTTGATGTGATTTTTTATGACGACAGGGTTTTAAACCTTCCCGAAATTGTTGTCCCTCATCCCCGCATGCATTTAAGGCGTTTTGTGTTACAACCGTCTTCTGAAATTGTTCCGGAGTGGGAGCATCCGGTATTTCATAAAACAATTGCATGTTTGCTCGAAGAGTGTCCTGATACCGGAGCGGTAAATCGGATTAATTTGTAAACTTTTCTATCCTTCCTCCTTCTTTTTTTGATGTTTCTGTACAAAAAAGAGGTTGAAAATCATGTTATACCCTTGCTAAAGGGTAGCCTTCGGGCTCAAAACTGTTATTTTAAAAACATTCTAAATTGCTCCTTTTCAGGGATAAAAGATTGACAAGATGAAAAAAAATGAACAATTTTGCGCGCCGCATTATGTGCAGATTCGTAAAGTCAATTATAAAACGAGAAAAAATGATTTATTCACACGAAGTACAGAACATGTGTGTTGTGGCTAAAGGCCCCAACCATGGACCTGCTCCAATACCTGAAGAAGGCAAATGGGTACGCGCAAAAGAAATTAAAGACATTTCGGGTTTAACCCACGGTGTGGGTTGGTGTGCTCCTCAACAGGGCGCTTGTAAACTTACCCTCAATGTAAAAGAAGGTGTTATTCAGGAAGCTTTGGTTGAAACCATCGGTTGCTCGGGTATGACCCACTCTGCCGCTATGGCTGCCGAAGTTTTGGCTGGTAAAACCATTCTCGAAGCATTGAACACCGACTTAGTTTGCGACGCGATCAACACCGCTATGCGCGAATTATTCCTCCAGATTGTTTACGGTCGTACACAGTCTGCTTTCTCAGAAGATGGTCTTCCTGTAGGTGCAGGTCTCGAAGACTTAGGAAAAGGTCTCCGCAGCCAGGTTGGTACTATGTACAGCACTTTAACTAAAGGCGTACGTTACCTCGAAATGGCCGAAGGTTATTGCAGCCGCATGGCCCTTGATGCTGACAACGAAGTTATCGGTTATGAATTTGTTCACATGGGCAAATTTATGGATATGATTAAAAAAGGCGTTGATGCCAATGAAGCATTGAAGAAAGTTACCAGCACTTATGGTCGCTTTGCCGAAGCTGTTAAATACATTGACCCACGTCACGAATAATTCATAATGCGTAATGCATAATTCATAATTATGAAACGAGACAATCTTATTGTTGAAAAGAGCAAAGCTTTTGCTATTCGTTCAATTCGGTTGTTTCAATATCTTCAAAACGACAAAAAGGAATTTATTCTATCCAAGCAGCTTTTGCGGAGCGCAACCAGTATTGGGGCAAATGTAAAAGAAGCGGTTAGGGGGCAAAGCTCTAAAGATTTCAGGTCAAAACTTTCTATAGCTCTTAAAGAAGCTAGCGAAACTGAATATTGGTTAGAGCTGTTAGTTGAAACAGATTATATTTCGAAAACGCAGTTTGATACTATTCAGGCTGATTGTGTTGAAATAATAAAGATCTTAACTTCGATACTTAACACCAGCTTGAGGAATAGTTCTGAAACAACCGAAGAGTAAATATGAATTGTGAGCAGAAAATTATGAATTGTGAATTATGAATTAAAAAATTAAAATACAATGGCATTATTTGAAAGTTACGATCGCCGCATTAATCAGATTAATGCAGTGCTTAATCAATACGGAATTAAAGACATCGACGAAGCCAAAGCTATTTGCGACGCTAAAGGGCTCGATCCATACAAAACATGTAAAGAAATTCAGCCTATCTGTTTCGAAAACGCTGCCTGGGCTTATGTTGTTGGTGCTGCTATCGCCATCAAAAAAGGCGCTACCAAAGCTGCCGAAGCTGCCGAAGCTATCGGAATCGGTTTACAGGCTTTCTGTATCCCTGGTTCGGTTGCCGACGACCGCAAAGTAGGTATCGGACACGGTAACCTGGCTGCTATGTTGTTGCGCGAAGAAACCAAATGCTTCGCCTTCTTAGCTGGTCACGAATCGTTTGCTGCTGCCGAAGGTGCTATCGGTTTGGCCAAATCGGCCAACAAAGTGCGTAAAGAACCTTTGAAAGTTATCCTTAACGGTTTAGGCAAAGATGCTGCGATGATTATTTCGCGTATCAACGGTTTTACTTACGTTCAAACTCAGTTCGATTACTATTCGGGCGAGCTTAAAGTTGTTAAACAAAAAGCTTACTCGAACGGCGAACGTGCCAAAGTTCTTTGCTACGGTGCCGACGATGTACGCGAAGGTGTTGCTATTATGCGCAAAGAAGGTGTTGACGTTTCGATTACCGGTAACTCAACCAACCCAACCCGTTTCCAGCACCCAGTTGCAGGTACATACAAAAAAGAATGTATCGAAAACGGTAAAAAATATTTCTCGGTAGCATCAGGTGGCGGTACAGGCCGTACACTTCACCCCGACAATATGGCTGCAGGTCCTGCTTCTTATGGTATGACCGACACCATGGGCCGTATGCACGGTGATGCTCAGTTTGCCGGTTCTTCGTCAGTTCCTGCTCACGTAGAAATGATGGGATTCCTTGGTATGGGTAACAACCCAATGGTTGGTGCAACGGTTGCTGTAGCTGTTGCCATTGAAGAAGCTTTTAAATAAGTCGTCTTCATTCCAGCGGTAGTAATGCCGCTGCTTTTATATTTTTCAAAGCCGCTCTCCTACGGGATGGGCGGCTTTTTTGTTGGTATTTGGTATTTTGGTAGAGACGGGTCTCAGACCCGTCTCTACAGATTTTCATCGACATAAAATTTATCGGCACACCACACTTTGGGGTTTTCGATAATGTATTGCCTTATCTGCGCAAGCGAATCATCATTACGGATAATATGGTCGTGAAAACGCGATTGCCAAACGGGTAATCCGGCAGTTTGCCGCTTTTCGTTAATCCGGCGTGCTGAAAAAGATTTGAATGCCCGCATAACTTCAAATAGGCTGTGCAGTTTGTTGGTTGTAGAGACGGGTCTGAGACCCGTCTCTACGAAACCCTTACGCTCCTTGTTAATTTGAAACGACATCTCGCAGACGGGTCTCAGACCCGTCTCTACGGGGCCCTCATTCAATAGTTCATTGTTTATTATCACTATTCCATGCACATGGTTAGGCATAACACAAAATGCGTCGAGCACAATGTTGCAATAGTGATTAGGAAGATCATGCCAGCAATCGTGTACAATCTGCCCAAATTGATTCAACTTCATCTCTCCATTCTCGACAACGCCTAAAAGCGGAAAATGATCCTGAATACAGACCGTAACAAAATAATAACCGTTCCACGAATAATCCCAGCCCGGCAAACGGGTTGTTTCGATGCGATATTTGTTGCGGAATAATGTCATAAAACGATCAATATTTACGGTGAAATACACAATATGAAATCAATTGCCCTAATTGCTGTACCATCCGTAGAGACGGGTCTCAGACCCGTCTTCTCGATTTTTTGGTTGAACAAGAGACGGGTCTGAGACCCGTCTCTACAGTGTGCTATCGCCAATTTTATATCAAAGCCAACGTCCGCGATCGTTCGATCGTGAGAGGCACGACAACCTTCTCGTGTGTGACACGATCGGACGGTCGCGTCACACACGACCGCTCGATCGCGTCCAACGCGAATTTTTACACGGTTAAAATCTTTTCGAAAACAGTTGTTCTTGGCGATTTCAAAAGGGCATTACCCGTAAACTGCGTCACCACCTGCAACTTATACCCGCCTTTGGCCAGCGCCGGAATAACAATAATCAGCTCCGAAGGGTTGTTGGTAACAATATCGGCAACATCGACTTTAATGCTTTCGGTTGTTCCGTCTTTAAGAAAATAAACACCTACCGAGGCATTGTCGCCCGCGATTTTCAGCTTCGAGCCTTTGATGCGCAGGTTGCGGTTGGGCGTGAGCTTGTCGTTTACCGACCCGGTTTTTACGTCGGTTACCTGAGCAATTTCGATGCCCGTTTCGGCCACACCCAGAATGTCGACCGTAACGTCTGACAGGCCGCTGCGCGTGGTTTCGCCCATGTTAAACAAAATGTAAACCGAATGTTTGTCGGGGTTAAAGGTTTCTTTGGCACTGTTAAACACGCCTTTTATCTGCGCTCCGGCGGTAAAATAGCCGGTGTTTACCGAGTAGCCGTCTTTAAGCAGATAGTCCATTTCCTGCAAAAACAACATCACGTTGTGTTCCATTGTCTGGGCCGAAGTGTCGGCGCCACCGCGCGAGACGGCCGAGTTGCAAACATCGCTTACGCCCAGCGTGCGCTCCGAACTTACGCGGGCAACATAGTCGTTAGGGTCTTCGGTTAACAGGTTTTCGTACAGGTACGCTTTGATTGTGTGTAAAAGATTCATGTTTCTTCAATTTTAATGTTAGTAATTATGTTTACTGGTATAAAAAACGAACGGAGGGGTTTACTTCTTAACTTTCATATTAAAAGAGATTTCTGTTTTGGATTCAGACTACAGGTCGGTACTTCTGATTCGCTAATTTCTAAATTATTTTGAAATAAAAAAGAGGTGGACGGGAATTTTTTGCAACGATACCTGAAAATAAAAGACACGGATTGTTAAAAGCAGTAAAGTAAAAAGAGGATGGCTTGTTTTATTTTGCCATCCTCTTTTTGAAAAAAATAAAATATGCCGATTAATTATCTTTGACACAACGGACAGAAAAACCATACTGTTTCGTAGTACGTGCTTCACAATCTATATCATCAGAATCATAACCAAGGGAAGAATAATAGGCATAAGGATTTTCTGCATTAGAACTCCACCACCAGCCATAACCACCAAAATAATACTCTCTGTCATCAAATGCTCCGTCAAAACAACGATAACCTCCAGGAAGAGCAGTAAAACCACTCTCGTTCGTAGCATCTGTATTGGGACTCTTCCAGTGTGTTATTCCAATTTCTTTCAGCTTACTTCCAGCAGTACTTTTGCCTCCTAAATATGAAATGAGAGTCGTCCATTCCACGTTAGTAGGCACATGCCAACCCTTTGGTGCTAATTTCTCTGTATTTACAGCATACCAATTATATAAATGCCCATAAGTGTCAATCGTATCCTTGCTTATTACATTATTATAATTACAATAAGCACCTGTCGTTAATTTAGACCATTCCGATGATGAAGTTACATTCGGTATTACCGTACCATCATTGTACTTTGTGGTACGCAAGTTTTCTGCCATCCATGTTTGTGTTCCGATTGTAACTGTTTTATACACGTTGCCATCTTGGTCGGTCATTGTTCCATACTTAATGTCTGGATTAAATACTGCTGTTGATTTTCCGTTAGTAACGTTATTGTCATTATCGTCTTTGCTACAACTTGCTAATAAGCATAAAGAAAATACAATAAAAAGTACATTATTCAATAATCTCATCTCTCTTATGAATTATATAATATTGATATTATTTATTAATAATCCTTCCCAAAAAATCATATTTAGATTTCGTTACTGCCTTTGGATTCTGAATTACAGCTTGCTTACTGGTTAAATCGTAGGAAAGGAGTGAGCTTTTCCTTATAGTAATTCCATTTATTTTATCAATAGATTCAATATAGCCTACATTTTCAGCAAAATATTGAGATGATTCAATCATTCCATAAGCTCCTTTCGTCGAGGATGTATACTCATAACAATTAAAATCACCTGCATTTGTGTGAATTTTTTTGCTTGTAGATGAACAAGTCATACTTGATGAGTCTGAGTATGTAGTTATTTTACCTTCTGAAATATCACAACTAAATCCATGTGCAACCCATTTATCGCCAGTTTTTACGGGATACTTAAAAAGTAAATAACCATTTTTATTATTACTCAAATATCTTACATCTTTATATAATAAGCCATAATTAAGAAAGCCCTCTTCTGTATTATTTACAATAGTAGAGACATCCTCAGATGTTTTGGTGCTATAGTCATACCATGTCCATAAATATGCTTTTATTGAATCATTAACAGATCCTGTAATTTTTAACATGGAAGTGTCTTTTCTTTCAAAAGTTCCATTTGATTTAAAAGTAGAATCAACGTAAGTCCATGTATAACCAACAGCTAAAGGCTGCAATACACCTTTTACATTGTCACTATCATTGCTATCTTTTTTACATGAAGTAAAAGAAATGATAGTAGAGACTATTACAATTGTCTTAATAAAATTGAATGTTTTCATTTTATGAATGTTATTGCACAAAATTGAATATTGAGTTATAAATAAAATCCTATACCAATTTTTCCCTGAATAGCTTTACATCCATCGGCTGTTCCTATTCCCTTTAAATAATCGACTGATGCATCTAAAGATAAATGATCTTTTATTTTATAAGAATAGCCTAATTGTAGATCTAAGAAGGTTGAGAAATCTGAAAAGTTCTTTGTATAAGACTTCAAAGATGACCCTACAAATATCTTTTCTAAAATGTAATAACGAACTCCCGCACCATAAGAAATTAGAAATTGGTTGGAACTCGATCCTGAAGATCCTGTTGTTACCCATTTATAACCAGTATGCCATATTTTTCCTCCTGTCGAAGAATACGTATAATAAGAATACGGCTCTTGACTGGAAGAAGAGGAAGAGCTTACCCCATAGTGGTCGTAGTTTACACCAATAGTGGTCGTTATCGCAAAATTTTTAAATAAAAAATAACCTTGATCCGAATTTAAAGAGATATCGAACGTTGTATGTCCGGCTGGCAAATCTAAATAATGTGTATAACCTAAATTAGGACTAATAAATGACTGTCCCTTAGCTGTTGGGCTGTAATCCACCGCATCAGATGTTTGAGCCATTGTTACAGCAGGAATACATAAACTGAATAAAAAAGCTGTTTTGATAAAAAAACTTTTCATGTGAAATTATTAAAAAATAAGAGCCTACTCGTGACGCTTTTCGGCATCCGCGTACATATAAATTATTAGCGATTTATGATTATTAAAGACCTGCTTATAGGTACTTCCTTTTCCATGAGGCAGGGTTGTTGTTTCATCTAAATATGTCGCGAATATCCAAAATAAATAATAGAAAAAAGAATTGACTTCCTTCCCAAATCGCTGAATTTGAGACAAGTGGTCAAAAAAGAGAGATAAGTGGTTAAAATTTGATAATAGATGGTCAAAAAAATATTGCTGATATTTTCGAAATCAACAGGTAACCTCTATTTTTCGTAAAATTGTAACACCAATAAGAAATTAAGTAAACATGATGAGTTCTGATATAAAAGATACCACCGGCAATCCGTTGTTGCAGCCTTTTGAAACGCCATTCGAAACGCCCCCTTTTAACGAAATACGCAACGAACATTTTCTTACCGCTTTCGAAATTGCCATAGCCGAAGCCCGCAACGAAATTGACGATATTGTTAAGCAAAAAGCAGCCCCCACTTTCGGCAACACCATTGAGGCACTTGCCCGCAACGGCATTTTGCTCGAACGGGTTTCTGCTATTTTCTTTAACCTTTTATCGGCCGATACCGACGACGAAAAGCAGAACCTGGCACAAATCATTTCGCCCATGTTGTCCGAGTTTCAGAACGATGTGGGTCTTAACGAAACGCTCTTCGAACGGGTTAAAGCCGTTTATGCCCAAGCCGGTAACCTAACGCTTACCACCGAACAGCAAACACTGTTGGAACGTACATACAAAGGATTTGTCCGCAGCGGCGCCAACCTCAGCGAGGCCGACAAGGAAAAATACCGTGCGTACACCAAAGAGCTCTCAACGCTTACGCTCACCTTCAACAACAACGTGTTGGCCGAAACCAATGCCTACACGCTGCACATCGAAGACAAAGACAACCTGTCCGGTTTGCCCGAAAGTGCCATCGAAGAGGCTGCCCACACGGCCAAAGCAAAAGGTCTCGACGGATGGTGTTTTACGCTTCAGGCGCCCAGTTACCTGGCGTTTATGAAATACGCCTCTAACCGCGCGCTCCGCAAAGAAATGTACAAGGCGTATAACACCAAAGGAGCTCAGCGCAACGAATACAACAACGAGGCTATCCTGAAACGCATTGCCGAACTGCGGTTGCTTGTGGCCAATCTGCTGGGTTATAAAACCTACGCCGACTATGTGCTCGAAGAACGTATGGCCGAAAGCAGTGCTAACGTAAACCGCCTGCTCACCGAGTTGCTCGATGCTTCTAAGCCCTATGCAATTAAAGAAATGCAGGAAGTTCAGGCTTTCGCCGAAAAATGTGGCGCCGACTTCAACCTTATGCCGTGGGACTGGAGCTTCTATTCCGAAAAGCTGAAAGACAAAAAATACAATTACAACGAAGAGCTCATTCGTCCGTATTTTCCGCTCGAGAATGTCCGCAAAGGCGTGTTCGAACTTGCCGAACGCCTATATGGCCTGTCATTTGTCGAAAATTACACCATCCAGAAATACCACCCCGACGTGCAATGTTTCGAAGTGTACGACGAAGACGGAACCTTTCTTTCGGTTCTATACCTCGACTTCTTCCCTCGCGAAAGCAAACGCGGCGGTGCCTGGATGACCAGCTTCCGCGAACAATACCGCGAAAACGGCACCGATGTTCGCCCGATAATCTCAATCGTTACAAACTTCAGCAAGCCTACCGACACTAAGCCCTCGCTGTTAACGTTCTACGAGGTTAAAACATTTCTGCACGAATTTGGCCATGCCCTGCACGGAATGCTCTCTAACGTAACGTATGCTTCGCTCAGCGGTACCAATGTTTTCCGCGATTTTGTGGAACTGCCTTCGCAAATAATGGAAAACTGGGCAGCAGAGCAGGACTTCCTCGACCTTTTTGCCAGCCATTATCAGACTCAGGAAAAGATTCCGGCCAACATCGTTCAACAGATTATTGACAGTCAGAACTTCCTGTCGGGATATGCCTGTGTGCGCCAGCTTTCGTTTGGGCTGCTCGACATGGCTTACCACAGCCAGACCTCACCTGTCGACGAGAGTGTAGCTACATTTGAGCAGCATGCTACCGAGCCTACGCAGTTATTCCCTGCTGTCAGTGGTTGTTTAATAAGCACCTCGTTCTCGCATATTTTCGCCGGAGGCTATGCCGCAGGATATTATGGCTACAAATGGGCCGAAGTGCTGGATGCCGATGCGTTTTCGGTATTCAGGGATAAGGGTATTTTTAATCTGCAAACTGCATCTTCGTTCCGCGAGAATATTCTCAGTCTGGGAGGAACCGAACATCCGATGGTGCTCTACAAACGCTTCCGCGGACAAGAACCGGGCATTGAAGCTTTACTGGTTCGCAGCGGATTTGTTCCTGAAAATTAGGTATAGTAAATACCTCAAACGGGCGATTTCACAGCATGTTTACCATTAGTATTTTGCCATTGAAACACACATATTAACGAAAAAGTGAATTATGGCTAAAATCAACTGCTGGGAATTTAAAAAATGCGGACGCCAGCCCGGCGGCACCAACGTTGCCAAAGAAGGTATTTGTCCTGCATCGGTCGAACGTCGTACCAATGGCATTCACGGTGGCCGCAACGGAGGTCGCTGTTGCTGGGCAATACTGGCAACCCAATGCAGCGGAGGTAATGTAAAAGCAAACTTTTGCTGCAAAGCTGAATACCTGCACCAAATGCGAATTCTATAAAGCTACTTTTATGGAAGAGCGACGGCTGAGCACGTATAAAACACCGGTCGAAATCGCAGATTTGCTGGCCAATACACCAATCAAATCGATCTTGTGAAATGATCAGTCTTACAAATAGTTTACCATCTGTCTGAAAACAAAAGCTCCGAAGCGATATAAACTTCGGAGCTTTTATGTGAATTTAATATTTAGATTATCGCACAACCGCCTGTGCACATTGCGCTTCAACATAAATAACAAGCTGCGGAAAGAAATCCATAAAATCGCGACGCAATATTTTATATTTATCGCGAATCACTTTCATTGCGAAAGCCGATTCATCGGGCAACGTTGTTCCTTTTGCCATTCCGATAAAAACACTTTCAAGACCATCCAGCGTTCTGTAAGACTTCAGCCAGTTGTTACGCAGAAAATACGGTAAAAAATGCTTTACTTTTTCAGGAAGATACTCCTGATTGTTCTTCAGTAAATTATGAACATCCAAAACATAGGCATCAAAGTCATAATCGCTAAACTGCTTCCATTCGTTAATCAGAAAATGATCGAACAGTACATCGGTTATAACCCCGGCATACTTATGATAACGTGGTGCAAAAAATGTTTTACTGTTACGCACAATTGGGTGCAAATCAGTAAAATTGTCGATCTTGCGATGAAGCAGAATACCTTTCTGAATTTCGGAAGGATACTTAGCATAATCCTGCCCCTTCACATAATCACTTATGAAGTTACCAATGGTTATTTCTTCCGAATCACCCGAAAGGTAAAGATGGGCCAAATAATTCATACTCTAATGTTTGGGTTGGTTTAAAAGTACTAAATTTAAACTAGAAAAGCCAGTTAAAATGAGCTTTTTTAGTCTTTTTTTGCAGATTCTTTCGCTGTTATTCTCGAAAGAACAATTGAGACAACAATATACAATACAATAACGGGTGCAATAGCCATAAAATGCAGAAAAATAACGCCCAATAATGCTATTGCCAAAAAGATATACCGAACCTTGTTTTCATTCCACTTAAACGATACAAACTTGAGCGAAAACATTGGTATTTCACTTACATTTAGGGCACTAACAATAACTGCCAATACATTAATAACCCATGGCGAGCTGTAAATCTGGCTAAAAGGCTGGGGTAATCCAAATGCAATAAGAGCAGTGCCGGCAATTAAAAAAGCACTGGCTGGCGTTGGCAGGCCAATAAACGATAAATATTGACGCTCATCGATATTAAATTTAGCCAGCCTCAATGCTGCACAAACCGGAATAATTAAAGGAATAGCAAGTGTTACCCAGTCAATTTTATCTACAGGGTACGCAAAAGGATCACCAAAAAGATGCAAACGTAAAATTTGTATAGCAATAACGCCGGGAGCAACTCCAAAACTTACCATATCGGCAAGAGAATCAAGTTCTTTTCCTACTTCGGAATAGGATTTAAGCGCACGAGCTATAAAACCGTCCATGAAATCGAAAACTGCCGCAAGAAAGATAAAGTAAGGCGCAATATAAAGCCATTCGTACGAAAAAGCGGTAAAAATAGCAAAGCAACCAGCAATAAGATTTAACGAAGTAATAAGATTAGGAATAGTAAACAACCTTATTTTAAATGAGTTTTCGTTTTGCATAATAAAGATAATACGTCTTGAAATCGGGCAATAAAAGTACACTTTTAACGGTTAATTGCCATATCTGCCAGTAAATCCATTTTCGGGGATTCATTTGGGCAGCGTATTGCTTTTCTTTATGTTTGTATCCAAAACTCATTTCTAAAGGATGAACCGATATTCCTTTTGTGCTTTCTTTGCATTGTTTACTTGTGCGTTAAGCGCTCAAACGAAGTATAGCAATGAGTTTCTCACTATTGGTGTAGGAGGCCGGTCGTTAGCAATGGGGCAGGCAACCGTCGCTTTATCGTCCGATGTTACTTCGGGTTATTGGAACCCCGCCGGATTAGCCTCATTAGCGAACAGATACGATGCATCTCTAATGCACTCTGAATACTTTGCCGGCATTGCAAAATACGATTACGGAGCTTTCGCTTACAAATATGACGAACGCAGTGCCGTAGGTTTTACCGTTCTACGCTACGCCGTTGACAATATTCCCAATACCCTCGAGTTATTCGACAGTAACGGGAATATGCGCTACGATCTTATTAAATCTTTTTCGGCTGCCGACTATGCTTTTTTGCTCAGTTATGCCCGGCAATCGGCAATAGAAGGGTTGAATCTTGGTGGTTCTGTTAAAATAATCCGTCGCATAACCGGTAGTTTTGCCGGAGCCTGGGGATTCGGTATCGATGCCGGTATTCGGTATTCCCGTAATCAATGGACTTATGCCGCTGTTGTCCGCGACGCAACCTCAACATTTAATGCCTGGACATTTAATAATACTGAACTAAAAGAAGTTTTTGAAACAACAGGCAACGACATTCCAACCAACTCGGTTGAGGTTACGTTACCCCGTTTAATCACAGGTATTTCCCGTAACATAAAATTGAGCGATAAATTTGGTGCACTGACCGAAGCCGATATTGAATTTACGTTTGATGGTAAACGAAATACACTTGTCAGTTCAAAATTTGCCAACATCGATCCTAAAATTGGTATCGAATTTAATTACAATAAATTGGTTTATCTGAGAGCCGGTGTAAATAACATTCAGAAAACTACTGATTTTGATGGATCTAAGCAGCTTAATTTTCAACCTAATATGGGATTGGGATTAGAGTTCAAAAATATTAACATCGATTACGCTTTTGCAAATATCGGAGAGGCGGTTGGTCGCAGTTCTCATGTTTTTTCTTTACGGTTTCGCTTTGGTTCTCTTTAAGAAAGCTTTCCCGTAAATCGTAGCCATAAAAGTTTAAACTTTTCTGCTCTGAAAACCATCGAACTCATTATAAAATTCCAAAGCGTAGTAACCGGTATTACCAGATAGGTGAGAATATGATCCTGAAATGGCAGATTTGATTTGTAAAACCGAAGAACAAAAAAGCCCATAATCATTCCCGATCCGTAAACACCATAATAAAGCACCAGATTCAGAAGCGATTTCCCTTGTTTAAAGACTAACCGGCTATTCATCAGATACGAAATAAAAATCGTAACGATGTAAACAACAAAATAGGAGAAATAAAGAGACACTCCCATTTTTTTGATTAGTAGAAAATTAAAGAGCATAGTCAGCAAGGTGCAAAACGCACCAACAAATGAAAAGCCAACAAGAAGTTTAAATAATTTTTTTAACACGTTTTTTGCCTTAAAAATTTAAAGCCCGGCATCTTAATGACCCGGGCTTCACAAAAATAGATATTTTTATCTGACAGAATATTATATTCTGGACTATCTGTCGCGGGATGCACCCATAAATATCATGATGTAATATAACAATGTAGCTAATGAGCTCAAAGCCGCAACAACATAAGTATAAGCAGCCCATTTCAGTGCGTCTTTAGCCATATCGTTAGTTTCGTAACGGGCAACGTTGGCATTGTCAAGCCAAACCAGCGCACGGCGGCTGGCATCAATTTCAACAGGTAACGTAATGAAACTAAACAAGGTAGTCATGGCAAACAATATAATGCCAAGAAGCAAAAGCTGAGGAAACACATTGATTAACAGTACACCACCTAATAATATCCACTGTACCCAGTTTGAAGCAAAACTTACAACCGGAACAAGTTTAGAACGCATTGTTAACCAAGCATAAGCCTTTGCATGCTGAACAGCGTGCCCACATTCGTGTGCAGCCACGGCAGCCGAAGCTACACTCCGTCCATAGAATACATCATGGCTGAGGTTTACTGTTTTGGTGGCAGGATTGTAGTGGTCGGTAAGTTCTCCTTCAACTGTAACTACCTGTACATCATATATTCCATTATCATGCAGCATTTTTTCTGCAATTTCCTGACCACTCATGTTAGAAGTAATCGGTTCTTCAGAGTAACGTCTGAATTTCGATTT
This sequence comes from Bacteroidales bacterium, assembly GCA_041907825.1. Lineage (GTDB taxonomy): Bacteria > Bacteroidota > Bacteroidia > Bacteroidales > JAYRGN01 > JAYRGN01. The sequence continues at coordinate 40,671 of JAYRGN010000008.1, read as the reverse complement.
CAAGCGCTGACCTACAAGCCAGCTGATAATCATAAAACCAAGAAAAATTATCAGATACATAGTCAAATTTTTTTGAAGAAAAGTATCAAAAAACCTGCCAAAATGAGTTTTTCGTCAAAACGTCAGATATCAAAAAATCTACATTTACAGAAATGTGTAATTTCGTCGAAAATAATACCTATGCAGCAGCTTAAAATAGCGGTCGATTTTGATGGTACAATTGTAGAAAATGCCTACCCTTACATTGGCCGGGAAATGCCATTTGCATTTCAAACATTAAAAATGCTACAAAAGGAAGGTCATTTACTTGTATTATGGACCCGTCGTTCGGGTAAAGCACTGGAGCAGGCTCTTGAATATTGCAAAAAAAACGGCGTGGAATTTTATGCAGTGAACAAAAGCTATCCCGAAGAAATCTTTGACGACAACGAAAGCCGGAAAATAGAAGTTGATGTTTTTGTTGATGACCGTATCGTCGGCGGTTTTCCTGGATGGGGACTAGTTTATCAACAGATTACAGGCCAGAATATAACTGTTAAAAAAACAAAAAGCAATTTCATAAAAATGCTTTTCCATAAATAATTCTTTACCATTGTTTATTCTGTTGATAAGAAATAATACGGTATTGTTTTATCAATCAGTATTCTAACAAATAAATGTAAATATCTTGTTATCCATGATTTTAAAGAAATTATACAGCATTGCCATTTGTTCTGTATTATTGGCAGTTTTATTGACGTCATGTCATAATGGGCAAGGAACCGAAACCAAAACGAAATTGGCACAACCTCTTGTAACACTTGTATCTCCTGCAGGCGGAAGTCATTTTAAAGCTGGGGATAGCATAAAATTTACAATATCTGTTGCCGACTCTATTCCTGCAGCCGATTCTGTTAATCTCTTTATAAATCAAACAAAAGTAAAGTACACTAAATCGGGTAAAACTTTATGCTGGATAAGCTCTGATAGTAAGTTAGGACAATCTTCCGTTTTAATAAATTACTATGCAAAAGGTAAAAAATATACCTGTCAGAGCGTCGTATATTTGCTGTCAGGTGAAGCTCCCGCTACGCTTAAATATAAAATAGTAAATGTTTACAAACACGATATTGACGATTACACGCAGGGACTGCTCGTACATAAAGGAATTTTGTACGAAAGTGCCGGCGAATACGGAAAATCATCGTTGCGTAAATACACTTTCCCGGGTATGAAATTGCTGGAAAAAGTTTCAACCGGCGATCAGTTTTTTGCCGAAGGACTTGCTATGTATAACGATACATTATTTCAGCTTACATGGAAAGAACAGATTTGTTTTGTTTATAGTTCCAACGAACTAAAACTTCAACGTCAGATAGCTTATCCAATAGCCGAGGGATGGGGGCTTACTTATAACGGTAAAGAATTTATTATGAGCGACGGCTCTTCTACTTTGTATTTTCTGAATCCTGTTACATTTAAAGAAACTCACCGTGTCAGTGTTTGCGACAACAAGAAAGAGATAGACCAGCTTAATGAACTTGAGTATGTCAATGGCAAAGTGCTGGCAAATGTCTATCAAACCGATAATATTGTGGAAATTGACCCTGCTACTGGTAAAGTAACGGGCATTCTAAACATGACAGGATTACTAAGTAACTCGGACAAAGGTCCTAATACCGATGTTTTAAATGGTATTGCACTTTTGCCTAATGGAAATTTACTGGTAACAGGAAAAAACTGGCCAAAATTATTTGAAATTAAGGTTAACAGGTAGTTAGGGTGTTGGTAAATAAAAATAAAGATATATTTGCCATACATCAAAACTACCGTTATTTTTAGGGTGCAAAAAAAGCACTTGTATATTAATAATATCTGGTTTATAACCAGAAGGGTATGTTGTTTGGCACAATCAAAAAATTATACGTATGGCTAAAATAATTGCATTAGCAAACCAAAAAGGAGGAGTAGGTAAAACTACAACAGCCATCAATCTGGCAGCAAGTCTTGCTGTTTTAGAAAAAAAAGTTCTGATCATTGATGCCGACCCACAGGCCAACTCGACCTCGGGTATAGGTTTCGATTTGCGCAATGTTCAAAACAGTATTTACGAATGCCTTATTGAAGATGTTGATCCTAACGCGGCCGTACTTACCAGCGAAGTTCCGGGTTTATTTCTTATACCCTCGCACATCGACCTTGTGGGTGCCGAAATCGAAATGCTCAATATGCCTAATCGGGAAAAAATAATGAAAAGTGTTGTTGAAAAACTTCGCGATTCATACGATTATATTCTTATTGATTGTTCGCCTTCACTAGGTTTGATAACCGTTAATGCGTTAACTGCAGCCGATTCTGTTCTTGTACCTGTTCAGTGTGAATATTTTGCACTCGAAGGTCTTGGCAAGTTGTTTAATACTATAAAGTTAATACAAAGAGGACTAAATCCTGAACTTGAAATTGAAGGATTTCTTCTTACCATGTACGACCCACGCTTGCGCTTATCTAATCAAGTTGTAGAAGATGTTCGCAAACATTTTCAAAATATGGTATTTGACACTATCATTCAACGTAATACCAAGCTTAGCGAAGCACCTAGTCACGGAAAACCTGTAATTCTTTACGATATTGAGTCGAAAGGAGCGCAGAATTATATTTCGTTGGCAAAAGAAATTGTAAAAAAGAACAGCCCAACATTAGCTAAAGCTTAAATTTTATTTTCAATCAGCATAGAACCAAAAGAATAATGACCAAAAAAAATGCATTAGGCCGGGGACTTGGAGCACTTATTGAAGAAGCATCAACCATTGAACACGAAGAACGTCCGTTGCGAAACGAATCTTCTGTTCGCGAAGTTGATATCAACCAAATCGACATCAATCCATTTCAACCTCGTAAAAATTTTGATGATGAAGCATTGGCCGAATTATCGGAATCTATTAAGCAATTAGGTATTATTCAGCCTATTACTGTTCGAAAGATGAACGATGGGCGTTTTCAGCTTATATCCGGCGAACGTCGTTTCAGAGCTTCACAACTGGCCGGTCTGAAAACGCTGCCTGCGTATGTTCGCGAAGCCGACGATCAGGCAATGCTGGAATTAGCGCTGGTTGAAAACATTCAACGGGAAGACCTTGACTCGATCGAAATAGCGATTAGTTATCAGCGACTTATCGATGAATGTAATCTTACTCAAGAAGCTTTAAGTGAACGAGTTGGTAAGAAAAGGGCAACCGTAACCAATTATCTCCGTTTGCTGAAATTACCTGGTGAAGTTCAGTTAGGCATACGCGATAAAAAACTAACAATGGGTCATGCCCGTGCTTTGCTTGGTATTGATGATTCAGATCTGATGCTCGAATTGTACAACCGTATTTTAACCGAAGAACTTTCGGTTCGTAAAACGGAGGAATTAATCCGGGAAGTCAACGAAGCTAAAGAATATCAGGAAATTGTAGCCGATACCGATGAAGAAGATGCTGAATCACATGAAATACCTGCAAATGAAAACGATAAGGTGTTTGTGAGCAATCTCAAAGATCTTTTTAGCAAAAATGTAAAATTAAAAAGATCGTTAAATGGTAGTGGTAAAATCGTTATCCCTTTCAAAACAGACGATGAACTTGCCAAGATAATATCTATTTTTGACCTTTTGAAGTAATATACTGTTTTGCTGTATTTTGAAAAAAGGGTAATGCAATGTCAGCCCAAGTATAAAGTTGCCTGTTACATGTGTTTACTGGGGATTTTACTGTGTTTGTCACAGATAACTTCTGCTCAGATTGTTGCGTCTACCGATAGTTTATCAAAAAAAGATAGCACCAATACAAAAGCCGTTGATTCAACGGCTTATTTGCATTCGCCCCGCAAAGCAACTTTGTATTCAACTTTTTTGCCTGGTCTGGGACAGGCTTATAATCATAAAGCATGGAAAATACCAATTATCTATGCTGGTTTTGGAGCTTTGGGCTATTCGCTTTGGTTTAATAATCATTACTATAAACAGTATAAAAATTATTACGAAATGCGTTTAAAGGACCCTAAAGCAACAATAGGCGGATACGGTCCTGAGTATACTGACGTAATTTTCAAATCGGCTCAGGATTATTATCGTCGGTACCGAGATTTGACTATTATTGGATGCTTTGCATTATATGTTCTTAATATTATTGATGCAACAGTAGATGGCTACTTTTATGAATACGATATTTCTAATGACTTAGGACTGAAAGTCGGCCCAGCTTTGCTCCCTAACGATAAATATACTTCACCTGGTGTAAGTATTTTGTTAAATTTCAAATAATTGAGTATGAGAAAGCAAATCGTTGCCCTGCTATTCGCTTTATTTCTGGCAGCACCTTTTGCCTCTGCAAGTAAAGCAGATACTTCGAGGTATATCCCCGTCAACGATCCGATCTATCTCAATTTTGACAATAATCTTGACAGTTTGTTGAATATGTGGCATGTAAGCAATGGCCCACTCAATAAATACACACCCGATCTTAATAATTTAGCAGACAATGATTTACTAAATATTCCAGATAGCGTTTTTATTAATCGCATTGCCAAAATTCCAACTACCGTAAAGCTATCCTTCAATAATATTGTTCGCAATAATATAAATTATTACTTAACCCGGCGAAAAGATAAACTTGAAGAAATGCTGGGACTTGCAAACTTCTATTTTCCGGTTTTCGACGATATTTTTGATTATTATAAGGTTCCTAACGAAATGAAATACATGTCGGTAATAGAATCGGCATTAAATCCTAAAGCATACTCGAGAACCAAAGCCGTTGGTTTATGGCAGTTTATGTACGGAACCGGCAAGTTATATGGTCTTGAAGTTAATTCCTGGGTTGATGAGCGTCGGGATTTGATGAAATCAACTCATGCAGCCTGCCGATTTGTAAACGATTTATACAAAATATATGGTGATTGGATTCTTGTAATTGCTGCCTATAATTGCGGTCCAGGAAATGTAAACAAAGCTATCCGAAGGGCTGGCGGTCGCCGCAATTACTGGGACATTTACTACTATTTACCTAAAGAAACCAGAGGTCATGTGCCTGCTTTTATCGCCGCTACTTACTTAATGAATTATTATAAAAAACACAATTTGGTGCCTCGCAAAGGAACATTGCCTATTGCTGTTGATACGATAATGATTAACAAAGACTTACACCTGATGCAAGTATCAGAAGTACTAAATATTCCAATAGAAGAACTTCGTAATCTTAACTTGCAATACATCAAGGATATTATACCCGGAAGTATCAAAACATATCCGCTTTATCTGCCACAAGAGTATACTGCTCAATTTATAAAGCAACAAAATACCATCTTCAATTATAAAGATTCTATCTTTTTTGATAAACGATATCTGACTCATAGTCCGGGCAATGGACCAGGATACGAATCAAAAACGAATAAATTATCAAAAATAGAAGGGGCTACCCATTTTACTCATAAAGTACGTTCAGGCGAAACACTTGCCTCTATTGCTCGAAAATATGATGTTAGTATAACCGATCTGAAATCATGGAATAAAATTCGTCGTAAAAAATTGGTTTCTGGTCAAAGACTAACAATTTACACAATGGTTCGGGACGAAGATCCGCACAACAAAAAATCCCAAAAAATAAAATCTAAAAAAGATTCGGAAGAACAACAGGAAGAAGTTACGACTCACAACAAATCAAAAGAAACAATTACCAGAAAAGGGAGAAAGATAAAAACAGAGGATAATGAACAAGATTCAGTAGTTAAAAATGTTGTTTCTAATTCTAAAAAATCAAAACTCAACAAGAAACAAAAAGAAGCTGAAGAATCTGAAAATAAAGAAGAAACAAATACTAAAAAAGGGAAGCAAAGTACAAAAGAGACTGTAGCAAAAGATAAGAAAACGAAAAAGTCTTCTAAACTGAAGAATATGGAAGACGAAGCATCTGTTTCTCCAGAAACCAAAGAAAAAAATGGAAAAATAGCTAAAGCAACAGAAAAGGCGAAAAGTAAGAAAGTGAAACAGGGAGAATATACCGTAAAACAAGGAGAAACACTTTGGAAAATTTCGCAAAAACTGGGTGTAAAACCAGCTGATTTAATTCAACAAAACGGTATTGAAGACAATAAGATAAAGCCTGGCCAAAAATTAAAATACACAATTTCTGAAGAATAAGTTAAAGACACCTTAACCGGTGTCTTTTTTATTTTGTCATATTACATTTGCTTCAAAAAAAGATATGCTCGACGTACGACATGCTACTGTAAATGATTTACCTGACATAACGGCTATTTACAACAGCACTATTCCCGGGCGAATGGTTACCGCAGATACGGAGCCTGTAACGGTCGAAAGCAGGTTGCCTTGGTTTCAAGCCCATACTCCCGATAAACGTCCGTTATGGGTAACTTTTAAAGACAATAAAATGACAGGTTGGGCCAGCCTGCAATCTTTTTACGGACGTCCGGCTTACAATTCAACTGTCGAAATCAGTATTTATGTGCATGAAGACTTCAGACATCAGGGAATTGGATGTCAATTAATGGAATATGCTTTTTCGCAATGCCCGGTTTTAAACGTCAAAACGCTTCTTGGGTTTATCTTTGGACATAACATTCCGAGTATCAATCTTTTTAAAAGATATGGATTCGAAGAATGGGGCAATTACCCCGCTATCGCCGAACTTGATGGTATTGAACGTGACTTACTGATATTAGGAAAACGATTACGATGAATCGCATAAAAAAGGAGAACTTAAATTAAGCTCTCCTTTTCAGTTACTTTGCTTCTTCCTTTTCCTTCGGAATCGAAATATCAATCGGATTATCCACTTTCTCGTCAGTCAATGCTAATTCAAGAAGCTTGCTGATATGTCCAATATAATGAAAATTAAGACCTTCCAGATAAACTGCATTAATTTCTTCAATATCCTTTCGATTTTCTTCAGGCAAAAGAATATCTGTAATTCCGGCACGTTTAGCTGCCAGTATTTTTTCTTTTACACCACCAATTGCAGTTACAGTTCCTCTCAAGGTTATTTCTCCCGTCATTGCAATACGTTGTTTTACTTTGCGTTGAGTAAAAGCAGACGCTAAAGAAGTGATCATGGTAACACCAGCCGAAGGTCCATCTTTAGGAATAGCACCTTCAGGAACATGGATATGAACATTCCAATGATCAAAAATTTCAGGATCAAGTCCAAGTATAAAGCTATGAGAACGAAGATATTCCAGCGCAATCACAGCCGATTCTTTCATTACATCACCCAAATTACCAGTAAGAGTAAGCTTACCATTACCGCGGCTGAGGCTCGTTTCAACAAATAAAATTTCACCTCCAACTGCAGTCCAGGCCAAACCTGTTACAACACCAGCAATATCGTTATTGAGATATTTATCGCGAATAAAAATTGGCGCTCCCAAAATGGCTCGGGCATCTTCAACTGTCAGGTGTGCATTTACTTTTTCATCAAAAGCAATTTTTTTGGCTCTGCTGCGAACTAACTTGGCAATTTTTTTATCGAGATCCCGAACACCCGATTCTCTTGTATAGTTTTCTATTACAAAGCTTAGAACATCTTTATCGAGCGTAAATTGTTTCTTGTTCACACCATGTTCTTCGAGTTGTCTTGGAATAAGATGGCGAGTAGCAATTTCTATTTTTTCTTCCAAAATATATCCGCTGACATCGATAATTTCCATACGATCGCGCAAAGCCGGATGTATTGCACCTATGTTGTTGGCGGTTGCAATAAACATTACCTTCGATAAATCAAAATCGACATCGAGGTAATTATCATGAAAAGTATTATTTTGCTCAGGATCAAGAACTTCAAGTAGAGCTGATGCCGGATCTCCGCGAAAATCACTACCAACCTTATCAATTTCGTCGAGAATAAAAACCGGATTAGCCGAACCTGCTTTTTTCAGGTTTTGAATAACGCGTCCGGGCATGGCACCAATGTAGGTTTTACGGTGACCACGGATCTCCGCTTCGTCATGCAAACCGCCCAAAGACATACGAATGTACTTGCGTCCTAACGACTTAGCAATTGATTTACCCAAAGACGTTTTTCCAACTCCCGGAGGACCATAAAGGCAAATGATTGGTGCTTTCATGTCCTTTTTTAGTTTCAGGACAGCCAGGTGTTCTAAAATACGTTCTTTTACTTTTTCCAATCCATAATGGTCTTTATCAAGTACTTTCTGTGCTTTTTGCATATTGAAATTATCACGGGTATACTCGCCCCATGGCAATTCGAGCAGCGTTTCCAAATAATTTACCTGAACAGAATAGTCGGCCGCATTAGGATTAAGTCTTTGTAATTTAGAAACTTCTTTCTCGAAAATATCAGCAACATCTTTATTCCATTTCTTTTTAGTTGCTTTTTCTCGCATTTCGGCAATTTCTTTTTCCAGCGGATTTCCACCCAGTTCATCCTGAATAGTTTTCATTTGCTGGTTAAGAAAATATTCTTTTTGTTGCTGTTCTATTTCCGAACGAACTCGTAACTGAATATCATTCTTTAATTCAAGAAGTTGAACTTCTCTGTTAAGATATTGCAATAAAAGAATTCCACGTTCTTTCAGAAATGCAGTTTCAAGTAATTTTTGACGTTCTTCAAGTGAAATTTCGCTATTAGAACATATATAATTTATTAAAAATGAGGAGCTCTCGATATTTCTTAATGCAAACGAAGCTTCGGGAGGAACATTTGCACTAAGCTTTAATATTTTAAGCGAAACGTCTCTCAATGAGCTTAGAATAGCTTCAAATTCTTTATCTCCTTTTTCGGGTTTAATTTCGTCGAGAGTATTGATGCGAGCAACAAAATAAGGAGTACTGGTTTCCATTTCGCCCAACTCAAAACGCTTCTTTCCCTGCATAATAACAGAAATTGAGCCGTCGGGCATTTCAAGAATCTTTATAATATAACCAACTGTCCCTGTGGTAAAAAGCTGTTCGTATGTGGGATCTTCAACCCCGGGATCACGCTGAGCAACAGCTCCAACCAAACGATTACTCTGATAAGTTTCACGAATTAATTTTATCGACTTTTCTCTGTTTACAGTAATAGGCACTAACACGCCAGGGAAAAGAACCATATTTCGTAAAGGCAAAATAGGTAACATTTCGGGAACCGGAGTTTGCATAAGCGCATCTTCTTCTTCGTCAGACAATAACGGAATAAATTCAGCATCATTTGACAATTGGTTTGCAATAAGAATATGATTAAATGAATTTCCTTTTTTACTCATGTTGATAATTACAAAATTTACTTAAACCGACAAGATGTCAGAAATACCCACTCTTCTTTTTCGGTTATTCAGATAAAGCAAGTGCTATGCCAAAAGTTTGAACCGAAAAAAGAAATACTATAAATCAAAGCGATACACTAATTAAGTTTGTAAAAAAGATTGACTGTCAAAAATTCCGATATTTTTCGGTTATCTCAAATATTGTTTTTAGAATGTCTTTATCCGTTTCCGTCAATTCTAATCCTCTGCGAGCAAGAACTTTTGATGCAGTATCAAACACTTTATTCAAAGTATAAACGCTGAATCCCTGAGCCCCACCCCACGAAAAAGAAGGTATAAAATTTCGAGGAAATCCATCACCAAAAATATTAGCACTAACCCCTACAACTGTTCCTGTATTAAACATAGTATTAATACCACATTTGGAATGATCTCCCATAATAAGTCCGCAAAACTGTAAACCTGTCTGGATAAACTTATTTTTTTCGTAATTCCACATCTTTACTTCGGCATAATTGTTTTTAAGATTAGAATTATTGGTATCCGCACCAAGGTTGCACCATTCTCCCAATACCGAATTTCCTAAGAAACCGTCATGCCCTTTATTCGAATACCCCGTAATTACCGTGTTATGAACTTCACCACCCACTTTTGAGTGAGGTCCGATTGTTGTTGCACCGTATATTTTTGCACCCATCTTTAACGTAGAACCGTCGCATAAAGCCAATCCTCCGCGAATTATGGCGCCTTCCATAATCTCTGCATGATGTCCGACATAAATAGGTCCTTCTGAGGCATTTAGTATCGCAAATTCGACCACGGCATCGTCTTCAATAAATATATTTTCAGGATTCTTCACCCGATTTGTAGAACTGATGGGTGCTGATTTACGACCACGTGTAATTAATTCAAAATCAGAAGTAATAGCCAAGGCATTAACAGAAAATAAATCCCATGGATACGTAATGGATACAATGTTCCCTGAGAACTCAATCTCTTCGGTAAAAGGCATATCGCCACCCGCAAACTCCGAAGCTCCTTGTTTATCTGTACGAAAAGCAATTACCTTCCCCTCTTTTTTTAACGTCTTTCCTTTAACCAATAATTCTACTGATTTAATTAACTGCTCGTTAGGAAGTACAGACCCATTGATAAATAAATTATCGTCCGAAACAATCATGGGATATTTTTTCTGTAAATAAGCAGCTGTGCTATAAGAAAATGGAGCAGGCGAAAGCCTCTTCGTCCATTTTTCAGCAATAGTAAAAATACCTGTGCGTAGCTCAGCAACAGGACGAGTAAAAGTTAATGGCTGTAAATTAATACGTTGGTCATCAAAGAAAATATAATTCATTTCGAAAAAGGTTTTGTGTCAATGTTTCTGTATTTCAGATTATCACGTTTTATTTCACAAAAATAACGTTTTTGGGCATACTTAAATTTCACAAAATTATTGCCCAAGGCTGTTGAAAAAAGAATTAAAAAAATGCTAAATCTTAGTATCTTGCAGTCACTTTTATTTGTGCTCCGCGCCTAAGAGAATAAGAGAAGAAAGCTAACTAAAACTCCATCAATACCATGGAACAATTTTTAATTCAAACCCTGCCCTCTTTTTTATTGGGCTTACCTATTGGTTATTTTATTTTAAGGAAATTTTTCAAAAATTCTATTTTTTTGAAAATTGGATTTTTATGGCTTACAAACTTACTTTTTATTGTATCTAATGCTAATGCGGTGAATTTCTTCCCGAAAAGTTATCCTGTATACATTGGAACTCCTTTAGGAATTATTATATCCATCGTTTTTTTCATTATTGCCTCTCGTATCATTTCAAAACTTACGGAAGCAACCGATAATCTAAATAAACTCAATAATGGAAACTTATCGGTTTCTATAGACAAAGAAAACAAAGACAGACAGGATGAAGTTGGAACAATCTCTCGATCAACCGAACAATTGTCTATAAATCTGCGTAATGCAATTGCCTCTATAAAAAAAGCTGCTGACAGTATTTCGGAACAGGTTGATTCTTTAGATGCAATGTCTCATGAACTTAAAACCCGAGCTAACGATCAGGCCACTGCTCTTGAAGAAATATCGGCTGCCGTTGAAGAAATGACAGCCAATATCGATCAGAATACAATGAATGCACAACAAACACAAACGATTGCAATTGAAGCAAATCGGGTTGTAAAAGAAGGTAATGACTCTACAATTGTAGCGGTTGAAGCCATGCGAAATATTGCTGATAAAATTAAGATTATCGACGATATTGCTTTTCAAACCAATATTCTTGCTCTTAATGCAGCGGTTGAAGCAGCTCGTGCCGGCGAACACGGTAAAGGTTTTGCCGTTGTCGCAGCAGAAGTACGACGACTAGCTGAACATAGTAAAGTTGCCGCCAGCGAAATACAACAAGTATCAGGTAATGCTGTCGAAGTGTCAGAAGAAGCAAGCAGCAAACTTGCAATTGTTGTACCTGAAATTGACAAAACAACCCGGCTGGTTCAGGAAATTGCAGCATCTAGTAATGAACAGAGTATGGGTTCAGGACAAATTAATGTAGCGATACAACAATTAAACCAACAAACCCAGGAACATGCAGAGGCTGCCAGCAATATTGCCGATAGTGCCGCAACGTTAAATGAAAATACAGAACAATTGCAAAATGCATTAAGCTTTTTCAAAGTATAAACAAGGCCAAACTGAAAAAGAGAAAGGGTAAATCTAAATTAGATTTACCCTTTCTCTTTTATTTTATATATGAAAAGAATTACTTCTTTTTCTTATCCATATGCGATTTGTAACGATTCATGAACTTATCTACACGACCGGCAGTGTCAACGAGTTTCATCTTACCAGTATAGAAAGGATGCGATGTGTTCGAAATTTCAAGCTTAACAACAGGATATTCAATACCATCTTCCATGGTAATGGTTTCTCTTGTGTTAGCGCAAGATTTGGTAATAAAGGTTTGATCGTTCGACATATCTTTAAAAACGACTAACCTGTAATTTTCGGGATGAATGTTTTGTTTCATATCTCTTACGTTGTACGTTACTATTTTTCCGTCTGTTAAGCTTTCCGGTGCTATACTTCAAGCCCGGGGCCTCCCTTTTTAAGACGGTTTGCAAAGATACACATTGAATTTAAATTATCAACAAATTCTTTTTTCTTTTATCGTTGCATAATAATACGGTGGTCTATCAGTATAAATATCGTAATAATCAATAAGCTATATACAATGTGAAGCATTAAAGGTGTATATCGGGTCGGCGATATTTTCAGAACAACCGCATTGTATATCATTAAAAAGATCTTTTCGAGTGCATATACTATTACCGTAGCCACAGCAACACCTTGTATTCCATAGTGCGGAATCATTGACAATGAAAGCGTTACATTTATAATAATGGCAATAATGGAAACAGTCATTACTACCCTCGTCTTTTTCATTCCGATAAGTAATGTCTGAGGAAATACTAATCTGCTTGTTATAAGCAATATATAGATCATAAAAATATCAGAACTAGGTCCAAAGTTGCTCGAAAACAATGACGGAAAAATCCGGTTACTGAAAAACAGTAACAAAATAGACATCGGAAACAGAATATGCATGAGTCGGGTCGAACGTTTTTTGATAGTTTCCATTGCCAGCAAACTGGTTTCAGGTGTTCTGAACTCTGTCAACATAGCGTTATTCAGTCCATTTGCCAATAAAACAACAAAAGGAACCTCTTTGGCTCCGTAGCGAAAAAGAGCAAATGTTTCGGGCGAAAAATTACTTGAAACAATAAGACCATCAATATATTGAGCGGAGCCACTTAGCAAAGAACTTACAATCAAAGGAGCCCCAAGCTTAAGGTGATCCAAGATAAAAGGCCAAGAGAATCGGAATTTAGCGTACTTGCGCACCAGCATTCCCAACCAACCAAACCGAATCAGCGAAACAAACAGCAAACTATAAATAGCCCAATTAATACCCCAACCCGCAACAACAGGATAAAGCGTAACAAATAGCTGAAGAAAAAACGTTATACTGCCATATATCAAAATCTTGTGTGGCTTATTACGAACTAGATAAATGTATTCAACCAGATTGGTCGGAGTGGTAATAAGCATGTACAGCAACATCAGGTGCAAGTACGGAATATTTTCGTCGGACTGAAAAATATGGATGTGATTACCACCAATTAATAAAATGAGGCAAACGACAAAACTGAAAAAGGTAAGAAGAATAAAAGCATTGAAAATTTCGGGCGATTTATACTTTTCGGATGTCTTATTGCGCTTAAAAAAAGCACTGTTGTCGTGATAAAGCGGCAAAAAAGACTGAATAATTCCATTTGCCCAGAAAAAACTTAACGCACTTGAAAGAAAAAGAAAAAATTCGAAATCGCCAATCTCTTTGAGGGTTAAATCACTCTTTGTAAGCACAATACTAATAATAAGAAATATAACAAACCTCAAAATCTGAAAAGTTTGCAACCCCGAAATATTATTGACGTATTTGCTTAGTTTCAAAAACTTAGAGCATTAAAATTAGATGTGTCAAATATAGGAAACAATTAATTTTGGTTACAGCGCATCATTCCAAAATATTTTTATAAATTTGCGGCACCAAAACGGAGATTGTAGCTCAGCTGGTTAGAGCGCTAGATTGTGGCTCTAGAGGCCGTCGGTTCGAACCCGATCTTTCTCCCAAAAAGTCAGAAAGTTAGCTTTCTGACTTTTTTATTTTTACTCTTACCCTTAAATTCTTCATAAAGAGAGCTTTTTATTTTACACTTATTCTCAGTAATTTAGAATATAATTTGCTTTTATTCTTTATACGCTGAATAAAAGATAAAAACCAGAAAACGACAGTCGAAAAGTTGCAACTAATATTCCTCTAAAAATTATTTATCCGAATTTTACCACAGGCTAAGAACCTCCAACAAGGCTTTCAAAATAAACAAAACAGGCAAAAAAACTTAATTTTGCGATTGATAAAATAACTTTTATGAGCAAGAAATTCCGCGAACGAATTGATGTGGTTTACTCTACCAATCCTGATTTCAAATACAAGACACAGGAAGAGGAAGATTCTGAAACACCGCCTGTTAATCAGCAAAATCTGAAAGTAATGCTCGACCGCAAAAATCGGGGAGGCAAAACAGTAACACTGATAACCGGTTTTGTAGGTAAAAATGAAGATCTTGAGGCTCTTGGAAAAAGTCTGAAAAGCAAATGCGGAGTTGGCGGAACGGTGAAAGATGGAGAAATTATAATTCAAGGCGATTTTGCCGACCGAGTACTACAACTTTTACAAGCAGCAGGTTACAAATGTAAACGTGCCGGCGGATAAGTATATTTTGAAACAAACGTCTATTGATGCCGAAAAGCCTCTACCTTTGCCTAAGGTAAAAACAACCATGACATCTAATATTATTTATCGAAACTCGGTGCCTGTTTTGGTAACGCTTATTGCGCACTTAATGATCGGGATAATTTTTGTCCTGATTAAGTTACAGGCTGCCAATACGCATTTCAACGAAACAGTAGAAGTTTCGTTTCAGCCGGAACTAGCAAAACCTGAAGAAAAAAAGCCGGAAAGTCCGGCTCCAACTGCCGATGAAACAGCCAAAGCAATAGAACGGTTACAGCGCGAATCGGGTATGGCTCATAACATTGGCGTTAATGCTTCGCGCAGTTTTAAAGATGAAATAAGCACAAAAAAATACCTTGATGAACTCCACAAACAATACAACTTCGATAATAAACCGAGTAACAGTAAAGAAAAAACCGAAAGTTCATCACTCGAAAAGGAAGGGATTGTAAAAGCTTCATCTCCAGCAACAACAAACAAACCAATAGTTTATAAGGGTAAAACGAATATTATGTATGATCTGGTAAACCGGCATCATACCAATTTACCGGTACCGGTCTATCGTTGCGAAGGTTCTGGTCATGTTATTGTTTTAATTGAAGTTGATCAGGTTGGCCGGGTAGTGTCGGCTCAACTGGACCGAACGCATAGCGATGCCAACGAATGTTTATGTTCCGAAGCTATTTCTGCAGCCCGGCGTTCGTTGTTCAACCCCGATGTAAAATCAGCACCCGCACGCCAAAAAGGAACCATCGGATATACTTTTGTGGCTCAGTAAGTTTTTCCCCGCTTAGTTTATCTTTTTAACGTAAACGGTCCAGAAATACAAAAATGGCCGCAACGGATAATAGAGAAAAAACAAGCTATCAGGCAGACGAAGAGCTTGCCAATCACGCGGATGAGTAAGCAGAACGCTCCAAACGTTATATTTATAGCTAAAATCTCGTTTTAGTTTCATTAAATAAATTTTCTGTTTGACTTTGAGAAATTTAGGTACATATAAATATTCAGGTACTTCTTTACTTATCAATGCATTAAGCGCAACTAAAGTAAGATGATTATTTAAGCTGTTTTTCATAGCATTCCTGAGAATATCGGAAAGAAAAAGACCGAAAACCCGCTCACCCAACAGCAAAGCCTGCGCCATCATACAATCGTAACCGTTTGTAACAGCCCAGTTCCAGACCTCATTAAGCGAAACATCCGAACGTTGTGCCAGTGTAATGGTGTCACGCAACCAAGCCATAGCAAACCATGCATGTCCTGCACCATGAATAAACTGATGAATAAATGCATGTTGTAACGAAAGAGCAGGAATTCCGACTTCACCAATCCGAACTTTTATCGAATTTTCTAACATCTGCTTGAAGCTAAAGGGTTCTGCTCTGCGATTAGTATTAACTCTCCAGTGCAATTCGACCAGTAATTTTTTCTGAGGATGAAAAAAAACAAAATGATGATAGGACCGAATCATATACAGCCTTTGGCAGAGAGTTAAGGTCCGAGGTATTTCTTTAGTTTCGAATCCCATTGACAAAAGGACATCGGAAGCTTTCCAGATCTCATTCGTGTCAACCAGCAAATCGAGATCTCCTGATTGTTTCTGTGAAATATCACCATACAAACAAACAGACAGAGCAGGGCCTTTTAAGGACAAATAAGCAATACCATTTTGCTCAAACTGTTGGTTAATCTGTAAAAGCATTCCCAACAACGATAACATACGGGTTGAGCGTTCCAAGGCTGCCTCGTGCAAAACATTAAAACACGAAGAAGGAATATGCTCCTTTCGTGGAGAAAGAGCAGCATAAAGCGGCGTTGTAAGCTTATGCCGACGACTCAGTTCAAAAAGTTCTATCCATTGTTTTTCCGAAAGATTGGGAATGCTTTCGAAAGTAGTAACCGGATTTAAAATAGTGGCTAAAGCAGCCAACGAAGGAGACACTCCCGGATAGGCAGAAAAGCCAGGTTCATACAGCTTGTCCATAATGTTATGCTTGACTCTAAAACTGAAAGTTACAAAAAATGACGGTGCCTTTTGACAGCCTGTAAAAATAAAGGCCGATACTAATACCGGCCTTTATTATTTGCTTAATGTTCAGTATTTAATGATTCCAATATCGGTTTATCTGTCGATTTCAGTACCATTTGCACATTGTCGTTTTGTTGTTCGAAAATGACAACTTTATTCAAGTCCTTATTCAGCCAACATCCTGGTAAATAAAGTGTTTGCTGAGGGCCAACCTTCCAGTAGCGCCCAATGTTTATTCCGTTTACAAACACAATTCCTTTGCCCCATCCACGCATGTCGAGAAATACATCACCAACTTTTTTCACCGTAAAATTTCCAGCATAAATTGCAGGCAACCCGGCTTTAGCAACAGTTGTAACGCTAGCTAAATCAGGCATTTTGTCCATCGGCAATTTATACATTTCCCAGTCGCCGGTAATCTCAAAATCGTTAATTTTTATGGGCGAAATAATACCTTTTGAATTGTCGGGAATTGCGGCGCCGTAATTGATGCGCCCCATGTTTTCGACCAAAATGTCTAAGCGAGCATTAAAAGGTATGTTGACATCTATAGTGTGTTGATTATAAATACGATTCAGTTCGCCTACTTTCTTTCCATTAATATAAACCAAGGCATAATCGCGCAAACCGGCAATTGTAAGTTTTCCACTCATTGGCTGGTTAAATCGTTTACTATAAAGCACATAACCATATCCCTGCCCTAATTGTTCAAAAGTTAAAGGAGTGTCGTTGTAAACGGGCTTGATGTTCTTTTTCCAGTCAAATAAATTAACCGATTTGTCCAACTTTATATCGCCCAACTTTATAACAGGTATTTGAGCTGGAATTTCGGGAACGGCATCATCTACATATTTCTTCATCAATTCGCGTATTGCCAAGTATTTAGGCGTAGCCCAGCCGGCTTCGCTAATTGGAGCGTCGTAATCGTAACTGGTTATATCGGGCTGAATGCCATGTTCTTCGTTGTAATTAGCTCCGGCGGTAAAGCCAAAGTTGGTACCACCATGCACCATGTAAAAGTTGAAACTTACTTTGTTCTGAAGGTACTTTTCGGTCTGACGTACAGTTTGATCCGGTTCGATGCGCGTAAAAGGCTCGGCCCAATGGTCAATCCATCCGGGATAAAACTCGGCAACCATATACGGACCACCCGTATAATGCTTATCGACAGCCTTTTTCAGGTTGTCAATATTTCCTTCGCCATTGGCGGTTGGCAAAATGCCGGCAATAGCGCCATTATCGAACAGCCACGAGCCGTCGGAGGTAAAAAGTGGTGCATCGAAACCAGCTTCCTTCAACATTGCCATGATGGAAGTGTAATATTTTCGGTGCTGTTCTGTTGGAATATCAGTGCGTTGCGACATGTACGAGCCAAATTCATTTTCGACCTGAACCATAATAATTGGGCCGCCATGTGTTACCTGCAAGTCTTTTACTTGTTCAGCTACTTTTTTTATATATACGTTACACGAATCAAGAAATGGTTGGTTGTTCCTGATTGACAACTCTTTGTTGTTTTGTAGCCACCAAGGGTATCCGCCAAATTCCCATTCGGCACAAACGTAAGGGCCAGGACGCAAAATCACAAACAAACCTTCGTCTTGGGCTGTGCGGATAAATTCGGCTAAGTCGCGATTGCCCGACTTAAAATCCCAAACACCCGGAGCGGTATTGTGGTAGTTCCAAAACACATATGTTGCAATGGTGTTCAAGCCCATTGCCTTCATCATTTGCATGCGGTGGTGCCAATATTCTTTGGGCACGCGCGGGTAGTGCATTTCGCCCGAATGAATTTGAATAGGTTTTCCATCCAACAAAAACTGACCGTTGTCAATCTGAAACGAATGTGTTTTCTTTTGAGCCTGTAAAGCGCAATTAGTCAGACTTATGAGAAGTAAAAGAAAGGCTAATCTTTTCATGAGTTTATACTTTTTAAGATCCATGTAATGTCCTTAATCTTGAATAACAATTATTGTTTAATGGACATTCTATATTTACTAATTTATGTATGGTGAATGCAACTATGAACAGGTTTACTTAATAAACATCTATACCTGAAATAGTTAAACATTCTTTAGCCTTGGTAATGTTTATTCTAATTTTGCTAGTTGAAACAGGGTCAATCCGAACAATCCGTTTGAAACCCATAGTTGTTAAATCGGCAACTTTAACCCATTCGTTTCCTTTTTTCACCTCAATGTTGAACGACTTTACGCGTTGCCCAAGTTTGAGGTATTCGTGTAAAACGATGTATTTCACTAACGTTTCGGTTGGCAATGTAAGTTCAATTGAGCCTGATGTAACGTTATCGTCTGTTGCCCAATAAGTTTCAGGATTATTGTCTGTTAAATTTTTCCCGCCAAACATTTTATCTTTTCCACGGAACGAACTTACTGAAACCTTTGCTTTCTCGGCCAAATTTGTTTTAAACTCCTTATCAAGAAGTTGCCTAAAACCCTGAAGAGCTTTCACATCGTTCTCGTGAAAAAGGCCACGGCGATCGGGCGGGACATTGAGCAGGAGCACAGACCCACGTCCAACAGATTTCAGATAAATTTCGAAAAGCTGTTCGGGCGTTTTCACCTTATCGTCTTCTTTTGCATGGTAAAACCAGCCCGGGCGAATAGAAACATCTACTTCCGACGGGATCCAGTGCGAACCGTTTTCCATTCCGGCACCCAAAAGTTTTTCGTATCCGGGACGACGTGTGAGAGCGGAGTCCGGATCCATTGTGTTCCAATTAGTTTCGCCAGCCCATCCTTCTTCATTACCAACCCAACGAATGTCGGGGCCGTTGTCGCTGAAAATAACAAAATCTTGTTTTTGCAATGTGCGTGCAAGTTTCACTGTACCAGGCCAATCGTAGTACGACGACGAAATGGTACGCTTTTCGTTTGCGCCACCATAATAACCAGTTCCGCCATTGGCTCCATCAAACCAAAGTTCGAAAATAGGTCCGTAAGTTGATATAAGTTCTTGTAATTGATTACGATAATAAGTGATGTAGCTAGGTTGTGCATAATCGGCGCGGTTGCGGTCCCACGGCGAGAGATAGATACCAAACTTGACACCCACTTTTTTACAGGCATCGGAGGTTTCGCGAACCATATCGCCTTTGCCATTTTTGTATGGACTTTTCGAGATATTATGTTCGGTATATTTTGAGGGCCACAAACAAAACCCATCGTGATGTTTTGTTGTGAATATCAACCCTTTAAATCCGGCTTGCTTTAAAACACTAGCCCACTGAACAGGATCGGGCGAAGTGGGATTGAAAACGGATTCGGACTCGTCGCCGTTACCCCATTCCAAATCGGTAAACGTGTTGGTTGTAAAATGCACAAACGCATTCATTTCCATCCCCATCCAATCGAGTTGTTTTTGGGTTGGCACGGGTAAGATGGCTGCTGGTGGTGCAACTTTTGGCTGAGCTTTTCCGCTAAAGCTCAATGCCAAAAGAGAATATATGAATATTTTTTTCATTGATTTACAGAGTTATACACCAATTTATTACCTAGAACGAAAAAGCTAAAGCAGGAGTGTAACCTTTTTTGATATAAACAGATGGTATAGAGACTTTTACAGCATCGCCCTCAATTTTCCATTTCACGGTTGTTTTTGCGCCAATCAAAGTCATTTTAGTGCCTTTTTTAGGCAAATTGCCTTTCCACGAAATTTCTTTAGGGATAGATGAACCTTCGGGCAAAATAGCCAAAGCGTATTGAGTTTTTCCATCTTTACTCTGAGTAAAGAAGGTTTCGCCATCGTTGCAAACAGAACTTATACGTGTGCCGTATATTGCTGATCCATTTACTTTTAACCAATCGCCAATTTCCTTCATAATTGTAATTTCCGAAGGTTCTAACGTTCCATCGGGACGAGGGCCAACGCCTAAAAGCATGCTTCCGCCTTTTGCAACTATCTCAATCATAGTATGAATGACTTTTGCAGGCGATTTGTACTGATCGTTTGGTACGTAACCCCATGCATTTCCGAGAGTTATGCAGCTTTCCCATGGATGGTCGAGCGCTTTGGGCGGAATAGCTTGTTCGGGAGTCTGGTAATTTTCGTAAGTCCCTGCAACAGTGCGGTCTACAATAATTAAA
The DNA here is from genome assembly GCA_041907825.1 of Bacteroidales bacterium. Lineage (GTDB taxonomy): Bacteria > Bacteroidota > Bacteroidia > Bacteroidales > JAYRGN01 > JAYRGN01. Next base: position 19,925 of record JAYRGN010000008.1, on the reverse strand, counting down.
CCCGGTTGAGCTTTGCGTGCCATATCGGCTATGCGGGGCATGTTAATTTCCTGATTCCAAGCCGGAATGGCAGCGCCCCACGAGCGGACTTCGTCGGTTACAGTTTCGAGTGGGCGTACCCAGCCGCCGTCGAGCCACAAAATATCGACAGATCCGTAATTGTGCATCAATTCGCCTATCTGATTGTAGCAGAATTGTTTGTATCGATTCCACTTCCAAGGATATTTGCGTATGTCGTAATTTACATTGCGGTCGGGCGTGGCGTATTTCGACCACCAAAAATCTTGCGAGTGCCAGTCGGGTTTCGAATAATAAGCGCCAATCATAAAGCCTTTCTGCCTGAACGCATCGAAAACGTATTTGGCAACATCGGCTTTTGGATTAGAGGCAAATGGGCCGTTAGATATCTTAAAATCAGTCTCTTTGGTATCGAACATGCAAAAACCGTCGTGATGTTTGGTTGTAAAAACCACATAACGCATACCTGCATCTTTCGCTGCCTGAGCCCATTGTTCGGGATTGAATTTCACCGGGTTAAAATCTTTCTTCAACCCCCAATACCATTTTTTGTAATCTTCGTAGGCAATGGTGCTGTCGCGCTCAATCCAAGGTTCGGAACAAAGTTCCCACGATTCGATTATGCCAGGCACGGCATATAAACCCCAGTGTATCAATACGCCAAATTTCTGATCTTGCCAGGTATCCAGCTTTGCTTTTACCTGCGGGTCGGTTGGCCACTGGTAAGTTGACGATTGATGATGAAGATTGTTTTCTTGGGCGTTGCCGCTTAGCGCAACAAATGCAAAAAACAAGAAAAGGATAAATTGACGCTTCATATTTTCGTTTATATATATACTACAATGATTATAAGATAATTACTACTTCTTGTCGGTCGAAAATGAATATGGATAATCGCTTTCCGATGCTCCGCGCTGAAGGTTAGGTTGTGCCGTCATATCAAAATTTAGCTGAGCTCCTTTCATCAGTTCCGAATGGCTAAGCCAGTTTTTAGAATAAGGCAAGCCGTTTAATGTAAGCGAGTTAACGTATTTATTGGCATCGCTATTTTGTGGAGCATTGATAATGACTTTATTTCCGTTTTCGAGATTAAGCACAATCGTCCTAAATAGCGGAGCGCCAAGTACATATTGGTCGAAAACCGGGCAGACCGGATAAAAACCCATGGCCGAAAAAATATACCAGGCAGAAGTTTGCCCATTGTCTTCGTCGCCACAATAACCATCTGGTGTAGAGGCATATAATTTATTCATCACCTCGCGTACGTGAGCTTGCGTTTTCCAGGGTTGACCGGCATAATTATACAAATAGAGCATGTGCTGAATAGGCTGATTTCCATGTGCATAGTTGCCCATGTTCATGATTTGCATCTCGCGAATTTCATGAATCGGGAAACCATAATAACTATCGTCGAAAATAGGCGGGACAACAAAAACAGAATCGAGCATGCTTACGAATTTTTCTTTTCCACCCATCAAATTCACAAGTCCCTGAATATCATGAAATACCGACCAAGTATAATGCCAGCTGTTTCCTTCGGTAAACGCATCGCCCCACTTAAAAGGGCTGAAAGGTTTCTGAAAATCGCCAGCTTTATTTCGGCCACGCATCAATTTGGTTTCCAGATCGAATACATTGCGGTAGTTTTGACAACGTTTTGCAAATAATTCAATTTCTTTCTTCGGGCGTTTTAATTCCTTCGCTAACTGATAAATAGCATAATCGTCGTACGCATATTCGAGCGTACGCGCTGCGTTTTCGTTTATTTTCACATCGTAAGGAACATAACCTAATGTATTATAAAACTTTACGCCTTTTCGACCAACCGAGCCCAACGGACCTTCGTTCTCTGCATTTTTCAGCACCGCCTGGTAAAGCGTATTAATGTCGTAACCACGAGCGCCTTTCAGGTAGGCTTCGGCTATGATAGATGCTGAATTTGAACCTATCATGCAATCGCGGTGCCCTGGGCTGGCCCACTCGGGCAGCCAACCGCTTTCTTTATAAGCGTTTACCAAACCTTCTTGAATATGAGCATTTAAGGTGGGTTCAATTAAGTTGAACAAAGGAAATACGGCCCTGAATGTATCCCAAAATCCGTTATCGGTAAAAAGGTAGCCTGAGCATACTTCGCCATTAAAAGGACTGTAATGCAGAATGTTACCATTTGCATCGACCTCATAAAATTTGCGTGGAAATAGCATGGTGCGGTACAAGCACGAGTAGAAAGTGCGGGTTTGGTCGACAGTTCCCCCTTCAACCTGAATTCGACTTAACTCTTTATCCCATATATCTTTAGCCGTCTTTTTTACAACGTCAAAATCTTTGGTTCCAATCTCGCGCAAATTGAGTTCGGCCTGCTCAAAGCTGATGAACGACGATGACACGCGGGCATTGATTTTTTCACCTTTTCGGGTTTTGAAGTGAATCAAAGCACCAACGTGATTGTCAGCACATTCGAGAGCTCCGCTGCGAATTTTGTTGTCGGACCAAACCGCAGGCATATCGAACGGTTTGTCGAAATAAATGACAAAATAATTTTTGAAGTTAGCTGGCACACCGCCGCTATTGCGTGTGGTATAACCAATTATCTTGTTTTCGGATGGAACAATTTTCACGAAAGAGCCTTTATCGAACGCGTCGATAAGCACAAACGAGCTATCGGTTTGCGGAAAGGTAAAACGGAATGCCGCAGCCCGCTCGGTGGGTGCTATTTCGGTAACTACGTCATAATCGGCCAAATACACGCTATAATAATAAGGCTTTGCGGTTTCGGCTTTGTGCGAGAACCAACTCGCACGGTCATCCTCGTTTATTTTGGGCGTTCCGGTAATTGGCAAAATCGAAAATTGCCCGTAATCGTTTATCCATGGGCTGGGTTGGTGGGTCTGCTTGAAACCCCGAATTTTATCGGCATCGTATGTGTACTGCCAACCGTCGCCCATCTTTCCGGTTTGCGGAACCCAAAAGTTCATTCCCCAAGGTAACGCGATGGCCGGATAAGTATTTCCGTTCGATAGACTATATTTTGATTGTGAGCCCATTAGCGGATTAACCCAGTCGGACGGATTTTCTAATTTTTCGACAGTCTGCGCATTAAGCGAAACGAATGAGGCAACACAAGCAATCCATATTGCAAATACCTTCATATCAAATTTATTTATAACATATTAAACAACAATACAGTAGACAGTCAATATAGAGTTACCATTTTATCTCAACCGCAAGCCTGTTTTCTTTGTCTTCAAATTTGAGCGACAGCATATTTTTAACCGCATCCCAAGACGAAGAGAAAAGAACAATTATTTGGCTATTTAACACATTAACAGCAATTTCAGAAGGTTTTTCGGGCAAACTTATGTTGACCGATTCTTTTCCTTCCGATTCGAATTTTATTATATTATTCATATTTAAAGTTTTATTGTTTTACTATTTTGAAACTACCTGAACGTCATCTATATAGAAAGAAGTATTGGCAATTGGCTCGTCGGCACCGGCAAGAGGCGGCACAACACGCTGATTAGGAGTCTGCCGATTGGGCGATGTGCGGTACTCGCCAGTGCAAAACGACAGTCGCTCAACCGATTTCACAGCTTCGGCCAGTTGTGCATTTTGCAACACAGGCTTTCCGTCAATCTTTACACTAAAGCTGCCTGATACATTTGCATTCACTTCTATATAAATTGTATACCATTTATCCGATTGATATTTTTGCAAGACAACTTCTTTGCTTCCGTCGAGTGCTTTCATATTTCCATTTTGGTCGAACCAAAGCCTTACGGGCCTGTTACCAAAACGATCGGTTACGTCTATCCGGAGCATGCCTGTATCGTTTTGACTGGCAAAGACTTTAAATTGTACGTTTGCTTTAGTACCTGTTTTAAAGACTCTTACAGCTTTTGCGTAATCGTAAGGGTCTTTGTCGGACAATTGGAGCGATTTGTTCGTTTTGGACGGAAACGCAACAACGTTGACAGGTGCCCATAGCGGAGCATAAATGTTCCAATCGGTTACAGCACCGCCAACGGTAAGATTATCAAAGTTGTCGCTGACATTTTCGGCTACGGCATATTTTACCGATAGCGGAACGCGGCTTACCCAAATATCTTCTTTATTAACACTATATGTTAGCCACATGTCATTGCCGGGAGGGTTTCCGTTTCCCTCTACAATTCCACGAACATAGTTTGGCCCAAAATCTTTCCACCTGCCATAAAAACGGCGCAGTGGAACTTCGCCATGTACCACCAACATGTTGTCGAAAACAATACCGTCGTCGCCGGTAACAATAATAAGCGGATAGCGGTATTCCTGCGTAGCTATTGGATTGTAGCACATTGCGTAACGGCCGTCTTTGGTGCGCTGTCCCCAGTTTTTGCCTCCGGGCATAATTAAGGTCGGAACTTTTACGGGTTGCGAAAACGTTGCACCTTCGTCCGACGAGAGCGCTGTTTTGGATACCTTCCACAATGCCACTACTTTGCCGTCTTTGCGGTGATAAAACGATGTGGCTTCCACACTGTCTTTGTAGTCTTTAAAAGATGGATAAAAATTGTCGTTACCGCTGTCTTCGTCAATCCACTGTAGTGTTATTAATTTATCAGAAAGTAATGATTTACAATCGGCTACAAAGTCAGCATCGGTTGATTTTGTGTAAAACGGATAACTGGTGTTGCTCTCGTTCCAATTGTTGTAGCTGCTGTAACGAATAAAATAAATGGGGCCAAAGGTGCCGTCTTTATAAACCTCGCGGACAACACGGCCAATTCCGCCCTTTTTAAACGGATGCTCGGTATGTCCATAAAAACCACAAGCCAACATTCGTCCACTCGGAGCAACATAAAAACCCATCCGTTGGTGCATCATATATCCGTTGTAACCTTCGGGAATTGTAACCCCTTGAGGTGCTTTATATTCAGGGAAAACAACTTTCGGGAAAGACCAATTTCGGCCATCAGCAGATGTAGCTATTAATGAATGGCTTGGCGCAATGTGCTCATCGGCCGGATCGCTTAAGTATAACACATAAAACATGTTATTCCAATAAGCAATGTTGGGCGCATGGTTGTATGTCCAGCCAAAGCTGTCCGACAATTCAGGGTGCGTTCGGTTGGCACGCAGCACCTGTCGGTTTTCGACACCAACGGCCAGCCTCAACTTTCCGTCGTGCACGGTTGGGTCGGCAATCTCGCCGCCAACGTAACGAACAGGTTCATTTACACTTCCGGTTTGTGCACAAGCAATGCCCGACAAGCTGATAACCAAAGCAATACAGCTGAAATATTTCTTAATCATCACCATTCAAATTTTACATTTATACCTTCCGATTCATTCGGGAATTGCAGTAACAATGTGTGCGAATTTTCATCCCAGACCGAGTTTACATCTTCGATTTTGTTTTTTGTTTTCGATCCGACTACAATCTTTTTAGGATTTTTGGGCAATAAAACCCTCATAGAACTACGTGTATTATAAGGACTTATAGCCCTGAAGGAATACGAATTTGCAGTGCGTTGTTCATTGTCGATGCGAGCCGCGGCACAAAGCACTGATGAGGTTTTTGTTTTATCAAAATGCTGTAGATCAAATAAAAAGGCCTGCTCGCCAGGATGTACCGTCTTTTTATCAAGAACTGGCAAATTCGGGTTAAACAGATCGATAACCGGACGATTAACGACGAAAGGCGTTGTATCCTCATTCTCAGTCATTACCGAAATAATTGTGTAAGGTCCTCGTTCTAAGTACAAATAATTTTTTGTTTGCCAGTCTTTGGTTCCTGTTTTTAGATAGCCTTGTTTCACCATATCGACAAATGCAAGATCCTGAGCCGATTGCATCACAAGCTCTTTGGGGTTGCGTCGCAATACATAAACAAAACCCTTTCCGCACGGATAAAGTGTTTTCTTATCATTAACACTAATAGTCAACTGTTTAAACAAATGCTCGGAAGGAGCGTTAAAGTTATTTCCATCCGAATTCCACCATTCTTTTACCGACTGAAAAGGATCGTCGTCGCGGCCAACGTAAACGAGAACGCCACCTTGGCGAACCCAATTGGCCAAAAACAAATGAGCATCTGGCGACAATGGTTTCATATTTGAATAACTCATTATCAATACTTTAATGTTTTTCAGCGATTCGGCAAGCCCAAGATTTTCAATATGAACCAGTTCAACCGGAATACCCCTTTTCAGCAAAGGAAGCGCCATCCCATAAAAATTGGACAGCTGCGGGTCGTCGTAACCTTTATGCACCGGAAAGCGCTGAAACATAATAGAATTGGCCAGCAACACCCCAATGCCGGAAGTGCCGCTCACCTTATTTTTCGACAACGGCATATCGTTCAGGCTATTAACCATAATCTGCATTTGAGTTGCATATTCGGGCGAAATGGGCTGCGTTTCAGTAGAACCTTCAACCGGAAATTTACCGAGGTAAATGCGGTTAGGCCAAGGCATTACCTCGTATTTATTAACGTTAGGATATAAAAGCTGAGCCGTAAACGTTGCCTGATAATTGCGTTTATAATCGTTCCACGAGCGCGTTCCGTCTTCAATTGGATCGGTTAAGAAATACACAGTCCGCTTGGTTGGGGCAACCATCGAATAAAGCGTCCCGTATTCGAGAAAAGCATTTTCGAAAACACGCTCTTTCATCAAACCGTTGTAATACACTGGTACACGAGATGTTCCAGTCCAAACCTGAGCAATGTAGCCGTCTACAACCGGCAACGATGCCAAGCTTGCCTCCGGACTTACAATCTGCCAAGCCGAATAGTTTAATAATGAGTGAGTTGGAACGTAGCATTTTAAATCGACACCTTTACTTTTGGCATAAGCTTTGGCGTAAGTAAACACCTGATTTAATGCATTGTAGTATAGATGATATTTTAATTTCGAAGACAAGTAAGTAGCCTCGGGCGACAAATGCTGAGCAACCCACGGAGTGCCGTAATAGCGTTGCCATTCTTGTTTAAAGGTTTCGCTATAACCCGACGATGCAAAGTACTCTGGTTCTTCGAGATATATAGATGTAATACCTGTATCGATCGCTTTTTTTACCTGCGCTTTAATGTAGGCAAGATAAGAATCGGACGGATTGACATAAGGAACAGTTTTATTGTGCCAAAGTGTATCGCCTTTTGCATCTATCTGAGCATCATCGAAATGAGTTTGGCCATCAAATTTTCCTGTAAAATAATCCTGATAATCGCCCCAGGCAATGCCCGTCATAAATTGAATGTTGTACCCCTTTTCCTTCCAAGATTGGTAGCGGTTGGCGAAAGTTGAATCCATTCCATAAAGAATGGCAACGTCAGCACGGACATCGTATTCGGGCAACCACTTTTCGGCAATCTGAAATGAAGTTTTCAACCGGTTTTCCTGAGCCGAAAGTTGCATTACGGCTAAAGGTGTAAAAAGCATTAAACCAGCTATATAAATAAGCGTTTTCATTGTTTACATTTTTTATGTCATAGACAAATAAAATATCCGTAATGCTGAATTATGACAACGCGTTGGCGTGAAATGCTATTCAGAATACTTCAATTCTATATTGTAGTTAACATATTATTTAACAAGCACTTCGTCTACAAATAACCACGACGTAGAGCCTTTGAACAAATAACCTTCGGGAATTTCGCCAAAAGTTTTAATTCTAAATTGTATGTATCTTATATTTTGCGACTTACAATTAACCTCGAAAGGTACAAGATAAGGCTCGCCCCTACGCGAAATTTCAGTATTGACTCTCTGCCCGGTTTGCTGAAAATCAGAACCGTTCGACGATGTATACACCGAAAGAGAGCGAGGTAAAAAGATGCCACTGTTTGGGTCGCAAAGACAATTGACGATAACCGAGTTTACATCCGTAAGTTGCTTCATATCAAGCGTAAATACAACTTCAGGTGTGATAAATCCAAGCCATTTCTTGTCGCGGAACGAAGTAGTGCCCATAATTCCGTTTGTAAGAGTAGAATCGCCAACAGACGGATATTGAGGATGATATGGAGTGTCGAACCTAACCGTTTTGCCAAGAGCTTTGTTTACAGGCACAAAGCTTGAGCTTTCGGCCAGCTTTACTTTTTTGTCGAACAATATAGCTTTTACGGTAGTCGGTTTTGTTACCCAAAATGGTGATTTGTATGTCTTTAGACCTGTGTTAGTTCCATCCGAATATTTAATGTCCACATTGTCGGTACTTGTAGTTACCGAAACAGTGGCCGTATTGTCCTTATTGATAACATAATGCAGCACCGGATCGGGAACAACCTGCAAAACATCAAACCACGCCGTTCCACTTTCTAACATGTCTAATGCAACAATTGCATTGGTTGTAGACGAATCGGCCTTAAACATGAACGAATACTTTTTCCACTCGGTGGTTAGGTCGAACACTTTTTCTTGCTTTGCAGCATCAATCGTTAACCGAAATTGAGGCATTTGCGGCTTGAAAGCGGCTTTGGCCCAAACCGAAACGCTATAAGTATTGCCCGCATTGAGAACAATTGGAGTGAAACGGACTTTTTTGCCACCACTGTCAACAGGTGTTTGCATACGCATACTAAACAGGCCATCAACACTTTGGCGCGAATCGGCAAAAACCGTTGCTCCGCGATCGGCTTTTGAAACAAAACCATAATCAATATTATGCCCAGTGGACAGACCAGGACTTGTGACATCCTCAAAACTAGGATTATAGATTAAATTACCGGAGTAAATTAATTTTGACGACGCTTGTTTTTTTGAAATACGATACACGCGGGTACCCAACGCATCAACCATGTCATGTAACATGGAATCAGCAACTTCGACAGCTCTATTTTCGAACCAAAGCTCGGCACTGCTTCCGCTTTGACCTATGTTGATGGCAAACGATTTAGGTTGGTTCGATTTATTGACAACCATAATTAGTGTTTCGCCTTTGTAAGAGAAGCTTTTAGCTAACACATCCGGATCGTTGGTATTAAGAAAAGACTGCTTTTCGTTCGATAGCAAAAAGGGAGTCATTTGGGCTACTTCAACAGCCATATTGCTGCACTCCGACCACGCAGACACAGCCTGAGGATTAAAATTAGAGAATGACCGAATATAATATTGAATACCCTTAATGCCTTCAATAAGACCAAGATAGGTCATTATTCGAATTTCTTTGGCTGTAGGTTCGCGTGGCCACATTTCTTGCCCGCCAAAAGCCTGAGGCACAAGCCAAATCGATTTCTGATATTTAAAATCGTGGTTTAACTGCTGTACGTAACCTCTAATATCAACCGAATTGGGAATTGGATAAGGATCGGTCATGGCAATATCCATTGTATTTTGGTATTCATGAAATTTAGAAGGCATCATAAATACAATTGAGACAGGATGATAGGGGTCTAATTCATGAATTAAGTTATATGCTTTTTCTAAAATTTGAGAAGATCGTCCTTGCCCGTCGGGTTCGTCATTGATGTACCACGACAATAATGCAGGATGATTTTTAAATGTATTTATTTCATTTTTAAGTATTTCTAATTTTTCTTCGTCCGATTTATCTAAACCCTTGTATCCATTGTGCCCTGTGCCAACAAGCGAGTTGACGCCATATTGCACTTTTACACCAAGTTGGGCGCAACGATCCATATATGCTTTTCGTTCGGCAAAACTGTTTGGCAGGTTTTCCTGATAAGGGCCAATGAGATTAAACCCGTGAACCACTTCTTGTTCCGGTTTATTATCAACAGGAATGCAATAAAACCCAAATGGGAAAAAAGGAAGACCGTTAACAAGCAAGCCTCCTGTTTCTTGGTCTATTTTTACCTCATTAATATTTGGCTTCAATATTCGAATATCAATCTTATTTCTAGCCAGAACTTGAGCGTTTTTTATTATTTCTACATCCAATAAGTTGTGCTCTGAAGGTAAATCAGTTCTTGAGAGATTTATCTGAAATCTTGGAGTCTCGATTGTTCCTGATTGAATAACTTTGTCTTGCCCATTATATAAAGTATAACTAAATGATTGCTTGCTGAATATAGAATCATTGATAATTCCAACAATAGTTATTTTATCCTCTGAAGTAAAATAATTGTATTTACTGAATATATTAATATATTCTTTTGATTTACATGATATTGAAACAATAATCAATAAAAATAAAACCGTAACACTTTTTCTCATTACAAAAAGTTACTACGTTAAACAAAAAAGGTGCGTATAAATAAACCTAGAAACAAGGCAAAATAAAACACGCATGATATTAAAAATATCATGTTATAGATTATGAGTCAAAATATTATAAGAAAAGCCACCAAGTGTATAAAGAAAATTAACACATGGTGGCTTTTTTATATAACGCGCGATAAAATGCTACTTATTCAACATCCCACCATACGCGAGAAGTCATAACATCTCCATTACTTAATCGTGAAACAGCTTCATCGTAATTTTTTGTATTTGAAGTTGCTTCAGATGTAGGATAAGTAAATCTTCTTGGAATTGTACCATTAGTTACATTTCCAAAATAATTAACGGGAGTTAACTGTGGATAGCCACTTCTTCTCCAGTTGCACCATGCTTCATATTCATCCATAAAAGTAGCAAGCCAATACTGAGTATTAATTTGTTGCAATGCTGTTGCTGAATTATATGGATTTTTGGCAAGGTATGCGCTAACCTGAGTCGAACTTACTCCGGGATTTGCTCCTGTCTGAGTTAGTTGCTCCATTGCTGCTTTTACTCCTTCATTATAATAAGTTTCAGGCTCACCCGTAACCCATCCTCTGTAGGCAGCTTCAGCCAATAATAACTGGTTTTCAGCATAAGTATGCATAAAAGTAGGAGCATCCATTCTTGCAAAAGTGTAACGATTTACAATCGAATACTTGTTTCTGTCAACATTAGTGTAAACACCTTTTGTACCAGGCCAGTTTGATGCATTTGAAATATCAGTGGTCGATCCTAAAACATCATATCCGTTTGGCATCCCTATTTGTTTAGAATAGGTTGTATCGCCATAATCATAGTTAGAGGTAGACCATTGTGCTCCAGGATTGGTTGCTACAGTTGCCATATATTTCAAACGTGGATCACTCGTATTTTTGAGCATATCTACCAAAGTTTTACTCAATCTGGTAGCATTAGGGTCATCCCACACAAGAATACGGGCATTACCATTACATGCATTATTAACTGTTGTATTATGTTGAATAAGCGCATTTTCGTCATTACTACTTATTAAGCCTCCAGCAACAGCTACTTTAACCCATTTTTCGGCATCTGTGGCGTTAACCTTAGACATACGCATTGCTAAACGAAGCATTTCAGAATATGCATATTTTTTCCATAAAGTTACGTCTCCCTTATATATAAGGTCTGCGCTTCCTAATGTATTAGAAGCATTTACATTCAATGCCTGTGCTGCTTCATTTAATTCGTTCAACATGTCAGCATAAATTTCCTGCTGCTTGTCATATTTAGGATACAATGTTCCAGTCATATAACCACTACCCGCTTCAGAATAAGGAACATCTCCATATAAGTCGGTCATGCGCTGAAAGGAAATAACTTTAACAATGCGGGCAATATTATAGGCATTTACATATTCGCTCTTATCTTTATAATGAGCAATAACCTCAATAATGTCCCTTATTCCGTTAGGAAATTGTCTATCCCAGTACGCGGAGTTATATCCTGCACTATAGGTATATTTATCTCCATTCCAATAGTCTTCGTTTGAAGCTAAATGCTGAATCATGGTACTGCAATAGATCATACTATTTCGCCAACCTTCATAATCTGTTCCTGCAGCATACATTTCTGCAGCAGTAAGCAGATACTTATAGTCCATGGTACTTTCCGATATAGCATTAGGATCTTCATTTACAGAAGCGAGGTCTGTTCGACACCCTGAACTTATTAACAAAGAGAGAGCTGCTAGGGAAATATATAATTTATATCTTTTCATAACCTTAATTTTAAAAACATTAAAATTTCACATTAAGATTGAATCCAATACTTCTGGTTGCAGGGTTTCCACTTCCTTCTAACCCCTGCCCGTTTCCGTTATTGTAACCTGACTCAGGATCAATATTCGGAGTGTGTTTTAATAATGTTGCTAAATTTCTGGCAACAAGCGAAATTTGAACTCCCTTAATATGATAAGGCTGAAGTATTGATGCTGGTATGGTATACCCAAATGTCAACTGTCGGAGCTTTATAAAGCTTGCATCGTAAATAAATTCTTCGGCAATATTATTAGCTCCGGCAAGAGTCTGAAAATATGTTTCTGCATTAACAGCCTTTGTATTGGTTGCTCCGCTTTCTGTAACACCTTCTCCGATAAATCCGCCTTCACGTCCTTGTAACGTATTCTTCTGTAAACCATAATAGTACAATCTTGCATTAGTTGCAGAATAAAGTTTCCCGCCAAATTTAAAATCGACTAAGCAAGAGAATGAGAAGTTTTTATAATGAATTTCATTATTTACACCTCCTGTAGTTTTATAGTTACCTGATCCAAGAGGAACAATACTTGAAGTACGAATAGGAATACCATTACTGTCATAGATTTTATTGCCACTTGCATCTCGCTTGTACTTATAACCCATTATCTGACCATATGGTAAACCGACAACATTACTTACCGTAACCGTACCCAAGCTTGGAACAGCACCATCTATTGCCAGAGAACTAACACCATCTCCTAAGTACAGTACTTTACTCGTATTAATACCAATGTTAAATGACAGATCCCATTTAAAATCACTGGTTAATACAGGTACCGTATTTAATAATCCTTCAAAGCCGGTATTACGAACTTTTCCGACATTCATAATAGCAGAAGTGTAACCAGAAGAAGAACTTGCAGAAACAGTAGCAATATCATCTGTAGTTTTTTTCTGATATAAAGAAGCATCAAAACCAATTCGATTATTGAGGAACTGCATATTCAATCCGATTTCTCTTTCTTGAATCTGAACAGGTTTAAGATTTGCATTAGGAACCGTCGAATTAGAAACATTTCCTACCGATTGTCCATTAATCGTATAAGTTTCCAAACCATAAGCCAGCTTATTTTGATAAGGGCTAGTTCCGTTCGAAGCTTCAGCATAAGCAGCTCTTAACTTACCAAACGAAATCCATGAAGGCAAAGAAAATGCATCAGAGAAAATAAAGCTTGAGCTTACTGAAGGATAGAAGTAATGGTTATTGCCTTTAGAAAGTGTCGAAAACCAGTCATTCCTTCCGGTAAAGTTTAAGAATAAATATTTCTTAAAGCCAAAATCAGCTGTTCCGTATAATGAATTGACTTCATAGCGGGCATAATCATGAGTATAAGCTTTATTTGCAATATTATCAGCAGTATACAAATATGGAATGATATATGGAGACGCTGTTCCGTTTAATCCATAATATTCATTTACATTGTTTTGGGTATTACCTCCAAACGTTGCATTAATGCTAAAGAGATCATTCAAATCTTTATTTAAGCCGATTAAATAACTAGCATTAATTTCATGATAGTTTCTTTCGTATTCGGTTAATTCCCCACCCGGCGCATAAGCTGTTCCTGTTGGCGTAACTCTTCTGAAATCAAAAATATAACCATCTCTGGAAACCTGACCCTGAACATATAACCAATCAGCTATGTTATATTTTAATGTAGCAGCACCTGTTAAACGATTGCGTTTTGTTCTGTTCTGATGATTTTGTGTAACAAAATACGGGTTATTAAAATATAAGTTATTACCCGGAAGTAATTCAGAACCGTCTTCTTTTACAGCAGGTTTCATCCATCTTACATCAAATGTATTAGCAAGATACAGTAAAGTTGCATTAGCATTACTTGTATTATCACTTAGTAGTGATCTGTTTTTTACATCTTCAAAAACGTAATTAGCAGTAACTGTCAACTGTAATTTTGAGGTAATATTATAAACAGTATTCATGTTAATGCCTTGCTGTTGCATATTTGCATTAGGAATATTGGCCTTGTTATATAAGTTTGAAAAACCAATACGGTAAGCTATCTGATCAGATCCTCCACTTAACGAGATCGACGACTGATTGTTAATACCCGTTTTGTAAAAGTTTTTCCAGTTATCTTTTTCAGCACTATAATTGTATGTATTCCCTAAGAAATTTACAGCCTGTGAACCATCAATTTTTGCACCCCAACTCGAATTAGCAGTAGCTAATGCCGCAGATTGTGTTGTTGGCTTCAATCCCTGTGAACCTTGTCCATATTGATATTGAAACTCTCTTGTATCGATTACAGAATTAAAAGTAAGATTGTTATTTACTTCTATTTCCATTTTCTTAGATTTTGATCCTGATTTCGTAGTAATTAATATTGCACCATTACCACCACGAAATCCGTAAAGAGCAGATGCTGCCGCACCTTTCAATACCTGAATATTTTCAATATCATCGGGATCAATATTAGAAAGTCCGTCCCCAAGGTCTAATCCACCCCATTGTCCGGCACTTCCTTGATTTGTGTTATCAAAAGGAACTCCATCAACAACATAAAGAGGCTGATTATTGCCTGTTAATGAAGCATTACCACGAATAATTACACGGCTACTACCGGCAGCACCCGTTGCATTGTTAGAAACACTAACACCCGCAACTTTTCCTGTTAAAGCATTTCCCAAGTTTACATCACGAGATTCAGCGAACTGCGATCCGGAAACCTGCGAAGTAGAATAACCTAATGCCTTAGCTTGCCTTTTTATACCTAAAGCAGTAACAACCACTTCATTGAGCTGTTGAATATCAGGAATAAGTTTTACATCAACACTTGTTTTTCCTGCAAGAGCAACTTCTTCACTTGCATAACCGACATAAGAAACAACAAGCGTTGCATTTGGATCAGAAACAGAAATTGAAAAAATACCATTTGCATCGGTAACAACACCCTGTGTAGTTCCTTTTATCAGAACGTTGGCTCCAATAATGGTTTCACCTGTAGCTCCATCTGTAATAGTTCCTGTAACTTTTCTTTGTTGTTTCTGAACATTTTCTGGACTATATGAATATTTGTCCTCTGAAGTTTGTCTTACCAATATTATCCTGTTTCCAATTACCTGATAAGCAACATCTTTATTGGAAAGTACCTTGTTAAGCACGTCTGAAATCTTTGAATCAGATGCCTTAACAGAAACAAGATCATTAACGTTAATTTGCTTATTGTTATAGAAAAACTCATATTTTGATTGTTTTTCTATAGCCTCAAAAACATCACTAATCTTAGCATTTTGCATGTTCAGGCTTACTTTTCCAGCCTGTCCGTAAGAGCCTTCGGCTACAACATGCCATATACTCAATATCATCAATAACGCTGATAGCTTCATGATCCGTAGTATTTTATTAACGGAGTTTATAGACAATTGTCTTTTTTTCATAGATTTGCAATGAACTAGTTTTTACTTGTTTATTTCAACTCACGATTTGTGTTCGGAGAATGTTGGCGCGTTCTCCGAACTTTTTTATTAAGTCACTCTAAAACCCCATAGGCAATGCTTTTTAGTTAGACATAGTACTTAGTAGTTCTTTCATTTTATATAGACTGTATCTTTTTCCATCTTATAAATAAATGGGGAGTTTGTTTTCATTACTTTTAGCACAGCTTCCAATGGTTCATAATTATAAAAACTCCCGTTATATGTCGTGTTTTTAAGACTTTCATTCATGAATATAAATTGTACTTTATACTGACGTCCAAGTCTTTTAGCTATTTCTCCAAAGCTCATTCCTTTAAATTTGAACTGCCCATTACGCCAGCTTGAGTAAAGATTTGTATCAACATTTTTCAATCTAACTGTCTTTTCTCTTTTCGAATAAACAGCCAGATTTCCAGGTTGCAGTTTTACTATTTCATCGTTATTTGAAGGTTCTATTAAGCTTACAGATCCTTTTACCAATGTCAGTTGCATTTCATCATCGTCCGAATACGATGACAAATTAAATGATGTACCTAAAACCTTAACGTTCAAGTCAGAGGTATGAACTATAAATGGTTTTTTTTCGTTATGAGTAACTTCAAAGTAGGCTTCTCCGGTTAAAAAAACTTCTCTGGTATTTCCTTTAAAATCAGAAGGATATTGAAGAACTGACCCAGAGTTCAACCATATCAGGGACCCATCGGCAAGTTCTATTCTTGTTTGCTTTCCGTTTGAAACACTGAGTTGCGAAATTTCTTTCTGGTTGTGCCCAAAAAATAAAGTCAATAAAGAACTTATGCTGGCTGTAAAAAGGAGAGCAGCAGCTGTAGCCCAGAATTTCTTTTTTTTCAAATACGACAAAAGAGAAAAAGTCTTTTGTTCTCCTTCATAAGATTCTTTCTCTTTTATCTTGTCAATCAAAACTTTATATGCTTGTCTGGATTCATGCGTACTGAATTCATCATTCGCCATTCCGGCAATAACCCATGCGTTTTTTATTCGGGCAAACTCGTCTTTACCTTCTTCGGAAGATTCAACCCAATCCGTTAACAAAGCAACTTCCTCTAAAGTTGCCTGTCCTGATAAATATTTTATGATTAGACCCTCTTCCATTAAAACTCTTGTTAATAAGAAAACAAGATTTACCCCTTATACCCTACAAAAGTTTATAGATTTTTTAACCAAAGAATTCAAGAAAAATATAAGAGATTTATTACTTGATATTTATAATGTAAAGAAGAAAAGAAGACAATAATAATCTTTTAAAACAGAACGCATAATGCTGAGTGAAATACTCATTTTCTTCTCAACCGTTTTGACCGAAATGTTAAGCTTATCAGCAATTTCCTGATATTTAAGACCTTCAAATCTACTCATCATGAAAATTTCACGGCACTGGCCAGGTAAAGAATCAATAGCTTTTTCTATTGTTGTTGAAAGTTCTTCGAGAATGAGTTTATTTTCATCAAAACGCTCAAGCGCATAATAATTAAGCATCAGTTCTCTATCTGCTGTTTCTTTACGTTGTTGGTAATTTCGTTGAGCTTTTACGTGCTTAAGATAATTAAGACACTGATTTTTAGTCAATGTGATCAAATAGTTAAAAATTCGGGTATCATCAGTTAATGATTCTTTACGCTCCCATAACGTCATAAAAACGCTTTGAACAATATCACTTGCATCTTCCTTATTGGCGACATACTCAAAAGCAAACCTTTCTAACTTAGTCGAAAGGGAATCAAAAACAGATTCAAATGCTTTCAAATTGCCACTTTTTAAATCAGCAACACTTGTGATAAAAAAGTTCATTAAGGTCAATTTTTTATTTAACAAAAATAAACATAATATGAAAACAAACAATGTTTGATTTTTATTTTAATAAAACATCCGGCCTTTACAAAAAAAATAGGATAAGTTTGCGTTAAATTAAAATTATTTACAGCATGCATCGGTTAATCCATTCTTTACTATTTTGTTTACTTACGTGCAGCATTCATTATCAATTGCATGCACAAACAAAACCAGAACTAATCAAAAAAAATATTGAGGTCTTTTATCCTAATGATTTTGATTCTTTTTCCAATTCTCCATCATTCATTTTGGAAAAAGAGTACGTCAAAATAGGAAAGCCTTCCTCTGAGTGGAAAATCAGGCCTGTTTTTTATAAAAAAAATGGAAAAAACTGCGTAGCAATACCCTTAAAAAACAAAGTATCGCTGTACGGTTGCGGAGAAGTTACAGGTCCTTTAATTAGGAACGATAAAAGCATTCAACTGTGGAACACCGATAATTGGAATTATCTAAAAGACAACGGACGAAGACTATACCAATCTCATCCATGGGTATTAGGAGTAAATACAGATGGGACTGCTTTTGGCGTTATTGCCGATAATACATGGAAACAAGAATTAATTTTAACCGACAGCATCAAATTTGAATCCGAAGGTCCTCCTTTCAGGGTAATAATTATTACAGGAAACTCGCCACAAGAAATACTTACCAATTTGTCAGATCTAACAGGAAGAATGGAATTACCTCCTTTATGGGCTTTAGGCTATCAGCAATGCCGATGGTCTTACGAGCCTGACAAAAGAGTTATGGAGATAGCCGATGGTTTTAGATCTCATAAAATTCCTTGTGATGTAATTTGGATGGATATCGATTATATGAATCATTTCAAAATTTTCACCTTCGATTCTACCAAATTCCCATCTCCCAAAAATCTGAATAATTATCTGCATAGCAGGGGTTATAAATCAATCTGGATGATTGATCCTGGCGTAAAAATGGAAAAAGGATATTTTGTTTACGAACAAGGCACTAAAGGCGATTATTGGGTAAAAAATAAAAAGGGGGAACCTTTTGTCGGAAAAGTATGGCCCGGAGAATGTTGTTTTCCTGATTTTACAAAACCTTCCGCTCAAAAATGGTGGTCTGGTTTATATAAAAACTATATGATTAACGGAATTGATGGTGTATGGAATGACATGAATGAACCTTCGGTATTTGAAGTCGCCAGTGCTACAATGCCTGAAGATAATCAGCACGAGGGAGGCGAAAATCTTCCTAAAGGTCCTCATCTGCGCTATCATAATGTATATGGATCATTAATGATAAAATATTCCAAAGAAGGAATTCTAAAAGCAAATCCGGACAAAAGACCTTTCGTTTTGTCTCGCTCCGGCTTTTTAGGAAGTCATCGCTATGGCGCTACATGGACTGGCGATAACAAAGCTTCTGCTGAACATATGAAAATGTCAATCCCAATGATTCTCAATTTAGGATTATCTGGTCAGCCTTTCAGCGGAGCTGATATCGGAGGTTATGCAGGAACAACAACTCCCGAATTATTTGGACAGTGGATTGCAATTGGAGCTTTCTATCCCTTTGCCCGCGGACACGCAGAAAAAGCCACGAACGACAAAGAGCCATGGGCTTTCGGCCCAGAAATTGAACAGATTTCGAGAACCGCGATAAATCGACGCTACCGTCTTCTACCCTATTTATATACGCTCTTTTATGAAGCTTCTGTTACAGGATTACCTGTAATGAGACCTGTCTTTTTTGCAGATATTCAGGACACTACTCTTCGTAAAGAAGACCAGGCTTTTCTTTTAGGTAACGACTTACTCATCATTCCTAAATGGGCAAAAACAACTTCTTTGCCAAAAGGAAACTGGAGAAGTATTTCTATTACCGGAGAAGATAGTGAAAAAGATCATTATCAACCTGATATAAAAATAAAAGAAGGCGCTATTGTTCCTCTCGGAAAAATAATTCAAAACACTACAGAATATATCACAGATTCACTGACTTTATTTATCTCGTTGGACAAAACAGGAAAAGCCCAAGGAAAAATATATGTTGACCAAGGGGAAGGTTTTGGTTATAAAAATGGAGAATATGCCCTAATTCAGATTACTGCAAAACAGAAAAAAGACCAGCTGAGAATTTATATAAGAAATCAAGCCGGAAAATATAGATGTCCTCGCTTATTTAAAATAGAATTAATTACAGATAATAAGGTCATTTGCAGTGACTGGCAAAAGGGTAAGTATATTACAATGAATTTATAATTATACTTAGGGAAGGAAGTGTAAAATAAACTCTGTCTGTTCTGTTTGTAATTGATTTTAAAAGTATACATTTTTTTGTTTTCAACTCACGAAAGCCTTATAGAATCCGTTTTGAAATTGGACAAGGGCGGCGACATCAGGAGCCGTTTATATACCCTTGTCTGATTTCGGAACGAATTCTTGTTTTGCTTTAGGGATTGAAAATCACAGGTCGATAATCATTCGGTCTCCAAATCGGATATGTAATTGTTGTGCTGTTGTGGACCAGTTGGCAAGCGGCATTGTCCACTTTTTAGAGATGTGCTCCGTGGCAAGATAAATTAATTTTAGAAGAGCCATATCGTTGGGAAACACACCTTTGGTCTTGGTTACCTTGCGAACCTGTCGATGAAATCCTTCAACGG
>JAYRGN010000007.1:0-133019 GCA_041907825.1 Bacteroidales bacterium | reverse complement strand
CTGACCTGTGCGTAATTGTTCTAATGCCAAGGCCTGCATGGCCTTAATGTCTTCTGAATTCATGTTGGTCTCCATCTGTGTACAAGTATAATGGTTTTTATTGTACTAGACAGAGTTCTGTTTACAGCCTCAAAGGGAAAGTTTTAAATTATAACCTTTCTTCAAGTATAACTATCAAATCGAATTTTACGATTCTCTTACTCAGCTCCCACTCAATTCTCACTCAATTCCCAGTATCCTCTCTTTTTATTACACTTTCAGTTTTTAACTGAAAAATGCTTTTAGATGATAAATTGTAATTTACCCTCTAAAAGCATTAGCTTATATAAAATTCGAACTACAAGCAAAGCAGAAGAGCGTGTTTCGAAATCTAAAACACGCTCTTCTGCTTATTCTACAACAATGTAGTATTATCAAAAATAGATTTTGGATACCGGCCTGTCTTTTTGCGCTGCTCCGAATTCCTTGTTTGGCTTATCGCTTAGCACAAATTCCAAAATTCCTCCGTCCATTATATCCTTATACGTGATATACGATTTGGTGTAAATTTTACCATTCAACTTTGCCGATTTGATGTAGACGTTATTCAAATTCGGATTTTCTACTTTGATCGTAAATTTTTTGCCTTTTGGCAAATTAATTGTCGCTTCATCGAATAACGGTGCACTAAAAACGAAGCAGGATGAAGCCGGATTAACCTGATAAAATCCTAAAGATGAAAGAATAAACCATGCCGACATCTGTCCGCAATCCTCATTTCCGCTTAAGCCTTCAGGCTTGTCATGATACATATTATGTAAAATATAGCGCACTTTTTCGGCCGTTTTCCACTGCTGCCCTGCATAAGCATAAAGATAGGTTATGTGATGACTAGGCTCGTTTCCGTGTGCATATTGTCCAATCAGTCCCGAAATGTCCGGAGAAGCTTTGTCTCCAAGATCTCCTTTTGCCACAAATAAATTATCCAGTTTTTCAGTAAAAGGCTTATCGCCGCCAAATAAGTTAATAAGTCCTTCTACATCCTGAGGTACTAACCACGTATATTGCCATGCATTACCTTCTGTATAATCGCCCCACTCATGAATAGCCTTTACCGGATCAAAAGGCTCGCGAAATGAGCCATTGTCCAGCTTTGCCCTCATAAAACCGGTTTTAGGATCAAAATATTGCGTATAGGCTTGTGCTCGTTTTGAGTAATAAGCATAATCATCTTTTTTGCCCAATTTCTGGGCCATTTGAGCTATACTCCAGTCGGCAATTGCGTATTCCAGCGCTTTGGATACCGATTCTTTTTCTTTATCTGCCGGAATGTAGCCTTTATCTTTCAAATAATTAACACCATAATCATCGCGCATTGAAGAAGCTTTCATGGCTTCAAATGCCAATTGCGGATCAATTCCTTTAAATCCTTTAAAATAAGCATCAGCCACAACCGTTACACCCGGATAACCAACCATACAATCTGTTTCACAACCCATTAACGGCCATATTGGCAACTTACCCTGCTGCTGATATATAGCCAGTAACGATTTGATCATATCGGGAACACGTTCGGGTTGAATTAATGTAAACAAAGGCTGTGCTGCCCGATAAGTATCCCACAATGAGAATACTGTATAATTATTAAAACCCGGCGCTTTATAAACTTTCTTGTCAGTCCCCAGATAATCTCCATTATGATCGTTATACAAAACAGGAGCCGTATAAACATGATACAAAGCGGTATAAAAATTACGCATGTCATGCCCGTTTCTGGTTTTTACCAGAACTTTGCTTAGCTCTTTATTCCAGCTCTCGTAAGCCTTATTTTTAACTAAATTAAAATCCCAGTCCGAAATCTCTGCATTGATATTAGCTAATGCATTTGCTTCGCTAACAGGCGAAACACCAACCTTAAGCATAACCACTTCGTTTGCTGTCGTTTTTAAGTTAAAAACAGCAACTGTTTTTTCTCCCTCAACCGAAAAACCAGCAACAGGCTGATTATCATTAAACAATAACAACGAATCAATAGGCCTTGAAAGTTTTATGGCAAAGAACAATCGCTGATCTTTTGCCCAACCGGTTGAATACCGATAACCAGTATACGTATAAGCATCTACTTTACGTATAGCCGATTTTACAGTCTTATCCCATCCGATTCCCTGACTCAGGTCTACGGCAATATGCGAGTCGGTTGTCTGAGGAAATGTATATTTATGAAATGCAACACGCTCAGTAGCGGTAAGTTCCACTTTAATTGAATAATTCTTAAGGTTTACCGCATAATAACCGGGTTTTGCAACTTCATTTTTATGCGAATAAAGAGTAGCAAACCCCGAAAGTGGTTCCTTTTCTGTCCCCGGTGTCGTTTTTAATTTTCCGGTATAAGGCATAATTAAGACATCGCCCAAATCGCCAATTCCGGTGCCACTCAAGTGCATTTGCGAAAATCCGGTAACAATACTATCCGAATAATGATAACCAGAACACCAGTCCCATCCTTTTACATAATTAGTAGGACCTACCTGAACTGCTCCAAAAGGAACATGTGCTCCCAAAAAAACATGCCCATGATCGCCCGTCCCGATATAAGGATCAACAAACGCGGCAACATCTGTTTTCTGTTGTGCAAATCCGCTTACACCAAGTATTATACTGATAAACAGAAACAAAAATCTTTTCTTCATTTTGTGAATTTTTGAATATCGGTTTATAAAGTCGACAGCAGAACGTTTGGATGTTCGGCTGCAATTTTCAGAATTAATTCTCCAAACAATGTATTTGCCCAAGCAAACCAGCTTCTGGTAAAGTTATTCGGATCGTCTTTGTAAAACGTTTCGTGCATAAACCCGGTACCGGCATGGGTATGTTTTAAAGTTGACAAACAACTCCTTATTTCTTTTTCGTCAGTCGAAGTCATTGCTTGCATAATAATGGCTAACGGCCATATCATATCTTCACCTACATGCGGCCCACCTATTCCTGCTCCTGCTTTTCCTTTAAAATACCATGGATTATCAGTCGACAATACAAATTTTCGGGTATTCTGATATATTTTCTCCGAAGCATTAATACAGCCCAAATAAGGTAAGCTCAAAAGGCTAGGAACATTTGCATCATCTGCAAATAACTGATTACCAAAGCCATCTACTTCAAAAGCCATAACTTTTCCGTAAGAAAGATGTTCGGCATAAGCATAACGATGAATCGCACTTTCCACTTCGCTGGCAAGAGTTTCGCATTTCGTAGCAAAAACAGAATCGTTGCCAAAATTTCGAAACATTTCGGCAATTTGTCGCAATGTACTTACAGCAAAAAAGTTAGACGGTATCAGAAAAGGAAAGATTGTAGCATCGTCTGATGGTCGAAACGATGAACAGATAAGCCCAATAGGATTAACCCGGTTTCCAAAACCTTTGCCCGAAAGTGTATCGGTTGCTTTTTCGGTAGCACGGGCAAAAGAATACGGGCCTTTTCCTTCTTTGCGTTGCTGTGTTTTAAAAGTCTCATAAACAGCTTTCATAGCATTCGTCCATTCGACTGTTGCAAAAGAAGTATCGTCTGTTCTTTTCCAGAAATGGTAAGCAAGACGAACCGGATAACAGAGGGAATCGATTTCCCATTTACGTTCATGTAATTCCGGTTTCATTGCCGTATTGTCAGTAGCCCATTCGCTACCGGTTGCTTCTTTATTAAAGGCATTTGCATACGGATCTATGTTTATGCACATTGCCTGTCGGCGAATAACGCCCTCTATTAACTGATATAGTTGTTTATCTTCTTTTACATAAGGTAAATAAGGCCAAACCTGCGCGGTTGAATCACGCAACCACATGGCGTGAATGTCGCCTGTAATTACAAATGTATCAGGTTTTCCGTCTAGTAGTTGATACTCAACAGTAGTGTCGAGCGTATTAGGATAACAGTTTTCAAACATCCAGGCAAGTTCCGGATCTTTTATCTGCTGTTTTGTCTTTTGAATTACAGCTTCAATGGCCGAACTCGTAAATTTTCGCTTTTCGAGTGGCGGACGCTTTGATATAAAATTGTTTACTGGCTCAGTAAAGGCTTTTGCTACTTTGGTTGAAGCAACCAGTGCAGCGGCCGACATAATTCCGGTTGTAGTTAAAAAATGACGTCTATCCATTGCCTTAGCTGTTTTTATTTTTTAATATTCATGTTTGGGTTCTTTTGCCCGCTTCTCCAGATCTTCTTTTTTCAGGCAAATTTGTGCTCCAATCTGCTTTCCGTCCCGATAGGTAACAATTCGAATCTGAGTAGCTCCTTTTGGAAATGTAAGAACCTGATTTTGTTTATACTGTGGGTAAAACTCGTCAGGTAACGCATTATCGAAGGTATAGTGAACATCAAGCCCTGAAATTTCGGTTTCGAGCCGAAGGTGAACTTCACCAAAAATATCCTTATACGGCTTTGCTGTTACATTGTAAACACTGCGTGCGTATTTAACCTGTGCAGCATCGAAACGAGCGAAATGAGCTTCCATTTTAGAAACAAAATTATTCCAGTCTCGTTTACTTTTAGGACTCCAATATACTTCCGACAACGCCAGTGCCCGCGGCCAGGTCATATATTCCGCATGTCGTAACGTAGCAACCGCCTCGGTCCACAAATTAGCTTGTCCCCCTAAGATATAACCTTGGTCGACACTGTCTGGAACCGGATCATAACGATACGAATCGCTTAACCGGCACATTCCGTAAGTCTGCGGTTCAACAGATGGTTCTCCCTGATAAAGATCGAGATAACAGAAATCCCATGGTGTCATAACCACATGATGGTTCATTTTGGCAGCTTCTATTCCTCCTTTCATCCCTCTCCAACTCATCACAGTTGCTTCGGGAGCAAGACCTCCTTGCAGAATTTCGTCCCATCCTATTAATTTTTTGCCTTTTGATAATAATATTTTCTCAACTTTTTTTATAAAAAAACTTTGAAGTTCTTCTTCATTTTTTAAATGTTCGTCAGCCATACGTTTCTGACATTTAGGACATTCATGCCAGAAACCTTTAAAAGCCTCATCTCCTCCAATGTGAATGTATTTTCCAGGAAAAAGTCCGGCTACCTCTGTGAAAATTTTATCTAATACAATAAAAATGGAGTCGTTTCCAATGCAAAGTGCATTATCATCCTTCCGGTAAAAATCGCTCCCGGGATTTACCGAATACCGGAGACCCGTACACGACAAATTAGGGTAAGCCGAAATAAGAGCCAGACTGTGAGCAGGAACATCAATTTCCGGCAAAATAGTAACATTACGCATTTGTGCATACGCTACTATTTCTCGAATATCATCCTGAGTATAAAAACCTCCGTACGAAAAAGGTTCATTTGCCAACGGCTGCTGCATCTTATCCCAATAACCAATTCGCTCGGGGCGCCATGCTCCTGTTTGCGTAAGCAACGGTAAACTTTTAATTTCAATACGCCAGCCGTTGTCATCGCTTAAATGCCAGTGAAATACGTTGAACTTATATTTCACCATCTGATCAATATATTTCTTAACTTCTTCTTTAGTAAAGAAATGTCGGCTTACATCAAGCATAAGACCACGCCATCCGAAACGAGGATAATCTGTTATTTCCACACAAGGAATTGTCCATTGCTTATCCTTTTGCAATTTGACAGATTCTATATCAGATGGTAATAATTGAAATAAGGTTTGAAGTCCGTAAAAAATACCGGCTGAGGTATTAGCCGATATTTCGATGTTATCGGTTGTAACATTTAATTTATATCCCTCATTACCAATTATTTTATCCGAATTTTTAAAAACTGAAAACTGGATACAACGTGCTCCTTTTTTATTTTTAATCAAAAGAGGCAGATCCAAACCCGTAGTATTTTTGATCTGCTGCGAAAACCAATGAAGTGTCTCAAGCAATTGCCTGTCTTTGGAAGAAGAAACCAGAGAAACCGAATTATCTAATGAAAAATGGTTTTCTTTTATCTGAACATCAACAGGTTCTGGAATTATGTTCAACGGATTACTTTGCGACCTTACGTTAAGCGACATGCCCAGAAAAAACAACCATAAACAAATGCAGATTTTGCTCATAATCTTATTAGTTAGTGTTCGAAAAAATACAAAAAACGATAGCAATTCGCTATCGAAAAAAAGGTTCCTGCCAGCAAGGTTGATGTTTATGATGGTCGATAGAAAAACGCTGGCAGGAACCTAAAACACACTACTTAACTACAACGAAGTTTTTCTTCAAAATATATTCCGAAGCATTCTTTGCTATGCAAATTGCATATTGTCCTTTATATAATTTCCATTTATGCGTAGACAGATCCCATTTTTTCAGGTCTGAAACGGGAATAGTAAGTTCTACTTTTACGACAGAACCTTTATTTATGTTCACTTTTTTAAAAGCTTTTAACTCTTTGATCGGCATTCTTTCCATATTCGGATATTCCACGTATGCCTGAACAACTTCATCTGCATCAAAATTTCCAGTGTTTTTTACATCTACTGAGAACTTAATTGTATCTGCCGATTTATACGAATTTGCAGGATTGTTATTCCACTGATAATCAAATGATGAATAACTTAGCCCAAACCCAAACGGGTATTCTGGTTGTCCTTTAAAATAACGATAAGTACGACCCTGCATCGAATAATCGGTAAAAGCTGGCAAATCATTAACCGATTTATAAAAAGTCAAAGGTAAACGTCCTGATGGTGAGGTATTTCCAAAAACAATGTCTGCCAACGCATTACCACCCTGTTCTCCCGGATACCAAGCCAGAATAATAGCATCGGCATAAGGTTCAATAGCAGAGATATCAACTGCACTACCAGCTGTAATAACTGCAATAATAGGCTTATTATGAGCAGCCCTGAGCTTTTTCATGAAAATAATCTGCGACTCGGGCAAACTTAACGAAGCTTTATCTCCGCCAGATTTTGAAAGAAAAGCATCTCCTTCTTCACCTTCAAGTAACGGAGTTAGGCCAATAACTGCAATTGTTGCATCGCAACCCTGCGAAGCCCATATTCCTCCGAAATGCGTAGTATCGCTGTTGTCGCAGCCCTGATCGTACTGTACTGCACAATCGGGTCCGGCAAGACGGGTAATGCCTTCGGTAAACGTTACCATATCTCCGCTAACTCCATGATAATTGCCCATTAACGCCTCAAGCGAAGCGCTGTTTACACCTGTAACCAACAACGATCCGTATTTTTCTTTTTTCAATGGAAGAATACCATTATTTTTTAGCAGAACCATTGACTGTTGTGCCATTTTACGTGCTAACGCTACATGAGCTGCATTGTTTATACTATCGCGACCATAAGTACGATATGGATTTTCTGATTCAGGGTTAAAAAAACCGAGTTTCATCTGTGTCAGTAATGTTTTACGCAAGGCACTGTCTACCGAAGCCGGAGTAAGCAAACCTTTATCAATAGCCTGCATAACGTCTTCCTGCAAAATATTGGCACAGTCGAGATTTACACCTGCACGAACAGCCGCAGCAGCAACTTCAACTCTTGTTGGTATTGTTTTATGTCTCAACCATATATCGTCTAAGGCCCAGCAATCGGTTACCACCTGACCTTTAAAACCCCATTCTTTTCGTAAAATATCGTTTAGCAATGTATTACCGGTGCAGCAAGGCTGACCGTTTACTCGGTTATAACCACACATAACCGATTCTACTCCAGCATCTACTAATTTTTTAAACGAATAAAGATACGTTTCGCGCAAATCCTTTTCATCTATCACTGCATCAAAACTATGGCGAATAGATTCAGGACCACTGTGTACGGCAAAATGCTTTGCACAAGCAGCCGTTTTAAGTAATTTAGGATCATTACCCTGCAACCCCTTGATAAATGCAGTAGCCATAGAAGCAGTAAGAAACGGATCTTCCCCGTAAGTTTCCTGTCCCCGCCCCCAACGCGGATCTCGGAAAATATTCACGTTAGGAGTCCAGAAATTTAACCCCATATACTGTAAACGACGATCGCGAGCTACCGATTCGTTATACTTTCCACGAGCTTCGGTTGAAATCGCCGAAGAAACCTGATTTAAAAGAGGCGCATTAAACGAAGCGGCCATTGCAATAGCCTGCGGAAATACAGTTGCTTCTCCTCCGCGCGCAATGCCATGTAATGCTTCATTCCACCAGTTATATGCAGGAATTTGCAAGCGTTCAACTCCCGGACTGTTAAACCCCAGTAACGATATTTTTTCCTTCAGCGTAAGCGCATGAAGAAGATTGTTAACCCTCACATCTATTGGCAACGCGGAGTTTCTGAAACTTTCCGTCTGCTGTGCAAAAACTGCTCCCGCAAACATAATTCCTAAAAAAATCGCTGTATATCGTCTAATTTTCATCGTAATAAAAGTAAAAGGTGCTCTCAGAATCTTAATAAGTGACCAACTTTCTCCTACACAAAACCTATAACCATGACACCCATTTATTCTGAAAGCACCAATATTTTAATTAACGTTAATTATCTGTTTATCAACATTCCATCCATAAACTGTTACCTGAACATTTTGTCTGTCATTATATTCGACAATAACCGTCTTTGACGTGCCCGGTAATACCGAGATATAGTTATTATCATAAAAAACAGGTAATACCCTTTTGCCAGTTGCCGGATCGATTAAAGCAATTCTGTTGAAAAAAGCCAATGGATTACCTACTGGATTCTCAATTTTTACTTCAATCTTATTTTCTGAAATTTTATGCGCAGAAACCTTAATATCTGCCTTTTTCAGTTGTTGAAGCCCTGAATAATTCTCAGTTGAATCGGGCAACCAATATAAATTTTCGCTCAGAATTTTTTGTTTTGCTGTTACCAGTTGCAATTTCAGAAAAGTACCTTGTTTGCTCCGAGCCTTGTCGAGAACCGATTTTATAGGAAAATACTGCTGAGCAGTAATCGGACTGATGTCCATTAATAAACTATTGACCGGCTTTTCGTTTCCGTCCATATCAATTAGCGAAACTTGCATCATAATGTCGTGGTATGATTTGAACGTATTGTTCACAACCATTGTCATTCCATCTATCGGATTGCACATTACATGCAAAGGTTCGCTCCCGTTTCGCAATCCGTAAAGACAGGCGTTTGGATCGAGATAATAATCGTACATCTGTCCACGCAAAGCAGTCCACGGATTTTGGGTTTTCCAGATAATAAAACCAGTATACCAGTCCCAGCTATGCGCACTAAAACCTTCGGCTAATGAACGATACTGATCGTAATTTACTAGCTGAGCTATATTGGCAAATTCCCGTACATCTTTGGGCTTTCCGTATGGTTTTATATAGCCGGCATAACCAATATCCTTATGGTAATCCCAAACCGAATCAATCTTATTGTTCTCATAATCAGGAACAATCATGTTCTTTTCAGGGATAAAACGTTCCAATGATTCATAATCGCCTGTTCCAACCGAACCTACTTCAGAATTAAAAGGAAATGTCCGTACAGACCAGAACGATTTAGGATCCTGAATAGTATACGGTCCATCGCCATTTCCGCCAATCGAATTGTAAGACATGCTGTCAACGTTCGAATATTTAAAGAAATAGCGCGTTCCATCAAGCTCAGGAAGAATTGAATCCTGCAAAGGAACGAGAATATCTTCAGGAGGTGTAATTTCATTGCCTCCGCACCAAAAAGCAAGCGAAGGATGATTTCGAATCATCTTAATCATATCGACCATCGAAGCAATTGCCAAAGCATGATCGTCAGGATATTTACGACGAGTCCACTGATCTTCGGCCTTCATCGGATCGACCCAGCGTCCGTTACAATCTCCCGAAAACCAAAAATCCTGAAAAACCAACATCCCATATTTGTCGCAGGCATTATAAAATTCAGGACGTTCGCTTAACGCACCACCCCAAATTCGGATAAGATTCAGGTTCATGTCCCGATGAAAACGAATTTCGGCATCATAACGTTCTGGCGTAAAACGAAGCATGGCGTCAGAAATAATCCAGTTACCCCCTTTAATGAATATTTTCTGTCCGTTAACCAAAATTTGCATGCTGCGGGTGTGATCATTCCAGTTCGCATCAATCTGTCGAACACCCAATTTCAGTTCTTCGCTATCCGCAATTTTTTTCTCAGAAGTAACAAATTCAATTTTTACATTATACAAAGCTTGTTCTCCGTATCCGTTTGGCCACCATAATTTTGGATTTTTTAAAATAAAATCGGGCATCGAAACCTCTGCTGTTTTTGAAGGCTGAAGAACCAGTTTTTGCTTAACCTGTTTCCCGTCAATCGCATATTGTAATGTTCCCTGAATTGCCTTTGCTGTCGGATTTTCAACTTCAACCGTTGCCTTAATTATAGCAGGTTCCTGCATAGTCGCTTCAGGCTGGCGTTTGCCTGGAACCAACGTGATAAAATGCGGATTTTTAATGTTTACGCCCTGTGTTTTTTCGATTGTAACTTTATCCCATATTCCGGTATTACGATCACGAATAGGTTGAATCCAGTCCCATCCTGCTGTGTATTGGTGCGATACATTTTTAGCAATACGCCCGTCTCCTCCTTGACCTCCGTTAGGATTGCCAACCGGATCGGGAGGATAAACAATAACAGCCAGACGATTATCTTCATCTTTTAATAACGAAGTAATGTTATATGATTGACGCAAATACATTCCGTAATGACGTTGTTTGTTTATCTTTTTTCCATTAAGAAAAATATCACAGGCATAATTGACTCCTCTGAAATTAAGATAAACCTGTTCGTCTCCTTTAGGTTTAGTTTCCCTGAAATCGTTGACAAACCAATAGGTATAATAATCACGTCCTGTGAAATAAATATCGGGAATCTGTTTATTGTTCATTCCGTAAAAAGGATCCGGAATCTGTTTATTATTGAGCATTGTCGTAAGTACCGTTCCCGGAACAGTAGCCGAAATCCAGTCTTGCAGAGAAAACGAAGTATTACTTAACTGTTCACCCGTTGCAGTTACCTTATTTATATTCTGACATTTCCATGCCCCATTAAGCTCATATTGCTGCTGTGCAGACAATTGAACAAACAAAGAAATCAGTAATACAATAAAACCACACTTACGCATATTCTTATTTTTTGAAACCCGCTTTAACAACAAGACTATAAAAACCGGTTAAAACCTCTACTGATAATAAAACACCATGCAGCCTTTTTACCCTACATTTTTAGTCTTTTTTATTAGAGTAGTTTGAAATTTGCAGTTTTATAACGAAAACATATATTGTTTATTATTAAATACACATCTTTATTTTAAAATTTAAATTCAATCAAAGCAGACTTTATTAAAATTTTAATCAAAGTATTAATGTTCATTTTCATAGATATCGATTAATTTTCGAGCTTCAAAGCCACATCATTATTATGAGAAAAATTATTGCATTTTTTTTATTGTCGGTAGTCATGCTTACCGCTAATGCACAACTAATTACAAATAAATCGAGGCTAAACGATATTAGTCGTATGCTAAAAGTACAGAAACAGCTTTCCTCAAAAGGGAATATTTCTGCCTGGAAATATCTGTCGAAAACCATGCCGGTCGATGAAAAACAGGCACTTGCTTTTTTATATGCCTATATGCCTTTAAGTGATTTGGCCGATTATACGCCTTCATTTATTCATGACAATGTAAAACAAGCACTTAAAGCTCGAAATGAAATGAATTGGGGAAAAGCAATTCCCGAAGATATATTTTTGCATTTCGTTCTTCCATTGCGAGTTAACAATGAAAATCTCGATTCGTTCCGCATGGTTATGTATCCTGAACTAAAAAACCGAATCAAAGGTTTATCAATGAAAGATGCAGCACTGGAAGTTAATCACTGGTGTCACGAGAAAGTAACCTACCGGGGAACCGACATTCGAACGAGCGCTCCGTTAAGTACGATCAAAAAATCTTTTGGTCGTTGCGGCGAAGAATCAACATTTACTGTTACCGCCTTGCGTACCGTTGGTATACCGGCAAGGCAGGTTTACACTCCACGCTGGGCTCATTCCGACGATAATCACGCATGGGTAGAAGCATGGGTGGATGGAAAATGGTATTATTTAGGTGCTTGCGAACCTGATCCGGATCTTAACATGGGTTGGTTTAGCGAACCTGCGCGTCGCACCATGTTAGTTCATACTCGTGCTTTTGGTCGATATTATGGTAACGATCAGGTTGTCATATCAAATGACCGCTTTTCTGAGCTTAATCTTACATCAAATTACGCAACAGTAAAGAACATCACGGTAAACGTAAAAAACAACAACGGAACACCGGCTGATAGTGCAAAAGTGGAGTTTAAACTATATAATTATGCTGAATATTATCCTATTGCAACCAATTTCACAAACAAAAAAGGATGTACACAGCTTACAACCGGAATGGGAGATCTACTCGTCTGGGCTTCTCAAAACGGAAAATTTGCTTACACAAAACTTTCGGTTCCGGAAACAGATTCTATCGAATTAACACTAAACAAGACTTTTATCGATAATGTTACTGAAAATTATTACATGGTTCCTCCTCATGCTGCTAAAGTAGATGGAACCGTTAGTGAAAAACAAAAACAATCTAATAATCAAAGACTTGTTTACGAAGATTCTGTCCGGAATATCTACATGGCAACTTTCAAAGATTCAATCTGGACAAAAAAATTAGCCGAAAAACTAGGCCTTTCAAGTGATACTGTCTGCACTTTCATTGCTAAAAGTTATGGGAACTGGTCTGAAATAGCGTCTTATCTCGAAAAAAATACAAAAACTGCTCGTGCATATGTTTTGTCAATGGCTTCTCAATTGTCGGACAAAGATTTCAGCGATCTTCGGGAATCTGTTTTAACCGATCATTTGCAATACGCTATTTATAAACAAAATATAAATAAATCAAAATCAGATCTATTTATAAAATATGTACTAAATCCCCGCATCGCAAATGAAAATTTATCGATCTGGCGAAGTTTTCTGGCAAAGAAGTTCGGAGAAAAAATGGCTGCCGAAACGCGCAAAAATAGTTCAGTTCTTATTGACTGGATTCGAACAAATATCAGCATTGACGAGATGGCAAATATGCATTCCCGTTCACCATTATCTCCTTCTGGAGTCTATCAGCTACGAGTTGCCGACCGTATTTCAAGAAATATCTTTTTTGTTGCCGCCTGTCGTACTTTTGGTATTCCTGCTCGCTTAAATCCTGAAACACAAGAACCTGAATACTATCAAAACAATACCTGGCTCCGAGCTGGTTTTAGTGTAAACGTCCCGGCAAATCCATTAAAAGGTAGTCTGCATCTTGTAAATGGCAACAATCCTATTATTCCTCAGTATTATCTTCATTTTACCATTGGTGCTTTACATAACGGAACTTACCAGACACTCGAATTTGACGAAGGCAAAAAATTAACCGACTTTGCAGAATCGACAGTACTGGATACGGGTCATTATGTACTTGTTACCGGTAATCGGCTGCAGGATGGTTCTGTATTAAGCTCTCTCACTTATTTCCAGATAAAAGAAGGAAAACAAACTTCGGTAAACGTCCAGCTTTTACAGCAAACCGCCAAAATAAAACCGTCCGGAAAATTAAATTCGGAAGATCTAACTATTGTTCTGAATAACGAAACTGTAAGTAAATCAATAGCTTCTATTGTCGATAATAAAAACTTTGTTTTGGTTATTCTTGATCCAGAAAAAGAACCTTCAAAACATATTTTGAATGATCTTGGCCCTTATACCGATTATTTTAACAAATGGAATGGTCGTTTCATTTTTGCAATACCTTCCGAAAAAGTAAGCCAGTCTAAAGTGCTTAAAACATATCCGTTACCTTTAAGTAGCGAATACGGCATTGATTATCAAAAAAATATATTACAGGCTGTATGCCAAATTTATGGTCAGGATTTGAAGAACAAACTTCCTCTCGTTCTTTTCTGTGACGAAAGTGGAAATATTTATTTCTTCTCTTCAGGATATAAAATAGGTATAGGTGAACAATTACTACGTATTATAGGAACTCCACACATTGCAACTTCGTGCGAAAAACCAAAATCATCTTGTACAACAAATTAAAATTAAAAACATGTTTGTAGAAATTGCTGCGTTTACTCCTTCATCAGCTTTAACAGCAGCTCGTAATGGTGCTGACAGAATTGAATTATGCTCAGGCTATGCCGAAGGAGGTTTGTCTCCTTCGGCGGGAACAGTCGCTTTTGTTCGAGACCAAATTACTATTCCTCTTCATGTTATGGTTCGTCCTCGTGTTGGCGATTTTGTTTACAATAACGACGAACTGCAAGCCATGGAGAAAGAAATACTGTATTACAAACAATTAGGAGTTAATGGCGTTGTATTTGGAGTTCTCAACGAAAAGGGTGAAATAAATCTTAAAGCTGTAAAACAGCTTATTGCCGTTGCACGCCCTATGTCTGTCACTTTTCACAGAGCTTTTGACTTATGTGTCAATCCTTTAAAAGAACTTGATAAACTGATTGCTGCAGGAGCAGACAGGGTTCTCTCGTCAGGTTGTAAGCCATCTGTGCCCGAAGGTTTAGATAATCTTGAACAATTTGTGAAACATGCTGACAATAAGATTATTATTCTACCCGGCGGAGGTATTTCGTCTTCTAATGCAAAACAAATTGTTCAACGTCTTGGGGCTAATGAACTTCACCTTTCAGGAAAACAGCTAGTAAAAAGTCCTATGTCTGGTTACGCATCCAATATTTCACTGTGTTCTCCCGGAGAAATATATGATTTTCAATGGTTTGAATGTAATCCGGAAAAAATCACTGAAATAAAGCGCATCTTTATCTAGGTTTATATAAACCAATGTTTAACAAATACTTGTGATTTTTTTCAGAAAGCGATACAATAACATTGCTCTGAATGTGTTTATTATACACTTTTGTATTTGCATTAAAGACACGATGAGTAATCCCTCTCTGTTTATTTGTCTTATATGTAGTGACCAATTACAAAATACTAAACACAAGTATATGAAAAAGAATTACTTAATTGCAGTACTGTTTGCAGCATGCAGCATAACAGTCACAGCTCAATCTTCTATGGAAAAAGAATACCAGTTTAAACCATTCTCTCCACCAATTAGTTACGAAGAAGCCGATAAAAGAGCCGACAAAATTCTTTCATCCATGACGCTCGAAGAAAAAGCCAGCATTATTGGTGGTCATAATTCGTTCTATATAAAAGGTTTCGAGAAGTTTGGCATACCATCGTTGTATCTTTCAGATGCCACGCAGGGTGTACACATCCGCAAAGAATTAAGTAATTTAATGGAAAAGTCGGTAGCGTTTCCTAATCCGTTGGCCCTCACTGCTACCTGGAATACCAAATTAGCCTATAATTATGCAAAAAGCATTGGCGAAGAATGCCGTGTTGGCAGTGTTGCGGTTTTGCTTGGACCCGGAATGAATATTTACCGCGTTTCGCAAAACGGACGAAATTTTGAATATTTCGGCGAAGACCCATTTCTGGCTGCGCGCATGGTCGAAAATTATGTGGTTGGCATGCAAAATACAGGAACAATGGCCACGCTGAAACATTTCGTTTGTAACAATAACGACTTTCACCGCCGCACAACCAACGCTATTGTAGACGAACGCACGTTGCACGAAATTTACCTGCCTGCCTTCAAAGCCGGTGTAGACGCGGGCGCTATGGCTGTAATGACTTCTTACAACATGCTCAATGGCGAATGGAATGGCCAAAGTTCATACACCATTAACAAGCTACTGCGCGGAGATCTTGGTTTTAAATGGTTAGTAATGAGCGATTGGTGGTCGATCTGGGATCCGCAGAAAGCCATCACTTCGGGTCAGGATCTCGATATGCCCGGCGACCCGATGAACGACTGGATGTTACAGCAATTTGGCGATATTTATGTAAAAACCAACGCTGTCCGTATGGTTAAAGAAGGTAAAGTTACCGAAGCACAGATAGATCGTATGGTTAAAAGCATCCTCCGAACCTGTATTGCCATGGGGTTGTACGATCATCCGGTAAAAGACGAAAGCCTCAAAGCCCGGTTTCCCGAACACGAAAAAATTGCGTTACAAACTGCACGCGAAGCTATGGTTTTGCTGCGCAACGAGAAAAATATTCTTCCGATAGATAAAAATAAAACCGTCTTATTAACAGGAGAATATGCCGAAAAAATTGCCCGTGGCGGAGGTTCAGCAGAAGTTGAAGGTTACAATTCTGTTAAAATGGTTGATGCCTTGAAAAACGAGTTTGGAGCAAAACTTACTTACACTGCAAAACCAACCGATGCTCAAATTAAAAATGCCGACATAGTAATCTTAAGCATTGGTACTTACGATAGCGAAGGATGGGACAGACCATTTACATTACCTGCTGAAACTGAACAAAATGTTTTGAATATAGCTTCTAAAAATCCGAATGTGGTAGTTGTCGTAAATTCCGGAAGCGGTATCCGTATGACAGATTGGAGCAGCAAAGTAGCAGCCATTGTTTATGCCTGGTATCCCGGTCAGGCCGGAAACACTGCTTTAGCAGAAATACTTGCAGGCAAAACTAATCCTTCGGGCAAACTTCCGATTACCATCGAAAAGAATTTTGAAGATTCGCCTGCCCACGATTATCTCCCTGCCGGAGAAAAACTATATACAGGCTGGGGCGAAGATATGAATATGAAATATCCGGTTAACAACCTTAAATATAAAGAAGGTGTTCTGGTTGGTTACCGCTGGTACGACACAAAGAAAATTGAACCACTCTTCCATTTTGGATATGGTTTATCTTATACCTCTTTTACTTACAGCGATATAAGAACATCGAAAGATAAGTTTACTGCCGGAGACAAAGTTGAAGTCAGTTTTACTATTACCAATACCGGAAAAGTAGCAGGATCTGAAATCGCTCAGTTATACGTAAAAGATACCCATTCGTCGGTTATGCGTCCTGAAAAAGAACTGAAAGGATTTAAGAAAGTATCGCTTGCTCCCGGCGAAAGCAAAACTATAACGATAATACTCAATACCAACGATTTCTCTTATTGGGATGAATCTTCCTCCAACTGGAAAGCCGAACCTGGCGATTTCAGTATTTTGGTTGGCGGAGCTTCCAATGACATTAAGCTAAACGCTAAAGTCTCACTTCTATAGCTATTTTGCCGAAAAGGCTCTTTACCATAACACACGAATGTGCAGGGAAATTTATCTTTGTACATTCGTGTGTTTCTTTTATGCCAAAGTTCTGCCAGTTTATACTTTGCATAAAGCACAGGTTGTGAATTAATTAATCAATTTTTATGAAATCATTCAAAATTCAGCGGGTTATTCTCGCTTTCTTTCTGGCTCTGCTTTTTTTGCAGGCCGAAGCTGCCAGAAACTCTTTTGTTACAGTAAAAGGCAATCATTTCGAAATCAACGGGAAACCTTATTATTACGTAGGAACCAACTTCTGGTATGGTGCAATATTAGGTTCTCAGGGACCTGGAGGCAATCGAGCACGTCTTATCAACGAACTCGATTTTATGAAATCGAATGGAATCAATAACTTACGAGTATTGGTAGGAGTTGATGGCCCCGAAGGAGTTCCAACAAAATCAGAACCTTCGCTGCAAACAGAACCAGGCAAATACAATGATGCAATTCTCGATGGTCTCGATTTTTTAATGTCTGAACTGAGCAAACGAAATATGAAAGCTGTTCTTTTTCTGCTTAATAGCTGGGAATGGTCAGGTGGATTCGGGCAATATCTTACATGGAACGGACAAGGCGAATTCCCTATTTTAAACTACATTGGGTGGGATAAATTTCGTGCACAAGTTCAAAAATTCCATCAATGTGAAAGCTGTAAAGAAATGGCAAACAATCATATACGTTTTATCATTTCGCGCACTAACCGCTACACCGGGAAAAAATATACCGAAGACCCGGCACTTATGTCATGGCAAATTGCCAATGAACCCCGTGCTTTTTCAGACGAAAATAAACCCGCTTACGAATCCTGGCTCAAGGCAACTGCAGCCTTCATAAAATCGTTAGATCCTAATCATCTGGTTTCTACTGGCTCCGAAGGACAAATGGGTTCCGAAGGCGATCTGGCTTTATACGAACGTATTCATGCCGATAAAAATATTGATTATCTGACTATTCACATTTGGCCAAAAAACTGGAGCTGGCTTAATGCTAAAGACATACGAGGATCGCTACCGAACTGCATCAGCAAAACAAACGAATATTTGAACAAACATCTCGAAATTGCACGTACCCATAATAAACCATTGGTTATCGAAGAATTTGGGCTGCCCCGTGATAATCATAAATTTACACTTGACGATCCAACAACCTGTCGTGATGAATATTACAAAAACATTTTTGAACAGGTTTTACAAAGCGCGCAACAAAAAGACGCTTTAGCCGGCTGTAATTTTTGGGCATGGGGTGGTTTTGCCCGCGCAACTTCCGGTCATACCTTTTGGCAAAAAGGAGATGCTTATATGGGCGATCCCGGCCAGGAAGAACAAGGTTTAAACTCAGTTTTTAATACCGACAGCACGATTAAACTAATCAAAGATTTTTCGAAAAAAATACAAAAAGCAAGCAAATAGATATTTATCAGTTAATCAAAAGGGCGAATAAACTCGCCCTTTTTTGTGTTTATATGATTAACAGAAAGTCAAAAAAACTATATTCGCTTTCACAGATTTTTATAATTCATTCAGAAAAACCAATACTCCTTAAAATGTTTCCTTTCAAATTTATAGCAGCTATTATTGTCGGCATCTCTCTTATTATTTATGTTGCTTTCGCTTACTTTAAGAATATTGCCAAAGCCAAAGCGGCAAGAAAACTAGCCGAACAAATTGAAAAACAACCTCATCTGGCACAAGAAATAGCCGATAAACTTACCAGTATTCTTGTTGAAATTGATTTTGATTTCAACCTGATGCACAGTAAACTACTAAACCTGACTTACGAGTTAGAACTTTTTCATCATCGCATTTACAAATGTTATCCATTAAGTGATAATTGTTTTTTACTCATTACCACTTATGAATATCTCAATACAACCAGCGAAAACAGCGTTGAGAAATTCTATATGCTTAACTATAAAATAGAACTCGACAAACAATTACAAAAAATACGTATTCTTTCTGATAATGAAAAAGATAAGCTGCAAAACGAATTTAAAGCTTCTTTTATAAAAGAGTTTTTCAAAAAGTATATTAACCGATAAAATATTGGTTCACTACTCGTTGTAAATTGACTTAATCACCAGACCCGCTAAAGTGAAGCCAAAAATAGCAGTAATATGAGCCGTGGTTCCGTTTATCACGGCTTTCAGGCTGCACCATTCGTGATTTACCAGATCGGGATCTCCCGGAGCATCATGCATAGCTTTGGGACACATGCATTTATCTGTTCCGCATGATGAGCCTGAACCCTTATTTTCAAGAACTTCGTCGCTATAAACGCACAAAAACTTTTTGGCTGGTAGTTCGCCTTTGCGAATCATTTTGCGCAAGCGTGAGCCCAGCGGACAACCTTTAACGTCCCAGAATTCAGCAACTTTCACTCTTGTCGGGTCAACTTTCAGCGAAGCACCCATCGACGAAAAAAAGATTGCTTTTGTCCTTGTAGCGCGCTGTATTAGATGTATTTTACTTCCCAAACTATCAATCGCATCAACAATAAAATCGTACGAATCGAGGTTAAACTCTTCGCTATTATCTTTATTATAAATCTTTTGCAACGCAATAATTTCTGCCTTCGGATTAATGCTCAACAACCGTTTTTTCAATGCTTCGGTCTTTACCTCTCCTACTGTTTCCATTGTTGCATGTAACTGTCTGTTAATGTTAGTCACGCACACACGGTCCGAATCAACAATTGTAAGCTTTGTGATTCCGGTACGCACCAAACTTTCTGCACACCAGCTACCAACACCGCCAATCCCGAAAATAATCACTTTCTTTTCAGCCATACGAGCCATAATATCCTTGCCCATAAGCAATTCTGTCCGCTGAAATATTCCTTTTTCGATTCCCATTCTTTTATCTTACAAACCAATTCTTTATCATGCTTTTATTCAGGATATACCATATGAGGTTGAGCAATTCACCATAACTTCTCGTTGTAGAAAAACATTACCCAAAACAGCATCTTCCTGCATGACTGCGAGAGAAGAAAAGCAATTGCAAACTTCTGCTCCTTAAGCAATCAGGCCGCGAAATTAACAAAAAACAACCTCAATAACTCGTAATTTCAGTACTTGCCACACGCTCTTCCCTAAAACATTTTTTGTTATTTCATTTTGCCGTTCAGAGGCTTAACGATTGATTATATTCAAACCGAATAATATTTTATTGTAAAGATTTACAAATCATTCGTTCCTCTTTATTAAAAATTATAAATTTACAAATTCGTGCCTCTAACAACTCAACTTTTAGACAAAGCATTAAATTGCAGTTGTTTACTTGAGTTTTTAAAAGCATGAGTTTTGTCATAAAAAAGATAAAAATATGTCAGAGAAGGTAAAAGTCTTGAAATTCGGAGGTTCGTCCATCGCAACTGCAGAACGAATCCGTGTGGTAAAACAAATTGTCGAAAAGCAGAATGAACCTTGTATTATTGTGTTTTCAGCATTACAAGGAGTTACAGATCAGCTTATCAGGCTCTGCCACATGGCCCGAACTCGTAACGAACTTTACCGCGAAGAACTTGACACTATATTCGAACGCCATGTTGTAATTGTTAAGGAGCTTATTACGCCTGCATTACAGCCAACTGTACTGGCAAATGTCCGTAGTATGTTCAACGAACTGGAAGATGCGCTGCACGGCGTTTTCCTTCTGCGCGAAATTACACCTCGTTCGCAGGATCACATTATTGGCTATGGCGAACGCTTGTCTTCGTATATTTTAAGTTTTATCATTGAACATGCAAGTTGGCTCGACAGTCGCGAATTTATTCGTACCGATGCCGAATTTGGTAATGCCAACGTAATGTTCGATGTAACCAATCCTTTAGTCGAAAAATATCTTTTCGGACTTAAAGGCCGTGCTGTAATTCCAGGCTTTATTGCCAGCACCACCGACAACGAATCGACCACGCTTGGCCGCGGAGGTTCCGATTACACTGCTTCTATCGTTGCTTCGGCACTCGATGCTTCTGTTCTTGAAATATGGACCGATGTGGACGGTTTTATGACAGCCGATCCTCGCAAGGTATCCAAAGCTTACGCCATTGATGCCATGAGTTATGCCGAAGCCATTGAGCTTTCGCATTTTGGCGCCAAAGTTATTTATACTCCTACTATTCAGCCGGTTTACCTTAAAAATATTCCACTGCTGATAAAAAATACATTCAACCCCGAAGCCCAGGGAACACTCATTAACAGCCAGCCTGTTATTAATACTGTAAGTTCCATTAAAGGTATCTCGTCTATTGACGATGTAAACCTGCTTACGCTTCAAGGTACTGGTATGGTGGGCGTTATGGGGAGCTCTATGCGTTTATTCGGAGCACTGGCAAAGGCCAAAGTAAATGTAATTCTGATAACACAGGCATCATCAGAATTCTCTATTACATTTGCTGTTAGACCTGAAGACTGTGATATTGCCGTAAAAACCATTCATGACGAATTTGAAGTAGAAATACGTCATAAAGAGAGTCTTAGCTTGATTGTAGAAAAAGGACTTTCGATTATCGCTATTGTTGGCGAACAAATGAAAAATATGCCGGGCGTTTCGGCAACGCTGTTCCATGCTTTGGCTCGTAACGGGATAAGTGTTATTGCGGTAGCTCAGGGCTCTTCGGAACTCAATATTTCGATTGCCATCCGCAAAACAGGTCTGAAGAAAGCGCTCAACGCCATTCACGAAGGGTTCTTTCTATCCGGCTATAAAGAAATGAATCTTTTTCAGATTGGCATCGGAACAGTTGGAGGAATATTACTTAAACAGCTTGCACATCAACGAGATAAACTATTAGTTGAACACCGTTTAAAAATCAATCTTGTAGGAGTTTCCAATTCCCGTAAGATGCTGTTAAAACCTGAAGGCATTGAACTTTCGGACTATCGTAACGAGTTGGATCATAACGGAGAACCGGCCAATATTTCTGCTTTTATTGAGAAAATGAAAGAGCTTAACCTTCGAAACAGCGTATTTATTGACTGCACTGCCGAAGGTACAGTAGCCACTCATTACCTCGAAATTTTAGACAACTTCGTTTCGGTTGTAACTGCCAATAAAATAGCATGTTCGTCGGAATATTCAATCTATAAAAAGCTGAAAGAAACGGCTAAGAAGCGTAACGTCCGGTTTAATTATGAAACCAACGTAGGAGCTGGTCTACCTATTATTAATACCATCAATGAACTCGTTATCAGCGGAGATAAAATTCTGAAACTCGAAGCCGTGCTTTCGGGAACGCTCAACTTTGTTTTTAACAATTTGAGTGCCGAATGTCCATTAAGTG
This sequence comes from Bacteroidales bacterium, assembly GCA_041907825.1. Taxonomy (GTDB): domain Bacteria; phylum Bacteroidota; class Bacteroidia; order Bacteroidales; family JAYRGN01; genus JAYRGN01. The sequence goes on along the minus strand of JAYRGN010000007.1, from coordinate 110,570 downwards.
AGTCCGTTAAGAAAGCAAAAGAAATGGGTTATTCAGAGCCCGATCCTCGTATTGATCTTAGTGGAATTGATGTTGTACGTAAGCTGCTTATTCTTTCGCGTGAAGCGGGTTACCCGATAGAAAAACAGGATGTCACCGTCGAATCGTTTCTTCCTGCCGAATGCTTCGAAGGATCGGTGGACGATTTCTTTGAAAAGCTGAAAAAATACGATACCGACTTTGAATCAAGACGCCAAGAACTAGTAAAAAAGAATCAGCGCTGGCGCTTTGTCGCCTCATTCGATCATGGTAAAGTCAGTGTCGGTTTGCGAACGGTAGGCGCCAGTCATCCAGCTTATTCGCTTGAAGGAAGCAATAATATTGTTCTTATCACCACCGAGCGTTACAACGAACTTCCAATGGTTATTAAGGGTTACGGAGCCGGAGCCGAAGTTACTGCTGCAGGTGTGTTTGCCGATTTGATGAGAGTCGCCAATGTTTAATTTATTTGATAGTAATATAGCATGTTGCGTGCAGTAATTTTTGATATGGATGGCGTTCTGATCGACTCGGAACCCTTATGGAAGTTAGCGGAACAAAAAGTTTTTCGCGGTGTGGGGATAGAGCTTAACGATGAATTGTGCGCACTTACCACCGGACTTGAAGTAAAAGATATTGTTACATACTGGTATAGTCGTCACCCATGGCAATCGCCGTCAAAAGAGGACATTCGGGTACAAATTATAGAAACCGTCTCACAACTGGTTGAAGAACGAGGAGAACCAACTAATGGCGTTTTTCATGCACTTAATTATTTCAAAAACAAAGGTTTAAAAATAGCAGTAGCCTCATCTTCACCTATGAGTCTTATTGAAACAACAGTAAAAAAACTGGGAATCGAATCTTATTTTGAAGTAATGCACTCTTCGCAATTCGAAAAAGCAGGTAAACCCGATCCGGCAGTTTACCTCGGCGCGGCAAAACGTCTTGGTGTAGAACCTTCGGATTGCCTGGCTATTGAGGATTCTTTCCGGGGTGTTCAGTCGGGCTATAATGCCGGAATGAAAGTTGTCGCCGTTCCGGATCCTCACTTAAAAGGCCACGATTCTTTCAAACAGGCCAATGTTGTGCTGGGTTCTTTAAATGAGATAGATGATAAAATATTGAAACAGTTAGAATTATTATAAATGGCTCAGGAAATAAGCGTATTTGCTCCCGCAACAGTGGCCAATGTCGGCCCCGGATTCGATGTGCTCGGAATGGCATTATCGGAACAGGGAGATGTGGTTAATTTTAGAAAAAACGAAAAAGAAAAACTCTGCATTTTTGACGAAACTGGTTGCGGGCTGCCGCTCGATCCTGAAAAAAATGTAGCGACCGTAGCAATACAAACCATGTTGAATGAGCTGGGTTCGAAGCAAGGTATCGACATCATTTTTAAAAAGAAAATAAATCCGGGCAGTGGCATTGGCTCAAGTGCAGCCAGTTGTGCAGCAGGCGCTTTCGGAGCCAATGAATTGCTTGGCCGTCCGTTTGCCAAAACCGAACTGGTACGATTTGCTATGCAGGGCGAACGCCTGGCCAGCGGTTCAGCTCATGCAGACAACGTAGCTCCTTCATTACTTGGTGGTTTTACTCTTATTCAAGGATATTCACCGCTGCGGGTCGTTTCGTTGCCTTATCCTGCATCGCTTTACTGCGTAATTATTCATCCCGAAATTGAAATTAAAACAGCCGACAGCCGACGCATTTTACGCAAAGAAGTTTCGCTGCGCCGCGCCGTAAAACAGTGGGGAAACGTGGGAGGACTGGTGGCCGGCCTTATGCTGAACGATATGTCGCTTATTTCGGCTTCGCTAAATGACGTTATTATTGAGCCCGTACGGTCGATGTTGATCCCCGGATTTGCCGAAGTTAAGAAAGCGGCACTGGACAACGGTGCGCTGGGTTGCAGCATTTCCGGATCAGGACCTTCGATATTTGCGCTTACCGACGGAGTCGAATCGGCCCGAAAAGTAAAAGAAGCCTTCGAACAAACCTATCGTAACATTGGTTTACCCTTCGATTTGTTTATTTCTCCTGTAAATCCGGAAGGAACAAAACTTATATAACGGTTAATATTTTTTGAAAGAACAGATACTTGCACTATGAAATTTTACAGCACCAATCACCAGGTTCCCGACGTTGACCTTCGTACTGCCGTAACCAAGGGTTTGGCCGACGACAACGGGTTGTTTATGCCCGAACGTATTCCTCATCTTTCTGACGAATTTTTCAAAACTCTGCCCGATAAATCGTTACCCGAAATTGGTTTTGAAGTTGCTTCGCAGTTTTTTGGCGACGATATCGCCGCCAGCGAGCTCAAACCATTGGTTGATGAAGTGTTAAACTTTGATATTCCGCTGGTTAAGGTTAGCGAAAACATTTATACTCTTGAACTTTTCCATGGCCCAACATTAGCTTTTAAAGATGTTGGCGCACGCTTTATGTCTCGGTTGCTGAGTTATTTTACCCGTCAAAAAAGTGAGGTAATCAACGTATTGGTCGCAACTTCGGGCGATACCGGAAGTGCGGTTGCCAATGGCTTTTATAAAGTTCCGGGCATTCGCGTTTTTATTCTGTATCCCAAAGGATTGGTAAGTCCTATACAGGAAAAACAGTTTACCACACTTGGCGAAAATATTACGGCCATTGAAATTGACGGAACTTTTGACGATTGCCAACGTTTGGTAAAACAAGCTTTTCTGGATAAAGAACTTTGCTCGGCCATGACGCTGACCTCGGCAAATTCCATTAATCTGGCTCGTTTGCTGCCTCAGTCGTTTTATTATTACTATGGTGTGGCTCAAATGATGAAACAGGAGCCCGGAAAGAAAATAGCCATTTCGGTTCCAAGCGGAAACTTTGGCAACATCTGCGCCGGATTGATAGCCAAGCGCACCGGATTACCTGTAGATCAATTTATTTCGGCCACTAATGTAAACGACATTGTACCACAGTATCTCGAAAATGGGAAATTTGAACCTCGTCCGTCGGTTGCAACCATTGCCAACGCAATGGACGTGGGCAACCCCAGCAATTTTGTTCGTATACTCGACCTTTATGGTGGTTCGCATGAAGCTATAACCGCTGATATCATAGGATATTCGTACAACGACGATCAGATTCGCGAAACAATTCGCGAGGTATACGGTAAATACAACTATCTGCCCGATCCGCACGGTGCAATTGGTTACCGCTCGTTGCAGGAATTTTTACCTACAGCTCCCGGTTTTGCAGGCTTCTTTTTAGAAACAGCACATCCGGCAAAATTCAGCCAAACCATCGAGGAAACTATTGGCAAAGCCATTGAACTTCCTGAAAGGTTGAAGAAAATTATAGAAGGTGAAAAGAAAAGTTCTGAACTCCCGAGTGAATATGAAGCGCTCAAAAGCTTTCTGTTAGCCCGAAAATAAACTATTGAAACCGCCATTGTTTAGCTTTCGATTCTTTACAATGGCGGTTTTTTTTATTTTTGTCCCGTCCTGATTTAAGTGTCCCGCATTGTTTTATGAAAGAAACAAAACACAGGTTATTCTTGTATGAATCGTAACGAATTTCTGCGCACGCTGGCGTTGGGCACCGCCGGAACTTTACTTTTATCCAATCGCTTAAGAGCAGCTTTATCACATAAAGTATTAAATAAAAACGCTTTTGGCAAAGATTTTCGCTGGGGTGTTGCTACTGCCGCATATCAGATAGAGGGCGCTCCAACAGCCGACGGCAAAGGCGAATCAATCTGGGACAGGTTTGCCCATCAGCATAGCGGGCGCATTCATGGCAAAGCTACGGGCGATGTGGCCTGCGATTTCTACCATCGTTACGAATCGGACATTAAACTTGCTTCGTCGTTAAACTTCAATACCTTTCGCTTTTCGCTGTCATGGCCACGGATTTTACCTTCGGGTACTGGAAAAATAAACAACAAAGGCCTCGACTATTACAAGCGCGTTTGCGATACCTGCCTCGAAAACGGACTGGACCCCTGGGTAAATCTCTATCACTGGGATTTGCCGCAGGTTCTCGAAGATAAGGGAGGTTGGACAAACCGCGACATTATCGACTTGTTTAGCGAATACACCGACGTTGCAACCCGCGCTTTAGGCGACCGCGCCAAAAACTGGATGATACTTAATGAGCCTATGTCGTTTACGGCTTTTGGCTACGGTATCGGTATTCATGCTCCAGGAAGACGTTCAATATCAGCATTTATGGCAGCGGTGCACCATGCAGTAATGTGCCAATCGTCCGGTGGTAAAATTGTAAAACAGAATGTACCCGCAGCTCGTGTGGGAACCGGACTTTCCTGCTCTCCTATCGAGGCAAAAACCAACAGCGAACGCGACCTGCATGCAGCCCGCCGACTGGATGCTCTGATGAACCGCCTTTTTATCGAACCTGCTCTGGGATTAGGCTATCCGACAACCGATTTACCAATGCTGGAACGTCTTGAACCTTATATAAAACCCGGTGACATGGAACGTGCACGTTTCGATTTCGATTTTATTGGCTTACAGCATTATTTCAGGGTTATCGGGAAATATTCGCCATTTATTCCTCTCATCTGGGCTTTTCAGGAATCGCCAAAAAAACGGAAAGCCGAGACAACCGAAATGAATTGGGAAGTTTATCCCGAAGGAATTTATAAAATACTAAAACAGTTTGCTCAATATCCTGTAAAAGAATTTGTTGTTACCGAAAGTGGTGCCGCATTCCCCGATATTTTAACGTCCGACGGACGGGTTCACGATGCCAAACGAGTTGCTTATTTTAAAGCATATACCGATCAGGTGTTGCGCGCAAAGCAAGATGGAGTGCCGGTTTCAGGCTATTTAGTGTGGACATTAATGGATAATTTCGAGTGGGCCGAAGGATACAGCAAACGCTTCGGTTTGGCTTATACAGACTTCGCCACTCAGCAGCGATACCTTAAAGATTCTGGTTTATGGTTTCGCGAAATGCTTAAATAACATCCTTTCCTTCATTATTTCATTTTCCTTTTCAACGTAAGTTTGAGGAGAAAATAAATTATCTTGCAATATATGTGTCTATTACACATCGTTGTCCAACAAACCTCTACCCTTAATTAGGTATATAAAATGCCATTTCGATGGTATTCCACAGCCTTTAAGTTTCAGCGAATTTTGTGATATAACCAAAAGATAGAAATATGGCACGCATCGCAAAAAACTTAACAGACTTAGTAGGAAATACTCCTTTACTTGAATTATCGAATTACATCAGAAAACATGAATTAGGCGCATCCGTTGTAGCCAAACTCGAATATTTCAATCCGGCAGGAAGCGTAAAAGACCGCATAGGCCTTGCAATGATTGAAGCCGCCGAAAAAGAAGGCAAACTCAAAAAAGGTTCGGTAATTATTGAACCAACCAGTGGAAATACCGGTATTGCACTGGCTTTTGTCGCCGCAGCCCGTGGATATAAATTAGTGATTACTTTGCCAGAAACTTTTAGTATTGAACGTCGTAACTTGTTGAAAGCCCTGGGGGCAGAACTGGTACTTACCCCCGGGGCCGATGGAATGCCGGGTGCTATCCGCAAAGCGGAAGAATTGCACGCTACAATTCCGGGCTCGTTTTTGCCTCAGCAGTTTAAAAATCCAGCAAATCCCGACGTACACCGACGTACAACCGCCGAAGAAATATGGCGAGACACCGATGGTAAAGTCGATATTTTTGTAGCCGGTGTAGGTACAGGTGGAACAATAACCGGTGTGGGCGAAGCACTTAAAGCTCATAACCCTAACGTGAAAATTGTTGCTGTTGAGCCCGATGATTCTCCGGTTTTGTCGGAAGGACGCAAAGGCCCTCACAAAATTCAGGGTATTGGCGCAGGCTTTGTTCCCGATATTTTAAACCGTTCGGTTATCGACGAAATATACCGGGTAAAAAATGATGATGCCTTTAACACCAGCCGTGAGTTGGCCCGCACCGAAGGTTTGCTGGTTGGTATCTCCTCGGGAGCTGCTGCTTTTGCGGCAACGCAATTAGCCCAACGTCCCGAAAACATTGGAAAACGTATTGTTGTGCTTTTGCCCGATACCGGCGAACGTTATCTGTCTACCATTCTTTATCAGGTTGAAGAAAATCAGTCCGACAGTATCTTGGCTCATTTATAAAAAAAACATACTTCATAGCTGTTTTTCTGTTCTTTCTTGTTGTTTGATGCCTGATGCCACGATAATATGTCGTACTACTAATGCGCTTTGTATTTTAAGAATTATTCCGATTCGCATTAATTGGTTCGTCGCTCATAAAACTTTTCACATTAGTAAATTACGGCATATTATTACCGCATCGGGTTCAACAACGTAACAGCTAAGATATAAACCGACAAAACAGAAGGTTAGTAGCATTTGTCAGGCAGGAGAAGGTTTCTCCAACTCAAAAAAACCGTTGGTACTGATTCAGCACGAAATATGCGTCAATAATCGTTTCTCGTTTCGTTTCATGCATGTTTCTGCTGCAATTGGTCTTTTTTACATAACCTATATCTTTGTAGGTTTAAAGACAACAGCCTTACCCAGACGCCCGTCTATCATTACATTCAGAGGTTCAGAAAATCTGACACAGCGAAGTTGCGCCGTTTCAAAATAAGCAGGTTGAGCATTCAGATATTCAATATCAAGTAAACCTTCTTTTTTATAGGTATTTATGGTTAAATATCCGACTCGGAACGACGTCAGATTCTGAAAGAAATGCGTTCCCTGACTAGGATCAATCCGGTAATTTTCAAGACCAGACTCTACAATAATACGAGCTTCCGAAATCTGTGGCCATTTAACAGGAATACCAAGCCACGGATCAGACGATCCCCAACGCCCGGGACCAATCAGAATATAGGTACGTCCCTCATTTCTATACTGTTCATTTAAAAGTTCAATCTCTCTGGCTAATTCTTTGTTGTCGGCCGCATTAAAAGTTTCGGGCCTTACATAAATAATATCCGTCAGATCGTTATAAATGCCATTACCCAAAGCCGATTCAGAAAACAAAATACACGACGAGCTTTCAGCTTCTCCCAAATTGTAATTACCACTTTCTTCGCTCACCACGATAGGACGTATCTGCAATACATAAAACGTGCGTGGCTTCGAAGGAGGAGTGTCCATATCAACTGCAAATTCAATTTCTACAGGATTATTCATTTCCCGTTCTCCAATTTCCAATAATTCGGAAAGGATATTAGCCAGCGGAAACTCGTTGTATTGCAGTATGCGTGAAAATGTTACCAGCAACCGACCTTCATCGGAAATTCCTTCGCGAATAATGTTGTTGGCTCTATCGTAAGTCGATGCCACAAAACGCATCGCACCGTGTTCTTGAGCCTGTTTCAGTGAAATTTTTAAAAGATTGGCTCCATCATCGGTTGATGGCTGACTATTCTGCGGATTGAGATCAAGCGCATAAAAGATCTTCTGCGATTCGCGCAAAGCCATCTCCGGCGATGAAAGCGACAAAGCTCTTTTAGGATGACGAGGCGAAAACCGGACAGACATTCCGCCATCAACAATGTATTTTCCTAATCCATAAGCAATTGAAGCAATGCCATCGGTTGGCTGTTCGGGCTTTACCGGATAAAAATTGACAGACCTTGCAACTCCGCTAAGTACCGGATAATAAATATTTTCATACTGCCGTCCACACACTTCCTGAAGAATGATTCCCATTTTTTCTTCGTCAATCGCATTCTGGGTTGCAGCCATATAGCCTTTACTTGCCTTATAAAATACTGATGCATAAACCGTTTTAACAGCATTGGACAATAATTCGAGCATCTGAGTTTCGTCGCAAACATTAGGCACCATTACGGTCGAATAAATTCCAGCAAACGGCTGAAAATGAGAATCTTCTAACTTGCTCGATGAGCGAACGGCTACAGGCCTTTTCACAACTGTAAGAAACGAGGAAAGATCTTTTTGCAAACTTTCGGGCAAACGTGCATCAACAAATGCCTTCAAAATCTCTTCATCCGAAAGATCAGACAGGGCAAGTTTGTACAAATCATTCGATTCCATAAACAAATCGAACAAGTCGGTGCCGATAACAACCGTTCGCGGAATGGTTACAACAACCGGATCGAACGCATGAAACAGGCTGTATTTATTGATAAAAGAATCGATAAATGCCAAGCCACGGGCTTTCCCGCCCAACGACCCTTCTCCTATGCGCGAGAATATCTGATACTTATCAAACGATTTATTGTCAAATTTCGAAATTATGCCACGACCTTTACTTCGCCTGAAACTTGCAATTGCTTCGTAAATATATTCACGTATCTGCTGAAGGCTCTCAAAATCGGGGTTCTGCAATTGTCTGAACATTTGCGCTAGCGGAAACAGCGCTCTGGCTTTCAGCCATTTTGATATCTCATTGCGACTGGTATGATATTCCAGTACACTGTCAGGAATTTCAGCAATCTGTTGTTGCAACGTGTTCAAATCTGTTGCTCTGGAAATTTCTTTGCGCGTAACCGGATCCCGAAAGATAAAATCGCCAAAAGCAAAATTATCAATCATATAGTCGCGCAAATCAAGCGAGAGGCTTTTTGATTGTTTATTAATAAAGCCAACACCAAGCTCATCGGCAAACCTTTTGTTCGATGGATCGGAAGATTGTAAAATTACAGGCATCATAGAATCGGAAGCCTTTACAAAACGCGCAAGTTCAACTCCCATAAGACTTTCGCCCGAAATCCTATTCTTTTTATAACTAACGTCCGAAACAATGCCTAGCATGCTATGCCCGTAACGTTCGTATAATGAAACAGCTTCGTCATAATCGGTAGCCAGCAATATTTTAGGCCTTCCGCGCATGCGAAGCATTTTCTGATGTTCATTAAGTCCTTCGACCATAAAGCCACGCGACTGTTCGAGCACTATTTTGTATATATTGGGCAAAAAAGACGAAATGTAACGCACTGAATCTTCGACCAACATAATGGTTTGAACTCCGATTTTGCCAACATCGTACTCCACATTAAGGCTGTCTTCAAACAATTTGATGATGGCCAGAAGTAAATCGGCATTTCCAAGCCAGCAGAAAACCCGATCGACAGCCGAAAGATCTTCATTTTGAAGGCGTAACGACACTTCGCGCGAAAAATGAGTGAGCACCACAACCGGGGTTTCCGGATATTTAGCCTTCAGCCGGTGTGCAAGTTCAAACGCATCAACATCGCGAATGTTAAGCATTTCGATGACCATGTCTATCTGGTCACGTTCAAGAATCTCGAAAGCTTTTGCAGCAGTTTCGGCCTGTATAAAAACCGGAGGGAAACGAAGATTCAGCGAAACATATTCGTTGTAAATCTGTTCGTCAATGCGCCCGTCTTCTTCGAGCATAAAAAAATCGTAATGGCTGCATATCACCAAAATGCGGTGAATGCGTTTTTGCATAAGCAAGCCAAACGAAGTGGAATTAAACTCCCAATGATCGGGTGTGATAATTTTCGAATCCATGTATGTCCTCTGCTTTGCTCAAATTTACACTGTTTTGAGTACCGAGAACATCTCATTTGTTAGTTATTACACTGCAAATAACTCCTGAAGAAACTAACCTTTTTAATACTTAATTTTCCTTTATCAGATATAATTTATTGTCTTCTACAAGATAAAGAAGTGGAGCTATCTTTATTTTAGGATAACGAAGCCTGAGTCGTTTTGCTTCACTTAAAGTAAAATCAATTTCATTATCAATCTCAAACATAGGAGCATAATTCATAAAATGATCTTCTGCCCGTTCTCTATCCCAACCTGCATTGTTTATTAAGCCATCGATAAACTCATTTTTACGGGAAACCAGATTGACCATACCGCATTTATTGTGCCCGATAAGCGCAATGTAACTAACCTGCCCGACCGAAACGGCATACGATACTTTAAACTCGCTATACCGCAAATTACCACCTCCTGAACGAATAATAAATGCAAAATTATCAGGAATATTCAGGTGCTTGCGATTATCCATACACATGCCTACCAATAGCTGTGCTTTATCACATGGGTCAAGCGGTCTGTTAAGATTTTGATATTCTAAAAGTAATCCGATGGGAGTGTTTCTGTACTCAGGCAAAATGTCCTCAACCGAGTTAATCGTAATAAGCCTTTTCATTATGACTAATTTTTTATTACCAAGTTACAAAAACGACCTCCGTTTACATCATAAATTCGGCTATTTATGACATAACGATAATCGGAGAAAATGCATAAAATAAAAAGAGGCAAACTGTTAAGCCTGCCTCCTTAAACTGAAAAGTGTATAAAAATACTATTTACCGCGAATGGCAGCAATACCAGGAAGAACTTTACCTTCCATGTATTCGAGCATTGCACCACCACCGGTTGATACGTAGCTAACTTTGTCTGCCAGTTTGTTTTTGTTGATAGCAGCAACTGAGTCACCACCGCCAATAAGGCTGAAAGCTCCTTTAGCTGTAGCTTTTGCAATTGCCTGAGCAACTGAAGAAGTACCTTTTGAGAATTTTTCCATTTCGAAAACACCCATAGGACCATTCCAAAGAATTGTCTTAGAATTTTCGATTACATCGCTGAAAATTTTGATAGACTCGTCTGAAATATCAAGACCCATCCAACCGTCAGGAGTTTCATCAACTTTAGAAGTATTGGTATTGGCAGCAGCATCAAATTTATCGGCATTCACAGCATCTACCGGCAAATAAACGTTTACGCCTTTTGCCTTTGCTTTTTCGAGCAAAGAAAGAGCGAGGTCAAGTTTATCTTCTTCGCAAAGTGAATTTCCAATTTTACCGCCCTGAGCTTTGATGAATGTATAAGTCATACCACCACCAATGATGAGGTTCTGAACGCGATCGAGAAGGTTTTCGATAATAAGAATTTTATCCGATACCTTAGCACCCCCCATAATAGCTGTAAATGGTTTTTCGGAAGAACCAAGAACCTTATCCATCGCTTTGAGTTCGCTAACAATAAGAAAACCAAACATTTTGTGATCGGCATCGAAATGATCAGCAATAAGAGCTGTAGAAGCATGAGCACGGTGAGCAGTTCCAAACGCATCGTTAACGTAGCAATCTGCATAGCTAGCCAACTGTGCAGCAAAAGCTTTCTGTTTTTCTTTTACTTCTTTTTTAGCAGCAGCTTTTTCTTCGTCGGTTGCAGTTTCGGGCAAACGTGGTTTACCTTCTTCTTCTGCATAATAACGAAGGTTCTCGAGCAAAAGAACTTCGCCTGGTTTTAAGGATGCTGCAAGTGTTTTTGCCGATTCGCCCATGCAATCGTCTGCAAATTTCAGTTTTAAGCCTAAGTGAGCTTCGATACAGGGAATTACGTGTTTTAACGAATATTTTGCTTCAACACCTTTTGGACGACCGAGGTGAGACATCAGAATAACTGAACCACCATCAGCTAATACTTTTTTGATAGAAGGAAGAGCACCACGAACGCGAGTATCGTCGGTAACCTCAAATGTTTCTTTGTTAAGGGGAACATTAAAATCAACGCGCATAATGGCACGTTTGCCAGCAAAATTGAACTTTTCGATTGTTTGCATACAATAATTGTATTGAGTGTTAAACGTTTTTGCATATTGCAGCTTTTGCTCAAAAGCTTTCATGTTTGGTTAAAGTCAGCCATTTTTAAAAGCATTTTTCCGCAGAACATACAAAAATAGCAACAATTTTCTTTCGAAAGAGGTTAGTATGCTAAGTTTATGTCAAATAATTAGAGAACAAGATACTTGTGCTAATATTTCAAATTTATAATTTGAAATTGCTGTCATACAGCCTTCTTTTTAAAACCTGCACGAGGCATGGCGCCCCAGTCTTTTTTATTTTTGATGAAATAGTCGTAATTACCTCGAAGAGCCCACCAAACTGTCATCGGATGATATATTATAGGTTCCAGTAATCCGGTAAAAATCAGTTTTATAATGTCACTTTTTTTATTATATCGATGATATGAAATTTCATCGGCAAATATGGCATACATTGAAAAAACAATGGCCTGGCAATATCCAAACACAAATAAAATTATAAAATACAAAATATTTACATCTGTAAATATCGATAAAACAATTAAATAAATAAGTCCCAGTATTTCGAAAAAAGGAGCGAACCACTCGCAAAATACCCAATATGGAAAACTGAACAAGCCTAATATTCCATATTTATAGTTAAAAAACATCCGCTTATGCATCCGTAAAGTGTCAATTGTTCCACGAGTCCAGCGATTTCTCTGACGACTTAAAATTTTAATATTGTCGGGAACTTCTGTCCAGCACAAAGGATCCGGAATAAAATCGACCTTATACTTACCCATCTTATTTTCATGCATATAACGGCGCATACGAACAACGAGCTCCATATCTTCACCTACAGTATGATGGTTATAACCTCCGGCTTTGAGTGCAATTTCGCGATCAAACATTCCAAAGGCACCCGAAATGAGTAACAAACCATTCATTTTACTCCAGGCCATTCGCCCTAAAATAAAAGCCCTTAAATACTCTATAACCTGAATTCTAGGTATTAAATTTTCGGGAACTTCAACTTCTTTAATACGTCCGTCTTCTATCTGGCACGAATTTGCAATACGAACCACTCCTCCTACTGCAATTACTCTTTTTTCGGTTTGTTCGAGAAATGGTTTCACCATCTTCAATAAGCCATCATATTCTATTATACAATCAACGTCAATGGTTGTAAATAGTTTTTTATCAGACACATTGATCCCTGCATTTAAAGCATCTGCTTTACCTCCATTTACTTTATCAACCACAGTTAACTTACTAAATGCCGGATTTTTAGACTTATATAATGCTTTTATTGGTTTACAATCTATTTGATAATTAACAAGAAAAGGAATTGACTCCAAGTCATATTCTTTCATCAATTCTTCGAGTGTATTATCTTTGCTGCCATCATTAATTACGATTAATTCCATGTCGACATAATGCAATGACAATAAAGATCTTACATTTTCTACAATTGTGTTTTCCTCATTATAAGCAGGTGCAAGTATTGATACAGAAGGCGTGATAGGAGAAGATAAAATAGGCAGGAAATCGGCATTTTGATTTTTTTGCAAATATTGACGTAATGCAATACTCGAAAAAATCGTCAAAATCCAATACGATGAAATAATAAAAACTGCATAAGAAAAAACAACAGTTTCTACTATCCATTGTATCCAATGTAAAGCTATATTCATTAACTTGTTAGTTTAATTAACATAAACTAAATCAATTAGTTTATGCAAAGTTTCATCATAAGAGTCAAAAGCCACATGCAGCATTTCCTTTTTTATATTTCTGACTTTAGACAAACATCTTAAAGCATTTAATCGTAAATTAAAATCCTCATTATTTTCAATAAGTTGAATAATCCATGAAAAACAATCATTTACATCAAATTTTTCTATTGCCTTCAATATTTTTATTTTATTCTCATAACATTGACAATCAAAAACTTTTATTAGTTTTGATTGAACAATAGGTTCGTTAAATTTAACTAATGTATCGATTGCTGCTCCGCAAATTTTTTGATTTGAGTGAGTTAAAAATGAGCCAATTTTATCAAAATCACTAACTTGTCCCAAGTTTCCTACTAATCGAATACCAAAAAGGACAACCGTTTCATTCTTTGAATTTAATAATTTATCTAAATTTATAATAGTTTTTCTTTCTTTATTCATCACAGAATCAAGCAACATTACTTGCTCGTAATCTGTTAAATAATATTTGTAGTCATAAAGAAAATCAAAAATATCTGAACCTAAATTCAATTTAACCAAAGCAATTTGAGCTTCTCTTCGTAATAAGCAATTTTTATTTCTTAATTGATTTAATATCAAATATTTTTCATCGTCAAATCCTATAGCAGAAAATTCCCGGATAGCATTATATTTTTTGTTACTCAAATAATATCTGAGACTTATTAATGGTTCGCTATATAATTTAAGTTCTTTGTATATACCTTGTGCTCGTTGTCTTATAGACCCCGAAACACTCCGGTGTAACGATAATAGTTCCAAAACAATAATACGTCGTCTGAAGCCTGATCTTACCGACTGTATTTTTAAAAAGTTAAATGCCTTTTTGGTTTCATCTGCATTATCTTCACCATAGATATAAACTATAATATAATTTTGATAAAAATTCCTTAATTTTTCAGTTGCAACGCCTTGCATTGTTTTTATTATTCTGGATATCAAAACATAAAAGAATAAAGACAAAGCTAATATGCACAAACCCATTGAAATATAAATCACATCGACAAAAAAAGGTGGTGCCTTATGAATAATTGCTAAATGTTTTACAATTACATGATAAATAGAACTATATCCATATATCATAAAAAAAAACATCCAAAAAAGATATAATGCTTTAATAAAAAGAATGAAAAATTCAGTATATCTTATAAATAGAGAGCTTTGTTTTATTTTTTTAATAATATAAAAAAATAGAAATGTTATAATAAATACAAAAATAATAATCTTATGAAAAGGATTAAGAATACTTATTGTTTGAAATATATTCTCTTTTTTATAAAAGAATAGTGAAAAAATTAAAATTACAATAAGAGAAATAATTAATTTTTTTTGAAATATCCGATTAGAAAAGATTCTTTTAAACCTTTTAAGTACAAAATATTTAAAAAAAACAAATAGCAAAAGACATGTAATCCCTGTTCCGGCCAATGTTAGAATGACCTCATTCGTAGAATTAAAAATATCAAACCAGCGTTTCATATCTGTAGCATTGCTCAATTATCTTATTAATAAAGATAAACAGAAATACTACAAAAGTTTACGTTCAACCAGCATTGTGTGAAAATATTTACTGTAGCTTTCGCCAATGGGAATAAGTTTCTCTCCTATTTTAATACGACTCCGTTCAATGCTTTCAATCTTATCTAATGCAACAATAAACGATTTATGTACCCGTATAAAATTAGAAGCAGGTAGCATTTCTTCTATTCGTTTAAAGCTCTGAAGTGTAAGTATTTTTTCGTTTGGTATATAAATAATTAGATATTCCTTTAATCCTTCTATATATAGAATATTCTTAAAATCAATTCTTTGCATGCGATATTCTGTTTTCACAAACATATAGGTACGAGTATCCAATTCTACAGTCTGTGTAGTAGAAGTAGTTGGTGGTGCTACAGTTGTATCAGGTTTTATACTATCAAAAACCTTTTCTACAGCCTGCAAAAAACGCTCAAAGGAAATCGGTTTTAGCAAATAATCGGAAACGTCTAAATCGAAGGCTTTAAGAGCATATTGATCGTAAGCAGTTGTAAGAACCACCTTGGGCCTAACTTTCAATACATTAAGTAATTGAATGCCATTAAGACCCTCCATCTCAATGTCAAGAAAAATAAGATCTACGGCATTGGTTTTTAGAAATTGTAAGGTGTCAAAGGCATTATCGAACGAAGCAACTAAATTCAGAAACGGAACACGTGAAATGTAATCTTCCATTTGTCCCAGAGCAGGAGGCTCATCGTCAACAGCAATACAATTAATTTTCATAATTACAGATTATTAATGCGCAGTCTTATCGTATATTTTTCTGTATCTTTTAAAATATCAAGCTGATAATCTTTGCCATACATCAACTCAAGACGTCGTTTCAGATTACGCAAGCCAAAACCTTTATAATTAGTTGGTTCCTCATAATCTTTTTGCGAGATGTAATTTGAAACTTCAAAATACATTGAATTTGCTTCGGCACGCAACAAAACAGTAATGCCCGGAGGCGTGGAGTTTTTTCTTCCATGCTTAAAGGCATTCTCGATAAAGGTAATAAGTAAAAGTGGAGGAATTAGTTTTCCATACACATTTCCTTCTATCGTTATTTCGACATAATCAGGATCTTTCATTCTAAGACGCTGCAAATCAACATAATTCTGAACATACTTTAGTTCTTTTTCCAGTAAAACCTTTTCCGAATTTGTTTCATATAACATGTAACGCATTATTTCAGATAGTTTTATGATACCGTAAGCAGTTTTATCCTGATCGCGATAAACAAAAGCATGGATGTTATTAAGCGTATTAAAAAGAAAGTGCGGATTTATCTGCGAACGCAATAAAGCGAGTTCGTTACTAATATTTTGCTTTTCAAGCAATTCCCGCTGTCGACTATTTCGAAACCAATCGATTGTAAAACAGAATAGTGTACCGGTAATTGCGTAAATAGATTGTGCGGTAATAACCGAAATATACGTGTATAAAACGCCTCCTTGTTGCGGATCTTCTTTAATGTATTGATACTGTATTAGTTTATCAAAAACAAAGATTATAAAATACGTGACAGGTATCGAATAAACGAACAAAAATGCTATAAAAAAGACTATAAATTGCCAGATATGTTTTCGCAATAATATTCGACCAAAGAAAAAATAGAAAAGATAAAAAATGAGGATATGCAGAAATATACTAACAATAAGCTGCCACATATAATATGGCTGATTGTCGCTGTAATTGAGCATCGGAAGCCTTATAATAATGACGAAAAGCCAAAATCCAAGGTGAGCAAAAATTTCATGCAATCTTTTCATGGCAACGATATTTGTAAATTTTCGTTTTTCGTAACTGCGTGATTACATCTTAAAAGTTAAAAACGAATATCGCCTATAACTTTCGAAAGCTAAAAAACATCAATTTCAACAAAACCTCAACAATCTTCAACCAACACAGGTAATCTTTCAACCAACACGGACGATTTTTTCCCTTACAAATTTTTATCGACTACAAGCCATTTGGTTGACAAACCTTTTTGTTTGGTTGATTAAGCTTCTCAAAGAGCTTCGACACTCCATACATTTGTTATCGAAAACAAAAGACTTTCTGTAACATTTGTAATACAAGGACGTCTAAAGCTAAAACAACTTAATCCCCTAACAGGAGGAAAAGATATGAAAACTATTTTTATTACTACCGCTGCTTTATTAATTAGTCTTTCAACTTTTGCTCGTAACAACAATAATGTAAATTATGTTATTACCAGCAATGACACCATTATTTGCCAAAATCTTTCGATTGGTTTCAACAATACCCGTTTACACTTGGAAAATGGACAACTTATTAAAGTAAAAACAAGTGACGTGAAATCGTATTCTGCTCAAGGTCATGTTTTTGATAATCTACCTGTTTATTTCAATGACAAACCTACCGGAGAAAAAGCATTCATGGAACTTATTCGCCTTAAAAACGGTTTTCAACTTTATAAATACAGTGAAAATGGCCAAAGTGTTCTTCTCGTTTTTAAAGATGGCAAATACCATGTTGGTGTAAACAACAGGAACAAGGCCACTTTACTTGATTTTTTCCAAGTAACTGAATAATAAAAATGCATACGATTAATGTTTTAGGTTACAAATAAAAGCTCTCCACCTTTTAATTGTACAAAACGGCTGCACCAAATGGTGTGGCCGTTTTTATTGGTAAGCGTTCAAAAATACAAAGTGTAAAACTGAAAGCAACAGATAATCAAATCTGTATTTCTTTCAGTTTTTTAATGGATCCCTTTTACTTTTTCAGAATCAAAGAGTCAATTTTAAACCAACGCCACAAAAAGTTCTACAAACGCCATAAAACAGCGTATTATAACCCTTAAAAATTGTAAGTATTCATAAAATACTAAGAACAGACCTGAATATAGATAAACTTTCTTTATTGGTTGATTTCTTTATACTTACCATTCTATGCCGCTATACATTTGTAGCATAAAAATAAGATAGTTGTTATTACATAGCAGCCATCTAATAAAAACAAAACATTATAAAATCACATAAAAAGTACTATTATGAAAACTTTAGTATTAACTTCATTCGCTTTACTGTTAAGCATTAGCATGTTTGCCCGCGACGATAAAAACAGTAAAAATTATATTGTTACCAAATCCGATACTATCGTTTGCAAGAATGTTGTTGATCAACAAAACATTGTTCGTGTTGATTTTCAAGATCTCAGATTTGTTGAAATGAACAAAGACGATGTTTTTTCTTACATTGCCAATGGCAAAAAATATGACCGTCTACCGCTGTATAAAAACAACAAACCTACCGGCAAAACAGCTTTAATGGAAATGGTGAAAGACAACAACGGTTTTAAATTGTATAAGTACACTAACAACGGAGAAACCTCTATGTTTGTTTATAAAGACAACAAATATTATGTAGGCATAACCGATGCAAACAAAGCCAATATGCTCGATTTCTTTCAGGTAAAAGAATAATTAACTACTACTTCATTCACTAAAATAGGGCATCTCTATGAGATGCCCTATTTTTATTTCATTTAGATTATGTTCAAAACCTAAAATGCAATTTTCCAACTACAAGCTACTTTTAGTACATTTGCCAAGCTTGAAAATTTTTTGTTATGGAAACTGTACTCAGTGGTATCCGCTCTACGGGTAACCTGCATTTAGGAAATTACTACGGTGCGCTGCGCAATTTTATACGCATGCAGCACGAATATAATTGTTACTTTTTTATCGCTGATTATCATTCGCTTACTACACATCCGCATCCAGATAATTTACATAAAACAGTAAGAAATGTTTTGATTGAATACCTTGCAGCCGGCTTAGATCCCGAAGTTTCAACCATTTATATTCAAAGCGATATCCCTGAAATTCCGGAATTGTACCTGATTCTTAACATGATCTCGTACATGGGAGAACTCGCCAAAACGCCTTCTTTCAAAGAAAAAGCAAGAAAGCAACCTGAAAATGTTAACGCAGGCTTACTTACTTACCCTGTTCTGATGGCCGCTGATATTCTCATACACAGGGCTAATAAAGTGCCGGTTGGCAAAGATCAGGAACAACATCTGGAAATGGCTCGACATATTGCCCGCCGTTTTAATACCATGTATAATATTGACTTGTTTCCTGAACCAGAACCTTTCAACTTTGGCGAAAATTTGATTAAAATTCCTGGACTTGATGGTAGCGGAAAAATGGGAAAATCGGAAGGCAATGGAATCTATTTAATTGACGAACCTGAAGTAATTCGTAAAAAAGTAATGAAAGCCGTTAGCGATTCTGGTCCAACTGAACCCAACCAGCCAATGGCTGAGCCTATAGCAAATCTTTTTACATTACTTGATGTCGTTTCAACTCCCGACGTTATCGCTCATTTTCGTGAATGTTACAACAATTGCAATATTCGTTATGGCGACCTTAAGAAACAACTAGCCGAAGATATTATTAAGGCAACAACGCCTATTCGCGAACGCATAAAAGAAATTGAAAAAGATGACGATTACTTGCGCAAAGTAACCAAGATAGGCACAGAAAAAGCAAGGGCTCGTGCTTCCGAAACGCTCAAAATTGCACGCGAAGCCATTGGTTTTAAATCTTTTTAATAATGGAAAATACGCTGCCCGATTTTGTAAAAGAATATACTTGTGCTGTAACCATTTGTGATACAGATGGTATTATTGTTTACATGAACGATAAATCTATTCTCAATTATGCAAAACGTGGAGGAATTGCATTAATTGGACAGTGTTTATTTGATTGCCATCAACCCGCATCAAACGAAAAAATAAAAGAATTGCTAAAAACCGGTGCAGACAACATCTATTTTAGCAAAAGCGGAAAACTAATTCATCAGACAGCTTGGCGCGAGAATGGAAAAATATGCGGACTAGTAGAACTTTCGTTCGAAGTTCCAGATGAAATTAAGAAGTAAAAAAGGCAGGAATATTTCCTGCCTTTTTTACTTCTCTTAAACTGTTACAACTTCCTTTATTTCAGGGACTTCTTTTAAAACAGTTTGCTCGACTCCTGCTTTCATAGTAAACATGCTAAAAGGACATCCCTCGCATGCTCCCGTAAGCTTCACTTTCAATATATTATCAGGTGTAACCGAGTGAAATTCAACGTTTCCACCATCAGCCTTAAGGTAAGGTCTTATTTTTTCAAGTGCAGCTTCTATTCTTGTAATTAAATCATTATCACTCATAATTCAGCATATCAGAATTTTAGGGTATTCTGCATTTCAACCTTTGAAGTTGGAGGCAGATTTTTATTACGAGTATTAATCGCTTTTATCGTGTTATAACACAGCTCATTAAAAGCTTTACCAACGATTGATTTTTGGTCAAGCACCGCTGGTACACCATTATCACCACCTTCGCAAATACTCTGTACAAGAGGAATTTGTCCTAATAAAGGGACATCATAAGTTTCAGTTAGGCCTTTACAACCTTCTTTCCCAAATATATAATACTTGTTTTCGGGCAATTCGGCAGGCGTAAACCAAGCCATATTTTCTACAAGACCTAAAATCGGTACATTAATTTTATCTCCTCTAAACATATTAATACCTTTAACCACATCGGCCAAAGCAACTTTCTGAGGTGTACTTACTATTATTGCACCTGTAACACTAAGTTCCTGGACTATTGATAAATGAATATCGCTTGTTCCTGGAGGCATATCTAAAAATAAATAATCCAATTCTCCCCAGGCAGTATCAAACAATAACTGTTTCAGAGCATTAGCAGCCATTGGGCCACGCCAGACCAACGGATTGGCTGCCTCTACAAAATAACCAATAGAAAGTGTTTTAACCCCATATTTTTCAAGCGGAACAATCAATGACTTCCCGTTTTCTTCAGTCATTGTTGGCTTATAATCTTCAGCACCAAACATTAAAGGTACCGATGGTCCAAAAATATCAGCATCAATAAGTCCTACTTTGGCTCCAGTCATTGCAACCCCAACCGCAAGATTTGCCGCAACAGTAGACTTACCAACACCTCCTTTTCCGGAAGCAACAGCTATGATATTCTTAACGTTGCTCAATGGCTTTTCACTCTGAGCAACTTCATGAAAACGAATTGTTATATTACCAACAACCTGAGCATCAACCCCAATGTATTTTTCAATGGCTTTTACACAAGCTTTTTGAATGGATGCAATAAAAGGGTCATTAGAACGATTAAAAAATAAGGTGAAGCTAATCTTTTGGCCTTCAATTATAATATCTTCAACCATTCCGAGGGTAGCAATATTATTGCCGCTTTCGGGATGAGTAACGTGTCTCAGCGCATCAAGTACTTGTTCTCTGCTATACCCCATAATTTATTTTATTAATAACTAAACTCCATTCCTTTATTAAGAGGACACGGATGCTTATTAAATATCTTTACAAAAATATTAAACCAAGTCTAAATAAATACTATTATCTAGAATAATTCTTTATAAGGATCCCAAAAAAGTTTGTCAAATTCTACAACACAATCGTCTTCAACTATTATGCCTTCATTTTCAAGAAGTTGTTGCATAAGATTTTTGCCATGAAAATGCACCTTCCCGCTAAGCATTCCTAACCGATTTACAACCCTGTGTGCCGGAACAAAAGGTTCTTTGTCGTGGCAGACATTGAGAGCCCATCCTACCATGCGCGACGATTGCGGCGACCCCAGAAAACGAGCTATAGCTCCGTAAGTTGTTACTCTTCCACACGGCACTTGGCGAACGACTTCATACACCTGTGCAAAAAAATCATTCGATGTCGGGGTTGACGAGATTTTCATTGCCGTCGAGTTTAAACCGGAGATAAGTAATTGGCTTACCTTTATCCAGATACATCTTCTCGTAATAGGTAGTAATATAATAGGTATCGCCGGCAAATTCTGAATTATACAAATCAACAGTACAAGCCAGCAACGTCATTTTATTGAGTTTTATAAGTTCATGGGTAAACGTGTGAAGTTCAAAACTATCTGTTTTAAGATGAACGATACCATCTGACTGTAAGAACTGGCGATAACGTGACAAATATGCTTCGGATGTCAGGCGCTTTCGAGCTTTTTTCAATTGCGGATCAGGAAATGTAATCCAGATCTCGGAGACCTCGCCTTCGGCAAAACAATTCTCAATAAATTCAATACGTGTTCGCAAGAAAGCGACATTTGGCAATTTATCTTTATGCGAATCAGATGCACCCCGCCACATGCGTGCTCCTTTAACATCGATACCTATAAAATTTTTATCAGGATACCGGCGCGCAAGGCCAACCGTGTATTCTCCTTTGCCACAGCCTAATTCAAGAACTATAGGCTTGTCATTGCCAAAGAATTCGCTATTCCAGCGACCTTTCATCCGGTATTCAGTTCGAAATACTTCTTCCATTGTTGGCTGAAAGAAGTGCGAAAAACCGGCATTTTCGGCAAACTTTCGCAGTTTGTCCTTTCCCACTTTCTAATTAATAATTAACTGTAATTTATTTAGTTACTTTCTCTATGCAAATCCCTGCATCGGTTATATGTGGTAAATCGTTTATACGCATAGCCTGCTGTAAACGAAAAGTGTATGTGCCCTTCTGGGCAAACCGAATGTTACGCTTGTAAATACGTCGATAGGTTAACAGATCGCCCAATCCACTGCCTAACCATTTTCCTGACGGATCGGCTAATATAAACTCAACGGTATCTTTAACCATGTCGCCTGAAGGTGATTGTGTAGTTACAAACATGAACAGATTACTCATAGAGTAAAGACTTTTATGCCTCAGATTCAAGTATATGTTGTATACCTGCGTGGTATCCTGCATATCAATCTTAAATTCTAAAGGTTTATTATAATTCCACACGGCACCTGGTATCGATTCAAAACGATCGTAAACCCGGTTATTGGAGCATGCTGTGGCTATAACTACGACAGCTATTATGCATCCGGCTATTTTCAAAGCCAGTTTTCTTGTCATGACTTATTTGAATTGGGATTGGGATTCTGATCACTAGTCCTATTTTGGTTAGAATTAGGATTTCGCGACCCCCGGTTATTATTCCGATTACGATGATTATTATTTCCACGTTCGCGGTTATTGTTCCGATTGTCGCGGTTTACATTAACGTTGTTATTTTTATTGCCACCAGTATTATCAGCTGTCTCATTTTGTGATTGTTGCTGATTTGCATTGTTGCCCGGAGCATTATTTTGAGACGGACGTGGCTTTTTCTTTTTTCTTTTCTCCTGAAAACGAGTAACACTGTCCTGACCTACAACGTTTTCAAAATCTGGACGCGCAATGGCTTCTCCTTCTCCAACCGAAAGTACTTTTACTTTTTGTCCACGTTTGTTCAGATCCATAATCTCATACACCCGTTCAACCGAAACAGCCGTCATATTTAAAGCTGTATCTTTGTCAAACGAATACCACATTATACGCCTGAAAACATCCGTTTTTACATGATAAGCAGTTCCTTCAGCCGTTTCGAGTGGCTTCGGATCAGGCATTTCTTTTTGAGCATCGAGGTAAACATCGAGCTCAAAATTAAGACAACACTTTAGCTTACCACATTGTCCTGCAAGTTTTTGCGGATTGAGCGATACTTCCTGATAACGAGCTGCGCTTGTGGTGACCGACACAAAATTGGTTATCCAGGTTGAGCAACACAATTCCCGACCACATGAGGCAACTCCTCCAATTCGCCCAGCTTCCTGTCTTGCCCCTATCTGGCGCATTTCAATACGAACACGAAACTCTTCGGCTAAGACTTTAATCAGCTCTCTGAAGTCAACACGCTCATCTGCAATATAATAAAAAATGGCTTTTGTGCGATCGCCCTGATACTCAACATCTCCAATCTTCATGTTCAAGCCTAAACGCGAAGCGATAGAACGAGCCTTTAGCATCGTTTTCTCTTCAAGATCAATGGCTTCCATCCATTTTTCGATATCTGCAGGCTTAGCTTTTCGATATACTTTACGGAACTCCGTTTCATTCGGATTTAGCTGATAACGACGTAATTGTTCATTAACCAACTCACCAGCCAGCGAAACTACACCTATGTCATGTCCCGGCGATGCCTCAACGGCCACAATGTCGCCGGTTTTAAGCACAAGCTCGTTTACATTGCGGTAAAAAGCTTTGCGGGTATTTTTAAAGCGTACTTCTATTATATCTGAAGCGGCCATAGAGGCCGGAACGTCGCTAAGCCAGTTGCTCACATCGAGCTTATTACAGCATCCATTCGTACAGGGTTTTACCTCTGCCGTTTCGCTGTTTATGCCGGGGCAACCCCGCGAGAGACAACCGTTATTCATTTTATATGAGAATTTACATTAAAGCTACAAAGGTAAAAAAACGAGGCATATTGCATCACAAGCTTTTAAGGCATCTTCAACAGCCGATGTAAACGTATCCCAAGATCAAAAAACAAAATTTTGGCATTGGCATTCGATTCTATATGTGATGCAGCTTGGCTGAAAATTTTACTTAGCCCTTCTATATTTCGTTCATTAATAAACCGATAAAACTTTTTCGAGAAATCATTTTCGTGTGGCGACTGGTACGATATTTCGGGCATGCTGAAATTCAAAATGAAATTTTCGCGAACCTGCCGAAGCGCATACGCACAAAAATTTTTTTGTCGTTCTCGTCCAGCATCGGCTATCTCGTCAACCCATCTCATTAATTCTGATACATTTAACGCATATGAAAGTCGCATAAATGCGACAAACTGATCGAAAAAGAATTTTTCTTCTTCTGTCATCTGCATGGTTTCCTGTGCTTTCACCATACTCCCCGATGCTCTGCGGGCTAAAACGGCCGATTCAGCCTCCGACACACCTTGTTTATGTAAAGCTACTTCAATATCGTTTACATTAATTGGTCTGAATCTTGTTGATTGACAACGGCTTACTATTGTAGACAACAATAAATTCGGATCTTCCGAAACCAACAGAAATAACGTCTTAGCAGGAGGTTCTTCCAATACTTTCAACAATTTATTGGAAGTTTCTATCCTCATTTTTTCAGGCAACCAGATTATCATTACCTTATAATCAGCTTCATACGTTTTGAGGTTTATTTTGCGCAAAATTTCGCTGCTTTCATCTACAAAAATAGCACCCTGTTTATTGGCTGCACCAATGCGCTGCATCCACTGATTATAACTAAAATAAGGCTGTTCTTTAATTGTTTGTCTCCATTCCGTCAGATAATTATCACTAACCGACGAGCCCGATGATGCTTTTATAACCGGAAAAACAAAATGAACATCAGGATGCACCAAATTTTCGTTTTTATGACAAGCGGCACAAACCCCACACGAATCATCAGCTCCGGGATTTTCACACTGTACATATTGAGCAAAAGCCAACGCCATCTGCAACGCACCTGTACCTTCAGTTCCCGTAAATAGCTGGGCATGGCTCACCCTGTTTTCAGTTACCGTTTGTATCAGTTGATTTTTTATAGCCTGCTGACCTATTACCTCTCTGAATTGCATTTATTTATCTTTTCCGAAATTTTTCTTCAAACCTACGTGTTTTTAAGGATATTAAGAAGCGCTTTATACGTTTTTATCCGTGTGTTTCCCTTACAAATCAGACTATATCTCTCTTTATTGCGCTATCTGATCTTCAACATATTATACAGTGAATTGGTAGTATTTTTCAACTCTTTACACTTGATTTCAATGTAAAATTCCGTAACAACCCTGTTTATCAAAATATTACGCTTTTGCAAAAGTAAGAATGCTGACTTTTACTTCGGGAATTCTTTGCAGTGCATTACAACAAGCCTCCAATGTTGCTCCCGTTGTTATAACATCGTCTATCAGAAGTACATGCTTGCCTGCAATATTTATTTTAGGATTAATCGTAAAAAGTCCGTCTACATTTTCCCAGCGTTCGTAACGTCCTTTATGTGTTTGTGTTTGCGTATAATTAGTTCGCTGCAGTGCGTTTTCCAAAACCGGAATTTTTAAAACTTCCGCAATACCTCCAGCCAGTACCGAACTTTGGTTGTACCCTCGCTCGCGTTCTTTTTTGGGATGTAATGGCACCGGAACCAACAGATCGGTTTTAGCAAACACTGTTTTACGGTAAGCATGTCCCATCCATAGTCCCAGTTCGTGACCTAAGTCTCTGCGCGATTTATATTTAACTGAATGTATAAGATGCTGTATTCTACTACTTTTTAAGAAATAATACATAGATGAAGCATGAGCAACATGAGCACGTCCCCAGAAAAGTTTTTCAACCGGATTGCCATATGTATCACCAAAATTGGTTAGTGGCAATTCGTAACGGCAATGGGCACAGACAATACGCTCATTTTCTCTTAAGCTTTCTTGGCAACCAGGACATATTCGTGGATAAAAAACATCGAAAAAAGCGCCAATCCAAGATTTTAATTTCATCATAAAATTAGTTTCATTAAAAATAAGCTGCTAATTCTTATAATTCAAACTATAACATTATTAAATTTAATGTACCAAATAAAATAATATGAATAAACCTTTTCGTTTTTTTATCCGTTTATTTTTCGGATTACTGCTTTTTAATATTTACACACAATATGCTACATGTCAAACCTATAGCGATGCTCGTAAGTTAGCATTTGCCGGCCAGCGAGGAAAAGCACGAGATATTTGTAGAAATATTATGAATCAGTCATTTGATGCAGATGTTGCAATCTTGATGGGTAGAACTTATGCGTGGGACAGAATGTACGATTCTGCACGCATTGTATTACAATTGGTTCTTTCGAAAAAATCGGATCATTACGATGCGCTCGATGCTTTATCGGACGTAGAATACTGGGATCATAAATATACGCAGGCATTAGCTTATTGCGACCAAGCCTTGAAAAAGACACCTAATGATGAACATTTTTTATACAAAAAAGCAAAAATATTAAGAGCTAAAGGTGATTATCTAGCTGCTGAAAAAGAACTTAACACAATATTGCAAAAAAAACAATTAAGCGCTGAAGCACTACAACTCTTAAACAACATAAAGCTCGAAAAGCAGCAAAACAAACTATCGCTGCAATATACTTTCGACTATTATTCAAGCAAATTTAACAGGGACAACTGGCATCTGATTGCTTTGCAATATTTACGTAAGACTTCAATAGGGCCGGTTGTCGCTCGCTTCAACTATGCAAATCGATATTCAACAAATGGTTATCAATTCGAAATGGATGCATATCCTCATCTTAATGAGAATAATTATTTGTATCTGAATGCGGGATTTTCTCAGAACTCTATTTTTCCAAAACAACGTGGAGGTATCGAATTATTCCATAGCTTTCCTAATACTTTTGAAGGTTCGCTTGGCGTAAGAGCATTGTTTTTCGATAATTCTCAGGTTGTTGTTTACACAGGTACTATCGGAAAGTACACCGGTAATTATTGGTTTTCACTACGCCCGTTCATCACAACATCTTCGAGCGGAACATCGATATCCGGTTTATTAAATATTCGTCGCTATTTTGCTGTTGCAGAAAATTTTATCGGCATTCGACTAGGCTATGGTGTATCTCCTGACGACAGGCAAAACATGTTAAATTCGACCTCTGCTCTAAAGCTAAAATCGCAATCTTTACGGCTGGAATACAGCCATTTATTAGCCAAACAATGGACAATAAATGTTGGTAGTACCTGGTATAATGAAGAATTACCTGTTAGCGGGTATGCAACACACTTGTCTTTTGATGGAATGATTATATTCTCCTTTTGACAACTAACTTACCTGTTATCAATTCTTTCGGGATTTAAATCATGGTTCATCATCCGGTATTGTGCCATTTTTTCGAAATCTGTACCAGATTTGCCATAATTACAATATGGGTCAATACTAATACCGCCGCGTGGCAGAAATTTTCCCCAAACTTCAATATAACGAGGATTGAGTAAAGTTATCAGGTCATTCATTATAACATTCACACAATCTTCATGAAAATCGCCATGATTACGAAAACTAAATAAATACAACTTTAAACTTTTGCTTTCAACTAACTTTTCATCAGGTATATAGCTAATATAAATTGTTGCATAATCAGGCTGGCCAGTGATGGGGCATAAGCTTGTAAATTCGGGACAATTCAGTTTTACCCAATAATCGCGGTTAACATGCTTGCTGGCAACAGCTTCAAGCTGCGCAGGATCGTATACTGTAGGATATTCCGTTTTTTTACCTAAATGCTGAAGATTCTCTTCACGTCCCATATCTGTTATAGATGAATTGTTTTACTATTTCTTTGTTTTAAGATATTCCTCCAGACCTTCGCGTCGCAAACGACACGCCGGACAATGTCCGCAACCATCTCCCGGCATTCCATTATAACAGGTTATAGTTTCATTTTTTATCACATCCAAAACACCTAAATCATCGGCTAAAGCCCAAGTCTGAGCTTTTGTCAAAAACATGAGAGGTGTATGCAAAACAAACTGGTAATCCATTGCTAAATTCAGCGTTACATTTAGCGACTTAACAAACACGTCACGACAATCGGGATATCCGCTAAAATCAGTTTGTCCCATTCCTGCTATAATATGGTTGATATTCTTGCTTTTAGCAAAAATGGCAGCAAAAGTGAGAAATACCATATTCCGTCCATCCACAAAAGTATTTGGCAAATGCCCTTCCTGTGCTTTTTCCTCTACAACTATCTCATTGCGAGTTAGCGCATTGCTAGTCATGTTGTTTAACAATGGCATTGGCATAATGCTATACGGAACATTTACCTTTTCTGTCAGTTTTTGGGCAGCTTCCAACTCGTTTTGATGACGTTGTCCATAATCAAACCCTACAGCCTCAACTTCCTTGAAATTCTTTTTTGCCCAAAACAGACAAGTAGAAGAATCCTGTCCTCCCGACAATACCACCAATGCTTTTTCAGCTATCATACTTCTGCAACTTTAAATGGATTATAAGAGATGTTTTCGTCAAAAATATCAATGCCTTCGCGTTTTTTAACCGCTTTTACCACTTGTATAGTAACAGGCAAAACAACAATCTCATACAATGTTTTAAGAATAATCTGAACGACAATCATTTCTAATAGCACTCCTGACGGAACACTTCCTGCAAAAGCAATGGTAATAAAAAGAAGAGAATCACAGCTTTCGCCAAATAACGTTGAAACAACTGCCCGTACCGAAAATTGACGTCCTTGTGATTTAATTTTCATTTTACTCATTATGAATGAGTTTACAAAAGAGCCCACCAAATAAGCTATTAACGAAGCAAATGCCAGACGCGGCGTATTCTGCAAAACCAACATAAAGCCATCCTGTCCCTTCCATATCGGAGCCGGGGTCATTATTATCGAAAGCGAATAAACAGCAATAGCTAATAAATTCATGGCAAAACCACACCATATAATAAACCGGGCTTTACGATAACCCCAAACTTCAGAAATTACATCGTTAATAATGTACGAAATAGGAAAAACAATAACGCCAGCCGTAATAATCCAAGGCCCAAGCTGAATTAATTTTACCGATACAATATTAGAAATGAGCAAACATGCGGTAAAAAGAATACCGAAAAAAACGTACAGAGGAGATAATGAATCTTTCATTTTTATTGATTTTTTACGTGGGTGCCAATCAAACACGTGCTTTCTTTAAGCGCGGCAAAGTTATTAAATATTTTTTATCGAATATTATTTGAGACAATTATTAAGATCCATCTTATTTTCAAGTGTAAAAACATTAATTTGCCTAAATTTAAAGTGTAAATAATCAAAGTTTTAGAAATCCTTAAAATAAAAATACCATGAGCAAAACCTACAAATACATAAATCTTAACTATTTAAACGATTTCTCGGAAAATGATATCAGTTTTCGAAAAATGATGCTACAAAATATCGTAAATGAAATTCCTCCATTTATCTCAGATGTCGAAAGATTATATCAGCAACAGGAATGGGAAAATCTTCGGATACGAATTCACAAATTTATAGCCGTAGCTCCTTTTGCCGGAATAAGCAGCGTATTAGAGATTATGCGAACTTCCGAGTTGACCATAATCGAAATTTTACAAGGAAATCAGGACACAGAAAAGCTTAAACTTTTGCAAAACCATTTAAATTCGTGCGTCGAAGCATTTAGTAATGCTTTGTCTGAATTAGAGCAAGAGTTAAACACAATAAATGAATAGCTATGAGGGTTTTAGTAATAGAAGACGAAAGTATTGTATTAAAAGCTATTCAGTTTAAACTGACAAAAGAAGGTTATGATGTTTTAGTTGCAGAAGATGGAAAGCAGGGTATCGAAAAAATAGAAACTGAAAAACCGGATATAATTATTTCTGATATTATGATGCCTTTTGTTAACGGAATAGAAGTTATCTCTCATGTACGCAATAAATTAAACTCAAAAACACCCATAATTATTTTATCAGCCATTGGACAGGAAGAAACTGTTGTAAAAGCGTTAGAACTTGGAGCTAATGACTATATAATCAAGCCTTTTAGCCCTATTGAATTAACATTACGTATTAAAAAACTCACTATCCAATACAGTTAAGCTATAAATGCATACATATCAAAATATTAAAGTTATATTGATTAAAAAAACAAAATGCCTGTATCTTGATAATACAGGCATTTACATGTCAATCAAAAGCTTATTACAGCATTTTGTGTTTAATCATGTATTCTGCTATCTGAACAGCATTGAGAGCTGCACCCTTTTTAATTTGATCGCCTACACACCAGAAAGTTAAACCATTAGGATTAGCAATATCGGCACGTAAACGACCAACATATACAGGATCTTCTCCTGCAGCATTCCATGGCATCGGGTAAATTCCATTTTTAGGATCGTCCTGAACAACAAGCCCTTCTGCTTTTGACATAGCAGTACGAACTTCTTCAACCGTAAGCGGACGTTCGGTTTCTACCCAAACAGCTTCGGAATGAGCGCGAAATACAGGAACACGGATAGTTGTTGCACTAACGTTCATGTCAAAGTGCATAATCTTACGTGTTTCATTGTGCATCTTCATTTCCTCTTTCGTATAGTCGTTATCGGTAAATACATCTATCTGAGGAATAAGATTAAATGCCAATTGATATTTAAATTTATCAATAGTAACACTTTCATCCTTAAGCACTTGGGATGTTTGCGTTTTCAATTCTTCCATAGCTGCAGCTCCAGCACCACTGGCAGCCTGATAAGTTGCTACATGTATGCGTTTTATGGGAGAAATATCGTGAATTGGTTTTAACGCAACCACCATAATAATGGTCGAACAATTTGGATTGGCAATAATATTGCGTGGACGATTCCGGCAATCTTCAGGATTTACTTCAGGAACAACCAAAGGAACATCAGCGTCCATGCGAAAAGCGCTGGAATTATCAATCATAACAGCACCAAATTTGGTAATGTCAGTGGCAAATTCCTTAGAAATACCTGCTCCTGCCGAAGTCAGAGCAATATCAATGCCTTTAAAGTCGTCGTTATGTTTAAGCTCTTTGACTTTGATGGTTTCACCTTTAAAGGTGTACTCACTACCGGCACTACGTGCCGAACCGAACAAATGCAGCTCGCTCAGGGGGAAGTTGCGCTCTGCGAGAACACGCAGGAACTCTTGTCCTACTGCACCGCTGGCACCTACTACTGCGACTTTCATAAGCGTTTAAAATTCAGATGAATAAATTGCAAAAAATAAAAATTGTGCGTAATTTGGCACTTACCAAAACTGCTAAATTACAACTTTTAAACATGAAATTTAAACCTCAAACCCTCTTTCTGCTTACTTTTTTTCACATCAGCATTTCTCTTTTTGCTCAATATCGCTGCAATTTTGAATCGGGTTTACCCAATGGCTCGATGTTTTATCCGGCAACACACTTTGCAAGAACCAACAGTTACGCACCTGAAGGAAATTTCGCTCTTTCTCACATTTTTGACAGTTCATCGTCTGCTGTTTCCTTTTTCTCAGCCCAACTTCCGGAATTCGATCTTTTAACCGACCAAATAACATGGAGTTTTAGAATTAAGTATGCTTATTTGCCATCTAAATCAAATAATTGGAGTTTTTTTCTGCTTTCTGATTGTTCCAATGGTAATCTCGACTCTGGTAATGGTGTTGCCGTCGGAGTTGACCTGAATACCGGTGACGATTTGCTAAAAATATGGCAAATGAAAAATGGAAAAGCAACTATTATCGCCACTTCTGATTACAATTGGCAAAATGAAATTGAAACCGATAAAGCTCCTTTAATTCAAGTTAGATATTCGCCATCAGGCAAGTGGCAATTATCTGTATCAAAAACAGCCAGTCCTTCCAACTTAGAATCAATTGGAGAAGGAACTTCAATTTGTTCAT
Source organism: Bacteroidales bacterium (assembly GCA_041907825.1). Classification (GTDB taxonomy): domain Bacteria; phylum Bacteroidota; class Bacteroidia; order Bacteroidales; family JAYRGN01; genus JAYRGN01. The sequence continues at coordinate 78,444 of JAYRGN010000007.1, read as the reverse complement.
TTACTGCAGTATGCTGGGGTTTACGTTATCAGTATACAAAAGATCAGGATCGCAAATTATGGCTCGATGATGTCTCTATTGATTGGAAACAAATTTCAATAAATCATCCAGTTAAAGCAAAACCTTATTCTATTATTATTAGCGAATTAATGCCAGATCCCGAACCTGTAATTGGTTTACCTCCTTCTGAATATATAGAATTATACAACCGATCGTCAGACACAATACCAATTAAAAGATGGACACTTTCAGTAGATAATCATGCTTTTGAATTGCCTGAATATCAAATAAAACCCAAGAGCACATTGTTAATCTCATCAAAAACCGGAGCGAGTAATTTATCCTCTTATGGAAACACTCTCGATTTATTTACTTCTAAAACAACATTAAGCAATAGCGGAGCTACTCTTATTTTGAAAGATGCCAGCGGACAAACGATCGATGCTGTTCAATATTCAAAAACAGATCTGACAGGCAGCGATGGAGGTCGGTCAATAATTCGGGATACACAGCAACCATGCTATTCCTTCTGGAAATTATCGCAAAATCAACAAGGTGGTTCTCCCGGAAAAATTGAAAAAGAAACTAATGAAAACATTCATGAAATCAGTATTTTAAACAGTTATCTAAAAAATGATAAAACGATTGTGCTCTGTTTCAATCAATCATTAGATAGTCTGGTTTCTGTTGATAAATCAAATTATAAAATCAGCAATGGATTTAAAATCAATTCAATAAAAGTTATTCCTCCATTTTTTAATCAAATCGAATTATCGCTTAATGCTTGTCTTGTATCCAAGGAAATTGTGACGCTTGAGATATTAAAATCATTATGCAACTGTACGAAATTCACTTTATCCGAACCGTTGAAAACAAAAATAGCTTTATCTGAAAAACCTAATCCTGGAGATCTGATCATCAACGAATTTCGTTTCGAGCCATTACCTGGTTATCCCGAAATGATTGAGCTGCTTAATACTTCAAATAAAGTATTGGATTTAAATGTCATGTTATTAAAGACAATCTCGTCTTCGGGAAAAATTTACGCCGCTTCTTTTCCCGGTCCTCAACTTTTATTTCCTAGAGAAGTAAAAGCTTATTTTTCAGAAAATGACAGCATCAGTTGTTCTTACGACGAAACAACATGTCAACATTGGACTGAAATGCCAAACTTTTTATCCGAGCAAGGCACTGTAGAACTGAGAGATACAAGTGATGTGTTGTTTGAATATATTCCTTACAAACAAAAATGGCAATTCGCTTTATTAAGCGAAAAACGAGGGCATACTCTCGAACGCTTATCATCTCAACTTCCTGCCAATGAGTCTTCAAGCTGGCAAACTGCAGCCGACATTTGTGGAACTCCCGGAAAATCAAATAGTCAGCAATTAATTGGGAATGAGCACAACCCCGAAATAAACCTTTCGTCAGAAACATTTGGAACCTCCCCAGGTCTCCGCCCTACCGTTGAAATTAAACTCATTAATCTTAATCAAGGAGGAATGGTTACCATGCAGGTTTTCAATTTGCAAGGTGGTCACGAAAGATGGATTTCTCGTAATGAACTAGCCGGTAATAGTTTTATAGCCGAATGGGATGGAAAAAATGACAGTCAATCTGTTTTACCAAAAGGCATCTATATTGTTCATGTACAATGGATAACATTAAAAGGAGAAAGTAAAACATTTAAAAAAGTTGTTGTTTTTGTTCCCTAATAATACCTTTAAGGTTATCTATAAATTTGTAAAAAATAGAAATGAAAACATTCTCAATCAGCGAATTGAAGAAAGAACTCATAATGCTACAACCTGAAGAAACATTGAACTTATGTATAAAACTAGCCAAATTCAAAAAGGAAAATAAAGAATTCCTTTCGTATCTTCTTTTTGATTCGGATGACGAACAATCTTACATTCAAAGCATTAAAGAAGAAATAGATCTTCTATTTAAGGAAGTAAACCGGAATAATCCATATCTGGCAAAAAAAACATTACAAAGAATTGTACGAACGTTAAATAAATACCTCAAATTTTCAGGATCAAAAAAGGTTGAAACAGAAGTACTTATTTATTTTTGTAAGCAATTGAAAAAGACAAGATTAGTTCAAAGATCCAATTCTGTTATTCAGAATATGTACATTCGTCATCTAATAAAAGTAAAAAAAGCTTTATCATGTCTTCATGAAGATCTACAACTAGATTATATTGAAGAAATAAGCACACTATAAGGAATTAATTCTTTCCATTTAACTAAATGAAAATTTAAATTTCCAGAGTTTCTCTTGTTTATAAAAAATATTTATCATTTTTTATAACAATTAAACATAAAAAATGTAAATTGGCATTGTTATTCACATTCAACTCTTTAAATAAAACAATGCCATGAAATTAGAAGAAATTAAAAAAGCCCTGCAGAAGTGGAAAGATGTTCGCACATCGCCCGACAAAGCTGCTAGTTTTTTAAAACAAGGAACTTGTTTTAAAATTAAGAAAGAACAATACGAAAAATGGAAAGAGCATTCACCATCAGGACTCTTTGCTTATGTTGGTATTTTTGGTCATGATACAAAATTTGTATTAGTAGACGATGTATCCAACAAAGATTTCGACGCAAACAAAGATTTTATCTTTGTCCAAGATTACCTATCAGGTATTAGTTTAGAAGAAGGAACTTTTATAAATAGGGCTACCGATGGTGGTGTTACCGTTCTGGATGCTTTAAAAAAAGCTTTACGTTGGACACTTTGTCTGGATGCTTGGACACATTATAAAGTAAATACAACTTACGGAATATTTGAAGCCCAATTAATTCCATTCAGCGATCTAGCAAAGCAATTTGAAGGAACAGTAAATCCGGAAAGTATTGTTATTTTTGGCATCAGTAAAGAAAAAGAAGCGGATCTTTCGATGTGGATGCTTGGTGCTGAAAATAGTTCAACTAATAATGCAACATTATTAGCATCTGTAAATTCCGCTCCGGTACAAGATCTTGCTACACCTGTACCTCCCTTTGGTGGCGGTGCTACAAATAACTAAAATAAATTTTTATTAAAATTCCATGAACCTTTGGATGCTTTTAAGTTTAACTTCTCCCATCTCTTTACTAGGAGGAATTTTTATAGGTGTAAAATATTATAAAAATTTAGATTACATCTTTAAATTCATATTGTTTTATTTAATCGCATCTTTATTTACAGACATAATATACAGATATTTAGGTTTTTTTTCAAACCTAAAATATAATTTATTTATGATTCCTGTATTTGGCTTCATTGAATTATTTATCTATTCGAATTTATATTATAGGGGAATATTTCGTAGCAAAAGTATTCCCCTATTAGTTTTTATTGTCATATTGCATGTTTTAATAATTTCTGAATTATTTTTTATAAAAAATTTATTTCATTTAAAATCGTTTCAGTCTTTTGGAAAAATTATTGCTGATGCTTCAATAATTTTATATTGCTTACTGTACTATTGGTCTTTATTTAAAGAAAAAATATCCATCCAACCTTCCTTAATCATTTTTAATGCAGCTTCGATTATTTATTATTCTATAAATCTATTTATATTTCTATGTGTCAATTTTCTTGTAAATGAAAATATAAAACTTGTAATAATATTTTGGTCAATCAATCTAATATCAATGGTCTCTTTTTATATAATTCTTACATACCTCATATGGCAGAATGGCAAGACCCAAAGTATTTCGCGTTAGCATTAGCAATTGTTTTGCTATTCATATTTATGCTCGTAAGTAGCATGGTGTTGCTTACTCGCTTATATATCAAACGTATTGTAAAAGAACAGGAAGAATTATCTAAAGCTAAAGAAGAACATCAGCAATCATTGTTGTTAAACAGTGTGTTAGCACAAGAAAAAGAGAGGGAACGCATCGCCACAGATCTTCATGATGTTTTAATTTCGAAACTTACCGTAATAACTTATGCAATTCAAACAAACAATGAACAGATAAAGCCGGTAGAATTATTAAAAGAATCAATTAAAATTGCAAGAGGAATTACTCATGATCTACGTCCGCCATTGCTTGATCAAACTTCACTACGTGAACTAATTGAAGATTTTATTTCGCCTCTTGAATCTGCTTATACAATTAACTGCTTCTGGGGTCATTGGAAAGAACCTTATTTAGAAAGTGAGATAAAATTACAATTATTTCGTGTTGTACAAGAATCTGTTAACAACATTATAAAACACGCAAAAGCAACTCAAATTGACATAAAACTTCGCATAACCGATCATATAATTGCTTTATATATTCACGACAATGGTATAGGGTTCGATACTTCAGTACAAGCAAAAGGCCTTGGAATCAAAAATATAGAAGTCCGCTCTCAATTACTGAAAGGCATTTGTCGTTTTAAATCAAATCCAAATAAGGGAACAACTTTTCAATTCAATCTAATTAACCCTTCTAACCTTCATTTATCATGAATGAAAAAATAAAACTCGCTATTGTTGACGATGAAGCTTTATTAGTAATGCTTCTAAATGATTTCTTCTCAAAACACGAGCAAATCGAGGTTGTTACAACAGCAACCGATGGAGAAGAATTTCTATCAAACCTTAAATTGCTTGAAAATACACCGGACGTTATCTTGCTCGATCTTCAAATGAAGGGAATGAATGGCATTGAAACCATGACTGTTCTAAAACAAAATTATCCTGATCTGAAAATTATAGTTGTTTCATCTCACTATAAAAAATCATTTATGGGATACATGCTAAAGCTGGGGGTCAACGCTTTCCTTCCAAAAGGTGTGGAACCTCAACTTCTTTCTGAAGCTGTCAAAGAGGCCTTTACCAGAGGTTATTTCTTTATGGATGAACAAATTGAGGTGATGAGAAGGCAGATTTCATCCAATGTACCCGAACCAGCTTTAAGTACAGAAGAATCTCTTTCCGAACGAGAAATTGAAATTTTGAAACTCATTTGTCAACAATACACCGCACAACAAATTGCAGATAAATTGTTTATAACAAAAAGAACAGTTGAAGGTCACAAAAGTAGTTTGCTGCTAAAAACTTCTGCTAAAAATACGGCAGGACTTGTAATTTACGCTGTTCAGAAAAAGATTATAGACATCGACGACTGCATTCTGCCTTAATTAACCAGCACGTATAAATACTCGATTTACTAAAACAGGTATTTTCTACCTCCCTTTTCCTGATTTCTTAATCGATCTTTGAATCGTCTTTTTGATGCCTTTTTTAAGGTAATGTTGAGAGAAAACAAAGATTACGGAAATGAAAGCTGGATTATTCATCATCTCATATGAGATAGGAACAGGAGAAGCAGGGGCGCAACGTTTTGAATTACACCTAGCTGTTTCTAATCCTACAAAAAAAATAAGCGGACAGGGTGTTATCACTCATATTTCCCAGTCAACAACAAATGTCTATACCAGTCTGGACGGTGATTTCTCTAACATTTTTGCAACTTTTGTTGATAACAAACGTGTTATGGTTGTTGCTGATGGAACTAATAATGTAAAAATAAGAATGCTCTTAGATTCAGATTGGTCTTCTGGTAAAGCAAATTATTCATATACGGACAATAACAATAAGCTGATTAATCTTGAAAATATACCTGTCAGAAAAAAGAAGCAGGTTTCCACTACAAGCAATCAACTCCTTCAATGTAAAAATTAGATCCCACAAAAGTCCAATCCCTCTTTTATTATACCCCCACCCTACAGCCCTATTTAAATTTTACAAGCTCGATGCAAAAATGCTCGAGCTTGTTTTTTTAAATTACCTTCTAAATTTTGAATTCATCTTTGCTTAAACAAACTCGTTTTATAAAGATAAACAACTATTTTTTATAATTTTCGGGTAAACTCCATTTATTAATAAGCTTGTTCAATTCTTTCTTTGTAATAGACATAACCGTTCCGTGACGAGGATGAAAATTCATCGAAATTTTATTGTCTACAATAGTAAAACTATCGAGAGTGGAACTTTGCGTAAACTGATAGCTCCCTTTTGTGTACATGTCGTACATTAAAATATAATTATTGCTGTTCGACAATTTAAATACACACGAACCTTCAACCGGATCTTTAATTGGCTGCATGTATTCTTCTTTTTCTATCCATTTACCTGATGTTAAAGAAGTTGAAGTTGCCTGTTTTATTCCATTTCCATCTCCCTCGGTTTTATAAAAAAGATGATATACACTATCTTTCTGAATAATATCGGCATCGATACATGATTTGCCATTCGAAGGAAAAAATAACTGCCTGGGTACTCCTTCAAAATCGGTAAAATCGGAATTTGCATAAGCATAATAAATTTTATCCGGATTATCACCATTCTTCATTACCCAGTAAATCATATATTTACCTGCTTTTTTATCGAAAATAGTTTGGGGAGCCCAAACTCTTAATAAATCGTCATTGCCTGGATATTTTTTCTGAATATTGATATTAGTTGAAGTCCAGTTAACCAAGTCTTTAGATTTCATTAATACCATAGCTCGATTCGAATTCCAACCTTTACAGGATGTCATGTCGGTAACTACCATGTAAAAAGTATGCCCGTCCTCACCTCGTAAAATATGCGGATCCCGCACACCTCCTGTCGAACTAATTAATTTAGAATCCAATACGGGTTTATTGTCGTTTAATGCCAAATAGTTATACCCATCCTTGCTAATTGCGAAATGAATAGATTCTTCTTCTACATTATTACCTGTAAAATAAACAAAAAGGTATGCAACCTTATCTTTCTCTTTAATTACTTTTTGCGCATTTACTACTGATATTGAAGCAATTAAAAGGAGAAGAAAAGATATTATTTCTAAACTTATTTTTCTCATTGTAATGATTTTATAAACTGAAATTATTCGCTCTGCAATTTATCTAAAACAGGTTTGGAAACGCCCTGTAATTCAGTTTGAGCAGGTTTATTCAATTCAAGTACAATAATTTCATTTTTGCCTTTCTTGAGCCATTCGGCTGGTAAATAAACTGTTTGCTGTGGCCCAACCGACCAGTAGCGACCAAGGTTATGTCCGTTAACCCAAATACAGCCTTTACCCCACTTCTGCAAATCGAGATAAGTATCTCCAACTTCTTTTACAATAAGTACACCTTTGCGTATAACAGGTTGGTTATATGATGTTTTTGCTTCATTGATTTTCAATTTTTCAATTTTATTAAATGGCAGTCCAAACATTTGCCAGTTCTTCAATTCTGTTCCTCCAAATGTTACACTCTGCGTTATACCTTTCTTGTTATCAAGCAAATATGGTCCAAAATTTATACGTCCTAAATTTTCAACTAAAATATCAAGCTGAACCTTTCCTTTTGGCAATGTTATCGTTATACTATCCTGATTATGACGACGATCGAGCACTCCGATTTTCTTTCCGTTTACAAAAAGAAGTGCATAATCGCGTAATTTGTTTATTTTCAAAACACCAGACTTTACTCCTTCAACATTTGTGCGATACAGCACAAATCCGTAATCCTGATTCAAATCTTCGAACGTTAGCGGACTTTCGTTTTTTACAGGTTTAGGAAGTATCGTAAAAATACTTTGTGCTGCTGTAAACTGAACAGCCGGAGTAGAAATTGCCTTACGAGGCTGTGGAACATCAGGTAGTAATTGCCCTGCATGTAAATGCTTTTTTATCACATTCCTGAAAATCATAAATTTTTCAGTTGCATTACCTGCTTCATCCAAAGGAGCATCGTAATCGTAACTACTAATTTGAGGCTCGTAAGGATCTTTTTGATTGCAGTTTGCACCATTCATAAAGCCTCGGGTTGTTCCTCCGTGAAACATGTACATATTAATGGAAATACCTGCTGCTAAAACCCGATCGAGCGGCTCTGCATACTTATCTGCAGGAACCGTATGATGTTGTGTCCCCCACCAGTCGAACCATGCAGGATACCATTCGGCAATGTAGAAAGGTCCCTTACCATTATGATTTTCGCGAATTAACTTCTTAACCTCATCGGGTTTATCCAAACCATTTATAGCTGGCATTAAGCCGGGTAAATGTCCGTTTGATATAGCGCTTACAGGATCGCAAGTATACAAAATACCGTCGAAACCCGCTTCCTTAAAGAGCTTGCGGTTAATATCCAGATAATCTTTATCATTTGAATATGAACCATACTCATTTTCAATCTGAACCATTAATATATTTCCGCCATGATTAACCTGAAGTGGAGCTAATTGTTTGCCAATCTCATGAATATAGTTTTTATATGCCTGCAAATACTGAGGCTCTTTACTGCGAACTTCCAATCCCTTAATGCTTTGCAGCCAATAAGGGTACCCACCAAACTCCCATTCAGCACAAACATAAGGACTTGGGCGCAAAACAACCCACAAACCCTCTTCTTTTGCAATGCGAACAAACTCGGCAACATCATTATTTCCAGAAAAATCGTAATGGCCTCTCTGTGGTTCATGAACATTCCAAAACACATATGTTCCGATTGTGTTCAATCCCATCGCTTTAGCCATTTTCATACGTGCCCGCCATGCTTCGCGCGGCACACGGGGATAATGCATTTCACCTGAGATCATCTGAAAAGGCTTTCCGTCAAGCAGAAAAACCGAATCACTCAACGCAAAAGTATGCTGAGCCGGATTTTGAGAAAACACGGAGAGGCTCATTATTAGCATACAAAAAACAGAAAAAAGGTGTTTTTTCATAATAGCAATGTCAATGTCAAACAGATAATTATTCTTCTACAAACGTGATAATGCTTCGGGCTGGAATGCTATATTTTCCTTTAATTAACCCTCTGAAAGAAAGATCGTTGTTTTGCGATGTTTCGTATATTTTATATTTTTTCCCTGACTTGGATGAAAAATTCACAGGATTTATACTAATAGGCTGTTCTTTAGCGGAATAATTTACGGCAACCAGAACCATTTTTTCTTTAACGGTATCCACAAAAGCAGAAACCATAAGTCCTTTTGCCATATCGTTTTCCGATGCTTTATCACTACGTGAAACTTCTATCCGCTTCATTCCCGGGCGAATAAACCGGCTATAATTGCCTAAAGCCCATAACAATTTGGATGTTTTGTAATTGCCATCGGTTTTCAACGCATTTGCTCTTGCAGACCAATCTGTTGTAACCTCTTTACTATCCAAATAAACAAGACCGTCTTTATAATCGCCTTCCGAAAGAGCCGTCCACCATTGCCATGATGAAGCATTAGCCAACGTAAGATCGAAATGAATAATACGGGCTACGTAAAGTGCTGTATTGATGGACAAATCACGTCCAGGACCGCCCCCAATGTCATCGTTCTTTTCCATAACGCAATATTCCGATTGCCAATAATCAAAATCCGGAACTGATTGCATCATCTTTTCGTGCAATGCTTTACGTTGAGATATCAAATTATTAACATCCCATACGCTCCAATACGAATGTCCGGATATACACTTATTTAATGAAGGTAAATTCGAAATGCTAAATGTACCGTTTTTAGAAAATATTTCTTCTATCTAATTGTCACGCAACGGTTCGTTTGTATTCTGCTTGTATAATTTCAGTTAGATGCGTTTTTGAAATCGACAAACACTTCATTTTCAGTAGAACACATAGAAGAAGCGCCTAATGAATCGGGACTTTCGTACAGTTCGGTACGCTCGGTTTTCGAAGACCGTAATAATAATATATGGATCGGAACGTACACCGGTGGAATTAACCTAATCAATTATTTTCCCGAAAAATTTAAACTGATAACAAAAGAACAAATTCGCAATGGACTATCGTACAATAAAGTATGGGGAATGTGCGAAGACAAATCAGGAAATTTCTGGATTGGAACTGATAGTGGAGGATTAAATGTTTACAACCACTCTTTTGCAAAAATAAAAGAGATAAGTACGCATAATGGACTTAGTGACAATGCAATACTATCGGCTTTTTGCGATAGCGAAGGATTACTCTGGTTTGGAACATTTAAAGGAGGAGTAAATTGCATTAATCCACATAGTTATTCCGTAAAACAATATCAATATAAATCCGGCCAATCTAATAGTTTAAGTGATAATAACGTACGGGCAATTTACCAAAGCAGCGACAAAAAGATTTGGTTTGGAACCGATGCCGGAGGCCTTTGTTGTTTTGATAAAACAACTTCGACATTCCGTACCTACTCTACCAAAAATTCGAGTATCTGTTACGATGCCATACGCGCTATTGTGCAAGACAAAAACGGCTATTTATGGCTTGGCAGTTACGGCGAAGGTCTTAATCGTTTTGACGTAAAAGAAAACAAATTTGTTGTTTACCGTCATGGTGACCAAAATTCTAAAACTATAATAGGTAATACGATACAAGCTTTACATGTGGATAAAAAGGGTCGGTTATGGATCGGGACAACCGAAGGTTTAAGCCTTTTTATTCCGGCTAACGAAACATTCATCTCTTTTACAGAACAAAACGGGCTGATAAATAACAATGTAGTAGGTATTCTCGAAGACAAAAAAGGAAACTTATGGATAAGCACCAACCGTGGAATTTCGAAATTTAACTACGAAAAAAGAAGTTTTGAAAATTACGACCTCAACGATGGTTTACAAGCTGGTCAGTTTCTTGCGGCTTCGGCTTTTGTAAGTACCGACGGTTATATGTTTTTTGGAGGAACAAATGGTTTGAATGTTTTTAAACCTGAAAAAATTACCCGAAATTCATTTGAACCCGAAATTCATTTTACCAACTTTTTACTGTTTAATCAACCGGTACAAATTCGCAGCGAACGTTTTAAAGATAGTCCGCTTGAGAAAAGTATAGGTATTACCAAACGAATTGAACTTAAGCACAATCAGTCCATTTTTACGTTCGATTTTGTAGCACTCAATTTTGGCTATTCCGAAAAAACACAATACAGTTATATTCTTGAAGGTGCTGAAAATAACTGGAATAACGTAGGAAACAAACACTCTGCAACGTATCGTAACCTAAAACCTGGTAAATACATTTTTAGAGTAAAAGCCACAAATCAGGATGGCGTTTGGTCTCAAAAAAGTGCTGATATAGAAGTTGTTGTGTTTCCTGCTTTTTGGCAAACATGGTGGGCCAAAGTTTTTTATTTATTGCTTTTTATTGCAGCTTTATACTTTGTTTTACAGATCTATACGTTTAGAATGCGGACCATGAGCCGCTTAAAAATGGAACGCCTCGAACGCCAGAAATCAGAAGAACTGAATCAGGCTAAACTTCAGTTTTTTACCAATATTTCGCATGAGTTCAGAACTCCTCTTACTCTTATTATCGGTCCTCTTGAAAAAATGATTGCCGAAGAGGTTGATATTCAAAAGAAAAAGATGTTCAACACAATGCACCGAAATGCAAACCGTCTGTTACGCCTTGTTAATCAGCTTATGGATCTCCGGAAAACAGAAAGAGAGCAAATGTTTTTAAAAGTACAACATATTGATATTATTAACTTTATAGAAGATATTATCTTTTCGTACGAAGAATTGTCGCTACAAAAAAGCATTGTACTGAAATTTATCCATACTGAACAGGAGTGTTGGTCGTGGTTTGATCCCGAATTTATTGATAAAGTGTTATTTAACCTGCTTTCTAACGCATACAAATATACTCCTGAAAAAGGTAGTATTACGATTGAACTTAGAGCTCATGTATCTGATAAATTGGAAATTACCGTTTCAGATACCGGACGAGGAATTGCACCTCATGAGCTGGAAAAGATTTTTGGCCGTTTTTATCAGGCTTCCAATGCCGAAAATAATTTACAAAAAGGTAGCGGAATTGGCTTGCACCTGTCGCAAACACTTATCGAACTGCACCATGGAACAATAAAAGCCGATAGCGAACTTGGCAAAGGATCTAAATTCACAATACAAATTCCCCGCAATAAAGAAGCCTACAAAAAAGCTGAAATTTCGGAAGAAACACATTATCAATCCGCTCAGGAAAGCCTCCGACTTTTTAGCCGAAGTCGATATTCCCGAAACTAGCGACGAAATAAAACTTTTTCCAAAACATAAATATACAGTACTGGTTGTCGAAGACGATTACGATATCAGACAAGAACTTTCTGATATATACAATATTAAAGAAGCATCTGACGGGAAAGAAGGACTCGAAAAAGCATTGGAATACCAGCCACATCTTGTTATCAGCGATATTATGATGCCAGAGATGGATGGCATTGAAATGTGTAAACACCTTAAAGAAGACATTAATACCTCGCATATTCCTGTTATTCTGCTTACTGCAAAGTCTTCTATCGAAAACAGAATTTTTGGACTCGAAAACGGAGCCGATTCGTATATACCAAAACCATTTAATCCTCAGCACCTTAAAGTAAGAGTAGCAAAACTGATCGAATTAAGAGAAACGCTGAAACAGAAGTTTAGCAAAAATCTCAATTTCGAAGTAAAAGAAATAGTCGCCACTTCGCCCGACGAGCAGTTTTTGCAAAAAGCAATCGAACTGATAACTGAAAACCTCTCTAACCCCGATTATAACGGAGATATGCTGGGAAAAGACATTGGCATGAGCCGGGCTAATCTTCATCGGAAATTAAAAGCTCTGCTAAATCAGTCATCGAGTGAATTTATCCGTAATATAAGGCTGAAACATGCAGCTCAACTACTTGTACAAAAGCGATTAACAGTATCTGAAGTTTGCTACGAAGTTGGTTTTAGCTCTCCTTCTTATTTTACAGCCTGCTTTACAGGTTTTTTCAAGATGTCGCCCACCGAATACACATTGCAAAATACATCGAAAGAAAGCTAATGTTACCCCGAAGTATTTAAAATAAAAAAGGACAAACTGTTGAGTTTAACAATTTGTCCTGTATGGTAGCCCCTTTGTCCCAATTATCGAACCAAGTGATGGAGAAATTTAAGCGAATCTATGAATTAAAGCCAGTTATACAGGTTGAACTATTGCAGCCTATTCGACTGCCTCATCCGTTGAAAGCTGCGATTTAACTAATCTTAGCCTCCCTTACCTACATCTAACCATAATATTAAAGACTCTTAACAACAGGAAAAAGAAGACTTAAAATTAATTTTTCAAAAGCTGTTTGACCGAAACAGCATCTAAACCCATATAGTTACAAAATTCGTCTATTGTAACCAGTTGATGATCTTCTTTGCTAAATTGCTTCTTTACTTTCCGGAGAATTTCGCGACCCCATCGTTCGCTTTTTCCTGTTACTATTTGCACATCCTTTGGGTAAATACAAATTCGCTCCATCTTTAAAATACTGTTTAAATACTTTAACTATACTTCAGCTGTAGTCTAACTATACTGAAGCTCAATACAAAGATACTGAATTTGAAAGGTGAAGAATTAACTTGTTATGGAAATATCGGCAGAAACGGAAGTATACGGAAGTGACTGTTTGCAAGTAATTTAGCTGTGTTTTAGTTTTGAATAAAAAAGAAAAACTATGGCTAAATTAAATGGTATTTTAAAGATAGAAGGAACATTGGAAAACCTGACCTTCTACAAAACACAAGATGGTCTTCTTGTAAAAACAAAGAGTGGTGTTTCGGCAGACAGAATTGCCAATGATCCGACTTTTCAGAGGACAAGAGAAAATGGAGCTGAATTTGGCAATGCAGCAACTGCGGGCAAATTATTGCGAGATTCAGTCCGGTCTCTGATGATGAATGCATCTGATAACCGAGTAACATCAAGAATTACTCAGTTAATGACTGCTGTTAAAAACATGGATGCAACGTCTGTGAGAGGTAAAAGAACTGTTGGTGTGGGTATTGGCGTTACTGCAGGCAGAACCTTATTAAAGGGTCTGAATTTTAATGATGCAGCGATACTGGGTGCAGTACTTTTTAAACCTTATGCCGTAAATACAACTACCGGCGTTATTACAATTGCCTCGCTTGTTCCACAAACTGATATTGTATATCCAGCAGGGGCAACACATTTGAGCATTACAGGAGCAATGGGTAATGTCAATTTTGCAACAGGAGTGTCTGATGTAAAACTTACGAATGTTTTAAACTTGGCAATCAATTCGACCTCATCTGCCGTAACCTTGACCCCAACGGCTTTGCCTGCGGGAACCGGAACTAAGATTTTCTTGTTGAAAATCGAATTTTTCCAGTTAATGAATGGTGTACAGTATTCTTTAAAGAATGGAGCGTACAATTCGCTTGCGATCATCGAAACTGCTTAGTCAGAGTAAATTGTTCAGGTTAAGGCTATCCAACAAAGGGTAGCCTTTCTTGTTTTAATGCTCTAATAGGTTCGTCGAACGCTGTTATTTTTATTTATCACATTAAAAAGTAAGCCGCCTAAAACGGCAGCTTACCAATAGAGAACGACAGCCACAAGAGCTGAACAGAGACCAACGGAACCGCACCACTTAAATAAGAAAAGTGAAAGTGAACCGAACTGCAAGTGTAGATGACCAGCCACCAGCCAGCCAAGCTACGACGAAAAATACATTTAAACATAATGCCCGTGTGTCCACAGGCTGGGAGGCAAAGATGCAAGGGCAGACCAAAAAATACTACCCGACGAAAGGAGGTGTGGAGATTTTTTGAGGATGGCGAAGCGAACCCTTGTCAGCTTTGACAACCACGCCTGTAACTTTGCTATTATGTTTTGGTGTATTTTCTAAATCAAGGAGTTTTTATTTTTCTTCCTTTCTTAATTGTGCATTGAAAAAGCAGGTTATAACAGCCCTGAGCAAAAAGGAAAACCAGAGGGTGCAATAGCTTTTAGCTGTATTTTAGATTGCGCCCGATGGTTTGACCTGCGAAGCCACTGCGAGTTGAGCAAGGGTGGCGGACAAAAAGCCTGAGGGACGAAGGCGATGGACGGCATATGTAGGAGCGGAAGGCTGGCGAGGTTTTTACTTACAACAAGTAAAATTTTCAAAGGTGTTTGTGAGCTCCCTACGGTCGGTTGCCTTCAATTTTTTTCAAAAACCATGACAGCCTGTAACGAACTACACAAGGCTACCGCTTTAATAGCCAGAGCGAAGCGGAGGCAAATAATAACAGTCAGCCGCAGCCCGCAGCGACCCGCAGGCGAGCCAAACTATGCAGCCGGTGGACTGCAATAGGCTGAAAGGAATGAAAACAAAGAAATGCAGTTGTAATGAAAAAGAAGCTTATTGCAGGACAAGGTAGGCTGCAGTGACGATGCCGACTGAGCTGCAAGACCTGTGACAGCCTTACGATAGTAACCCGAAGGGCGTTGTTGTTTTTGCCTATACCTTAGAAATTATTATACTCATAGGCAAATACTGCAACGGGCTGGCGCACGACTTGCCGAAGGAGAAAGAGAAACACCTTATAACCTGCTTTGTGCGTTGTGTTATTGTGATTTTCGGCAATTTTCATATTCAAAGTGGTTAGTCGGAATTTCCGACAACCTACTTTTTATAAACTTATTCGATGAATTGAAAAATTGACTTACCCTAAGTTTGAAAAACGTTTGTTTTTCTCTTACAAAAGAATTGGACGAATGGATACTAAATTCAAGTATCCATCATAGAACTATGGAGAACAGAGTAAATGAACTTATGTTGTTTTTTAACAAAATAAATAAGTACAAGAAAAACTTTTTTCGACACTTTTCGTATTTCTACTAAACCATTATGATCAATGAAATATTATTGACAGGGTAAACGAAAAAATATTTGTTTGCTGCAACATATTACTGTACATTTGTAATAGTCTTTACCCTTGGTAAGGAAATTGTAAAGGTTTCAAACGCTGTACCCGAAACAGCGTTTTTTGTTTTTTATAGCCATTTATCGTTGCCCGACCAATCGGGTCCTTCTGTAAATAAGCTCAAATTTTCTTCAACATCAATTTCAAAGGCAGTAACAAATTTCGCTTCTTTCTTACGAGTAAAACGTATTACTACCACATAATTGCCTTTTACCAATGCAACTCGTCGGTCGTCAGAATAAGATTTTGTTTTTTTATCATAACCTTGTTTTAAGAGAGCATCGGGGTCTTGGAGCGTTGCTTTAATCCAAAGCATTTTAGAACATCGGTTTAACGAAAGAATTGACTTGTCTTTTTGTTGCCAATTATCGCTCTCGAAAAAAGCGTGGTCAAACATATCTTCATAAAACTTAACCAATACTCTATCAAAAGTATAAATGGGGTTCTCTAGCAAGCAATATTCCGTTCGCCAAAGTTCACGTAAATCATCTTCTGAGAAGTTTTGAGACTTTATTTTTTTGTATTCCATTACCAGCCTCCCTGTAAATTAATCTGAAATACATTGAACTTTTCCTCACTTTTAGGAGTGTGGCTTATGTCCTTATTCAAATAAACCTCTTCAATATGTTTTATAAGGTCTGTTTTAGCTTTGCTGGAAACAATATTGTTAAATTTAGAAGACACAATACCCGTTAAAACATCAGCAAGTTGAATGCCTACTGATTGTTCAGAAGGTAAACCCTGTACATTTTCAATTTTGGATGTTAAATTAGCATTACTAAGGACCTTCTTTAATTCGTTTAACCGGCCTTTATTGCGGTTAATCTTATAATCGAGGAATATATTGTATGAGTTTAAATCGAAAATCCAATGATGGATTAGTTGATAATAAAACTTGTAAAAACTTAGTTCATTATCGGCGTTATTAAAATGAATGTTATCGACTTTATTGGATTCAATAACAATGGCTCGAAACCTTAAATATCTTGAAGTAAAAAAGTAATCAATCAATGCCTTATAGAACTCAAAGTATTTTGGCGAAAGCTTATTCCATTTAAACTCACCTTTAATATTAAATCTATCTTTGATTTGTTGTATGCCTTCTTTGAGTTCGCTTCGTTTATCGGCAGGTAGCCAAATACCACCAATAGCAATGTACCTGTGAGCATCTTTATCGAAAAATGCTTCAAGACAACTTTCATCGCAATATATTTCTAAGTTCATTATTAAAACGGTTTATATTTATTGCTATTTTTTATCTTTTCCAATGCTCCTTAATATACTTCATTGTTTCGCCAGGCTTTAACCTCAAGATAGATGCAAATGGCATATTTTTTATTAAAACAATGTTGGCAGATTGAGTACAGTTACCAATTCGCTCAATTCACTGGGATGCAGTTGTTCAAACTCTTTCTGTGGAACTTTTAAGTATTTCCAATCCTGCTTTGTTAGCTCAGTTGCTGTATTACACCAGTTTATAGCTGCACTATCCTTTAGCTGAACCTCTATATCTTCGCGTCCTTTGGTCTCAATTAGCCAATTACAGCCATCTGTATCTATTGCCACAAAATCGGGATAATAATTTCGGATGTTTGCAAGTGTATCAGTGTACTGAATGCAGAACCCGAACTGTTCCGGTAGCTTTGCAAACGACTTAATATCTTCTGCCTTTTCCAAGAACTTTGCAAACTTGTATTCAAAATCATTATCACATGGAGTAAAATTGAAAACTGACTTTTGAGCGTCCAATACCTGTTTTGATGTTGGGAAAGCCGGAGTACTTGAAAGGTATTTGTTTGCAGAAATTAATTGAGGCTCTTTTTCTTCTACCACAATTTCACGCAAAGCTTTTTCAAATTCTTTAATAACCACAAAACTTGCAATATTGCTACTTATCGCCTTTATCATATTTGGCTCGCCCATATTTACTGTTTTGCCAAATGCTTTACATTCAAAAAATTCACGGACTTTTGGAGTTAATACAGCAAATTGGGAAGGCAATTTAATATTCTGGCTTATGCGACGGGCATAATACCCTATTACTTCTTCAACTGTTTGCGCAGATGGTATTGAATATTCACGTTCTATCAGTTTCTCATCGGTTAGTATGTCCCGACCTTCGTAAATAAAGGTTTTTGCTTCTTCTAAATCTTTCCCTTTTAATGGCAATGGATTAACATTGAAGCTCATCACATCAATATTGCTGATTTCTTCGGCTAACGATTTTTTACGTCCAAGCAAAGGCGAAATATCGGGAATACTAATATCGAACTCTGTTTTTTCTTCCAGTGGTTGAATGGTAATAATTTTGAGTTTGTCTTTACCTATCTGGAAGGTGTCGAATTTAATATCTTCGAGTTTCTCCAAGTCATCGACAAACTCCATAAACGCTTTGTTCCCGATAATATCAACCCTTTCAGTAAATGTATTCTGATTACGGAACATTAAGCGCAGGCCACGGCCAATAGTTTGTTCAGGCAATATATTAGCTTTGGCCGAATATGGACGTAAACCCACTACTACGGTAACATTTTGAACGTCCCAACCTTCACGCAACATAAGAACTGAAACTATTGCATTAACCGGGCTTTTATCGTGGTCAACATCACGAGCCAATTTGCGAGCATCGTCAAGGTCTTTTTTACTTACTTCACCGCTTTTATCGGTATGGATTATCAACGTTTTATCAGCACCAAACTCACTTGGATATTTTGTTCGCAACCAATCGCCTATGTCATCTGCTTCATCTGTATTATTAAGCATTATGAAAAGAATAGGCTTTTTGTTGAGCGAATCCAACTGGTCTTTATACTCTTTCCAACGCTCTACACCTGCGGTAAGAAAACCTTTATAACGGACACTGGCAATATCCGATTTAGCTTCTTCAATTTTGGAAATTCCTTTTATAGGGCGTTTTACAATACGATCAATAATTGCTTGTTTTAAAGGATAATCAAAAATTGTCCAAGCAAATAATGAACCTTTACTATAACGGGGGGTGGCCGAAACATCTAACTGCATTGAAAGGGGCTTTGATGTATTTAACCGTCTTATAAATGCATTCCATTCGCTTTCCTCATCGTGTGTGTGGTGTGCTTCATCGTTCAGCACCATAACCAAACCGTCACGTTTGGCAATGCGTTCATCGAAGTCGGAAATTTCAGTTTTTTGAGATGGAGGCAAAGAACCCAACATATCTGTCATTACATCGGGTTCGTTATCGGCTTTAGATGATGCCCTTTGATAGAATTGCTGAATATTGGTTAAATACAATGCTCCTGCACTGCTTGAGCGTTCGGTATCGCCGCGCATGTAATATTCCATATCCCACCACCATTGAAAATGCTTTGGAATCAGCGGATCGGTACGGAAAATAAAGCCACTTTCAAAATCGGTGCGTAAACGGTCGAATACAATAACATTGGGCGCAAGGACCAGAAAGTTTTTAGCATATACAGTATCATCCTCCCTTATGGCGTTTGCAAACTGCCAAACAATGGCCATTGCCATAACTTTTGTTTTGCCACTACCAGTTGCCATTTTAACACAATAGCGGGCAAAATCGTCATAAGGCGGGAGCCTTAAATCTTTATTGTTGAAAGCGTATTTTTCTAATAATGCTTTACGGTTTCGGACTTTCTCAACTTCAAAAATAAAAATAAGGGTTTCAATAGCTTCACGTTGGGCATTATGGTAACGAAACGTATTGCCATTATGCAATAAATGGTCGGTATTAAACCAGAAGTTTAATAATTCTTTTGTTGTTTCGGTAATACCTTTGTAGCCATTGTTTCGCCATGCTTTTACAGCTTCACGAATTGCCGGGACACAGGCGGCTGTGCTTAATTGCTCCTGAATGTTGAAAAGGTCTTTGGTTTGTTCTTCTTTTTTACGGCGTGCCATAGTTATGCTTCGATAGTCAATACTTTGGTAGTATCGTTCCCCAAAATATCAATAACCTTAACCAACACCGTATATTTGCCTGACTGGCTATATACGTTTGATGCTTTAAGTTCTATTTTAGGGTTTTGTTTTGTTCGGTAACTCTGCCATTGGTTGTGAAAAGTATCATCCTTATAATCCCAATCAATTGCCCAATAATCAATCCACTGGCTCCAATGAGTAATGCTGCCCCTTACTTCCTCGGGAATATCGTCGGGTGGTACAATGAAGTTTTCGAGCGAAAGCGAAAGGCGTTTTTTCTCAACTGTACTATTTACTGTAAGTGATGCTAATTCATAAAATTTAATATCACCCTGTTCTATTGCTTTTTTCTCCAAAACTTCACGGGGTATTTTTTTAAACTTAACATCTACCTTGTTTTCGGCTGCAAAACGTTTGGCTGTTTCGTTTACATCGAAAGCAAAATCCCATCCCAGAAAGTCTATTCCATTGGTTTGGGCGTTTTTGTCTTTCCCAACCAGTTTCCAAAATTCGAGTATTGTTGATTTAATGTCCTCAACGGTTACAGGGGTTTCCACGGTACCCACATGAATCATACGCCCGACTTTACTGCCATGTAACCATGTGTAACCATCAATGGTTTGGGCATGGTACAACTCATTTATAAAATGTTTGTATGAACGTTCCTGGTGCAACCTGTTTTCCGGATTTTCAAATTCGGCTTGCATCCATTGCTGGCGTTCGTATTTGCCGAGGTTTTGAACTAAAAACGGACGTACATTTTTTATGCCCAGGAAACGTTTACGGGCAGTATGTATCGAAAAACGCCCAAGGTCGCAGGTTATCCAGCGGCGGTTTAGTTTCTCGGCTGTGGCCGCAGTAGTTCCGCTACCGCAAAAGCAATCCAAAACTAAATCGCCCTCATTGCTGCTTGTCTTAATTATTCTTTCTAATAGTGATTCTGGTTTTTGAGTGGCATAAGTTACTGTTTCAGAAAACCAAGACCTAATAGGATTAATATCTGTCCAAATTGTTGAAACAGGAACGCCAGGCATCTCATCCAAATATTGCTTTAATCTTGGAATCCCATTTTTTGTCCAGAAAATTTTCCCTTCACTTTCCAATTTATCTAAACTTGATTTAGCATATGCCCATGGCCTTTTTATGCCTTTCCATTCATATATAGGATTACTTCTACCAGTTAAATCTGTCGATTTAAATTTTCTTCCTTTTTCGTCTTTGTATCTGTAGTAAGTTTCAACATACTCTTCATCATAACTTGTATATTGTTGATTCCATATATATTTTTCATTTTTGGTATAAAGAAAAATTACTTGATGCACCATATCATACCTACTAGTAGTATTAGCATGAGCAGATGTACATTTCCAAATGATTTCACTTTTAAAATAATCGTTTCCAAAAACTTCATCTAAGATACATTTACAATAGTGTCCAATATTGTCATCCAGATGCACGTAAATACTGCCATCTTCTGCAAGTAATTCTCTTAATAAAATTGCAGTTTCATAAAACCATTGCAAATAGCTATCCAAGCCTCGCCCCCAGGTATCACGATAAGCCTTTTGCTCAATAATACTGGGTTCTTTTACAAATTGGGTTTCTTCATCATCGCCGGTTTCGGGATTATCGGGTATGGTGGCCGTAAACGAAAAATTTGCTCCAGTATCGAAAGGCGGGTCAATGTAAATAAGGTTTACTTTACCTGCAAACTCAGGCAATAGAGAAGGTAGCACGTATTTTTTATCGCCCCAGATAAGGCGGTTTTTCCAATCGGTATTTTGTTTTGCCAATTGTGCAAACATATCGAGCGAGCGCATGCGGTCGGCAGTGCTTTCATTAACAGTTTCGATAGTTTGAAATGGTAATGCTATGCGAACGGGTGCAACTTTTTTGCCGTCTTTGTATTTTCCTTCCCAGTTAATTTCGACCATAAAACAACTATATTCTAATTAAATTAAAATTTCACCAAATAATTTATCGAGCTCATCCCAGTTTTCGGATTTTAGCAATAGTTCGTCAACGCTAAATTCATTAGGAGACTGGGCGGTATGTAAAAGTTTACGCATACCGGCAACTCTCATTTGAATATTTCCACCACCTTCGGAACTATAATCGACCAAGCTGTTGACAAACGTACTGCTTTCTTTAATATCGAGGTAACTTTCATCTTCGGCATTTAATTCGACTTTTGTTTTTAATGTATTGGTGTCCTCATAAAGACTTTTGAGGTCGAGTTTCAGGTTTTTAGATATGTTGGCAAGGTTTGGCGAAATGAGGTTAAATGTTACCTGTTTCACCTGTTTTGGATATTTTTTAATCAAATTCCAAAACTCTTGTTTGTCAAATAACGGCTCAACAATAAAAGAAAGATTACTTCTTTTTATTTTTGTGTCAATTGACTTTTGGATAATATGGCTTGCTGTGCTACAATCCTGAAAAGCTTGATTGTTGCTTTGTATGGCTATCTTTTGAACATTGGGGTCGTTATTTATAGCAATAATAATATTTGGATAATTCTCAATATAATCCTCAGAAAAATCCTTTTTATAAACTTTGGTATTTCGCTTTACTCCAATGCGGAAATAACTTAACGTACCGTTTGTATGAAGTAATTTAGAGTATATCTCGGATTGCGAATTGTAAAATTTGAACGTGTTATCAGTAATTAGTTTCTGCAATATGTTGTTTTTATCAGCCCGAATATCGTCGGCTGTTTTATAGTTATACATATTGAGTTGCAGAACTTTATCTACTACAAGCTGGTATCGGAAAACCTCAAAAGAGCTTTGTTTAACGGAAGGTGTTTTTTGTTTGTTAGGCATTGATAATTAGGGTTATACATTAGTCAAAATAATTGGAAAATATATATCAAGAATCTTACCATATGGTATAAATTTATTATATTTGTGTATTGAAACAATGCAAAAGAAATGGGCGCACCTACAAATATAGAAAAAAAAGGAAATGAGGCAGTTGCCCTTTACAGAAATGATGCATTTGAGAATGGATTTTATAACTACTTTACTAACATAAAGAACAATAAAATATCTCTAATACTCAATAACAGAGAGCGAAATATCAAACTCGAAACGGTAACGTACCGCCAACTAAATAGCTGGCAAAAAGAAGGTTTAATTAATGATAACCGTGAAGGCCGGGGCTGGCGTAAGTTTACAATTATTGAAGCCATCTGGGTTAGGATTATTAAAGAACTTCGTGAATTTGGAATGGGTTGGGAACAATTAAAAATTACCAAACAAAGTTTGGAATTTGAAAGTGCAAAATGTGGTGTGGCTATGCCATTATTAGAGTTTTATACAGCCTTTGCCATTGGTAATAAAATGCCTGTTTTGCTTTTGGTTTTTAAGGATGGCGTGGCTGTTCCTGCCAATTTCAGCCAGTATAAAATAGCCCGTGAGTTTAAAAGCATTGAAAATCATCTGCAAATTAACCTCAACGAAATACTTCAAAGCTTTTTCCCGAATCTGGATTTGAAACCGAAGTATAAGGGAGAATTGCCTGTTGATATTGATGAAATGGAGTTATTGGCCTTTTTAAGACTTGGCAATTACGAAAAGGTTGAGATTACATACAAAAGTGGTAAAATGATTACAGCTGAAGGAATGCAAAGAATTGATGCAAATAGCCTTGTTTCAGATGTAATAAAAGAACATAAATATCAGAAAATAGAGGTTATTATTGAGGATGGGAAAAAGATTTCATTGAGACGAACTGTAAAGAAACAATTAAATAAAAAGGGATAACGCACCCTAATGAATTGCATATTGCTAAAATGACCGGATAAAGCACCGGAGTTGAAGCGCAGCAATTTAAAGATGTTAAATTTAGAAAAATGTAAAAAGATTTTACAACAAAACGGCAAGGTCTATACAGACGAAGAAGTAAAACAAATCCGACAATTGCTCTATAAATTGGGCAATTTGGATTATCAGTTATTCATTGCTCAAAAACGTGATAAGAATGGCTAATGTTGTTATTTATACAAGGGTTTCGACCGATGAACAGGCAGCTAAAGGTACTAGCCTACCCTATCAGAAAGAACGTTTGGAACAATTTTGCCAATATACTGGCGACAATATTGTAATGTGTTTTACTGAGGATTATTCGGCAAAAAACTTTGACGATAGACCGGAATTTAAAAAACTGCTCGATTTTATTAAAAACAACAAAGGTTTAGTTTCTAAATTTCTGGTTGTACGTTGGGACCGTTTTAGCCGAAACGCTCCCGAAGCTTACAGAATGATTGCTAAGCTTAACAAAATGGGCGTAGAGGTTAATGCAGTTGAACAGCCAATCGACTTGAGAGTACCGGAACAAAAAATCATGCTTTCGTTTTATTTATCGTTACCTGAGGTTGAAAATGACCGAAGGGCTTTAAATACTACGAACGGAATGCGTAAAAATATGAAAGAAGGCCGCTGGGTTAGCACCGCTCCCATTGGCTACAAAAACGGTAGGGATTCTTTGAATAAACCAATTTTAATTAAAACCGAAGCGGCAGAACTTATTAAAAAAGCTTTTGAATATTATGCAACTGCAACCTGGCAAATAGATGCTTTGCGTAAAGAAATGAATAAACGAGGATTGAATATTGGTAAAAACCAGTTTTGGGCATTATTACGAAATCCGGTTTACTGTGGAAAGATTCGAATTAAAGCATATCGAGACGAACCTGAGGAAATTGTTTTGGGTATTCACGAACCTATTGTTTCTGAAGCACTATTTTGGGAGGTACAAAACATACTCGAGGGTAAAAAGACTATTAAGGCAAAGCAATCTAAAACAAGAGATGAACTTCCTATGCGGGGCTATTTGGTTTGTAGCTGCTGCGGTAAAAACCTTACGGGTAGCGCTTCTAATGGTAATGGGGGTAAGTACTTTTATTACCATTGCCAGTCAGGATGCAAGGAACGAGTTAAAACAGAAATTGCTCATACAACTTTTGTAAACTGGCTAAGTGATATTTCGTTCAAACCTGAGGTGGCTCAGTTGTATCTGGCTATTATGGAAGATGTTTTTAAAACTAACGAGGGCGACCGAAATGCTGAAATTAAACGTCTAGAAACCGAGTATAACAAAAAACTTGCTACAATAGACAAGGCCGCCGAAAAGCTTGTGAACGATGATTTGGATAAATATGCTTATAAGCGTCTAAAAGAAAATCTATCGAGGGAATGTTCGGAAATTAGCTTTCGTATTGATGAACTGAAAAGGACAGAAAATGGATTTATGGAGTATTGTAAATACGGTGTTTCATTACTAACTAACCTTCCGACTTATTATAGCAATGCATCACTGGAGGGAAAACAAAAAATGCTTGGTTTGATATTTCCAGAAAAATTGATATTTGAAAATAATACTTATCGAACCACTAAAACAAACGATATACTAACTCTACTTTGTAGCGCTAACAAGGCTTTTGAAGAAAATAAAAAAGGACAAACTGTTGAGTTTAACAATTTGTCCTGTATGGTAGCCCCGCCGGGAATCGAACCTGGATTTAAAGTTTAGGAAACTTTCGTTCTATCCGTTGAACTACAGGGCCATCGCGTTTTAAGCGGTGCAAATATAGCAAACAACTGACAAAAAATAGCATAAGAGGTTAATTTGCCAGTTGTTTAAAAACTTAACCCCAATATTAGATATATTAATTTATTTTTTACGCTTCTGAGAACCTTATATCCTTCCTATTATGTAACTTTGTACATATATTTTAATTAAAACCAAAAAATGACTTCTTCTTTAATTATATAGTCATTTTTAAATAGCCCTGAAAATCAACAAATTCACATGAATGTCTCAAATGCAAAGATCAAAACGGTCATTATCGATGATGACAAAAACCTTATTCTTTCACTGCAAGATCAGTTATCATTTTTTCCTGAAATCGAAGTTATTGGATACGCAACACAATACAAGCAATCTAAAAATTTGATTATTAATGAAAAACCAGATCTTATATTTCTTGATATCGAAATGTCGGTGAAAAATGGATTCGAACTTTTAGATGAAATCAGAAAAGAATCTCATTTTACTTTTCACGTAATCTTTCATACTGCATACGATAAATATGTAATACAAGCTCTAAGAGCATCAGCCTTCGATTATCTTTTAAAACCCGTAGACGAAAAAGATCTTAAAGAAACAATTTGTCGTTTTAAAGAAAATAGAATTAAGCCTTTCTCTAATTTATCAGAAGAAACAAAAGCTATTGCCGGCATTTCTGAAATAATTCCATTACCTACTAATACAGGTCTTAAATTTGTGGATAAACATAAAATTGTTCTTTTTCAATGTATTAAAGAGTCATTTATAGGAAAGTCGTATTGGGAAGCAACCATGAACAATTTTGATAAAATTCGATTAGGCAATAATACCTCGGCAAAACAAATACTTACCGTAATGGGCAAGGATAAATTCATTCAAATCAATCAACTATTATTTGCATTAATTACTTAAGTACTATAGAATTTAAAACTTACGAGTGCATTCTTGTTCCTCCTTTTGACACAATCCAGCTATCTGTTTCCCGCCTGCATATGTCAGAATTAAAAGAAGCTTTTTGCCTGTTTTAAAATCAGATAAGATTAATGGCAAAAGGAGAGCTGTAATCAATTTATTGATTACAGCTCTCCTTTTTACAGCCTTCCTGTAAAAAACAACCAAATTTCTCGAAAAAACAACCAAATTTCTGGCTATACAACCAAATTTCCACAATATTCTGTTTTGTGATTTTATCACTCCTTCTGTTTTGCTCAAATTTGTTTTCCGTTAAAATTCCTTAAGCAATTAGTTGTTTAATTTTTAAACCTTCTTTTTATCAAAAAATTATGAGAAAAAATGTATTAAAAGCCTCAGCGTTCTTACTCGGAACTGCATTGGTTATTACTTCCTGCGTAAAAACAGAAGAACTTGATTCGGTAAAAGCAATTCGCGAAGCAAAAGCTGCTTCTTTAACAGCAGATGCAAATTATAGAAATGCCGAAACACAGTTACAATTAGCACAAGTTGCTTACACAAACTACACACGTTGGATTGATTCTGCTCAAAAAGTAGCCACACTACCAGGTCTAACCGCTCAAGGACAGGCTCAGGCTGCACAAGCTCAGTTAACAATTGAAAAAGCCAATGAAGCTTTAGCTGCCGCTAAACTGCAATCTCAAATAGACTTAAAAACTTTGCAAGACAGTTATGATGCTATTAAAAATAACAATCCAACTCTTGCTATGTTAGTGAAAGATTTTAATACATATTACAACGGATATGGGACTTTATCTTCTGGCGTATATATCCAGAAAGGTATATATAGCCTAAAAGAAGAAATTTTAAATAATCAAAATCAAATAATAGGACTTCAAGTTAGTGATAATTCTATATCTCTAGTTTTAAATCAATTGAATGATCAATTGGTAAAAGATAGTTTCGACTTAAAAGCATCAAAAGCTGTTTTAAAAATTTATCAGGATGCAGAAGCTTCCGGAAATTATGCTTCTGCCATGACTTCTGCAAAAAATCTGGAAGCAAGCGCTTATGCAGATTATATCGCAAAATATAATATTCAACAGACTGCATTAAATTCATCTAACAATGCACATAGTTTAGCATTAATAGCTCATGATGCTCTTTTTACAGCAGAATCAGATAGTTCAAGTAATTCATGGTATAAAGTGACAGATATAAATTCTATTACAGCAAGCCTAAATTCATATAAAAGCAAAGTAAAACAAGACAGTTTAAATACTATAACCTATACAAGCCAATTCAATATCGCAAATAGTTCGCTACAAACAAAAAGTGCAACACTTGATGCGGCTAATGCAACATTATCTTCTACACAGGCCACTGTTCAGGCTGCTAGCCTTAATGGTGGCACACCAACTGTAGCACAACAAACAGCATTAACTAATGCAACAACAGCTCAAGCTGCAGCGCAACAAGATTACCAAACAGCAAGTAATCTTTACACAAATGCAAAATCCGCATTAGACAACGCAACAAGTGCTTACAATAGCGATGCACAATACTTGAAAATGTATCAGGATAAATTAACATCGTATAATAAAGCAAAAGCAGATTATGAAGCAGCTGTTGCAAAGCTCTCTTCTTTATGGGCTGATTACAGTGCAAAAATGGCTGATTACAAAACAAAAGATAAAAATCGTCAAACTGCAGAAAAAGATGCTACTTACGCTTATACACTTTATGGCACAGCTCAAAATGCAGTATTCGGGTTAGACAACGTTTATTCCGACTTAAATTCCCAAATAGAAGCTTATCAAAATGAAATTAATGTTGAAAAAAGCACTATAGTAAATGACATAAATAAAATTGCACAGACTAAACAAAATACAAATGCAACTAGTGACCGCATAAAAACACTGAACGATCAAATTACAAATGATCAGGCATTAATTGACAACTATACAGCCGCTGCTGCTGCATTGAAAACAAAAATTGATGCTCAGTAAGAATTAATAACCGGTTTTTTCGGAAAATTAAGGGGAACTTCTCGTTCCCCTTCACTAAAACAAATATTAAGAATGAAAAAACTATTTATCATCTTATTGGCATTTACAATAGCTTTTCCGGCATTTTCTCAATATACCAAGGGAACCTTTAAGCTGTCTTTAAATCTTGGAAACTCTCCTTATACCGGGGTTTTGCAGGCTGCAAACCAAAGCAGTTCGCAACAAACTATTTCGGTAAATGGGGCCAACTGGGTTACCGGAGGCAGCAACAACCTGGTAAACATGATTGGTACCGAATTTCGCTATTTTGTTGCCAATAACTGGTCTATCAAATTATTAGCTGGTGGCCAAACAACATATGTTCCAGCTCGTAATGACATTCCGGGCACTTACGACGGTAAAACAACTTATGATCCACAGGAAGATATTCCTTCGTTTAGTGATGTTGCCGAACAAAAAATTCACGAATACATGGCCTTGGTAGGAGCAGATCATTATTTTGTAAAAAATAATGTCGCCTTATACGGAGGAATTGAAGGTGGTTTCCGATATGGAGCTAATTCATCCAAAAGTATTGCCGAAACCTCTGCGGGCACTGCAATTACTGAAGTATATGGATTTATGGGCGACTTAACATTTGGAGCAGAATATAATGCCGAAGGAGGCTTATTCCTTGGTTTAGAAGTACGTCCTGTTTCGTTCGCTTACACCATTACAACATTGCAGCCCTTGCCTGGTGTAACACAGCAGGCTGATAGCTACAATTTTGGATTTCTTGTATATCCTATGCTAAAGGTAGGTATCCGTTTTTAACGGACGATCTGACCATAAAGTTTTCATTTTTTTAAGGGTGAATAAAGGTCTTGTCCCTTAACCTTTTTATAAAAGACCTTTATAGGTTGGTTTATTTATGGATCCGGTTATGCGTGAGCATAGCCGGTTTCTCTTTTTTTATATTTTTATTCTAAATTTTTATCAAATGAATAAATATATTATACTCTTTGTATTTCTTTTACTCATTGTTGTTTCTTGCACGCATTCGCCTGAAAAAGCATTGAATTCAGTAATAACAAAATCTTCTGCCGAAGAAGATATTTCCTTAATTGAGAATAATTACAAACAAATAGATTCGACTAAAATAAGAACTCTCAATAATTTATTAAACATTTCAAAAGGCTATGAAGCTTATACAAATGATTTAAAAAGTAAAAAAAGTATCCTTTCCAAATTTGTGGTAGATAAAAAAACATTCGATTTAGTTTCGGACAGCGTTTTTAATTACTTTAAAACAAATAAAATAACATACAAAAAATTATTGGGAGAATTGGATGCAATGAATCGTATTAATAATAAATACAGTAAATTAACATCCATTTCTTCGGAAAAACGTAAAAGTCTGGAAGTAAAATTTGCATGTCGTAATTGGTTTTCTTTTAATCAATTTACCTTAGAATTATTTAATATTCCTAAGATATAATCATCCAATTTTTTAAGGCGAAAGGCACCTCTTTTGATTCAGAGGTGCCTTTCGCCTTTGCAACATTCGCCTCTCTTTTCCAAAACAAATGCATCCCTTACTTTTTATTAGTCAACATTACCTTTGACTAATAAAAAGTAACCGCTACTATGAAAAAGCTATGCCTGCTATTCGTCGTTCTTCTGTCGGCTTTATGTTCTACTAACGCACAGAATGCCAAACATTTTTTTTCTGAAAAGGATTTAATGCCATTGGGTATTTATTATTATCCCGAACATTGGAGTCCCGCAGAATGGGATCGCGACCTTAAAAATATTGCCAGTCTGGGTTTTGAGTTTATCCATATTGCCGAATTTGCCTGGTCCGAAATGGAACCGGAAGAAGGCCGATTTAATTTTGACTGGCTCGATAAAGTTATTGCACTTGCCAATCAGTATCATCTGAAGGTGATTCTGGGAACACCAACCTGTATACAGCCCGTATGGATGGGCCTGAAATATCCCGAAACGTTTATCATGAATGCCAGCTATATACGTGCAGAAAACGGTACGCGGGCCAATTCGTCGCTCAGCGATTCTGTATATCGCCGTTTTAGTGCCCGAATTATTGCCGAAATGGGTAAACGTTACGGGCAGAACAATGCGGTATGGGGTTGGCAACTGGATAATGAGCCCGAAGCAAAAAGTGATTATAGTCCGTCGTCTCAGCAGGCTTTTCGCAATTGGCTAAAAAACAAATATAAGACCATTGAATTACTCAATAAAGTCTGGGGAAATGCCTTTTGGGGACAAACTTACAGCAGCTTCGCGCAAATTTTGATTCCAAATGCTCCGTTAGTTGGCTGGTGGGGCGTTAATCCCCATGCATTACTTGATTTTAAACGTTATACAGCCGATGTTCAGGCTGAATTTCTGAATATGCAAGCCAATGTGTTACGGCAATATATTTCTGATAAACAATTCATTACCAGTAATTACACCTCTACAACCCCGGCAACCGATCCACGGCGAGCTGATAAACTTGATTTTGCCTCGTTTACGGTTTATCCAAACTGGGGAGCTCCAAACATTGGTGACGAAGGTTTTAGATTGGGCAACAATCAGTTAATTTCATTTGCCTGCGATTTTCTACGTCCGTTCCATCAGGTAACAGCTGTAATGGAATTGCAGCCCGGGCAGGTTAATTGGGGATCTGTCAATTCGTTACTGCTACCCGGTACAGTTCGTATGTGGCTTTACCATAGTTTTGCCTCCGGATGTTCGTTTGCCTGCAGCTATCGTTACCGCCAAATTAACTATGGAGCAGAACAATATCATGCCGGAATAATGAAACCTGATGGTGTAACTCTTTCTCAGGGTGGAATTGAATATCAGCAAGTTGCAAAAGAAATATTACTACTCCGTAAGGAATATAATGTTAAAGCAACAATGCCAGAAAAACTCAAAGCCAGAAAAACCGCTTTGCTTTGGAATTACGATAATTCATGGAGCCTCGATCAGCAAAAACAATCATCACAATGGGATACCCGCTCCTTTTTCACGAAATATCAAAAAATAGCAACATCATTCGGAGCTCCGGTCGATATTGTTTATGAAAACGATAATCTTTCTGATTATAAAATTGTTATTGCACCAGCTTACGAATTGGTCGATTCTTCTTTGGTTCAGAAATGGAAAACATACGTCGAAAACGGTGGAAATCTGGTTTTAACACTTCGAACCGGGGTTAAAAATCGTTGGGGGCATATTTGGAAAGCAGACTGGGCGGCTCCTATTTATGAACTTATTAATGCTAAAATCAGCAATTTCGATCAACTTCTGCCCAATGGAAAAGGGACTGTTACGTTTGCCAATAAGGTTTACAACTGGAATAACTGGGCTGATATCATCACACCCAATAACGCAAGTAATTCTTTAGCAACCTATACAAATCAGTTTTATGCCGGTAAATCGGCGGTAGTCTGCAATAAAATTGGAAAAGGCACCGTAACTTATATTGGTGTCGACACTGACGATGCTCAATTAGAACGCGATATTCTCCTCCAGGTTTATACACAGGCAGGAATAAGTACCGAAAACTATCCCGAAGGCGTATATGTACAATGGCGCGATGGTTTTTGGGTTGCGGTAAATTATACTTCTGATGAACAATCAATTAATATTCCCGCATCGGCAAAAATTATAATTGGCGAGAAAATACTAAAACCTGCCGGTGTAACAATCTGGAAAGAATAATTTCACTTTTCTATGAATAAAAGGCGCTTAATATTCAAGCGCCTTGTTTATTTTATGCAGTGCAAAGAAAACAATCCTAAATACTCAATATGTTCTAATTAATTATCTGTTAAATAATAATTTATCTATACTGTTTTTTATTATTTTTACGACAAATAAATAATATGCAAATTAGTAATTTAAAAGTCGGAATAATAGGTTGTGGACAGCTGGGATTATCAATAGGATTAAAATTTTTATCTAAAAGCTTACCCATTGAAAATCTGAGCATTTCGTACAATGGAAGTCCTGACACACTGAAACGTATTGAAACATGCGGACTTAGACAAAATATTGTAGCAAATCAGACAATTGGAGAAAATTGTGATTTAATTTTTGTTACTGTTCCTCCCTCGACTATTAAAAATTTTGAGAAGATATCTGTAAAAAACGCAGCTATAATAGTGTCATGTGTTGCGGGACATGAAATAAAAGTTATCGAAAAGTTATTTACTCACCCGGTATATAAAATCATGCCAACGAGCCCAGAATCTATTGAAAAAGAGACGGCTATATGTGGCATATATCCATCAGATCAACAACTCGAAAATTATTTAAAGCTACTTGGTTTTGAGTTATTTGTGTTAAACAAAGAATCGGATTTCCATTATTTTACAGCAATGGCCTGCCTTCCGGCTGCGTTGCTGCAACTTAGACTTGAAGTACGTACCGTAAATGAAGAACAAATATATAAAGAAGCTGCTCTTATGCATTTTCCGGAATTTGATTTTCTGTATAAACGAATGAAAACAGAAGTTCCAGAAAACATGAACGACGCCGAAAGCCTTAATTTTATTGAAAAGATGTCAACTCCCG
Organism: Bacteroidales bacterium; assembly: GCA_041907825.1. Taxonomy (GTDB): domain Bacteria; phylum Bacteroidota; class Bacteroidia; order Bacteroidales; family JAYRGN01; genus JAYRGN01. Next base: position 45,769 of record JAYRGN010000007.1, on the reverse strand, counting down.
GCGGCATAACTGAGTGTGTAATAAACAGCATAAAAGCCGGAAAATCGCTTATACAATCAATTGCTGACGGAATTAGAAAAAGCCAGTCTATAGCAAAAATAATTGACTAGATATAATATTCGGTTGTATCAATAATTCCACAGCGAATAGAATGCATAATAAGTTCTGAAGTACTATTAACACTGAGTTTGCGAAATATGTTTTTACGGTGTGTATTTACGGTATGAACACTTATAAATCTGCGACTTGCGATTTCTTTAGCAGTGAGGCCTTCCGCTATTAATCTTATAATTTCAGTTTCAGAACCTGTTATATGCGAAGATTCATGATTTGCTTTTTTATTCAGAATAATATTCAATATTTCGCTACATAAATAGCGTTTACCCGAAAGTGCTGCAGCAAAAGCATCACTAAATTCTTTTTCGTCGGTATTTTTTAGAATATACTGATTTACTCCTGCTTCAATAAGCTGCTGAACATCATTCACTTCCTGATTATTTGTAATAACCAGTATTTCAGTAAAAGAAGAGTATTTTTTAATCTCTTTTATGTCAGATAAACTATCAAAATCTAATGTATCGGGATCAATAATAACTATCAATGGTTTAAAAATTGATACTTTTTCGATTAAATCAGACTTAAAAGCTACCGTTTCTATTTCAATAGGATAATGTCCTTTTCTCAAAAAAGCTAATATCCCCTCTCTTGTAAGATTCTGATTATCGGCTATTAATATTTTCACATTACTCATAATCGTATATTTATATTTAACTTATTATCATTCTAATATAAGATTAAGGCCTTTATTAAATTCCTCAATAATTGTTTCCGGCTCTTCGGTTCCTAACGATACTTTTATAAGATTAAAAGCTACCCCCGGCCATAACGAATTTCCATTGTGACCGGTCTCCATAGCAGGTAATGATATGCGGGTCTCACTTCCTGTAAAGTTTTCTTCAAGTATTCCAAAAGAGACCTGTTCTATAACTCTATATATCTCATTTATAGTATATTTTAAAGTAAAAGATACAATACCTCCCAATATAATATCAGGATTATTGAACGAATGTGCATAAAAAACAGTCTCTACTGCAGGATGATTCTTCAAAAACCTGGCAAGTGCTTTGGCATTGTCTTGTCGTTTTATAAGATGTTTTTCCAAATTTTTAATATCTCTCAAGATTATATACCGATCGAAAGCCTTTGGCTCATATTGAAATACTATTTGATTATACTTTAGCCGGCCATACCAAACCCCATCCCCAAGCATTACTGCACCACCTGAAACACTACTGTGTCCTGATATATAACGGGATATGTCATGCACAACAATATCAGCACCCCACAATGCTGGTTTCTGAAAATATGGAGTTAATAAACTATTCCCTACAACAACTAAAATGTTGTTTTTATGCGCAGTACGAGCAATTGTGCTAATATCATAACTCTCATAAGTTATCTCACCGGGCGATTCTAGCCAGAGAACTCTGGTTGTTGGTTTAAAATATCGTTCGAGTATTAAATCTTTTCCATAATTAATATACTCTATATCAATATGGTATTCATCCGAAAGTTCATTAAGTAATGTACGGGTAGTGCAGTGTATATCATTAAAGACCAATAGATGATCTTTCTTATACAACAGTGTAAAAAGTAATGTTCTTATTGCAGAAATATACGTATCAAAAGCAACTGCATAAGGCGATTGCTCAAGTTTCGCATAGTTTTGCTCAAGATCTGATAAACTTGATCCCGAAATTAAACTTCTTCTATAATTCTGGAAATTATCGTTATTAAAATATGCATGCACAGACAATGATGACGGATGAGCAGGGCTTTTTACTGCATTAGTATATATATCATTCATAAATACTGATTTAAAAAAATAAAGAAATTGAGAAAATAAAGAAATACTGATTAAAGTTCTATATTGTAATTAGATACACATACAACAAGACATTCGGCACATGTAGTCCGAAAAAAGAAGAGAAATAATAGGTCTTGTTCTGTTAATCATGGTGCAGCAAATATAGGCAGCCTTACCAGGTAACAACAATACCTATTTTAAGGTATTTCTGATATAGAAAACTACTGATCTTCATAAAGAAAATGAAAGCAATACACAAACAGAAAGACCACTTATCGCTTCGTGCTTCGTCGGAAATTGCTAACTTTGTAACGTTTGCGGCAAAGTGGCCGCATTTTTCATGTTGTAAATTATGAAATTAGCTCTCCATCTTTCGGGTTTTTCGGCCTTTTCGCGCGGGCGATGTTTGTAAACAAGTTTGTTTTTACAATTGTCATTTACCTAAATGCCCGATAATAAATAAATTATGGAAAATAAAGTAGTTTTATACAATACGCTTTCGCGGAAAAAAGAAATTTTCGAACCGCTCAATCCTCCTTTTGTTGGCTTATATGTTTGCGGACCAACTGTTTACGGTGATGCCCATTTAGGACATGCCCGTCCGGCTATTACGTTCGATTTATTGTTTCGCTACCTTAACCTCTTGGGATATAAAGTACGCTATGTACGCAACATTACCGATGTCGGCCACCTGGAAAATGATGCCGATACCGGCGAAGATAAAATTGCTAAAAAAGCTCGTCTGGAGCAGCTTGAACCAATGGAAGTGGTTCAGTACTACACAAATCGCTACCATAAAAGCATGGAACAGCTTAATGTTCTGCCCCCCAGCATAGAACCTCATGCATCGGGTCATATAATTGAGCAACAGGCTATGGTTCAGCAGATTTTAAATAAAGGTTTTGCTTATATCAGTGAAGGTTCAGTTTATTTTGATGTTGAAAAATATAATAAACAATATCATTACGGAAAGCTCTCGGGCCGCATAATAGAAGATTTGCAAAATAATACCCGCGAACTCGACGGACAGAGCGAAAAGCACAGTCCTCTGGATTTTGCCCTTTGGAAAAAAGCTGATCCTTCGCACATTATGCACTGGCCATCGCCCTGGAGCAAAGGTTTCCCCGGCTGGCATCTCGAATGTTCGGTTATGAGTACTAAATACCTGGGAGAAGTATTTGATATTCACGGAGGTGGAATGGATTTACTTTTCCCTCATCACGAATGCGAAATAGCACAGAATGTTGCAGCCGAAGGCCACGACAGCGTCCGCTACTGGGTTCATAACAACATGATTACAATTAATGGACAGAAAATGGGTAAGTCGCTGGGCAATTTCATTACCCTCGATGAACTTTTTGCCGGCACACACAAACTACTAGAGCAGTCCTACAGCCCAATGACTATCCGCTTTTTCATTCTTCAGGCTCATTACCGCAGTACCCTCGATTTTTCGAACGAAGCACTTCAGGCTGCTGAAAAAGGTTTGGAACGGTTAATGAAAGCTGTAGCACAACTCAATAAAATTCAGCCTTCAAAACCTTCTGATTATAAGGTAAAAGAGTTGGAGGAAAAGTGTTACGCTGCTATGAATGATGATCTTAATAGCCCGATTCTTATCGCTCATCTTTTTGATGGTGTAAAATACATCAATTCGCTGGCCGACGGAAAAGAGACAATTGATGCTGAATCACTTGAACTACTTAAGTCTATTTATCATCGCTTTGTTTCCGATGTTTTAGGACTTAATTCCGTTTCTGCCGAAAAAGCTGGTAATCTTGAAATTGTGGGCGGGTTAGTTGAGTTTATTCTCAATCTTCGCAAAGAAGCAAAAGCCAATAAAGATTTTGCAACTTCCGACCGCATTCGCGATGAGCTTAGCCGAATTGGCATTGTAGTGCGCGATCGCAAAGATGGCGCAGACTGGGAAATTGCATAAATTCTGAACTATAAATATAAGGCGCAGTATAGCAACATTGCGCCTTATAAGTATTGTTATAAATTCAAAAAACTGAAATAAACCTAAAATTTACCGCTTGTAAAAAACATTAAAGCCGTAAATTTATACTTGCAGAGAGAGATAGATCTGCGCAATTTTATTTTAGAAAAGTTACCTATGACAACAACATACAACGAACGTTTTTTCTGCAATAATTTAAAAGAATATTCAAGACTAAAAACCAGAGTAGTTCATGTAGGGCATATACCGCTCGGAGGCTTATATCCCATCCGAATTCAGTCAATGACTAACACCAATACTCTTGATACACAAGCTACTGTAGAGCAATGTATCCGTATTATTGAGGCAGGTGCCGATTATGTTCGCATCACTGCTCCTGGCATAAAAGAAGCTGAAAATCTGGCTAATATTAAAAAAGCGTTATTGCAGAAGGGATACCGGAACCCTTTGGTTGCCGATATTCATTTTAATCCGCAAGCTGCTGAAATTGCCGCAAAATACGTTGAAAAAATACGTATCAATCCGGGCAATTATGTGGATAAGCGTGCTTTTCAACAAGTTGATTTTACCGATGAAGAATATAAACAAGAGCTCGGCCGCATTCGCGAACGTCTTCTTCCGCTGATAAAAATCTGTAAAGAATATAAAACAGCCATTCGCATCGGAGTTAATCATGGTTCGCTAAGCGACCGTATCATAAGCCGTTATGGAGATACTCCGTCCGGAATGGTTGAGTCGGCACTTGAGTTTTTGCGCATCTTTGCAGCCGAAGACTTTCATGAGCTGGTTGTTTCGATGAAAGCCAGCAATACCCGTATCATGGTTGAGTCTGTACGACTTCTGGTAAACCGGATGTTTAAAGAAGGTATGGATTATCCGCTGCACCTTGGGGTAACCGAAGCCGGAGATAGTGAAGACGGTCGTATAAAATCGGCTACCGGAACGGGAGCTCTACTCGCCGATGGTATCGGAGACACTATTCGCGTTTCTTTAACCGAAGATCCTGAAAAAGAAGTACCTGTAGCCCGTAAACTGGTCGATTTTTTTACCAGACCTGTTTTGCAGACTAAAGTAGAACCCGAAGCTGACGTTTTCTTCAATCCGTTTGATTATTTCAAGCGCGAGACCAATACTGTCGAAAATATCGGAGGTAACCATCAACCTGTTGTAATTTCGAGCTTTTCAGGAAAAAAGCTTCGTCCGGATATTTATTATAAAAACGATACAGATGTGGTTCGTCCTGCCATTATTCCGTTTGAAATATGGAAAAAACAGGTAAACAAAACCGGATTTTATCCATTATTTGACAATCAGGAATTTACTCATGCAGAAGAATTTTCGACTGAATGTAATTTTTGCCAGTTAAACTCTTCTCCAATTTCCTCCGATATAATTAAAAGACTTAAACAACAGACTAATACCGTTGTAATTGTAGCCGATGCAGGAAACGGTCCTACCACAAACCGCAATATTATTGAACAGCTCGTTGCTGCCGATCTAAAAAATCCGGTTATTGTTCGCAGACGCTACAATACAGCAGATACTGACACGCTTGCCCTCGAAGCAGCTGCCGATACTGGTGAGCTTTTTATTGATGGATTGGCCGACGGCATATGGATTGAAAATGAAGATGTTGAAAATGCGCCATTAGCCACCGACATTGCTTTTGGAATTTTGCAGGCCTCACGCCTCCGCATGAGCAAAACCGAATATATTTCGTGCCCTTCATGTGGCAGGACATTGTTTGACTTGCAAGATGTTACGGCAAATATAAAAGCTCGAACCAATCATTTAACCGGTTTAAAAATCGGAGTAATGGGTTGTATTGTAAATGGCCCGGGCGAAATGGCTGATGCCGATTATGGTTACGTTGGCTCCGGTCCGGGAAAAATAAGTCTTTACAAAGGTCGCGAAGTAATACGCAGAGCTATTCCGCAGGAGGAAGCTGTCGACCAGCTTATTGATCTTATTCGCGAAAACGGAGACTGGAAAGATCCTGAATAATTATAAGAGATAGGATAACGTTAAAACGTACCTACGTTATCCTATCTCTTTATAAATTTTTATTTTTACTATTCCATTTATATTCAGAAGGATAGATATTGAATTCGGTTTTGAAATACCGGGCAAAATATTTCGGATTGTTAAATCCTACCTGATAAGCTACTTCTGCCACCGATAACTGACTCTTTTCCAATAACTGTGCAGCCCTCTTTAAGCGAAGTGTACGTATGAATTCGATTGGAGTTTTGCCGGTGAGCGAAAGCAGTTTTTTGTAAAGCAATACCCGACTCATACCCATTTCCCGGCTCAATTCTTCTACCGAAAAATCAGGATTAGCTATGTTTTTCTCTACCAAATCTATAGCCTTACGAACAAGCTTTTCATCCTGCGAAACAATCTCAACTTCTGATGGCGACACCTCTAATCGCTTGTTGAAATTTTTATTCATCGCCTTTCGCAAAAGAATCAGGTTCTTAATGCGAGTCTCAAGTATCTCAAAATTAAATGGTTTTGTTAAATAATCATCAGCCCCGGTATTGTAGCCTTCCAGCTTCTGTTCCTGCGTATTGCGTGCAGTAAGCAAAATAACAGGAATGTGCGAAGTCCGGACGTCTTTTTTCAGCTCGGTGCACATAGCCAGTCCGTCCATAACGGGCATCATAACATCGCTTACAATTAAATCGGGCAATTGCGAAAAAGCCTGTTTCAAACCTTGTTTACCATTCGATGCTTCAATAATATGATAGCGATCCTTTAAATTGTCTTTCAGGTAAAAGCGAAAATCGTCATTATCCTCAACAATCAATAAACAAGATTTTTTCAATCTTGAAGACGTTTCTGTTTCAATATCAGAAATTTGCTCCGTCTTTTGAAGCTCATGCTCTATGGCTGAAGGAATTTCTTCTACATTTTCAAAAACAACTTCTGGTTTTTCGCCAACCGGCAATATTACCGTAAAACAGCTTCCTTTGCCAGGTTTGCTTTTAACAGTAACCGTTCCGTTATGCAACTTTACAAATTCTTTAACCAGCGATAAACCAATGCCACTGCCCTGATTCAACATGCTGCCAGGTACCTGATTCTGAAAGAAATTTTCGAAAATACGCTCTTGCTTATCTTCGGGAATACCAATACCTGTATCGCTCACTTTAATTTCCACCTGTGTAATTTTTTTCTCCGTGTCGGATAAATGATTAGCATGAGCAATAAAATCAACGATAATTTGACCGTTCTCTGGCGTAAATTTATAAGCATTTGATAATAAGTTGAAAAAGATTTTTTCAATCTTATCATGATCGAACCATGTATGTAATTCCTTAACGTTGGAATTAAAGGAAAAGTGAATGTTTTTTTTCTCTGAAAGATCTGAAAATGAAAAAGATAAATCTTTTATAAACTGAACCATTTCGCCAAATGAAGGATTGAGTTTGATGCCCTGAACTTCCATTTTTCTGAAATCAAGCAATTGATTTACAAGATAAAGTAAACGACGGGCATTCCGGTGAATAAGCGATAACTGGCTGGATAACTCATTATTAGAAGTACTTTTTATAAGCTTTTCGAGTGGTGTAAGTATAAGCGTAAGCGGCGTTCGAAACTCATGGCTGATATTCGTGAAAAATCTGGTTTTCAGCATATCTAATTCCTGTACACGCTGAGCTTCTAGGTGTTCCTGCTCAGCAATATAGCGTAAGCGAGCTCTTGTAAGCATCTGTGAACGAAGGTATAATAAGAATCCTCCCAATATGAGGATATAAAACAAATAAGCATACCACGTTCTCCAAAGTGGAGGCCGAATAATGATAATCAAATTATTACCTTCTTCGTTCCAATAACCATCACCATTTGAAGCCTTTACACGTAAAATATATTTACCGGGGCTCAAATTGGTATAAGTTACCCTGCGATTTCGGCTATCGGAGGTAAACCAACCTTTGTTAAAACCTTCGAGGGTATAGATATATCGACTTTTTTCGGAATGAAATTGTCCAATTGCCGCAAAATCAATAGAAAATACGTTTTCGTTGTATTTCAGAACAATCTTAGGGGTTTCGGTCATCGATTTCGTTAAAATAACCCGACCATCAAATTTTTCGTTTATTTTCACCGAATGGTCGAAAATAGATAACCCAGTAAAAACAATTACAGGAGGCTTTGTATCAATACGAAAAGTTGAAGGGTTAAACAAATTGAAGCCATTTGCTCCGCCAAAAATAAGCTCTCCACTACTCAAAGCCTTTGCCGCACCAACATTAAATTCACGTCCCTGTAAACCATCGTTTTCATCGTAACTCCTTATTGCATAAACTATTTTTGAACTTCCGGCTCGCTTATTTATTGTAATATTAGCCAGACCGTTTGGTGTTCCAGCCCATAGTGTTCCTTTTTTATCTTCAACCAAAGTAAGAACAAAATTGCTGGGAAGTCCATCTTCTACTCTAAATACACGAAATGTATTTGTTTTATAATCAAAAAGATTCAAACCTTCACGGGTACCGACCCAAAGTTGATTTCGACTATCCACAAATACGACGTTTACATTATTATTGCTTAATGAATTTGCTTTCCCTGGAGTATTTTCGAAATGCGTAAACTTGCCAGAAGGATCAAGACGGTCAAGCCCAACAGAAGTTCCAAACCACATATTTCCCGTTTTATCCTCGGCAATACTGAGTACAAAGTTCGATTTTACAGAATTTTGTTCATTAATCGTATAATGCCTGAATTTGCCTGTTTTACGATCAAATCGATCAAGACCACCGCCTAAAGTTGCGATCCACAGATAATTACGAGAATCTTCAAAAATATTCCAGATACGATCGTCTGCAAGACTCGATGGATCAGCCGAATTGTGTCGATATTGTTTAAATGTTTTGCCATCAAAACAATCAAGACCTCCGTAATATGTTCCAATCCACAGCTTTTTTTCTCGATCAAACAATAAGCTAACTATTACATTTTTAGATAACCCTCCTGCGCCACTCTTGTAATGAATGAATTTACCGGTAGAGCGATTAAAATAGTCAAGTCCTCCTCCGTTTGTTCCAATATAAATATTTCCTTTATCGTCTTCAGCAAAGCAGTTAATATCGTCGCTTACAACACTTCTAGAATCATTTGGATTATGTTTAAACAATTTGAATTTTACAATATTCTCATGGTAGTAATTAACGCCTTGTTTAAAAGTTCCAACCCAGATAATATTGCTTTTGTCTTTATAAAATGCACTTATCGTATTCTGACTCAGACTACGATTATCATTCGGATCGTTTAACAAATAACTTACCGTTTTGCGACGTTTGTCAAGTAAGGTAATGCCGCCATGATCGGTTCCAACCCATATTAAACCTGCATTATCCTGAATTACATGGGTTACAATATCGCTACTCAATTTAAAAACCGGACCATTCTTGGTATAATGCTCCATTAAAGCCAACCTCGAATTGTAGTAAAAAACGCCCAGTTCTTCGGAAGTTATTGATATCCAAACATCGTCGTCTTTGTCTATAAATAAATTTGCTCCTATTGTTTTTCCTTTCAGTAGATTATAAACCCCATAGTAACGACTGATCACACGAAGATTATCCGGATTTATCTTCTCCAGCACTCCATAACTATTAATAGTCCAGATAAATCCTTTTGAATCTTCGGCAATTGAAACAATAGTGTTCGAAAAAATAGAGGATGTATCGCTGTTAAGATGATTTGTAACAGTAGTAGCGTTAGTTTTACTATTAAATTTATAAAGTCCTGTTAAATTGCCCGATATCCAAAGATTTCCATTATGATCGACAAATTGAGTGTTAACCGTAGTTTCATTAATACCAAAAGATTTAAAATAAGAAATGACATTACGAATAAAGCACTCTTTATGTGGATCATATATATTATAGCCATTCCGGGTATTAACCCAGATAAAACCATTCTGATCTTCAAAAAGGCCAATTATATAATTATCATTCAGAGAACTAGTGTCTTGCGCATCATTATAGAAAATTTTACACGAACAGCCATCAAAGCGATTTAACCCAGACATTGTCCCAATCCACACAAATCCCCGCTGGTCTTTTAAAACCGATGTTACCTGGTTATTTGACAGTCCCTGAGTACTGTTGAGGCGAGTAAACCGATATTGCTTTTGTCCATAAAGTGGCCAGTTTGCAACTAAAAGTAATATCCATAATAAACAGTGCTTCAAATTAGACATTTGTGTGTCTTTGTATTTTGTTAGTTAGCAACAACCGAGGAAAGTTCTTGTATAAACGGTTGTCCGATCATTTTTTAGACTCTTTGTCTTTTTCTTAATCATCCCTTTTTGCTACTCGCAAATTTAATATTCCACCAATAATATCTACTATGTATTTCATACACTTTTACTTATTTAAATCACTGTTTATTAAAACATTAATAAAGAAAAAACAAAAGCGATAGCTTGTTCTTCATTTTTTACATCAAAATCTGGTTAATATTAACAATCTATGCACCTATGAACAACATAAAGACACCTGGATGGAAAAACGTTCATCGTACTTTTGATAACGTAATAATTTAAAACTGACTTTAACGAAAATAGTAGTGAGTTTTCGTTTACCAATATCTCTTTTTAGTTTTCCCTCTATGGCATTAAGAGTTAGCTTAAATGCCCTGCATAATGTGTTTAGTTTTAAGTAGTAGTTTGTGTAAGGTGTATTCTGGTCCTCGGGATACACCTTATTGCTTATTACAAAATGCAATAAATATCTTTGTTATTTTGTTTTACTATCGAGCAATAATTGTAGCCTAGGTCATGTTTCAATTTTAACCAATTAACATATAAAATGAAAAAACTTATAAACTTTCTGGTTTTGCTGCTTGCGATTACATCTGTTGTACAAGCGCAATCTGTTTCGGTAAACGGACAATGCGACGCTCCCAAAGGCACTCCTCAGTGGGTTAACAATGCAATTTTCTATCAAATTTATCCTCAGACTTTTTACGACAGTAATGGTGACGGTATAGGTGATTTACAGGGTATTATAGATAAACTTGATTACATAAAAAGCTTAGGAGTCGATGGCATCTGGATAAATCCGTTTTTCGAATCTCCTTTTCAGGATGCAGGCTACGATATATCTGATTATTATAAAGTTGCACCCCGATATGGCACAAACGATGATGCTAAACGTCTTTTTGCCGAAGCTCACAAACGCGGATTAAAAGTGTTATTCGATTTTGTTGCCAGCTACACTTCAATACAAAATAAGTGGTTCCAGAAATCGGCCAAGCAGGAAAAAAACAAATATTCCAACTGGTATATCTGGACCAACAACATCTGGCTCGATCCGCCCAAAGAATATTCCGAAATGTTCATAAAAGGGTACGGAACCCGCAATGGTCAGTATATGCGTAACTTCTTCTGGTGTCAGCCTGCTCTTAACTTCGGATTTGCTCATCCTCAGGAAGACTGGCAATTGCCTATTAACCATCCTGATGTGCTTGCTCTGCGCGCCGAACTTAAAAATGTGGTAAAATTCTGGATGGATTTAGGTGCCGATGGTTTCCGTGCCGACATGGCCGGAGCTCTGGTAAAAACTTCGAGCACAAAAGGAAATGAACAATTCTTTAATACACAGGAAGATGGAACAAAACAATTCTGGACAGAAATCCGACAAATGTTAGATACGAATTATCCCGGTTCGTTTATGGTTTCCGAATGGTCTGACCCTGAATCGGCTATCGAGGGCGGCTTTCATGCCGATTTTTACCATTGGTTTCCCGGTTATAACGACCTGCTGCAAAAAGAAAGCTGGCGTATCTTAAACGGTTATTCCGAAGGCCACAGCTTTTTCGACAAAGAAGGTAAAGGCAATATTATGAACTTCTTAAATGGTTATCTCGCTCAGTATAATAAAACAAAAGGCAAAGGGTACATTTCGCTTCCGCTGGGTAACCACGACCTTTCGCGCCTTAACATTAACCGCACCGACAAAGAACTTGAAATGATTTTCGCTTTTTCGCTTTCTATGCCTGGTATCTCCTTTATTTACAATGGAAACGAAATAGGTATGCGCCAGTTGTATAATCTGCCTCAGACCGAAGGCGCATATAAGCCACGCTCAGGAGCCCGTACTCCAATGCAGTGGGCTTCGGGTAAAAACGATGGCTTTTCAACTGCTGATGCATCAAAACTTTATCAGAAAGTAGATACGACCGTCGATGCGCCTAATGTTGCCGATCAGGAAAAAAATGCTAACTCTCTGTTGAATAAGGTTCGGGCACTAATAAAACTTAAGAAAGCAGAACCCGCATTAACCGCTTATGCTAATTTTATTCCGGTTTTTGCCAAAGAAAATACGTATCCGCTCGTTTATGCAAGAGCTAATGGAAACGATGTTATTCTGGCATTTTTTAATCCGTCGGCTAATAGTGCTGTTGCCGAGTTTGATCTCAATCTCAATGCAAAAAAGCTTGATCTGCTTGCCGGCGATAACCTCAAACCTGCTTTCAAAAAAGGACATTATTCGGTATCGATGCCTGGCATAAGTTATGCTATTTACAAGATCCATCAATAATTGATTTAACAGGGCATTACAGATGAAAGTTAGGTTCATTTGTAATGCCTCTTTTGTTTTGAAAAATGAAAAAGATTTTATTACTAGTCTGTTACTCTATAATTTACGCTACCGCTCCGGCGCAGAATTTAAAACTCTGGTACGATAAACCGGCTACAGACTGGCAATCGCAGGCATTGCCCATCGGAAATGCTTTTCTGGCCGCCATGATTTACGGAGACGCTGAAACAGAACATATTCAGCTTAACGAAGAAACATTATGGGAAGGAGGCCCCGGATCCAGCCCCGAATATAATTTCGGAGTACGCAAAAATGCATGGAAACGTCTGACAGATGTCCGTAATTTACTTTCTCAAAACATGTTTAAAGAAGCCCATAAGCTTGCCAATAAAGAACTTACCGGCGTCGTTCATACCATTGATACGGTTGGCGGTTGGATGACCGATTTCGGAGCTTACCAAAACCTTGCCGACCTTTATATTAAAGTTGCTAACCAAGGAAAAATATCAACTTATTATCGGGATCTGAATCTGAGCAATGCCAGTGTCAATGTGCATTATAAAGCAGGCAAGGTGGAACATAAACGCTGTTATTTTGCCAGCTACCCTAAACGTATTTTAGTATTTCGCCTCGAAAATAATTCGCCACAAGGGTGCAATTACGAGCTGAATGCTGTCATTCCTCAACAAAATGTTGTACAAACACTTAACGGAAATATATTAACTATTCGGGGCAATGTAAAACACAATCTGATGCAATTTGAAGGCCGTCTGAAAATAGAAACAGATGGTAAATTATCTTTTCACAACCAGCAACTTAGCATAAAAGGTGCTAAAAAAGTAACCATCTATTTTACAGCTGCAACCGATTATCAAAATAGTTACCCGTCATATCGTGGACGAGATTATAAAGCACTAAACGACAAGACCTTTACAGCAATAAAAAAATTAAATCTTCATCAAATACAAAAAGAACAAATAGCCGATTATCAGAAACTCTTTAATCGGGTTTCCCTAAGCCTCGGAAATTCGGGTAAACAATCCGAAAAACCAACCGACATACGATTTTCTGAATATGCAAAAGGCACCGTTGATCCCGAATTCGAAGTACTTTATTTTCAGTTCGCCAGATACCTGACGATTAGTGCCACGCGTCCCGGCTCTATGCCTCTGTATCTGCAGGGAAAATGGAACAATTCCAATCTTCCGCCCTGGACCTGTGATGTACATACCAACATCAACGAACAAATGCTTTACTGGCCTTGCGAAGTTACCAATCTTGCCGAATGCCAGCTTCCGCTTGTTGAATATGTAAAATCATTAGAAACCTCCGGTCAACTGGCTGCTCGTGAACATTTCGGATGTCAGGGTTGGGTTGTCAATACAATGAACAACATTTTTGGGTACAATGCTCCGGGATGGGATTTCCCGTGGGGATTTTATCCGGCAGGTGCGGCCTGGCTTTGCCAGCATTTATGGGAACATTATGCTTTTTCAGGCGATACTGCATATCTGCGCAGCATTTTGCCAACATTGAAAAATGCCGCATTATTCTGGCACGAATATCTTACTAAAGATGAGCAGAATAAACTTGTATCCTCGCCTTCCTATAGTCCGGAACACGGAGGTATATCGAAGGGCGCAATGATGGATCACGAAATTGTCTGGGATTTGTTGACCAACTATCTCGAAGGCGCAAAAATTCTAGGTATTAACGACTCTTTCTCACAGTCTGTTCAATCGGATTTAAACCAGCTCTGCCCGCTCAAAATCGGCAAATGGGGACAATTACAGGAATGGAAAGAAGATGTTGACGACTCTACCGACCGGCATCGTCATGTTTCTCACTTGTTTGCCTTACATCCGGGACGTCAGATTTCGTACGAAAGAACACCAGAACTGGCCAATGCTGCCAAACGTTCGCTTATCGCGCGCGGAGATGATGGTACCGGATGGTCTATCGCCTGGAAAATATCGTTCTGGGCACGGTTACTCGATGGAGATCACGCCTATAAGATGCTGCGCCGCGTGTTAAAGCCAATGAGCGAAAAAAACGGAGCCGAAGAAGGTGGTTCTTATACGAATCTTTTCTGCTCCTGTCCTCCTTTTCAGATGGATGGTAATATGGGAAGCTGCGCAGGAATTGCCGAAATGCTGCTGCAAAGTCAAACCGGTATTATTCATCTTTTGCCCGCTCTTCCGTCTGCATGGAAAAATGGGGCTGTAAAAGGATTACGCACTCGCGGCGGATTTGTAATTGACATGGTATGGAAAAACGGGAAATTGCAAAAAACTGTTATTCATTGTAATATAAAACACACCTGTAAAGTCCGCTACAATAACATCATGAAGGAAATTTCTGTCGAAAAAGGTAAATCAATAATACTTGATGAAAATCTTAAGCGTATTGAATAAATAGTCAAATCTGGTTAACAAAAAAAGGCTATCCGAATTCGGATAGCCTTTTTTTGTTAACCTCAGACTGCCAGTATGAAAACCCCTTTAAACCAACCCTTCAGAACCATGAAACATACTGGCAGTCTGTAATATTTTTATAGTACAAATATACATCTCGTAATCCGTTCCAAACCTGCGTATTTATACCCGATTTTTATGTTCTTTCTACTAAAATATTACGAGTAAAATTCTCATTTTACATGTAAAAAGGTTACCTGAAAACCAGATAACTTTTTTGTTTACGTCAGACTGCCAGTATGAAAACCTCCTTAAACCAACCCTTCAGAACCATGAAACATACTGGCAGTCTGTAATATTTTATAGTACAAATATACATCTCATAATCTATTCCGAACCTGCGTATTTATACCCGATTTATATGCTCTTTCTACGATTTATTACTGAATAATAAGCTATTCGGTAAAACCTTTAAGTCTCATTCTTTCAGCATTTGCAAACAGAGCCATTCCGGTTATCATTTTACTGAAATTCAACTTCTTATAGAATTCTTCTTTCCCCGGAGATGCGTACAAAATAAAATTACAATTGGGTAATTTTTCTAAAATGCTGCTTACAATTCGTTTACCTATTCCTTTCCCTTGATATGCGGGAATAACAACTATATCATAAAGTGCAGCCTGACAAATACCATCGGATATTGCTCTACCAAAACCTATCAATTCTTCGCCATCGAAGGCAAAAACAACAGTATGGCTATTATTAAAAGCTGTTTTATGAATTTCGCTTGTATAATTAGCCATATTGGCTTCTTTCAATATTATAACTACTAATTCCCAATTAATATTTATGGTGTCAAATTGTAGCCTTAATTCCATCTTTCTTATATTTATATACCATGAAAACTGTTATATATCTTCAGTTTTCTTCCTGTTCTATTAAAATTCAATTACCAGCTTTGGCCGTTTTTGGATATCAGGATTATCGCTACTCCCAAAAAGCAAGCGCCTGTAATAATCTTCGGTTTCTAAGCTAATCATAATTCCATAATTGTCAGAAGGCTTATTTATCATTTCCTGTATTAATCCGGTTAAATCAATATTGGTATAATCCTGATTGTCCGAAATTGTTGCAGGTAAAACTATTTGATTCTGATTTGTTACAGAGGGTTGTGTATTCCATGTTACACTATGTTCATTCCATGGCGATGTTATCTTTTTCAATATAAATTCATTAGATCCGCTCATAGACGAATGTCCTTTACCTATACTTTTCGAATTAACTGCATATAAAGAAAGTGTTGCCCGTTTTATTGAAGTATTTGCCCTAATAAAACTCAAATCAAATTTTAGCAAACTTCTTACAATAAGTGGAGATCCTTGAGCAGTCCATGCAATTGCCGCAAAAACATCATTATCTCCCCAATTCCGGTTAGGATAGTTCTCACCTGGCCAATCTTCGATATACGCATCAATTCCTTCTTTAGGTCCTGGCTGTAACATTAAAACATCTCCCGGTTTATAAATCTTTTTTGTGCCTGAGCACGAGAAAAATCCGATACTGCATATTGCAATAAGACAGATTATCAATACATGTCTTTTCATAATTAAAGCTTATTTTTAACTATATAATCATCCTTTATATAAAATCCCAATCACAAAATATTATTTATGTTCTATATTAAAGTTGCCGACAGGTATATTACAAAATCTTAAGGATAGTTTAGTTTGCATTTGCGGAACAAGAAATACCAAATCATATTCTTCCGGATCAACAGATTCAGCTGGAAATCTAAGCGTCCCGAAATTCTTATATCCAAAACCATTAAAATACCCTATGGCATTTCCTACAAACCCATTATCATTATATAGGCTAAATTTGGTGAATTCTGTTTCATAATCTTTATTATGTTCGGGAGATGTGATTTTTGTTCTTAAAATCAATATTTTACCATTTACAGGCTTGTAGCTTTTATGCACGCCTTTTGATGCATTTCTTGATCCAAAGCTAACATTAGCAGGATACAACGAATAATCATGTGAAATCTCATCCGTTATTTTTACGTCCACAATTTCAACTTTAGGTATTTTATTGATTGTATATTGATTTGCTGATTTTTCAAGTTTAATTTTTTTATTTATTCCCTTATAAATAAGGCTAACAGGAATTTCATCTTTATGAATTAAGAATATTGGCGAAAGATTCGTCCATTCTGTATTCTCAACGCCGGTAAAAGGCAGATCTGCCTGATTATATTCATTGACTGAACCTACAGGATAATAAACTTTTTTATTGGTTGTTTCAATACTGACTTCTTTAGGTGAAATCTGAGTATTTAAGTCAGTTTGAATAACACAAAAGACAAGAGAATCGGGACATATTACGGACTCTGCATATCCTTCCGGCGGATTATTCTGGTAAATTTGAGCTACAAATAATTCTTTTCTTAAATCTGCACTAATAATTTTAAAATCAATATTCTGAGAATAGGCTTTTGCGCTTATTATTAAGCTTAGCAACATTAATTTCTTCATATTTCTCTGCATAAAAGACAGAAACCATTCTGCAATATCTGTAAATAAATAGAGCAGAATGGTTTCATCAGTCATTCATTAATTTTTACCCCTTGTAAATCCTATTATTTTTTCGGTATCGCCACCTTTAATACCTATCGAAAATTTTTCATCGGTAAGTTCTTTAATCGCCAGTGAAACTTCTGTTCCCATCATATTTATTACAATTACCTGTTCTTTTAATTTATATGGGAAATTCATTTTTAATCTGTTACTGTCATGTGTTTTTACGGTTTCATTAACTGTATAAATCGAGTCATTATCAAAGGTCCATGTTGTCTTGTTGGTAGTTTTTTCTCCATTTTCCATTTTTTCTTCTACCGATACCCACGAACCTAGAAGTTTTTTCTGTGTGTCCTGTCCGTAAGCTGTTGCTGCAAATAATGCAATTGCTGCAAAAAAGAATAATTTCAATGTTGTTTTCATAAGGAGTGAAGTTTGATTAAGTGTTTGATAAAAAATAACTTTATAATAAACGATGCTAATGTAAATAACTTTATTGATTCTAATGCATTTTGTTCTCGATCAGTATAATAATAGTTTATGTAACACCGATTTTTTTGTATATAAGAGAAAAGTATAGTTTTTAATAAAAAACAGGTATGAAAAAGGAATCGAAACAATAACCACACTATTATTAGACAACACTACCCCTTAATTTCAGATTATTCCCGCCATTACACGATTTGTTTCCGTATCAAACAGCAAAAATCCTTCTTCTTTATCGTTTAGCTGACCTATCAAAACGCCTTTTTTATTCCAGACAGAGGTTTTTCCTGCACATTGATAACCACCGGATTGCCCGACATAATTTGCCATAAAAACAGTTATGCCATATTTACGGGCAATAGCTGATAATTTTTGAATATCCTCGTCAACTCCTCCTACCGAATTAAGAACACTTGCGATATAGATATTGGCGTTATTCTCGAATGCCAGTTTTGAATGTTCGGGATTAGATAATTCGTAGCAAATAGCCGGTGCTATAATGTTTTTATCCAGCGTAAGGTATACTTGTTTCTTGCCTGGTGTAAAACTATTGATTTCAGTTGGATACAAATATTGTTTAGCGTAAGTGATTCGCTCTTTTCCCGGCTGAAAAATTATCATACTGATGAAAAGTTTATTTCCCTCCCGTGTAGGTAATCCAACCGCTATTACAATATTGTTCCGGTTACTGATTTCCTGAAAAACATCAAGTCGTTTATCGTCTTGTGTGGTAGCCAACTCTTTTGCCAACTCAGGTTCATAACCCGTCAACGATAATTCAGGAAAAACAATCATATCGGCATGCTTTTGAACAGCCTGATTAAGAAATTGTTTATGTTTTTCTATGTTTTCTGCAATATCGCCTTTTACAGGATTGGTTTGTGCAACGCAAATTTTCATAAATCGAGTGTTTATTTCTTATTCAACTATTGTTATTAATTATTTGGCAAGCCGGTAAAAAGGTAGTTCAAAAGTTGGCTCAAATCCAAGCTTTTGTGCCAGATTAAAAGAACCCGTATTTTCTCTTTTACAAGCCCATACCGGTTCGTATTTATTCGCTAAACAATAGTCAATAAGACTTGAACACACATGCTGAGCAAATCCTTTGCCTCTGAATTCTTCCGCTGTTTCGATTCCGATTTCAAGTTTATTCTCTATTACAAAAGCCGAATAAGCAGTTGAGGCTAACTGTCCGTCGCAAAACAAGCTAAATCCCAATCCTTTACTTAAAAAATCATCGGCATTATTCCAGAAATAACAAGGAATAACACTTCCCCGTTTATTTTCAAATATCTGCTTGTCGGTCCTTATTATTTTATGCTTTGCCGGTGTTAATTTTTGCTTATATCCCTGATATTTAACCGGATTAAATTTAAAATTAACCCTTGTATTCAATTCTATTTTATCTTCTTTGGCCGCACCCTCGTCCGACGATTTTACCATGCAATCGCCAAACAATCCGGCTAATACCTTATCCCATCCTGACGGAAAAGCCTGCATCCATTCGTGCTTATTTCTGTGCTTATTCAGGTTGAATGCATATGCTTTCAATTTCGCATTAAAATCGGAATTTGTATAATCGCCAAAAAGTAACGACATTCCGTAAGGATGTACTACATAAAAAGTTTTAGGGTTTTGTATATCATCTACATAAGCCTTCCCGTCAATATAATTCTCAATAACAGCCCGTGCAAACAGATTATTTACCGAAACATTCCGCAAAGGATCTGTTAATTTATGAAAATGCTCTTTTCCTAATGGTATCATTATTCTATAAGTTGACTGTTTATTGTAATTTCAAAAAGTCGCCATCGATAATGAACAACTTTACACCGGTTTTGGTCTGAGAGCGATGAGAACTGAGTTCGTCGGAAACAACGTAAGTCATTCCGGCTTTTAAGCTAAAGTGCTCGCCTGTTTCCAATTCTGTTTCCAGTTCACCTTCCAGACAGTGCAAAATATGTCCTTTCCGGCACCAGTGGTCAGCGAGATAGCCTTTTGTGTACTCAACCATACGGATTCTCAATCCGTCAAATTGCATGGTTTTCCAGAAGGCATTGCCTTCTTCTCCCTTATGTTCTGTAGAGGGAATTGTGTTCCAGTCTATAGTCCGGAAGGGTATATTTTTGTTGCTCATCTGTTTGCGATAATTAAATACGAGCGATATTGCTTTGCCAAGTTTAGTTTTTTCTCCCAAATAGCTCAAACTTATTTTTCCATACCGTTTTATTTGGGAATGGACAGGCTTTTTCCCTTTTCGCTCATAAAAAAAGCAATTAATACCACCTCTTTATGCCCTCTGTTTTCGCCATTGTGGAAGGTATCCAGCACTTCGGCAAACGAAGAATTTTCGGGAAACTGCATCACCGTTTTATTTTCCAGTTCTATTGTAAGAGTACCCTTTTGTACATAAGCAAATACGGGTATTTCATGCTTATGCCAGCCTGTCGATTGTCCCGGTTTCAGGGTTATTTTTTTGATGATCACTTCCGCTTGTGCCGAATGCGGATAACTGATTTTCTGACCTATTGTGGTAGTATCGGTTTTTAAAACCTGCTCAATTTGTATAACATTGTTGTATTGTGCGTTAACTGCTATTCCGGCAAAAAACATTATCATGCACAGTAAAATCCTTTTCGTGTTCATCTGTATTGGTATTAAAAGGGGTTATTCGTATAATCACTTACTATTTTTCAAACTAACCGGATAATAATTCAATTTTAGCATCATTTCTGAATCTTTTCTCCTGCAGATTCTTACAAAAGAAGCGAACAGAAGCAAAGCCGCATCCTTGCGTTCATGTTTTTTATCATGTTTTTTTCTAAAATACACTGTTTTTTTCCAAAAACATGTTTAATTTTATCTTGTAAATCCAAATTATCCCTTTCGAAGCTAAGAAAATTTTTCTTTCCCTTAAGAATCGGACGATTTTAATAATAACCTGACAACCTGTTTACTGACTATGAAACTCAATCTCCAATCCAAAATCTTCGTCATTGTTGGCGCAATCCTTGTTCTCGGCCTAATTGTTACATTCTCCGTAATTTCCCGGAAAGCTGCCAAATGCATGGAAAATGTAAGCCAGATTTCCCTAAGACATCAAACCGAACGATACGCTTCCGACATCCGGCGGGAGCTCGAAAAATCGCTTTTAATTACCACTGTTCTGGCCAAAGAATTATCCGAACAGTATTCCCGCAAAAGCATCAGCCGAAGTTCGGTTGATGACATGCTGCATAATATGATTCTTTCGAATCCCGACTTTGTTGCCATTTATGTAATCTGGGAACCTCAGATTTTTGACGGTCTGGATGATCAATATAAAAATTCGCATTACGGAACCGACATCGGCCGCTTCTTTTGTATGCTCTACAGGCAGGGGAATAGCTTACAATACAGTACACTGGAAGAAAAATCTCTTATTTCGGCCGATTATTATCAGATTCCACGGAAAACATTAAAATCGGAATTTTTAAATCCCTATTACGCTACTTATGAAGAAGAACGAAGAGCCGATAATCTGATCTTTATGACCACTGTTGGGGTTCCGATTGTCGACAAAGACAATAAATTTCTCGGACTTGTCGCTATCGATTTCGATCTTTCGCGTTACCAGAAGTTAGTAAACTCTGTTATTCCCGATAAACAGGGACTTGCCTTTATGCTTGCCAACGACGGAACCATTGTTTCTTATCCCGATACTGCTTTTCAGGGTAAACCTTTCGATCAGAAATTCCCGCAAGTCAATCAAAAGTATGACGTTAAAAAGAAAATAGCCAAAGGAGAGCCGGTTATCCTTTCGTCTTCCGATTTTCAGCATGAAAAAAGCTTAACCGTTGTATCGCCAATCCAATTGCAAGGCATTGATGCGCCATGGGGACTGGGAATAAGCATTCCCTACCGTATTATTAACAAAGACATGTACGGAACGCTGGCTTATGGTATAGCCACAACTATTCTTATGCTGCTTTTACTGCTGGTTGCCCTTTATTTTATTATCCGCAGACTTATTATAAAGCCACTTTCCACTGTCTCCAAAACAATGAACCAGATTGCAGGCGGACAGCTAAACAATGCATCTCTTCATGAGCTTAATGTATTAATTGCCCAGAACCCGAAAAACGATGTTATCGCAACCATTTGCCAGTCGATCATCTTTCTTGAAAGAAACCTGAGGGAAATTATGGAAGAAATTCTCACACTAAATCATAAAGTTGTGGAAGCTTGTTCCAATTTAAAAGAAACCAGCGGCAACATGCATAAAAGTTCCGAAATACAGGCTTCTACAACCCAGCAAATGGCTTCGTCGGTTAATGAAGTTACCTCGCAAATCGAAAATCAGTCCCGTTATACCGACGAAAAAACCAAAAAAGTAAAAGAAGTTTCGGAAGAAGCCAGTAGCGGCAGTGTTGCGGTATCGCGTACATTCTCGGCAATGAGTGATATTGTTTCGAAAATCAGAATAATTGAAGAAATTGCCTTTCAGACCAATATTTTAGCCTTAAATGCAGCGGTAGAAGCCGCCCGTGCCGGAGAACACGGCAAAGGTTTCTCGGTGGTAGCCAGTGAAGTTAAAAAATTAGCCGAACGCAGCCAGTCGGCAGCCCGCGAAATTCAGAGTTTATCGTCGCAAAGTCTGGTTATTGCCCGGGAAGCCGGAGACCGCATCGATTGTATCGTGCCCAAAATGCATGAATTAAACACTACTATAAAAGAATTTTACGATTCAAGCCTTACGCAAACCAGCCAGATCGTTCAGCTAAACAAAGCAATGGAACAACTTTCGGAAGTATCGCAAAACAATGCAGAACTTTCGGAACTGGTTTTCTCTACTTCTGTTTCGCTCATGGATCAGGTGCAAAATCTAAACAATAAAGTCCGCTATTTTAACTGCGATATAAGTTCTAACTGATCGTTTACCACTGATTTTATCTCCAGAAAGGTTATTGCGGTTTGCATAAACTGTTCTACTCAAACCGCAATAACCTTTATTTCTTCTTCCGGCATTCTTCTCCGGAGAGTATTGTCTTACAAATTAATTTCCCGGCCTGTATAGAGACTGTCAATCCGTTCTCCCAGTTCTTTTTTCAGTAACGCATACCCTTCCGCGCCAGTGCAGTGCCCCGTATAAATTTCTGACACTCCGAGACTGACCAGTGTATTGGCCAAAGAAACCACCACTTCAGGGTTTTCGGATAATTTACGGTCAGCAGGGTTTACCATGTGAAAACCACCTATCAATGCGCGTATGGGAATGTCGGGCATCTGAGCCCGCACCGTTTCTACCATGTTAATTGTACCACTGTGTGCACAGCCGGTAAACACAATATTGGTATTATGCTCGGTTATGGCCATAACCAACTCATGCCTGAAATCATCATGCCTGAAAGTTTCTCCTTCTTTCTGATAAAGAAGAGAATTGGAAGCCGGAATAAAACCCCAATGAAATTGTACTTCAAACAAGTTGATGTTGCTGCCTATGCTTTCCTTTCCGGTAAAAAAACAGAAGCGTTCACCGTTATCCGAAAGCATTTGCCGGTTAAGCCCAATGTATTTATATGCATCAGAACCGGTTTTTGAATAGTAATCATGTGTTGCGGCCGGCAGCAAATATACTTTTGCCTTTTTGTTAAGCTCCAAAAACCGCTGTAAACCGCCTCCGTGATCGTAATGTGCATGCGAAAGAACATACGCATCAATTTCGGCAAGGTCGACACCCAGTAAACGGGCATTATGTTCGAAAGCCTCATCGGGGCCATTGTCAAATAAGATCTTTTTATTGCCGCTTTCGATGTATAAACCCAGTCCGAAACGTTCCTGCAAGGCAGAACCTTCGGGTTTTGTATTTTCTACCAATGTAATGATTTTCATTTCTTTCTGATTTATGAGTCAGACACTAATTCTTTTTAAGACTGAACGAGTACAAACCTGCGGCAAGCGGTAACCATACCAGAATATCGACTACCATTTTAATCCCGGCATGATCGGCCAGAAGCCCCATCAGTCCTACTCCCAGCCCGCCGATTCCGGTACCAAACCCAAGCATTAATCCCGATGCCAGTCCCGCATTATTTTTGATGACACTATGGGCCATGGTTACCGTTACCGAAAATGTTGCCAGCAAAAATGCGCCGGCCAGTGCCAGAAAAACAATGCTTGTTAATCCGGAAGTTAACAGAAACATAACGAACAACGGACTTGCAGCACAGAGGGATACAATTGTAATCAGCCTCCGTCCGTATTGATCGGCAAGAAAGCCGCCTATCAAACCTCCTATTGATCCGGTAAACAACAGCAGGAAAACCATACGGCTGCCACTTGTGAGCGGAATACCTTTTTGCTGAAGATAAAGCGGCAGAAAAGAGATAAAACTGAAATACGTTAGCGACCGTAATGCAACAATTATCATAATGTTAAACAGTTCCGGAAAATGTTGCAGGATAAGCGGGAAAAAGTCGGACGACTTACGACGTTTCTCCGGTAAAGGTAAATTACGCGAATACAACCATAATATCAGGCTTATAATTACTCCGGGAATAATAAACAACGGCGTTGCAGCAATTCCGTGCCGGTCCATCAGCGGAACAGCCAGTAAGGGTGTAAGCGCCCAGCCTACATTTCCGCTGGCGATAAAAATTGCCTGAACAAAAGTCTTTTTGGTTTGAGAGCAGGTTGCTACCAATGCCGATGCCTGTGGATGAAAAGCTGCCGTGCCCAGTCCGGCAAGCATCGCAACAGGCATCATCAGCCGGTAATCCGGTATTAACCCAATTATGCCCAGTAAAACTGCCATCCACAATGTTCCGGTAAAAATCATCCAGGCATTGCTTTTACGGTCGGAGTAATAGCCAAACACCGGCTGCACTAACGAAGAAGTAATAGTAAACAGCGAAACAAGAAAAGCTCCGCGGCTGAGGCTGATGCCCGCTAAAACCAGATAAGGGATCATTACCTGAAGCTGGTTCATGTACATATCGTTTACCAGATGTCCTGCCGAAAGGGCAATTACCCTTCCGGTTCTGATCCCCTTTTCCCGGGGTTGTATTTCGTTTTCCATATCCTTAAATTTTAAGGTAAAGAAACGGCTGTTCTCCTTTCGGGAAAATGTGAAAATTTCGCCGGATGTTGTTAAAATTCCGGGACAATGAAAAAACAATGTCCTTATTGCTGAACCGAGCGGGTAAAATCGAGTACCGACCTGCCGGTACAATCTTTGAAAAAGCGACTAAACCGTGCCGGATCGTCAAAACCAAGTTCAAAGCCTGTTTCTTTTACCGAACGGCTGGTAAAAAGCAACATTCGCTTTGCTTCCATAATAATCCGGTCCTGAATAAATTCTTTGGGCGACTGTTTTAAGGTTCCTTTGGTTATTTCGCTCAGGTATTTAGCCGTAACATGCAATGCGGCGGCATAATCCTGCACCTGATGCCACTCGGTAAAATGTGCTTCCACCATTTCCATAAAGCGTTTAACCAGCGGAGTGAGTTCTGCTGCATTCTGCACGTGTTCTGCTGCGGCAGCACGGGAATATTGCCGGTCGCATTCAACAAGAAATAATTTAAGGTACGATTCTATCGTCTCCATTTTGTATTTGTCCGTCGAGCGGAACGCATCCATCATTTCGTTGGCATAAACCATCAGCTTTTTTACCGATGCTGCCGGAACGGACAACGGTTCGTGCCCTAAACGGCTGAACAATTCGAGCTTGTCCATAAATTGCAGCCGTACAGTATTGTTCAGCAAAAAGTCCTGGGTGAAAAGTATCAGTAAACCTTTGGGATTGGGAGGAACAATCTGGTGTACCTGTGCAGGCGAAAGGAAAAATATCCGGTGCGGTTCAAAAGTATACGTTTTGCCATCGATAAGATGTTTACCATCGGCGTTAAACGACCATAAAATAGTGTAATAATTATGCCGGTGCGGCAAGTTGGCAATCTCCCGCATCTCGTCGGCATTCTTTATCAGAAACTGCGAGCCGGCCTCGTTGCTTATTATCTGTTTGCTTGTCTCTATTTTGTTTCCCATCCGGAGTTTATTCAACGCAAAAACTAAAACGTACCTCTCTTTTTACCCGAAAAACCTTAGGATAAGGCCGGATTATCCTTTCTCTTTTAAAACAGACCGATCCGATTAGCAATCCGATTGTTCCGTGCTGTATTCAGCCAAATATTATTTTGTATTTGCACCGTTGGTCGCCCCTGCGGATTGATGAAATGACCGTTGCAGATGCCGTAACTCCCGCTACGGTCGAAAACATTTTTTCGGCAAAACCTTCGGAACAATAACACATCGCTGCCGTATCATCGCCTTTTTTATACAACGAAACCGGACAGACACAAAAATCTTTGTTCTCATCGGCAATCAGCGTTTTGGTCGCTTTGTCGTAGCTTACTTTCCAGCCCCATTGTTTTTCGATGAATCCGATAAACTTCTCAAGGTCTCCTTTGTATTCCGCTAGCATCTCGTCCATCTTCAGGTTATGGTAATGTGCAAGGGCAGTTTTCTTTAACAGCTTCCGCTTGTCTTCTTCGCTAAATCCGGAACCTGCATTGGCAAGCAAAATCGAAATCCATTCCTGCAAAAGGTCTTTATGGTCGGTTTGCGGTTGTTTATGTTCTCTCTTTACATTGCCCGACGAGAATGCGACCGAACCAAATCCGCATAAACAGGCTCCCGATATACAGGCCCGCTTAATAAAATCTTTTCTGCTTGTCATAACGTTCCTTTTTATCGTTCAGTAACGGTCTGGTTCCGTTGTTTATTTGAACACGATCGAAAGAATAACAATTATAAGCACGATTGCTATTGAGATGGTCGAATACGGACTGGCAAAATTAAAGGTCCAGCCCATTGCAGGGTCAAATTTAGGCACTATTAGTCGCGGATCTTTCCGGTTGAAATAAACCGGGCCTTTCCAGTTCCCCGGATCTTTTCCCATCTCGTCCAGAAACTTCTTCTCCAGTTTTGATTTTTGTCTCATTAGTTTTGTTTTAGTACGTTAGCTTGTTTTAAAAAATTATAGTAATCAACGTAAGTTCAATATAAGCGAACTCGTATAAATAAAGAGGCATTATTATAAGAATCCTTTCAGGATTCAACTTTAATAGCCGCCGGGGAAACCGGTGGTTAATGAATAAAGTAAAAGTTGAACCCTTTCAGGGTTCAATAACACCTGTTTTTATCTATTAAACCCCATTCGGGGTTTGTATTTAAATCTTAGTTTGAACCACGGGCTTCACCCGTGGTTATTTACATTCAAGTCCTTTGGACTTGTAAAACAGTAAAATTAAAAGATTTCTATACCAAATTCACGTTAATAATAATGCTTTAACCCGATAACCTTTCATCGGACTCATGTTAATTAGCGAATGCTCTTTTTATTCAAAAATACAAATTCCATTATCATTCCAAACGCAATGCCGACCGTATAGCAAAGTATGTCGCTCCACAAAAAGCCAAAGCCGAGCACTAATCCGCCAATCGTAGTAGCACGGATGGCATCAATACACGGGGCGTGGTACAACTGGCTTATTTCGATAACGTACGAGAACAGTAACGAAACTACCGCAACCCATCCTGTTGCTTTTTGCCTGAACAAAAAGCCAGCCATCCAAAAGACCATTAACGCCCAGAGCGAGTCGCCCAGGTATAAATGCACCCACGAGGGCAAATGTTCTCCATAATGCCGCGAGCCAAGCCCTGCCAGTATGGTTATGACAATTAATAAAAAGTATACAATTCGGTTGCGTTTCATGTTAAATGATTCTTTTGCTGAACACTATTAACAACACCATAAATTTATGTTACAGAAATAATTAAATAGGCCCCAATACAAACAGAAATAACTGAACTATTCTAACCTTTAACGTAAAAATAAAAAAACCGGGCTTTTGAAATCTTTCATATTCAAATCCCGGTTTTTATTTTTCAATTTTATTCTGGAAAATATCTATTCTTTCAAATTATACAGCTGACGAACTTCGCTTTCAGATAAAGCTCTGTTATAGATTCTCACATCATCAATAGATCCTTTAAATCTTTTATTATAGTTTAGATAGGTATTCAGATCTAACCCAATTAACAAATCTACTTTATTAGTTCCTATACCTAATTTATAGTTTGCAGTCGAAACTTTTTTTCCATCTTCATACAAACAAACCGTGCTCCTGATATGTGCCGACAAGAAAATGCCATTTATCATCAAATATTTTATTCTTGCCATCTAAAATAGAATGTTCGGACTCATCTCTGCCATATAAAGCTATTTCTCCCAGCGAATCGGTATAATTATTTATTCTTAACAGATATCCGGTGACAGAATTCTGATCTACTTTATTTAAGATCCCTGCCGAATAACTGGTCCCGGGGGTTTTAATCCATGCACAAAGACTAAGTGATTTGTTCATCTCCAGCAATGAAGTATCCCGAACACTGATAAAACTTGTTACGCCGTCAAAGTAGTAAGCTTTGTTTGCATTTCCAAAACGGTCGGTTGTAAGAGTTGCATTATGAACAATTCCGTTTATTTTATTTACACTCGAATCGTTGGCATTGCCGTTAAACGGATAATAAACAACCAATCCGTTTGTTAATGTACTTTCTGTATTACTTTTTGAACATGCATAAAATAAACAGATACTGCACAGAATTACGGTTTTAAGCATTACTTTTTTCATTTTATAGGTTTTTGTTAAACATTTTCTTCGTTTAAGTTGGTCCTTATGCTTTACTTAAAAAAACTTTGAACAGCAGCTTGTTAATAAAGCAAGGGCTTGAAACAACAACTAACGGTCAAATATAATATGATTATATCCGAATGTACACTACATACAATAGAATAATAAGAAAATTTCTTACGCTGTTTCATCCCGCTTTTGTATGATGCAAAGAAAAGATGCAAATGTTTTTCTCTACAATCAAAAACTCTTTTTACTATCATTAAAACTTTTACAAACTCCGTAATGCCGCAAGCCAATCCCTGCCGGTATAATCCGGATTAATAAAGACAGGTAAGTATTAAAATATGGATAAAATCTTATTGGTCTTCTTGTTAAGCTATTAGCATTCCGCTGTTTTCTTTAATTATGAATTGTGCATTATTCATTATGAATTATCGTTACGATTCGGTTGCGTTTCATGCTAAAGGTATCAATGCCATTGTGCTTATGTGTTCTGCTGCCCAAAATACAAAATCGGCGGCGTCTTTTTGTTTTTCCCCCGCCTGTTTTAGCAAGAGGAGCATAATCTTCTATATTTGTCCCTGAGCAATTATCCGAAAAATAAATGCCCTTTCCTGTTCTGTACAATAACCAAACATTTTTCTTAAACAACTCTTTGCTATGATTGAAAAAATAGATCTTCAAAAGCTTAAGTACGCTCTAATCCCCGTTCTTTTTACCTTTATTTATCTGTTTGTATTTTCGGGGTTGGCTAATCACTTTCAGCATTCGGATTTTACCAACCAATGGTCGGCTATTAATATTTCCATACAGGTTCTTTCGTTTATTTATGCCTTTGTTTTCTTTTCGTGGGAGTTTATTTATCACAAAAAGAACGTCGAAATGCTTTATGTTTTCGGAATATTGGCAGTGCTAAACATTATTCAGCTCTTTATTCCTGCCTTTTACCGGATTCTTTCCGGTTTTTTTCTCGGCGTTGCGCCGGTTTACGGACTTATTCGTCCTTATTTTCTTTATCGTAAAAAATTAAGCCTTACCGGTTTTCTGGCCGGCTTCTTATATCAGACTACTCTCTTTCTGCTTCTCAGTTACAACAGAGCCCTGATGGATAATTCTTTTTTCGCCACGTTCGGAAAAGCAGTGATAGAAGGTATTTGTCTTTATTTCTATTTCTATGTCCTTTTGCTACTCGATAATACCAAAAGTTTAAACGATTTATTGCATACGGTGCCGGTATACAACGAAAATTCCGGCAAAAAATTTATTGTCCATTACAGTATTATTTATACGTTTTTCATTACTCTCCTTTACTTTCTCTCTTATCTGCATACTCAGATAAATAATGCAAGCTATTATTGGATATTTTATTACTTAATCACATTTATTACCTCATCGGTAGTGCTTTTTGCTTCGGGCTTTTTGCTTTCCAACCTGCTGATACAGCAACATAAAATAACCAATTACTATGCTTCCTGGAATTATCTGCTGGGTTTTATTCCGTTACTCAACATTTTCCCGTTGATGGACTATTCCGGCAAAAGTTATATCGAAGAAAACCTCTCGGTACGCTATACCGACGAAGAATTGAAACGACATGCCGATAATTTGCGGTACGGTTTAACCATTTTAGTCTTCCTTGCCACAATTTATAATAGTGTGGTACAAACCAAATGGTTTATGATTCTGGACACTAAGATTATTCTTACCAATATTCTCTCGCTGGCTCTGAGTATTTTCTTTTATTTCAATAAAAAAGGTGCCCGTTTGTATTTCTGCTTTATTCTTCTGTCCTTTATAGTTGCGCTTATTCCTTTTAATCTTAATACCCTGCATTCGGCATTCTATCTTTTGTCAATTGGTATGCTTAGTTTCTGCGTTTTATACCGGGTACTTTATGAAGATATCCCTCTGAAAAGAGCTTAATCCGGTTTTAGTTAAGTAAAGTGAGTAATATAATGTCGTCTTTACATTGTTATCAAGAAATTGATATTAAATTCTTTGCTATAATTATGCATTGTGCATTATGAATTATGAATTACTTATGTTTTTTTTAATGCAACTGTATTATCCTGCTTTCTGCCGGTAGTGCGGTTGCATTACATGTATTCCGGTTAACAGTCAAAGCAAATCGCACGGATGTACCTGCATTTACAAAAGTAAATTTCCCCCGCAATGCCGCAAGCCAATCCCTGTCGGTATAATCCGGATTAATAAAAACAGGTAAATATTAAGATAAGGATAAGGTCTTATTGTTCTTCTTATTAAGCTATTGGCATTATGCTCTATTCTTTAATTATGAATTGTGCATTATAAATTATGAATTATCGTTATGATTCGGTTGCGTTTTATGCTGAGCTCAGATTATCTTATAATCCAGATGAAATTCTTCCTTTATAATCTCCGCAATTTTAACTGCCCGCTTCGGATCGGTATTCATTAACCTCACCAGACCTTTCTCTCTGTTGAAAAACAGATCGCCTGTTTTCAGTACGTAATTTACAGGAATAACCAGCCCGAAATGACCCGTATTTTCTTTGTTTTTTTGCCTTATAATTACTTCTTTACAATCTTTTGGCACACGCACAACCTCATCCGAAAGCTTAATACCGAAAATATACATCCGCTTACGGATAAGCATTTTCGTGGTGTCGAACTTTAATACCGAACAAGTGGTATTTAAGATAAAACCAATCAGTAAAAAACCGACCGATGTTCCAATTGCTTTTTGTACATACTGCGGATCTTTGTATTCTCTTATAATGGTGTACACATTATAGAGCGCAATTAGTATAAAAGCCATTCCTAATAACCTTAGCGCAAGCGGAAATAAAGCATACCGGATCTTTCTCATAGTGTTGTTGTTGGTTTAAATAACTATTTCAATGTTTTCTCTTTAATTGCTTCTTCTAATAGACCTAAAGTTAATGGTGTACGTTTCTTCCATGAAAGAAACAATGAGGGTTCCGAATAAAAATATTTATCAAATTTAAAATTAGAGATATTGACCCCAAATTGTTTACTAAAAAGGACTATGAAATCATACGCATCATCTCCAGATATTCCCAAATCGTCTTCAATTATAATATCAGAATCTAATTGCAAAAGAGGTTCCTGCATATATTCTTTTATAAAATTCTCTAAATCAGTGTTCATTGTATGAATACTTTTATTTTCGGTTAGTATTGAGTTTTTTGCTTATTCTGTTCTTTTAACGAAATATTTTTATAAATTTCTGCTGTAGTGCAGTTGTGTTAAGCCTGTATCGTAGGTTTTTGCGCTTATAAGGGTAAGCGTTTGCATCGGGCGACCGTCTTTAAAAAGGCGTATGCCGCTGCCCAGCAGTACCGGAATTACCGAAATGATGTATTCGTCAATCAGGTTGAGAGCCGATAATTCGTTGGCAATCTCGGCACCCCCGTCGCAGAAGATATTTTTCCCTTCTTCGGCTTTTAGCCGGGCTATTAAATCGGGCAGATTTCCGCTGTAAAACTGTATAGTACCAATGGCAGGGCGGGGCGTTCGGGTTATAATATACGACCTTAGTTCGCTGTGCGGATAAGCCACCTGCGCAGTAACCCAATCATAGGTTTTTCTTCCCATTATTACCGTATCAACCGATTCTATAAAACTTTTATACCCATAATCTTCTCCCTCTTTTTCTACCAACGACAAAAAGCTCAGATCGTTTTCGTTCTGTGCTATATAGCCGTCTAAACTGCTGGCTATGTAAAGGATTAATTTGCGGGAAGATGTCATGTCCACAGAGATAAACCGATTAAGGTAATTTACACCATTAAATTTCTATCTTAAAGATAATAAATATAGTATTGATTACTTGTCATAATAAATTCTTCCATTCTTTTTAAATATTAAACAAAAACAATATAATTTTCTATTAAGAATCCGTTAGCTTTTTATGTTGAATTATTGTAATTTTAATTTATTATAATTTGGAAGTTAAGTTTAGATTTTACTATCGTTAAATTTAGGAAAATGCTCTTTTGCATCTTATTAATATTAAGATTAGTGTAATATTAATAGACATATAATAATAACTAGCATTGATAAAATATATTGAATTAAAAATTTTATACCTAAAATATAAAATATATATTGATAATGAAAAATAACTATAAATAGTTTACACAAAAAAATAAAAAATTTAATTCATTATAAATGAAAACAATTCTTTTAAAAATCGGATTATTTTTAGTGCTACTTCCATTATCAGAATGTTTTGCACAAACAAAAAACAAATTTCTTACTACGGAAGATAGTCTTAGTAATTATATGCAATCCATTATCAGCGGAAATAAAAAGACTGACTCTATGGATTATAACGGAGCTATACAAGATTACAATAAAGCTATTGATTTAGAACCCAATTTTATCTTGGGGTATATTAATAGAGGATATGCAAAATTTAATCTTAATGATAATAAAGGTGCAATACAAGATTATAATCGAGCTATTGAAATTAATAAAATGAATGCTGATGCATTTATTGGTAGGGGAAATGCAAAAGCTAGACTTGAAGATTACAAAGGGGCTATTCTTGATTACGATAAAGCTATTTCTATTGCTCCTAATTATTTTCCTTATAATTTTCGAGGACTTGCTAAGAATCATCTTAAAGATTATGTTGGAGCAATACAAGACTACAATAAAGCACTTGAAATAAAATCTGATTTTGTTGAAGCTTATTTTAATCGTGCTCAAGCAAAATCCCGTCTTAAAGATTATAGAGGATCTATATTAGATTATAATAAAGTAATTGATTTGGATAACAACAACATACCTGCTTATTATAACAGAGGAATTGCAAAATTTAATCTTAATCAAATAGACGAAGCTTGCTTAGATTGGAGTAAAGCTGGAGAATTAGGAGAAAGTGATGCTTATAAACTAATACAAGAATTTTGTAATAAGTAAATTTTCAATAAATAAAACTTATATTTTCCGCAATATCTAAAAAATATTATGCGTTCATTTTCTTTTAGTATTAGATTAAATATCATATATGAAAAAATTACTTATGTTTTACTAATAATTCAGACCGTTTAATAATCTTACCCTGCAAATAAATATCTAATAACTTTTGAATATTCTTTATTTTCCATTCTTCCATGTAAGGATTTGCAAATATGTCAAAATCATCTTCTCCAATATTTCCAAGTGGTAATTCAAAATCAGAATATTTTCCTATACAATCCTCGGCAATTGCAACAACAAATCTATACTCTTTTTCGTGCTCATAGCTTTTATCTTTAAAAAAAGCAGAATGTATTATTGAAAAGTCTTCTTCTTTATAATAGTCATAAGGCCATTTATTAAAATACTCTACTCTTCCATATATAAATGTTACAAAATCCTCTTTTTTATATGATTCAGCAGAAGCTTTGACTAGATTTATAAAATAATTTGATTTATTATATTTTATAGCAACTCCATCTTGATTAGAATATAATTTCCACATTGCAAAAGATTCCTTTTTGTCAACAAACCAACAATTTGCAAATTGCGATTTCTGACTTTGTTCTATTTCTTCTAATATTTGTTTTTTATTTTCTAATTCTTCTTTTTTTAATTGGTTTAATCCTTCTTTCGTTATATGAAAATTAGGATTTTCAGGAACCTCTGGAGGATAAGCCATTCTTAAAAGAGTTTTCCCTGATAATCCCTCTAAAGGATCCTCAAAATTATCTAACCTTGTAAAGAATAATTTCTTTTCATTAATAAAGTATAAGAATTTATGCAAATCAAAATATTTCCATAAATAGTACGACTCTTCTATCTGAACATTTTTATTAGTTTTTATTTCCATTATTTTTTATTTAAGCCAACGTTTTACTCCTCCATGATGAGAACAAGTACCTCTACGACTTGCACTAAAACTATATGTCCCATCATTACATTCGGCAGTAGCTCCTGCCGGTGCCGACGAATAGTACGTGGGAGATTGTGTTCTCTTCCCTTGTGAATTGGTATAGTGTTTTACTTTGTTATTCTGATGTCCGGTATATGAATAATTTCCTGAATTGTTAGGTATTTCGGACAAGAAGTTACTACGAACATACCCCGAATGATTGTTATACGATATTTTTGTCCATCCTTCGTAAGTAGTTGCATCAATAACAGAAACAGTAGCACCTTTAGGAACTTCGCAAATAATATTCTTTTTGATTTCGGGAGAAGTACGAAGATTTACTGTACTCGAAACCTGTAACATCTGGGCAAAAGAGCACAGATAGAAGGATAATAATGTTAATAGAAAAATAAGCCGTTTCATAATAATTTTATTTTTGAATATTACTTAGATCTTGCTTTAAAATTTATCTATTCAATGAATGTTTACAATTAGTTACATTCTTCACCAAATATAAAAAACAATCCTCCACATTATTCATTTTCACACAATTATTTTATTGACTGTGAGAAACATCGGAAGAGAGAAAAGGTTAGCGTAATCCGCATTCATAAGCAAAAGCCACCAGAGAAGCGGTGTTTAGTGTACCGGTTTTTTTCAATAAACGGTTTCGGTGCGTTTGTGCCGTGCGGGGACTTATGAATAAACGGTCGGCAATTTCTTTATCGGTAAGTCCCTCGATCACTAATTGCAGAATCTGATGCTCCCGTTCCGAAATAACAGCAATGCGCTCGCTGTGTTTATGGCGTCGTAAGTGCCTGAGCAGATTATTTAAGCTGCCTTCGGACTCCTGTTGCAGCTCGGCATCGATTCCGGCAGTCAAAAAACGGCCTGTATTTCGCTCGCGGTCGTATTCGAGCACATACGTTTGCATAAAAAACCATTTGTATAAGCCATTGCTGTTTTTAAGCCGCATAAAAAAGCAGGGCTGAACCGAAAAATCTTCGTACAGCAGGCGTTTGCCGGCATCTCTGGTAACCATAAGTTCATCGGGATGCCGCAGCACTCCTGCCGGAACACATCCTGTCGTGCCGGGGTCCCACAGCAGCTTACCGGCATACTCGCGCATCTTATGGTTAGCCCATACTACCTTTTCGGAAGCAGGATCGTTTAAATCGTCCATTTCTGAAATGTAAACCGGAAACAAAAAATTGTTGAGCGCCTCAACCGAAAAATCACCGGAATTGTTTTTAAGCCCTTTCGCAGACTCCGGGAATAGATTTGGGGTATTCATGGTCTTAAAGAGTTAGTAGTGTTTCTGAGATTGTTGTAATGCTAAAATACGTTTTTTTTCGTATTGCGCAAGCACTTTTCACATTTTAGCTTTGTGATACAGAAAAGATTAAACAACTAACAACGGCTATGACAAAACTCACAAACTACAGGCATCATCGGCGTTCCGGAAGGCTTTTTTATCCCTCGCCGACCGCTGAAAAAAGAAACCGGAGCGTGCAAAATAGTTTCGCGAAAAGGCAAAATCCGGAGTTCCCCGGTCGGGAAATGTAAAACACCGGGCCGGAAACTAACAAGAGCGCACAACCGTTTTTCCCAATCGATTTTCTTACTCTCCCGATAAAGCAAAAAAGTTTCCCAATCGATTGGCAAACATGCTCAAGCGAATAAACTTTTTCCCCACAAGGGCGGGAAAAATTCCTGATCGGTTAATTATTTTTCCCATAAGGGCGGGAAAGAAATTTAATCGATCGGGAAACTTTCCTGATCGATCGGGGAAAAAAATAAATCGATTGGGAAACTTTCCTGATCGATTGGGAAAGAATTTTAATCGATTGAATTTTCAAGAAAATGGCTTTAAAAAACATCTTGTGTGATCATATTACACTTTTGAATTTCAATAACTTAATACTTTAAAAACACGTAAATTATGGCAGATTACATTCCCGCAAGAGATCCTGAATTTAACCTGTTTCAGGATAGTTTTATGAAAATTATAGTAAGCAGTTTTGCCGCGTGGGGTATCCCCGAAGCGGATGTTAAAGTTTTGCAGGCAAATCAGACCGTCTGGAACGATGCGTTTAGCAAGGCCAGCAATAAACAAGACCGTACCTCGCCCGATGTACAGGCCAAAGATGATGCCGCAACGGTTTATAAAAAAGCCTTACGCCAGTTTGTTGGTCAGTGGGTAACCTACAATACCAAAATACCCGACAGCGAACGCGAACGAATGGGCTTAAACCTTCGCTCGGAAAACAGGACACCAAAACCAGTGCCCGAAACCTGTCCCGAAGGAAGCATAGATTTTGCTACACGCTTACAGCACGACATTTATTTTGTGGACGAAAATGCAGGACGCAGCAAAGCCAAACCCGACGGGGTACATGGCTGCGAAATATGGGCTAAAATAGGCGGCGACCTGCCCAAGAGTGTTTCGGAGATGCAATACCTTACTACAGCAACGCGCTCGCCCTATACCCAGACCTTCGAGACCGAAAGTGCAGGACAAACGGTTTATTACTGGCTTCGCTGGGTAAATACCCGAAATCAGGCGGGTCCGTGGGGAAACCCTGTGAAATGTATGGTAGTGGGTTAAAATTGCTCCGCCCTGCACAAAACAGGCTGCGTTCTCTGATTTATTGAAAACAGATGTTCCAAAAATGAGATAAGAACAAAATAAGGATCGTATTATTTTGTTTCGGACCATCCCGGAAAATGCCTCCCTGTATTCCGGGATGGTTTTAATGAATTTATCCCCTGTAGAGATGGGTCTGAGACCCATCTCTACGTTTTCGGCACTGTCAGGTATTTCTCAAACCCGCGGCAAGGAAAGAAGGGTGTTGATTGCTTGTTTTGTAGATCCTTTGCTGCGGTTCCCCGGGACTGTCTCTCACAGTCCCGGACTTTGAGACAACAACCGGCATACCTGTTTATTGCTTCTGTAAGAAACCAGACTTCAGAATTTGCTTATCTGTTATTTTATTTTTACCTTGTGGCTAATTCGGCAAATTTGGGCATAGATTTCCGAATGGGTTTAAGTTGTTTTTTATCACGCAGAGACGGATTTTTAATTCGTCTCTGTTTTTTTTGCCCCTTACGGTTGCTCATCCAAACGGTATTTTTCTTCCGATGCTTCTCCCGATGTCCATTTGCATGCATAATAAAGATTTAAGAAAAAAATCAGTCGCTGATTATTGCATTTTTATTTCATAGTTACTACCTTTATTTCATGGTGGAGATTATCTACTCGATCTCCACCATAGGGTTATAAATATTAATATCACTCAGAGACGGATTTTTAATTCGTCTCTGTTTTTTTACAGTCTTTCTTATACGGGTTTGATCAGGCTTTATTATAGTTTCTGCAATTTTTCAGAAAAGTTGTTTTTATCAATTTACAGGCAATCTTATATAAAATACTTTTTGTGTTAACCGGTATCAAATCGAAATAATCCGTATATCTTTACCGTATAAAGAAAATCGACCGTATTTCATTCCCTTTGTTTTATTACGACATTTTAATTGTTTCTCCTGCAACTTCTATTGTAAGAGAAAGTATATACCTTATTTAACCGTTGCCAACAACCATGAAACTAAACTCTTTATGTCTGGCCGTATTCTGTTTATCGTGTTTTGCAACTTATGCAAAAGTTGCAAAGGCATCGTTACCGGCTTGTGTTTTATGCGTAAACGTTAATAATGCCTCATCGGAAACTCTATTGCCGGCAATTTCGGATTTTCCAAAATCGTATAAGCATACCTACACGGCAGGAATGGTGTATTACGATGCGTTGCTGCTTAAAAAAATATCGGTAAACCCGCAAAACGATTCGTTGCAGGATTTGGGGAAGAAACTGCTTAGTTTTTATAAGGTAAACGACACGTCGGGTTTCTGGAATAACCCGTACAAAGCGGTGCTGAACGAAAAAAAAGCGGCAACTGAAAAATCCTTTCTGTATAATGCCGGTGCAAGTCTGCAAAGTTTCGTTACGCCTAAAACGGCTTACCTTTCGCAGGCCGGAAGTGTTGATGTTACCAATCTGGCCGACGGTATGGCCAAATTTTTGGTGAAACGCATGAAAGAAGAACTGAGCGTAGCTTTCTTCAAAAAGTTTAAAGAAGACCTGAGCAGCGAAAAATATGCCGATTTAAAGCTTCTGTTTCCCGAAACATGGAAAACTTTACGGACGATAGACGATGGCATCTACCAATATTCGGTTTATCTGAATACGCTAAGGCAGGTTTTTATAAAAGATTTGTCCGATCAGTACACCAATATCCAGAATGTACTGAACCAACAGAAATACAAAGACTATTTCAACAATGAACAGCCGGTAGCAGGCACTATTCTCCGTACTTCGTTTTATCTGGTAAACAATATACTGGCCGGCAGGCATCCCGGCGATATTCTGGCAGGCTATAATCCGGAAGAAAACATTACACTTTGCAGTAAAAGAAGCACGAAAGCCTGTCCCGAGGACATCCGTAAGGCAGAACAAACCGTGCAGAACTCGGTTGCTGCCATACAATTGCTTTCGGCTTCACTGCGATCCAAATCGCAGGCTCATTACTGGCTGCCGGTCGATTCGGTACGCCTTCTGGCCGAAGACACTACCACTTTTAAATATTACCTGAGCTTAGTTTACCTGCAGGCAAACAACAGCAAAGCAAATAACGGACTGGAAAATCCCAAACTACAGGCTTTCCTGAAAGAATTATACACTCACACCGGATTTAATGACCTCGATCAGTATGCCGCTTTTGTTGAAACCTTTGCCGATAACCTTAACGACCTTAACGAAAGCATTGCCAAAATAAAAAATAAGGGTAAAGCTTCCTCCGATTACACCGATTACTGCCAATTGTTTAATAAATCGGTTTCATTACTGGGTTTTGCTTCTAATATTATCGATTTGCCCTGTGTAGCAATGGACAGCGCTCTTAAGCAAAGTATTAAACTGAAAGTAAACCAGATTGTTTACGTGGCACAATCGTCGGCTGGTCTTTATATAAATGCCCGCAGTGCTAATTATTCGGCTGCGGTGGTTAATGCCGTCGGTATTCTCGACACGCTGCTGACTAATCAGTACGACAAAGCCATCCGTCAAACAATATTAAAGTACGGTACGTTTATGGCTTCCGTTGCGCAGGCACAATCGTCGGATGAAGTGGAAGCCGCCATAGAAGTTATTGCCTTACCGCCGGGCAGTGCCTCCATTAAAAAGAATGCGGCCTTTAATCTTTCGCTTAATGCCTATCTGGGAGGGTTCTGGGGTAACGAATACCTGCCTTCCAACAGCATAAAAAAGTGGTCGGGAACCACGGGAGTGTGTGCCCCCATAGGTTTAGCGTTTAATTTTCCTTTCAATAATTCGGGTATTCATACCAATTGCAACTGGCTGAATAAAACCGTGAATTTTGTAAGCGAAAAATCGTCGCTCAGTGTCTTTGTTTCGGTTCTCGACATTGGCGCTTTTGCTTCTTACCGGTTACAGGATTCTACTTCGTCCTCGTTACCCAAAGTTACCCTCAGCAATATTTTCGCTCCCGGACTGGGACTGGTTTACGGCTTCCCGCAAATACCGGTTTCGGTGGGATATTTGTATCAATTCGGGCCGGCTTTGCGCGAAATAACTTCCGAAGCAGCTAAAATAAACTCCGGAGGATTAACCCAGCGCTGGTATTTCTTTGTTGCGGTAGATATTCCGCTGGTGAACTTTTACACCCGCTCACGTAATTAAAAGAAATTTACTTCTGTAAACTGAAAAAACAACCTTATCTTTACCCGAAACCTCCATACAGTTACAAACCGACAAAAAGTAAATCCAATGGAAACTTCAGAACACCAACACGCTACT
Organism: Bacteroidales bacterium; assembly: GCA_041907825.1. Taxonomy (GTDB): domain Bacteria; phylum Bacteroidota; class Bacteroidia; order Bacteroidales; family JAYRGN01; genus JAYRGN01. The sequence continues at coordinate 5,496 of JAYRGN010000007.1, read as the reverse complement.
CATTGCAAATGTTTCTGCTCTATTATTCCGCCACATATTATACAAGAACTCTCCAAACACGGTAAAGTTGGCATAAAACACCTTCAGCAGCACCACGAACTGTCGATACGATCCAAACGATCGGATAAAATAAACACCGTTTACGGTCAGAGTTTTTTAGGAACCGACGGTTTAGGGTCAAGAATGATTTACGATTGTAACGGAAGTACCATTCTGCGGTCGAGCCTTGAGCGTACCGAAAACGGAAATCCTTCGCAGGATGCCATTGTGAACAGCGTTTTCACCAATACGGGTATTGTCCGCGATTTTTTCAAAACACAGTATAATTATAATTCGGTTGACGATCACGGAGCCTCTCTTATTCTTAATGTACACTATTCGAAGTTATTCGATAACGCTTTCTGGGATGGCGACGAGATGATTTTCGGGGACGGAGACGGAGTTATCTTCTGTAATTTTGCTACCGCACTGGATATAACGGCACATGAGCTTACCCATGGCGTTATTCAGCATACGTCTGGCTTAGTTTACGACGGGCAGTCGGGTGCGCTTAATGAACATATGGCGGATGTTTTTGGGGTAACCATTCGTCAGTTTAAAGAAGGTCAAGCCGATAAACCCGAAACGGCCAACTGGCTGATAGGAGACAGTATTATGGGACCTTCACTGCAAGGTCAGGCAGTGCGAAACATGAAAGCTCCGGGAACAGCGTACGATAATCCGAAAATGGGCAAAGATCAGCAGCCCGGTCACATGTCTCAGTACTATTCGGGCGATTCGGACTTTCACGGTGTGCATTTAAACAGCGGTATTCCCAATAAAGTTTTTTATTTGACTGCTGTTGGTCTGGGCGATACGCTCAAAACGGCCTTATTATGGTTTGAAACTCTCAAAGCATTGGAGCCTAACGATAATTTTGCCGTTTTTAAAACGAAATTACTGGATAAAGCCGGATCGCTTTCCGGTAATAAACAGATACCCGATAATGCAGTCCGCATTGCAACGGATGCGTTTACCTCTGTAGGACTATAAACCGGTTAAGAACCAGAACCGGTTTATGGCATTTTTCATTGAACCATGTATAAATCCATTCTCTATCGGACAACTAAAAACCAAACCCGATGAAAATACATTTTGACGTAGAAGGCGGTTTTGCAGGATTGTCAAAACACCTGGATACAGATCTTACTCATCTGCCTCCGAAACAAAGAAAAACAATTCAGAAACTTATCGGCGAAAAAACGAAATACGAAAAGCTTCCCTCCTTTCCCCGGGCCCGCGATATACGGAAATACAGCATACGCATTGAAAGCGAAAACAATCTGTATTCATTCTCGTTCAACGACCTAAACCTGCCGGAAGAATTTCTGGAGTTTATTTACTACATGAAAGAACATGCGGAACAATAAATACTTACCGGAAACTGTATAAGTAAACGCCAGATACAATGCTGCGTTGCATAACAATACTATTGAACCTTATTAATTATAAATGAACTATAAATAATCGGGAATTGAGCGTTAAACAAAGCTTATGCAAAATTGATATGCCGTACAATAAGGATAAGAATGCATTTATTCAAACTCCTCCTCTGCTTCTCCTTTTATGAGTTCGGCGGCAATTTTCCAGACTATGGGCGATTCAAACCCTTTAGACAATAAATAACGGGCAAGTTTCTGTTTCCGGGTTCTGTCATCGGTATCGCGCAGGCTGCGAAGCTTTTTTTGGGCTTCTTTTCGTACCTGCTCTTCGGTAGCATCGTCGGTAAGCTCTTCCAATGCTTCTTTTATAACGTCGGCTTCTATCCGTTTAGCCCGCAAAGCCGCGGTAATCTTTATTTTCCCCCAGCCTGCAAAGCGCGATTTATCCCGCACAAAGGCACGGGCATAACGCGAATGATCGATAAACTTTTCGTTTACCAAACGTTGCAGAACTGCTTCGCATTCTTCGGTTGTCAGCTTCATTAAAAGCAATTTACGTTTAATGTCGCTGCTGCAATATTCCCTGCGACTGCAAAGATCTGCGGCTTTTTCGTAACCTATGCGTAAATTATCGGGATTCAGCATTTTATTAATTTTCCTGTCCTTTCGGGCAATTTAAGAAAATAAAAACAAGCTTAATAAAAATCGGAAAAGGTTTTTCGGTTTCTGTTGGTATTGCGGACTTCTTAATACGTTATTGCCTACCACCTTATTTTGTAATTCCTAATGGTGGAAAATAACGTATTGTCAATTTATTACTAAAAAGGAAAATGCACCATTATCCTCATCGCACTGCTTAAACCCAAAAAGAGAGCAGACTTTGACTAATCCTCAAAAGTCTGCTCTCTTTTCTGAATTCTGCGGGATTATTGGTTCCTGCTAATTTATCGGAACAATCAGTTTTATACTGATGTTTCTTCCCATATTATACACGCCGGTACGTCCGGTTGCATAATTTACCGGCTCGTATTTCAGTCTGCTCAGGTGACTTTGGTAAGCAATATCGGCCAGATTTGATCCGCTGATATAAAGCGAGCAGAATGTACGGTTATGATACAGTATATCGGTTCCTATTCCGGCATTTATTAAGGTATAAGCGGGAGTACGGGTTTCGGTACCGAATGCCGCATAAAAATCATTCTGCACAAAATAGTGTTCAATGCCTGCTTCGAAATACGTATTGCGGAAAATAGTTCCAGTTTTGCGTAAATCAACCCTCAAATCGGATTTCCATTTGGCAGGAGGAGTAAACGGAAGATATTTGGTCGAATCGGGCTGATTTTTCTGCACCGAATGAACATAAGAGAAAGAATTTTCGAAGTGAAGCCAGTCAAACGGATGGGGATGAATATCAAAACTTGCTTCGCCTCCCATTATCTGAGCATTGCCCGACACAAATTTATAGGTTTCGTAGCCATCGGTAATCGAATCGCCGCCAGCCGTACTGTTCAGCTTACGCGAAAAAATGTAATGGTTGATGTTATTGGCAAATAAATTGACTTCGGCAGTAATATGTTCCGAATTGTAGCCTAACGCATAGTCCACCTGAAGACTATTTTCGGCTTTCAGATGAGAATCTCCGATTTCGTAGCGTACCGTACCGTCGTGCACTCCGTTAGAAGCCAGCTCGCCAATGTTGGGAGCGCGAAATCCTCTGGAAATATTCAGTTTGGTGTAAACTTCGCTGGTAATCTGGTAACTTAAACCCAGACTTCCTGTAACACCACCGAAATTACTGGTAAAAGCAGTAAACCGGTGACTGGCATCCGGTGCAGATGATGAAACCGGTTCTTCATTTGCATTTAAAAAAAGATCGTCGCCATGCTCACGACGGTTATCGTAGCGCAAACCACCGCTTATGTCGAGCTTACCCATTGTTTTTTTGGCAACAACAAAGGCTCCCGCATCAAACAGATTGTATTCGGGAACAAGAAATTCCGATCCTTTGTTCTGCGAATTCTGGTACATACCGTTTATTCCGAACGATACGCTGTAGCCATTCTTTTCGGGCATGATATAATGAACATCGTAATTAACCGTATGGAGTTTAAAGTACAAACCATAGTGATCGGGATTAAGCACATCTTCAAATTCCTGTCTGCGGTTCTGCTGATAACCAATGGTCGTTTTCAAACTGCCGTCGCCCAGAATAAAATTACTGTTCCAAACCGCTTTATAATGATAAACCTGCTGATAAGGCATCTGATGCGAGTAACTTACCATATCGTGATGGGTTGCAATGGCTTCGCCTTCGGTTCCGTCGGCCAAAACAACGGGTTTTAAAAATTTACCGGAAAGACTGTCGCGTTCGCCTTCTACAATTCCCGGTGTCAGATGGTAATAACTCAGGTTAAGATGCGAATATCCCCACGATTTATTAATTCCCAGCAAAGCACTCAGCGCTTTTTCCTGAAATCCGGAGTTATACACATATCCATCGTATTTATTTTGGTAAGCATGTGCATTTTTGTCGCTGTAGCGAAGATCCCACACTAAACCTTTTTTGTTGCCGGCCAGATTGAGCGAATAAGCGTACAGCCCGTTATTGGTCTGATAGTTGGTCAGAATGTTTCCCTGAACCTTTCCTTCCTGTAAAGTAGGAGCCGAAAACATACTTACCACGCCGGCCATAGCATCTGAACCATACATAAGGCTTGCGGGCCCTTTCAGAATCTCTACTTTATTAACGCCAAACTCATCCACTTCAACGCCATGCTCATCGCCCCACTGCTGGCCTTCCTGACGTATTCCGTCATTCACTACAACTACCCTGTTATAGCCTAATCCCCGAATAACAGGCTTTGAAATTCCGCTGCCGGTGGTTATTTGCGAAACACCGGGCTGAGAAGCCAGCGCATCAATAATATTGGTTGAAGCTTGTTGCAGTAATTCGGTTTTAGGAACCAGCGAAATAGGAGTCGGCGTGCGTACCAGCTGGGTTGCTCCCGATAATCCCGTTACCACAACCTGATTTATTTCGGTAACGGCTTCGGTCAGAACATAATCTTTCTGAGTTACTTTACTCAAATCAATCCGCTCCGAAACCGATTGATACCCTACCGCACTTATCTGGCACATTACTCTGGTAGAAGGCAGATTGGTTATGTAATATTTCCCGTCCGCATCGGAAACAGTACCGGCTTTCAGATCAGGAAAATAAATACTCACTCCGGGAACAGGTTCTCCGCTTTTATCGGTTATTTTTCCCGAAAGCGAAGCGTTGCCTCCCTCGTAATTACCGGCAAAAAGGAGACTAGAAGAAATTATATAGCAGAAGAAAAGAATAAGCTTTTTCATAAAAATAAAATAATGAGATAATAAAATTGTTTGAAGACCTTAAAAACAATTGGTATAAGACTATATGACAATATACAGGTACTGCAAATTCTGTCTGTTTAAGCAGAAAATGCATACTAATGTCTTATTAGTGTAATTCAGAAAATACGATTCAGGCTACAGGAGGAGCCCGGAGAGAAAAGTACCGTAACTGTGCTGTATAAACCGCTTCGTAAAACGCGGCCTTTAATAAAGGCTGGCTAAAAGCACCAAATTCATACTGCCCGGAATGAGGACAAACCGCTTCGACAAATTCGTAATGACAAATGGGACAATCTTTAACCCTTTCACCAAGATTAGTATTTTTCTGTCCAAGCTGACTTATGGAAATCGTCTGGTGGTGGTTGTGAAAAGACTTTACCACCACAGGGGTCATAAAGACCAGCAGGTGGAACAGAACAAGCAGAAGAATGTTTATTCGTGTCTTTTTCATGCAAACAGGTAAATCTTGCTTTCGCAACTGCAAAGTAAGACTAAAGCGGCAACAACTTCGGTATTGTTTGCATAATTTAACCTTTTAGTAAACTACAACTGTAAATTCGGGCATTAAATGGAAGTGTAAAATAAACTCTGTCTGTTCTATTTGTAATTGATTTTAAAAGTATATATTTTTTGTTTTCAACTCACAAAAGCCTTATAGAATCCGTTTTGAAATTGGACAAGGGCGGCGACGTAAGGA
>JAYRGN010000006.1:0-148435 GCA_041907825.1 Bacteroidales bacterium | reverse complement strand
GAAGGTTTTAAAACTCGTATCTTATGCAAAATCACAGCTTTAACCATTATTCAGGCTATCAATAAGTTTGTCTTGAATCGAAATATGAATCATATCAAAATCAATATCGCCTAAATGCACAACGGGTTTAATTAATATATATTTATATCAAATGGCGTTAGACTCTTATCTGAAAGTAGCAGCCACAAATCTAGGGTATAAGAATTAAAAAATTAAACATCAAGCCCTGATGAATGCAGTTCAAATTTATATATAGAGAAAGTTAACCAGCATGAATAGGTTATGCTATTGCTTTGAAATGAAGCGAGATGCATATAAGCTACAAAAACAATTCATCGTTCTAAATAAAAAACGGAAAGGGCGGATATCCGCCCTTTCCGTTTGTGGGTTGTACTGGATTCGAACCAGTGACCCCTACCCTGTCAAGGTAATGCTCTAAACCAACTGAGCTAACAACCCATTGTTAAGGTGCGCAAAGATAAAAAGATTATTAAAATCGAAAACAAAAAGACTAATTTCAGGCATCTTTTTTAACGAGATTAATACTTAATGCTCTAAACTAAAAAACAACAATATGAGTATTCGCTTCTTTTCCTATAATGTAAACGGAATTCGTGCAGCCATAAACAAAGGGTTTGATCAGTGGTTAATTGATACCCGCCCCGATGTTATTTCAATTCAGGAAATAAAAGCCGAACCTTCGCAATTAAATCTCGAATGGCTCGAACAGGAGGGTTATCACCATTACTGGTATCCGGCACAAAAAAAAGGATACAGTGGGGTAGCCGTCTTTACGCTTCAAAAGCCTGATTTTGTGCAGTACGGTTTTGGTCGCGAAGAATTTGACAATGAAGGTCGGCTTATTCGTACCGATTACGGTGACATTACGTTGTTAAGCTGCTATTTCCCTTCGGGTACATCGGGAGATATTCGTCAGACTGTTAAAATGCGTTTTCTGGACGAAATTCTTGAATACCTTAATCAGCTTAAAAAAGAACGTCCTAACATTATACTTGCAGGCGATTACAATATTTGCCATAAGCCCATCGACATTAATCACCCGAAAAAACACGAAACCATGTCGGGATTTTTACCCGAAGAAAGAGCATGGATGGATAAACTGGAGTCTTCGGGTTTTGTTGACAGCTTTCGAAAGTTTCATCAGGAGGCCGACCAGTATAGCTGGTGGAGCTATCGTGCCGGTGCACGAGGCAAAAATCTGGGTTGGCGTATCGATTATCATTGGGTAAGCGAGACATTAGCTTCCCGTCTTAGCGATGCAGGAATTATGCCTTCGGCAGTGCATTCCGATCATTGTCCGGTATGGGTCGAATTAGTTTAGATAAAAAATTATTTATAAATCGGATTTGTTAATTTCTTCAGCAAATGTCTTTTTCATTGTCGCTGCAATCGGCCAACGTCAGCATTGCAGGTAAACCGTTATTGCAAAACATCAATTTCACCCTTTCGGGGAAAGAATTTTGGGCTATTACCGGCGAAACAGGTTCGGGTAAGTCTGTATTGGCTTCTGTACTAGCCGGAAACAGACGATTAAGTTCTGGACATTTACAAATAAGTGAAACCGATAACATTGTAATTGCCGATTTTGGAGCAATTAGTTCGTTATCCCATAATTCAGGTTATTATTACCAGCAACGCTACAACTCGTTCGATGCCGAGCAGGGGCCGTTGGTTTGCGATTATCTTTCGAAAACCGATAATGCGAAGTCCACTAAAATATTTGAAACGCTTAACATTCGCCCGCTCTGGAACAAGTATTTTATTCAGCTTTCAACCGGCGAAAGTAAACGGGTTTTGCTCGCCGGTGCGCTTTTAAGAAATCCCGATTTATTAATACTGGACAATCCTCTTACCGGACTGGATGTCGAAAGTCGCAAACGCCTTCTTAGCCTTATCGATGAGTTATATCGGTCGGGGACCCGCTTTCTGTTTATCGGAGAACAGGATGAACTGCCCTCGCAAATTACTCATTTATTGGTTTTAGATGCCGGTAAAATCTCGTATTCCGGTCTTTTATCTGAATACAATAAAACAAAACCGATAAAAATTCATACGGCTAATTCAAAAACCTTTAAGCTGCCTGCACTGAGCAATTCTCAACCTCATTTTGAATTTGCAGTACGAATGGAAAAGATAAATGTTCGTTATGGCGAATATACTGTTTTGAAAGATGTTGACTGGGATATTCGCCGAGGCGAAAAATGGGTACTGAAAGGCGAAAATGGTTCGGGGAAATCGACTCTTTTAAGCCTTATTACCGGAGATAACCCGCAGGCTTACAGTAATAAACTCTGGCTTTTTGATCGCAGGCGCGGAACAGGCGAAAGTATATGGGATATTAAACGTAAAATAGGCTTCGTTTCGCCCGAGTTGCAATTTTATGCCCATAATCAGGGCTCTTGTTTCGAAGTTGTACTTAGCGGATTTTACGACACAATAGGAAATGTTTACGCTTCAAAAGAAGAACAACAGGTAATTGCCGAAGGTCTTTTTGATGCTTTTTGTATTAATGCAATAAAAGACAAAATTTACCGCACGGTTTCGTCGGGAGAACAACGTCTGGTTTTATTAATAAGGGCTTTGGTTAAAAATCCGCCATTACTTATTCTCGATGAGCCTTGTTTAGGTCTTGGAGTAGATCGTACTTCATTTTTTAATGACGTAGTTGATTACATTGCTGCCGATAAAACGCTTATTTATGTTTCGCATTACGATAAATATTTACCTGCATGTATAACAAACGAAAAAAGTTTAGAACATGTTTTGGAATAAGGGCTCAGTCTATAATTTTGGAATTGCAACAAACTAACATTATGGTTACTCAATACAATGAGCTTACAGATCTTCAATAGGAAATTATAACACCCATGTTTAAAATCAAAAGAAAACGAAAAAAATTGTTACACAATGTTTCAATGCTATCTTTTTATCCTCTGAACAGATAGCCAGTGGCGTAATTTGCTCCCCCGTTCAATCTATCCCAAGTGGTAAAGATTTTTATCGTTGGACGAACGACTGCACCATTGAAGAACAACTATTTTTCAAATACTTTTATAATTTCTTCCTTTCTTTCATTCATCAAATTTATGTTATTTTAATTAATATTCTATTTAGAAAAAATATTAGTTACATTTCTATATCCTTGATTATTTCTATACCAATCTGTATAGCTGACTCCTGCACTTTGAGCCCAACTTCCAAAGTAATTATATGCACTAGTTATTGGAACTTTTTCAAAAGGATAGCTAAAAGATTCTGGTAAATTAATGGCCCATGGTAAATTTTTATCCGAAATATAATACTTATTATTTATTACGCTTGTTTTATCATTTCCTGTTGAAAAGTATTGATAATTAACAAGATTAGTAGGAGTGTAACCGGCAAGATGAACTTCTTTTCCTCTTTCTCCATTTATAAAAATAAAAGGATTGTATGGAGCTGACTGAGAAATTGACTGAGGCGTTGTAAACGTAATTTTCAGCGATATTGTATCGTAAGGTACAAAAGTTGAAGATTGAATAGTATTTACATAATTACCACCGGCAAATGGGAGAATGTTGTAAGCATCGTCAAAAACCATAATAACCGCTTTATTTTGTCCTGATTCAACACCCGAATTCAAATTAGTTACAATTCCTTTATTCAAGCGCTGTCCTGTAACTTTTGATACAGTATTAGCAGCTACGGGTAATTCTATTCCAAATCCATTATGGTAACTGGCACCAATAGCCCTTACTACTATTTTAGAATCAATTTCAACAACTTTATTGCTAGCGTTTGTAATGGAATTGAATTGATAGTCAACAATAAGATCATTGAAATCATAATCACCTTTATAAGGCCAAAGATCTTCAAAAGCTAAGCTTCCAAATGTAGTTTTAGAGGGAGAATAATTATTTTTAGCTTTTGTCGGGTCTGTCGGATAATCATCAAATGTATCACTAACACCATCTCCATCTGTGTCTTTTGGGGTATCTATCACTTGTCCATTGTCTATATACGATTGTTTATTTATTGCCTCAACAGGATTAGATGTTACGTAAAAAATAACATCATTAAAGTCCTGATCAGACCCATTTTCTCTATTCAGATCTTCAAAACTCAATAGCGCTAAATTGCGATTAGAATCATATACTACAATTACATGTTTTTTATTTGCTGTATTTTTTTCGGGATTAAAACTGCTTTGAGAATAATAAATAGGATTTGTAGTACTTAATTGAGAGGAGCTAATAAACCCATTTGCAATAATGAACCAGTCCAAATTGGTTCCAGCATTAAAACGGCCAATATAAACTTTACTTCCAGAAGCTAAGTTGCCTCCACTTCCTGGTAAAGAGGCATTTGGATAAATGATAGTTTTACCTGTTATCGAAGATGCTGATGCAGGGGCATTTCCATCCTCATAACTATAAAATCCAAGAGAACTTCTATATCCGGCGCCTTCTGTAACAAACGTAACCCAAACATCACATAATTTCTCTAAATGAATGGTTGCACTCGCATTACTTGTTAAATATTGGGGATGCGTTTGAGTTAAAGGTTTCGATTCAGGAAGTGTTGCGGCTATATCTTGTAAAAGGCTAGCTGATATTGCATCGGGAGTTGTAAGATAAGAAGGATAACCATTATTATCCCAGCTGCCCAAGGTGGTATAACCAGAAACAGATCCTTTAGTAATATCATTAATATAAGCAAGTGTCTTTGTTTGTTGCGAAGAATTATAGGTATATGAGATTAATGTTCCTGAAAGCATAATATTAACAGTATCTATCAAACCAGGAAAACGAGTAATAAGTTGTACTTCTTTAACAAAACTTGGAAGTGTAAAAGTTCCCGAAACATTTCCGTTTTTATCACTTAATCCACTAAATACAATATTCTTATTTTCGTAGGCAATAGATAAATCAACATAAGCAATAGCATCTCCATTCGGTGCTTTCAAATTAACAGAAGCTGAATAGTTTATAGTTGTAGAAAACATGAAATTTTCAGGAATTTTTAAATCCAAGATGGATAATTCCGCATTTGGAGATGAAGAATCCTGTTTTTGGCAAGAAGCCAGAAACAGCAAGGCAACAACACTACAAATAAAAATAATTGTTTTCATAGTTTTTTGATTTTTAAATACTAGTGATGCGTTAATTTTTGAAAATAAATTATAATATATTGATATTATATATATTATAAGCGTTCTTTGATTTTTGGATTTGAATTGACTTGTAGTTTTGCACCCTAAAAGTGCAAGATTATGAATTCTGGAAAATATGTTTTTACACAATTATTGCTGTTTATCAATAAATATGAGTTTGAAAAGTGTGTAAAGCAATACAATGGAGACTATCATATCCGGGATTTAAACTGCTGGAACCTGTTTATTCAACTTTTCTTCGGACAACTTACATCTCGTAACTCACTTAGAGATATTTGTATATGTCTTAAAGCGCATAAAAACAAACTTTATCATTTGGGAGTTAAGCAAAGTGTCAACCAGTCAACCCTCTCCCGAGCAAACGAGAATCGAGATTGGAGAATTTTTGCCAATTTTGGTGAATATCTGATAAAATTAGTCAGGCCTTTATACGCCAGCAGCTCAATTCCCAACATTGATATTGACAACGATGTATTTGCCTTAGATTCAACCACAATATCATTAAGTATTAAGTTATTTGGCTGGGCAGAAGGGAAATATTCCCGTGGAGCGGTAAAGGTTCATACATTGCTTGATTTAAGAGGAAGCATACCCACTTTTATCTTTATTACCGATGGTAAATACCATGATAGCAATGCACTTGATGTGATTGTACCTTTACCAGATGCCATTTACTTGATGGATAAGGCTTATGTTGATTTTGTCGCATTGTACAACATCCATAAAGCAGGAGCATTCTTTGTTACGAGAGCAAAAGTGACATTAGATTTTATGGTTGTTGAGAGTAACTTCAATATTGAAGAGACATCCGGACTTAGAAGCGATATAACCATAAAACTAAATGGTTATAAGTCTAAGCAACTATATCCAGAAACACTCCGAATGGTCGAGTATTATGATGATGAGAAAGACACAACGCTCATTTTTCTGTCCAATAATTTCGAAGTATCTGCACTTGAAATCGCTCATTTATACCGGAATCGTTGGCAAATAGAAGTGTTCTTCAAATGGATAAAACAAAATTTGACAATAAAGAAACTCTGGGGACATTCCGAAAATGCTGTAAATATCCATATTTGGGTAGCTATCTGCACGTATCTAATCGTAGCTTATGTCAAATATACCCTCAAGAGTACTTTGTCTATTTATGAAACAATGCAGATTTTAGGAATATCAGCATTTGACAAAACGCCTATTAAAGAGCTCCTTACTGAAATACAAGTCAATCAAAATGTCAAAGAACAATATGATTTATTTAATAATCAATTTTAACGCATCAGTAGTAAACTATAAACAATTATTCTATAGACTTTGTTTGGCGTTCAAAATAAAAAAGTTGTAAAACTATTTTATCTTATTCTCTTCCCGATGCTTATATTGATTTTTTTGAGAATGAAAATATTCGTTTTTTCTTAAAAATTCTCTTCTTATTCTTTTCATTATAAGACTGTAGAAACTACCATCTGCATCTAAAGTTCTACTGGATGTCCAGACTTTTGTTTGACGACTACTAACCAGTTTTAATTTGCCATATTTTTTTAGGGAGAAAGCCATCAGTCCATCTTCTCCTCTTTTTATCTCGGTATTCCATCCAATTGTTTTACCGTATTCAGTTTTGAAAGCGAAACTGGCACCACCCGCACATAATTCAGGTCTTTTTAAAACTCTAATACGAATAGCAATATCCCTAAATATCTCATAGAAAGCCAACGATGTTCTACCTTTACTTTCTGATGGTAAAAAAGCAAAGGTTCCAAATACGGCAGAAATTCCTTTTTTCTTAAGAGGTAGCATCATAAGATCAACATAAAAAGGAGGATAAATGCAATCGGCATCCCCATTAAATATATATTTTCCTTTAGCGATGTTCATTCCTGCCTGTCTTGCATTCCCAACTCCTTTTAGCGGCTGATAAACATATTTAATAGGAAATTTTTGTATTATAGTGGATGTCTGATCAGTAGAATTGTTGTCGACAATAATTACTTCAATTTTATATTTACTTTTAAGATCGGACAACGACGAAATACAGCTCAATAAGTTCTTTTCTTCATTATAAGCGATAATAATTATAGAAATATCAGGATCTTGAAATTGTATTTTTTTCAAATTATCTGATATTTCTGCAATTCTTGAAGAAGAAATTGTATAAATAGATTCGTCATACAACCAATGCTTACGAATCGTTAAAGGAAGTTGAGTCAATAAAGTTTTCATTGTTTTTTAGTTTTTAAGTTTATCTCATATTCTTTTTCAAATTTTTCAGACATAAAAATAAATGCCATTGTCATGTATATTATTATTCCGGTCGGCATTTGTCCAAGCAATCCGTTACCATAAGAAGCAATAATTATCCCGAAATAGCCAGCAAGTAATGCTTGTATTTTTGCTCGTATTTCGATATGTTTTAGTTTTACCATTGTTTCATAAATTCCTTTAAATAATATTGTTATTAAAATAATAAGATGAAGAGAAAGGCCAATAATTCCTTGTTCAGCCCATATTGCAACATACCAACTGTCGGTTGGAGTATTGGCAAGAAAAGTATTAGGAGAAAAGCGTTTTCCCCAATTTCCGGCAGAACCGAGCCCTCCTCCAAAGGGTCTAGTCGATAGGTAAACTTTTAATTTTTTCTGGTTTTCTAATCGGGCCTTCAATGAGTCATTATTAGGATCTAAAGCTGTTCGCATACGTCTTATTTCATATATATCCTGACCTACAGAAGTATATTTTAAAAGTACAAATGCACTAATCATTAATAATGATCCTAGTAATATTATTTTAATATTCTTGGATACAAGTAGATACATAAAAGTTCCGGCAACAGGAACTGCTAGCGCTCCCCGGGTTCCAGATATAATCAGGCTAATAAATGCAAAAATTGCTACAAGTATATAAAACCATTTTAGTTTCTTGTTTTTTTCAGCAACATATAAAATGAAAAATACGACAGAAGCTTGTCCTTGAGATCCTCCAAACTGACCTGCATCTGTGAAAAAGGAGAATATGCGAAGTTTCCCAAATAAAATATGAGTAACAGCACCACCATTATCAAGCCATTTTTTTTCAAAAGGATCTACACCAATAGTATATTGCATAAGACCTTTCATTGTTGCTAAAAGCGAAAAAATTCCCCATAAAATAAAAAAGAGTTGAAGATCCTTTAATTTATTAAAAAGCATAAATGTCAAAGGAATAGTGAGAAACATGTAAAGTGACATTCCCCGCATAGCATAAAACCATGCAGCTTTGCTATGCGCTTCTGGATTTATAAGCTCAAAAATTGAATAAGCAAACCATGTTGAAGCAATTATAGTTAATAAGCTACGAGCTGGAGTCCAATCTATTTTTGAATAGAAATTTTTAAATATTATTGATAAATATGTAAGCAATAAAAAAATATCTAATGTAAGGCCCAATGGACCTGGAATATATCGATTAATTCCCATTGCAAAATAGTTGAGAAAAAAAACTACAAGAAAGCAACGATATGGATTAGACATTAAATATGCAATGAAGAAGAAAATTACAGGAATAGCTGCAATTGACATTGCTCCAATAATTTCAATCTTAGGTAAGATAAATGTCAATACGGAAATAACCGTACAGTACAGTATCAATATGATCGGATGATATATTAGCAAACTCCCATGTCTATTGTTAAACAAATTCATTTTATTATGTTTTGTAATGAGAAAATAAATATTTTAGTATGCATAATAAAATCGGACCAATGCAAATCTATAATCTTCCTTAAGAAGAAAAGACCTAAGATATTACCTACTATACAAAAAGCAAAAGAAGCTAATGCTACCAGTACTAGTGATTTAAAAATAAATATTGCAATTAAGTCTCCTATTAAATTGAATACCAGCATAATCATAACCTTATAGAAATTATAATTGGGATAATTTAAAGCATCTAAAGCGATTCCTGTCATGCGATCGGCAGGAAGAAAAAGTCCATAAGAACAAAACATAAGTAATATAGCTTTCATTAAATCCAAATGATCTGCATATTTTAATCCTCCAAGAAATAGAATTAGATACTTAGATAATAAAATGGCAATAATAATTAAGACAATAAATAATAAGCACATGCGGCTAGTATAGATGTAAAATACATTTTTGACTTCATCAATTTGGTTATTTATACTTGCTTTAGATATTTTTGGAAAAGCAGTCGCACTAAAACTACGAAGTGGAATTTCAAGAATATCAAGTAATTTTAAAGGAACTGCATAGAGGGCAACACCCTGTGCACCAATAACTGGCGATAATCCGATTAAAAAAGTATCCACACTTCTTAAAAGACTGCTTCCTATTGCTGTACCCATTGCATATTTTCCAAAATGCAACAATTCAAAAATTGTTTTTTTTGTTGAATAACTAATATAAATAAGCCCATCTATCCTATAAAAAGAGCAAATAGAAGAAGAAATAAAATTGGATATGATGAATGCAATTATGATCTCATTTAGATGAATTGAAGAATTATTTCTTACTAATAAATATAGCACAAAACTTCCTGCCTGAATACTTCTTATAATCAGTATTTTATTAAATTTTTCTTCAGCCTGAAGTAAAGACATTGCATTATTCCATGGTAAATTAGATAATGCTAGAACAGGATACCAGATAATTACAGGATAAAAGTTAGAAGTTGTTAACCCTTCAAAATTAAAAATAAAGGATATAATGCTTATTAGAAATAATAAAAAACATAAACTTAATCCAATCAAAAAAGAACTTCCCATCAAATCCTTTTTTCTTAATAAGTCAGCTCCAGATGCAAATCGTAGTAAAGCTGTTCGAGTAATTCCAAAACGAAACAGATCGATTAGTGTTGAAGCAGTTATAAAAATGACCCATTTGCCAAATATTTCAAGTTCTAGCTTACGCGTAAGAAGCATAAAACTAACTAATCCAAAAAGTGCAAAGCTAAAATTAGAGAATAGCGAAACAATATTTTTTTCTTTAATTATTTTAATTACTGTAGTTTTCATAATTTGAACATTTTTATTAGGAGAAATTTTTATAAAAAAATTGCATTAGAATAATACGTTTTATCCATTTCCTTATAAAGGATCGTTTTTTGGGTAACTCTCCTAATACACTTTCCATAACTTGTGTATTGACTCCATTGAGAACTAACAGTATATTAAGTGAATCGTTTATCTTTTTTAAACGATCAATCACTCCTTTATCAGCACTTGTCCATTTTCTGTTAGCATTACAAATCATAACAACACTATCGCTATGAATAAAAATATTAATGTCTATATTGTTATCAGATAATGAAGGTATTTCAATAATAGTAATTTTACTTTTTTGATTGTTTTCAGTTTTTATATTACTGATAAAGTCTTTATTATAATCTAATTTTTCTATTTCAATACCAGTATTTTTAATTAATGGAATTAGTTTATTAATAATCATTGATTTTCCTTCGCATGGCTGAATACTACATACTAACCAGACAATATTTTCTTTATTATACTTTGATTTCAATACTTTATTTTCTGTTATAAACTGTTGAAATAATATTTCTGTTGATCGTTTAACAAAAAAGCCAGGTTCTGTTAGTTTGTGCTTTTCTTTTAAATTAGGAAAAATTCCCATTATTGATAACTGTGTTAAACGTTCTGCCCTATTGGGATCTTTTATACATGAATCAAAATATTCCAACAATAATATTATAGCTAAAGGAATAATAAAACCGATAATCGCGGATATTATAACTAATATTTTACGTTTAGAGGGTAACGGCGTAAGGGGATAAGACGGATTATCTACAACCTTTAAATCGGATTTCATTTGTACATTTTGCTGCTTAAGTTTAGCTAAAGCAAGGCTGTGTAATAATGATAGATATTCTTGCTCATTTACGTTTATCTCTCGTTCAATTCTTTTTTGAGTAGCGCCTAGTGGAGCATAATGCAGGTATAATGAATCAAATTCTTTTCTTTTGAAATGTAATGTTGATAATTTTGCTTTGGCTTCTTCGTAATTAATTACATTAACGAGCCATTCATCCATAACTTGTTTCATCGCAACACCTTCTGGTGTTGTTAGGTAAGTATTCAATGTGTCAAATGATTGACGTATTCTTTTTTTTAGAGCAAGTGATTTTTTTAGTAAGGTTTTGCTTTGTTCTTCAAAGCCTGAATTATTTTCTTCATTATCATCTTCTTCATTCATATTACTATCAATTCCAATAATTGTCAACTGAGAAGTAACGTCTGATAATTCTTTTCTTAGTTGTAGAATATTCTGATTTTGTATTCTAGCTCGAAGTGCAATATCCATCTTTCGTTCGAGATTATCTAACACTTCTCGAGATGCAGCATAATCGAGCTGAACCCTTTGAACTTCAAGCTCAAACTTTTCTTTTTGTGAAGCGATGTGTTTACTCTGTTCGTAATAATTAATAATTTTATTTTCCTTATTAAAAATAAGCATTCTGTCTTCTGATAAATTCAATCGGGTTTCTGCATTTTTTAATTGATTTTCAAAATATTTAACTACGGCATCGGTTTGATTTGCTTCAATTTCAGAATATATTTTTACAAAAATTTCATCTAGCAGAATTAGAGTCTGTTGACAAATTCCCGGATCATTTGAAGTGAAATTTATTTCTATAATATCACTGTTAGCAATACGTCGGACTTCTATTTTAGACAAAGCATCAATACTATAATTAGGATGATATAAGTTGACTAATTTGTATATAAAATTAGTATCGTTTGTAATTTTATAATTTTCTAAATTCTGAAGCGATTTATCAATAGAATTATTGTCAATTAAAGATTTAACTTCAACGGGGGTTATTCGCATTAGTTCTTCATAATGTTCTTTTTGTATATATTTATTGTTAGGTTCTTTTAGCATCATATGTTGAGTAAAGAGTGTCAATCCCAACTGTTCAAGTGTCTCCCTAGATTTAATAATATTCAACATATTATCAAAAGCATTATTTGTAGCAAAATAGTCTACTCGAGTATTATCCTGACTTTCTATTGAATAACCCGATGCTATTCCTGTATATATAGTAGTTCGGGATGAATATGATTTTTTTTCATGTTTTGTTAAGGTAAACGTTATTATGGACATAAGTAAAGGAGTTAGCAACAATAACCATTTATGTCGATAAATCAAACGCAAAAACAATATAATATTCATTTTATTTAATATTTATTGATATTCCAGATATCGATTCAAGCTGATATTTAGCAATATAAAAACTAGTACGGGCTGTTTCATATTCTACTAATGCCTTACCTATATTTATTTTAATTGTCGCCATATCCGATAAATTAATTTTACCATCTTTAAAATCTTGTTCTGCCTTCATCATTGTCATATTCACATCATCCAGAACATTTGCTTTTATAAGTAAAACTTTATAAGCTAGAATTGTATTGTTATAATATTCAATGACCTGTTCTTTAATTTTCTGTATTTGTAAATCAGTTTCATCTTTTGCTTGGTCGATTCGTATAGTTGCAATTTTTTTATTAAGTGGTTGAGATACTATTGACTCAATTGGAATATTTAAAGATATACCGGTGATGTAGCGGGATTGTTTTGTGGTTTGAAGAGAACTTTCTAATATATTAGATGTCTGTGCACTGCTAAGAAGAATATTATCATACATACCATATAAGTAAGATGCTTGAATTGAAAGATATCGAGTCCAGTTTCTCTTTTCTACTTTAAGTAAATAGTTCCTAGCATTTTCTTCATTTAGTCTAAAGGCAACTTCAGGGGAACGTTTGATTGCCGAATCAATAAACATATTTAAGGGAGGCATCAGTTTTTCTACGTTTGGGATAACAATAGGAGTCAGGTCGCTTTTTTGAGCAAAAGCTGATATTATCATAAAGGAGATTAAAATCAAAAACACTAATTTCTTTGTCATTTCTGAATTTTTAGATTAATAAGATTACTCTAAACAGTTTTATATTTTTTTATTAAGGTATTAAATTTCTGACATAAAAGCTTAATTTTTTTTGTAGAATAACGTGCATTTGTAAATTCATGTCACTAACTTTAATCAAGAGATACTAAATATCTTTAAACTTAATGATCAATTTTCCCTAACTAAAAACCGTTCATGATGAATATGAAAAAAACAATACTTATTGTTGACGACGAAATTAGCATTCGCTTTATTTTGGAATCGACACTAAAAGAAAACTTCTCAGTTATTTCTTTCGAAAATGGGAAAGAGGCTTTACAATATCTTCAGAAAGGGAATATTCCAGATCTTGTAATTTGCGATTTACAGATGCCAGAGATGAATGGTTTTAGTTTTATTAAGACTCTAAAACAGAGCGGTTTTTTTGAGGATATACCTATAATAGTATTGTCTGGAATAGAAGAAAGCTCAGAGAAAATTATTTGCTTTAGTCTGGGTGTTGATGATTATATCATAAAGCCCTTTAATCCTGAAGAAATTCTTGCGAGGATACAACGAAGAATACACTCTAGAGATAATATACTAAATCGTTTGGGATATTAAATTTATAAATCATGGAAAGTTCGATACTATATGTAGGAAATGATATTTCTGTGTTGAATGTCTTAAACAATATGAAGTCTTTTTATGTTTCTACTTCTTCTAATGGTTTAAAAGCTCTTAAATGGCTTACTTATGGTGATTTTGACCCTTTTGACCATACAAAACAATATCGACGAATTAAAAAAAATGTAGCCATCATTAGTGAGTTTATTTTACCAGGTATAGATGCTTTTATCCTATTTAAACAATTGAAAGATCATAATTTATTGGTTAGCAATGTCTATATTATAGTAAGTAATAAATTTACAGACAAAGTAAGGCAAAATGCACTTCAAATTGGAATTACCAAATGTTTGAACAAACCCCTTACTGAAAATCTGTTGCATCAAAATATATCGTTTGTTTCCATTAAAGAATCTGAGCAAGATAAAGTTCAGCCATCTAAAATAGAATTATATAAAACGCCACTGGTTAAAAGAATCTTTGATATAGCAGTAGCCTCAACTACTTTATTAATTCTATTACCTGTTTTGATTTTTGTATCTATTGCAATAAGAATTGAGACAAAAGGTCCCATTGTATATAAATCGAAAAGAGTTGGAGCGAATTTCAAGATCTTTGGGTTTCTTAAATTCAGGTCTATGTATGTAGATGCTGATAAACGAATTAAAGAAATTGAACATTTAAACCAATATAAAGAAAATTATGTTGAATTGGAATGTTCCGAATGTGCAAAATTACCAGAAGGTTCCTTTTGTTCTCCTCCATATTATTACGATGGAGAAAGAATTTGTGAAAGATTAGTGCTTAAACGTAAAAATGCCAAAAAAGCGTTTTTAAAAGTTCAAAATGACCCAAGAATTACAAAGGTTGGACAATTTATAAGAGACACCAGCATTGACGAATTACCTCAATTAATCAATGTTATCAAAGGAGATATGTCTATTGTAGGAAATCGTCCATTACCAGTAAATGAAGCTATTGCATTAACAAAATCTATTTGGGGAAGACGATTTAACGCAGCAGCTGGTTTGACCGGACTGTGGCAAGTGAAATTAAGAGGTAATGGAGGAATAATGTCTGAAGAAGAGCGATTTATACTAGATAATCAGTACGCTGAAAATAATTCTTTTATAAAAGATATTCTTCTTATAATTAGAACAATACCAGCATTAATGCAAAAAGGGAATATGTAATTTCTAAGTTAAAAATGGTAAAAGTTTCTATCATTTCAGTAAACTATGGTAACGAAGACGTTACAATTGAACTTATAGATAGTTTAAAAAAATCTCTATTTACTAATTATGAGATTATTATAATTGATAACAATTCGCCCAAAGGTAACCCGTTAAAGATAAAAGAACGATACCCTGATATTAACCTTATTTTATCTGAAAAAAACCTTGGTTTTGCAGGAGCCAATAACTTAGGAATAAAATTAGCAAAAGGAGACTATATTTTTTTTCTTAATAACGATACTGAAGTAGAGCCAGATACGATTTCAATTTTATTTGACTCATTAGAGCAAGATATTACTGTAGGAGGAGCCAGTCCTCAAATCAGGTATTATTTTAATCGAGAATATATACAATATGCAGGATATTCATCAATGCATTATCCTGAAGTAAGAAATTATGCAATTGGACATAAAAAGAGCCTAAATAATCAATATAATCAAAACAAGTTAACACCTTATCTACATGGTGCTGCCATGTTTGTAAGAAAAAGTATAATAGCAAAAACAGGATTATTACCTGAATTATACTTTCTTTATTATGAAGAGCTTGACTGGTGTGAGCAAATCAAAAAAAACGGCTATCTATTAAAATATATTGGTAACGCTATTGTTTATCATAAAGAATCTGTATCTATGGGAAAAGATAGTCCATTAAAGGCATATTACCAAAATAGAAATCGAGTCATATTTGCATCAAGAAATGCTCCTAAAAAATACCATATACTAAGTATCATCTATCTTCTAGTTATTAGTCTTCCTAAATCAATTCTTTTTTATTTTATAAAACTAAACTTCAAACATGTAAAATCTGTTTCTAAAGCTTGGTGGCAATCAATAGTTTACATTAATACTAATAAAATTAAACAGATATGAAACTTGTCTATATACTAGAGTATTTTTTATTCTTCTACTTCGCATTTTTTGCATGTTATAATTTTTATTTTGTAATAATGTCTTTTTTTTATTCTCAGAAAAAGTTTAGTAAAGAAAATATCTCATATTTTAGATTTGCTATAATAATGCCAGGATATAAAGAAGATTTTGTGATGGTATCCTCATTAAAAGATGCTTTACTTCAAAATTATCCTAAAGACAAATTTTTATTGGTTCCTGTTGTCGATCATTTTTCAGATCAAAGTATTAATGAAATCAATAAATTACCGGTAAAACTCATTGATGTAAATTTTGAGGAAAGTACTAAAGCAAAAGCTATTAATCTGGCTTTTGATAAATTAAATGAATCTGATTTTGACTATGCAGTAATATTAGATGCAGATAATATTATGGAAAGAGATTTTATTAAAAAAGTCAATAATTTTTTTAATAATGAAAATTATTTAGCCTTGCAAGCACATAGAACAGCAAAAAATTTAAATACAGAAATAGCTATTTTAGATGCTGTCAGCGAAGAAATTAATAATATAATATTTCGCAAAGGGCATGTTATTAGTGGATTATCATCAGCAATAATTGGTAGTGGCATGGTTTTTAAATTTTCATATCTAAAAAATTTGATGCGAACCATCAAAGCTGTAGGCGGCTTTGATAAAGAAATTGAGCTAAAAATGCTAAAAGACCGAAAAAAGATATATTATCTTGATAATGCATTCATATACGATGAAAAAGTATCCAGATCTAAGTCATTTTATAATCAGCGCAGGCGGTGGATTTCTGCACAATTTATATATTTAAAAAACTATTTTACAGATGCTTGTATCAATTTAGTAACAAAATTGAATGTTGATTATTTTAATAAAGCTTTGCAGATGGTGCAGCCACCCAGAATATTTGTATTAATTTTTCCTCTTTTATTTTTCTTAATTAACTATATATTTTACAATCCAACTTTTTTTGTAAAATGGTTATTCTTAATAATGGTAGTAACGATGTCCATCTTTTTATCAATACCTCGTAGATTTTACAATATAAAAACATTAATATCCATCAAATACATTCCTAAATTATTTTTTTTAATGTTTTTATCTATTATACGGATAAGAGGGGCTAATAAAAAGTTTTTGCATACAAATCACGAAATCACAACCAACAACTAAAATTTATAGTCATGATAATTGGTTTTGAAGCACAACGAATTTTTAGGTCTAAAAAACATGGTATGGATATGGTGGCATTAGAACTGATAAAGCATATCCAAAAAATTGATAGAAAAAATACTTATTATGTTTATGTAAAGCCGGATAAAGATATCTGTCTTCATGAATCTAAGAATGTAAAAATAAGGTTAGTGAACGCGAAATCTTATTTTTTATGGGAACAAATTGCGTTGCCAATTGCAGCAAAAAAAGACAATTGCGAAATTTTGCATTGTACAAGTAATACAGCTCCATTGTTTACAAAAATACCGATAGTTCTTATTTTACATGATGTCATTTTTATGGAAAAATCTATTCCAAAATTATTAACATCTGGAGGAACTTTATATCAAAAAATGGGGAATATTTACAGAAGATTTTTAGTCCCTTTACTTATAAAAAAAATTAAACTAATAACAACCGTTTCTCAATATGAGAAAGCTAGAATATCAAGTATTCTCAAGAATATAGAAGTACCTTTTGAAGTTGTATATAATGGTGTTGGAGAGCATTTTAAAGTTATTGATGACCATGTCGAATTAAACTTAAAAAAAGAAAAATATAAATTACCAGAAAAATTTATATTTTTTATGGGAAATACTGATCCTAAAAAAAATACAATAAATGTTTTAAAAGCTTATTCATTACTATCACGTAAAATTGATATACCTTTAGTAATGATTGACTATCCTAAAGATGAACTGATTAAAATATGTAATGACATAGATAATAAACAACTTTACAATAAAATAATATTAACTGGATATGTTCCGAATAAAGAACTTCCCTATATTTATAATTTATGTTCTGTTTTTATATATCCCTCATTACGAGAAAGTTTTGGAATACCAATTATAGAAGCCCAATTATGTGGAATTCCTGTAATAACATCTAATACTTCATCAATGCCTGAAATATCAGGGGGTGCTGCACTTTTAATAAATCCTTCAAATCCAGAAGAAATTGCAGAAAATGTATTAAAAATACTTGAGAAAAATGTTGATGTAGAAACTATGAAAAAGCAAGGGATAGAGAACGCCTTACATTTTTCATGGAGTGAATCCGCTAAACATATATTAGATCTATATGATTCTTTATCTTAAAAAATAAATAATTATGGATTGCAAAAATATAGTTTTTACAGGAATACAATCATGGAATATAGGAATAGGAAGTAATTGTAAAAATATTGCAGAAGAATTTTCGCACTCATTTCGTGTGCTGTATGTTAATCCTCCGTTAGATCGAATAAGTGTTATACGAAAAAGTAAAGAAAGATCTATTAAACCCTACAAATTTAATATTGAAAAAATTAACGATAATCTTTTTGTATTAACAACCGGAGTAATTATAGAATCAATTAATTTTTTTCCAGATAATTTTTTATTTGACATTCTAAATTTTAGAAATAATAAAAAATATGCGAAATCTATAAGTAAAGCATTATCAGATATTCAGATTAAAGATTTCTATCTTTTTACTGACAGTGATATGTTTCGCAGTTTTTATCTAAAAGATCTTTTAAAACCAATTATGAATATATATTATACGAGAGATAATTTAATTCAGGTCGATTATTGGCAAAAACACGGAAAGCGCATTGAGCCTTTAATCATGGCTAAGGCCGATTGTGTTATGGCAAATTCTGTTTATCTGGCTAATATTGCAAAAAAATATAACTCGAATAGTTTTTATGTAGGACAAGGCTGTGATACAAGTATATATAATGCAGAAAAAAAGCATAAAGAACCTGAAGATCTACAAAAAATTGTTTCTCCTAGAATTATTTATACAGGGGTATTAAGTGCCATAAGATTAGATATCAGCCTTATCAGGCAAATAGCCCTGTACAATCCGAAATGGAGTATTGTATTAGTTGGGCCTGAAGATGAACTATTTGCAAAAAGTAATTTACATGAGTTACAAAATATTCATTTTTTAGGATCCAAGATCCCTAATTTATTGCCTCAATACATCGCTTTTGCGGACGTATGCATAAATCCTCAATTACAAAATGAACTTACCAAAGCAAATTACCCTCGAAAAATTGATGAGTATTTGGCAATGGGAAAATCAATAGTTGCAACTGACACTGAAACAATGCAACCTTTTGCTGATTATGTATACTTAGCACAAAATCGAACGGCATTTTGTGAACTAATTGATAAGGCAATTTATGAAGATAATGCTTTCTTAAAAAAGAAAAGAATTGAGTATGCATTAACACATACTTGGAAACAAAATGTGATAGAAATAAAAAAATGTATTGCTAATACCTTAAAACATGATGATTAAAGATTTTTTTAAACAAAATAAAAAACTCAAATCTTTCGTGTTGTATTTATTGATACCACGAAATCAGTCAAAACCCAGATGGTGGGTTAAAAAATTAGTGAATCCATTCTTTCACAAAAAAGGGAAGCATGTTTCAATACGATGTCGCACAAGACTGGACTTATTCCCTTTCAATCAATTTACAATTGAAGATGATTCTACAATTGAAGATTTTACTACCATTAATAATGGTGTTGGAAATGTATTAATAGGGAAAAGAACTCGAATTGGTATTGGGTCAGTACTGATTGGTCCTGTTATTATTGGCAATGATGTTCGTTTGGCTCAAAATGTTGTAGTCTCCGGTTTAAACCACGGATATGAAAATGTCAATATACCAATTAGTAAACAAAAAGTTACAACAAAGCAAATAATTATCGAAGATGAATCGTGGATTGGAGCCAATTCAGTTATTCTATCGGGTATAACTATAGGTTTTCATTCAGTTGTAGCCGCCGGAAGTGTTGTTACAAAAGATGTTCCTCCATTTTCTGTAGTGGCAGGCAATCCTGCTAAAATAAAAAAACAATACGACTCTATTTCAAAACGATGGCTTAATATTTAAAATAATGGAAACACTGATATTTTTATTTTTTTTACTTCTGTTTATTGTTTTTTACACCTTCATCGGGTATGGTATAATATTATGGATTCTATCAAAAATAATGGCTTATAAAACAAGTCCTTCAAATTTTGATCCAAATGATTTGCCAGAAATCACATTATTAGTTCCAGCATATAACGAGAAAGCTTATGTAATTGAAAAAGTAAAGAACAGCTTGTCATTGAATTATCCGAAAGAAAAGTTAAAACTCATGTGGATAACCGATGGAAGCGATGATGGAACCCCAGAGCTTTTACAAACTCTTCCAGATATCACCGTATTGCATAATCCAGAAAGAAAAGGGAAAATTAATGCCATTCATCGGGCAATGGAATATGTAAATACACCAATTGTGATTTTTTCTGATGCTAATACTACTCTGAGTCATAATTCGATTGTGATTATTGCTGAATTATTTAAAGATAAAACAATAGGTTGTGTTGCTGGTGAAAAACGAATCCGCAAAAAAGAATCGGATAATGCTGCAGGTGCGGGGGAAGGGCTATATTGGAAATATGAATCAGTATTAAAAGTTTTGGATGCAAAGTTATATTCGACTACAGGAGCAGCAGGCGAATTATTTGCAATAAGAACAAATCTCTATCAAAAAGTAGAATCTGATACCATTTTAGATGATTTTTTGATTTCTCTACGAATAGTTATAAAAGGATTTCGTATTGGCTATAATCCTGATGCTTATGCCGAAGAAAAGCCTTCAGCCAGTCTTTCTGATGAATTTGCCAGAAAAACCCGTATTGCTGCAGGAGGAATACAATCGGTAATAAGGCTGTTGCCTCTATTTAATGTCTTCAAATACGGCATATTTTCTTTTCAATATATTTCTCATCGTGTATTAAGATGGACTATTACTCCTTATTGTCTTATTCTTCTTTTATTTCTAAATATCTTTCTTATTCATTATTCATCGTTTTTTAATATCGTTTTTATTTTGCAATTGCTTTTTTATAGTTTAGCATTAATCGGATATATTTTTGAAAACATGAATATTAGAAATAAATTTTTGTTTACTCCTTTCTACTTTGTTTTTATGAATTGGGCTGTAATTGTAGGACAATTTAAATTTTTTAGAAAGAAACAAAATGCAGCATGGAAAAAGGTAAATCGTTCAATTGATTGATAAAAAATCGATAAGAACATGTTTCGAAATTTTGAAATAAGGAATCTGTCCATAATTCTAGAATCACGACAAACTAAAATTATGCTCACTCAATTTAATGAGCTCACAGATTTCCAATGGGGAATTATATCTCCCATGTTTAATATCCAAAGAAAACGGAAGAATTCGTTGCGAAAAGTTGTCAATGCTATCTTTTTGTGCTCAGAACGGTCTGCCAATGGCGAAATTTGCCACAGTCGGGTTATCCTAAATGGCATTTATTGCTATTTCTACAAGTGGACGAACAATTACACAATCAGAAGTGTTAATTTTCTGTTGAATAGTTGTATTCGGGAGTACGCAGGGCGAGAGGCTACTCCAAGTTTAGGGTGTATCGATAGTCAATCCATTAAGATAGTCCCGATGATTTTTGAAGACAAAGGAGTTTGGACATAAGAAAGTTAATGGCCGAAAACGTCAGGTTATGGTATATACCAATGGTTTAGTATGGGCTAGTCGGGTACATGCAGCAAACTTATCTGATACGGAAATGGGCTGTGAGCTATTCGCAAAAATAAAGGATAAACCACTTAAACTTCAAAAACTCATATTAGATGCAGGTTACAGAGGTACATTCGAAGAACAGGTAAAGGAACAATTGGAAGTAACTGTAGAAATATCATCAAGACTAAAGGATTTGTTGCCATTGCCAAACGATGGGTTAGTGAACGAACATTTGGGTGGTTTAATTTCTTTCGCAGAATCTCTAAAGGTTACGAACATTCAACAAAATGTGCCGAATCCATGCTATGTATTAGCAAATTGCGCTATCGTTATTAATAGAATAACTTGATAATAAGTTAATAAATTTCAAAAACATGCTCTAATATAAAACAATAAATTATTCTTTTATTACTTGCTTATAAGGTATTGTAAAAAAGAAAGTAGAACCTTTGTCTGGTTCGGATTCGACCCATATTCTGCCACCTAATAATTCGACATAAGCCTTTGAAATAGAAAGACCTAAACCAGAACCATTAAATTGTCGTTCATAGGAAAAATCAACTTGTCGAAAACGTTTAAAAATCTCTTCATACATATCGACAGAAATACCGATACCTGTATCTTTTACATAAAATTCCAAAAAACTGTCTTTTACCGTATAGCCAAACTGAATTGAGCCTTCGCGTGTAAATTTAAGAGCATTACCAATAAGGTTTGAGAGAATTTCATTCAGTTTAGTTTCATCAGATTTTATATAAGATTGATTATTTGCCAACGTAGGGGTATAACTGAGGACGATATTTTGATTTTTATTTTTAGCCAGAAACTGGTCAAGTAATAGTGCCAAGAGCGAGTTAAGGTTAACTTCATGCTCCCTTACTCTTTCCTGTCCGGCTTCAATAGTTGCAATATTTACAATATCAGTAATAATTGAAAGTAGTTGATTACTACTCTGAATGATAATATTAGTAAACCGATTGCAGTCGTCGTGCGATAATTCAGATTCATTTAACAGTAAGGAAAATCCGACAATGGCATTCATCGGTGTACGGATTTCGTGCGAAATGTTATGTAAAAAAGCTGTTTTCAGATGATCGCTTTCTTCGGCTTTTTTCTTAGCCAAAACTAAATCGTCCATCATTTTCTTTTTTTCCGAAACATCTTCCGAAATAATGATATAATTAGTTATTTCTCCTTTATTATCCAACAGAGGAGAAATAATTACATTTTCCCAAAATTCGGTTTTATCTTTTCTACGGTTCAGATATTCATTTTGCCATACTTCGCCCGATTTAATCGTACTCCACATATTGTCAAATAGCTCGGCAGATGTATGTCCTGTTTTAAAAATACGAGGTTTTTTGTCTAATACTTCTTCTATCTTATAGTTGGTTAATTGCGTAAACTTTGGATTAACGTATTTAATATTTCCTTTTGTATCCGTAATGATAATCGATGCAGGATTTTGCTCTACAACCCGCGAGAGTGTACGGAGTTTTGATTCGGCATTCCGGCGTTCTGTAACATCAACAGAAAGAGACAATCGGGCTTTTTTAGATTCAAAATTAATTGTATGTGAAGTAATTTCGACCATAATAATCTCACCATTTTTCTTTTTGTGTCGCCATTCTCCGGAATAGTTAAGATCTTTGTAAGTGTTTTTTACGTCCAGAAGTAAAGCTTCAAGATCTTCTTCGGGACGTATATCTTTTAATGTCATCCGAAGAAATTCCTCCCGCGAATAGCCATAATGGGAAACTGCAGCCTGGTTTACTTCAAGAAAAGAAAGTGTTTTGAGGTCGTAAATCCACATTGGCTGTGGATTATTTTCAAAAAGATAGCGATATTGTTTTTCGCTTTCGCAAAGAGCCTCAATTGCAAGTTCCCGCTGTTCTTTGTGCCCGATCATGTCCAGCGCAAAAGAAATATCGGTACCAATTTCTTCAATCAAACGAAGTTCGTGCTCATCAAACATCATAATATCAGGAGCATAAACCGTAAAAGCACCTATAATTCTGGAATTTTCATAAATAGGAACTGCTGCAGATGAAAAAAAACCTCGTTTTAAAGCTTCATTTCGCCATGGTTTCATACAAGGATCATTTGCAATATCCTGAGAAAAAATGCATTGCTTATTAATAATCGCTCTTCCTGTAGGTCCTTTGCTTAAGGCATTACCCGAAACAGTTATCGCTATTTTTGATAAATATCCTTGTTCTTCGCCCGCATAACTTTTTACCGTTACCATCTGGGTTTCTTCGTCAACAAGCCCAATCCAGGCCATACGAAACATACCGTAATGGACGGCAACTTCACATATATTCTGAAATAATAAGTTGCGATCGGATGTTCGTACTATTGTTTGATTAATCTGACTGAGTGTTGCATACAACCGATTAATCTGTAATAGTTTTTTGCTAACAGAGCTATTATCCGAATTGCTTCGTTTAAATGTTTTTGCTAATATGTTCGAAATCTGATAAAAAGGGCTATCCATTGATATTTTTATTTTATCTGTTCCTGGAACCTTTATCTCAAATTTAATTAAAAATTATGGTATGAATCCGCTAATTATGATTTATTTTATTAATCATAAAATCAGCTATTTAATATATAGGAGCCCGAATAGTTAGATGTATTAGAAGGTTCTGCATGTAGTATAAATGATTTTTTATTTTTTCATTTAATATTTGGAGTGTAAATTTCTGTTTAGATATTGGAAAATTATTAAATACTTAGGTTTGATTAGAATTGAAACGTTAATGCAAAACCTGCCGATTTTCCGTTTGAAACAGGAATTAAAGAAGCGTTTTCCAGAAAATGGGGCATCCATGCCGGGGTTTGTCTTTCAGAATGAAGAGCATCGGCAATCCAAACTGCAGCCATTCCGGTTGCAGCACCAAACAAAACGTCGGGTAACCAATGGTCGTTATGTTTAATGCGGGTTGCTCCGGTTGCAGCAGCAATGCTATAGCCTGCTATCGGATAAATAACGGAGGTATTCCGTAATTCGAGATCAGTAAAAGCAGCACCGATAAACGCAACGGTTGTATGTCCTGACGGAAAACTATAATGATCGGATCCGTTTGGACGCCATACATGTGTGGTATATTTCAGAATTTCGGCAATACCAAGTCCTATAATACCTGCTTTTATTAAGATGAGAGAACGGTTATAGAAATTATCGCGATTCTGAGTCCCGGCTAATCCTGCAATGTAAGGTATTGTTGCAGGAGTAACGGCCAGTATATTATCAAGTTTGCCAATATCGGGGATCGCCGATTGCAGATGTGGTTGCCACGACTCTTTTGTCCCGCTGATACTCATGATGACTAGCGCAGAAGTGGCTAAAGCTGTCGGAACAATTATTTTTGAACAGGCTGAACTTTTGCGGATTGTATCGGTCTGTGCTTGTACCTTTATACCAGCGAATAATAATAAAAGTATTAATCCTGTTTTTCTCATGAGTAAATGGCTTTTTTATTTTCAAAGCTATCGGATAAATTTTAATCGTAAACGATTTATAATAAAAAACCCTGCCGGAATTAACCGACAGGGAGAACACTATACATACTACTAAACAAAATCTTTATTTTTTGCCGGACTTTAGCTGAACAGATACAGAATCGTTGTCAAAAGCAAAAGAAGTTACTTGTGTACCTCTCTGTGTTTCGACTTTAGCAGTTTTACCATTTACGATAGCCGAAGTAATTGTTGTAAACCCATGTAATACAAGTTTTACCTGTTTATATTTACTGGAGTAGGAACCTTTCTTTTCCGAAAGACTTATTCGATTCTTTGACGGATCGAAACGAATTGTTCTTTCGTACGAAGAGCCGTTTTCAAATTCATAAGAGGTACCGTCGTCTTCGTAATAAACCAGTTCGTTGGACTTTGTTCCGTTGTAAACATGGAGAGTAAGCGTATCGCCAGCACTTTCGGCTGTGTTCTGAACGGTTTTTTGCATCGGAATAACAGCGCTTTCTCGAACAAATACAGGAAGATCGTTAAGCGGCGATTCTACGAAATGCGTTTTGTTGCCTTCAAAAATTTCGTCGGTTGAAAAACGATACCATTTGCCTTCGGGCAGATATACGCGGGTAAACCTGTCGGTACTTCGGGCAGGGCAAACAAGCATTGCATCGCCAAACATAAACTGGCTGTCAAAATCGTTTTTATAGATGTTGTCATCAAAAGTATAATCGATCGATAAACTACGAACCAAAGGAAGCCCCGTACGCGAAGCCTGTGCTGCATTCGAATAAATATAAGGCAGCATCTGATAACGCAGGTTAAGGTAATTGCGAACAATATCCTGATCATCTTTAGGCAGAACCCAGGGCTCACGATAATTCAGGTCAACAGCACTATGGTTGCGATAGAAAGGCGTAAATGCGCCGAGCGACATCCAACGAACCATTAGTTCTTTAGACGGTTCGCCAATAAAACCTCCGATGTCAGGTCCGGCAAATGAAAAACCGGCTAAACCGAGATTGGCAACCAAGCGTGCACCGAGCAACATATGGTCGTCTGATGCAAAATTGTCTCCTGTCCATATTGTTGAGTATCGCTGTCCGCCCGAAAATGTTGCACGGGTAATTACCAGCGGACGTTTATTCATCAGGTTACGGGTTCCTTCGTAGGTTGCGCGTGACATTTGCATTCCAAAAACATTATGACCTTCCCGCATGGTGGTTTTATGACCTTCGAAACCAAATTCAACCATGTCCGGAATTCGTTGTCCCCAGGTTGCCGGTTCGTTCATGTCGTTCCAGAAACCTTCAACCCCCTTTTCGGTATAAGCGGTAAATTTTGTACCCCACCATTTACGTACTTCGCTGCGGGTAAAGTCTGGGAAATTTGAACGTCCGGGCCATACACTGCCAACATAAGGCTGTCCGTTGGGATAAGTAAGAAAATATTTGTTTTTCAACCCTTCCTGATAAGCAAAATAACCTGAATCAACTTTTAATCCCGGATCAACAATTACGGCTAAATGAAATCCCATGTCTTTGAGTGCATCGACTGTTGCTTTTGGGTTTGGGTAGCGTTCGGGACTCCAGGTGAATACTTTATAGTTATCCATGTAGTGGATGTCAAGATATAAAACATCGCATGGAAACTGCTTATCGCGAAATGTCCGGGCAACCGAAAGTAATTCTTTGTCGGGATAATATGAGTATCGGCATTGCTGGTATCCTAAGCTCCACAAAGGAGGTAATTTAGGACGGCCTGTAAGCCATGTGTAACCTTCAATGATACTGCGTACGGAGTTTCCGGCAAAGAAATAATAATCCATTTCTCCGTCTACAGCACCGAAATGAACCATTTCGTCATCGGTAGATGCTCCAAAACTAAAGGTGCTGCGGTGAGTATTATCGAAAAAGATTCCGTACGAAAGACCGTCGTGCAAACCCATGTAAAAAGGGATAGTTGCATAAAGCGGATCTTTGTCCATTGCATATGCCGGAACATCCGAGTTCCAGTTTTCGTAAGAATTTCCGCGACGGTCTAAATTTCCTGTTTTTTCGCCCAATCCAATAAACCGTTCTTTAGAAAAGAGTTTTTTGTAACAGGTAACATCTGTTCCTAACCAGGTAATTCCAAAACGAGGATCATCGGCATTCATTAATTTGCCGTCCGGCGTGTAAAAACTTATGCGAACAGGGTCTTTTGTAACTTCCACTTTTACATTCGCAGTGGTAAGAATAAGTTTTGAACCCTCGTCGCTTACTTTTTCGAACGAACCTGCGGCCTGCTGGTCGACAGCAAAGGAAAACTGGCGCAAAGGAGTACTCTGGTAGGCACGTACCCGGATAATGTCGTTGCGATAAGCCGTAATGCTTAACGTTGCATTGCTTGTTTCAAGTGTAACAACATTTCCGTCTTGCTTAAATGATTTTAGATCTCCTATTTGTACCGATAGTGAGCCCATTGCAGGCAAAACAAAAGCCAGAAATGACAAAAGCGCTATCGTACGCTTTAATAAGTAGTATTTCATAGTTGTAATAATTGTAAGGAATGTCAAATATCTTAAACTACTGAATGAAAGAGGAGAAATTTGAGGGAAAAGCTTTAAAATATTACCGGTAACGTTTGCAATACTGGAACTAAACAAAAATATTTGTTCTTATTTTAATTTGTTTAATTTTGGAGACCAATCTCAACAAAAGTGAACCAACCTTAATTCTTTTTTTGTTTTTGTAATGATTCTATTTGAAAACCTTTTTAATTAATCTTTTAATATTATGAAAATCAGAAACTATGTACTTTTCTTAAGTACAGCATGCATGTTGTTTACTGCGTGTAAAAAAAGTGATAACAGCGATCTTAGCGGAGAAAACATCGTCGTTACCAATCCTCAGACGAGTGAAGATCACAAGCAGAATTTACAAAAAACCGGTGTTAATCTTACGAGTGAACTTCAGACTCTTTCGAGTCAGCAGGCAATGGACGTAATGGCTTCATTAAGTTATTATCTTGGTTCAACTTCCGCTTCGTTGAAAAGTATGCCATTGAAAGATAAAATAGTAACGTTAAGTGCTTATGCTGCCAAAAAAACTGATTTTGCTGCTGTCTTGAAAACAGCTGTTGAATATTCAAGTGAAATAACATCAGAAGCAGAATGGGCCGCAATTTCAGGAACCTATACCTATGTTCCCAGTACTAAAAAATTTACTTACAAAAAGGCAGCCGGTTCTTTAACAATTTTATTTCCTTCTTCAAAAACGGGAACGAGCAATAATGCAAAAATTGTGATTGATCAGCCTGAATGGTACACCGGAACTATTGCGTATACAACCTTAAATTCCGAAGTCCCGACATCTGTTCCAAGTAAAATTCATGCGGCTCTTCTTTCGGATAATACCTCATTATTAAGCATTGACTATGCTTTAACAATGGGTAGTAATGGCTATCCGTCAAATGTTTCTTATCAATTAAATATTGGTGAATTTTCTTTGACAGCTAAATCTGAAAATAATCAATCCACAACGTTGAACGAAACTATTGCTCTTACCCATGGTAGTAATAGCCTTATCAATCTTAATGTTGTGTTAAAAGGAGACTGGACAACAGCAAATATAAATAACAGTTGGGTTACCAAAACAACAACCGATTATTGGGGAACTTATACATCTCGTTACCTCGACTTTAGTAAGATTGCTCAGAATGCAACTGTAAACTTACAGGTTGAAAATATAAAAATGACAGGATCTGTTGATATTAAAGGATTAACTGCGGATGTTAATACGTTACAGCAACAAGATCTTTCAGATTCTTTATATTCTACACAGTTGGCAGCTTTGGTAAATAAATATGCTTCAGAAAAAGTTACTTATGATAATGGGCAACTTATTGCAACTA
Organism: Bacteroidales bacterium; assembly: GCA_041907825.1. Classification (GTDB taxonomy): domain Bacteria; phylum Bacteroidota; class Bacteroidia; order Bacteroidales; family JAYRGN01; genus JAYRGN01. Next base: position 119,485 of record JAYRGN010000006.1, on the reverse strand, counting down.
TTATTCCAACAGTAGTTGTTAAAACAGAAACATACTGGTGGAGTAGTAAAACTTATAAGGTTTATGATGTAGAACCACTCTTCGTTTTTGCAGACAATTCGAAAGTCGATCCTAAGGTTTATTTTTCGGCAGGCTGGAATGATGTAATTAGTGCATTTAACAGTTTAATAAGTAGTCTTAATGGTAAAGTCTCTAAATAGAGATAATTGATGATATAAACAAGAAAAGGAGATGAGCACAGGCTCATCTCCTTTTTGTTTTTACCGGATAGATATATTTTTCAGTTATTCCATATCCACACCAATATCCAATTGCTCCACCTGTAATATTTGTCGGCAATTGAGCACCTTGCGAAACCATCGGATTACTGCTGTTGTCTATTTGTTGCTGCACGGCATTCCAATAATCGAACGTTTCTTTATTCATCGAGCATACTTTAACCCTTATCGTATCCCTCAAATCAAAATAGATTGTATCTCTGCTTGTTAAATTATTTGATCGGCCGCGGTAAACCGGAATAGAAACATGTTTCCCGTTGAATGATTCATCAGAATAATTGGGTAAACGAGCGGGAGTATATGTTTTGTCGGTGCCTTTAATCTGTGTATAAATACGATAATAGTTAGATTGCCCGGCAGGATCGTTAATACTCACTCTTATTATTCCCAACGTGTCGGAATTGTTTAATTGCTGAATCCATACAGAGTCAATTACCGGAGGCAAAGGTATTGTTGTTTGAGCGGTGTATGTTTTGCCCGAAACAACAGCTTCCATTTTATAGGAGTTACCGATTTTACCTGTAAACGAAATACCACTATACAAATAAGGAGGAAAAAGAAAATTGACTGGCATAAATGTTAATATCTCAGAGTCGGAAACCGATGATACGGAAACTTTACCATACGAAGCCAATAAGGATAATGCTGATAAAGAGTCGATATCAGTGAAATAAGGGCTGGTAAAGGTCAAAAAAACCTGAGGAACATTCCCGTTTTCTATCCATCCGTCTACAACCAATTTTTGCTGATATTCAGGAAATACACCTTCAGAAGAACATTGCCAGAAACACAAAGTGACCAATAAGAAGTAAATAATTCTCTTCATTTTAAAATAAAATTTTTAGAGAGATGGATGGTAAAACAGGAAACAAAGATGATTTTAATAACGAGACTTTTAGATAATCACTATTCGTGCTTCCTTTTACTTTATAATAATAAAAATACGGATTTGAACGATTGTATACGTTGTAAACTGCAAATATCCAATTTGTTGTAAAATATTTGCTTTTAATGGTTCTTGTGGCAGATATATCCATTCGATGATAAGCCGGTAAACGAAAATTATTGGGAGAACCGTAATCGTTTATAATGTTACCTTGAAAAATATATCGTCCTACAGGTAATGACATATTGCTTCCCGAAGCATAAACCCAAACCATCGAAAAACTCCATTTTTTATTTAACTGATAAGCCTGCACAATTTTAAAATCGTGTGGACGGTCGTACTTGGCAGGGAAAGAGGCAGCCTGAATATCCGGAAATTTACGCCATGAACGAGAATAAACATAACTAACCCAGCCTGTATAAGAACCTTCTTTTTTTTCAACATAAAATTCTATGCCACCGGTTTCTCCTGTTCCGCGATAAAGGTAATTTTCAATATGAGACGAAGAATTATTGAACGAGGTTTGATTAATTTCAAGCAACCCTTTCATGTTTCGGTAGTATAAATCGACTGAATAATTGATTAACTGATTTTTCAGGCAATTTGAATAACCAACAGAAAACTGATTGGATGTTTCGGGCGGAGCTGTAGCCATGGAAGGTAACCAAAAATCGGTTGGCAATGAAACATTTCCAACCGGAATCTGATGTATTTGTTGTGTCAGATATGCATAAGAGGCTTTTATCGAGCCGTTGTTGTCAAACAGATTGTAAGATAAATTGATACGAGGCTCAAGGTTTGCAAATCGTTTGATAATTTGTCCGCCAGAGTATGCAATTGTATCTTGTCCGTTAATCCTTTCGCCGGGGCCTGTTTCAAAAAATAACGGAAATCGTAAGCTGCTGCTAATATTCAGATTATTAAATATCTGCCATTGTAACTGACCGTAAGGTGTAACCTGAAAATTATAGTAATCAGGCGATTGGTTAACATTAAATCCATCCGAAAGAATTTCGTAATTGTTTGGTTTAAATTTATTTCGTTGATAGTCTATGCCTGCCAAAAAAAGCGTTGCATTATGGCGCTTCTTTAATTCAGCATTGGCAAAATATCCCTGAAAGTTGTTTTTTAGAGAAACATCAACCTGCTGATTGACAATGTCCATTTTGAAATTATAAAACGACAATCCGTTTGAAACCGAAAAAGTCCAGGAATCGGATAAATTATTTATCCATTTGAAAATAAAACCATTATTACCCCATTGCAGATTATCGGAAAAATCGTAGTCATCATTTTTAAAGGTGTAATTGTCTTTTCCATAGTATCCTGAAAACGATAAAAAAGAATGCTTGCCTGTTTGCCAGCGAAGTTTTGCATAATAATCGCCAAATTGATAACGTGTATTGTCAATAAACTTACCCGGATGAGATGCCAAGGGCCTGATAATTAATTGTCTGATAAAACCAAGATATGCTTGTCGAGCCGATAGAAGATAGAAGAAGCGGCTACTGTCTATCGAACCTTTTATCGTAATGTTTGATGCCAGAAAACCAGCCGAAGCCTCGCCTGTTAATTTCGAACTGTCTGCATTGTACATTTTTACATCAGTAACAGAAGAAAGATGTCCGCCATATCGGGCCGGAGGTGCAGCCTTGTACATATCAATATTTTGAACTACACTTTCCTGAAAAACACATTAAAAGCCCATTAAATGTGTGGGATTCTGAAGTGGAATATCGTCTAGCAAAACAAGATTTTGTCCGTTATCTCCACCACGCACATAGATTCCTCCATCAATTTCGGAGGTTGTTGATAATCCGGGCTTTAACTGAAGAATTTTAATAGGATCGGATGATCCGAGAAAAGATGCAATATGCGAGGCTTCTTTCATCGAAAGCGAAACTAATCCGCTCTGCATTTTGCTGTTTTGCTGACCTTTAATCTCCACATCCTTAATCTGAGTGCGAATAATTTCAAGATAAATTGTTCCGATGTCTTCTCCCGAAGGCATTATAATGGTGTCTTTGTATCCAAAACAGCGAATGTTTAGCAATTGTAATTTAGAAATTTGAATTGAAAAATGTCCATTGCGATCCGTTATGCTTTGAATAGAACTATTTTTTAGAAAAACAACCGCTCCGGTTATTGCTTCGTGAGTTTCCTTATCGGCAATAAATCCTTTTATTTTTAGCTGAGCATAAAAAGGAGAAACAAAAAGCAAAAGAAAGAAACATAGCAAAACTGTTTTTTTTATCATCATTCAAAGGGTTATGGCACGAAATTACATTAAGAATGTGACAAATAACGCGGGAAGAGTCGAAGTTTTGCTTTCTGTAATCAGCTAAATGATATTTTTATTTGCAGTGTTTTGATAAAATTAATCTTTTAATTATTTGATAATGAGTTTATTTATTTTCTTTTTATAAAAACTTAACAAAAAGTTTATAACTTAACATTAACTTAACCTTAGAATTACATCTTTGCATTGCCAAATTTTTGGACTGAAGAAAAGTGTGTTTTCTTCAGATAAAATAAAAACCATAATTGATTTTTATGTTTGGACTTAGCTTTGACTTTAGTGTCTTACTGATACTTTTTTTGCTGATAGCCTGTGCTTTCGAATTTATCAACGGATTTCATGATACAGCTAATGCTGTAGCAACAGTTATTTACACCAATACTTTAAAACCCCGCGCTGCCGTAATCTGGTCGGGTATATGGAATTTTGTAGGAGTAAACATCGGGGGCATCGGAGTGGCAATTGGAATTGTAAACCTTATACCTCTTGATATTCTGGTAAACAGTGATATCCACATGGCGATAGCACTCATTCTTTCTCTTGTCCTTACGGCAATTGCATGGAATTTACTTACCTGGTATTACGGAATTCCCTGTTCGAGTTCGCATACCCTTATCGGAAGTATTTTTGGTGTTGGACTGGCGTTCTGGATTATGCAAGGATCTAATGCTGCCGTTTCGTTGCCCTGGAAAAAAATCGGTGATACCGGTATTTCCCTTTTAATGTCTCCTATTTTTGGATTTGTTCTGGCTCTTTTGTTTATGAAGCTTTTAAGGCTTACTGTAAAGAAGAAAGCAATTTTTAAATCGCCAAAGGACAAAAAGAAAAAACCCCCATTCTGGATTCGTACAATTTTGTTGCTCACCAGTACTTTATTGAGTTTTACGCATGGGTCAAATGATGGTCAAAAAGGTGTCGGACTGGTTATGATCATCCTGATAGGACTCGTTCCTGCTCATTTTGCATTAGATCATTCTCAAAACCCTGAAAAACTGCGTAATAATTTCTTTACAATAGAACGCTATATCGATCAGGTTGATACTATTTCTTTGTCTGCAGCCAATCGTGTAAAAATGGTGAGCATAAAGAAAGAAGTAAATGATCTCGAAAGTAAACTTGAATCAGTAACTGATTTTCGCAAACTCGATGCAAAAGGCTCTTTTGGTATCCGTAAAGATATTCTTAAGGTTGGGAAAGATGTAAAAACAGTTTTGGACGATCCCAGCATGACCGGCATCAACAAATATCAGAAAATGATTATTCTTGAAGAAGTTGATAAAGCTAAAGGTTTTACCGAATACTCTCCGTGGTGGGTATTGCTGATGATTTCTATATCACTTGGTTTAGGAACCATGATTGGCTGGAAACGTATTGTAACTACTATTGGCGAAAAAATAGGGAAAACAGATCTTAATTATGCACAAGGCGCAAGTTCGGGGCTTGTTGCAGCCTGCACCATTGCATCTTCCTCCTTTTTAGGATTACCGGTAAGTACAACTCATGTGTTGTCGTCGGGTATTGCGGGAACAATGGTTGCCGAAGATGGTGTTAAAAACTTACAAATGAATACCATTAAGAATATCGGAATAGCATGGATCGTTACTGTTCCGGTTACCGTAATTGGTTCGGGATTACTCTTCTTCTTCTTTAACTGGTTATTTGGTTTGGCCGCTTAACCACAAATATCACCACAGATAGCCCCGGTTGCACGAATAAGGTCATCCGGGGCTATTTGTATCTGCATACCCCGAACACCGGCACTTACGTAAATAAATGATTGCAGGGTGCATGATTCGTCAATATAGGTAGGAAACGCTTTTTTCATACCAATAGGAGAACAACCTCCTCTGATATATCCGGTAAGAGGAAGAAGCTCTTTCATGGCAATCATTTCTGCATTTTTATTGCCCGATATTTTTGCAATTGATTTCAGATTTACTTCCATTGCACCCGGAATAACTGCAACTAAAGGTCCTGTTTTGTCTCCGCGTAAAACAAGTGTTTTAAACACCTGATCTATATTTTGTCCTAATGTTGCGGCAACGTGTGTTGCACTCAGATCCGATTCGTCGACTTCGTAAGTATGAAGACTGTATTGTATTTTTAAACGGTCGAGTATGCGAGCCGCATTCGTTTTTTTGATTTCCATTTCCAATAACTTTCAAAACCGAAAACAAAACTAATGCGGATGCACGTAGCATGAAACAATTCTAATGAAAAATAATGCTACACCGGTTTTATAAGTTAAGACTCATGCGCATACCAATGGTATTATAGGTAGTTGCCGGCTGAATAGTTATTTTTCCTTTTTCTTCTTCTCCGGGGCGCATCTTCTGAATAAAACGGACAGTTTTACCGCGCGAAGTTGCAATTTTGCCGTAAGCATAACCAATGGCAAGAGCAAGAGGATAATCGCTTAACCAATGAACTCCGTTATTCATCATGGCAAGTCCGATGAGGCCAATCATGCTGTAACCCACCGGGCGGATAAACTTATACTCGGGATAGTTTTCGGCATAAATCGTAACGGTAGCCATGGCTGTAGCCAGATGTCCCGAAGGAAATGCATCGTGTTTGGGAACATGAGACTGATAATCGGCAGGAGTAGGCAACCAGTGCCATTCGCCCATTCGCCGGTGCGCGAAGTTGCCACAAACGGACTTTGACGTCCGGTGAGCCTTTTTAATACCTGAACGGTAACGCCCATTGCCAGATAACTTTCGGCAAATTGCGAAGCAGTGAGTATTGCCCGATTGTCATTCGTTATTAACCCTTTGGTGAGCACTCCTGCTGTAAGCAAAATACTTGGCCAGCCTTCGCCGATAAAATACAGTGTAGAATTTAAGTTTTGAGGCAAATCGAGCATGTTTACCTGAATTCCGCCAAGCTTAAAACCTATTCCGGTTTTAAATTTCCGCTCGCCGCTAATACCCGCCCAATGCCCAAAACGTTGCACTGCGTCCATTGCAGGGCGGTCAACGGAGAGGCAAAGCAACGTCGTCACGGTTACTGCCGAAAGAGTTATCAATCCTTTTTTGGAAATGGCCATTTTGCCGGCCTGAGCCCAGTCGCAAGGAATATTTGTTAAAAATGAGTACGCTTTAGGGCGTTCGTAACTTATTTGATTGCTGTCGTTTATCTGAACTGTTGTAACCGGACGTTCCGGCACAGCAATACTATCCTGTGCAAACGTGCGGGTGTTACAGATAAGCAACAAGCCTCCCATAAGGCAAGCTGTTGTCTTAAACATAAAAACGGATTTAGGGACGTGCTTTTATTGAGGGCTAAATATAGATGGATTTCTTTATTGAAGGGAAAACTTTTGTTGTTTTTATTTGAAAAGATAAAATGAGCGGTTTTTGTTACAATTATTACTTTTGTTTTATTGATCTACTACGAAAAAACACTAACTACATGTTTATGTATAAGTTCCTGTTTATCATTCTTTTTTTCCCGGTTTTAACTGTCGTCGCTCAAACTAAATCTGTAAATGTTGACAGCTTGCTGGCAAATCTTGACCAATACATCGAGAATAAGGATTTGTACTTTAATCAGAAACTGGAGAAAATAAATAAAATAAAACTTCAAATTTCTAAAAAACAATCTGTTATAGATAAATTTGAAATCTATAGGCAGTTGTTTAATGAGTACGAATCGTTTAATTACGATTCAGCTTATAAGTACGTAAATCGGTTAAAAGCTGCTGCTTTAGAATTACATAGCCAACCTGAAATTGCTTATGCTCAAACAAAACTCAGTTTTGTTCTGCTTTCATCGGGATTATTTACTGAATCTCTGGATACTCTGAAAACCATTAAGATACACTCTTTACCTGATAGTCTGAAAATTGATTATTATGCTGTTTTTGCTCGAACCTATTATGATTTAGCTGATTATAACAAAGAATCGGATTTTGCTGAAACGTATAAACGCAAAGGGAACCTTTATTTGGATACCGCTTTACTGTTGACGCCTAAAAATTCATCAGCATATTGGTGGTTAGCGAGTTTGCAGCGAATGAAAAAAAATGATTTTGAAGGAGCCCGCGAGGCATTCGAATATTGGATAAAGAATTATAAACTTGATTATCATCAATATGCCATAGCTGCTTCAAGTCTTGGCTATTTGTATCATCTCGATAATCAGAAAGATAAAGCTATTGAGTATCTTGTTAGTGCCGCCATTGCTGATATACAATCGTCGACTAAAGAAACTGTAGCACTAAGAAATTTGGCCGATTTGTTGTTTAAAGGCGGAAAAAACAAAGAAGCATATCGTTATATAAAATTAGCACTTGATGATGCTACTTTTTATAATGCACGACACCGAAAGATAGAAATAGCTACAATTCTACCAATTATAGAAGGTGAACGCCTTTCGAATGTAGAGAGTCAGCGCCGCCAGCTTATGCGTTATGCCATTGCCATAACGGCTCTTTCGTTGCTTGTTCTGGTTTTTACTTTTATTATTTTCAGGCAATTGAAGAAAATTAATAAAGTAAAACGCATTTTGCAGAATACCAACGAGCATTTGAGAACTATAAACGAGCATTTGCAGGAATCCAATAAGATAAAAGAAGAATATATTGGTTACTTTTTTAATATCAATTCGGAATACATTGAAAAGCTTGATGCTTTTCAAAAAACAGTAAACCGGAAATTAATATCACGACAATACGATGATTTGGCGAATATTATAAAAGGCAATGATTTGAAAAGAGAGAGAGAAAGCCTTTTTGATAATTTCGACAAAATCTTTTTGAAAATCTTTCCGCATTTTATCGAAGAGTTTAATCTTCTTTTTAAAGAAGAAGACCGAATAGTATTGAATAATAATGAATTAATGAATACCGATCTTCGTATTTTTGCTCTTATGCGGTTGGGAATTAAGGATAACGAAAAAATTGCAAAGTTTTTAAATTATTCGGTCAATACCATTTATACTTATAAAACGAAACTTAAAAATAAAACTATTGTTCCGCGCGATCTGTTTGACGAACACATTATGCAGATTAAAGCAGTACAATAAACATTTCATGCATTTGCAAAAAAGCCGGAATAGCAATCGTTTTCAAAGAATGAACGTTGTTATTCCGGTTTTTTATTTTTTAGTTCAAAATCTAAAACCAGCATCGCTTTTGTTGAAATTGATATTGTGTTCAAAAAACACGTAGGCTTACATTGCTTATAATCAGTATTTTATAAAATCAATACGCATAAATAGTTAAGCATCTATTTATTAGTAAGTTACAATTATAAGCTGTTTAAAGTGATTTATATTTTATTTAGATTTTTTCAATCTTTCTTTTTGGTTAAACATCTGTAAAAAAACGAGTTGCTATCTCTGTTTTCACCCCAGCATCTTGATTCTATCTCATTAAATTCAATACCGGTAAAATAGCCGATAGATTTGTCTTGTTGCCAAAGCTTTTATTAGAAAGCCGATGGCTGCAAACTAACAACTTCATTAACTAAAACCATGATTATGAAAAGAGAATGTTACATTCTACTTCTTCTTTTTGTTGTGTTGCTCTCATTGGGGAGTTGCACTAAAACAGATGACGGGAGCTACGTGCACCCGATAACACTTTACGAAAAAATTTCAGGAACCTGGGTTCTTTCTAGTGTTAAAATGGTAGATGAAATTGCGGTGGCTCATGCTTCCAGTCTTACTGAAGTCGATCTAACAACTCAGCTTAATTTCAGTACGTTTAAGCTTGTACTTAATGTTGATGAGTCTGGTAACCCTACAACTTATCAGGTTCAGGGAGATGTTCCCGAACTGTTTGCAAAAACAGGATACTGGCAGCTCGATACCCCTTATCCGCATACCGATGCCAGTGCCAGCAAAATCTTGTTGTATTCGGATGTTGCAAAAACGCAATTAACAGATCAACTAACAATTACAACCATTCCCGGATCTACGGCGGTGTTAGAGTTTAAACTTACACGCTCAACTACCGATCAGGTTCCTTTTGTATCCTATCAATACAAGCTAAAACAAGCAAACTAAACTTAGACAACTATGAAAAAGATATTTTTCATTTTACTTACAGCCTTTGCTTTACCTTTTATTTCGAAAGGACAGGGAAGGATTGCTGAAATATGGACTCAGCCTGCTGTTTTTACGGCAGACGAACAGGTATCGTGGTTTTTTGACGTAACAGGTACGGCGCTCGATGGTACAACTGATGGCGTTTATTTGTGGTCGTGGTTTCCATCCGAACCCGACAAAGGTAATTGGGCTAATTCGTCTGATTTTGCGGCATTGAAGCATGTTTCGGGAAATATTTGGCGCATGGATCTTATCCCTTCTCAGTATTATGGAGTTCCTGCCGATCAAATAGTCGCTTTCTACGGTTTGCTGAAAAATAAAGACGGTTCTAAAGTTACCGATGCGTTTGCTCCGGATCAGAGTCCGCGTAATGATATTCAGATTTATAGTCTGGCAACCATCAAAGGTTCTGCAACAATGGATTATTATCCTAAACAGTTTAGCCTTAATCGTCCGATGTCTATTCTTATCAATGCGAATAATACATGGTCGGGTTGCGATGTAATTCCTGTACAAGGTGAGTTGGCAAAAGCTTTGAATGTACACATTCATTCGGGAGTAAATTTTTGGAATGTTGTAGTCGAAAATAATCCGACAAATCTTGTTAAAACCCAGCTTACGCCTCTTGGCGGAGGAATTTACCGAATGGATTTTATTCTTAAAGATTATTTTAATCTTCCTGATAATTATGTGCTTAACAATATCAATTTTGTGTTGGCTAATGATACCTGGAGCAATCAGGGAAAAGACAAAGCATGTGCCGACTTTTTGATTAATGCACCTCAAGCCCCGGTTGTGCTAGCACCCGAACTTATTTTCATTCCACAGAAAATAAGTCAAAAAGATATTCTTTGCATTATTCGTAAAAATAATGAGACAGGTGTTACCAAATTAAAATATTCGCTCACAGCAGGATCGACTATACTTACTGGCGATTTTTCAGGAACTCAGGATGATATGCGCACTTTTATTGATCTTGTTACCGGCCTAAAAGGTCTTACCGGCCTTGATAAAATTAGCGTTACAATCACCGATAACAATGGACGTACCATTAGTACAACCAGCTTGCCTTTAGTGCAAATCAAGTAATTTTTATGCTTTTGTTAAATAATAATATCATGAAAATCAGATATAAAATAAAAACGATTTTCCTTGTTCAATTGGCGTTAGTGCTATTATGCACGTTTGCGCTGAACGGAAAAATTTATGGACAGCAGCCTGTTTCGGTACACGGATCAGTGCATGATCAGGCTCAGCAGCCTATTATTGGCGCAACAGTTCTTATTGAAGGAACAACAACCGGCGTTGTAACGGATGCTAACGGAAGTTTTTCTATTACTAGTTCTAAGGGCAAAGCTCTTTCTATTTCTTATATAGGGTATAAAACTCAGAGAGTGGTTGTTGAATCGGCAGATAACCTTAATATTGTACTTACCGAAGATATGGTTACACTCGACGAAGCTGTTATAGTCGCAGTAGGATATGGCAAGATGCGTAAGTCCGATCTTACCGGAGCCATTGCAACCGTATCGTCCGATAATATGAAAAAAGGTGTAGTAACATCTTCCGAACAGTTACTTCAGGGAAAAGTTGCAGGTCTTACAGTTGTACAAGGAACTGGTGATCCGTCGAGCGGAGCCTCTATGCGATTAAGAGGAGGAACATCTCTTTCGGCAAGCAACGGTCCTCTTGTTGTGGTCGATGGCATTCCGGGTGTCGATTTTAACAGCATACAACCATCCGAAATAACGTCGATTGATGTTTTAAAAGATGCTTCGGCTACTGCTATTTATGGTTCTCGTGGTGCGAATGGCGTTATTATTGTTACCACTAACCGTGACAAAAAAGGTAAAACTGTAGAATACAATGGATATGTAGCAATAGGCTCTGTTGCAAAAAATCTTGATTTGCTTTCTGCCAATCAGTGGCGAAAATATGTACGTGACAACAACGTTTCTTCAGCTGTAGATTATGGCGGAAATACCGATTGGCAGAAAGAACTGGAACAAACCAGTATATCGCATTCGCATACAATATCATACAATGATGCTGACGAAAATGGAGGTTACCGGGCTTCGGTAAGCTATCTTAAGAATGAAGGCGTTATTAAAAGAAGCAATCTCGAACGTTTAGGTGCAAGTTTGACAACTAATCGCTACGCTTTTGACAAACGCCTGAAACTTGAAGCAGGTGTTCATACCAATTTCGATAATTGGAATACTATTGATAGTCGTATCTTTCAACGTGCTTATAATCTAAATCCTACGATTCCGGTAAAAGATGCAAACGGAAATTATACTCTTGTTGCTGGTACCAATTACGAAAATCCGGTTGAAATTAACAACGACCGTACTGCCGACAACAAGCGCCATCGTTTGTTAGGTTACGCCAATGCCGAACTTGAAATTATTAAGGATTTAAAAGGCGTTGTAAACTTGTCTTACGAATACAACTCGGCACAAACGGGTTTATATAAACCTACTTATGCTATTCTCGAAGGTTTGACTGATAAAGGTTATGCCCAGAAAACTTTGGGAGATTATACCAATAAACAGCTTGAGGCTTATTTGACTTATAATAAAGAATTTGACTCGCATAAGATCGGAGTTATGGCCGGCTATTCGTATCTCGATAATACATACGATGGATTTGGTGCCGAACGTCGTGGCTTTGATACCAATTTGTTTGGTTACAATAATTTAGGTGCCGGACAGGATTATCGTGCAAGTGACGAGTATTCGTATAAAGGAAATGCAAAACTTATTTCGTTTTTTGGACGTGCAAATTATAGCTTTTTAGGACGTTATATGTTGACGGCAACTTTGCGCCGTGACGGTTCTTCTCGTTTTGGCGCAAATCATAAATGGGGTATGTTTCCTTCGGCATCGGTTGCCTGGCGTATTTCCGATGAGGCTTTTATGCAAAGCACTTCGATCTGGCTTAACAACCTTAAATTGCGTGCTGGCTATGGCGTAACTGGTAATCAGGATGGTATTGGTGAATACAAATCATTATACATTTTTGGTTCGGGAACAGATCCTTATTACGATGCAACGACCAATACATGGAAACAATCTTACGGTCCTACGCAAAATGCAAATCCCGATTTGAAATGGGAGTCGACCGCACAGGTCAACATCGGACTTGATTTTTCTTTGTTCAATCGCATTAATGGTACACTCGAAGTTTATCAGAAAAAAACCAGCGATTTGCTCTATACGTACGAAGTTCCGCAACCTCCATACTTAGTCGGAACTATGTTGGCCAACGTTGGCGATTTAACCAACAAGGGTATTGAACTTTCGATTAATGCCAATATTATTAAGCAAGAAGATTTTAGCTGGGATGCGAATCTGAACCTTTCTCACAATGTTCAGAAAATAGACAAACTATCAAACCAAACCTATCAAACCGATGCAATAATGACAGGCTCTCTGCATGGTTTAAGCGGTATGTCTAACCAATATGCCGAAATCATTAAAGAAGGCTATGCTGTAGGAACTTTTTGGGGACCTAAATGTCACGGGCTCGATAAAGACGGAAAGTTTGTTGTAGATACTTTTTCTCAGGATCTTGGCAACGTTCAGCCCAAGCTTAGTTTAGGTTTTGGTATGAATTTTACGTACAAACATTTCGATTTTAGTTTTGCTACCTACGGAATGTTTGGACAAAAGGCTTTGAATGCAACAGCTATGATTATGAACGATGCCACTCGTCTGCCTTCTTATAATGTTCCCGATGATTTTCTGAAAAGTGGTATAAAAGACAAAGCTACATTCTCGAGCTACTGGATTGAAGACGCTTCATTCCTGCGTTTACAAAGTGTAACACTGGGGTATACCATACCGGCCAAAACTTTAGGATTCGAAAAATGTCGGATTTATGTTACCGGAGAAAATCTCTTTGTGATAACAAACTATAAGGGAGTCGATCCTGAAATTAATATTGATGGCTTGGCTAGTCCGGGTATGGATATGTTTAATTACTATCCGAAACCACGTACTTTTTCGCTTGGTGTAAATCTTTCTTTCTAACCAATTGATTATTAAGTTATGAAAATAAAACTATTCTTAATACTTTCGGCAAGTATGTGCTTTACAGTGGCATGTACAAAATTGGACGAAACTTTATATTCTCAGGTCCCTGCCGATCAGTACGGACAATCTTCTTCTGAAATTGAAACAGTGGTTGGTCGTGCTTATGCATCGTTGCGAGGTTTTTCCGATGCTACTTCTAATTCTTATCCTACCTGCGAATATGTTTTCTTTTTAGACGAATGTGCTTCGGACGAAGCTTGTATTCCAACCAGAGGAAGTGACTGGTATGATGGCGGACGCTACCAGGAAGCTCAATATCATACCTGGACAGCTAAAAACGCAATGATTCTTAGTGCTTGGAGATATTGCTTTCAGGGCATCGCAAAAGTTAATCAGGTGATTTATGCCGTTGACCAGTCAACTCAATCAACTGAATATAAGGATAAAATAAAAGCTGAACTACGTGGTGTACGTGCTTATTATTATTATCGTTTGCTTGATATGTTTGGCAATGTTCCTATTGTTACCAGTTTTCTTGATTCGGAATTGCCTAAAAATTCAACCCGTGCACAGGTTTATGCTTTTGTCGAATCGGAACTTAAAGACATTATGGATAAACTTCCTTCAACTATTATTTACGGACGTTTTACCCAAAATGTAGCGAATACACTGCTTGCACGTTTATATCTTAATTCTGAGGTGTTTAACGGTACTGCCCGTTGGCAGGATTGTATCGATGCCTGCGATAAAGTAAGCGGTTATGTTCTTGAACCCGACTATTTTACTAACTTTTTGACGGCCAATGAAGTTTCAAGAGAAATAATTTTTTCGATTCCTTACGACCATAAAGCTGGAACAGTTGGTAACTATCTGTCTTCCATGTCTTTTCATTATAATCAAAAATATGCTTTTTCGGCAACAGCTAATTATCCATGGAGTGCAAATGGAATATGCGGTAAACCAGGGCTTTACTCTTCGTTTGATGATAAAGATGTCCGTAAGAAAGCAATGCTCGAAGGCGTTCAAACCAATCTGGCAACCAATACTCCTGTGTTAATGGCAGATGGAAACGTGTTGAACTACACCGAAGAAATTGGCGATTTCAAAAATGCTTTGCAAAATGAAGGTGTCCGTCTGAAAAAATATGAAGTAAAAGAAGGCGAATCGTGGGAACGTGATCACGACTGGGTTGTAATGCGTTATTCCGAAATTCTGTTAATGAAAGCAGAATGTCTTATTCGTCTTGGAAAAGCTGCCGATGCACAACCTATTATAGCACAGGTTCGTTCACGTGCGGGTCTTGACACTCCGTCTACTGTTGATTTGAATTTCTTGGATCAGGAACTGCGTCGTGAGTTTGTTTTTGAAGATCATCGTCGTACCGATAATATTCGTATGGGAACATTCTTTCAACCTTGGTGGAATAAAGATGTAACTCCTTCCTACAGAGGAATATTTCCTATTCCCCAGTCGGAACTTGATAAAAACAAAAATCTGGTACAAAATCCAGGATACACCAATTAGTAGTAGTTAGTTTTCCGGCAGGTGAAGCAGCGTGTTTCATCTGCCGGTTATTTTGTTTTTCAGAGCAAAAAATCTCATAAAAACCAGTTACAATTCAATTAATTATCTAATGAAAAACAGGGTTCGTTTGTTGGTTTTATTAATGTTTTGCTGTGCAGCGTGCAGTAAAAGCAGTTCCCCCGGGCCTTCTTCGTCGGGTGTAATTACGTACGATCCGGTAGCTGTTACCAAGAGCAATTCCATGAAAATTTACGTGCATTATATGCCATGGTTCGAAACAAAAGAATCAAGCGGAAATAATCAATGGGGTACGCATTGGACAATGGCCAACCAAAATCCCGATATTATTTCATCTGACGGACGAAGACAGATTGCTTCATATTATTATCCCAATATAGGACCATATGCTTCGGGTGATAATGATGTAATTGAATATCATTTGCTTCTGATGAAATATGCAGGTATTGATGGCGTAATTGTCGATTGGTATGGCGCACATGATGTCAACGATTATGCACTCATTCGAAAAAATACTGAAGCGTTAGCGACATTGATAGGAAAAACAGGCTTGCAGTTTGCTATAGATTATGAAGATCGTACTGTTTCAGAGGATGTCGCAAAAGGTGCGGCAAGTTCTAATGTCGATGCAGCACAAGATGATCTGCTGTATTTGCAGACAAAATTTTTTGGAAGTAGTAGTTATATTAAACTTAATAATACTCCTTTGTTATTAACGTTTGGCCCCACTACTATTCAAACCGAAAGTGACTGGAATATGGTATTGGGATTGCTAAGCACAAAACCCTGTTTTCTGACACTCTGGAATGAGTCCGGCGATGCAGGGAAAAATGCTTCCGGAGAATATGCCTGGGTTTGGAAAGATAATTCGTCGTTAGACAATTTTTATACAAACAGAATGCCCAACATTGGTATTGCAATGGGCAGTGCCTATTCGGGTTTTACTGATTTCTATACTGCCGGAGGATGGAGCGGTAATGCTTTGGGCTGGACTATCAATCCGCAGAACGGTGCAACTTTCGATGCAACCCTGCAAAAAGCAAAGCAGGCAAATGTGAAATATCTTCAGTTAGTTACCTGGAATGATTTTGGTGAAGGGACCATGATTGAACCTACGCGGGAATTTGGAAATCTGTTTCTCGAAAAACTTCAGACATTTACCGGAATGACCGCTAACACAAAAGTTTTTGACGACATAGCCCGGCTGTATAACATGCGCAAAAAATGTAAGGGGAAAGTGTCAGCGCAAACATCGCTCGATCAGGCTTTTTATTATTTCGTTTCACTTAAACAAGACAAGGCCTCTCATGTGCTCGACAGTCTTCAGATTGTTTATCCTTAAACGTACAACAAAATTTAAAGAGTTAACCAATAAACTGAAAGGTTAGTTAAAATGAAAAATAATTTTTTGCGAATGAAAAGATTAAGCCGTTATTTATTACTGTTGTTAATATGCAGTTCGATAGAAAGTCTACGGGCAGAAGAGCCCCTGACTGTTTCATCACCCGACGGACATATTATCATTTCGGTTAAACTTGATAATGGTCGTGCCTCGTATTCGGTTACTAAAAATAAAAAAGTTGTAATTGCTCAATCTGCTCTGGGTTTCAAATTAAAGAATACAATCAGTCTTGATCAGGGCTTTAAGCTCATAAAACAAGAAAAGCGGACGTTTAATGAAACATGGGAACAACCTTGGGGCGAAAAACGCTTTATTGCCAATAATTACAACGAACTCAGTGTCCAACTTCAGGAGAATAAACGAATGAAGCGTAAACTAACCATTATTTTCAGAGCGTTTGACGATGGTTTCGGTTTCCGGTATCTTTTTTCTGAACAACAAAATCTGACGGACTTTGTTATTGCGGATGAAGAAACCGAATTTAACTTACCTGCCGTTTGCAATGCTTGGTGGATACCTGTTCATTCGGATAACAGTTATTATGAAAGTATTCCGCGACATACCGCAATTAATAAGGTTGATACCATTAATACTCCTGTTACACTCGAGACTAAAGACGGATTATTACTCGCAATTCACGAAGCAAATCTGACGGATTATGCTTCAATGACATTGGTTCGTCGCGATTCTTCGAAATTAAAATGCGATCTGGTTCCATGGGCGAATGGCGATAAGGTGTATGCAAAAGCTCCCTTCGTAACGCCATGGAGAACGGTAATTATTGGCGAAAAGCCAGGAGATCTGGTCACTTCATACTTAATGCTGAACCTTAATGAACCTTGCAAGCTTACTGATATTTCATGGGTAAAACCCTCTAAATATATTGGAATCTGGTGGGGAATGCATCTCGAGAAATACAGTTGGGCGCAGGGTGCCAAACACGGAGCAACAACCAAAAACACAATGAAATACATCGATTTTGCCTCTCAAAATGGCTTTAGCGGAGTGTTGGTCGAAGGTTGGAACGAAGGTTGGGATGGCAACTGGTCTAAAGACGGAAATGCATTCAGTTTTACAAAAGCTTATCCTGATTTTGATTTGGAAAAGATATGTCAGTATGCGGCTTCTAAAAATGTTAAGCTTATTGGACACAATGAAACTGGCGGAGCTGTTGCTAATTACGAGAAACAGATGGAAGATGGTTTCAAACAATATGAAAAATTAGGAGTAAACGCTGTAAAGACAGGTTATGTAAATAAATATCTTGATGGAAAAGAGTGGCACGATGGTCAGTTTGCTGTTCGTCATTATCGTAAAGTTTTTGAAATGGCGGCAAAACATCATATCATGATAGATAACCATGAACCTGTAAAACCGACAGGACTTTGCCGTACTTATCCCAATTTTATGACTCAGGAAGGCGCTCGCGGTCAGGAATACGATGCATGGTCTGACGATGGAGGTAATCCTCCGTTTTATACTACCGTTATTCCTTTTACCCGCATGCTGGCCGGGCCATTTGACTTCACTCCCGGAACTTTTAATTTTAAAAATCCGGTGAAACCAAAAACACGAGTACAGACAACCATTGCAAAACAACTGGCATTGTTTGTTGTTTTGTATAGCCCGTTGCAAATGGCTTCCGACTTGCCTGAAAATTATGAAAATAATCCTGCTTTTGAATTTATTCGTGATGTTCCCTGCGATTGGGACGAGACGCTGGTTCCCGATGCTCGTATTGGTGAATATGTTGTTATGGTACGTAAAGACCGTAATTCTGCAAACTGGTATTTGGGTGCAATTACGAACGAAAAACCACGCGAACTTACCGTCGATCTTTCTTTTCTTCCCAAAGGGAAAAAATTTAGGGCGCAAATTTATACTGATGGCGAAAATGCCGACTGGAAAACTGCCCCTAATGATTATCTTATTAAAGAGATTTCGACAGATGCAGCTGATAAACTTCAACTAAAATTAGCGGCAGGCGGAGGAACCGCTATACGTTTCTGTCCTGTCGATTAAAAAATTATCTCTTCGTTTTTAAGTTGGTTAGTGTAATGTGAAGGGCTACCGGAATATTTTCCGGTGGCCCTTGTGCTTTTTTCATTAAGAGTATCGTTCCTAATTTTATAATTTCGAACATTATAAATGTTAGGGTATGAAAAAAGTAGCCATTATTACGGGAGGAGCGCAAGGTATTGGACGTGGTATTTCTATGCTTTTTTATAATAAAGATATTCAGGTTGTTGCGGTAGATATGGATGAGGAGGCTGGATCTGAATTACAATCAATGCTTCCGGGCGTTTACTTCATCAAAGCAGATGCAGGAGATGAACATGAAGTTTTTGAGACAGTAAATGAAACTATCCGGCAATTCGGACAACTTGATTACTTGATTAATAATGCAGGAATTTCTATTAACAAACCGATTGAAACGCTTTCGCTTGATGAATGGAACCGTGTTTTGTCTACTAATTTGACTTCCGTGTTTTTGTTTGCCAAGCATGCTGCTTCCTGGCTTAAAAAAACAAAAGGGTCAATTGTAAATATTGCATCTACGCGGGCATTTATGTCTGAGGCTAATACCGAAGCTTATTCGGCAACAAAAGGGGGAGTGGTTACCCTGACGCATGCATTGGCAATAAGTTTAGGTCCCGAAGTTCGGGTAAATAGTGTAACTCCCGGATGGATAGAAGTTTCAGATTATCAAAAATCTGCGAATAGACAGATTCCGGTACATTCGGAAGCTGATCGCATACAACATCCGGTTGGCAGAGTTGGACGACCCGACGATATTGCTGATTTTATATATTATCTGGTAAATCGTGACGATTCTTTTATTACCGGGCAAAATTTTACAATTGATGGCGGAATGACGAAGAAAATGATTTATGTATAGAAATAAAAAATCCGATAAATCATCGATTTATCGGATTTTATCTGGTTGACCTACTAGGATTCGAACCTGGACTGACAGAACCAAAATCTGAAGTGCTACCATTACACCATAGGTCAATCCTTAAAAAGGTGATGCAAAATTATAAAAAAAATTGTTTGCTCCAAGTTTTTTTAAAACTTAGATGTATTCTTCTTCTTTTTTTATAGCCACATATTGTTTTGGTATATTTTTTTGTTGTTATACTTTGTTTTAAGAGGGTAAAAAAAAGAAAATGCACATTTTGAAAAAATACAGGGTAATTTTTTATTCCTTTTCGGGAATAATAGCCCAAAGAATAATGTACAGAAGTAATCCAGAACCAGCTCCAAAAAATAAAACGAGAAAAATAGTGCGGAAAATTACAGGATCGGAACCAAAATAGCTTGCTAAACCGGCACACACTCCTCCAATTTTACCGTTTCTTTTGTCTCGGAAAATACGGGAATTTGTTGCCTGACTCTTTCGAAATCCTGATGGATTGCGAGGATTGAATCCCGGAGGGCAGCCTTCTACATTGCAGGCTTCTTCAACGTCGGCATATGTAATTACAGTACGAGAGCCCAAACGTTCGCGGAAAAATGATGCCAGTTTTGTTTCTTTTTCGCTTACGGCTGTTTTTCCATAATATCCGATAAAAGCGGCAATGTACTCTTCCAGAACGTAATATGCATTTTCGTCAATGTTGAAGACCTCGCCTGCAAGGTTTACGCTAACAGTCTTGTTCATCATGTAGGTTTTTAAAGTGTGACGGATAAAGGTATTGAAAATTACTACTACTGCATATTGTAAACAAAGGGTTTTGATGTGCTTCTTCTAAATTTCTTCAGGATTTACTATTACTTTTATAAAAGAATAGCTCAATGGCCTTAGACGAATATTGAAGAATTTATTCGGTTAAATGAAGCTGTTAATACTCTAATAAATATAAATATACAAAAGACAAAAAGAATTTGTAGAAAATGCTTTGCATGAACTTCAGACTCCGTTGGCCGCTTTTCAGGCAAAACTTGATACTCTTATGCAAATGCCTGGAATTACTTCTTCTCAGTCGACTATTATAGACGATTTATTGCATATGGTTTTGCGTTTAACCCGGTTAAATAAGAATTTATTACTGTCTAAGCTGGATCGTAATATGTTCCCTGAAACAGAGGAAATATCGCTGAATAAAGCACTTCTTCGTCAGCTTACTTTTTTTATACAGCAAGCAGAAATAAAGGGTATTACACTCGAATATCAGTTTAGCAATGATTTATTTGTTATAGCAAATACTTCATTGCTGGATAGTTTGTTAAGTAATTTGTTAAAGAATGCTATACGATACAATTATTCAGGGAGTAATGTGAATGTAATACTTGAGGGGAGAACCTTAAGTATTCAAAATACAGGAAAAAATGGTACGTTAGGTATATACAGAATTTTTGAACGTTTTGCCAAGTCGGATTCTAATTCAAAGGGAAACGGATTAGGGTTGGCTATCGTGAAAAAAATTGCCACGTTTTATACCTGGCAATTAGATTATTGTAAGCGTAATGAATATCATTGTTTTATTCTGAAGTTCTAAAGTTTAGAATTTCTTCAAAATTGGATGTACATTTAAGTATAGATAGTATGAACAGATATTTAATGAAAAGTATGATAAATGTTGTAAGAGACCGTCTGATCGGAAAATGGTTGTTTGAGAGACTGGTAATTAAAAAAACCAGAACTCTAATTTTTTTTCTTTTAGTGCTTTGTTCTTTAGTTTCAATTAATGAAAAAGCTTCAGCTCAGAATATTGATATACGATTGCTCAGAGAAATTAATCTGCACCGAAATACTTCTCTCGATGGGACATTCAAGTTTTTATCTAATTCGGCTGCTCCGATAACATTTGCCACGCCGGTTATTTTATATAGCGTGGGATTGATTAACAGCGACTCTGTTTTAAAACGTAAAGCATTGATTGTTGGGGCATCCGTGATTACCGCTGCTGTAATAACCACTATAATGAAAAAAGTTGTAAACCGACCGCGGCCTTATGTAACATATCCAGATATTCAAAAATTATCCAGCGGTGGAAGTGGTTCGTTTCCTTCAGGACATACGTCTGATGCTTTTTCATTTGCAACTTCATTGAGTTTAGAGTTTCCTAAATGGTATGTTATAGCGCCATCTTATGCATGGGCAACCGCTGTTGCTTATTCGCGAATGGATCTGGGGGTTCATTATCCATCGGATGTTCTTATGGGTGCTGTTGTTGGAGCGGGTAGTGCTTATTTATGCTATTATTTAAATAAAAAATTGTTCTCACGATAATTATTTCTGTGCATAAGTTCTGTTTTAAACATGTTCATGCAATATTATTTGCTTTTATAATGTTGTTAAATACGACGGCAATATTTTCGAATAGTAATGATAGTATTATCCAACCTAAATATTCTGTTTTGGGATATTATCAGAATGGCTATGTCTTTCAGACTAATTCTTTTTTACGAGGACAGAATCTGGAAAATAAGCCTGTTCGTAATTATCAGTCGGTTTCGCTGCAATTTGTAAAACAAACAAAAGGAGAGAACCTCTGGGAATATTTATATCAAAGACTATTTGCGAAAATTATTGTCTGTCTGTTGGAGCATGCGTAATTTTTTTAAATCCCGACCATATTCTTGATATTTTAGTTGTTCTGAGCCCTAAATATTGTTTTGATTTTTAATTTTTTTTTCAGATTTTCACAACCGAATTAAAAAATCTTTTTTTGATGATGGTCTGTTCTAATCGTTCAAATTCTTAAATTTTTCAGGCATATGGTAAAAATGGAACGTAGTGTAACAAATATGAGATGTCCTTTTCAGGCAGAACCTGATAGGGGTGTAAATATTATGCCCTTTTTGAGTATAATTAATACCCTTTGTTCGGATATGTTCGCTATGTTTATCACATACACATTTTTACATTCTCATCGGCTAAATAACTTCCGTCATGTTATTCAAAAACAAGAAATTAATCAAACAATTTGTTTAAATTTTTTTCGAAAATATAATCATTCACTAATAACAACTATGATATTTGTAGAGATGCGGTATGCCGCATCTTTGTTTACTATAATTTCTAATTACCAAACTATAATTTTTTAAAAATATGCCTTTAAAGTATTCATTAACCGAAAATTTGCTGACCAAGTGTCTGGACGACTGCTCGGCGCAGACTCTCGGTCACGAGAATTGTAGCAGAGAGAAATTTATCAAATGCTTGCTGGTAGCTGAAACAAATGTTGTGCTGTATTGAACCTCATTTAAAGCACCGTGAGTTACATTGTGCTTGTTGGAAGGAGGCACTCCACCTCTCAATCTGTCGCTGTTCAATACCTCATTTTTCATTTCATTTTGACACAATCTCAATCTGACCAAAGGAGTCTTGCTGTGCGATTTAGAAAAAGAAGTTACCTTCGAAATGCCGATCCGGCACAGACTCAGATACAAGAAGTAAAGAACAGCCTTAGCGAGCGTACTTTTCTATGTGTTCCGTCCACAAGGAAGTGCGTAAAAAGCTCACAGGAAGACTGTGAAAGGAAATACGGCGTGCGTCTCTATGATGGAAATTGTAGAAACGGGTCTCAGCCCCATCTCTACTGGGAAAATACATTGACAAAGTTATACCATAAAAGAAACCTGAAGCCTTATTAGTTAGGGGCAAAATAAGAGGAATCTCCTGAAAATCCTTAGAAACAGAGTAAGGCGCGAATGCTGAAAAGCGTTATTAGTAGGCAAAATGATAAATAACACAGTATAAGTGGATAATTAAACCTACTTATTTTTAATTATGTTTATAAATAAAAAAATAATAATAAGTATTGCTTTATTATTAGCCATACTTTTCTCAGCTATTTCTGTAACCGATGGGGGTGATTTTGATGTATATATTTATGCAGCAAGGGTGTTGAATAATTTACAAAATATTTATTTGCCTCCTTTTTTTAAGCATTTGCAATACTGTTATAGCCCTTTTTTTGCGTTTCTTTTAATTCCTTTTTCTAATTCTTTTGTTATTACAGAATTCGTATGGTTGTTGTTGTCTTTTTTTATGTTGTACCGCATATGGAATTTGATTGTATTGTTTTTGAATTTTAGTGATTTAGAAAAAAAACAATATCGATGGTTGCTTATTTTAACTATTATATTGTCTTTTCAGTTTATAAAATATAATGTTTCTTTGATTCAGATAACTATATATCTTTTATGGTCTTCACTAGAATCTTTAAATCTGTTTTTGAAAAATAAATATATTTTAGGTTCTTTTATTCTTGCTTTAGCTATTTCTATAAAAATAATTCCTATAGTTATTTTCCCATATTTGATTTATAGAAAGTATTTTAAGGAATCTGCATTGATCTTGCTTTTTATTGGATTATTTATGTTTATGCCTTCTTTATATTTAGGTGTTCACTTAAATAATTATATGTTATTGAAATGGTGGAATGTTATTAATCCATTGAATAATAATAGACTAATAGAAACAGACCTGAGCTATTCCTATGGTTTATCGTCTCTTGTTCCGGTTTATTTATCATCTTTTAAATTGAACGAACAATTAATGACTATTTTTATTAATGCATCAAAGCTGATCGTTATTAGTTGTTCTTTTTTGTTTTTTAGAACTTTACCTTTTAAAAAAAATACCAATAAAATTGGTGTATATTGGGAGTATTCTTATTTATTGCTAGTGATTCCTATGATTTTTCCTCAACAGAATAAATACGAATTTTTGTTCGTTTTGCCAATGATTATTTATCTATTATTGTTTTTTATAAGATATTGGAACATTTTGATAAAAAGTCAAATGTATAAATTTCATTTCATTTTGTTTTGTATAGCAATGCTCCCTTTTTCCCCATTTTACGGATCAGATATTTTGGGACGTAAATTCTTTAATTTAACACAGCATTTTAGAATTCTGACAATAGCATCATTGCTGGTTATAATAATTGCACTTGCTTGTAATCCATATAGAATGAATAAACAAAGCTCAGATTAATTATGAATATTCTTTTCATATTAAAAAATTCGATTGTTTTTACTGATACTTATAAATAATAATTTACATGAACCAACATTTTAATTTTGCTGTCGTTGTTCCGATGGCAAACGAGGAATTAGATTTTAATAATTTTATAGATGTTCTCATAAATGTATTAGATCGTTTAGAATCAGGGTCTGTCTTTTTTGTTGTTGATAACGCATCTAAAGATAGAACGTTAGAATTGTGTAAGGCTTTATCTTTAAAAGATAACCGATTTGTTACAATTTGGGCTCCTGAAAATAAAAATGTAGTTGATGCATACATAAGAGGTTATAAAGAGGCTTTAAAATCTAATTTTGAGTATATTATAGAAATGGATGCCGGATTATCTCACGATCCAAGAGCTCTTCCGATGTTTTTAAGAGTTTTAAATGAGGGAAATGAATGTGCTTTTGGAAGCCGTTTTATAAATGGAGGCTCCATTTGCGATTCAAATTGGAAACGTACTTTTCTGTCTAAGACAGGTACAATTTTATCTAACGTTTTATTGGGAACTAAGATGTATGATATGACATCAGGTTTTCAGGGATTTCATGTAAGTATTGCTGCTAAAATAGTTTCATATAACTTATTATCTCAAGCTCATTTTTATCAGACTGAGATTAGATACCTTTTGCGTAAAACAAGATATGCTGAAATTCCTATTCATTACAGAGCTCCTTCCCCAAGTGTATCAAAGAAAGCTATTTTCAATTCTTTTTATGTTCTATTTCATTATTTTAAGATGAGGCTGCTTTTTAAATCGGCTATTATTAAATAGATTTTTGATATGCTAAAAAGTATTGGTAAAATCAGATATATCGTTATTTAATGTACAATATATATGAGTAAAATTATAATTATTGGAGCCGGAATTTCTGGCCTTTCAATAGCACAGATGCTGAAAAACAAAAATGAGGTAATCCTATTTGAAACTGCCGATAGACCTGGAGGATTAATAAAATGTGATAAGATAAAAGGTTGTCTTTTTCATCGAACGGGAGGTCATGTTTTTAATACAAAAAGAGAAGATGTATTAAGTTGGTTTTGGAGTTTTTTTGATAAGGAGAAAGAGTTTACTAAAGCTACTCGTAACGCAATTATTTCAATGTCAGATGGAAAAATTATTCCTTATCCCATTGAAAATCATATTTATTTGCTTGGTGATAAAATTCAATCAATAATTCATGATTTGATAACTAACTTAACAGAGAATAAAAAGATAAAGCTTCAAAATTTTGAAGAATTTCTACAGAATAGATTTGGAAAGACACTTTGTGATATTTATTTTAAACCATATAACGAAAAAATATGGAAGACGGATTTGTTAAATATTCCTTTATCATGGCTGGAGGGTAAACTTCCAATGCCAACAATTAGCGAAATAATATATAATAATATCAACAGGATGGAAGAGCAAAATTTTGTTCATAGTTCGTTCTATTATCCTGTGAAAAATGGTTCTCAATATATTGCTGATCGATTAGCTAATGGCTTAGATATTCGGTTTAAGACTACTGTTTATTCTGTAAAGAAGGATAAAACAAAATGGATTGTCAATGGGATAGAAGCTGATAAAATTATTTTTTGTGGAAATATCAAACAAATACCAACTTTGCTTTCATCTCAAATAGATTTTTCTGCTTTTGTTAAATCTATAGAAGAGTTAGATTCGCACGGAACGACTGCTGTTTTTTGTGAAATACAACATAATCCTTATAGCTGGGTGTATATGCCTGGAAAAGAACATGAAAGTCATCGTATTATATGTACTGGTAATTTTGCTGAAGCTAACAGATATGAAGGGAAAATGACAGCTACTGTTGAGTTTACAGATGAAATGTTATTTGACGAAATAGAAAAGAATCTTAGATATATTCCTTTATCACCTAAATACTTAACGCATTATTACGAAAAATATACGTATCCGATACAAGATAAATCGACAAGAGAAATGATATTTAATCTTAAGCAAAAGTTGGAGGTAGATAATTTCTATATGACTGGACGTTTTGCTGATTGGGAATATTACAACATGGATGCTGCTATTGGTGCTGCTTTGGATTTATACAACAGATGCTTTATTAAATAGATATTAAAATCTGATAATCAGGATTTTTTAACTTTTAATGAGTTTATTGAACGTGAAATACCAAAATCTTAAAGGCATGTTTTGAAATAAGGAATCTGCCCATAATCTTGGAATCACGACAAACTAAAATTATGGTCACTCAATTTAATGAGCTCACAGATTCCTAATGGGAATTATATCTCCCATGTTTAATATCCAAAGAAAACGGAAGAATTCGTTGCGAAAAGTTTCAATGCTATCTTTTTTGTGCTCAGAACGGGCTGCCAATGACGAAATTTGCCACAGTTGAAGAACAAGCTAAGAAACAACTTCTGGTAAGCGTAGAAATATCATCAAGACTTCCCACTGAAAAAGGATCTGTTCCCATTGCCAAACGATGGGTCAGTGAACGAACATTTGGGTGGTTTAATTTCTTTCGCAGACTCTCTAAAGATTACGAACATTCAACAAAATGTGCCGATCTATCTTATTTATTAGCAAATTGCGCTATCGTTATTAATAGAATAATCTGATAATGACTTAATAAATTTCAAAACATGCTCTACTATTAAAAAATGAAATTATAATCTATGGTATAATTTTGAAAGAGGTTGAATAAAAACTCTTCTTGTATAAGATCTGACAGCTGGCATACGTGTTTTTTTATCCCATAATGTTTTAACACGATACATAGTAAGAAAAATTAAATAGCTTATAAAAGAGAACATGCCATAAGCCAATTTATTATTCATCTGGAGATGATAACTTCGGATAAACATCGTATCGCGCCAGTTTCTTCTGATAGATTTATTGTCTAAACCTAAAGCATGGTAAGCAAAGTGAACGTAAAGATTAGATTGCCGCTGGTAATGACCAAAATCGGATAGCACTTTAATCGCATCGGCTTTTTTAGACAATAAATAAAAATCGTATAAGTTTCGGAATGAAATATGCGACTGAACATCCGCTGACTTATATCCATGATAGAAATTCATAATTAGCTTATGCTTGTCCGACATTACATAGCAATCAGGATATAGTTGAGCTTGTCGTTTTTCGGAATTTATCAGTTTGTAATTAAAGTATTGGTATCCCACTTCAACCGGTCGCTGGTGAATTTCCACGTCAACCGGAACATCTTGCTTATATAATCGGGGAAAGTGTTTATATCGGTGGATAGAATCCGGATAAAAAGGATCGGAATGCTTATATCCGTTTAGTTTCAGAATTTCAGCAGCCTTTAGAAATTCTTTTTCAGATACCAGAAAATCAATGTCGCCAAAAATGCGTTCACCAATATCATTATACAATCCGTCTACTAAATTTCCTGTGCCTTTCAAATAAATTGGTGTAATGTTTTCGGACAGTAACCAGTTGTTTATTTCGAGCAGCTGCGCTATGGTTGCCTGATTTCGTTCGTAATTAATCTGATGAATATGACGGATATGTTCTGCCAGTTTTGCAGGTAAATCATTTAATAGTCCGTTGTTACGAAGCTGAATGTATAAAGAAGGAATTATAAGATGATTACTCGCCATACCGATAAACTTCTGCCAGTTCATGTCTGGCTGACGAAATTCCCGGATAATAAAATCTTTATTGGCTGAATTATCACTTACCGTCAGACATTTGCCTATTAAATAAAAAAGTTGTTGGTTATTCATGCTTCAAAAAGTTTGCTTACTGCGCTAATTGCTTTGTCATTATCCGAATAACGTAATTTGTAAAATGAGGTTTTGGATAACCATTCAAGGAATGAAGTTACATTTTCAATTGTGGAAGCAATCCACGATTCGTCGATAATTAATTGCAGTGCGGTTAATTTGCTCATCGGTTCCATCTCAAAAGAAATATCTGGATTATATTCAACAAAAACCAGACTACATAAGGGGATTGGTGTTAGATCCTTTATTTGATTGGTAAGATAACGACCACTCCGGTTTGCCGAAAGAAGCCGGCTTTGCTTTTCGTTAAGTTCCGGGTAATATGGTTCCAAAGCTTTTAACGCGCCATCTTTTACCGAAATAGCAAGCGGAAAAGGATGAGCGTTGAATTGCGAACGGTCGACAGCAACAAAATCGTCCGAAATCAGATTATATCCATGAGCCTGCAACAAGGCGGCCAGTGTGCTTTTCCCGCTGCCCGATGCTGCACTGAATGCGACAGCCTTCTTTCCGTTGCTTACCGCCGAAGCATGGAGCGTGGTCATCCAGTCTTCTTTTTGTCGGTTGTAAATGTTGTTGAGTAATTGTATAAATGCAGCTCCCTTTACGTATTGCGATTCGCTTTCGTCCCAGTTGCCTAATATTGTTCCGTTGTATCGCAAAAAGGTCCGCTGTTTGAACTGAAATAATTCATATATATAATCTGCATTCTTAATGTCACGCACTTGCAGATGCTCCATTAGCGGATGCAGAAAGTTTTCATAAACATGAGATTCGTAACGAATAAGAAAGGTCTTATTGCCGATTACGTAATATTTTTCACTGTAAGGAATAAACGTGTAATTCTTTTCAGGATCGGCAAAATCTTGTTTTTTCTCAGAAGGAGTTAACGAATTAAGCCCTGTAATAATCTCCAAAACAAATTGCCGGCTTTTTTCGGTGTTTAGATTATATTTTTCGGCACATTGGGTTACCATCTTGTCGCTATCGTAGCCTTTTGCATAAAGCTCAAACACAAAAAAAGCGGGTTCTGCTAATTGCAGATATTGGTTATACGCTGCTATCCAGACTACATACGTATTTTCGATGAGGTGGTAAGTGTAACAGATTGTCTTGGTTTGAGAATCTTGCACGTTTAAGTAATTTATAATTTATAATGCACAATGCATAATTAAAGAAAACAACTTAATATCAAAGTCTTAATAACAAATAAAAGACGTCATTATATTATGCTATTTACTTATTTGTTTTATGAGATGATATTACAAAAGATTCCCCGAAATTAATTTATCGGGGATTCTTTAAGTGCGCCCGCCTCTGCAAAATTAGCGTCTGATTACTGTACGGTAATCTGACGCGTTATAACGCTATAACGAGGCGCGTTACTGCCTTATAACGAGCTTCGTTATAAAGGCTACAACACCGTCAATGTTTTTTCGTATTCAATGCTGCGCGGTTCTT
Organism: Bacteroidales bacterium; assembly: GCA_041907825.1. Lineage (GTDB taxonomy): Bacteria > Bacteroidota > Bacteroidia > Bacteroidales > JAYRGN01 > JAYRGN01. The sequence goes on along the minus strand of JAYRGN010000006.1, from coordinate 89,816 downwards.
TAAGCATAACCGCACTGTTGGAAAACTTTGTAACCACCCTTAAGGTATAGCTTCCGGCGGCAAGGTCAGGTACGCGGGCCAGAAGGGTTTTAGGATCATTTTGTGTCAGGCGGCGGGTTACGGGCGTGGCAGTACCTGCCGCGTTTACAAAGAATACGCCCACTCCTTCTTCGCCATCGGGCGCAACTTTCAGCTTGTCGCCTTCGATACGGATATCGTCGCCGGCAGTAATGGTGCCATTGGTCAGTCCGGTAGCCGTATCGGTTACCAGTCCAATAAAAGCTCCGCTTTCCTTCACGCCCAGCACTTCTGCCCCAATTTCTGTGAGGGCATTCCGCATTTCGGCAGTCGGGGTCATGTCTAAACCTATTTTATGCACGGCAGGATCGAATGTGGCATTGCTGCCTATCCATACACCCGTAATGCGGGGCGAAATGTGGCAATATCCCGTTTGCACGCTTTCGCCGTTTTGAAGCATCTCGCGAATAATTCCATCACTTTGGTTCAAAATGCTTAACAGCGTGTCGTACTTTATTTCCGACCCCTTGTCTATAATACGACGGGCGATGTCTTCGTTATGACGCGTGTTGTTCACGGTCGATACTTCGGCAATGTAATCATTGTCCACCTCTTTGGTGAGTAGGTTTGGCCTGAGCCATACTTTCCAGAAAAATTTAATTGCTGCCATAATCTTGGGGTTTTAATGGTAAGTAATTGAATTATGTAGAGACGGGTTTATAAACCCATCTGGCCTATGGTGTCCTATTTGTCCTATTTGTAGAGACGGGTCTCAGACCCGTCTCTACATGCTGCTAGAGGGGGGGCCAGGAAGGAGGAGAAGCCGGTGAACTATCTTGAAAGAAAGGTTTTTTCATAATCACCATCATGGTCGAAGCAGTAAAAGCATCAAAAGCGTTTTGTTCTTCTAAAGGAAGAGCTATGGCTCTACTGTTTTCGTTCTTAATTTGTTTTTTCATAATAAAAGACAATTGTTATAAATGTTATTGAATTAATCTTTAAGAATAACCTTAAACGCGTAAGCTTTACCGGAAGAGGTAATGTGTAAAACATATACCCCGTTAACCAGACTTGATTCGTCGAGTGTTACGGTTCCGTCGGAGGTAAGTTTATACGTGTTGATGCTTCGGCCGCTTATGTCATACAATTTAGCATCAGAGCCGCTAAGTTTACTACCGGTTATATAAATTACTTTTCCTTTTGCGCAAGCATTTACGGCGTTATCCGCATTTTGAGAAGGAACATCGGTAACGGTAGAAAGACTGGAAGTATGCAAATAGAACCTGCCTGTACCAGCCGAGCCGGCATTTACCGTAGCAGTATAGCTGCCGCCATTGTCCAGCGAAGTAAAGGTTTTGGTTGCTTTATCTTCGAGAATCACATTGCACGAAGCAGGTAGTTCCACCGTTTCGGCATTAAACGTTATGTCGCCGCCCTTTTTGCATTCTATACCTAAAGGAATAACCAGACTGTCATACTTTTCGGGCAGACACTGAATGGCAAAGTCAACGCCATTGTCATTTACCAAGCGGGAGTAAAGGTTTAATCCGGTTGTGCCACGCAATAATCCTGCATCATAAGTAGGATCAAGACCTTTGGTCATAGAGTTGTTGAACGCAACAATGGTAGAAGTTGTGTCGCTGTTGTTGACAACGTTAAGACGAATGGCTGGCCAAGTAATCCTTGCCGACTTTAATAGTGCAGTGCTGTTCTGATGCGACTGCATTGCCGGAGTGAAGGTTACAGAAGGGCTTCCTGTTCCTTTTGCTTTAACAAAGAAACCTTGTCCCGGTGCTATATAACTCTGGGTCAGGTAACGGCTGCTTGAGCTAACAGGTGAGTTGCCAAGTATCTTATAGCTTGAAGAAGCGCCATCCCATATATAAACGCAGGCATAAGAATCATTCAGATTACTAGTCGCATTCTGATTAAGGAAGGACGTACCTGTTGACTCATTAATATTTAACGAAGAACTATAAGGATTTCCTATACAGTTCCAGCCTTCGCCTGTATTTGTTAAACCTACACTAATGTTTGAGGTTGTACTGGCTAATGTTCCTTTATAGGAAACCGTAACATCATTAGCTGCAGTGGGCAATACTCCGTAACCGTAACCAGCTCCGAACTGGGTGATGGAAGCTTCGGTGAAATATGATGTTCCTTTATTCCAACTGTTGGTGCCTTCGTTGTAATTCATTACCCCGTAATAAACCGGGCTGCTTCCTGTACTCTGGATATAGTCCTTATTATCGGTTATGAAACTGCCTATCTTTTCCGTAGGTGCAGGTGATGAAACAACGTGCCAAACATTTTTGGTGAGGAAGCTTTTTACAGTGGTGTTGGTTGCTGTAATAGTTCCGTTATTGATTAACGAAGCTATTCCACTTGAATTTGCATCAAGAGTCAGTGTCCCTGTAACGGTTAAAGTTTTACCCGAACTAATGGTAAATGCAGCTCCTGGTGAAACGGTTAAGTTAGTTACAGTTGCATCAGCATCTAAGGTACAGGTACCGGATGATATAGTGACACTGGTAGGAGTGCCGGGTACTCCATTTGACCAATTTCCAGCTGTACTCCAATTACCGGTAGTCGTGAAGGATGAAGTTGCTGCTCCGGGAATAACGCTGTTAGAAGCAGCGGAAGCAGCACTTGTTCCTGCTCCATTAGTAGCTGTAACGGAAAACGTATAGGAAGTCCCGTTTGTTAATCCAGAAACGGTTATAGGGCTTTCAGTGCCTGGTGCTGAAATGTTTCCGGGATTAGAAGTTACTGTATATCCGGTAATGGCACTGCCACCATTGGATGAAGGTGCTGTAAAGATTACAGATGCCTGTCCATCTCCGGCGGTTGCAGTTCCAATGGTTGGAGCGCCTGCAACAACGGCATTAACGCTAAAACTTCGAGAAACCGTCGTCGCTGCAGCATAGGTACTGTTACCAGCCTGATCGGCATTGATTGTGCATGTCCCCGGGGTTATGAAAGATAGAGTACCTCCGCTGGTTATCGTACAAACGCCGGTAGTACTTGAGGTAAATGAAGGTGTAAGCCCGGAACTTGCAGAGGCTGTTAATGTAGGCGTTGTTCCAAAATTTTGAGCACCGGGATTAGAAAAAGTAATAGTTTGAGCGCCTTTAGGAATAACGCTGTTAGAAGCAGCGGAAGCTGAACTAGTACCAGCAGCATTGGTGGCCGTAACAGTAAAGGTATAGGCTGTACCGTTGGTTAAATTGGGAACAGAAATAGGGCTAACAGTTCCAGTACCTGTTTTACCTCCAGGATTAGAGGTAACGGTGTAACCGGAAATAGCACTACCCCCATTTGAAGAAGGAGCCGTAAAGGTTACCGATGCCTGTCCATCTCCGGCGGTTGCCGTTCCAATGGTTGGAGCTCCGGGCACGGTGTAATATGTAAACTGGTCACTGCCGCCAGTTGTACTGGTTCCACCGGCTGTTGTAACCGTAACATGAACGCTACCGGTCGACCCCGAAGGAGAAGTTGCCACAATTTGTGTGGCAGTGTTGGATGTTATGGATGCGTTGTTGGTTCCAAATTCAACAGCCGTAGCACTCGATAAATTTGTACCGGTTATAGTAACCGAAGTGCCACCTGTGGTTGGCCCGCTTGTTGGTGATATCCCGGTAACTGTTGGTGCAGGCAATATTGCTGGGGCTATAGTAAAGTTATTATAGTATAAATCAGAAGCAGATCCATCACTTTGACTTATGCGTATTTCATCAACATCTCCAAATTTTGCTGTTGGAAGATCTGTAGATGAAATTGTTTGATCCATTGTCACGGAAAAGTCGATTGGTACCGATCCTGTTGATATTCCATCTTTAAAACCTTCTACAGTAAGCTTACCTGTTCCGAAAAATGAAGCGATATAAAAGGATTGAAAACTGAATTCACTTCCGTCACTACTGTATAGCACTAAATATATAGGATTCGTTCCATTGGCATAAAATGCATCATTTGTAAATCCGGAAGAAGTTGATTTTTGAAAAACTAAGGTTCCGTCAGTTGTTCTGGAACTTGCATTTGCTGTTGTTGATGCACTAAAAATATCTAACTGTATTCCTGAAATATCATTTGAGTACGTACCATCATGTAAAATAGCTCCCATATCTTGATTATCGGTTGTATTAAACGTAACAGTACCCGATTGTGCTTTTACTATTCCGCTTGAGAAAAGAATAGTAAACAACATTAGCAACGATAAAACCATGCCTTTGCTTTTTTGGCATAGCCCTCTAATGCGAGGTAATGGGTTAAGGAGTAAAATTTGTTTCATTTTCTTCTATTTTAAAATTAAACACATAAATATATTCGCCAAAACGCTTTGTGACCAAAACACAAAACGAAATGTACAAAAAAATATACACATATATAAAAGGGATGAAGAACCCCATCCCTTTTATAAAAGATTAAAAAGACTTTAAATACCATTTAAAGCTTTACTTACTGCGTCCTGAAATGGAAGATTAAAAGCTGAACGTTTTGATACGGTTTCGAGCAAAAAGGCTTCTTCATCGCTTAATTCAATTTCACCATCACTGTCGTATATCTTTTCGGCTAAGCGTTTTTCCTCAATTGTAGTGCCATTCCTGTAAATTTGATTAGCAGCATCTTTGCGAACGTCTGCTATCTGTATACTTGAAATATCCTTTACATCTGTAGGCATTTCAAACCTCTTAAAATTTATCGTTTTCATATTATTAAAATTAGTTATTATCAAAAAATGATTGTATCCACCACGTTAAAGAAGGCTTATAAATAGCCCTTAAAACCACAGCCTGTCCGCTGTCAAGTACAATATCAGCACCAGTATTATAAATATTTTTTAGCCGCAAATTATTCGTCGCACCATAATTTATAACAAATAGTTCCTTTCCATCCTTGATTGTATTTTCATAAGATGTTGTAAAATATAAATCCGATTCTGAACCTGACGTTACATTAATCAGAATGGCATCATATTTAGAAGGATCTATTGTTGTGTATTGATTTGCTAACGAGAATTTTGCTGTACGTCTACCATTAATCAAAAAATCATTACCGACAACCATGCCAGCTTTGGCAAACAGAGCATAGCTGTATGTATTACCTGTTCCTAATCCGTCATAATAACCACCATTAGCAGCATTGGCATAAATTGAAAAGTTAGGCCCTGTATTTGAAATAGAACAATCGAAATAGGATACTCCGGCGGCTCCCGATGAAGCTGGAAATACAGAGGTTCCAATCCTTCCTTCATTGTAATAACTACCTGAAATTTGACGAGCTATTATATAGGCATCTCCGGTTTGATTGATACCAGGGAGAACAGGGCGGTATTCTGTCGGATTTGTAATGTCTGTCCGTTGCATAATAACCAGCCCATTGGTACAAAATCGAATGGGAACAGTTGTATTTGACCGAGTAAGTAATCCATAATTTTTGTTTTAGGTTAATTAACTTCTTACAGGATATATTCCATTACAACAGATATAATACTTCATATTTCCAAATAACGAAGCGTTTCGTAAATCGGGCAGGCAGAAAGTTGTTGTCCCATTTCCACCAAATTTAGTTCCGATAAGCGTGAATAACGACTGATACGTACTGATGTTAAGCGTTTGTCCTGCACATTCCATGTAATTCATTGGAGTGTACGGGAAGGCGAATAAATCGATTTCTCCTAATGTAGAATCCATAAACTAAAATTTAAGTGTTAATAATTAATTTATTGAGTTTGTAAAGAGTTAATATCTTGTTTGTGAAAATTATCTTCTGGTATTTTACTTTCAATACAGGGTTTTTCGCCCTGTACATACCAAAAGGTGATGTGCAGCGCCGGTTGTTTTCGCAAATCGTAGAAATTGACGGGCAGCGTAATGCTCGAATCGTTTTCGCTCAACTGCTCGTCCCCGAATACTTTTACCGTAGTGAAAAGTTTGAGTACCGGAAAGTCTTTTTCGTCGGGAATCTCAATAGTTTTCTGCATACGGTCGGTGTCGAGGTTCTGTTTGTTTACGGTAAACACACTGCCTAATGCTATTCGTCGGAAAGGAGGCGGTTCATCCTCATAATAAAACAACCTTTCCTGTTCCATTTTCGGATTGGTAAGGGCTGCATCGATGCATATTTCTTCGGGAATAAAAATGGCGTCGGGCTGCAACTGTGGAATAATGTTTTGCATTACGGCAACCTGCGGTTCGTTTTTGAGGCAGGCCAGCATGGTTTCGGAAATGGCAATGTCGTAGTTACGGCTTAGCGTAAAAGTGGTGGCATCTTCGCAACAGACAGAACCGATATAATTGTTAAGTTGTAACTCGTCGATCAGTTTTTGCAGGGCTTCGAGCGAGGCCGGGTTGATGTCCAGCACATCAACCTGAATCTCCTGCGGAGTAAACCGGTGCAAAAGCGGAATTACCAGCGTTCCGTAAGGGCCTGTGCCGGCATAGAGTATTCGGACGGGCTTGTCTTTGTTTGCCCGGTTGTTTAGTTTCTGTAATACGGCCTGATGAATGCCGCGCAGAAAAACGGCTGTCCGTTTCATCTCCAGCAAACAGTGTGCTGCGGCCGACGGGGAAATGGCTTTGCCCGAAGGAAGCATGATGTCTTCGTCTGTTCCGATTTGTGCAGGCGAAACACCTGTAATACGTCTGAATACGTTATAGAGCATATCAACCGATTGTTTCATGATAAGAAAATCATCGGCACAATCCAGTATATTTTGGGTTGCCTGTTGTACGGATGATAATGTCGGGGCCTGGTTCATTCTGATTGGGTCTGGTAAATAAGTTCCGGTGTTAACGAAAGAGGAGGCTGGCTGAATTCTGATAACAAGTGCAACGCCAGCCTTACTCTTTCTTTCCTTCGGAATTAAACTTGTTTTACTTGTTCATTTTCCTGTTCGGGTTTTGCCGCCCGGCCTTTCCGTTGTGCAATACTGTTGCTGTATTTGGTTACGCGGGCATTAAGTTCCTGCACAAAGGCATCGTAAGCCGTTATTCCGTTTATCAGAATAAGGGCGTCAATGCGGTCGGCAATAATGCGGTACTGAGCGTCGATTTCGTCGCGCACATATTTCATCTTTAAATCGGTTCGGGCTGCATCTTCCGAAAAGCGGTTTTTGATCAGTGTGTCAAACGCCTGATTGCGTTCGTTCAGTTCCTTAATCCAGTCGCCCAGTCCCAGATGGGCAATATCGGCAGCGTAAGCGGACTGTGTTTCCTGTATCAGTTTGCTGATTTCGGCTGTTTCTTCGTTGTAAGGTTTACGGGCAACATTTCCGTATTTGTCAAACAACAGATTAATGCGTTTGGCAGCTTCGCGCTTACTGGCATCGAAATGGTTTACCGCCGATTTTACAGCGTCGGCAAAACCGCGGAAAACAATGTCCCGTTCGTCATCGGCATCCGAGAGCTGCTGCGTTGTGGCACTTTTGCGTATTACCAGCAATGCTTCGGTTTCCATCTTCAACAGCGGCTGATACTGTTTAAAGGCGTCTTCTATTCCGATGGTTGCCGGATTGAAACGCATTACCAAATCATTAAATTCAGTATGAAACTGAAAATGCTCTTCGTTGTGAAGTGCTGAAAGGTTAATTTTTGAAGTTTTCACAAAAAAATAATATTAAGGTTAATATTGGCATTCCCGGAACTTGCATGTTGGTTTGCCTTTGTTTAATCATTTTTGCTGCCGTTACCTTTAGTTGTTCCGCCGGCAGAATTTTGCGTGGAAATAATATGTTATCAGAATATTGAAGGGCAGATTTTAACTTAACGGTCGGGTAAAAAAATGCCGTAAAATTTTACTGCTTGCTTGTTGCAGCACTGCAGGAGACTTTCGGTGGTTTACGGAAAGCCGTCGCAGGCTTGCGGGAAGGTTTCGGTGGTTTACGGAAGTAAGCCGTAGGTCTGCGGCGGGGTTTCGGTGTTCTACGGAAGTGTGCCGTAAGGTTACGGGCGACTTTTGGTATTCTACGGAAACATGTTGCAGAGTTGCGGGCGACTTTCGGTTGCTTACGAAAGATTGCTGCAATAGTGCAGTAGGGTTTCCGCTATAAATGCCCGGCTGTCGTAAGAGTTGTTGCTTTTTTCATGTTGGGTTTATTATTAATCATAACTAAGTATCATCGGGGTGTGATAAAAGTAACAATATTTTTCAAATTACTGTCTTTTTATTGGTTACTTTTAAATTATTAATATGTTTAGCGGTTAAAATTCCCCGGAAATGCTAGCTGTTCCGGGGAAGGTTTAATCACAGAGTCGGGATGATTTAATTTCAATTTCAGTTTCATCAGTTACTTTTTATGTCTGTCTTCCGGAGGTGTAAAAAGGGTGGAATGATGAGTGCAAAATTTTTTAACCGTAAAGAACAAATGCTGAAAAAAACCACTAAACTTTCGTTGAAACAATCTGTGCTGTAAATGCCTCTTTTCTCTTTTTACGGAGAAAAGAAATCACCTGCTATCATGGCGCTAAAGTATAGCCTGCGAGGTAAACCGTTTTTAGCAATTCGTACAAATAATGCGTACGTTTTGTACAGGCTTTCGAAAAAATGGTCAGGTGAAACAACCCGGGGAAAACGATATTTTGTTTGATTTTAGCTGTTTGCTGAATTAAAGCCGATCCCGTCGCCAGCTTACCGGTCCCGAACCGGCAATTTTGCTAAACTGACGGCCAAAACTACTCAGGTAAGCATATCCTACCGCTTCGCTGATTTCGACAATAGGCAGATGAGGCTGTTCAATCAGCAGCCGCTGGGCTTCTTCTATCCGTAACTGGTTAATCCACTCACTGAAGCTGATTCCTTTTTGTGTGTTAATGTAGGTCGAAAGATAGGTGCGGTTTGTGTTAAGATCTCTGGCAACATCGTTAATGGTTATACCCTGCATGGTAAAACCTTTTCGCTCAATCCAGAGGTCAATTGCTTTCGACAGATCTTTACGGGGTAGGGGAGATTCTTTTTCGGTTTCAGGAAAATCTTCTCTGGCAATAGGTTCTATAAAATGAAATAGGTACAGATAATTAAGGTAATTGATCGCATAATAAAAATAGAAAACAATACAACTGTAACATAAAATCAACGATGAGTAGTAACCGGGAAACATCAGCGTAAGCAATGCCAGTATACCAATAGTAAGGGCCGAGAAAAAAGCAACCAGTATCCATTGCAGCCGTTTTGAGTCCTGCTCCGAAAAATAATCGTTCAGCTTTTGCCTGTACGACCGCAATTGCTTGTAAAATTCCAACGCAAGGTAACCAATCTGTACAATGTAAAAGACAATAAAAATATAGTACGAGAACTTTAAGGCAGAAGCAGAATTAATCAGCAGCAAAACAATGAACCATAACGCAAATAAACTTGTCGGGATAACCGCAATGAACACCGTTTTGCGTTTTATATAGTCCTTATTAATAAGTGTAATTAACGCATACGTTACCAGCGATGCCTGAAAAGATGAAATGATTAAGGAAATGTACAACGAAATATACAGATCGCTAACCGGACTGGTTTCCACCAGCAAATCAAATACATTGAGAACAGCAAGAATAAGGTATGCGAATGCAATAAACTTTCGGCATATCCGGTAGTTATGTAATGCTTCTGTTTTAGGAACAGCCAATAAAAGAAAGCAAAAGCTGAAAAGAGCTGTTTCAACCGTTAAAATAATTTCGCTGATAGTCAGAATCTGGCTCTGCATTACACTTTGTTTAGGACTTTAAAGATAGCAGAACTTTTTTAGGGAAACTTTTAGGGAGAACAAGAACCGGAACCGATGCTCATGTTTATCGGGCAACATGTTCGTAATGGTTTTAAATTACATTTTTTCAAATTGTAAGGGTTAAGATGCCTATGCTGCTGATTTTATGCTTTTTTACTTCTGTTTTTCTTATGCAGAACATGTGTTGCCTGCATTTTGCAAAGCTTAAATTTTTTGTTACCTTATGAAATTCCTTGAACAGAAGTATTACATTTGCGCTTTCTCAAAAAATAATCATCTATGGGAAGTGTCTCTATCATAGTGCTCTTATTCACGGCAGTAATACTTGCCCTTATCGTAATTGGTATCGGAAAAGTATTTGGGATCTCATCTACCAATCCCGAAAAAGGACAGCCGTATGAGTGCGGTATTGAAACCGAAGGGGTTACCTGGATCCAGTTTAATGTTGGATATTACCTCTTTGCAATTGTGTTTCTGGTGTTCGATGTCGAAATTGTGTTTTTGTACCCTTGGGCAACGGTATTAAAAGAAATCGGGATGACCGCTTTTGTCGAAATCCTGATCTTTTCTCTTTTCCTTTTCTTAGGCCTTTTGTACGCATATAAAAAGAAAGCTCTCAAATGGATGTAAAAAAAGACTACATTCCTGAATTTCCGGGCGATGTATATAAAGACGAAACTGGAAAAACCAGCTTTATCGTCACCAGTGTGGACAGTATAGCCAATTGGGCTCGTAGTAATTCGTTGTGGCCTTTGTCGTTTGGAACAAGTTGCTGTGCGATTGAACTGATGTCTACCGTATCGGCCAAGTACGACTGGTCGCGTTTTGGGTTTGAGGTTATGCGCGCAAGCCCACGCCAGTCCGACCTTATTATCGTTGCCGGAACAATTACCTACAAAATGGCTCCTGTACTTCGTCGTTTGTACAACCAGTTGCCAGAGCCCCGCTATGTTATTGCAATGGGTGCCTGTGCTATTTCTGGCGGACCATTTTTCTACAATTCTTATTCGGTTGTAAAAGGCGTTGACAACATAATCCCGGTTGATGTTTACATTCCCGGTTGTCCTCCACGCCCCGAATCGTTGATTCACGGCATGATGACGCTGCAGAATAAGATTAAGCATTCTAAGGCTTATGTGATTGAAAAACCGAAAAAGGAGGAAGAAGATGAATAGAGAAGAACTGAAATCATATCTGGAAACCACTTTCCCTTCGTGTAAAGTGGAAGAAACATTTGATTTTCCTTTGATTTTTGTTGATAAAAACGAGCTTTTATCGGTTTGTCAAAAGCTTCGCGACTCGAAGGAAACGCTTTTCGATTTTCTGTTCTGCGAAACAGCAATCGACCGTAATCCGAACTTCGAAGTGGTTTACCATCTTAATTCTACTACTTATCGTCACGATATGGTAGTAAAAGTTGTACTCGAAGATCGCGAAAACCCCGAATTACCTTCGGTTTATTCGTTATGGGAAGCTGCCGATCTGTACGAAGATGAAATCTTTGACTTGTTTGGAATCCGTTTTACCGGACATCCGGATCTTCGCCGCATTATGCTCGGCGACGAATGGCCAGGTTTCCCTCTTCGCAAAGACTATACTGACGAGAATGTTGTAACCTTGTAGCGTACTTTCAATGGAAAATCAGAATAATACACTTCCAAAAGGCGAATTGACCGAAGAGTTTGTGGTTAATATCGGACCTCAGCACCCTTCGACACACGGTGTACTCCGCTTGGAAGTTACCCTTGACGGGGAAATTATTAAAAATGTAAAACCGCATCTCGGATATATCCACCGCGGTATCGAAAAAATGAACGAATCGCTTGGTTACAAGCAATTCGGATACCTCACCAGCCGAATGGATTACCTCTCGGCTCATATCAACAATCAGGCTTGTGCACTGGCAATTGAAAAAGGATTACAGATCGAAGTTCCTGAACGGGCAAAGGCTATTCGTATTATTATGGCCGAACTTACCCGTATTACCTCACACGAATTATGGTGGGGCTCCTGTGCGATGGACGTTGGAGCTGTTTCGCCGTTCTTCTGGGGCTTTCGCGACCGCGAACGTATTTTTGAAGTTTACGAAGAAAATACCGGAAACCGTCTTACAACCAATTATATTACGCCCGGAGGTGTAATGCAGGACGTACTTCCTAATTTCGTTCCACGCCTGAAAGCGCTTCTTGCTGACGTGAAAAAGAATCTTAAGGAATACGACCAGTTAATTACAGGTAACATTATTTTCCAGCATCGTATGAAAGGTGTTGGCGTGCTTACCAAAGAACAGGTTATCTCGCTCGGTTGCTCTGGCCCTACAGCACGTGCTTCAGGATTAAGTTGCGATGTTCGTAAGTATTATCCTTACGATGGATATGAAAAACTTGATTTCAAGGAAATTGTATCGGAAGGTTGCGACAGCTGGGCTCGTTACGAAGTTCGCATGGAAGAAATGAGACAGTCTATTTATATCATCGAACAACTTTTGGATAATTTTCCGGAAGGAGAATACCGCACTAAACTAAAAGGTGTAGTAAAACTGCCTGCAGGCGAATATTATCAGCGGGTAGAAACAGCCCGTGGCGAATTTGGTGTTTACATTGTAAGCGACGGCGGAGCTAAACCTTATCGTGTAAAATACCGCACACCATGTTTCTCTAACCTCGCTGCTGTAAAACCAAGTATTCTTGGTTCTAAAATCGGCGACCTGATGGCCAGCATGGCTAGTATCGATTTAGTTATTCCTGATATTGACAGATAATAATGTACCATGGCGGCACCTTGGTGCTTTATGGTTTAATTAAATAGTATATGGTTTCAATGATAGGTTTTCCTGAAATATTAAGATGGATTCACGATAGCCTGCTAAGCTTCTTGTCTCCCACATTAACTTTTGCTGTAGAGCTGGTTTTGTGCGGGGTTGCAGTTTTGGCTATGGCTCTGGTAATGGTGATCATCCTGGTTTATATGGAACGTAAGGTGGCCAGTTTCATGCAAATGCGTCTTGGTCCCGACCGTGTTGGTCCGTATGGTACCATACAGGTCTTTGCAGACGTTTTTAAACTTTTGCTGAAGGAAAGTTTTGCTCCCGACCGTGTTGACAAGTTCCTTTATACTCTTGCACCAATTATGGTGTTTTCGGTGAGCTTGGTTGCACTGGCTCCTATTCAGTATGGTCCGGGCTTGCAGTTGTGGGATACCAATATTGGTATTCTCTACATCTCAGCTGTTTCGGCACTTGGCGTTATTGGTATTTTAATGGCTGGCTGGTCCAGTAACAACAAATACTCGTTGCTGGGTGCTATGCGTAGCGGTGCTCAGATTGTTAGTTACGAACTTTCGGCAGGTTTGTCAATTGTAGCAGTAGTTGCAATGTGTGGCAGCCTTTCGGTAAACGATATTGTTGCTTCACAAGCTGACGGATGGTGGATTTTTAAAGGTCACCTTCCAATTATGTTTGCTTTTGTGGTTTACACCATCGCCAGTACTGCCGAATGTAACCGTGCTCCTTTCGACTTGGCTGAAGCTGAATCGGAACTTACGGCTGGTTATCATACCGAATATTCCGGCATGCAGTTCGGTATGTTCTATCTTTCGGAATATACCAACATGATTGTTGTTTCGATGATTGCTGCAACGGTATTTCTTGGCGGCTGGATGCCTTTCCATATTTATGGTTTCACGGCTTTCAACAACGTAATGGATTATATCCCTTCGTTTGTGTGGTTCTTCGGAAAAGTCTTCTTTATGATTTTTCTGATGATGTGGTTCCGTTGGACATTCCCTCGTTTGCGTATTGACCAGCTTTTGAAGCTCGAATGGAAATACCTTTTGCCTATGAGCATCGTTAACCTAATTCTGGTTGCTTTTATAACCGTAATGGGCTGGCATTTTTAATAGTACAGAAAACTTAGCGCAATGAATTCGATTATACAATATTTCAAGGATGTTTTCGGAGGATTTTATTCTCTGTGGCAGGGACTTAAACTGACAATGTCGATGTTCCTTCGTCCCTGGAAAACCATTATTACCGAAAAGTATCCTGAAAACAGGGAGACAACTATTTATATTCCTGAACGTTATGCCGGAGAGGTAATAATGCCTCACGATGAAAATAACGAGCATAAGTGTACTGCTTGTACGCTTTGCGAAATGGCCTGCCCTAATGGTACGATTAAAATCTTGTCGGCACAGGTTGAAACCGAAGATGGCAAGAAAAAGAAAGTACTGGACAAGTGGGTGTACAATCTCGGTATGTGTACTTTTTGCGGACAATGTATTGATGCATGTCCTCAAAATGCAATTACAATGAAAAACTCCTTTGAGCTTAGCGCCTATAGCAGGCAGGATCTCATTAAGGTGCTCAATAAACCTGGTTCGAAACTTAAAGAAAAAGCATAATGAGCGCATCTACCATTATATTTTACATTCTTGCGGCATTGGTTCTGCTATTTGGAGCAATGACCGTTTTCTCCCGTAAAATTTTCCGCTCGGCTGTTTTTCTGCTTTTTACCCTTATCGGGGTGGCAGGAATCTATTTTCTTATGGATATGGATTTTGTAGCAGCTCTTCAGATTGTTATTTATGTAGGAGGTATTGTCGTACTGATTATTTTCTCAATTTTCCTTACTCATCAGTCGGGTGAAAAATTGATGAAACAGTCGGCCAAACAAATGATTGGTGCTGCGGTTCTGTCTATTGCCGGTTTTGCAGTTGTAAATTATGTGTTTATTCATCAGTCGTTTATTGGTTCAGGTAAAGAAGCGCTTGCTCCAACGGTTAAAAACATTGGTCACCAAATGCTTTCGTATAGCGATTTTGGCTATGCTTTCCCGTTCGAAGTTATTAGTGTGCTTTTACTTGCTGCTCTTATTGGTAGTATTGTAATTGCCATTAAAACAAAAAAATAGGATAAGAAACGAATTAAGTAGTGTTAAATAAACGATACATTCCGGGAAATATCCCGGGCTTGTAACCGCCAATACAGGAATTATGGAACAAGTACCATTAGCACACATTTTAATTTTGAGCTCAGCCCTCTTTTTTCTTGGGGTGTATGGGTTTTTAACCCGTCGTAATATGATTACGATGCTCATGTCCTCAGAGCTTATATTGAATAGTGTAAATATCAACTTTGTGGCATTTAACAAATACCTTTTTCCACATCAGCTCGAAGGGGTATTTTTCACCATGTTTATTATTGCTGTAGCAGCTTCGGAAGTTTCGTTGGCTATTGCAATCATTATTAACCTCTATCGTAAGTTTAAGACAATTGACATAGAGGAAACCGACATCATGAAATTTTAGCACAAGATGAATTTAGATAACTATATTCTGTTTATTCCGTTATTGCCTCTGATCAGCTTCTTATTGCTGTCGTTGTCGGGCAAATGGTTAAAACCTTCGGTGGCGTCGGTAGTTGCTACGTTATTGATGGTAACGGCACTGGGTCTCTCGGTGGCTGCAGCGTTCGAATATTTTTCGGTTGGAAAACAGGGCGGCGAAGCATATCTTCCGCATATAGCCCGCCATTTACCATGGTTGAAATTCAATCAGAATCTGTCGATTGATATGAACGTGGTTGTTGACCCGATTACAGTGATGATGCTTTTTGTGGTAACCTTCGTTTCGTCGATGGTTCACCTCTACAGCACACAGTATATGAAAGGCGAAGACCGCTACAAACAGTATTTTGGCTTTTTGGGCTTGTTCTCGTTTTCAATGCTTGGGCTTGTTCTTTCGTCCAATATCTTCCAGATGTATATTTTCTGGGAATTGGTAGGGGTTTCATCGTTCCTTCTGATTGGATTTTTCTATACGAAACCTTCGGCCATTGCGGCTGCTAAAAAAGCATTTATTGTAACTCGTTTTGCCGACCTCGGTTTTCTTATCGGGATACTTATTTTAGGACGCGGAGCTCAGAGTTTTGATTTCTTCCAGATTATTAAGAATCTTACCGATCCAACTTCACCATATCTTGCGACGATGACCGGTGCAAGTTTTCTGGGTGTGTCTTCGTTAACATGGGGATTGCTTTTAGTGTTTATGGGAGGTGCCGGTAAATCTGCAATGTTTCCGTTACACATCTGGTTGCCCGATGCCATGGAAGGTCCAACTCCGGTTTCGGCTCTTATTCATGCGGCAACGATGGTTGTTGCCGGTGTTTTTCTGGTAGCCCGTTTGTTTCCTATTTTTGCAATTTCGGCTCCCGATGCCTTGCATGTAATTGCCTATATTGGCGTTATCACGGCATTATTTGCTGCAATTATAGCCTGTACACAAACCGACATTAAGCGTGTTCTGGCTTACTCAACTATTTCGCAGATTGCTTTTATGATTTTTGCTCTTGGCGTTGCCGGGTGGGGCGAAGGTCATAACGAAGGCTTTACCGCTTCAATGTTCCATTTGTTTACACATGCTTTCTTTAAAGCTCTGTTGTTCCTTGGTGCAGGTGCTATTATTCATGCGGTTCACAGCAACGAAATGGAATCGATGGGAGGTTTGCGCAAATCGATGCCAATTACTCATATTACGTTTCTTTTAGCATGTCTGGCTATTGCAGGTATTCCTCCGTTTGCCGGATTTTTCAGTAAAGAAGGTATTTTGTCTGCTGCCGAACACGGAAATATGCTGGTTTATGTATTAGGCGTATTTACCAGTGCGTTGACAAGTTTTTATATGTTCCGTCTTTACTTCCGCATTTTCTGGTATGTAGAGCCCGATGCTCATGCTCATAATCACGAAAAAGATACCTGGGCAATGAATATACCGCTTATGCTTCTGGCTGTAGGGTCTGTATTTGCAGGTTTTATTCCTTTCGGGAAACTGGTTACCGCCGATGGTGCTGCTGTTGACATGACTATTCACCTGAGTGCTGCAATTTTGCCGGTAGCTTTGGGCGTATTGAGTATTATTATTGCTGCAATTCTTTATTATAAGAAAAACGAAATTCCGGATAAGGTTTCCAATACATTGGGCGGACTTTATCGTGCTGCTTACCGGAAATTTTATATCGACGAACTTTATCTGTTTGTTACCAAGAAAATTATTTTCAACCTGATTGGCCGACCGGCTGCATGGTTCGATCGCAATGTTGTAGACGGAGTAATGCAGGGTTCTGCCGTTCTGATGATGGCCGTATCAAAAGCAATTAAAGGTCTTCAATCGGGTAAACTTCAAACTTATACAATGTATTTCCTTGGAGGTATTATTGTATTGGTGGTTATAATCTTTATTAAATTCGTGTAATCCATGAATATCCTTAATCTTTTAGTTCTTATTCCGGTTCTTACTACTCTTGCGCTTACCGCAGTAAGAGGTAACGAATGGGTAAAGCGTATTGCCCTTTTTGGAAGTATTCTTCAACTTGGTGTAGCGGTTTGGATTACCGGATTGTATGTTGCTTTGCGTCATGCCGGAGCGGCTGGCGAGATGTTATTCCAAAGTAATACAGTGTGGTTTGCACCTCTTCATATTAATTATGCTATAGGCGTAGATGGTATTTCGATGGCCATGATTTTGCTTACCGCAATGGTCGTGCTGGCCGGAGTGCTGGTTTCATGGAATATCCAGAAACAAGTAAAAGAATTCTTTTTCTTTTTGATTCTTTTAAGTTCGGGGGCATATGGATTCTTCATTTCGCTCGATTTGTTTACAATGTTCTTTTTCCTCGAACTTGCGGTTGTTCCAAAGTATATGCTTATTGGTATATGGGGTAGCGGAAAGAAAGAAAACAATGCTATGAAACTTGCTCTTATGCTTATGGGTGGTTCAGCATTAGTGTTTTTAGGAATAATAACGCTTTATTTCGGAAATTATTTTATAAACGGCGTTCCTACCTGGAATTTACTTCAGCTGGCTCATTTTAAGCTTCCAATAATTCTTCAACGAGTAGTTTATATTTTAACTTTTGTTGGTTTTGGAGTTTTTACGGCAATGTTTCCGTTTCATACCTGGGCTCCCGATGGTCACTCATCGGCTCCTACTGCTGCTTCGATGTTTTTGGCCGGGATTTCAATGAAGTTGGGTGGTTACGGCTGTCTAAGAGTCGCTACTTACTTATTTCCGGATGCTGCAAAAGAACTTTCGTGGATTTTTATCGTCTTAGCTGCTATTGCTATCTTTTACGGTGCTTTAGCAACGCTGATGCAAAAAGATCTTAAGTATATGAATGCATATTCGTCTGTTAGTCACTGCGGATTTGTAATTCTTGGTATTGCAATGCTTACGCAGACTGCTTTTACCGGAGCCGTAATGCAAATGGTATCGCACGGTATTATGACAGCCCTCTTCTTCGCCGCCATCGGGATGATTTACGAACGTACTCACACACGTATGGCTAATGAACTGGGCGGTATGCTAAAGCAGATGCCTTTTATCGGAACTGCATTTTTTATTGCCGGTTTATGTTCTTTAGGATTGCCTGGCTTTAGTGGTTTTGTTTCTGAAATGACGGTTTTTGTTGGTTCATGGGAACGTGTCGGATTATTTTACCGTATTGCAACAATTCTGGCCTGTGCATCGATTGTAATTACTGCGGTTTATATTTTGCGTGCTATCGGGTTTGCCATTTGGGGAACTATTAATAATAAAGAGTATGAAAAGTTGAAAGATGCAAGTTGGAATGAACGTGTTGCGGTCGTTCTGCTTGTTGCTGGTATTGTTCTGATCGGGGTTGCTCCGTTTTTACTTACCAAACTTATCGGACCTGATGTTCAGGCTATCGCTCAACGCATAACTTTATAAGAAAATCTATCCGGCTGGTGATGAATTACTAAGCCGGTTAAATAATAATATCAGAATTAGAAAAAATATAAACTGATGATAACCGAATCGTTTGCATTGCTTCGCTTCGAATGGGTAATGGCTTTACTGATCTTTATCCTGTTCGTGCTCAACCTTAGCGATGTTGACAAAAAGCCTAAGCTTTTCCTCAACATTGTTAATATTTTGCTGGCTGTCAATTTTGTGGTAGGTCTGCTGCCGCTGGGCGAAGGCGTTTTATTTCAGAATTTTTTCAGAACAACTCATCTTATTGTTTTACAGAAGAGTGTAATAAACTTTGGGTTGCTGCTGATTTCGTTAAGTTCACGTCAGTGGATTTCAAATTCGCAGAAAGGTGCTGAATTTTATATTTTAATGATGTCCAGCGCGCTGGGTATCGATGTAATGTTGTCGAGTGGCCATGTACTGATGCTTTTTGTTGGCCTTGAGCTTTCGTCATTACCTCTTACTGCACTATCGGCATTTAACACCAATGTCCAGAAATCGTCTGAAGCTGGTATCAAATATATCCTTTCGTCGGCATTTTCGACAGGTATGACTTTATTTGGGATTTCTTTGCTGTATGGTTGCGTTGGGGATTTGAGCTTTGCTTATGTCATGCAGAACCTTCATCCTTCGATGCTAAGTGTTGTTGCTTTTGTCTTCATTCTGGCAGGTTTTGCTTTTAAAATGTCGATAGTTCCTTTCCATTTATGGGCTGCCGATGTGTACGAAGGTTCTCCG
This sequence comes from Bacteroidales bacterium, assembly GCA_041907825.1. Classification (GTDB taxonomy): domain Bacteria; phylum Bacteroidota; class Bacteroidia; order Bacteroidales; family JAYRGN01; genus JAYRGN01. The sequence goes on along the minus strand of JAYRGN010000006.1, from coordinate 70,579 downwards.
ACACCAGTAACCAATTATTTGGCAGTAATATCAAAAGCCTCAGTTGCTTTTATCATGCTTACTGTTCTCTATGTTCTTTTTGGAACTTTGCATGTAGTTTGGATGTATGCCATCGGAATTTTATCGGCGTTAAGTATGACAATCGGAAACCTTTTTGCTATGCGTCAGCAGAATATTAAGCGTTTCTTAGCTTTCTCGTCTATTACTCAGATGGGGTTTGTGCTGGTTGGTATTTCAGGTGCATCGAAAATTGCAGTTGACTCTGTTTTCTACTTTATCGTAGTTTACTTGGTTAGCAACGTGGCAATGTTTGCCATTGCTGAAGCTATTTCAGCTCAGACCGGAAAAGAAGATATTAATAGTTACAAGGGCTTGTACAAAAGCAATCCTTTTCTGGCTATAGCTTTTACTGTTTCTTTGTTTTCGTTGGCAGGTGTTCCTCCAACAGCAGGGTTCTTTGGTAAATTCTTTCTTTTATCTTCGGGTATGGGTGCCGGCGCGTTTGTTTTGCTTGCCATTGCCGGGGCTAACCTTATTTTTTCGTTGTACAATTACCTGCGTGTAGTAAAAGCCATGTTTATTGACGAAGCCGAAGAAGTTTTGCCTCGTATTGCAAAAGATTATAGCCGCGACGCCGTATTGATTTTCTGTATGCTGGCGGTTGTTGCACTGGCTTTTGCCGGCGATTTATTCAGACTTGTTGACGGTTTTAGCTTTATTCATTAATAAGAAAAATTATGGCAATCAATCCATATCATGTTATTGAAGAAATTGATGGGGTACGTTGTTCTGTAGTCGAAAAAGATATTACAGCAGAACGTGCATCATTCGTTAAAAATATACTCGAAAAGAGCGGATACGAAGTAAAACAACGTGCTGAAGCGAATGGCAATTTTACCATTGCGGTTACCGATATTCTTTTCAATAAATATTATGCTATTTATGGTCGTTTCTTAAGAAATGACCAAGGGAAAGTGGTTACCATGGCTATGTGGAACCAACAACCGGAAGAACCCTTGAAATCGCACGGATGGCAAGTTCGCCACGGACGTTTCTAATAAAATATATTCTAAAAGAAAGGGACAATGCAAATGATTAATGCACTGTCCCTTTCTTTTTTTAAAGAGTCTATTATTTTTTTCGTCCTTTTAGTTTAAGGGCAAATTCGTGTAAGCCTTGTTTTTGTGCTTCCGGTATGTTGAGTTTAGCGAGATAGTTGTTGGCTAAATCAAAATACGAATTTATCTTAGTCTGGGTAATATTCTCTATATCAAGTTTTTTGAAGATATTTTTGACCGCTTTGATTTTTTCCGAACGCTCAAAACTATCGGCATTAATCCATTTTTCGAGTTCGAAACGCAAGGAAGAATCGGCTTTTTCGAAAGCTTTAATGAGCAGGTATGTTTTTTTGTTCGAGATTATATCTTTTCCTATTTCTTTACCGAAAACAGCTTCGTCTCCAAAAGAGTCAAGCAAATCGTCCTGAAGTTGAAAAGCCAAACCGAGATTAAGACCAATCTGATATAAAATATCGGCATCTTCGGCAGGTGCATGTCCCAGAATTGCTCCAATTTTAAGACTTCCGGCCAAAAGGACAGAAGTCTTTAGCTTAATCATCATCAGGTATTCTTCTTCTGAAACGTTATCACGTATTTCAAAATTCATATCATATTGCTGACCTTCGCAGACTTCCAATGCGGTCTGATTGAATACCTGCAAAACAGAAGGCAGCAAAACCGGGTCGCATGAACAAATATATTGGTAAGCCTTTATTGACATTGCATCGCCACTGAGAATACCCACATTATTATCCCATTTGACATGTACCGTAGGGCTTCCGCGGCGAACCATAGCATTATCCATGATGTCGTCGTGCAGTAAGGTGAAATTGTGAAAAATTTCAAGACCAATGGCAGGTTTAATCACTTGCGACAAATCGTCGGAATATAGGCTGTGGGCGAGTAAAACCAGCGCCGGGCGAAGTCGTTTTCCTCCAAGGGATAATACGTAATGGATAGGCTCGTACAATTCAGATGGCTGCTCGTTAAACGTCAACCGGGCAAATTCGGTGGCAACAATCTCCTGTGCCTGTTTTAGTGTTATCATTATGCAAAAATATTCGATTCCAAAATTGTGAAAAACTTTGTTAAAATCCCGTACCTGTTTCATTAAAATAAACGATGTTAAGATTAAGCATACCAATATCTGTATTTTTATTTCTTAGGTATTTGGTTACTTTTGCAGGTTAAATGGGTTTGGTGGCTTTAAGGCCGCTAATATAACCTCAGATGAATAAATATTCATGTTTCTGAAACATTATTCACTTATGGCTTTAAAATCTTTGAGAACCGCTTGTGCTGTGTTTGTTTTCATTGTAGCATGGGCACTTATTCCGACAACCACAGCCGTGGCTTCCGACGGCTATTCCATCAAAGTTAAGTTTGTTAATCTAAAGGATACTACTGTTATTCTTGGGCATCATTTCAGTAAATCCATTTATCCGGACGATACGGTGCATTTGAACAGTAAAGGTGTGGGCGTTTTTGAAGGGAAAAAGAAACTGCCTTTCGGTCTTTACATCCTTTTTGTACCAAGCAAAGGAAATTATTTCGACATAATGCTCGATGATGATCAGTCCTTTACTTTAAAAGTTGATACTTCCGATTATCAGAAATACACCAAAGTCAGTGGTTCGCGAGTCAATAAAGATTTTTTCAAATATCAGCTTTATCTTACATCAAAGCGAGATCAGGTTAATAAACTCAATGAACTGAAAAAGAATGCAATCGGTTCACGTGTCGACAGTATAACCAATGCAATTTCGGTAATTGATAAGGATGTAAAACAGTATGTTGATGGCTTGATTAAAAAGCATAAAAGCGATTTTATGGGGCGTTTTCTTACTTCGATGAAAGAGGTAGAAGTGCCTGAACCGCCTAAAGATGTAAAAGATACGCTCTTTAAATATCATTATTACCGGAATCACTATTTCGATAACTTCAAACTTTCGGATCCCGATTTATTGCGTACGCCTTTTTACGAAAATAAGATGTTGACTTATCTCGATAAGGTCGTTCCGCAAATGCCTGATTCTCTTTATCCGGAAGTAGACAAGGTTATTGAAACTTCGCGCACGACGCCCGAATTATTTCGTTATGTCTTGGTTTCTCTTTTCAATCATTATGCGCAGAGCAATCTGATGGGAATGGATGCTGTAACCATTCATATTGCTGAAAAATATTACATTCCCGAAGCAACTTGGAGCGACACAACATTTATCAATAAGCTGAAAAAGCAGATTAAGGTTAATAAGCCGCTGTTGATAGGAAAACCTGCTCCGGATATTCGTTTGGTTCAGGTTCCCGACGAACATTTTATGGCCGCAGCTACTGATACCACTTTGCAACGAAATGTTTATGTAGGCAATTTCTTTAACCTGAGGCAGACTGCTGCCGAATATACCGTGATTTGTTTCTGGGAGGCCGATTGTAGTCACTGTAAAAAAGCCGTGCCTGAATTGTATAAAGTGTATCAGAAATTAAAGGATCGAGGCGTTCAGGTGATTGCGGTAAACCTGCTTTTTGGCGAAGAAGGCAAAATTAAATGGATTGATTTTGTGAATAAAAATAAGCTTTATGGTTGGATAAATGCTTGGAATCCTTATGATTATTCATTTAAAGAAATTTACGATGTAAATAGTACTCCGGTTATCTATTTGTTTGATAAAGAAATGAAAATTGTGGCTAAACGCATCGGACCTGAACAAATTGAAGAGATTGTAAACGTACTTAGTAAATCGAAAAAGAATTAATCTACAGATAATCAATTTTATATCTCATGGCTCAAGAAAAGCAGATTAAACTGGTGCTCGAAGATGGTACCGAATTTACTGGCAAATCATTTGGGGCACCTGTTTCCGTTTCGGGAGAGGTCGTTTTTAATACCGCGATGACTGGTTATCCCGAAAGTCTGACAGATCCTTCCTATAAAGGACAGTTGCTGACACTTACTTATCCTTTGGTTGGTAATTACGGCGTTCCTGGCGAAGAAAAAGAAAATGATTTGTTCCGTTTTTACGAATCAAATACGCTGCATATTTCTGCTCTTATTGTTTCCGATTATTCGTTTGAATACAGTCACTGGAATGCTAAGCAGAGTCTTGGAGAATGGCTAGCAAAACATAATATTCCAGGTGTTTACGGAATCGATACCCGTGCACTTACCAAAATCCTTCGCGAAAAAGGAACTATGCTTGGTAAGATTATTTATGATAATCAGGATGTTAATCTTTACGATCCGGGTAAAGATAATTTAGTAGCAAAAGTTAGTATTTCTGAAAAGAAGGTTTTTGGAAACGGATCTAATCGTATTATGCTTATTGACTGTGGCTGCAAGTATAATATTGTTCGAAATTTATTAAAGCGCGATACCACCGTAACCATGGTTCCTTGGAATTATGACATTTTCAGCGAAGAGTATGACGGGTTATTTATTTCAAATGGACCTGGAGATCCGAAGATGTGTAAAGAAACCATTCGTAATCTCGCTAAAGCTTTTGAAGAAGATAAACCAATTTTTGGTATATGCTTGGGTAATCAGCTTATGGCTCTTGCCTCGGGTGCCGATACATACAAATTGAAATACGGTCATCGTAGCCATAATCAACCTGTTATTCAGGTTGGAACCAATAAATCTTTTGTGACGTCACAAAATCATGGTTACGCAATCAATAACAATACATTGAGCGGGGAGTGGGAGCCGTTATTTCTTAATCTGAACGATAATACCAACGAAGGAATTCGTCATCGTCATAAACCTTTCTTTTCATCACAGTTTCACCCCGAAGCTACCGGTGGGCCAGTAGATACCGAATATCTTTTTGATATTTTTATTGATAATGTGAAAAAGTATAAGGCTGAAAAGAAAAATTAATAAGTTCGCCTTATTATGAAAAGGAAACGGGATTCTTTTAAAATAGAAGGATCCCGTTTCCTTTTTAGCCGCTTGTTCTCGTTAAAGAGAATGTCCTTTGTAAACTTTTGATTCTGTTATCGGAATCAAATTTCCTTCATACGTCAATTGACCGCCATATAACCCCATTACATCTGCTCTCGTGTATCCTGAGCCCGATATATCCATATGGACGTCGTAAATTCCGATTGGGCTCATTACATTAAAAGACAGATATAATGTCTTTTTCTTGTCGTTCTTTTTTACTTTCCATGATGAGATTTTGCCTTTAGCTGTAACTCCGCCAACGCCATTAGGGCCTAATCCCCAGTTCGATCCGATCTGAAGTATGCCATTGATAGAATCGACGGAAATGAAGTTCAGGGTATTATTAACCCAGATTCTTCGTCCCCATCTGTTTGACAGAAAATTAGCTTCAAGTACAAACGCTTTTTGATCAATAAGGTTTGAAATAGAATCATATTCGTGTTGTTCTTTGGCCAGCTTCAACTCTTTTTTTTGTTCTTTAGTCAGTTGACTTGCACTGTTGTCACTGGCTTGTCTGGACGAGACACAAGCCGTTAAAATTACGACTGTTGTAAGGATGAATATTGTTTTCATGATGCCTGGTGTTTGCTGATATTGGGCAATATCTGTGCCATTATCTGTTCAATTTAATGCAAAAATGTAAAGAAAATGGTTATTTGCAGAAAAACAATAAGTTAAAGTAAAATGAAAAGGATATTTATAATTTTCTTTACAAAAGAAAACTTGGTTATTGTACTTTGTACACAATTTTGTACTTTCGTGTCGTTCTTACACATATAATAAACAAAAATATATGAAATATGGTTTCTTTGATGATTTGCATCGAGAGTATGTTGTAAATCAACCACAAACGCCTTATCCTTGGATTAACTATCTGGGCAATGAGGCTTTCTTTTCGTTAATATCGAACACAGCCGGCGGTTATAGTTTTTATAAAGATGCCCGGTTGCGCCGTATTACCCGTTATCGTTACAACAACGTTCCGGTTGATGATGGCGGTCGCTATTTTTATATTAACGATGGTGGTGATATCTGGAATCCCGGATGGAAACCTGTAAAAGCCCGTCTCGAAAATTACGAATGCCGTCATGGTATGGGATATACCCAGATTAGCGGTACCCGTAACAGTCTCGAAGCACAAGTTCTTTTTTTCGTTCCTAATGGTTTTAATGGCGAAGTGCAACGTGTACGTTTAACCAACCGCTCTTCGGCTACCAAAAAAGCCCATTTATATTCTTTTGCTGAATTTTGCTTGTGGAATGCCAATGATGACATGACCAATTTTCAGCGTAATTTTAATACGGGTGAAGTTGAAATAGAAGATTCCGTTATCTATCATAAAACAGAATATAAAGAACGTCGTAATCATTATTCTTTTTATTCGGTAAATGCACCAATGACTGGCTTTGATACTGATCGTGAGTCGTTTATTGGTCTTTATAACGGATTTGAACAACCTCAGGTTGTTTTTGAAGATAAATCACGCAATTCTGTTGCTCATGGTTGGTCGCCAATTGCTTCGCATTGTGTTGAAGTAAATCTTGAGCCAGGAGAAACCAAAGATTTCGTATTTGTTTTAGGATATGTTGAACTTCCTGACGATCAGAAATGGGAAAGTAAAAATATTATCAATAAAAAACCTGCAAAAGAAATGGTTGCACGTTTTGCAACCAGTGCCGATGTCGATAAGGCAATGGCAGAACTTCGTCTTTTCTGGGATAATCTGCTTTCAGTTTATACTGTAAAAAGTCACGACGAAAAGCTCGACCGCATGGTAAACATCTGGAATCAGTACCAGTGTATGATTACCTTTTGCATGAGTCGTAGCGCTTCTTTTTTTGAATCGGGCATAGGCCGCGGAATGGGCTTCCGCGATTCAAATCAGGATCTTATTGGTTTTGTGCATCAGATTCCGGCTAAAGCACGCGAACGTATTCTCGACATTGCTGCCACTCAGTTCGAGGATGGAGGTGCTTATCATCAATATCAGCCGCTTACAAAAAAAGGAAATTCCGATATCGGGGGTAACTTCAACGATGATCCAATGTGGCTCATCCTTTCTACAACTCAATATATCAAAGAAACAGGCGATTTTTCTATTCTTGATGAACTTGTTGCTTTTGATAGTGATATGAGTAAAGCAACTCCGCTTGCCGATCACCTCAAACGTTCATTCTATCACGTGGTTAATAATCTCGGACCTCATGGGCTGCCACTTATAGGTCGTGCTGACTGGAATGACTGCCTTAACCTTAACTGTTTTTCAAACAATCCGGATGATAGTTTTCAAACTACTGAAAACAAAGCAGGAGGTGTGGCTGAATCCTTGATGATTGCCGGTTTGTTTGTTCTTTATGGAAATGATTACGTTGAACTCTGTAAACGTACCGGCAAAGAAAAGGAAGCTGCTGAAGCTCAGATTCATGTAAATAACATGGTGAAAGCAACCGAGGAATTTGGCTGGGATGGCGAATGGTTCCTGCGTGCTTACGACTTCTTTGGAAAAAAAGTAGGTTCTAACGAAAATGAAGAAGGTAAAATCTTTATTGAGTCTCAGGGTTTCTGCACTATGGCTGGTATTGGCGTAGAAAACGGAAAAGCACAAAAAGCACTCGATTCAGTTAAAAAGTATCTTGATTGCGAGTATGGTATTGTGCTCAATAATCCTGCTTTTACAAAATATTACATTGAGTACGGCGAAATTTCGACTTATCCTGCGGGATATAAAGAAAATGCAGGCATTTTCTGCCATAATAATCCCTGGATTATGATTGGAGAAACGCTTATTGGTCGTGGAGACCGTGCTTTTGAATATTACAGCAAAATTGCACCGGCATACCTCGAAGAAATCAGCGATCTGCATCGCGTTGAACCTTATGTGTACTCGCAGATGATTGCAGGAAAAGATGCTTTTAAACCTGGCGAAGCCAAGAATTCTTGGCTTACCGGTACTGCTGCCTGGAATTTCTATGCTATTGCTCAGTATATATTAGGTTTACGTCCTGATTATGAGGGACTCTTAATTGATCCTTGTATTCCTAAAGCTTGGGACGGATATACAATTAACCGTAAATTCCGTGGGGCTAATTATAAAATCGAGGTCAAAAATCCATCTCATGTTTCAAAAGGCGTCAAATCGCTTGTTGTAGATGGAAAATCAGTACAGGGTAACCATATTCCAATTTTTGGTGATGGAAAAACTCACAACGTGGAAGTCATTTTAGGTTAGTTTGTTTAGTGTATATGTTGAATGAAAAGCCGGGGATTAGCGTTCCCGGCTTTTCTCATTTTTAAAATAACCGGAAGCCTATTTTACCTCCAATCCATCCTTTAATATTTTTGCCATGAGCATTGGAGTGATCATATAGCGTATATGGTATTAAATCAGAAAATGTATTGTAATTTGCTCGTTGTGTGTCTGATAAAAATAAATTACAGGAACCTGCAACAACAATTGAAAATTTTGGACTTATTTGATGTTCAAGGCCAACTTCTGCTTTGTAAAGCGCGTCGTAGTCCGGACAATAATTTCCTTTCATGATTTTCATGTTCGATAAATCAAGATCAAGCATAGTTTTGGAGGCCAGTTCAAAGGATGTGCCTATTCCAAACTGGTAATTCCATATAGGACTGTTGTCGAGCTGTTTTGGACGAATACCTGCCGAAAAGTTGGTGTGAAATTTTCGGGTTCCCATTCTGAAAGTTGAATTGACGAATCCCAATTCGTTGCCCGAAAGCTCAAATTTATAATAACCTGAATGTCTGATGATATTTATCAAACCAATAGAAATACCGTCGCTACTGTCGGCAATATTTATTAAACCGAGCTGAACACCTTTGAGATTCTTTGTTCTGTTTAAAATTCCGGATAACTGCAATCCTTTTACATTGTCCGATAAATTGACAATTCCGGCTATCTGAGTACCGTTTATTTGCTCAGATTGATTTATAATTCCATCGCATTGAAGCCCTGTTATACTATCGGTTTTATTAAAAATGCCCGAAAGTTGAGCTCCTAGAATATTGCCATTAATAATGTTTGTAATTCCTGAAAATTGGGCACCTTTTAGCTCTTTAGTACAAATATTCGCTATTCCTGCCATTTGTATACCTTCAACTTTTCCGTTGCTTTTGTTTATGATTCCTGCATCTTGTATGCCAGTTACGGAACCTGCTGTATTAAAAATACCTGCATACTGAACGCCTGAAACACTGTTTCCAACAATATTTCCGATGCCAGCTCCCTGGAATCCAGATAGCGTATTACGGTCGAAATTTAAAATGCCGCCCAGTTCGATTCCCTGGACATTCCGGACATATCCAGCCAAAAGGTTTATTGAGATATTACTTGAATTAGAACTATCTGTTTGAATGTTAGGAAGAATTGAAAAGTGAAAGCGTTCTAAAGAAGACTGAGCATATAATGCTGCTGGTATTAACAAAACGAAGGCAACGCCGATAATTCGGATTGGGAATTTTAGTAAACGTGTCATAAAAATAAATTTTGGTTCTTTGTTTTTATGACAAGTAAAAGGCGAAACACCCTACCTGCGTGTTTCGCCTTACTTTCTGCTTTTTGTTATAAAATTACTAGGCTAATTCATTTCATGATACTCTGTTTTTTCGGGAGCAATAAACAGTGTGCCAATTTGTTCTCCATCTAAAATATTGAAAATAATATCAGGGGTAGCGCCATTCGCTATAACCATATCGACTTGGTTAAGTGCACATAATTTTGCTGCTGAAATTTTGGTAACCATTCCTCCTGTCGAAAATGACGAACCTGCTCCACTTGCCAGCTTTTCTATATCATTGGTAATTGCTGTTACTTCGGAGATTATCTTGGCATTAGGGTTTTTCTTCGGGTGTGCATCGTATAAGCCGTCAATATCGGAAAAAAGTACCAGCAAGTCAGCCTGAATTAAAGAAGCAACATGAGCCGAAAGCGTGTCATTATCTCCAAATTCAATTTCGTCAGTCGATACCGTATCGTTTTCATTGATAATGGGTACGATGTTCATTTCGAGCAATGTGTTGATCGTGTTTCGGGCATTGGCTCTTCTTATCGGGTTTACGACACCGTCTTTGGTCAATAAAACCTGAGCGACGATTTGAGAATAGTCGTCAAAATATTTTTCGTATAAACGAATAAGCTCTGCCTGACCAATAGCAGCCAGTGCTTGTTTTCGGGCAAGATCTTTTGGCCTTTGGGTAAGACCTATTCGAGAGCAACCTACTGCGATGGCACCGGAAGTAACGAGTACCACCTGACGTTCGGTGTTGTTTAATGCCGAAATTACCCTTGCCAGATTTTTTATTTTATCGTTGCAAATACTGCCATCTTCGTTGGTCAGCGACGAGGTCCCAACTTTAATGACTATTTTTTTCTTATCCTTTAATTTTATTCTTGAATCCATAATAATTTCTTATTCATCCAACTATTGAGAGGGTCCAAAAGCGGTTTTGTAGCTATTGTTTACGCCGGATAAATCCGGCTATTGAGGTCGTCGTCGGTCAGCCTCATTATGTTTTGGTGAATAAGAACCTGTTGCTAACAGCTTTTCAATATTTCCCTGTACCGATTGGAAAGGAAATTCGTTAAGAATGTCTTCAACTTTTTTTGCGATGTGCTCACTACAAAGGTTTCCAATGCTCCCTTCGTGCGTGTGATGTATTTCTTTATCAGGAATATAAGTTCCTTTGGCAATGTCAGCCGAAATCTGGCGGTAAGCATCTCTGAATGGCGTGCCTTCAAGTACCAGTTTGTTTACTGTTTCGACTGTAAACAGATAATCATATTTTTTATCGTCCAGTATATTCTCTTTAATTTTAACATTGGCAAACATCAGTTCAATCATTTCGATAATAGAATGGCATTCGCCGAAGGCAGGGAATAAAAATTCTTTAAGCAATTGCATATCACGATGATATCCGGATGGTAAGTTTGTCATTACCAATGAAATATCGTTCGAAAGTGCCTGAAGTTTATTTCCTCTTGCCCGTATAAGTTCAAGTACATCTGGATTTTTCTTATGAGGCATAATGCTCGATCCTGTTGTAAGGTTGTCCGGAAAAGAAATGAATCCAAAATTTTGGTTCATAAACAGACATGCATCCATTGCCATTCGCGAAAGCGTTGCTCCAACAGAGCCCAGCGCAAAAGCAGCAATCTTTTCGGTTTTGCCACGTCCCATCTGGGCATAAACCACATTGTAGCTTAAATCCGAAAAACCCAATAACTGGGTAGTAAGTGTGCGATTTAACGGAAATGATGATCCGTAACCTGCTGCAGAACCCAGCGGATTTTGGTTGCTAATGCGGTATGCCGATTGAAGTAGAATGAGATCGTCGGCAAGGCTTTCGGCATAAGCTCCGAACCACAGGCCAAATGACGAAGGCATTGCAACCTGTAGATGGGTATATCCGGGAATGAGAATATCTTTATATTGTTCGCTCAGTTTTAAGAAAAAATGAGAAAGGCTGGCAACCTGTTGCGCAATTTCGCCTAGCTGGTCGCGAATGTAAAGACGAAGATCCACCAATACCTGGTCGTTACGCGAACGACCAGAGTGTACTTTCTTGCCCATATCACCCAACTTGGCGGTAAGCATAAGCTCCACCTGAGAGTGAACGTCTTCTACACCATCTTCGATGATAAATTCACCTTTTTCGGCCGAATGGTAGATATTCGCAAGTTCGTTCAGTAATACAGGCAATTCGTCGGAGCCCAAAAGTCCAACCGTTTCGAGCATGGTGATATGCGCCATTGTTCCCAGTACATCGAATTTGGCCAGTTGAAGGTCTAATTCGTTGTCGCGACCAATGGTGAATTTTTCAACCTTTTTGTCTGTAGAAATTCCTTTTTCCCAAAGTTTCATTTCCTGATCTTAAACGGACATACTTTTTATACAAGTGTAAATAAATCAACAATTTACTTTCCAATACAATTGTTAGGTATGCCTCTATTTTTACTTCTATTCTTTATTTTGAGTAAAACTAAATGCCGGTCAAGCCGGAAAGTAGTTCAACATATTTATAAACAGCATCTTCCACTTCATGCTGAAAAATATATTCATCTGCGCGGTGCGAGCGAGCCGAATCGCCCGGACCAATTTTTACACTTGGAAAATTCATTAATGCCTGATCAGAAAGTGTTGGCGACCCAAAAAACGTTAAACCCATTTTGCGAGCTCTCTGTACAATCGGGTGATCGAGCGAAATGCCTGATGCATTTAAGCGAAATGATCGTGCAGTGAGCCGGCTTTTTAAATTGCTTTCTAACAGATTAAAAGCTTTGTGATTGTCAATTTTATCTGTTGTTCGCACGTCAATTACAAAACGGCATCGATCGGGCACTACATTGTGTTGTGTTCCGGCTTCAATCTGTGTAACCGTAGCTTTTACAGGACCCAGCCATTCCGATTCGTCTCCAAAATTAAAAGACTGAATAACCGAAATATCTTCCAAAGCCTTGTAAATGGCATTAATGCCTTCGTTACGGGCTGCATGGCCGGCTTTTCCTTCGGCTTCGGCATCAACAACCAGAAGTCCTTTTTCGGCAACAGCCATTTGCATTTGTGTAGGTTCTCCTACAATGCCCAAATCAAATTTTCCTAAATGTTTAAGAACGCTTTCAATACCGTTGGCTCCTGAAATTTCTTCTTCGGCAGAAGTCAGAAAAATAAGGCGATAAGGCAATTCCTGCTGCGAAAGAATCCGGAAAGCAGCCAGTAAACTTACTACCGAAGCTCCGGCATCGTTGCTTCCCAGTCCCGTAAGCTTATTATTCTCTGTTACAGCTTCGAACGGATTGGTTTGCCATCCGGCAACGGGTTTTACCGTATCTATATGTGAATTAAGCAAAATACATGGTTGCAGGTTACCCGAATCGTGTTCGACCCAGCAATTGTTGCCTAATCTGTTTACTTTATAATTTTTATTTTCGAGAAAAGTACAAAGCATATTGGCCACCTCATTTTCGTCGCGGCTTACCGAAGGTGTTGAAACCATTTGTTTCAGCAGTTCCCACGATTCGGCAATGATATGGCTGTACTCGGTCACTTTTTACGAAAATCAATTTCTTCGAACGAACTTACAATCCCTTTGATAAAAGCCGAACTGAAACCATGGTGTTCCATTTCGTTCAGTCCTTTAATGGTGCAGCCAAGTGGTGTTGTAACCTTGTCAATTTCCATTTCAGGATGATGCCCAGTTTTTAAAAGCAAAGATGTTGCACCTTTAGCTGTTTGTGCGGCAATAAGCTGCGCTTCGTTGGCATGAAAACCAACTTGTATGCCACCTTGAGAAGCTGCTCGTATTACCCTTAAAAAATAAGCTATTCCGCAAGCACACAATATTGTAGCTGCCGGCATTAATTTTTCATCGATGATGAGAACACTTCCGAGTTGTTCGAAAATCGATTTTACTTCGGCAAATTTGTCGGACGTTGTATCGGCAGAAGAGAGGCATGTCATTGATTCACAGATTGCCATGGCAGTGTTCGGCATTATCCGGATAAATGTGTACTCTTTTCCTGCAATCTCTGCAAAATCTTCGCTTGAAAATGTTGAAATTACAGACAGAAAGGTGTGCCGTTTTGCATCAAAATAAGGTTTTACGCTCTCAATGAGTTTTACAATTTGTCCCGGCTGAACGGCAAAAACTATAATATCGGCGTTGCGAACGGCTTCAGCATTATTGTCCGAAATATTGATTTTTTCGTTTGACAAATCGCCCAGCATCGTCGTATTGCGACGGGTTATTGTTATGGCAAATGGATCAAATATCTCTGCCTGAAGGAGTCCCTGAAGCAAAGCCTGACCGATATTACCGCCTCCCAGTATCGCAATTTTCTTTTTTAAGTGCATAAAATAAAGTTTGGAAATCCGATTGCAAATTAATGACTTTTATCATAATATATTGCATTTTTGAGCAGAAACTTATGAAAGTCATTAATCTGCGGATTTACAATATGCCTAAAGGCTTGATCTACTTTTTATTTAGCTTATTCACAGAATAATAGATTTTTAGCGGATTAGCGAGCATTTTTGTAAAGCCCTGAACATCTTCGCCATTCCATGCATTATTGATTTCGCCGTAACTGGCAAAACGAGCATTCATTAAATCATTATTCGATTCAATGCCTTTGATGAAATAATGATAAGGTTCGAGATTGATAATTACTTTTCCGTTAACCGTATCCTGTGTGTCATCAAGAAATTTTTCGATGTTGCGCATTACCGGTTCAAGGTACTGACCTTCATGAAGAAACATTCCGTACCAGTTCGAAAGTTGTTCTTTCCAATGCAATTGCCATTTGGTAAGGGTGTGCTTTTCTAAAGCAAGATGTGCATCGATAATCAGAATAGCGGCAGCCGCTTCGAAACCTACGCGACCTTTAATACCAATGATAGTATCACCAACATGCATTCCGCGACCAACAGCATAAGATGCTCCAATTTGCTCAACTTTTAAAATAGCATGTACCGGATTGTCAAACCGTTCGCCATTAACAGATTTAAGTTCTCCTTTTTCAAATTCGAGTACTAACTCTTCGTTTCCCGAACGGGTTGGATGGCTAGGATATGCTTCTTCGGGCAAAGCCTGCGAAGAGGTCAATGTCTCTTTTCCTCCGATTGAAGTTCCCCACAATCCTTTGTTGAGAGAGTATTTCATCTTTTCCCAATTGGCTTCAACACCTGCTTTTTTGAGGTATTCTATTTCGTCTTCGCGCGAAAGTTTCAGCTCGCGGATAGGAGTGATAATTTCAATTTCGGGGGCCATGATCTGGAAAATGAAATCGAAACGAACCTGATCATTTCCTGCACCGGTACTTCCGTGGGCAATATATTTTGCTCCGATTTTGCGGGCATGGTTAACGATGGCAATGGCCTGAAATGTACGTTCGGAACTTACGGAATAAGGATAAGTTCTGTTTTTTAGCATGTTGCCATATACCATGTATCGAATACATTTTTGATAATATTCGTCGGTAACATCGAGTGTTTCGTGAGAGGCTACGCCTAAGGTCAATGCACGGGAACGGATTACGGCCAGTTCGCTGTCCGAGAAACCACCAGTGTTAACAATGGCAGTATGCACTTCCATTCCTTTTTCTTCGAGATGTTTTACACAAAAAGTTGTGTCGAGTCCGCCGCTAAAGGCAAGTAAAACTTTTTCTTTCATTGATTCTGATATTGTATTCCGTTAAGGAATTATGCTGATGATAAAATTAGTAAAGGTTCAATCTTCCGATTTTTCGCTAACCGAAGCAATAGCCTGCCGGCGATGTTCGTGAACATTCGGGTCGAAAATCATGGCTGTGCAAAGGCAACTGTGGCGTTTAGTACGAACCAGAATGTCGTAATAAGAACAGCTTTCGCAACCTTTCCAGAATTCTGCATCGTCGGTAAGTTCCGAAAAGGTAACCGGAACATAACCCAGTGCACTGTTAATTTTCATAACAGCCAGTCCTGTAGTCAATCCGAATAGCTTAGCCTGTGGAAATTTTTCGCGAGAAAGCTCAAAAGCCTTGTTCTTTATCGCTTTAGCCAGTCCCATTCCTCTGAATTTGTCTACAACGATAAGCCCCGAATTGGCTACAAATTTTTGATGACCCCATGATTCGATGTAGCAAAATCCTGCAAATTCGCCATAATTGGTAATGGCAATAACGGCTTTGCCCTGATTAATTTTATCGGTAATATATTCATCTGAACGGCGGGCAATACCTGTACCTTTTACCGTTGCTGCCAGATCGATAGCTTCAACTACCGTAGGAACATACTGAAGATGTTCTTCTGTGGCATAGCAAACTTTAAATTCTACCATATTTTCTGATAATTGCTTACGAAGCAGATGCGGAAAAGGAATGATGTTTTTCCACTTTAGGCTTCCAATTTTCATTTTTTACTTTATTATATTTTGCCTTTTAAATCGGGCATAATCATGATTAACGCATTGATAACATCCTGACGGGTAGCTCCTTCTACCGGAATAACAAGAATTGTGTCATCGCCGGCAATGGTTCCAATAATTTCGTAAGGATTTTTCATGTCAATTCGTAAGGCAACACTAGAAGCATGACCTGGAAGTGTTCGAATAACAGCCAGATTATGAGAGAACTGTATTGATAAAAATCCGTTAGACGGGATGTTGTCGATATTGGCATTTGCTTGTCTGCTGTCGGCAATATTTCCTCCTTCTGGTATAAAATAGATGTAACCCTTCTGTGCATCAGCAATTTTGCCAACTTTAAGAAATTTAAGGTCACGCGATAAAGTTGCCTGTGTATAGCTGAGACCTTCTTCTCCAAGTTTTTGCAGAAGTTCTTCCTGAGTTCCTATTTTGCAGGTAGTTATAATATTACGTATGGCTAATAAGCGTTGTGTTTTATTTTTGAGTGCCATGTCCGTGTTTTGGTTACTGTTTGAAATAAATATTCCTTGTGTGTATTTTTATTCAACGACAATGCAAAAATATTCATTCTTTTCGATTCATCACAAAGTTTTTTTCAAAATAATGGTTATTTTTGCGCCTGATATAAAAACAGGTACGCCGGAACAACCTGGCGGCTGCGACAAGCGTGTAACATGTAGGCCGGTGGTGAATTTGATTTAATGTAAGAAAATTCATACGGCTGTCGGCATACAACATACAAACGGCAAGGTTTAATTTGCCAGTCAATGCTATTCCGGATTCCGGTCGGTACTTTTCACCGATACGGAATTTTTTTTGCATATCCATAACCTACAAGGAATGAACAGAGACATCAAAAAAGTAGTGGTACTGGGCTCAGGAGCCCTGAAAATCGGCGAGGCCGGCGAATTCGATTATTCCGGTTCTCAGGCATTAAAAGCATTAAGAGAAGAAAATGTTTTTACCGTTTTAATTAATCCTAATATTGCAACGGTACAAACCTCCGAAGGTATTGCCGACAAAATCTACTATTTGCCTGTAACTCCTTATTTTGTTGAAAAAGTTATTCAGAAAGAAAAACCTGACGGTATT
Source organism: Bacteroidales bacterium (assembly GCA_041907825.1). Classification (GTDB taxonomy): domain Bacteria; phylum Bacteroidota; class Bacteroidia; order Bacteroidales; family JAYRGN01; genus JAYRGN01. The sequence continues at coordinate 53,572 of JAYRGN010000006.1, read as the reverse complement.
CTTCTTTCGTTTGGCGGACAGACTGCTCTTAACTGTGGTACGGCTCTTTACAAAGAAGGAATTCTTGAGAAATATAATGTAAAAGTTCTTGGTACTCCGGTTCATGCCATTATGGAAACCGAAGACCGCGAATTGTTCGTAAACAAGCTGAACGAAATTGACGTAAAATCGTGCCGAAGTGAGGCCGTTACAACAGTTGAAGATGCTGTTCGTGCTGCTGAACGTCTTGGTTATCCGGTTATTATTCGTGCAGCTTATACTTTAGGTGGTCAGGGTTCCGGTTTCTGTAATAATACCGAAGAATTGCGTAAGATGGCTGAAAAAGCTTTTTCTTATTCGCCACAAATTTTGGTTGAAGAATCGCTTAAAGGATGGAAAGAAGTTGAATACGAAGTGGTGCGCGACTGTTATGATAACTGCATAACTGTTTGTAACATGGAAAACTTCGATCCGCTTGGTATACATACTGGCGAAAGTATCGTAGTTGCGCCTTCACAGACCTTATCGAACAGCGAATATCACAAACTGAGAGAAATTGCCATTCGGACTATCCGCCATATCGGAATTGTAGGCGAATGCAACATTCAGTATACCCTTGACCCCAATTCGGAAGATTATCGTGTTATCGAAGTAAATGCCCGTTTGTCGCGTTCTTCGGCGTTGGCATCAAAGGCTACCGGTTATCCGTTGGCAGCTGTTGCCGCAAAATTAGCATTAGGATATGGTTTGCACGAACTGAAAAATTCGGTTACCAAAACAACTTCTGCGTTTTTTGAACCTGCACTCGATTACATCGTTTGTAAAATTCCGCGCTGGGATTTGAACAAGTTTATTGGTGTGTCGAAGCAGATTGGTTCGAGCATGAAGAGTGTTGGCGAAGTAATGGCCATTGGTCGTACGTTTGAAGAAGCTATTCAGAAGGGTTTACGTATGATTGGCCAAGGCATGCACGGATTTATTGGAAACCATGACCTGTCGTTCGCCGATATAGACAAAGAACTGAGCGAACCTACCGATATGCGTATTTTCGTAATTGAACAGGCTTTCGAAAAAGGCTATACGGTCGATCGTGTTCATGATCTTACTAAAATAGATAAGTGGTTCCTTATCAAACTTTACAACATTTTTTTGCATAAAAATAAGCTCGAAACTTATTCTAAAATTACCGATGTGCCCGATGAAGAGCTGCGTCAGGCAAAGATTATGGGTTTCTCCGATTTTCAGGTTGCCCGTTCGGTTCTTAAAAGTTCTGACAATCATGCCGGAGATGCCATGCTTCAGGTTCGTGAATATCGTAAACAGCGCGGTATTACACCTGTAATTAAGCAAATAGATACACTGGCTGCCGAATATCCGGCTCAAACCAATTATTTGTACGTTACTTATTCGGGGACAAGTAGTGATATTGATTTTCCAAAAGATAGCAAATCAGTTATTGTACTGGGTTCGGGCGCTTATCGTATTGGTAGCTCGGTTGAGTTTGACTGGTGTTCGGTAAATGCAGTGAACACAGCACGAAGTCTGGGTTATCGCTCCATCATGATTAATTATAATCCCGAAACAGTTTCGACCGATTATGATATGTGCGATCGCTTGTATTTCGACGAACTTTCGTTCGAAAGAGTAATGGATATTATCGATTTGGAATCGCCGAAAGGAGTGATCGTTTCGGTGGGAGGACAAATTCCGAACAACCTGGCGATGCGTTTGCACAAGCAGAATGTGCCAATTTTAGGAACTTCGGCTGAATCGATAGACCATGCCGAAAATCGTCATAAGTTTTCGTCGATGCTCGACGAACTTAAAATTGATCAGCCTCGATGGCAAGAACTTACCAGCATGGAAGACATTTATGGCTTTGTCGATAATGTAGGATTTCCGTTGCTGGTTCGTCCATCCTATGTGCTTTCGGGTGCAGCAATGAATGTTTGCTCGAATGCCGAGGAACTGGAACAATTTCTTAAACTGGCGGCTAAGGTCTCGAAAGAATTTCCGGTTGTAGTTTCTGAATTTATTCAGAATGCCAAGGAAATTGAAATGGATGCGGTTGCCAAAAACGGCGAAATTATGGCTTACGCAATTTCGGAACACATTGAATTTGCCGGTGTTCACTCGGGCGATGCTACGCTTGTTTTTCCTGCCCAGAAAATTTACTTCGAAACAGCTCGTCGTATCAAACGCATCAGTCGCGATATAGCCAGAGCACTAAATATTTCGGGTCCGTTTAATATTCAGTTTCTTGCAAAAGATAACGACATAAAGGTTATCGAATGTAATCTTCGAGCTTCGCGTTCGTTCCCTTTTGTCTCAAAAGTGCTGAAAACGAATTTTATTGAGATTGCTACCAAAATTATGCTCGAAGCACCGTTTGAAAAGCCTTCGAAATCGGCTTTTGAACTTGATTATATTGGTATTAAAGCTTCGCAGTTTTCGTTTGCCCGTTTGCAGAAGGCCGATCCTGTACTGGGTGTGGATATGGCTTCGACCGGCGAGGTTGGTTGTATTGGCGACGATTATTACGATGCGTTGCTTAAGGCTATGCTTTCGGTTGGTTACCGTATTCCAAAGAAAAATATTATGCTTTCGACCGGAGATATGCGCTCAAAAGTGGAACTGGTTAACAGTTGCCAGATGTTGGTTGAACGGGGTTACAACCTGTTTGCAACCCGTGGTACAGCAAAGTTTTTGGAAGATAACGGAATTAGTGCTACTGTAGTTCATTGGCCGGACGAAACCGATGGCAAAACAGTGATGGATTACATCCGCAATAAAGAATTCGACATGGTGATTAATATTCCGAAGAATCTCTCGAAAACTGAGTTGAACAATGATTACGATATCCGTCGCGGGGCTATTGATTTTAACATTCCGCTTATTACCAATGCCCGTTTGGCAAGTGCATTTTTCTATGCTATTTGCAAACGCGGAGCCGACGATATTACCATCAAAAGCTCGGACGAGTACAAAAGTTTGTAAGAGATAAAATACTATAAAAATGAAGAATCCCGGGGCAGTCATATTGTTTCGGGATTCTTCGTTTTATTTTTAATCTTTTATTGTTGAAAAACGGATATTCACTTACTGAAAATTGCTGTTTAAATAAAAATATCTATATTTCGTCAAAATTTTTTAAAATATTTGGCCTGTTTACCGAAGCTGGTGGGGTTTATGCATTAACACATAAAAGTGGGGGAGAGATGGTGACAAAAGACAAAACGCCCGATATTAAATTTGAGAATGGCATAATGAGTATTGCAGGACGCTCGGTTCCTTACGATTCATCGCCGATTTACAAACCGCTTATTGATTCTTTTTTTGATTATTCCCATTGCCCCGATGAGTTGACCGAAATTAACATACGGCTCGAATACATTAACAGCGACTCTTCCCGCTCACTGATGAATCTTTTTGTAATCGCCGAAAAACTTTTTCACCGCGGGCACCACGTTAAAGTTAACTGGTACTATAACAGCAACAACCTCGGTATTTACGAGCAGGGCAATATTTTCGGAACGTTGGTCGATTTACCTTTCAATTTTATTAAGCTTTAAAATTCTTTTTACCGTTTTCGCTTTCGCGTGAAGAGATCTAGTTTATTGACTGTTATTTTGTAAGTTCGGGGACAAATTTCAGTATCCGGATGACAACACTCAACATCGTTTTGCTTGTACCGTTTTTGTATGCGGCCTTTAAAGGAATAACCAAAGGGTTTCTGGTTCAGGCCGGTACAATGGTTTCTTTTGTACTCGGACTGTTTCTTGCCGTAAAATTTTCGGACTGGTTTGCCACCTGGATGCATGCTCATTGGTCGGTCTCATTCAAAGCTGCGCAGTATGTGTCGTTTGCCCTGCTCTTTCTGGGAGTTATGGTTGGCATGTATTTCCTTACCCGCGTGCTTGAGCTGATGCTTAAAAACATGGCTCTGAACTGGATTAACCGTATGGCCGGGCTTGTATTCGCGCTTCTCAAAATGGCATTACTGGTAAGCACCCTTATTTATCTGTTCGAAGCCGTTAATTCGCGTATTAAGATTACCGATCCGCAAACACCTCAAAAATCGTTTTTATACCGATGGGTACAGCCGGTTGCACCTGCCGCCTTCGATTTTTTTGGTCAGCATAAAAACGAAGTAAAAGATTTTGTTCACGAGCACACGAATTCAAAATAATAACGAGAAGGTTACGCACAGATCATTATCTTTGCATGCTCTGATATAATCTGATCCGGCTTTTGCCGGACAAGCAAAACAGCTATTATAAATGGATTTTGTAGAAGAACTTAAATGGAGAGGCATGATTCATGACATCATGCCGGGCACACAGGAACAACTGGCCAAAGAAATGACATCTGCTTATGTCGGTATAGACCCAACTGCCGACTCTCTTCATATAGGCCATCTGGTAGGCGTGATGATGCTGAAGCACCTGCAACGCTTCGGACACAAACCCATTGCACTGGTTGGCGGTGCTACCGGTATGATTGGCGACCCTTCGGGTAAATCGCAGGAACGTAATCTGCTCGACGAGAAGACACTTCGCCATAATCAGGAAAGCATTAAAAATCAGTTGAAGAAATTTCTTGATTTCGATTCTAATACATCCAATGCTGCTGAGTTGGTCAATAATTACGACTGGATGAAAGATTTCACCTTTCTCGATTTTATTCGCGACATTGGAAAGCACATTACCGTTAATTATATGATGAGCAAAGATTCGGTAAAGAAACGTCTCAGCGCCGATTCGCGCGATGGAATGTCTTTCACCGAGTTTACTTATCAGCTCGTTCAGGGATATGATTTCTTAAACCTCTATCGTACCAAAGGATGTAAATTGCAAATGGGCGGCAGCGATCAGTGGGGCAATATAACAACGGGCACCGAACTTATCCGTCGTATCGAAGGTGGGGAAGCTTTTGCGCTTACCTGTCCGCTTATTACAAAAGCCGATGGTGGAAAATTCGGAAAAACAGAAAAAGGCAATGTATGGCTTTCGCCGGAATATACATCGCCTTACCAGTTTTATCAGTTTTGGATGAATGTTTCCGATGCCGATGCCGAACGCTTTATCAAAATCTTCACCATGCTGCCTATTGATGAGATTGCTTCGTTAATCGAAGAACAGCAAAAAGATCCCGCTCAGCGGATTCTTCAGAAAACACTGGCACGCGAACTTACCACCATGGTGCATTCTGAAGCCGATTATCTGGCTGCTGTTGAGGCTTCGCAAATTCTTTTTGGCCGCGGAACAACCGAATCGCTCAAAAAATTATCGGAAGCCGATTTTCTTTCGGTATTCGAAGGTGTACCTACGTTTAACATCAGTAAAACTGAGTTGCAGGCAGGCATAAAGCTTGCCGAACTGCTTACCGATAAGACTCAGGTTTTTCCTTCGAAAGGTGAACTTAAACGTACCGTTGAAGGTGGAGGTTTAAGCATCAACAAAGAAAAAATTGCGGTGCTTGATACAACTGTTGACGCATCTTTTTTGTTAAATAATAAATATGTGCTGGTTCAGAAAGGAAAGAAAAATTACTTCATTCTGATCGCCGAATAAAAAGTCTAAAACGCCAAATAAATACGAATATGGCTGACGAAAAAAACACCCCGTTCGACTTCGATTCCAGTACATTGCTGGTTTATATCGTCAAAAAATTCAAGGTTCTGGTTATTGTCGGAATTATTGCTTTTGTAGTATCGGCAATAGTTTCTTTTCTTATTGAGCCTAAGTATAAATCGACAGTTACAATGTTTCCGGTATCGTCGGCATCGGTTTCCAAATCGTTGCTTTCCAAAAACTATGTTTCGAGCAAAGACCTTCAGGGTTTTGGAGACGAAGGTGAAGCTGAGCAGCTTTTGCAGGTTCTTAATTCCGAAGAACTTAGTTCAAGAGTAATTCAGAAATTCGACCTGATGAAGCATTACGAAATCAATCCGAAATCGAAATATCCGATGACGGCTTTAGGCAATGCGTTTAAAGAAAACTTTAAATTCAGTAAAACCGAATATATGTCGGTCGAAATAGATGTGCTGGACAAAGATCCCAAAATGTCGGCAGATATGGCCAACTATGCTTCGGATCTTATTGATACCGTAATGAATAACATGCACCACGAACGAGCTCAAAGGGCATTTGATCTGGTAAAAAACGAATACGAAAATGTCCAGAAAGACATCAAAGTGCTTGAAGATTCACTTTCGGTTATCCGCAAAGCGGGTGTAAACGATTATAAATCGATGAGTAAGGTGTTTAACGAAGCTTATGCCAAAGCTTTATTAAAAGACGATAATAAAACCGTTCATAAGATTGAAGATAAAATTAGTGTTCTTTCGAAATACGGAAGTCCTTATTTGTCTATGACTTATTTGCTTGAACAGGAAAATCTTCATTTATCCGATATTAAAGCAAAATACGCCGAAGCTAAAGTAGATCTGGAACAAAATTTACCTTATAAGTTTATCGTTGACCGTGCTGTTCCTTCCGAAAAGAAAGACTCGCCCAAACGTATGCTTATTGTAATTGTTTCTGTTTTTGCTGCCGAATTCTTTGCCTTACTGGCATTGATTATTTTAGACAGCGTTCGTAAAGCCTTAAACAAAGCTTGATTCAGGGCGTGAAAATTAATACTATACTTACCGATAAGTCTGTTAATGGCTGGGTAATTGCATTGTCAGTTATTTACATTATCCTGAGTGCGATTGTGGCATACATGGGTAGTCTGGCGTTGTCAATTATTCCGCTTGCCATATTTGTGGCTTATCTTGCCTTCTTTAAACTCGACTGGTTGATGTTTGGTCTGGTTGCTTTTGTGCCGCTTTCTATCCAGTTGAGGTTTATTGTTCCGGGTTTGCCGTTCGATTTGTTTTTGCCTACTGAGCCTCTTATTATTTCTATTCTTATTTTATTTATATACCGATGGATTCATATCGGGGGCTTTGATGCAAAGATTCTGACACATCCTATAGCCATAGCAGCCTGGATATACATTGGATGGCTAATTGTTGCAGCATCGGCAAGTTCAATGCCAATTGTTTCGATAAAATATATTCTTTCCCGTTCGTGGTATTTCTTTGTTTTCTTTTTAATTGCTTCGCAGTTATTTCGTAAACGGCCCAATATTCAGCTTTATGTCTGGCTTTATACCATTGCACTGGTTATCGTAATTGCTTACACCATTGCCCGGATGGCAGGAGCAGGACTTGCTAATCACCAGTTTGCCAATAAGAGTTGCTGGCCGTTTTATAACGATCATACTTCGTACGGAGCTGCGTTGGTAATGGTTCTTCCTGTTCTTTTTGGTTTTTTTATTGCGAATAAAAAGGCAAGTAATACCCAGCGTTTTTTTCATATTGTAGTAATACTGATCTATTTTGCGGCAATTATTTTCTCTTATACCCGGGCAGCGTGGCTCGCACTTATTGTTGCTTGCGGTATTGGCTTGTTGGTGCATTGGCGCATAAAATTTCGTACAATTCTTCTTGTTGCTGGAATTCTTGTTGCAATAATTTTCTCGTTTCGCACACAGATTTATTTCTTTTTGAACGATAATCATCAGGATTCGGCCAGTGATTTAAAGAAGCATTTGCAATCGGCCTACAATGTAAAAACGGATGCTTCAAACGTAGAGCGGATTAACCGTTGGAATTGTGCCATCCGGATGTTTAAAGAACGCCCGGTATTTGGGTATGGTCCGGGAACCTACCAGTTTCAATATGCTCCTTTCCAGCATTTCAGAGAAAGAACGATCATTTCGACCGACTTTGGCACCGGAGGTAATGCACATAGCGAATATCTGGGAACTTTGAGCGAAAGTGGTTTGCCCGGAATGTTGGCTATAATGTGGATATTTGTTAGCGTTTTCCTTACCGGAGTCAGGGTTTACCGAAAATCTACAGACCGGCGTTTGCGCATTGTCACAATGTCATTGTTACTAGGACTTATCACGTATATTTTTCATGCTTACCTGAATAACTTTCTTGACACTGATAAGATTGGTGCATTGTTCTGGGGATTCGCTGCTATATTAGCTGCTTACGAAATCTATTATATCCCTTACGAAAAGAAAAAGGAAGAATTGACAATTCAATAAAAGTCTACCGATAAGAGTGTAACATCATCAAATAAGGCCGGGTTTTCCGGCTTTATTTGTAATTGGTCGAGCGTGGTTTCAATTGCCTTTTTTCCTGTCTGCGATTTTTTAACAATATCACGTACCTCATATTCCAGATTCAAAACTTCGTTTCCTTTATTTTGCTCTACCAACCCATCAGTATAGCATAATATATGAGAGGGGGCTGTTATGCTTATTTTGCCGAAATTAGAAACGACCAAATCGTCTATCATACCAATGCCCGGACAACCAATCGTAAGTTCGGTAATTTCGCCTGTTTCGTGATTTATAAGATAAGGAATATTGTGACCTGCATTGATGTATTCAAACTGTTTTGTGCGGGCATTATAGCGACCTGCAAAAAACGTGATAAAATTCTCGCCGTTTGCATTGCTAAAAACTCTTTCATTGAGCAATTCAACTAATCGACAGAGGTTTATTTCGGCACTAAAAGTAGCCCGTAAATTGGCCTGAAAATTAGCCATTAGCAAAGCAGCCGGAACTCCTTTGCCCGAAACGTCGGCAATACAAAAGCCTACGCTTGTCGGACTAAATGGTATCACATCGTAATAATCTCCACCAACTGAAAGATGAGGCAAGTAAAAGGCCTGAAAAGCGTAATTTTCGTTATAAGGAAGTGATGACGATGAGGGAACCAGCATCGATTGCATGCGCTTAGCCAGTTCCAGTTCTTTTCGGGTTGCTTCCTGCTGAAGACTTTCCTGAAACAGCCTCTGATTTTCAATCGTCATTACAACTACTCGTGTAAGAATATGTGCAAAAGGAAGATGCTTAATAACCGGACTTATTCCAGTCGAATCTTCATTAATATCGCCAACTAATGCATAGGCAAAAGGTTTTCCATTGTGTAAAACGGGAAGTACAATGTCTACAGAACCTAATGTGTTACTTATTTGTGCCGGTAAAAATGTAATGTCAGAAATATCATTCAGATTTTTATTCGGATTGAGATTTTTTACCCGTTCTTCTTCATATCCCTCGTTGAGTAGAACTGTCCATTCGCCGGAATTGAGTAACAATAGTATTTTTCCGATGCCCAGATCGTCTTTAAGAATACGCTTGTAATGTTCAATTAATTGGTCTACAGGTAAATTTTGGCTAAGTGCAAGCGAGATATCAAGCAACGAATTGAGCTTGAATGATAATTGACGTATCCGTTCCGAATAATCGCGTGTAGGCATAAAAAAGGCTGTCTATAAATGACAGCCTAAATATAAAATTTATATCGATTACCCCGACTTTTCTATTTATTATTCTTTAACTCTTTCCGAGTAACTTCCGTCGCGGGTATCAATTTTAATTTTTTCGCCTGTATTTACAAACAAGGGAACCATGACTGTAGCCCCGGTTTCAACTGTTGCCGGTTTGAGCGAAGATGTTGACGATGTGTCGCCACGAACGCCTGGTTCGGTGTAAGTTATCTCAAGTGTTACGAATGGAGGAAGTTCTGCATACAGCGGAGTTTCGGTGTCGGCATGAACAACCATTTCAAGATATTGGCCTTCTTTCATCAACTGCGGAGCGTTGATAAGGCTTTCTTCAACTACAACCTGTTCAAAAGTTTCCTGATGCATAAGGTTATATCCCGACTCGTCTTTGTAAAGGAATGTGTAAGGACGACGTTCTACACGGGCAACATCAATTTTGACACCTGAGTTGAACGTATTGTCAATAACCTTTCCTGTTTTAAGGTTTTTGAGTTTTGTACGAACAAAAGCAGGACCTTTGCCTGGTTTTACATGTTGAAATTGAGTGATTGTGTAAAGATCTCCGTTGAAATCAATACATAATCCGTTTTTAAAATCTGCTGTTGTAGCCATATAAAAATTTTATCGGTTTACTTTTTTGCGGTGCAAAAATAATCGATTTCCCCAATTCTAAACACATAAATTATTACTTTATGTCAGATTGTAAGTTATTTACCACTTACGGTAAAGAATCATTTTCTGATGATTCCACTTATCATCAAAGCGGTAAAGTACGTCAACTTTATAATCTTTTATATTTTTTAGATGAACTAAGTAATAACATCCCGATCGGGTTTCGGTTACGTAAGGAAGTAGTTTTCCTGTTTTTTTTGTGATAAAGTATGGAATTTGATAAGGCAGCAGGGGCGGAGTTTGCAGGGTATCTTTAACCAACAGATGCCCCATAATCGAGATATATGGTTTTATAATGTTTGGCTTTCCGGTGTAATAAATATGTGAATTTCCGGTTATTTGAGTAATATGTTCAACATCATGTTGATATTCAGTTGAAACAGATTGACGGTCTAAATAAGGAAGTAGTAATACACTGTAAGCAAATTTTGCGACAATCATCGACAAAAAAATGAAGCATAAGCGGTCTTTTTTAGCTCTATTAAATAAAATGAAGATAGAAGTTCCAGCTATAAAAAACACAATAGACCAAATTGTTATATCAGGTACACATTCTTTAAGTTCTTTTATAAACAGACACGCCAAATATGTAACGGGCAATAAAATCATAATTGCGGAGGATAAATAGTGTGCCCATTTTATTTTTTGAGGCATAGCGTTTTTATATTCCTGATAGAAATGAAAGATAATGAGTAGGATAGGAGGAATGAACATATAGGTATATCTGTCTTTGTAATGTGGAGATAACCAATATATTACAATGTTTGAAAGGATAAAAAGAGTGGAAAATAATAGTAGCGGGTTATTTTTAATCCCTTTTCTGATATTTCGTTGAAATAAAAAGACTCCAAAAACACTCCATGGCAAGAGCGCTATTGCCACTTTGAATGGAAATAACAGAATATGTGGCAGAGCCGCTGTAAATGAATATTCATTAATTGTTCTCTCGGACGATTCTTTAAAAAGATTGATTAAGAATCCGTTAAGATTACCTGAATATTTTGCATATAACGAAAAGTAACTTATTAATAACAAACAAAATATAATAATCCCAACTAAATGTTTAAAACTAAAAAGCAATTTCCATTGCTTAAGATAAATCATGTAAGTTCCGATGGTAATAATTTGAAAAGCAATAGAAGGTAATCCTTTTGTAAGAACTCCTACTGCTGTAAATAGATAGGATATTGCAAACATCAGCCAGAATTGCCTTTTCTGATAGAAAAAGAAGAAAGAATAAGCCTGTAAAAGGACAAGCAAGGAGAAGAAAAAATCGATTTGCCCGGCGCAATAACTCGCATAAAAAAACAAATCGGCAGAAGTAAGGTATGCTACCGCTGTTATAAAAGCTGTTTGTTTATCGGTATAAATTTTTGCTAACCAGAAAAATAGTAAAGCTGTTAGTAAGTACGATATTAGTCCGGGCATTCTTACTACCCATTCTTCGAAAGAACCGGTAATTCGGTAAAATCCGGCAATAACCCAGTTGTAAAATGGAGGTTTATTGTAATATGGCGCCTCATGTATTTGAGGAACAATATAATGACCTGAAATAAAGGTCTCCATAGCTGTTACTGCCCGGCGAGGTTCTTCGCTCGATAACTGATTTTTGTTTATGGGCGAAAAAATACTGATAACTAATAATATAACTAGCAAGTAATGCCAGACTTTTGACGGGATGGTGTCAATTGTAATTTTTGGGCGATTCATTAAAGCAAGATTTGCGTAAAAATATATAAAAATAAGGGTCAATAAATTTTTATTGGCTAATTATCATAATTTACTTAATGATAGCTTATTGTAGCCAATACCAGTTATACTATAATATTTTGTTCAGCCTAGCTGGTTTATTATGATTCTTATTGCCAGATATTTAATATTATTTTACTTAAAACCTATGTTTTTGTTATTTGCTAAATGCTTGCGAATACCCTGTTTGTTTCATTCGTATCTTTGCGTTTTAAGTAAAAAATTATGCAATCGGAATACGATTTTCTGGTAATAGGGTCTGGACTCGCCGGATTGAGTTTCGCCCTTAAAGTTGCCGATCACGGCAAAGTGTGTGTGGTTACCAAATCTACGCTCGAAGAAACCAATACAAGCTATGCTCAGGGAGGAATTGCCGCAGCTATTGCTTCGTCCGATGATTTTGAAAAACATGTAAAAGATACGCTCATCTGCGGCGGCGGCCTGTGCAACGAAGAAGTTGTCAGAATGATCGTTACCGAAGCTCCTGCCCAAATCCGGCAGTTAGTGGAATGGGGTACCCAGTTCGACAAAACAAACGATGGTACTTTTGAACTGGCTCGCGAAGGTGGACATTCAGAACATCGCGTTTTGCACCACAAAGACAATACCGGTGCCGAAATTCAGCGCGCTCTTACCGAACGTGTTCGTAAACATCCCAATATTACAATCTTAGAGAAGCACTTTGCTGTTGACCTTATTACACAGCATCATCTGGGAATGCTGGTTAAACGATATTACACTAACATTGAATGTTATGGAGCTTATGTGCTCGAACTCTCAACTCATAAGGTAAAGACGATAAAGGCAAAAGTTACCCTTATGGCCTCCGGTGGGACAGGAAATATTTATCAAACCACCACCAATCCACCCATTGCAACCGGCGACGGAGTGGCAATGGTTTACCGCGCCAAAGGTATTGTGGATGGGATGGAATTTGTGCAGTTTCATCCTACTTCGCTGTATAATCCTGGTGAACGTCCCTCATTTCTTATTTCGGAAGCTGTTCGCGGATTTGGCGGGATCTTAAAAGATTTTTCGGGTAACGAATTTATGCATAAGTATGATGAGCGGGGCTCTCTCGCTCCTCGTGATATTACAGCTCGTGCTATTGATAATGAAATGAAAATCAGCGGAGATGATCATGTTTATCTCGACTGCCGACATCTTGATCATGATAGTCTGATTAACCATTTTCCGAATATTCATGCAAAATGTCTGAGCATTGGTATCGATATGCGCAAGGACATGATTCCGGTTGTGCCTGCTGCACATTATATGTGTGGAGGAATTAAAGTAGATATGAACGGGCAATCGTGGATCAATCATCTTTATGCTGCCGGCGAAACCTCCTCGACAGGCTTGCACGGAGCAAACCGGTTGGCTTCCAATTCTTTATTAGAAGCAATAGTTTATGCCGATCGTGCGGCAAATCATGCTCTGTCTGTTATTAAGGCCGTTCAGGTTCCTAATAATATTCCAAGCTGGGATGATGAGGGAATGAACTATCCCGAAGAAATGGTGCTTATTACTCAGAATATGAAGGAGATGCAACAGATTATGAGTAATTATGTAGGAATTGTTCGTTCGGATCTTCGTCTTAAACGTGCAGCCGATCGTTTGTGGATTATTCACAATGAAACAGAGGAGCTTTATAAAAAGACCAAACTTTCCAAAAAATTATGCGAATTGCGGAACTTGATTAATGTGGGGTATCTTATTATTAAATCGGCTCAGCAACGTCACGAAAGTGTCGGATTACATTATACAATTGATTATCCGCGTAGTAAACAGTTTCTTTCTGGAAAATAGTTATTATAAAATACTAAAAATAAAAGCCGGAAATAAGTTTCCGGCTTTTATTTTTATAAATTAAAATGCATCAAACTCAACCTTTCAGTGCCTCAGCACCACCAACAATTTCGTTCAATTCGTTGGTAATAGCAGCCTGACGAGCTTTGTTATAAGTAAGTGTCAGATTACGAAGTAATTCTGTTGCATTGTCGGTAGCTTTATGCATCGCAGTCATTCGGGCACCATGTTCGGCAGCAAAAGAATCGAGCAGAGCTTTTAATAACTGAATTTGCAATGAGATAGGAATAACACGTTCCAGAATTTCGCCTTGAGATGGCTCATAAATATAATCGCTCAGTTCGGTAGTGCCACTGTTTTTATTAACAAAAGGCAAAAACTGTTCAGTCATAAGATTGTAAACCGCAGCATTTTTGAATTGATTATAGATCAGTTCAATTCTATCGTATTCTTCCTTTCCGAAAAGAGACATCAGATGATAAGCCAAAGGAAATACTGATTCGTCTTCCAGATTTTCAAACAGTTTGCTATGATCTGCTACAATATGAACCTTACGATTTTTCAGAATGTCAGCACCTTTCTTCCCAATTGTTAAAAAATGGACATCTCCTTTGTCATACGATTCTTTATAATTTTCCTGAGCATGATTTAGAGCAGCCTTTACAACCGACGAGTTAAAAGCTCCGCACATACCCCGATTAGATGTAATAACAACAAGCAAAACCTTTTTAACATCGCGTTCGCGGGAGTAAGCGCTATCACCTGACGGGAGATTATCAACCAAACGACTAACGACTTCGTTAAGTTTATTGGCGTAAGGCCTCAGGCTGAGAATACCATCCTGTGCTCTGCGTAGCTTGGCCGCCGATACCATTTTCATGGCACTGGTTATTTGCTTTGTCGAACTTACCGAAGCTATACGCGAACGTATTTCTTTAAGATTGGCCATAAGTAATATATTACCGAAAGGCAGGAAAAATTATTTTCCCGCCTTTTCTATCCTCTAATTGCTTTTGTATGTAGCTGCTATTTCAAGCGCTGTCTTTTCCATCTCTTTCATCATCTCATCGTTAATAACCCCGTTAGCAAGGTCTTTAAGCAATGATGGATGATTTTTCTCGAGAACGCGAAGATATTCAGCTTCAAAATCACGAACCTTCTTAACCGGAACATCTTTTAGCAAACCTTTTGTACCACAAAAGATTATAGCAATTTGCTTTTCAACGGGTACCGGTTGGTATTGTCCCTGTTTAAGAATTTCAATGTTTTTTGCTCCTTTATCAAGAACGGCAAGAGTAGCGGCATCCAAATCAGAACCAAATTTGGCAAAAGCTTCAAGTTCGCGAAATTGAGCCTGATCAAGTTTCAGCGTACCGGCAACTTTTTTCATTGCCTTAATCTGAGCATTTCCCCCTACACGCGATACCGAAAGACCTACGTTTACAGCAGGACGAATACCTGAGTTGAAAAGATTTGTTTCCAAGAAAATCTGACCATCGGTAATCGAAATTACGTTGGTTGGAATATAAGCCGAAACGTCCCCTGCCTGAGTTTCAATGATTGGTAAAGCTGTAAGCGAACCGCCACCTTTAACCAATGGGCGAAGAGACTCTGGCAAATCGTTCATTTTTTTTGCAATATCATCGGCTTCGATAATCTTAGCAGCACGTTCGAGCAAACGAGAGTGCAGATAGAATACGTCTCCAGGGTAAGCTTCACGTCCCGGTGGGCGACGGAGCAACAACGATACTTCGCGGTAGGAAACAGCCTGTTTCGAAAGGTCATCATATATAATTAACGCATGGCGACCAGAATCGCGGAAAAACTCGCCGATTGCGGCACCTGCAAAAGGTGCATAAAATTGCATGGCCGCAGAGTCCGAAGCGGTTGACATCACAATGGTCGTATATTCCATTGCGCCATAGCGTTCTAATGTGTGAGCCACATTCGCAACAGTCGAACCTTTTTGGCCTATAGCAACATAAATACAATAAACCGGTTTACCTGCTTCAAAATTTTTACGCTGATTAATGATGGTATCTATTGCAATTGCCGTTTTTCCGGTCTGACGGTCACCAATGATAAGTTCGCGTTGTCCACGACCAATAGGAAACATGGCATCAATAGACTTGATACCTGTTTGCAGTGGTTCCTTTACCGGTTGACGGAAAATAACCCCCGGAGCTTTACGTTCAAGAGGCACTTCGTATAACTGACCTTCAATAGGCCCTTTGCCGTCAACAGCTTCACCAAGAGTATTAATCACCCTGCCCAACAGACCTTCGCCTGCCATAATAGATGCAATACGACGAGTACGTTTTACCGTATCACCTTCGCGAATTAATTCGCTTGATCCTAAAAGTACCACCCCAACGTTATCTTCTTCGAGGTTAAGTACAATGCCTTTAATGCCATTTTTGAACTCAACAAGCTCATTCGACTGAACGTTGCGCAGGCCGTAAACACGGGCAATACCATCGCCAACTTCCAATACTGTACCGGTTTCTTCGAAAGCCGTTACCGGAGAAGTTTGTTCAATCTGTTGCTTTATAATGGCAGATACTTCGGCTGGATTTAACTGAGCCATAAATATTTTCTTTTACACTTGTTCTGAAGATAGTAATTTGTTTCTCAGACGGCTAAGCCCCGACGCAACACTGGCATCAAACTGCAAATCGTCAACCTGAAGGATTATTCCCCCTAAGATAGAAGCATCGGTTTCATTTTCGAACTCTACTTTTGCTTTTAAATTCGATTCCAGTTTAGACTGAAGTGTATTTTGCGATTCAGCACCTAAAGGTACCGCTGTAATTACTTTAACTTTTTTAAAACCAGCATGTTCGCGATATAAATCCATAAAATACCGTAAGATAATTGGAATTTTGTTTTCGCGACGTTGTTCAACCAACTGCCGGACAAATGCAAGGGTTACGGAATGCGCGCCTGGCATGAGTTTCTCCAGCCATTCGATTCGTTCACTTTTTGTTAGCGAAGGATTGGACAGGAAAAGATCGAACTCGGGAGTAAGCTTATAAACGTTTTCCATAAAAGAAATATCGTTTTTCACTTCTTCGAGTACCGATTTTTCGGTTGCAACCTCAAATAATGCCTTTGCGTACCTGACCGCTATTCTGCCTTCGTTCATAATCAATTGGCATTAATATCCTTAAGCATCTCATCAATCAACTGAGCCTGTTCCTTATCAGATGCAAGCTTTTGACGAAGAATTTGTTCGGCAATACTAACCGAGAGAACTGCGAGCTGATTTTTCATACTTGCCATTGCCTGCTTACGTTCATTTTCAATTGCCTTACGGCTTTCTTCAATGACTTTGCGAGCTTCAGTCTGAGCTTGTTCTCTGGCTTCTTGTATGAGCTGGCTTTTTAAGGTCGCAGTATCACGAAGCATCGCCTCTTTTTCCTGACGAGCCTGCAACAATATTTTCTCTTTGTCTTGTTCTATGCGAAGCTTTTCCTGTCGTGCTTCTTCTGCATCTTTCAATGCATCAGCAATGCTTTTGTCCCGGGTTTTAATGGAATTCAAAATTGGTTTCCATGCAAACTTTCCTAAGATAAAAAGCAATAGCGAAAACGACAGCAGCATCCAGAACAATAACCCTATTCCGGGTGTAATAAGTTCCATACCGGATTGTTTTTATGTTAAAACTGCGTTCCCTGCAATTTTCTTAGGCAAACATAGCCAAAAGACAGAGCACAAGGGCAAAGAAGGCAACACCTTCAACCAAAGCTGCAGCAAGAATCATGTTCGAACGCAAAGTTCCAACCATTTCAGGTTGACGAGCCATGGCATCCATAGCATGACCACCGGTTATACCTACGCCAATACCAGCACCAACTACTGCTAAACCAGCACCTATACTGGCACCCATTTTGGCAACTTCTCCTACAGCTGCGAGCAATACTAATGACAACATACCTTTACTTTTTGAATTATTATAAATACTTTGAATTATTTTGAAATTTCTTCAGTTTCATGTGGATTTTCCATTGCCATTCCAATGTAAATAGCAGAAAGAAGCGTAAACACATAAGCCTGAATAAATGCAACTAAAAGTTCCAGCAAGCTTAAGAAAATAACAAATAGTACCGAAAATACAGAAACACCGTATCCCATAAATATACTTTGTTGCCCAAAAATAAAAATGAGACAGATAAATCCTAAAGGCATTATATGCCCAGCCATAACATTTGCAAAAAGTCGGATCATCAGCACAAATGGTTTAATAAAAACCTGTGCAAATTCTATCAAAGGCATTATAGGTACAGGAAATTTCAAGAACAAAGGCACATCCGGATTGAAGATTTCTTTCCAGTAATGTTTGTTCGAAACGGCGGTTGTAATAACAAAAGTAAAGAGTGCCAGTACTAATGTTACCGCTATATTACCGGTAACATTAGCTCCTCCTGGGAACAAAGGAACCATGCCCAGCATATTCAAAAACCAAATAAAGAAGAATGCAGTAAGCAAGTATGGCATGTACTTTTCGTACTTTTTAGGGCCAATACAGGAAATTGCAATTTCGTCTCTGACAAAAATAATTAAAGGCTCAAAAAAAGACCGGGCTCCAGTAGGTGCGCCAAGTTGTTTCTTTTTGTATGTTTTAGCCATTGACAAGAAAAACCACAGCATAAATATGGTTATCATAAACAATGTCAATACATTACGTGTAATCGAAAAATCTAAAGGCTTAACAATTGTGCCATCGGGCAAAACTTCAGAAATGTTACTGCGAGTATTAACCTCTTCAGACATAACAAACTGTTTGTGGGAATGCATTGGATTGTCAAATTCTTCGGACGAAAAGACATTAAAACCCGATGTTTTGCTGTAAAGAATTACAGGTAAAGGTATACGAACCGCTTTGCCTTTCCATGTACAAATATGCCATTCGTGAGAATCCCGAATATGATCAAAAATAACATCTTTAGGTGAAAAAGCTGATTTGGTGGCAGAGTTCGATACTGAGTCACTTACAGTTTCACTTGCCTTTAGCGGTGCACAAAACAATAACACACCTATGGCAATGGTAAAAAACACCTTCATACAAACTGATATTTAGAACCGATAGACCTTTAACGAAGGTCGAATTTAGTCAATCTTTAGATTTGTTGTTATCTTTTCTTCTTTTTGTAAGCCACCAAACGTTAAAAATTGAAAAAAGCATATAGTAAGACAAGAATACTATTGCTAATTGGAACTTTAACGTTCTGAAAATAAGAAAAAAGACAATAACTATAATAAGGTAGGATAAAAGCTTTAATCCAAAAAAGACGATTACTTTCCGAATTGCAGCCTGGGGATTTAAAGAATTTGCATCTCCTCCGAAAAAAAAGAGCAGAATTAAATTCACGAATGTCAAAGAGACGATTAATGAAGGGACAAATGGAACTGCTACACCTGGGAAAAAAGTTAATCCAACATATGTCAATAATGCTAGTAAAACACCAATACCTAGGTGTATCAAAAAAAGATCTCTCAGATTATTAAACTTTATCATTCTTTTTAAGCTTTCTGTACACCTGATAAAGGGCTAAAAAAACGCCTAACAGAGTTAAAAACACAGTGAACCAAGGTACTCTGCAATGGAAATACGTATCAACCTCATGTCCACCAAAGGCAAAAAGACCTATAAGTACAGCCATCTCGAATGGCAGCGATAAATAGGTTGCCCAATTATCCTTCTGCGGGGATTTCATCTATTTTAGAAACAGTTCCCATTTCCTTGTTTACCAATTCTTCATCCATTCGACAATTACCGGTAAACTTAGAATTTGGTTCTATAGATAATTTAACAGCAAACACATCTCCTTTTACTGAAGAAGTAGCTTTAAGGCTTAAAAGCTCGCCAACAACAAGTTTTCCTTCAAAAATACCTAAAACGTCAGCACTTTTACAAATTACAGTACCTGTTATCTTGCCGGTTTCTCCAATAACCAGTTTTCCTTTTGCAACAAGATTTCCGTTTAAAATTCCATCAATCCGAATGTCACCATTACAATTAACATTTCCTTTAATTTCGGTACCATTACCAATAATGTTTATGCCTGTTGCAACTTCAGGCTCACTGCTATACTTTGCCATATCTACAAGTTAAATGTCAATTTAAACCTTCTGTCTCTCCTCAGAAAGGCGTTGGCTAAAATAAAAAAAAGTCTGAACGATGTCAGACTTTTTTGAAGTTATTTGCAGTAAAAGTTTTATTTCGTATCGTAAGCCCATTTTAAATAGACAGAGCCCCAAGTGAAGCCACCACCAAATGCCGCTAGTATAAGATTATCTCCTTTTTTCAGAGTTTTTTCGAAATCATATAAACACAAGGGAATTGTAGAAGATGTCGTATTTCCATACTTGTCAATGTTAATCATTACCTTTTCCTTAGGTAATCCCATTCGACGACCGGTTGCATCAATAATACGAAGATTAGCCTGATGTGGTACAAGCCAAGCCAGTGTTTCGGATGTAAGATGATGGCGTTCCATCATCTTAACAGCAACATCAGCCATTTTAGTAACAGCGACCTTAAATACGGCCTGACCTTCCTGATAAATGTAATGTTCTTTATTGGTAACTGTTTCTATTGACGATGGACGCAATGATCCACCAGCTTTCAGATGAAGATGTTTCACTCCCGAACCATCTGTTCCAAAAATATGATCAACAACCCCAATATCTTCAGTTGTAGGTTCTATAAGCATTGCTGCAGCTGCATCTCCAAAAAGAGGACAAGTAGTTCGATCGGTATAATCGGTAATTGAAGACATTTTGTCGGTTGTGACCACTACTATTTTTTTATACCGTCCACTCTCTATAAATTGAGAAGCTGTAACCAATCCATAAATAAAACTCGAACAAGCAGCCGTAAGATCAAAACTCCATGCATTTTGAATACCAACCATATCACTTATGATATTGGCGGTTGCAGGAAACTGCATATCTGGCGTTACCGTTAAACAAATAAGCAGTTCAACATCATTTGGTTTTAATCCTGTCTTTTTTAAAAGATCAAAAACTGCCTGTGCACCCATGTAGGCTGACGCTTTCCCTTCCTCTCGAAGAATATGACGTTCTTTGATTCCAACACGTTGCATAATCCATTCGTCAGAAGTATCAACCATTTGGCTAAGTTCTTCATTGGTAAGGATATAATCAGGAACATATGCTCCTATACCCGTTATCACAGCACGAATTTCTGGCATGTTCTAAAATAATTGTGGCCAAGGATTATTCTTTTCTTTGGCTGTAAAAATAAAACCTCATGCTTTTACATGAGGTGCTATTGATTAACAAAAAGCTTCTTTAATTTTTTCCGTAAGCTCTGACTTTATAATATCCCGGGTATTGATTATCATCGTCCGGATAGCCTTGGCATTGGAAACTCCATGGCCAATTATTGCGGTACCATTTACACCTAAAATAGGTGTTCCTCCATGTTTTTCATAATTCATCATTTCAAAAAATGGATGTTGAATACCGAATTTTTTCATCAGAACAAAAATTGCTTCAGCTTCTTTAATAACAACATTGCCAACATAACCATCGCAAACAATTACATCGGCTTTTTCATTACTAAACAAGTCGTTACCTTCTACATTGCCGACAAAATTAATTTCTGTCGATTCCTTCATTATCTGAAAGGCTGCTTTGCAAACTAAATTACCTTTTTCTTCTTCAGATCCAAGACTTAATAATGCAACACGTGGTTTTTCTATATGATACACACATTTTGCATAAGTACTTCCAATAACAGCATACTGATATAATACGTCAGGACGTGCATCGGGATTAATACCTACATCAAGAAGCAGATTTGGAATGTCGGTTCCGTTAGGAACTTCTGCAGAAATAACCGGACGAATAATTCCTGGTACTGATTTGATCGTATACATTGCGCCAACAAGCATTGCACCTGTACTTCCTGCACTCGCAAAACCATCTATTTGTCCGCCTTTAAGTAAATGGAAACCAATACCTATGCTAGACTTAGGTTTTGCTGCAAAAGCTTTGGCCGGATGTTCATCCATTCCAATCCATTCGGTTGTATGAACAATCTCGAATTGGTTTGGATTAACTCCTTTTGCTTCACACTTTTCTCGTATTACCTTTTCATCTCCTATCAGTACCAATTGTTCATCAGCACCTAGCTCTTCTAAGGCAAGTATAGAGCCGTCAATTGTAGCATCTGGGGCATAATCGCCACCAAATATATCAATACCAATCTTCATTACTCAATTATCTTGTTTAATGAAGAGATGTTCAATACCGGAGTTTAGCCGATATTAAGCATTCACTTCTTTTACAACAGCTTGTTTACCTCTATAATATCCACATTCTGGACAAACGCGGTGGTATTGAACCGATGCTCCGCAGTTTGGACAAGCTATTACGTTAGGAGCAACTGCTTTATAATGAGTTCTTCTTTTGTCCCTTCTCTGCGCTGAATGTCTGCGTTTCGGATTTGGCATTTTCTTAAATTTTAAAAATTATTGTTTTTATTACCTTTCAATCTTAACAATGCTTCCCATCTAGGGTCAGCAATATTATCTTCTTTCTCTTCAGGCACTTCATGTACCACGTGAGCATTAAGCTTTTCAATCATTAAGGGATCACATCCGCCCGGTTCTCCCGGTTCGTTTGTGTGAACTCTTTGATAAGGAAGACTTAGCATAACCGAATCATAGATATATTGCCACATGTCAATTTCACCTTGATCCGCAGGTACAACCAGTAATTCCTCATTACCTTCGTTCATTTCATCTTCGTTGTGTCCTTGTTTTACCCAAACAAGACTCTTATAATCAATGTCACAAGACATAGAAGAAAGGCAACGATCACATTCAACTTCAACTGTTCCTTTTATTTCTATGCCAATACGCATTATTGCGCCACTCTTGTCAACGTCAAGTATCGCCTGAAGATCTGCTTTCTGAATATCCGCATTTTCTATCTGATCAAAGAAACGTCCATCTATCTCAAAAATAAATTGATGAGTTCCTTCTTTTAACCCTTTATAAGGGATCGTATATGCGTTTGTCAGCTTCACTCCAGTTTTTATTTTCAACTGGCAAAATTAAACATTCCCTTCAAATTTGGAAACATTATAATATACCAAATAAGTTTACTTTATTCAAAAGTGGGGGCAAATATAGTCATTTTTAAATTAATGGTGTACCTTTGCAGCCTTAAATAAGGAGGGGTATATTTTATCATGTATGCATGATTATAGTCTCGACTATGAATAAGAATAATTAAAAATAAGTTAGTGAAAATTAAGAACATTGCTATTATAGCACACGTTGACCACGGCAAAACCACTCTTGTTGACAAAATGATTTTGCAGGCAAACGTTTTCAAAGGTCATGAAAACCCAGGCGAATTAATTCTTGACAATAATGATTTGGAACGTGAGAGAGGAATAACAATTCTTGCAAAGAACGTTTCAGTAACCTACAAAGATTACAAAATTAACATTATTGACACTCCTGGACACGCCGATTTTGGAGGTGAGGTAGAGCGGGTATTAAATATGTGCGATGGCGTTCTTTTACTTGTTGATGCATTTGAAGGCACGATGCCTCAAACTCGCTTTGTACTTCAAAAGGCGTTAGCACTGGGTAAAAAACCAATTGTTGTAGTAAACAAAGTTGATAAACCAAACTGTCGGCCTGATGAAGTGCATGAGGAAGTTTTCGATCTTATGTTTAACCTCAATGCCAACGACGATCAGCTTAATTTTCCAACTGTATTTGGCTCTGCTAAAGAAAACTGGATGAGTACAGACTGGAAAAAACCATCGAAAGATATTACTCCTCTTTTTGATACTATTATTAAATATGTACCCGAGCCAAAAATAGAAAAGGGGACAACACAGTTACTTATTACTTCGTTAGACTATTCGAATTATATCGGTCGAATTGCCATTGGTAAATTAAATAGAGGTTCGTTAAAAGAAGGAATGAATGTTTCGCTTGCAAAACGCGACGGATCAATTATTCGCAGCAAGATTAAAGAACTTTATTTATTTGAAGGGCTTTCACGCCGCAAAGTAGAAAGTGTTGAAGCTGGTGAAATTTGTGCTGTTGTAGGAGTTGATGGCTTTGAAATTGGCGATACCGTATGCGACTATGAAAATCCGGAACCACTTGATCCAATTGCAATTGACGAGCCAACGATGAGTATGTTGTTCACCATCAACAACTCTCCATTTTTCGGAAAAGAAGGTAAGTTCGTAACATCAAGACACTTGAAAGAACGCCTTGAAAAAGAGCTGGAAAAAAATCTGGCTTTACGCGTTGAGCCTATCGAATCGACTGATGCTTACAATGTATTTGGGCGAGGAGTGCTTCATCTCTCGGTATTAATCGAAACAATGCGTCGTGAAGGTTATGAACTGCAAGTTGGCCAACCTAAGGTTATTGTAAAAGAAATTGCAGGTGAAAAATGCGAACCTATTGAATCACTTACGCTTGATATGCCAGAAGAAAACTCTGGTAAATGTATCGAAATGATAACTCGCCGCAAGGGAACAATGATTAATATGGAACGTCGTGGAGACCGCTTACATTTAGATTTTGAAATTCCTTCAAGAGGTATTATTGGATTAAGAAATATGATTCTTACCGCGACTGCAGGCGAAGCAATTATGACACACCGTTTCAAAGCATTTGAAGCATGGAGAGGCGAAATTGAAAAACGTGTAAACGGCTCTTTAATTGCAATTGAATCGGGTACAGCAATCGCTTATGCGCTCGATAAAGTTCAGGATCGTGGTTTCTTTTTTATCGAACCTGGTGATGAAATTTATGCAGGACAGGTTTGTGGTGAGCATACAAGACCTGGCGATTTAGGCTTGAACCTTACTAAAACTAAGAAACTCACAAATATGCGAGCTTCGGGTTCTGATGACAAAGTGAAGATTGCTCCAGCTGTGAAATTTTCACTCGAAGAAGCTTTAGAATATATTCAGGAAGATGAATACGTAGAAATTACGCCCAAAAGTATAAGACTACGTAAAATAATTCTTGATGAAAAAGAGCGTAACCGAAGTAAAAAATAAACTTTATTAATGGGAGCTATTTATTTCGAATTCTAAGTTCGTGAATAGCTTCCATTATTGAATCAATAAAAAATGAATCTTTTTTAATATACTTCCAAGCTCCAATATCCAACAATTCTTTAATTACTTCTTCGTTTTCCTGAGCCGAAAACATAATAACTTTCGATTGCGGACTTCTTTTTAAGATTTCCTTCAAAACTTCTTTACCTGATCCATAAATACCTGTTTCTTCCAGATAATAATCCAAAACAATAAGATCTGGATCTTCTGTAAGATGTTCGATGCAATCTTTGCCCGAAAGGAAACAACTTACTTTACAACGTTCCCTCTGGTTGAAGGTATAATCCATCAAATTAAGAATCAGCTTGTCGTCGTCAATAAAAAAAATAAAAAAATCATTCATGGATTTTGTGCATTTCTAAAAAGCAAATGAAGGAAACTTAAGTTCTGCAAGTTACATTTTTTTACCAGATGTTATTGTTTCTATCTAAAAATCAATTTATTCAGATTTTTTAGATTTTTATAAATATGCGAATTAACTAATAATTAAGAAAGTTATTTCACAATATGTTATCTTTTAATAATTCATTGTACTATACGAAACAGAGCTATTTAATGAATAATTATGCAAAAGAAGAAACCTGTTATGACGCAATTAAATGAAGAAATAAAGTAGAAAGTACCGAAGAAGCTTTATCGGCTGCATCCAGCACCTCTTCATGACTCAGAGGGATACCGTCCTGTCGACCCACCTTATTAGTAATGACCGATGCCGCAAAGCATTTCAAACCCATCTGATGTGCGACGATAGACTCAGGAACCGTGCTCATTCCTACTGCATCTGCACCCATGTTTCTATACGCATAACATTCTGCTTTTGTTTCATATGACGGTCCTGTGACACCGATATAAACTCCTCTGTGTACATTTATATTCAGATTATTACAAAACGTCACAGCTTTCTCAGCTAATGTTGGGTCATATACATTAGCCATATCTGGAAAACGAGGCCCAAATCCCAGATGATTCTTACCTATCAAAGGATTAGGCATAAAATTAATATGATCCTCAAAAACCATTATATCTCCAACATCGTAAGAAGGATTTAAGCCTCCTGCAGCATTTGAAGCCATTAATGTATTACATCCTAACTGAGCTAAAACTCTAACAGGAAAAACGACTTGCTCCATACAATAACCTTCGTAAAAATGGAACCGACCTTGCATAACTGCAATTTTACGATCAGCGTATTCGCCAAAAATGAGAGTTCCGTGGTGACCTTCAACCGTAGAAACAGGAAAATTAGGAATTTCGCTATAGTTCAGCCGTTTGATTTCATTAATTTTTGAAACCAGATTTCCCAAGCCACTTCCTAAAACGACAAGTGTTTCTGGTCTAAACGGCATTTTATTTTCGATAAAGGAGACTGTCTCTTTTATTTTTTCGAACATAACTTATAATCTGATTGTCAAAATGTTCTTTTCCTTCATTTAAAAATCTGACTTCTATCGGAATATAATACATTGAAGAATGAGCTGTTACGGAAAATGAGTTCATAGACATTAGTCTCATAGCATCTTTTTCGGTAGTAAGTATTACTTTACTGTTACCGGAAAGATTTTCAAATTCTGTATTAATTTCAGCAACTTCTTTTTCTGTAAAATTAAAATGATCGGGATATTCAAGATGCTTTACAGTTGGTGCTATTTCTTCAATATGTTCAACGAATGGACGAGCTTGAGCAATTCCTGTAACAATCAATACAGAAGAAGGCTTATTTTCTGAATCAAAAGACCAAGATTTTTCGTTATTTTCAAAAACAGGAAGCGGATGTCCGTATTCTAAATATGTAAAATACAAAGTCTGGTAAGGTTTTAAATTTAAACTTAGCCCTAACAATCTTTGATCGATTGGTTTTAAAATTTTCGGACACTTTGTAAGAATCACAATATTTGCACGTTCTATGCCTGTCGCAGGTTCTCTTAAACGACCTGCTGGTAGCATAAAATCAGACGAAAGAGGTCTATTATAATCGATAAGTAAAATATTTATTCCCGGATAAACTGAACGATGTTGAAAAGCATCATCTAAAACAATAGCCTTAAGATCAGCATTTTCAGACATAAGCTTATTAATACCGTTGATCCGATTATTATCTACAGCTACCTGCAGTGTCGGAAATTTATGCTTCATCTGCATCGGTTCATCTCCAATTTCAGCAACAGTCGATTCGGTTGTTGCTTTGACAAAACCTTTTGATTTACGTTTATATCCCCGACTGAGTACCGCAATTTCACCTATTGGCATCAGCAGATGTATAATATATTCGGTATGAGGTGTTTTACCTGTTCCTCCAATTGTAATATTGCCAACCGAAATAATAGGAATCTGAAATTCTACAGAACGAAATATTCTCCAATTATAAAGAGTATTTCGTGTTCTGATTATAAGAGTATAAAGAATTGAAAATGGAACTAGTAAGTAAAAAAATAAACCTCTTTTCATCGGATTAAGGGTGATAATTTAGTGGATACATTTACTAAATGACCACTAAGTTAGATAAAAACATCAACAAAAAAGATCCATTAACGTCTTTTAATCAATATTTTCGATAAATAGAACTACGATTGTGCGATTTCTTCAACTTCAGCAATCGTTTTAGGAATGCCCGGTCCCAAAACACGGCTGCCATCTTTAGTTACCAAAACATCATCTTCAATGCGAATACCTCCAAAACCTAATAGAGATTCGGCTTTATCATAATTAATAAAATCACGAAAACGACCTTCGGACTTCCACAGCTTAAAAAGTTCAGGAATAAAATAGATTCCGGGTTCAACAGTTAAAACCATTCCGGGTTGTACCTTTCGTGCAAAACGAAGATATGCCGTTCCAAACTGAGTGCTACGAGAAACTGTTTCATCATATCCTATATTATCCTCACCAAGTCCTTCCAAATCATGTACATCCAGACCGAGTTGATGTCCCACCCCATGCACAAAGAACATGGCATGAGCACCTTCGGCAACCGCATCGTCAATATTCCCTTTCATAATTCCTAACTGCGAAAGACCTTCGGCAACAGTGCGTGCAGCAGTAAGATGCACTTCTTTGTAATATTTGCCGGGTTTTATTGCATTGATAGCATTCAAATTTGCATTGAGCACAATGCTGTAAATATCCTTTTGAATAGGAGTGAACTTTCCCCCGACAGGAGTTGTTCGGGTAATATCGCTATCATAATGCAAAGCCGATTCAGCACCTGCATCTGTGATCAACATTTGATCGTTTTGTAATGTGTTAAAATGATGATGATTGTGTTGAACTTCACCGCGTACAGTACAAATTACAGAAAAAGGTAAAGGGCCGCCGCCTGAAAGAGCAATTCCTTCTACTGCTGATGCGATTTCCCGTTCTACAACTCCGGGCTTGGCCATTCGCATAGCAGTAGTATGCATTTTATAGGCAACATGCACCATTTTCTCGATTTCATCAATTTCTTTATCTTCTTTTATAAGACGCTGAGAAGCTATTGCCTGAATAAGTGGAAGAGAAATAAATCGAGAAAGATATTCATGATGAATGCCGGTAAATTTTTCGAGTAATAATGCCGTTTCAGCACGATATGGTTTAACAAAATGAAGGTGTACTCCCGTTTTTGTCGCATTGGATATCAAAGAATGTAAATTGTCTAAAGACAAATGTTTATCAGCTCCACAAAACGAGGCAAGCTCAACCATTCCCGGCACCGAACCTGTCCAAACAATGTCTTCAATCGAAACTTCATTTCCGGCAAGAATATCAACATCATTGTCTATATCGATAATACCAAACATATCAGGTTCATCTATTCCAAAATAGTACAAAAAATTACTGTCTTGTCTGAAAGCATATGTATTTGATGCATAATTATATGAAACTTCTGAATTTCCAGGAAATAAAACGAGGCCGTGTTTTAGTATTTTCTTCAATTGCTTACGACGATTTACATACACCTCGGACGAGAACATTGGACTTTTCATGTTTATATATTTTTGATAAACGATAGTGATACATACAAAAATAGGGCATCCTTCATAACAAAGTATCTTCTTTATAATGATATTTATCTTCTTTCAGTTGTCTCTCCCCCCAATTTTCTCTTCATTTTTATTCATGTTAATTTTATTAAATAATTAACATTGCGAATTTGTGTGCAAATTATTTTCATTTCTTATATTCGCTCAGACAGAGAAAAAATCATTTTTCTCTAAATCTGTTAAAAAAACCTCTAATGCCATACAGAAGACTCCCTAATACCGATGTAGCAAGACTAAGAGCCTTACAAACTGTTTACGAAAAAGGAAAAGAATTGCCTCCCTTTAAGTTGGCTTTTACACAAAGTACTTTTCAGAAAATTCAATCTTTTCTCCCCTTATTTGAGAAATCTGTTACAGAAAGTAAACAAGCCTGGGATAATTACATCAAAAAAAATCGCAACTATACTCCGTTGATGAAGAAGGCGAAGATGTATATTTCTCACTTCATACAAGTAATGAATTTATCGATCATTAGAGGCGAGATTCCTCACAATGTGAGATCTGTTTACGGTTTTGAAGAAGATGAGCGAAAACTTCCTCAACTTGTCAACGAAGCTGAAATACTGGAATGGGGTGCTAAAATTATAAAAGCGGAAATGGAGCGAACGCTTAAAGGTGGAAATCCTGTTACAAATCCAAGTATAGCTTTAGTGAAAGTACGTTACGAGAATTTTAAAGATGCGTGCGAATCGCAGAAAATACTAAAGAAAAACGCAGACCGCTTGTCATCAGAAGTTGCAACACTTCGAAAAACGGCAGATGAGCTGATTCTCAAAGTTTGGAATGAAATAGAAGAATCATATAAAGATTTGGCAGACAACGAAAAGAGACAACATGCCTCAAATTATGGTATTGTTTATGTATATCGTCCCAACGAACCAGGTAAATTTAGTCCTCTGGATCGAGCGCTAAACGGTTTGGTTTGATTTTCTTATAAATCCAAATTAACAAAGCTGTTACAACAGGAATAGAGATAAATAAACCCCAGATTTCACTGTTGGTTGCTCCGAATTTATCGGGATCAATTCCTAGTTTTCCTAATTTATGTAAGGAAAAAGAAACAACCATTAGTGCATTGTTAAAAAAATGGAATACAACAGGATACCATAAGTTGTTACTCCAAACATACAAGTAACCTAATATCGCACCTAACAAAACTCGAGGCAAAAAGCCTAGAAACTGGAGGTGAAAAGCACTAAAAAAGATCGCTGCTATCCAGACACCCCAATGAATATTTTTTATCGCTTTAATAATGTATCGCTGGATCATAGCTCTGAAAAACAATTCTTCTCCTATGGCAGGCAAAAGAGCTATAATAAAAACGTTTAATAAAATATCTCCATAATTTTTTGCCTGCAAGAATTTATCCGTAAGAACAGCTGCCTGATTTTCTGTATTTCTGATCCACTGCTCCATACCTGCAAGACTTTGTGGTAAATGCATTGACTGATTTATACTTCCGAGCCAGTTAATAAAAGGCAAAAGAGCAAAAACAAGCAAGAAAAATAATAAAATCGGCTGAATTTTAGGTTTATTACTGATATTCAGAAAAGAAACACCTTCCGGTTCAAACAGTAAAACAGCTGCAAATGGAGGAATCATAAACAAGCCAATAGTCTGCGCGACCTGCATCAGTTTTAAAGCGCCTACCGTAGCATTTCCGCTGAATAAATTCGTTAGTGCCGATGCGTCTCCTTTTGATCCGATAAAGATTATTGCCGATGCAACAAAAATCATCAGGCAACAAAAAACAATCATCAAAAAAAACAGCATGAAAAACTTTGTCAGCAAGGACGAATTATAAAACTGAAAACCCTTCATTTTCAATTGTATTAATGGATCAAAATGGAAATTTTTCGAAAAAAAATCAGGATATCAATAAAAAACCCCGGTATTACCGGGGTCAATATTACAAAATCAACATTGCATCGCCATAGGTACCAAACCGGTATTTCTCTTTTATCGCAATTTTATAAGCTTCAAAAAGTAAATCGTATCCGGCAAAAGCACTCACCATCATTAACAAAGTAGAAAGAGGCAGATGAAAGTTCGAAATCATGGAACTTGGTACCTGAAAATCGTAGGGAGGAAAAATAAATTTATTAGTCCATCCATCATATTCTTTCAAACGCCCATTAGTAGAAACTGAACTTTCCAACGTACGCAAAACAGTTGTGCCAACTGCACAAACCTGCTTTTTATCTTCCTTAGCAGCGTTAACAACTTCAACGGCCTTATTATCAATGATAATCCGCTCCGAATCCATTTTATGTTTGGTCAAATCCTCAACATCAACGGTACGGAAACTTCCCAAACCAACATGTAAGGTAATTTCAGCGAAATTTATTCCTTTGATTTCCATTCGCTTAAGCAACTCACGGCTAAAATGCAAACCGGCAGTTGGAGCCGCTACTGCGCCTTCGTGTTTTGCAAAAACAGTCTGATAACGTTCAGTATCTTCAGGTTCTACCGGACGACGAATAAATTTAGGAAGCGGAGGCTCTCCAAGTCCGTAAAGCGTTTTTTTGAATTCGTCATAATCGCCATCGAACAAAAAGCGTAAAGTACGTCCACGCGAGGTCGTATTGTCAATTACTTCAGCAACAAGAGAATCATCTTCACCAAAATATAATTTATTGCCAATACGTATTTTACGAGCCGGATCAACCAGAACATCCCACAAACGTTGTTCGCGGTTCAATTCACGTAACAGAAATACTTCTATTTCAGCACCTGTTTTTTCTTTATTGCCATACAAACGGGCAGGAAAAACCTTGGTGTTATTGAAAACAAAAACATCGTGCTCGTCAAAATACTCAAGAACGTCTTTAAAAATACGATGTTCAATTTTTCCGGTGTCACGGTGTACAACCATTAACCGCGATTCGTCGCGATTTGCTGCCGGGTATAGAGCAATAAGCTCAGGTGGCAGATTGAACTTGTATTGAGACAACTTCATTGATGAAATATTTTATGTTAATATTTATTTCTAACGAAAAAGTAAATTTATCTTACAAATGCTGCTTTTCTAAAGGATAAAATACGTAAAATTGCTTCTGATTTCTGTTTTTTAATTTAACATCTATCAGGAACAACTTCAGGTATTGCATCAAATCTCTGTATAACAGCTTCTAATATTTCAGATAGTATTACCCGAAATTGGCTGCAAAGATGCTAAAATTTCTTGAAATTTTTGAACAGTTAAGGCATTATTAATTGTAAAATCTCCAGCCGAAGTTCTCCGAAGTCCGCTCAAATGAGCTCCGCTTTTTAACGCAACTCCAATGTCTCTTGCCAAAGACCTAATGTAAGTGCCTTTGCTACATGTAACATCTATAATTAATACAGGTTCTTCGTACGATATAATTTCAATTTTGCTCAATGTTATTGGCTGAGCTTTGAGCTCTACATCCGTGCGACCTTCGCGAGCTAATTCGTAAGCCCTTACTCCATTGATGCTTTTAGCCGAAAACAAAGGGGGAACCTGCATTGTTTCTCCTTCAAATTTTTTAAGCGTTTCTTTAATAAGTTCTTCAGTAATATGATCAATTGGGAATGTCGCATCAACATCGGTTTCACGGTCGCACGAGGGAGTCGTCTGCCCCAAATGAATTGTTGCACGATACGATTTGTCGACAATAGTAAGATCGTTTATTTTTTTTGTTGCCTTACCGGTACAGATAATCATTAAACCAGTTGCCATTGGATCGAGTGTCCCTGCATGACCAACTTTTATTTTTTTTTCGCCTGTAAAACGCTTAACCATGCTGCGAACACGGTGAACTAAATCAAACGACGTCCAGTATAAAGGTTTATCAAAAAGGAGAATTTCTCCGTCTGTAAAATTAAAATTCTTGTTTACCTCTTCCATCAAAAAAATACAGGATTATTAATTAAGTGAAAGATTAGCTCCTGCAATCCACAAGGCTACAATAATAATCCCTACTATAATACGATACCAGCCGAATACTTTAAATCCGTTTTTAGTCAAAAAAGCGATGAATGACTTTATGGCTAACCAAGCAACGATAAAAGCAATAATATTTCCGACAAGAAGTGTAAACAAATTGTCGGTAACGATTTTAACGCCGACACCATTAGGCTCCATGTAAAGTTTCAGCAATTTGTACCCCGATGCGGCGAACATAGTCGGAACGGCAAGGAAAAAAGAAAATTCGGCAGCCGTTTTGCGGTTCATTTTTTGAGTAAGACCTCCAATAATGGTTGCAGCTGAGCGAGAAACTCCCGGTATCATTGAAATGCATTGAAATAAACCAATAATGAATGCTTTACGTGGTGTAACTGCTTCTGGCTCTTTTTTCTCGTTAATAGCAAACCACTTATCGACAAAAACAAGCACAATTCCTCCCAAAAGCAGGGTTATACCTACAACCAAAACATTGGATAATAATTTATCAATAGTATCGTTAAATAAAAAGCCCAATATCGCAGCCGGAATAAACGCAATAATCAATTTATAGTAAAAATCAAGTGATTGCAAAAATCGTTTCCAGTATAAAACAATAACCGAAAGAATTGCGCCAAACTGTATATTTACAAGAAAAGCCTTGGTGAATTCATCGCTCGGAATGCCTAAAAGCCACTGAGTTATCATCATGTGGCCGGTTGAAGAAATAGGCAGAAATTCGGTAATACCTTCTACAATACCAATTATTACGGTTTGGACGAGTGTCATAAATATGTTGTATAAAATTATTTACGAGGTTTATGCATAATTGCATAAATTTCAAAGAGAAAGCCGAAAAGTACCATCACCGGAGCCAGGGTAATTCTTCTGAAACTAAAAATGTCTTTACTAAACTCATTCGGACTGGAACTCTTGCCTCCGGCCATAAGTGCAAAACCAATAATAACCACTATCAACCCGATAATCAGGAGGATATAATTTTCGCGACCTAATGCAAAACCTGTTGAAGTTGGTTGCTTTTTTTCGTTCTTTTCTACCATATCTGCTTAATATTAAATTAGGTATAAGTCGTCTTCTTTCATTCTCAAATAACCGGTAACAGCAAAAAAGGTTGAAATAAGGTGTATTGCAATTCCTAATAAAACAATACCGGTAAAAACGATCATAAATATCTGTTGATCAATTAATAACGAAAGTTCAGGAATTTCCTGTTTTCCGAAATAAAAAACAATAAGAATAAAAACATTGGCCAGCAAAGCTCCTAAAAAACCTTGAAGAATACTTCGCCATAAAAAAGGTTTCCGAATAAAGCTTCGGGTAGCTCCAACCAACTGCATGGTATGAATAATAAATCGTCGCGAATAAACCAGCAATCGAATGGTATTGTTAAGTAATACCCACGAAACCAGAAAAAACAAAATGCCAAAAGCAAGTATTACAAGGCTGATTTTTCTGACATTTTCGTTTACCATTTGTACAATTGATTTTTCATACCTAACCTGTTGTACAATTGGGTTTTGTTTTATTTTTTGTTCAAATTGCGACATGTATTCGGAGGTAGCATACTCGGCTTTAAAACGGATTTCGATGACCGCAGGAAGCGGATTATAGCCAACAAACTGGATAAAATCTTCGCCTAATTCGGTCTGCATTTCGTTAGCAGCCATTTCAGGCGTAATAAAACGAACCGATCGAAGTTGAGGAGAATTGCTAAGAAAAGCTCTCAATTTTATCACTTCATCCTGCGAAACAGAATCTTTCATCACCACCGAATAGCCGATATTTTCTTTCATGTAGGTTGAAAGTTTCTGCGAATTCAGAATAAGAATGCCTATCAGTCCGGCCATAAAAAGCACAAGAGCAATACTTATCATCGACGTAAAATACGAAGTAAAAAGTCTGCGTCTTTCAACTTTCTCGGAGTTTGGATTCATCGCAATACTGTCAAATTTTGTCAAAAGTAAGTTCTTTTTCAAAAAAGAGCGTTACCTGTATTATTGTTAACGCATTTTAACGAAAAACAGGGAACCAGAGTGGCTCCCTGCATATATTTCATTAAAAGATAATTTAGCCAATAACAGTTGTCCATCCAAAAGGATCGGGCTGCTCACCAAACTGGATCGCAGTAAGTGTGTTGTATAATTTTGTACAAACAGGACCGGCTTCATTATTGGGGCAATAATCGTAAATTTTATTATTGTCGGGATCAACAATTTTACGAATAGGTGAAATTACGGCAGCGGTTCCACATTCGCCGGTTTCTGAAAATTCGGCTAGTTCTTCAACAGGAACAGGACGGCGTTCGACCTCCAAACCAATATGTTCGGCCAACTCGCAAATACTTTTATTGGTGATAGAAGGTAAAATACTGCTCGATTTTGGCGTGATGTATTTGTTTCCTTTTACTCCGAAGAAATTGGCAGGACCACATTCGTCAATGTATTTTTTTTCTTTAGCATCAAGATAAACAACTGTAGAGAAGCCTTTTTGATGTCCTTCTGCTAGTGATTTCAAGCTGGCGGCATAGTTTCCTCCAACTTTAATATGTCCGGTTCCATGAGGTGCAGCACGATCGTACTCGCGACAAATCATTACATCAACCGGTTTAAAACCTTCTTTAAAATAAGCACCAACAGGTGTTACAAAAATGATAAAAAGATATTCGTCGGCTGGTTTTACACCAACCTGTGCACCTGTTCCAAACAACAAAGGACGAATGTATAAAGTTGCTCCTGTACCGTAAGGCGGAATATACTGTTTATTAAGTTCTACAGCCTTAACAACTGCATCAAAAAACAATTGTTCTGTAATTTCGGCCATTAAAATGTACTTGGCGGTTTCAATCATTCGTTTTGCATTTTCCTGCCAACGGAATAAACGAATTTTCCCGTCTTTTCCTCTATACGCTTTTAACCCTTCAAAAGCTTCTTGCCCATAGTGCAAACCAGTTGCAGCCATGTGTACATTGATGTACTCGGATGACGAAACTTCGAGTTCACCCCATTTTCCGTTACGGTAATAGCAACGGACATTATAGTCGGTTTTGTGATAACCGAAAGGCATATTTTGCCAGTCGAATGATTCCATAGTACTATTCTTAAAAAATTCAATATTAGCTAAACAACATGCCAAAGTTACAGAAATAAGGCTAAGGTGATAGTCCGATTTTGCACCAATTAACCAAAATCAGATTTTTAGATCAATTATTTTTTGAAACTGAGTTTCAGGATTTACAATAAAATTTGCACGATTTGGATCAATGATCAACAAAACCTGATGATAACGCTCAATTTTTCGGGTAATCCATTCACGCCATGCTGTTCGTTCAAGAAATTCTGATTCTTCTATATATAAGGCTCGTAGTTGTTCCTCCAGTCCATTTTGTCCCAAAAAGTAAAAAATAGATTCCAACAAAAGTGTTTCTTCTATATTGCTAGGATTTAAGTGATTAAAAACATCCATTGTTTTACATACCGTTTCAATTTGATCGGT
Organism: Bacteroidales bacterium; assembly: GCA_041907825.1. Taxonomy (GTDB): domain Bacteria; phylum Bacteroidota; class Bacteroidia; order Bacteroidales; family JAYRGN01; genus JAYRGN01. The sequence continues at coordinate 17,434 of JAYRGN010000006.1, read as the reverse complement.
TGTGTAAAAGTTTTCTCTCAACAAATCCCAGGCATAAGCTTTACTTCGATCCAAAAAATTCAGATAATCTTCTGTCATTCCATAATATAGCAGAAGTGATGCGGTTCCCAGAATAAGCTGCTGTTTTGCGCTAAGCCCCATTAAACGTGCTGATTCTACAGATCGACTAAAAACTTCATGGATACGCTCTTGTGTATGAAAATATAATGTTGAAGGAATTTGATTTTCGATTTTCTCGAAAACTTTTTCCGCCAGATCATTTAAGCGCAACAACTGCATATTAAGTTCAAAAAACTCATTAGGTTGCCCGTTTTCCTGAAGTCTAAAATGAATGCTGTTTACAAAATACATGTCGGCATCGCCCTTATTCTTAATTGGAACTTTTCCCCGATACTCACAGTCAAAAAAGTTTTTCACTAATTCCCATGTTGTTCCGGAAATATTAATTCGTCCGGGATCTGCACTCGTTTCCATACGATTAGCTACATTTACCGTATCGCCCCAAATATCATAGGATAATTTTTTTTGCCCGATTACTCCTGCGATTACAGGGCCTGTATGAATTCCTATTCGTACCTGCCAATTGATTTCTCCCTTTTCTGACATAGCCCGAACAGCTTGTTGAAATTCGATGGCTACCAAAACTATTTCAACCGGACTGGTACTTTTTTTCGTTGGCAAACCTCCTGCACACATATAAGCATCGCCAATTGTTTTAATCTTTTCAACGGCATAACGTTCAACAATCGAATCAAAGCAAAAGAAAAAGTCGTCCAACTGACGTATAAGTATTTCGGGATCTGTACTTTCTGTTATTTTAGTGAAATCTTGTATATCGGCAAATAAAACAGTGACATTTTCGTATCGTTGATATGTTGAACGACCTGTTGTAATAATTTCTTCCGAAGCATCTCGTGGTACAAAATCGGCCAGCAACAATTCTATTTTTTCTTTTTCAGCTCTTAAATCAGTTGTTCGATTTTCTATAATTTGTTCTAATTTAATCTTTTGTCGAATACGCCACCAATATAAAAAACGAAATAAAAACAATATAAAAACTACAAAAAGAGCAAAATAAACGACAAGACAATAAGGGGAAAGCCACTTACTCCAATGTACCCACAATACAAGTGTAGATTGGGCTTCAATGTATCCATATGTATTACACCAACGAACATGTAGTTTATAAACGCCTGAACCAAGATGGGATAAAGAGCGATATGCATTTGGAGAACAATTCGACCAATTTTTTTCCAAGGGTTCAAGCATAGTTTGGTAATAGCCTTGCTCTTGATTTCCAGTGAGTCTAAACTCAATATTGCGAGGTATTTTACCATTTGTTCTTTTTAAGATTATATTGTTAAAGGCGCTATGTTCTCCAAATGGAAAAAAGATAATACGACGTAAATACGGTTTATGAGGATAATATATTTTATATAATTTATTTGCTGAAATTATTTCGGCAAATAATGCGTTATATTCAATACTGCGAACGGGTGTTCTACTTTTGAAATATGTTAGAAATCTAAAATTTAAATTATTGTTATTCAGATCTACTTTTGATAAAGTATAAACATAATGTTCTCCATCAAAATAGCAAAATGTAACAAACCCCGAATTATTAGTCTCCAACTTAAAATCAATAATTTTAAATTTAGATAACATGGCAATTTCTCCAGTGCAACGAAGCGGAATCAGTTCTCCAGAGAAAGAACAGATGTATAATTTTGATTTATTGCTAACTATCAGATTTTCTCCAAATGGATAAAGATTAATATCGCCTGCAAATACTTGAGATAAAATATTTTTAAACTGGTTTGCAAGAATTGAATAAAAATAAAGACCATTAGATGTAATTATCCATAAATTTCCATCCCTGTCTGTTTCAATTTGTTGCGGTCGTTCAGGATAAAATAAGGAATATTCTGCTGTATAACGGGTTCCATCGACACGTATACGTTTCAATGAATCAGTATAAAAAATCCAAAAACTTTGTGCAGAAGATAAAGTTTTGGATGACATCATATTATTAACTGATAATAATTTATTTTTCTTATTGTCAATCAAACCTTTACTGGTAACAAAAATGATATTACCATCTTTAGCTATAATCTTAAATAACTTTTCTTCTGACAATTGTAAATGAGTTGAATAACCTGACTCATAAGTTAATTCCAACTTATTGTTATTCAATAAAATAGCTTTGTAATTTTCAAGTTGTATAATTGTGTCAATGGTTGTTTTATAAGATTTTATTAACTGATTTACAACAGATATATATTTCATTTTATCATTAAACAACAAAACAAGATCACCCTGAAGCGTTTTAGAAACTCCTAATACTTTTTCTTTATACTTTTCTGCCGGGTGTATTGATAGTTTTCCATTGCTTGATATTTTTGCAATCCATAACGAACCATTATTCAGTGTTAAATAATATTTATGCTGAAAAAAAGCACCCGAAGAAAAAGATAAATTTTTCTGTAAAGCAAGACATTGTAAAGATTTCTCTTCAGATAAAATATAAGCAGCAAATGGTTTGCGAAATATTATAAGAATACCTTTAGATGTCGGAATAATACGAGCAGGAGCTTCGGACATAGAAGGAAATCGAGCCAAAAATCTGACATTTTTACCTGTACCATAAAACAAACCAGCTTTTTTAGACCAGAAAAACAATCGGTTTCCAATATTGTATATCCCCGATATAGAGCTACTTACCAAACAACAGATTTTGCTGTTTAACAGCCAAAGAGAATCTGAAGATACTACTAACCAGTAATTTTCATATTTAACAGCATGACTAATCAATCTGTTTTTTGTCCAATGAAGAGATAGAGGAATAATAGAATCTCCATCTAAGGTTTGCTCAATACGATATATTCCTTTTCCAAAAAAATAATTATTAAACGATGGTTGAACTACGGTTCCTGAAAGTTGAGCATGCACCACATTCTTTTCTAATGTCTGATCTTTTATAAAAAAACTACCTGAAGAATTGAATGCAAAATAATTACCCGAAGGTAAGACAGACAGTTCTACATTTTGCTGTAACAAAGAATTATGCAAGGGAACCACATATAATTTAATCTCCGAACCCAAGAGTTCGCCCGCAAAAACTAAAAACAAATAAAAAAAAAGAATAGTTTTTTGGGTAAAATTTATCATAATATACCTAAATTAGGCGTGTGTTTAAGATTTTACAAGAATTGTTAAAAATAGTAAAAACCTTAGAACCATATTAAATCAACATACAACTCTTTTTATGGAAACGTCTAAAGCACTACTGGTTCCCTTTGATTTTACAATTGTTGCAGAATATGCCTTTGCGCATGCAGTAAACATCTCTAAAAAAAATGGAGAAGCAATAAATCTTTTACATATTGTCTCCAAAAAACAAGATTCAGGATCGACGCGCAACAGTTTAGACAAAGTTGCAGAAGAACTTGCAGCTAAATACAATGTTAAAAAACCTGGTATAATTATAAAAACAGGAACAATTAATGATGCTATTACCGAAACTGCAGTTGAGCAAAACACGTCTATCATTATAATGGGGACACATGGAGACAAAGGGTGGCAAAAAATTGTAGGAAGCAGGGCTTTAAGAGTAATGATTGGTTCTAAAGTTCCTTTTTTAGTCGTTCAGGACTTTCCTAAAAAGCAAGGTCCTGAAAAAGTGGTAATTCCTATCGATTTTAGGGTTGAGGTACGCGAAAAAATTAAATGGACAGAAGTTATTAATGATTTGTTTCATTGCGATTTTACACTAATTCATGCTATATCAAAAGATCCAAGTATCAAGCTAAAGACTTCAAAAAACATAATGTTTTTTAAGCGGGCGTTCGAAACCAATCAGATAAGTTACACGACAGAAATAGTCGAAGGAAAAGACGGCTTCTCTCGAAAAATTCTTCGTTACGCCGAAAGCTCCAAGGCTGATCTTATCATTATCAATACGATGAAAGGGTTAAATACTTTCGATATGTTGTTTGGTTCGCCTGAACAAGTCATTATTGCCAACAAAAGTAAGATTCCGGTAATGGTAATAACACCTCGTCCTCCAATTTTGGGTAGCGGATTTAGCGCTACAGGAAACTAAAACTATATAACTTTGAAGCCGGAACAAAATCCGGCTTTTTTATGGATACAAAACAACTTATTTTCGCTTCGGGCAACTCTCACAAAATCCAAGAAATCCAACATTTATTAGGAGAAGAATATCAATTGCAAGGATTAAAAGACTTGAATTTTGAAGGAGAAATACCCGAAAATGCCGGCACGCTCGAAGGCAACGCATTGCTAAAAGCCCGTTTTGTTTACCAGCGCTGGAATATCTGCTGTTTTGCCGACGATACCGGATTAGAAGTCGAATGCCTTGATGGCAGGCCTGGCGTTTATTCTGCACGCTACAGCGGAGAGTTAAGTGATTATAATAATGATGAATCCGTTCGGACTCAGGCCAATAAAAATAAATTGCTTCTCAATATGCAAAATTGCACAAATCGTAAAGCCCGGTTTCGTACGGTTATTGCGTACATTGAGAATGACAAAGAATATTTATTTGAAGGCATTGTAAATGGCATTATTACTGAAAGTGAGCAAGGAGAAGGTGGTTTTGGTTATGATCCTTTGTTTGTACCCGATGGCTACCAACAAAGTTTTGCAGAAATGTCTTTAAATGACAAAAATAAAATCAGTCATCGGGCTAAAGCTGTTCAACAGTTTATTGATTGGCTGAAATCAACTAAATAGCAGTATATTAAAATTTTTTGTGTTTCTGAATTTCAACATCTTTACCTTGTAAAGCGAAAAACAGCGTGCCTATTAGTCCAAAGCCAAAAGCTGAAACCAAATTGAGCTGAGGAGAAAAAGACCATAGCCAGGCTCCACCCAAAGCTGCAAAAGTTACAATAATATCGCGAACCAAATAATAAGCACCAAATGTGCCGGCTTTCTCATTTTGCGGTGCAAGTTGTAGAATAAGCGTTTTGCGGGTAGGCTCTCCAAATTCTTTCAATCCCCGAATAATGAATACAGGAACTAAAGTCCAAAACGTTCTGGCCATCATTAATGTTAACGGAAATAAGGTAAAAAACACAAAAGTGATTATAACAAACGGCTTTTTCGCTCCTTTATCGGCAAAGCGCGCTACCGGAAGATAAATCAGCATAGCTGTAATCATTTCAATGGCAGTTAGTACACCAAATTGCGTTGTACTTATTTCGTTAAACTTTACGCACCAGACAACCACAAATGCGTATGGAATTTGCTCGCAAAAACGTATAAGTATATCCGATATAAGTAATTGATATAATGGTCCTTTAAGGTTTGAGAAATAATTACGAGTTGAACGAATCTCAGGTTTACTTGAGGTATCGGGCATGTAATGATGCACAAACCAGAGAGCAAGCATTCCTAATAAGAGAGCAAGGATAAAAGCTGCCCTAATTCCGGCAACCGTGCCTAAAGCAGCCAGTAATGCGCCTCCGATTAATGGGCCTAAAGCCATGGGTATTCGACGAATAAATGAATGAATGGAAACACCAAAAGTTTGTTTCTTTTGAGGCATTCGTTCGGCAATCAGGCTCATAACCGCAGGCAGAGTAATTGCCGACCAAGCAATAAAAAATACAGCTCCAGCCAGTACAGCCCACCATGATTGTACGACAATTACAATAAAGTACCCCAGAAGAGCAATAGAAGTAAACATTGTCATAGCGCGTTTATATCCTAATCTATCACTAAGATAGCCTCCTGGCAAAGAATAAATAGCTCCCAGAAAATTTATTATTCCGTTTAAAAGTCCAATAGCAAGAGTCCCTCCTCCAAGACTAAGAAGGTATAATGGTAAAAATCGTTCGCCCAGTTTTTCTCCCATTCCAATTAAAATAACCAAAACAATCATAGACATCATGCTTTGATTAATTTTCCAATAAGAACTTATTCTGTTTCTTATCATGATTGTATACAGTATTTTAGCCAATCTCTAAAGTAACAAAAAATCTATACCTTTGCTCTCTGCTTGCCTATATAAGGCCAAATGATAGATTATCTGCATTTTAACAGTATAGAACGCGCTATTTTCACGAATGACTGAATTACTGGAAGAAAAACAAGAAACATGCGTACTGGTTGGTGTAATCAACCGTAGTCAGGATGAACGACAGGTATCGGAATACCTTGATGAACTTGCATTTCTGGCTGAGACAGCCGGTGCTATAACACAAAAACGTTTTACTCAGAAACTGGATGTTCCTAACGCCCGCACTTTTGTTGGAGAAGGTAAACTTAACGAAATAGTAGATTACGTAAAGGAATACGAAATAGACATGGTTATTTTTGACGATGAACTTTCGCCAACTCAATTACGGAACATCGAAAAAACCATGGGTGTGAAAATTTTAGACCGCACCAATCTTATTCTCGATATTTTTGCTCAGCGTGCCCGTACTGCTTATGCCAAGGCACAGGTTGAACTTGCTCAGCTTCAATATATGTTACCCCGCTTGGCCGGTTTATGGACACACCTGGAACGTCAGCGAGGAGGTATTGGTATGCGTGGTCCCGGTGAACGCGAAATCGAAACTGACCGTCGTGTTATCCGCACAAAAATCGATCGGTTGAAAGATGAACTTTCCCGCATCGACAAACAAATGGCAACTCAGCGAAAGAGTCGTGGCGAAATGGTTCGTATTGCTTTGGTTGGTTACACCAATGTCGGTAAGTCTACCATTATGAACATGCTAAGTAAATCGGAGGTATTGGCTGAAAATAAACTTTTTGCTACGCTCGATACAACTGTTCGAAAAGTTGTTATTGGTAATCTGCCTTTTTTACTTTCCGATACGGTTGGTTTTATACGCAAATTACCGCATCAGTTAGTCGAATCATTTAAGTCAACCCTCGACGAAGTTCGTGAATCGGATATATTGCTTCACGTAGTTGATATTTCACATCCTCAATTTGAAGATCAACTTAACGTTGTACAGCAAACACTTACGGAACTGGGAGCTGGAGAAAAGCCAACATTTGTAATTTTCAATAAAATAGATGCTTATACTTACGAAGTAAAAGACGACGACGATCTTACTCCGCGTGAACGCAAAAACTGGACGCTCGAAGAGTTACAGCAATCGTGGATGGGGCGCAATGCTGATCCTTGCATGTTTATCTCGGCAAAAAATAAAGTAAACATTGATTCTCTGCGCGATATGATTTACGAAAAAGCAAAAGAGATTCATGCCAATCGTTATCCTTACGACAATTTTCTTTATTAAAAATGGCGGTTTATCAGTTGCCTGATGAAATTGTTTTCCCTCATCCTTCGCTAGCCGAACCCGATGGTTTACTGGCTGTTAGTGGCGATTTGTCGACAGATCGGCTGTTAACAGCTTATGCCAATGGAATTTTTCCGTGGTATAGCGAAGGTGAACCTATTTTATGGTGGTCGCCCGATCCGCGCTGTTTGTTTTTTCCGCCTCAGATAAATGTATCCAAAAGCCTCAGACAATCAATGCGTAACAGATCTTGGCGAATAAGCACCGATACTGCATTTGAACAAGTCATTAGCAATTGTGCCGAAATAAGACGAACTCACGAAGATGGAACCTGGATTTTACCCGAAATGCAGCAGGCTTATACTGAGCTTTACAAAGAAGGGTTTGCTCATTCGATCGAAATATGGCATGGATCGAAACTTGTTGGAGGACTGTATGGTTTATCGCTGGGAGCAGCATTTATGGGAGAATCGATGTTTCATTTAGAAAGAGATGCCAGCAAAGCTGCGTTGTACTACCTCTGTGAACTGGCTACCGAATGGAATTTTCTGTTTATCGACAATCAAATGCCAACCGATCATTTAATCAGTCTCGGTGCGCAGACTATTAGTCGCGAAAAATATTTAGGGCTACTTTCCGAAGCATTACAACATCCCACTAAACAGGGTCTCTGGGCAATTTAAAACCTGATCTGGCCTTCATCAAAAACGCTTTTGCTCGTCATTACTATTCTGTGTTCATTCTTAGATGTTTATTTCTTTGTTAATAAAAAGAAAAAGCAAAAACACATTTTTGTCAAAATAGAAAAGACCCTTTGTCTAACTTTGTAAGAACACGTTAAAAAAAGAATTCAATGAGCCGTTTTGTTCATTTACACGTACATACGCAATATTCTATACTCGACGGGGCCGCCCCCATTTCGTCTCTCATTAAAAAAGCGGTTGACGATGGTATGACTGCTTTTGCTGTCACCGATCACGGCAACATGTTCGGTACAAAAGATTTTCTTAATCAGGTTGGAAAACACAACGGTGGTATCAAAAAGAAAATTAAAGAAGCCGAAGAAAAAGGAGAGACTTGTGATCTTAAAATGCTGAAACCCATTGTCGGATGCGAAGTTTACGTCGCCCGGCAGGGTCGTCATGAAAAAAAAGGAAAGGAAAATGGCAGCGGACATCACCTTATTCTGCTGGCAAAAAATATTACAGGTTATCATAATCTGGCAAAACTGGTGTCGCTTGGTTTTATCGAGGGATTTTACTACAAACCTCGTATTGACAAAGAAATTTTGGAACAATACAGCGAAGGAATTGTAGTGACTTCGGCATGTTTAGGTGGAGAAATTCCTCAGTTAATTATGAACCACGATGTTGAAGCTGCCGAAGAAAGCATTAAATGGTTCAAACGGGTTTTTGGTGAGGATTATTATCTTGAACTTCAGCGACATCCGAATATCGATCCTGAAGGAGATCAGGAAGTTTATCTGCGCCAGCAGGAAGTAAACAAAGTGCTGATTGAGCTTGCTCAAAAAAATAATGTAAAACTTATTGCAACTAATGATGTTCACTTTGTTAATCAGGTAGATGCGAAAGCACATGACATTCTTATTTGCTTAAATACCGGTGCAGATATTAACAGTACCGACCGTATGCGTTATACCCGACAGGAGTGGTTCAAGACGCAGGATGAAATGTGCGAACTATTTGCCGATGTCCCTGAGGCTTTAGCTAACACGCTTGAAATTGCCGATAAAATAGAATTTTACAGTATCGAGTCGGATCCTTTGATGCCTAACTTTCCGATACCGGAAAATTTTGCCAATGCCGACGATTATTTAAAATACCTGACCTACGAAGGTGCTAAAAAGAAATACGTCGAACTTACCGAAGAAATTACCGAACGTATTGATTTTGAGCTTGACACCATCAAACGGATGGGTTTCCCTGGATACTTTCTTATTGTTCAGGATTTTATCAATGCCGGACGAAAAATCGGAGTAGCCATTGGACCTGGTCGTGGCTCTGCGGCAGGCTCGGCAGTTGCTTACTGCCTCGACATTACCGATATCGACCCTATTAAATACGATTTACTGTTTGAGCGTTTCCTTAACCCCGATCGTATCTCAATGCCCGATATCGATATTGACTTTGATGATGATGGTCGCGAGTTGGTTCTCAACTATGTACGCCAAAAATATGGAGCCGACCATGTAGCCAACATCATTACATTTGGATCTATGGCTGCTAAATCGGCTATCCGCGATGTTGCCCGCGTATTAAAACTTCCTCTTAGCGAAAGCGATCGTTTGGCAAAGCTTGTCCCCGAAGGTCCCAAAGTCAACCTCAAGAAAGCATTTGAAGAAGTTCAGGAGCTTGCCGATGCCCGTCGGAGCGAAGACCAGCAAATTGCTGACACGCTTCGTTATGCCGAAACGCTTGAAGGATCAATTCGTAACACAGGCGTGCATGCCTGCGGTGTAATTATCGGGAAAGATGATCTTACCAAGTTTGTGCCAATTAGCACAACCAAAGATGCGCAGGATCATGACGTGCTTGTGACGCAATACGAAGGTTCTCAGGTTGAGTCGATTGGCTTGCTAAAGATGGACTTTCTTGGGCTTAAAACGCTATCGATCCTCAAAGAAGCAATTATGAATATTCGCCAGTCAAGAGGCATTGATCTGGATATTAACAAGATACCTCTCGACGACGAAAAAACATACACCTTATATTCTAACGGCGAAACTACCGGAACATTCCAGTTTGAATCGGACGGAATGAAAAAATATCTTCGTGAACTTAAACCCAGTAAGTTTGAAGATCTTATTGCGATGAACGCTTTATATCGCCCGGGACCAATGGATTATATTCCCGATTTTATTGCACGTAAACTCGGAAAAGAACCAATCGAATACGATTTTCCGGTAATGGAAAAGCGTTTGAAGGATACCTACGGTATTACGGTGTATCAAGAACAGGTTATGCTTCTTTCTCGCGATATGGCGGGCTTCACCCGAGGCGAATCGGACAAGCTTCGTAAAGCCATGGGAAAAAAGCAAATCGATGTGATGAACCAGCTGAAAGAGAAATTTTTGCACGGCTGCGAAAAGAATAACCTCGATCAGGAAAAAGCAAAAAAAGTGTGGGCTGACTGGGAAAAATTTGCGGCATACGCTTTTAATAAATCACATGCAACCTGTTATTCGTGGGTCGCTTACCAGACAGGTTACCTGAAAGCTAATTTCCCGGCTGAATATATGGCAGCTGTACTTAGTCGTAACATCTCGGATATCAAAAAGATTACCACGTTTATGGATGAATGTAAACGAATGGGAATGAGTGTTTTGGGACCGGATGTGAACGAATCGGAACTTCGTTTTACAGTAAACAAAAACGGAGATATCCGTTTTGGACTGGGTGCCATTAAAGGAGTTGGAGAAGCAGCAGTACAGAGTCTTGTAGAAGAACGAAACCAGAATGGTCCGTTCCAAAGTATATATGATTTTGTGGAACGCGTCAACCTTACCTCGTGCAACCGCAAGAATATCGAAGCTATGGCAATTGCCGGCGGACTTGATTCTTTTGGGTTGAAGCGTTCCCAATTTTTTGCCACAGATGATAAAGGCAACTCTTTTTCGGAACAGCTTATTCGTTACGGACAAAAATTTCAGAGCGACAAAAACAGTGCAACGAATACCCTTTTCGGAATGGGAGGCGCTCCGATAGAAGTAGCCAAGCCCGAAGCCCCACGCAGCGAAGAGTGGAGTCGTCTGGAGCAGCTAAACAAAGAAAAAGAACTGATTGGAATCTATCTTTCTGCTCATCCGCTTGATCCGTTCAAACTTGAATTTGCAAAACTGGTAAATTGTAGTTTTGCAGAGCTGAATAGCGATATTCAACGTTTTAAAGATAAAGAAATTACGCTTGGAGGAATGGTGACCAATGCCCGTGAAGCTATGACCAAGACAGGAAAACCTTTCGGCGCTGTTATGCTCGAAGATTATTCCGATTCATACAAACTCATGCTTTTCGGAAAAGATTATGTAGATTACAGTAAGTTTTTTAAAGAGGGTTACTCTCTGTTAATCAAGGCAAGAGTTCAGCCCCGTAAATATGGTAATAATCCCGATGAGCTCGAAGTCCGCATCTCAAAAGTAATGATGCTGGCCGATGCTCGCGAAGAACTGAAAATGGTTTCGCTGAAAGTTCCTCTTTTAAGTATTGACGATAATTTTGTCGAAGAACTTTCTGCTTTTGTTTCCGACGGAAAAGAAAAAGGTGTTGCACTAAAGGTTATGGTATATGATGCTGCTGAAAACAAATACATTAACCTAGCTACGCGCAACATTAAGATTAATTTGTCAAACGAGTTTATTTCCTTTATTGAGGGTTTTGATGAAATAGAAATGAACGTAGCTTAAAATACATAACTTATTAATATATAAAAATATGGCACAAGTTTTAACAGACGCTAATTTTAGCGAAACATTAAATGCTGGCAAACCAGTAGTAGTTGATTTCTGGGCAGAATGGTGCGGACCATGCCGGGCTGTTGCACCTGTCATCGAAGAGCTTGCTCACGAATACGAAGGCCGCGTAGTAATTGGCAAAATGGATGTTGATGCAAATCCTGATGTTCCTGCCAAATACAGCATTCGCAACATTCCGACACTATTATTTTTCAAAAACGGAGAACTAGTCGACAAACATGTGGGTGTAGCCAATAAATCGGTTTTAACAGCAAAGATAGATGCATTGCTATAACCAACTAGTTTACAATATAAAAAAGGCTGTCTGATTTCAGATAGCCTTTTTTATTTCCCTGAATTACAGAAAAATAAACTGAAGCATAGTTATTGCTGCTTTTGTTTAGCAGGACAGAAACATTATCTTTGCGGATTGTTTTTCGTGGAATAAAAATATTTCTCAGCGAAACAATTGAGCCATAGGCTAAAATGAATATTGAGTACTTATAGAATACGTCAGAATGAACTATCTCGATTTGAGCGAACAGGAAATTTTCCGCCGCAACTCTATGACCGAATTACGCAACATGGGTATCGAACCATATCCTGCAGCAGCTTACCCGGTTACCGTTTCCACTTCAGAGATTTTAGAACAATACAGTCCTGAAAAGAATAATTATCAGGAAATCAGTATTGCAGGTCGTATTATGAGCCGTCGTATCATGGGCAGCGCTTCGTTCGCTGAAATTCAGGATGCTTCGGGACGTATTCAGATTTATATAAAACGCGATGACATTTGCGCGGGTGAAGATAAAAGCCTTTACAACACTGTATTCAAAAAATTACTTGATATTGGTGATATCATAGGTATAAAAGGTTTTGTTTTTGTTACCCAGATGGGCGAAACCTCTATTCATGTCAAAGAACTAACCGTTTTAAGTAAGTCGTTGCGTCCGCTTCCGGTTGTAAAAGAAAAAGATGGTAAGATATTCGATGCTTTTACTGATCCGGAACAGCGTTACCGCCAGCGTTATGTCGACCTTATCGTTAATCCACAGATTAAAGACACTTTCCAGAAACGTTCGAAGATAATCAACATTATGCGTGATTTCTTCAATTCAAACGGATATCTGGAAGTCGAAACGCCTATACTGCAAAGCATTCCGGGTGGAGCAAGTGCTCGCCCGTTTATCACCCATCACAATGCACTTGACATTCCGCTTTATATGCGTATTGCCAACGAGTTATACCTTAAGCGATTGATTGTAGGTGGTTTTGACGGTGTGTACGAATTTGCAAAAGATTTCCGTAACGAAGGAATGGATCGCACCCATAATCCCGAATTTACCGTAATGGAAATTTATGTAGCTTACAAAGACTACAACTGGATGATGGACTTTACCGAAGAAATGCTCGAACGAGTGGCTGTAGGGCTGCACGGAACTACCGACGTTCCGTTTGGCGATCACACCATCAGCTTCAAACGTCCTTTCCGCCGAATAACCATGATCGATGCTATTAAAGAATACACCGGCATTGATATTACGGGCATGAATGAAACCCAGCTTGCCGAAGTTTGTGATAGAGTAGGAGTGGAACATGATCCGTCAATGGGGAAAGGTAAATTAATTGATGAGATTTTTGGCGAAAAATGTGAAGGAAACTTCATTCAGCCAACCTTTATAATAGATTATCCGGTAGAAATGTCGCCTTTGTGCAAAAAACATCGAAATAATCCGGAGCTTACCGAACGTTTTGAATTGATGGTCAACGGAAAAGAGCTTTGTAATGCCTATTCTGAGCTGAATGATCCGATCGATCAGCTTGAACGTTTTCAGGATCAGCTTCGTCTTAGCGAAAAAGGAGACGATGAAGCCATGTTTATCGATCAGGACTTTGTTCGTGCGCTCGAATACGGAATGCCTCCTACATCGGGAATGGGAATTGGTATTGATCGACTTACCATGTTTATGACGGGTCAGGAATCGATACAAGATGTTCTTTTCTTTCCACAGATGAGGCCCGAAAAGAAAGTACAGCGCGACAGTGTTGAAGCATTCACTGCACTCGGAATTTCTGAAGAATGGGTTGCTTTAATTCAAAAAGCTGGTTATTTAATGGTTGCCGATTTAAAGAAAGCAAACCCCAACAAGCTTCATCAGGAGCTTTGCGGGCTTAACAAAAAAAATAAACTCGGACTTACGAATCCTACCCAGGATGCCGTTGCCGCTTGGTTGTCATAAATTATTATGAGAAGATAAATTATCAGAATTCATTTTCTCGTTAAAAATCAAAGCATCATGAGCGACAAGAAAATTGCAATATTCGGTGGAGGAAGCTGGGCTACGGCTCTGGCTAAGCTGGTTACCGCTAATACCGATACCTTGCATTGGTACATCCGCAATCAGGAAGTAGTAGATCATATTCGTAAGCACGGACACAATCCTCATTACTTAGAATCGGTTCAGTTCGATTCTAGTCGTATACAATTTCATACCGATTTGGCTGAAACAGTTAAAGCAGCCGACATTCTCATTTTTGTTATTCCTGCTGCATTTTTAAAAGATGCACTCGAAAAGGCGAATGTCGATTTCGGTGGAAAAATTGTAGTCTCGGCTATCAAGGGTATTATTCCGGGCGATAATCTTACAATTACAGGTTTTTTTAATCAGGAATATCATGTGCCTGCTGATAATCTGGCTGTTATAACGGGTCCATGTCATGCAGAAGAAGTTGCATTAGAACGACTTACTTACATTACGGTAGCTTCTCGATCTGAAGAAAAAGCGCACGAAATAGAGTCGTTTCTTAAAAACTACTATATCCGTACCGTAACGACTCCCGATGTTTATGGCGTTGAGCTGGCATCGGTTCTGAAAAATATCATTGCAATAGCCGCAGGTATATGTCATGGATTAGGATATGGCGATAATTTTCAGGCTGTACTCATTTCTAATGCTGTGCAAGAAGTAAAGCGTTTTTTACGAAAGACGCAGATTACTGACGAGAAGCGTAAATTGCTTACTTCTGCTTACTTGGGAGACCTTCTGGTTACCGCTTACTCGCAATTTAGCCGTAACCGTACTTTTGGCACAATGATTGGTAAAGGGTATTCGGCAAAATCGACCATGCTCGAAATGAACATGGTTGCCGAAGGTTACTACGCGGTAAAATGTATTTACGAAATCAACCGCAAATACAAAGTAAAAATGCCGGTAACCGATGCCGTGTATCGCATTCTTTACGAAAAGATTGCGCCAGCAGTAGAAATACGCCTGTTAACGGAGAGATTATCATAACTTAAGTTACAGTTTTGCACTACATCAAGAAAATACTATAGATAACACACTAAAAACACTTCACATGGAACACATTAAAGTTCACGTTGATAAAGTTTTCGATTTTGTATCAAAAGATACTGTTTACGGTTATGCCGATGTAGCCGAAAAAAGCAACAAAACATTACACGAAGGCACAGGTAAAGGCAATGATTTCCTGGGATGGGTAAACCTTCCTTCTTCTATTTCGGACAAAGAACTTAAACAACTTGAAAGCGTAGCCAAAAACATTCGCGAAAAAGTTGAAATCGTTGTTGTTGTTGGTATCGGAGGCTCTTACCTTGGTGCAAAAGCGGTTGCCGAAGCACTTTCAAACAATTTTGCACATCTTCGTAAAGACAATAAGAATCCGCATCTGATTTTTGCAGGACAAAATATTGGCGAAGACTACATGTCTGAACTGATTGATTTATTAGAAGATAAAACATTTGCCATTGTCGTTATTTCAAAATCGGGAACAACAACCGAGCCTGCTATTGCATTCCGCATTCTTAAAGAAAAACTCGAAGAAAAAGTTGGCAAAGCTTCGGCAAAAGATCTTATTGTCGCTATTACTGACGAAAAGCGTGGCGCTTTACGTAAGCTTGCCGATCAGGAAGGTTATAAAACATTTGTTATTCCAGATAACATTGGAGGCCGTTTTTCGGTATTAACTCCCGTAGGTTTACTGCCTATTGCTGCTGCCGGATTTGACATCAGCGAGCTGGTTGCCGGAGCTGCTGCAATGGAAAAGCTTACCCAGCCAGGCATTGCTTTCGACAAAAATCCATCGGCTCTTTATGCTGCTGCCCGTAACGCACTTTATAAAGCAGGGAAAAAGATTGAAATTCTGGCTAATTACAACAATAAACTTAATTATTTCTCCGAATGGTGGAAACAGCTTTATGGTGAAAGCGAAGGAAAAGACAACCTCGGTATCTTTCCGGCAAGTGTAAACTTTACAGCCGACTTGCACTCAATGGGACAATACATTCAGCAGGGCGAACGCCACATTTTCGAGACAGTTATTTCAATTAATAAACCAGAAAATAACGTAGCAATTCCGTTCGACAAAGAAAATCTTGACGGATTGAACTTCCTTGCTTATAAACACATCGATGAAGTAAATAAAATGGCAGAATTGGGAACTCTGCTCGCTCACGTAGATGGTGGCGTTCCAAACATTAAAGTTGAAGTTCCAAAAATTAACGAATTCTATTTGGGCGAATTAATTTATTTCTTCGAAAAAGCCTGCGGCATAAGCGGATATATTTTAGATGTAAATCCGTTCGACCAGCCGGGTGTTGAAGCATACAAAAAAAATATGTTTGCGTTACTCGAAAAACCCGGATACGAAGAAGACACAAAAGCCATTAAGGCAAGACTCGAAACCGAAAAATAAAAATCGCAGTATTGAACAAAAAACAAATAACCCCGCCCATGCAGCGGGGTTATTTGTTTTACATCATCACAAAAAAACGAAACAAAAAAGGCAATTTTATAGTAAGAAGTAGTACTTTAACACAACAATAGACGCTCATCACGTTTCTTGCTGAAAATGAAACTTAATTTAAAAGTAGCTGCAATTATGAAAAAGACTTTACTTAGTTTATTACTGATTGCCGGAGTTTTAGGGTTTAGCCAGTCTTTATCGGCTCAACAAACACCCGAACAAAAAAAACAAGCCGACATTAAACGTCTTCAAACAACTGTTAACACTGCTAAAGCATCGTTAGACAAGGCTGAAAAGAAAGTATCAGATGCCGATTCGCTTACAAAAGTAGGTCCACAAATGATTACCGAAGGCAAGGCCGAATTGAAAGACATTGAAAAAGAGCGTAAAGCAAAAGACAAAGAATACGATAAGGCTGTAAAAGAACTTACTAAGAAACAAAAATCGAAAGATAAATCGGAAGTTGCCGAAGCTAAAGCTGAGTTAAAAAAGGTTGATACTCAGTATAAGACAGACATGAAAGCGCTTGATAAAAAGGAAAAAGATGCTACAAAGAAAATAACCACAGGCGAAAGCAATAAAGAAAAAGGTAAAAATGCAAAGAAATCTGCCTCAGAAGGTTTAAAGAAAGCTCAGGCCAGTTTTGATGCAGCTCAGGAAAAATTAGATGCTGCCAATGGTGTCGAGAAACAAAGTTCTAAGAAAGACAAAAAGAAAAAGAAGTAACCTTCTTTCATATTGTTAAAGCCTCAAAACTTCTTGTTTTGGGGCTTTTTTCTTTTATTTAGGAGACTGTAAACAGAACTCTGTCTAGTACAATAAAAACCATTATACTTGTACACAGATGGAGACCAACATGAATTCAGAAGACATTAAGGCCATGCAGGCCTTGGCATTAGAACAATTACGCACAGGTCAG
>JAYRGN010000005.1:0-208093 GCA_041907825.1 Bacteroidales bacterium | reverse complement strand
GATGAGGTCCCACCTCTTCCCATTCCGAACAGAGAAGTTAAGCTCATCCGCGCCGATGGTACTGCATTTTGTGGGAGAGTAGGTCGCCGCCATTCTTTTAGTCCCGATTTTTTTTAATCGGGACTTTTTTGTTTTCCACCTACTTGGTTTTTACTTTTTTATATTTCCTATTGACGTGATTTTTGATGCTCTACGTGCGTACTTCTTTAAAAATTGTACCTTTGCATTGACCCGTCCGTCTTTTCATTCGTGAGAACCAAGAGTCGGGAAAAATTGAATGGCAAACATTATTCATTTTGGATGAGAGCAAACATCTTATTTCTTTATGCTGTCAATCAGCTTAATTCTTATTATTACTTCTTTTATTATCGGGTCGTTAATACCTTAATTTTTTAATTACATGAGAGAACAGTTTTCTCAAGGCGGAGACAATGACCGTCAGGGTGGCCGTCGCGAACGCACATCCAAGCCCTATCAGAGTAAAGACCGGGCTTCTGGAAATAAAGAACGTGTTTATTCTTCACGTTTTGGCTCCGATAAACGTAATGATGATTTTGGAAATCGTGAACGCCCTGAACGTACAGAACGTTCTGATCGCTCCGAACGTCCAGAACGTCGTAGTTGGAACAACGAATCATCTTATAACCGTGAAGGTTACAATTCTGAAAGTCGTCAGGGACAGCGTCCGTATAATCAGAATCAAAACAGAAATTCTTCCTATAATAATAGGCGAGATGATGATCGTCCTTCTTCTTACCGTAGTTACGGAGATAGAGACTCGCGTCCGTCGTTTCATTCCCGTGATTCACGTTCTTCGTCACCGTATTCGAGGAACTCGCGTCCGGAACGGAGTGTTGATGGAAATCGTGAATCGAATTCGGAATATCCACAAAGAAGAGAAGGCGGATTCCGCAGCTATAATAGAGATGATAATCGCAGCGGTGGCGGTTATAACCGTGAGCATAGCAGAGATAACAGAGGTAACTCATCAAGAAGTGGTGGATACAATCGTGATGGCGGTTATCGCGGTAATAGCAATGGTCGCAGTAATGACCGAGATAATCGTAGCGGAGGTTTTCGTGGCAATAGCGGAGGTTTTAACCGTGACAAAGGTGGCGATCGCAGACGTTTTGAAAACAATGAAAATCGCAGTAAACCTGCATTTTTTCCTAAACCTGAATACCTGGAACACTGGGAATCTTCTTTTAAGCCGGATCAACTTGTTCGGTTAAATAAATATCTTGCTAACACTGGATTATGTTCAAGACGCGAAGCTGATGAATTTATTCAGGCCGGCTTGGTTACTGTTAATGGAAAAGTTGTAGATGAATTAGGCTCGAAAGTGCTTCCTTCGGATGAAATTCGTTATAATGGCGAATTGTTGAAAGAAGAACGTAAAGTTTATATATTACTCAATAAACCAAAAGATTACGTTACTACACTTGATGATCCGAATGCCCGCAAAACGGTTGTTGATCTGATAAAAGGTGCATGTCGCGAACGTGTTTATCCGGTAGGACGTCTTGACAGACAGACAACTGGTGTTCTGTTGCTGACTAATGACGGCGAAATGACGAAGCAGCTTACTCATCCTAAATTCGAAAAGAAGAAAATATATGAGGTAAGTCTTGATCGTAAAATTAGTTTTGACGATATGCAGAAAATTGCCGAAGGATTTGAACTGGAAGATGGATTCATCAAAGCCGATAGCATTGATTATGCTCGTGAAGACGATAATAAAATTGTAGGGATCGAAATTCACTCAGGAAAAAACAGAATTGTTCGTCGTATTTTCGAACATTTCGGTTATAAAGTAACAAAACTCGACCGTGTATATTTCGCCGGACTTACTAAAAAAGGTCTGCAACGCGGGCAGTGGCGCTTTTTAACTGACAAGGAAGTGAACATGCTTAAAGTCGGCGCTTTTGCTTAAAACGGAACAAATGGCGCATAAATCTGGCTTTGTAAATATTGTTGGAAATCCAAATGTCGGTAAGTCGACATTGATGAATGCGTTGGTGGGAGAGCGGTTATCGATTATAACCTCGAAATCACAAACAACCCGCCATCGCATTTTAGGTATTGTCAATGGCGATGATTTTCAGATTGTTTACTCGGATACTCCGGGGATTATTGTTCCTGCCTATAAATTGCAGGAATCAATGATGAAATATGTCGGAACTGCATTGCAGGATGCAGATGTTATTCTCTATGTTACCGATATTGTTGAGCAGGTTGGAAAAAACGACAATTATTTACGAAAAGTTGCTTCGGCGAAAGTTCCGGTTCTATTATTGATGAATAAAACCGACATAGCGAAAGAAGAAGTTCTTGTTTCATTACGTGAGCAATGGAAAGAATTATTGCCTAATGCTGAATATTTTGAAATTTCGGCATTGCAAAATTCAAATATAGACAAGCTTATTCTGCGTATTCATGAACTGATTCCGGAGGGCCCTGCTTATTATCCTAAGGATCAGCTTACAGATAGACCCGAGCGCTTTTTCGTCTCGGAAATTATCCGGGAGAAAATTCTTAAATTTTATCGGAAAGAAATACCTTATTCGGTTGAGGTTGTAGTTGAAAGTTTTAAAGAATCTGAAAAGATCATCAGAATACAAGCTGTAATTTATGTAGCCCGAAATACCCAAAAGGGTATAATAATTGGGCATCAGGGCAAAGCCCTGAAAAAAACAGGAACGATGGCTCGTATCGATATTGAAAAGTTCTTTGGAAAGCAGGTTTATCTTGAGCTTTTTGTAAAAGTTGACGAAGACTGGAGAGAAAGCGACCGAAAACTCCGCAATTTTGGCTATACCGAATAAGTAGCCTTTTCAAGTTAAACATCCTGTGAAAGGACAAAAACACTATGAAATAATACAATGGGAAATATTGTAGCAATAGTTGGACGCCCAAATGTTGGCAAATCAACCCTTTTCAACAGACTTACAGAAACACGTTCTGCTATTGTTGATGATACAGCTGGAACTACGCGGGATCGTCAATATGGAAAAGCGGAGTGGTGCGGTGTGGAATTTTCGGTAATTGATACCGGAGGATATATTGAAGGATCGGATGATGTTTTTGAAGATGAAATTCGCAAGCAGGTAAAACTTGCTATTGACGAAGCTGATCTTGTACTTTTTCTGGTAGATGTAAATACAGGTATAACAGGCATGGATCAGAGTGTTGCCGATATATTGCGTCGTTCGCGTAAAAAGGTTATGCTCATTACTAATAAAGTAGACACGCCTGATCGTACTTATTTATCGAATGAATTTTATGGGCTTGGATTAGGCGATCCTTGGGCTATTTCTTCAGCCAATGGTGGAGGAACAGGAGATTTGCTTGATGAAGTTATAAAGCATCTGGATACTGAGCCAGTTTCAGACGAAGTTGAAAATATTCCGAAGTTTGCTATTGTAGGACGGCCAAATGTTGGTAAATCATCGTTATTAAACGCCCTTACAGGAGAAGACCGGCAAATTGTAACACCTGTTTCCGGAACAACCCGGGATGCTGTTTACATTCGTTACAATAAGTTTAATCACGATTTTTATTTAATTGATACAGCAGGGCTACGTAAAAAAAATAAAGTTCAGGAAGATCTGGAATTTTATTCAGTTTTACGAAGTATTCGTTCTATCGAAAGTTCGGATGTTTGCATTCTCATGCTGGATGCTTCTGTCGGAATTGAATCGCAGGACCTTTCTATTTTTAACACGATAAAGGAAAACAAAAAAGGGCTGGTGATTTGTGTTAACAAATGGGATTTGGTTGAGAAAACGAATAAGAGTACAAACGAATATACCGACATTATTAAGAAGCGTATTGCTCCTTTTACCGATGTTCCTATTCTTTTTATTTCTGCACACGAAAAGCAGCGTCTTATAAAAGTATTGGATACGGCAATGGAAGTTTATCAACACCGTACACAAAAGATTACAACGTCTAAGTTGAATGAGGTATTGCTGGAGGTTATAGAAAACTATCCACCGCCGGCAACAAAAGGTAAGTATGTTAAAATAAAGTATATAACACAATTGCCTACGCCTTCACCTTCTTTTGCTTTTTTCTGTAATTTACCTCAATATGTAAAAGAGCCGTATAAACGATTTCTTGAAAATCAGATACGTAGCCGATATAATTTTACGGGAGTCCCTATTCAGATTTATATGAGGCAGAAATAATAAAAAAGAGGAAGTCATTGATTTCCTCTTTTTTGTTTTGACAAAATAAAAAGAGCCCCTGGGAGAAGGGCTCTTAAATTCTGGTTGTAAAAGCAACAAACAACCAAAAGAAAGGGGGTCTATATCTGTCGATATTTATTCTGATTGATGAATTTGCTGTGAAAGTAATTCTATTGAGAATACTGGGCAAGGTCAATTTATTAAACGATAGCATTACGCGGACGAATGATGGCTTTTACTTATTTATCGTTTATTGAAAGGAAAATATTGGTAAAAAATAGAGCCTGTGAATTTATCATTCGCAGGCTCTATTTTTTAAAGTTGATAAGTATTACTAGTCAATCCATTCAAATCCTGTAAATTTCTGTAAAACTTTAGGAATTAAAATGCCTTTATCAGATTGATTGTTTTCAAGAATAGCGGCAACAATACGAGGTAATGCTAAAGCGCTACCGTTAAGTGTATGTGCCAGCTTTGTTTTTTTGTCGTTGGCATCGCGGTAACGAAGTTTTAGGCGGTTAGCCTGGAATGATTCAAAATTTGATACGGAACTCACTTCTAACCAACGTTGCTGAGCAGCAGCAAGAACTTCAAAATCAAAAGTAAGAGCCGAAGTAAAACTCATATCACCTCCACACAGACGTACAATACGGTAAGGAAGTTCAAGTTTCTGAACCAGCGATTCAACGTGAGCCACCATCTTATCCAGCATCTCGTATGAGCGGTCGGGGTGCTCAATACAAACGACCTCAACTTTATCGAACTGATGCAAGCGGTTTAAGCCACGAACGTCTTTTCCGTAAGAGCCTGCTTCGCGACGGAAACATGGTGTGTATGCCGTATTTTTAATAGGGAAATCGGTCGAATTTAAAATGACATCACGGTAAATATTCGTTACCGGAACTTCGGCGGTTGGAATAAGGTAATAATTATCAACCGTTGCATGGTACATTTGGCCTTCTTTATCAGGTAATTGGCCGGTACCAAATCCTGAATCTTCGTTTACCAGAATCGGAGGCTGAATCTCCATAAAACCTGCTTTTTCTGCTTCTTCAAGGAAAAAGTTAATCAGCGCACGTTGCAGTTTTGCCCCTTTACCTTTGTAAACAGGAAAACCTGCACCAGTGAGCTTTACGCCAAGTTCAAAATCGATGATGTCGTATTTACGGGCAAGATCCCAATGAGGCATTGCTGAAGCAGTTAAAACCGGAGTTTCGCCACCATTGCGGACAATAGCATTATCTTCGGCACTACGTCCCTGAGGTACTGATTCGTGAGGAAGATTAGGAAGAAGAACAAGCATTTCGTTTTGCTGTTTTTCCAGCGCAGACAATTCTTCATTCCAAGTTTTGATGTCTTCTTTTAAGCTTGAAGTTTTTTCTTTAGCTGTATCTGCTTCTGCAGTTTTACCTGTTTTATAAAGATTTCCAATTTCTTTGGAAAGATTATTCATATCGGCCTGAGCCTGATCACAACGAGCTTGTAACTGACGTCGCTGCTGATCAATATCCAGAATTTTATCTACAAGTTCGGCGGCATCGAAATTTTTTACAGCTAACCGCATGATAACAAAATCGCGGTTTTCACGAAGGAGATTTAGTGTCAGCATGAGAATAAGATTTTCGGACCTAAAAATAAAAAATCTCCTGCATTTTGCCCCTGAATGGGAACAAATACAGGAGATTTTTGTATGTTAAGAATGATTATTCTGCAGAAGGAGTAATCGATACAAACGATTTATCTTCTTTTGTACGTTTAAATGTAACCACGCCATCGACGAGAGCGAAAAGAGTATGATCTCTACCCATTCCGACGTTGTTACCGGCATGATGAACAGTTCCACGCTGACGAACAAGGATGTTGCCAGCTTTAGCAACCTGACCTCCGAAGAGTTTTACGCCAAGTCGTTTACTTTCTGATTCGCGTCCGTTTCTGGAGCTACCTACACCTTTTTTATGTGCCATAGTGCTTTACTAATTTACTGATTAACAACTTGCCCCTTAGGCTACAATTGATTCAACGAGGATTTGCGAAAAATCCTGACGGTGACCGTTCAATTTTTGGTAACTTTTTCTTCTTTTCTTTTTGAAAATAAGAACTTTTTCACCACGAACGTGTGCAAGGATTTTGGCCGAAATTTTGGCTCCATCCACTTTAGGTGCGCCTACTTTGACAGCTCCTTCGTTGTCAATAAGTAATACATCGCCGAATTCAATTTGCGTACCTACTTCGCCAGCGAGACGATGGACAAAAATTTTGCTGTCCTTCTCTACTTTAAATTGCTGGCCGGCTATTTCTACAATTGCGTACATCGAAAAACTATTTGGTTTTCAATTAAGGCTGCAAAAATATGAAAGATTATGTTCTTCGCAAAGATTTACAGCTCATTTTTTTCTTTGAAATTTCTGTTTTTCAAAGATTAATCCTTTTTGTTTGTAAGGAAAAGAAAATTTCTTAAAACCATGCAGATAGGAATCGAAGCTTTCGAAATATTCTGTTTATTTTCGCAGTTAAGGAGTAATAAATATGGCAGAGAAAACAACCTCAACCTCGATTGGTGAAGATATTGATATACATGTATTTGCAAATGCACTTAAAAAAGCTGCGGGGTACGATTTTTTTCAATATTCTGAAAAATCTTTAAAACGGCGTATTTCGCGTATCATGGCAGATACGCATTATAGCATGGATAAGCTGGTAAGTGAGATTATTGCTGATCGTAATTTTGCCGACCGGATTGTTAAAGAAATTACGGTAAATACAACCGAACTTTTTCGAGATCCATCTATATGGTTCGAATTGAGAACCAGAGTTTTACCATCATTGTTAAATCGAAAAAGCATAAATATATGGCATGCCGGTTGTTCAACCGGGCAGGAAGTTTATTCGCTTTTATTATTGCTAAATGAGTTAGAGTTGCTGGGAAAAACCAAGGTTTTTGGATCTGATATTAATAGCGATGTCCTGAAAACGGCTCAAAATGGAAAGTACAGATGGCGTTTTAATTCGCATTACCTGACTAATTTTTATAGCGCTTTCCCTGATATTTCGGAAAAAGAAAAAGCAGATGCTCTTTTTTCGAAGTATTTTACGATTGACAATAATAAAGACGAATTACGTGTCAATGAGATTATCACAAATAAGGCCGAGTTTGTAAAGCACGATTTGGTTACCGAAGATTGTTTTTTCTTTTCGCATCAATTTGATCTGATTTTGTGCAGAAATGTTGTTATTTACTTTAATGCCAATTTACAAGATCAGGTTTTTAAGTCTTTTCATGAAAAACTGGCCTACGATGGTTTTCTTTTACTCGGCATTCACGAATCAATTTTAGGTGTAGGTTCGTCGTTATTCGAAAAAAAAGATATAGGATATATAAAAAAGTAATAACAAATATATAGTTGTGATACAAATCATTAACTAAAAAAATAACAATGAAAATTCGCTTACGTACCCGCATTGGTTTTCTTGTTTTGTTTGTTGTGTTGCTAAGTGTTATTCTTGGCTTAGTTGCCTATAATCAGGCAATGAAAATTAAAGTATTCGCAAATTTAAACAGACAAGTTTCTAATATACAATTAAGTAAGGTTCAAATTCAATCGTTGATTGATCAGTCTGTAAAAGGAGAATCGGTTTATTTACCTTCGTTATTAGATAGTTTGAAATCTGATTTTTATAAGGTTACAGATGATTATATACTCAAGGGACGATCGGATGCAGGAGCCCTAAAAGAGAATTTTGATAACGAACTTAATGCTTTGAAGCCGTTGTGTCTTAAATATACTGTATTACAAGCATCCCGACATTCTTTATCCGATAGCCTTCTAAAATATACACAACAATTGACTTTAATGCCGGAAACAATTACTAATCCGGGGCAATTACAACTATCTGAATTTCGTAAAAGTGTAGTAAAATATATAGATCAGCCATCTCCTGTTGTTTATTCGGAAGTGGAAGCTGCCGGCCAGTTAGTAAAAAGAAGTTTGCCGCAGTTAGCGACTAAATTGCAAATGAATTACGCAACACAAATTCTTAAAATTCAAAATACAATAGAACAGTTGCTGGATGTTGACGCAACGCTGGGTTTTTCTTCTTCAGAAGGTGTAAGAGCAAGCATTCATACCAAGCTGGCTTCTATGTCGCAGGTTATAGATAATTTAACACAACTATCGCTTTCAATAACGGATCATTCTCATAATAATGCACTTGTTTCAATATTTTTTGTCCTTTTTGTCCTGTTAGTTTTACTCGTTGTATTTGTATGGGTTATTGTAACTCATGTAGCACATCCTATCGATCTTATTCGCAATTATATGGTTGAACTGGTAAAAGGAAAATTGCCCGAACCGTTACCTGTAACCAGTACCGATGGAATAGGCGAAATGGCTATTTACCTTAATCGGTTTGTTCAAAGTCTTAAGATGAAAGCCGATTTTGCGGATGAAATTGGAAAAGGAAAATTGGATGCCAGCTATGAACCCCTTAGCGATGAAGATATTTTAGGAAACTCTTTACTTGAAATGGAAAAAAGTCTTCAACGTGCAGAAAATGAAGATCGTAAATATAAGCTGGAAGAACAGAAACGAATCTGGGCAAACGAGGGTTTAGCTCGTTTCTCTGAAATTCTCCGTCTGAATAGTCATAACTTACAAACTCTTTCTGACGAAATTATTCGCAACCTGGTAGAATATTTGAATGCAGGACTTGGGGGACTTTTTTTAGTAACAGGAGAAGGGTATAGTATGGAGCTGGAATTAACAGCGGCATTTGCTTATGATCGTAAAAAACATATAAAAAGTATAGTAAAACCAGGTGAAGGGCTAGTAGGAACTTGTGCATTGGAGAAACAAACCATTTTTGTTACCGATTTACCTGAAGATTACATTAGAATACGTTCAGGATTAGGCGAATCTGTTCCTAAAAGTATATTGATTGTTCCATTAAAATTAGAAGACAATCTGTTGGGGGTTATAGAACTTGGTTCGTTTAAAATATTTGAAAAACAGGAAGTTGAATTTACTGAAAAAATAGCTGAAAGTATTGCCAGTACTATTTCTACAGTACGCATCAATGCCCGTACAGCCGAGCTTTTGGAACAATCGCAAAAGCAAGCCGAAGAAATGGCAGAGCAAGAAGAAGAGATGCGCCAAAACATGGAAGAATTGCAAGCTACGCAAGAAGAATCGGTGCGTCATGAGCAGGAGTTTCATTCTATTTTGGCTGCTTTTCATTCTGCTACAATGATTGCAGAACTTGATCTTAATGGTAAGTTGCAGAATGCGAATGATTTATTCCTTGATTTTTTATCGATTGATCGTAACGTAATTTTTAACAGGAATCTTACAGATTGGATTGCATTGGACGAACGAGCTTCCGAATGGCGTAATGCACTAAATCAGTGTCGAATTGGTAAATCGGTCAATTGTCTACTGCCCTTAAGAATAGCGGGAGGAAAAGATATATGGCTGGATTGTAGCCTTTCGCCTATTAGCAAAGACAATACCGCACAGCGAATTTTAGTTTTAATGAACAATGCGTCTCAAAAAATTCAAACAGAAAAGCTAGTTGAAACGTATAAAACAAACATTGAAGAAGCACAAAGACTTGCTTCATTTTTCAGACAAAACTTTGAAAATATCGGACCATTATGTGAGTTGTTGCCAGGAGGACGAATAGACAAGGCTAATAGTGTTTTCTTAAAGCTTTTTGCATTGAATGAAAGTGAGTTATTGTCAAGAAAAATATCAAACCTTATCGTTGAATCGTCGTGGATGGTATTTGATAATCATTTACGGCAGGCTTTTAGGGGAACTTTAATTGAAAATGAAACAGAAATAAACACAAATTCAGGAACAAAACCGATAAAGTTTAGTTTATATCCTGTTCGTGATGCCGAAAACAATGTTGGCAGGATTATTATGATTTGCAAGTAATACTATATTGGTTAGTATGTTATGATTGAAATTGGGATAACAGATACACGAAATTTACTAGCCTATTTAAACGAAGATAGAGGAATAGACCTTTCTGATTTTTCTATTGTTTTGTTAAAAAGGAGGATAGAAGGATTTTTAGAGAAATATTCATACCGGAGTGTTTTTTTGCTAATTGAAAGTATGAAAAATGACAAAGATCTTTTTGAACAGTTTGTGTATGAAATGTTTCCAGGTTCAACCGAAATGTTTAGAGATCCGTCTTTTTGGAAATATCTGCAAAATAATATTTTACCAGATATATTTAAAAATAATTCCGCACCTGTTTTTTTTGTTCCGGCTTGTGTGTCAGGAGATGAGCTATACTCGTTTTGTTACTTGATAAACGAAAATTTCAAAGATACTCAATATAAGGTAATTGCAGGATATTTCAGTCCGCTGGCTGTTGAATATATTTTGAGTGGAGCAATACTTTCGTCGAAAGCTGAGGTGGGAGTTGAAAATTTTAAAGCTTTTGCTTCAAAAGAGCCTGGTTGGATGATTTTTTCGGGCGATTCCTCATTTCGTAAGAAAGAACTACTAAGCAGGGTTAGTTTTATACAGCAAAATATAAACTTTAGTTATTCGATTGAAACAAAAGTCGATTTTATACTTTGTAGAAATAAGTTGTTAAATTACAGTCAAACAGCACATTTGCGTATAGTTTCTCAACTCTACGACAGCCTGATGTCTGGAGGTTATTTAGCAATAGGAGTGAAAGAATTACCGGAAGGAGGCGCTGCTTCTAAGCTATTTTTAGAAGTAAACGGAAGCGAGAGTGTGTATCGGAAAAAGTGAGGTGAATGTATAAAGCGTTGGTAATTGGAGGTTCAGCTGGGAGTTTGATGGTTGCTTCCCGGATATTGCAGGCATTGCCGGTTAATTTCGGGCTTCCTGTTTTTTTAGCACTTCATCGGCAGAAGCAAATGCGTACAGGCTTGCTTGAGGTCTTGGCTGCAAAATCGTCAATACCTATAGTTGAACCTTTTGACAAAGAATTGATTAAACCAGGTCGAGCATATCTTGCTCCATCTAATTATCATATGTTCATTGATTTAGGAAATCGTTTTGCACTTTCAACGGATGAACCTGTTTTTCATTCCCGTCCGTCAATAGATCTTACTTTTACTTCGGCAGCTCAGGTATACCGGGATAAACTGATAGGTGTAATGCTTTCTGGGGCCAACAGAGATGGTGCAAACGGTATGAAGAAAGTTGCCGATTTTGGTGGATTTACTATTGTACAGCATCCGGATGATGCCGAAGTTAGTACCATGCCCAATGCTGCAATTGAAACATCAAGGGTTGATAAGCTTGCTTATTCATCTGAAATTATTAATTTTCTGCGAAAACTAAAATAGCCTTATGCCTCAAAATATACACAGACGCCTGCCTCTTATCCTTGTAGTGCTGCAAGTTGTTTTGGCATTTTTTGTTCTTTCGGGAGCAAGAGAGATGTCTTTTATTTTTTATGCAGGCCTATTTGGATCTGTTCTTATCTCTTTTATTTTTTATTTATTTTTTATTACAACTCCATCCGTTATCCCTGAGCAACAGTCTGTCGTTACTAAAGAAGAACAGATTGTTGTAAAACAAGAAGAAAATAAAATTGCTGTAAATGATATAGATAGTTTAAAAAAGCATTTTACGGAATTACAATTAAAGTATAATCCGAGAGAAGCTTTTTTACATTTGTTAGCGAATCAATTTCAAATGGTACAAGGTGTTTTTTTTAGAGAGAATGCAGATAATCAATACACTGCAACTGATTTGTACGCTTGGTGCCGTGACGAAACTCCAGCTTCCTTTTTGCCCGGTGAAACTCTTTCAGGACAGGTTGTTGTAAACAAAAAATTGCTTTATCTCACGCAGATTCCTGAAAACTATATAACAGTGTTTTCGGGGCTTGGAAGTGCAACACCTTCATACCTGCTTATTGTTCCTTTCATCGATAATGAGAAAGTTGAAGCGGTTGTAGAAGCTGCATTCTTCTGTTCATTAGAACAACAGGATATTGACATAATCACTAAACTTTCGGACGAGCTTTCTCGCTCCGGACAATTATTCAATTAAATGAATAATAATCAAAATATTAAAACGATGATTCTTGGAGAAAATCAAAATCAACTACGGGTGCTAGTTATCGCAGGATTTCTGCTGGGGCTCTTGTTTATGATTTTCTTTTGGATGCTTGCATTCTCGGGATCTCCGGTACCTGTTTCGTTTGCGGGACTGTGCCGATTACATATGGTTTTTCCTTCGCTTTGGTTGTCAGATATGATCCCTTTTGTTGCAGGTGCGTGCACGTGGTTTTTTTCCCGAATCTGGATAAAAGAAAAAAATACTTACGAAACTCAAATTCGTAATGGATTAGAACGAATTGAACGTAATGCGGATTTTGCACAGAAGATAGGCGAGGGAAAATTTGATACCAATTTTGAACCCGAGGAAAGTGATACATTGGGACGCTCGTTGGTTATTATGCGAGATAATTTATTATCTAATAACAAAAAAGAGTCGGAACAAAATTGGATAGCTGAAGGTAAAGAAATCGTTTCTAACATTTTACGTATTCATAACAAAATCGATGAACTATCCTATCAGGTTATTATCAATTTGATACGTTACATTAATGCCGTTCAGGGGGCGCTTTATATTTTTGACGAGGAGCAAAATCGTTTGCTGAATGTTGCTACTTATGCCTACAATCGCAAAAAATATGTCAATCAGGAGTTTAAAATTGGTCAGGGATTAATAGGCCAATGTGCGTATGAAATGGATATTATTTATCGTACCGAAATCCCGGACGATTACGCGACCATTACATCTGGTATATTGGGCGATCAGAAACCATGCAGTATTCTTATTGTTCCGTTAATTTCAGACGAAAAACTTCAGGGTGTTATCGAAATAGCTTCACTGGAACGAGCAATACCAGATCGCACTATTAAATTTATGCGAGAGTTGGGTGAGATTATAGCCCGTACCATTTTTAACTTACGCATTAATCAAAAAACAGAACGACTTTTGCTCGAAGCTCAGCAGATGACTACTGAACTTCAGGAAAACGAAGAACAACTCCGACAGAATGCCGAAGAAATGAGAGCAACACAGGAGGAGCTTCAACGTTCTAACGAGCAACTTGAAAGCAAAATTTCAGAAGTTGAAAATGCACAAAAGCGTTTGAATGCATTATTGGAAAATGCTTCGGAGATAATTACCATATATAATGAAAATCTGAGCATTACCTATCAAAGTCCTTCGGTAAAGAAAATTTTAGGATACACTGCCGAAGAAATGATGCATGGTAAAGATTTTGACCGACTTACACGTAAAGGCGAAATCGAAATGAGAATGTTGTTTAACAAACTCATTGAAAATCCGGAAGAACCAGTTACCATTCAGTATACATTCTTAAAAAAAGACGGGGATAAAATTTTTCTGGAAACCACTGGTCGAAATTTGATGAAAGATTCGGCTATACGTGGTTTTTTGCTTAATTCACAAGATATTACAGAAAGAAGGCGAGCAGAGAAAGAAGAGCGCATGCGTAGCCGTATGCAATCTTTGTCCGAAAACTCTATGGATATTATCATTCGTTTGAGTACCGATGGAATTTTCTTTTATGTTAACCCTATTGTTGAAAAATATCTGGGCTATGAGCCTAAAGATATGATTAATAAAACGACAAAAGGGATAGACATGGACGAAGGTTTACGTACTTATTTTGAAGAAATGCTCAAACGTATTAAAGGTAAGCCAGAAAAAGTCAATACTGAAATTAAAATACCATTAGTGTCTGTTTCTCAAACAGATATTCGCATTATTAGTTTTGATGCAATTCCGGAGTTTAATGAAAATGAACTCGAAACAGTTCTTTTTGTTGGTCACGACATTACGGAAGCTAAGCGTATAGAACTTGAAATTCAGGATAAAAACAAGAAAATTGAAGATAGTATCAATTACGCACAACGAATACAAACTTCAATTTTACCCGATAATCGTCTGATTCGAGAATATTTACCTAAATCGTTTATTTTTTACAAACCTCGCGATGTGGTTAGTGGAGACTTTCCGTGGTTTTTTCTTAAAGACGATATTATTCATATTGCAGCGGTCGATTGTACAGGACATGGAGTTCCGGGTGCACTGCTTTCATTTATAGGTTATTTCATATTAAATAATGTTGTAGACCATGATCGGGAAATGACAGCAGGCGAAATTTGCGATTTATTGCATTATGGTGTTCGTACAACCTTGAAACAAGATCGTGAAGATGCCAATGGTCGCGATGGTATGGACATCGCTTTTTGTCGTATAAATCAAAAAAAGAAAGAGTTACAGTTTTCAGGAGCACATCGGCCACTATATCTTTTAAGAAAAGGAGAACTTACTGAATATAAAGGTGATCGTAAAGCTATTGGAGGCATTCCGTTGGGACGAGGAGAAGAACAGCCTTTCACAAATTATACGATACCATATTTAGATGGTGATAAAATATTTTTCTTTTCAGATGGTTTGCCCGATCAGTTAGGAGGAGAAGAGAAGAAAAAATATTCGCCAAAACGTATTCGGGAGTTAATTCTTTCTAATCAGAGTGTTTCGATGATGGAATTCAACGAAATTTTTGCTCATGATTTTGAAGTTTGGAAAAACGGCTCAAAACAAATTGATGATGTTCTAATGATTGGAATTGAATTTTAAACCTTTTTTTCATTAACGTAACAAATTCCCTATTTTTATGGCCTGTTTAAATTGCGCTAAATTTTAGGGATAAACATAAAACCTTGCCTGCTATGGAATTTTGGAAACGTTTAACCTCTGCTGTCACTAAAAAATACGAGAGCAATCAGGTTCCGGATGAACCAATAAAGCTTGACACCAAAGGCTTTCTTGAATTTGTTTACCAGTTTTACAAAGAAATGAAAGCTCATGAAATAACACTGGTTTATGAAGGTGAAATTACTCATCAGATTACCAAGGCATTTACTTCTCTTACCGAATCGAATATGGCTAAGGAAGAAGAATCGAACAGCGTGCAGCGTAAAGTGTTTCATGTAATGGTGGAGTGTCTGCAGAACATTAGTAAACATGCCGATGAGGTTACTGTAAACGATTATTTATTTTCGGGTCGCGGAATCTTTATGGTAAGTAAACGAGAAACGGAATATGCCGTTACTACCGGTAATGCTATTGATAATGATCGTATTGAAGGTATTCGTAACATGTTGGATACAGTAAATGGACTTAATAAGGAAGAGCTGAATGAAATGTATAAGAAACAAATACGCGAAGGTCGGCTTTCTGATAAAGGAGGCGCAGGGCTGGGCTTTATCGATATTAAACGTAAAACAGGTAATCGATTGGAATATCACTTTTTGCCCGTTGGCGAGAATATATCATTTTTTCTTTTAACATCAACAGTATCAAGAAATTCTTAATTCATAAATATCTATGGATGCATTAAAAATCCAGGGCACAGAAGATACCCCACAAGTTATTCTCGACGCCGCAGCTGGTAATTTTGAGATTTCAGGACGTTCGTTACCCGAAGATGTAACTTCTTTTTATAGCCCCATCCTGAATTGGATTGACGGATATGCTAATACAGCCTCAGGTAAAACAGTCTTTAATTTCAAATTATCCTATTTCAATACAGCATCGTCAAAGCTTCTTCTTGATATTCTGATGAAACTTGAAGATCTTCATAAATCAGGCAAAGAAGTGCTCATAAAATGGCATTACCCTGAAGATGATGAAGATATGCAGGAAGCAGGCGAAGAATATGCTGATATTGTTGAAGTTCCATTTGAACAAGTCGTTTATTAGGCTATAACTATCATAATTACAACGGACAATGAGTGAGGAAATTCTCAGGGCGTTAATGCAGTTGTTTGCCATTTTGGCAAAACAAGAGGGGGTTGAATCGGACGAAATGGAGTATGTTCGGGGCTTTCTTACCCAACAACTTAATGATGAGGACGTTCATAAGTATTATGCTCTTTTTGAGGAATATGCCGAAATCAATGTATCGGAAGAGGAGGGCGAGAAAAAGCCTAAACTAACTTCTGTAAAAGATTCAGTCCGTATTCTTGGATTATGTAAAAAAATCAATAAAACACTGAATCAGAGCCAAAAGATAGTGGTACTGGTTCGCCTTTTTGAGTTAATAAATGCACGGCAGAAATTTACAGACCAGCGAATGGCTATTATTAACACTTCTGCCGAAGTATTTAATGTTTCAAAAGAAGAATTCAAAGGAATTGAAGAATTTGTTCTCAATAACGACCCCTCTAAAGTTGTTGATTCCAACATTCTTGTTGTAAGTGACAAGCGACTTGAAAAGCTTGAAAGTAAACATGTTTATACCGAAAAGCTTGACGGGTACATTTTTATTCTCCGTATTCCAAGTGTAGATCTTTATTTTCTGAAATATACAGGTAGTGAAGATCTGTTTTTGAACGGCTTAGGATTAAACAACCGCCGAATTTACCTTTTTGCGAATGGGAGTACCATTAAACTGCCTAAAGGTAAGCCAGTGTATTACAGCGATATTGCAGCTCATTTTTTATCCGAACTTCATTCTTCTCGTATTTCGTTTGAAGTAAAAGACTTAGAATTTCGGTTTCCAAATGGCAACATTGGTGTTCAACAAACCAGCTTTGCTGAAAATCAGGGTCGGCTTATCGGCATTATGGGTGCGTCAGGAGCTGGTAAAACGACATTACTCAATGTGTTATGTGGTTTAGAGCATCCAACAAAGGGGCAGGTACTTATCAATGGAATTGATTTACACCGGCAAAAGAAAGATGTTGAAGGTGTTATTGGTCTTATTCCACAGGATGATCTTCTTATAGAGGAACTTACCGTTTTTGAGAACTTGTATTATGCGGCTAAGCTTTGCTTTAAAGATAAAAAGGAAAATGAAATTGTAGAGCTTGTCAATAAAACACTTACCAGCCTTGGCTTGTATGATAGACGAGATCTGAAAGTAGGTTCTCCTTTAAATAAATTTATATCAGGAGGTCAGCGTAAACGTCTGAATATCGCACTTGAGCTTATTCGTGAACCTTCTATTTTGTTTGTGGATGAGCCAACGTCGGGCTTGTCATCAAGTGATTCAGTGAATGTTATGGACCTTTTAAGGGAACTAACCCTGAAAGGAAAATTAATTTTTGTAGTTATTCACCAACCATCATCCGAAATCTATAAGATGTTCGATAAGATGGTTATTTTGGACACGGGAGGTTATACTGTTTATTACGGCAATCCGGTCGAAGCCGTAATGTACTTTAAGCGACTTGATGCCCAGATTAACAGTGAAGTAGGAGAGTGTCCAACCTGTGGAAATGTGAATCCGGAGTTGCTTTTTAATATTATAGAAGCACGGGTTGTCGATGAATTTGGAAATTATACACAGAACCGAAAGGTAAACCCTCCTCGTTGGGAAGAGTTATATCACGAGCATATCAAGCCGGAAGAGACCGACATTATTTCTGATCCGCCTCCGCGTAATCTTAATATTCCTAACTGGTTACGGCAAATTGGGATTTATATCCGTCGAGATATTCTTTCAAAAATCAGTAATCGACAGTATGTCGCTTTGAATTTACTGGAAGCGCCGGTTCTTGGATTAATTCTCTCATATATAATACGATATATTTCCGATCCGGCATCTAATGTTTATATTTTCCGTGAAAACGAAAATATTCCGATTTTCATTTTCATGTCGTTAATTGTGGCATTATTTTTGGGTTTAATGGTTAGTGCCGAAGAAATATTTCGGGATCGTAAAATTTTAAAGAGGGAATCGTTCTTAAATCTTAGTCGTTCGGGATATTTAGTATCGAAAGTTACAATATTGCTGCTTATTTCGGCAATTCAGTCGTTTGCTTTTATTATTATAGCCAGCAATATCTTAGGACTTCAAACCATGACGTTTTATTATTGGTTTGCAATGTTTTCGACTGCAGCTTTTGCTAATTTGTTAGGATTGAATATTTCATCGGCATTTAATTCAGCCGTAACGATTTACATTATACTTCCGCTACTTATGATACCTATGATGGTGTTGAGCGGTGCGATGTTTAATTTCGAAAAGCTGAATCGTTCTGTTGGAAGTGTTGATAAGGTTCCGTTGATTGCCGATATGATGGTAACGAAATGGTCTTATGAGGCCCTTATGGTTCACCAGTTTAAGGATAATAATTTTGAGAAGCGTTTTTACGATATAGACAAAGAGGTTAGCAATAATGATTATATGGTTTCCGATTATTTGCCTGAACTTTCAAAAAGATTGAAGGCTGTACAGGAAGCTAAAACAGGTCAAGGCGATACGAAAAACCTGAATGGAAATCTTCGATTGTTGAAAAATGAAGTTTCTCTTCAGCTGGTAAAGGTACCTGAAGTCGAATTTCGACATGTCGATAAGCTTACCCCTGAAGGATATACAACAGATGTAGGCAATATGTTGTCGGATTATCTGGCAGAATTGAAAGGCTATTATGAAAAACGTTTTAATCTTTATAATAGTAAACGGGAAAATATCATCAGTTATTTGCTTTCTACACAGGGTAATAAGTTTTATGCTGTGAAAAATGCATTTGAAAACGAAAATGTTGCCGATAATGTAAAGAAAGCATTTGAAAAAAATAGAATTCTGGAATACGACGGGCGTTTAATTCGCCAGAAAGATCCTGTTTTTGTCGATCCTCGTGTAACCGGTTTTTTTAGTTTTCGTGCCCATTTTTATGCACCGCGTAAGTATTTTGCAGGGCAGTATTGGGATACATATTGGTTTAATATGAGCTTTATATGGTTTATGACATTTTTAATGTATGTCACTTTATATTTCGATTTATTGAAAAGACTTTTAACAAGTTTTGAAAAATTAAAATGGCGAAAAAACTGAGCGATTATTTTTTATCTTTACCCTTGACAGTTTATGAATGGGGGCTCAAATATACCCGAAATTATGCTTAAACGATTATTCTTAATTTTTGTTCCGGTTTTGGCTGCACTGTTTTCTTCATGCAGTTCTTGTAGCCACAGTTCTAGTACTGATTTGACAGTTCCTGATTCTGTTTTGTTTAAAGAAGAGAACAAAGCTTCGGCAGATGCAATGCAGAATGTAGTTGAAAACATAAGTTCTCCGATCGAAATTGCAGCTATGATTAAGAATAGCGGAGTACCTTTTTCTCATGATTATCTGGCAAGCACCTCTAATGTTTCAAAATATAGTTCTGCTTTTCAGGATGCGTTAACACTAGGTATTTTTTCGGCAGATATGGGCTATCTGAACATGTATCAGAAAACTTCGTCTATGCTTGATTATCTTTCTGCTATAAAAACATTGGCTGATGCGATCAAAATTGGACAGTTTTTTGACTTTTCAACCTTAAAACAATTGGCAACAAATAATACAAATCTCGATTCGTTGGTGTATATTTCACTTCATAACTTTAATCAGATGGATAAGTACCTGCGCGATAATAACCGTGGAAGTATGAGTTCGTTAATGATTTCAGGAGCATGGATTGAAGGAATGTATATTTTAACACAGGTTGTAAAAAATAATCCGAATAAAGAGATGGCCGAACGTGTGGCTGATCAGAAAGTCTTTATAGATGATCTTTTACAAATACTGAAAGGATATACAAGTGAGCCTCAGTTTAATGAATTGTATGAATCTTTTGTTTCGATAAAAGAAGCTTATTCTGGAGTTAAAATTACTTACGAAACAGGTGAACCTCAGACAATTATGAAAGATGGCACACCTATGATTATTCAAAATGATAAAAGTATTGTTAATATTCCGGACGCAACATTGAAGAAGATTACAGAAACGATAGAGAAATTACGTAACAATTCCTTGGTTGTAAAATAATAGAAACGAAAAACAGAAAAACGCAACATTATGAAACGGATTTTTCTGATATTGATTACCCTAATGTTGTTTGGTGCAATTAATCAGTTAAAGGCTCAAACAACTTCAAAGCTTGTAGATTTATGTGCGGCGAAAGCAGGCAGTGATGCAACATATATTAAAGATTATATTGTTGAATTACAGGGCGCAGCTCCAGGTGAAAAGCAAACACCTTTTAAAACCTCTTTTGCTATGCAGAAAAATACGATTTATCGGATTTCTGTTTGTAATGCTGAATCATCAAGTGGGCATGCAATTGTTGAACTTTATGACATGAACCGTCTTATCGGAACTAATTATAATTCGGCCACTGGGCAAGAATTTAAAAAGTTTGAGTTTCAGTGTAATAAAGCAGGTGTTTATCATTTGTTTGTACATTTTGCCGACAATAAACCGGGGAATGCGGTTTGTATTATTTCGTTTATAGGAAAGATGTAAACATTTATATATAAACAAAATGACCGAGCTCATCTTTAAAGGGTGAGCTTTTTTATTTTACTCTGCCGGGATTTTGAGAAATAAAGTTTTTCCAGCTTTTTGCTCCGTCAAGAATGGGTAATCCGTTTTGAAAAGCATGACAAACAGCAATTGCTAACGCATCAGTTGCATCATATTTTTCAGGTAATTCCTGAATATTGAACATTCGTTGTAATAAAACAGCAACGCTTTCTTTGGATGCACTTCCTGAACCCGTTATTGACATTTTTATTTTACGCGGAGCATATTCAAAAATAGGAACGGAACGTTGCATAGCAGCAGCAATTACAACACCCTGAGCTCTACCCAGTTTTAGCATTGACTGAACGTTTTTTCCATAAAATTGAGATTCAATTGCCAGTTCGTCAGGGTGATATTGTTCAATTAATGCTGTTATTTTTTCGTAAATCAACTTAATTTTAAGATAATGATCGTCAAGATTTTTTAACGTAATAACACCAAGCGCAATCATACGAAGTTTCCGGTTCTTTTCTTCAATAATCCCATATCCCATAAGATTTGTACCGGGATCAATACCTAATATAATTCGCTCTTTTTCCAAATTAATAGTTTTTTAATACAGCAGATATTGCTTTGCGATTGCGAATGTACAATTTTAGAGAAGGCTAATCAAACATATTACCGAAATCAATTTATTATAAAATCTTTGACAGTTTGCTTTTTAACTCTATATTAGAACACAAGTATTAGCTATTTCTAAGTGGTGTAAAATATTGATAATATTTTATTTATCGTTATGGATAAATATCTGGTAAATGGTTTAGTAACATTGAGGGCTCCTGAGCCTTCAGATCTTGACGTTCTTTATTGCTGGGAAAACGATCCGGCGCTATGGTGTGCCGGAAATTCCAAAATGCCCCTGTCTCGTTATATTTTGGAAAAATACATTGAAACCGCTCATTTAGATATATATGAAGCCCGACAACTTCGTCTGATTATAACACTTACCGGAAAACCAAATATAGCTGTTGGTGCAATTGATTTGTTTGATTTTGATCCGCTTGATTCAAAGGCTGGTGTGGGTGTGTTAATCGCTGATATGGAAAACAGAGGAAAACATTATGCTTCGGAATCTCTTGCTTTGCTTATTGATTATGCTTTTAAAGTTTTAGGAATCCATCAGTTATATAGTCATGTTTCCAGTAATAATGAGGCCAGTCTTGCAGTTTTTAAAAAATTGGGATTTGAGCAATCGGGTTTACTTAAACATTGGACTCGATGGGAATTACATTATGAAGATCAATATATTCTACAATTGATTAATCCTCATCAATAATTTTAGAAATTTCATCGAAATCGGGAATGTATCCTACAGAGCTACTTTTACCAAGTTGAAAATCAAAACGAAAGCAATAATGCTTTATTCCATTGGTTATTAGAACAAAAGGAGCTTTAAGCTTTGTATTGTAAATAGCAGATTGTTCTATTGTTTTGTCAGAAAGCGTAATTTCTGGAGCTTTACATTCGATTAATAGACACGGTTTTGCTTGAGTATTGTGTGCAACAATATCGGTACGACGCTCTTGCTGGTGATAGTTCAGCACCTTTTCGACTGAAATAAGTCCCTGTGGATATTGCTTATAATGAATAAGATAATTTATGACATGCTGACGAACCCATTCCTCGGGGGTAAGTCGAACATATTTTTTTCGTAATATATCCCAAATTTCAACCCCTTTGGCAACAGGACGTATTCGATAATTAAATTCCGGAAAATTTAGAGGAGCAAACATAATACGAATGTACAGCTTTTCGCTGTTAACGGGAATAACTATGTTTCGGTAACTTTTCAAGCTTCACTTAAAATGGTAACTTTGAACAACAGAAATGAGTATGGCAACTTTCGATTCTATTATTACCGAACTTTCTAAAAAACAATATCATCCACTGTATTTGCTGATGGGTGATGAGCCTTATTATATTGATCAGATAACCGATTATATCACGAAAAACGTGATGAGCGAGGCTGAAAAGTCTTTTAATTTTACAATTTTTTACGGTAAAGATGCTGATGTTCATAATGTTATTGATGCTTCGAAACGTTTTCCGATGATGTCGGCAGTGCAGGTGGTATTGGTTAGAGAAGCGCAGGAGCTTAAAGGAATAGAAGATCTGCATTTTTATGCCGAAAAACCACTAAAAAGCACGTTGCTTGTACTAGCTTATAAATATGGCAAATACGATAAGAGGAAAAAACTATATAAAGCTGTTGAGCAAAACGGTGTAATTTTTGAATCTGCAAAATTACGGGAAGATAAAATTCCAGATTGGGTTGTCAATTATCTGAAGAACAAGGGAATGTCGATAGAACCTCCGGCAGCACTGCTGCTTACCGAGTTTTTGGGGAATGATTTATCTAAAATTGCTAATGAATTGGATAAGTTGTTGTTAGTGCTTTCTAAAGATATTAAAACCATCACATCGGCTCATATAGAAAAGAATATTGGTTTTAGTAAAGATTTCAATGCCTTTGAGTTAACCAAAGCCTTGGGACAAAAGAATATTCTGAAAGCAAATCGTATTATCGATTATCTTGGAAGCCTGCCTGATAGTCGCAGTAATTTTCCGGGATTGATGTCTATCTTATTCAACTATTTTGCAAAATTAATGCTATATCATTCATTACCTGATAAATCGAGGAATAATGTGGCATCAGCACTTGGGGTTAATCCATTTTTTGTGCAGGAATATGAGGTTGCAGCCAAACGTTATAGTTTAGAAAAAACAGCACAGGTTATTTCTTTTCTTCGCTTATATGATTTAAAGATGAAGGGAGTAGGCAATACGTCCACACCAACTTCCGAGTTGATGCGTGAATTAATTTTTAAAATTCTTCATTAGTGGTAACATACATAATCATAGGCATTACGGCAATTGTTTCAATACAGGCATTTAGTAATGCTCAATTATTTTCAGCCTTATTACTCGACCCGTGGAAAGTCAGGCATCGACGGCAGTGGTATCGTATGTTTTCACATGGTTTATTACATGCAGACTGGGTTCATCTTGCAGTCAATATGTTTGTGCTCTTTTCTTTCGGACAGGGTGTTGAAGCATATTTTTCGCAATTGGCCGAGGCTGGAGCTATTCATTATTCATGGTTGTGGTTCCTGTTTTTATACGTGTCGGCTTTAATTGTGTCGGCCTTACCGACTTTGCGCAAATATGGCAATAATACCATGTATTCGGCAGTTGGCGCATCAGGTGCGGTGGCAGCAGTAATGTCATGTTGTATTTTTTTTAACCCGTGGTCTAAATTATTGTTCTGGGCTTTTATTCCTGTTCCCGGAATTGTGTTTGCGGCTCTTTACATCATTTATTCCTCGTATATGAGCCAGCGTCAGTCCGGAGAACCTATTAATCACGATGCTCATCTTTTTGGTACTTTATATGGTTTGTTTTTTCCGCTGCTTATTGACACAAGGCTCGGAGGCTATTTCATACATCAACTTCTGAATTTTAATTGGTAGTATTTAATGAATAAAGCTGTTTTTTTTGATCGTGATGGCGTTATCAATTCCGATGAAGGTTTTTATTATGTCTATCGTATAGCGGATTTTACGTTAAATTCAGATGTTATTGAAACATTAAAAATTATTCGGGAGGCAGGTTATAAACTGATTCTTATTTCAAACCAGGGAGGTATTGGAAAAGGTGAATACAGTTGTGCTGATGTAGATAAGTTGCACGAACATTTACAGTTGTTACTTCGGGAAAATGGTGCCGAATTCGATGAAATCTATTATTGCCCGCACCATCCGCAAACTTCGGCCTG
Organism: Bacteroidales bacterium; assembly: GCA_041907825.1. Taxonomy (GTDB): domain Bacteria; phylum Bacteroidota; class Bacteroidia; order Bacteroidales; family JAYRGN01; genus JAYRGN01. The sequence continues at coordinate 183,730 of JAYRGN010000005.1, read as the reverse complement.
TTTGTGTCGCAAACCTTCCTCTTTGATGGTTGAAAAAGCGCTGGCACGTTTCGATATTGATCCAGAACAATCGTTTCTTTTTGGTGATTCAGATCGAGATGTTGAAGCAGGACTGGCAGCAGGAATTGCATCTTCTTTCAAAATACCCAAAAATGGTTCATTAAAAGTTTGTTTGCCTTATCTTTCTTTATAGTAGATGATTGCGCAAGGATACATTTCCTTTAATGGTAATTTTGAAAATGCAGGTATTTTCGGGAAAAACTATTCTCAGAAAGCTTTATTGGCGCAGGCTCATGTGAGAACATCGGGTTCCGTTCCGTTGTTGCTTGATCTGGTGATACAATATCTTAATAATCAGTTATTCATAACTTTTTCGAAAGAATACAAAATAGATTATTCTTATTTACAACATCTTATCACTAAGTTGCTGAACAAGAATAGATCTCTGAAAGGAGGACTTGTTCAGGTTAATCTTTTGGCAGAACCTGCTCAAATTGAGACTGTTGATGTCTTGTTATTATGGAAACCTCTTGATAATTATCATTTTGAAGTAGACAGAAAAGGACTTGTGCTTGATATTTTTACCCAGACGCCAAAACCAACAGGTATATTGTATTCATTACCATTAAATTGTGATTTCCTTTTTACGCTGGCAAAACGTCAGGCAGCATCTAAGCAAGCGGATGAGCTGATTATACTTAATCCTAGTAAGAATCTGGCATGTGGCATAAATTCAACAATTTATATTGTGAAGGAAAACTCTATTTTCACACCTTCGCAAAAAGATGGGGCCTTAATCCCGATATTCAATTCTTTTGTTAAACGATTTTGTGAAGAAAAAAATATTGAATTTAATAATAATCAGGCACTTTCATTAACAGACATTATACTTTGCGATGAAATATTTCTAGCTGATATGGTTAATGGAATTCGTTGGATTGTGGCGTATGCCGATCAGCGTTTTTTTAATAAAACAGCATTACAGCTAGGAGAATCCCTTGATAATTACGCTTTTGGCACAGAATAAGCGTTAATTAAGAGTTGGATCCGAAGGAGCGTTTGTCCACATTCTATAACGGGAACCCATTGATAACAAAGTTGTTTCCCAGCTATTAGGGGTAAGAGCTCTCATAATCTCATGTTCGTTAAGTGTACCTACGAGCCATGAGTTTTTCTTAATTTCTTCTTCAAGTTGTCCGGAGGTCCAACCGCTATAGCCCATGAAAAATTTAACTTGTCCGTGTGACAATAAGTTTTCAGAGATAAGTTCTTTAAGAGCATCAAATTGGCCGCCCCAGTAAATATCACCAAATAAATGAGTTGAGCCAGGAATAGCCGAACCTAGAGAATGTATAAACTGAAGCGTATTAGTTTGAACAGGTCCTCCGATAGAAATTTCGGCTTTGAATTTCGGAAAATTTTCAATAAGATCCTGAATATTAATTGATATGGGTTTGTTGAGAACAAATCCGATGGCACCCTCTTTATTGTATTCGGTTAGCAAAACCAGAGAGCGTTTAAAGTAAACATCATTCAGAAACGGTTCGGCAATAAGAATTTTGCCTTTGCTTGGCAGAATATGATTGGCCTCTATCTTAAAGTAATCGATTTCTGAATTCATAGATAAAACATTTTGAGATTGAATGTCTTCGCTACCATTTCAAAAAGTATGCCTACTATTTTATAAAATGAGAACGATGTAAAAATATTTTATCTGTCGGAAAATGACAATAAAAAGAAGTTTTTTTCAATTAAAATAAAGAAGCCGGAATGTTTAGTTCTGGCTTCTTTCTAGTTCATTCAATATTTTTTAAGCAGCGTTTAGCCTGTTTGGATTCATTTTTGCGACTTGCTCACGAGCATAGTCTAATCTGACTATAATTTTTTTATCATCGGAAGTGTTCATATTAAACATTACGTCGGTCATAATAGCCTCACTAATAGACCGTAATCCGCGAGCTCCGAGTTTAAATTCAACAGCTTTATCGACTATAAAATCAAGAACTTCATCTTCAAATTCAAGCTTGATGTCGTCCATTTCGAACAATTTCTTGTATTGACGGACAAGAGAGTTTTTAGGTTCAGATAAAATTCTGCGTAAAGTTGCTTTGTCGAGAGGTTGCAAGGATGTTAGAACTGGCAGTCGTCCAATAATTTCGGGAATTAAACCGAAAGAGCGTAAATCCTGAGGCGCGACATATTGCAACATGTCTCTGTCAATATTATCGCGGGTTTGGTGTGCCGAGTAACCAACAACAGACGTATTTAAACGCAATGCAATTTTACGTTCAATTCCTTCAAAAGCGCCACCACAGATGAATAAGATATTTTTGGTATCAACCGGAATCATCTTTTGATCAGGGTGTTTACGTCCTCCTTGAGGGGGAACGTTAACAACGGAACCTTCAAGCAACTTGAGTAATCCTTGCTGAACGCCTTCACCCGAAACATCCCGGGTTATAGAGGGATTATCTCCCTTGCGGGCAATCTTGTCTATCTCATCGATAAACACAATGCCACGTTCGGCCGCTTTTACGTCATAATCGGCAACCTGAAGCAGGCGGGAAAGAATACTTTCAACGTCTTCTCCAACATAGCCGGCTTCTGTAAGTACTGTTGCATCTACAATGGTAAAAGGAATATGCAACAAGCGGGCAATAGTGCGGGCCAAAAGTGTTTTTCCGGTTCCGGTTTCGCCAACAAGAATGATGTTAGATTTTTCAATTTCCACATCATCATTTTTTTTGCCCATTTGCCGGAGGCGTTTGTAGTGGTTATAAACAGCAACCGAAAGATATTTTTTAGCTTCGTCTTGCCCAACTACATATAAATCAAGAAATTTCTTTATTTCAGCAGGTTTTAGCAAATTGATTTTATCTACATCGAAATTGCTTTTTTTCTGCATTTCCTGCGTTACGATTTCGTAGGCCTGATTTACACACGAGTCGCATATATAAGCAGAGAGGCCGGCAATAAGCATGCCTGCCTCTTTTTCGCTACGTCCACAAAAGGAACATTTATTCGTATTATTATTTGCCGGCATTTACGCTTGGTCGAATAAGTATTTCGTCAATCATTCCATATTCTTTGGCTTCTTCAGCCGTCATCCAGTAATCTCGGTCTGAATCTTTCTCAATTTTTTCGAGCGGATTTTCAGAATGTTCAGCAAGAATTTCATAAAGTTCTTTTTTTAATTTTTGAATTTCTCGCGCTGTAATCTCAATATCAGAGGCTTGTCCGTTTGCTCCACCCATAGGTTGATGAATCATCACTCTGGAATGTTTTAAAGCTGAACGTTTTCCTTTTGTTCCGGCACAAAGCAGAACTGCACCCATCGATGCGGCCATTCCGGTACAAATGGTGGCTACATCGGCATGAATAAACTGCATGGTATCGTAAATGCCAAGCCCTGCATAAACAGATCCTCCGGGAGTATTAAAATAGATCTGAATGTCTTTATTCGGATCGGTCGACTCCAAAAACAATAACTGAGCCTGAATGATATTGGCTACATAGTCATCAATGGGCAAACCGAGGAATATAATTCTATCCATCATCAACCGCGAGAAAACGTCCATCGAAGCGATGTTTAGCTGGCGTTCTTCTATAATGGTTGGTGAAATATAATTATTAAAAACAGAGGTATACTTGTGCAGTGTAGTGCTGTTGATACCTATGTGTTTTGTAGCATATTTGCCGAATTCTTCGTTGATGTCCATATCGAAAACGATTTTGTTAAACCTAAAATTAAGCGTTTTCGTAAAGTTTGTTGAATTCTTCCGAAGAAACAAGTTTTACTTCAGGTTTTGTTTTTTCGTTGATTAAGTTTCCGATTTTTTGATCGATTACACGTTCGAGAATGCTATGAGCTTCTTTTTCGCGTTTCAGCATATCTGCAGCATAACTTTCGAGGTGTTCTTCAGGAACATTGCTTAATCCGTATTGTGCAAATTGCTGACGAGCAAAATCTTTAGCTTCGGCGATCATATCTTCGTCATTAACCTTAACTTCTTCGCTCTTAACCAATTTGTTTTTAACTAATTGCCATTTAAGATCTTCAACAAATGATGGGAATTCCTTATCAAATTGTTCTTCTGTAACACTTTCGTTCTGGCTCTTTAACCATTTTTTCAGGAATTCAACAGGCAGAGTCAGGTTGTACTTGTCAAGAAGAGTTTTGCGAGCATCAATTAAGAAGCGGTAATTGCTTTCCTTTTCGAGTGTTGTCCGAATATCGTCGGTAATTTTAGCTTTAAATTCTTCTTCGGTTTTTACAATACCTTCGCCGAAAACTTTATCAAAAAGTTCCTGATTTACAGCTGCTTTTTCAAATACTGATATGCTGGAAATTAACATCTGAAATAAACCGCTAATGTTTGCAAATGCGGCAGGTTCTACTTTCAGAATATTTTTAAGTTCATAGTCGTTAGGATAAGCCTTTTTAACATCAAATGTTACAATGTCTCCAACTTTTGCCCCAATGAATTTTTTCTTTTCATCTTCATCTTTCATAATATTAAGAAAGATGTTGCTGTTTTCAGCACGAATACCTTCTTCAACAATTTTTCCATCAGCATCAAGTTCGGCAAGCTGCCCGTAAATTAACGATTCTTCGTTTGCGGTATCTTGTTCTGCAAAACGGCCATAGCGGCGAGTATGGTTGTCGATGTACGATTCGATCATTTTATCGTCAACCTGTATTTGATAATACGGAATATTGTCTTTTTCTGAAAGTTCAGGCGTAAATTGAGGCGCAAGACCAATTTCGAAAGAAAATTCAAATTCGGTATCTTTTTCCCAGTCTATGGCTTTTTCGTTATTACCGGGCATAGGATCTCCGATAATTTCAATATTGTTGTCTGTGAGATATTTATTAATAGATTCGTTGATGATTTTACTAACTTCATCGACTAAAACTGGTTTACCATACATTTTATTAATAATTCCGGCAGGAACTTTTCCCGGACGAAAACCATCAATGCGAGCTTTTTTACGATAATCGGTCAATACTCCGGCCACCCGGGGTTCATAGTCTTCTTTTATAATCTGGATGTTCAGGTTGGCTGTGAGCCCATCGATGTCCTTTTTTACGATATTCATTGTTATAGTACTAAAAGTTACGTAACAAAATTAAAAAACCGCCGCCATGCGTCAGCGCAGGTTAGTGGCGGTTATGAATTATAACTATTTCGAGTGCGGATGAAGGGACTCGAACCCCCACGTCGTGAGACACTAGATCCTAAGTCTAGCGCGGCTACCAATTACGCCACATCCGCAAAAATTCGCGCAAAGATATTTATTTTTTCTTAGTTATGCGAACTTTGTTAAAATATTACTGTAAATTCTATCAATCAATATTTTATTCGTCGCCCAAAACATCGCGAGATTCAGCTTGTGTTGTGCGAAGCTCGAAATTTTTACCCAGATATACACGACGAACTTGTTCATCTTCAGCTAATTCTGTTGCAGTTCCCGATTTTAAAATCTGGCCTTCGAATAGCAAATATGCACGATCTGTAATGGTAAGTGTCTCATGCACATTGTGGTCTGTAATTAAAATACCGATATTTTTTTCTTTCAGCTTTGCTACAATTTCCTGAATGTCTTCTACGGCAATTGGGTCAACACCGGCAAAAGGTTCGTCAAGCAAAATAAAATTGGGACTTAAAGCCAAAGCCCGTGCAATCTCAGTTCGGCGACGTTCTCCTCCCGACAACTGGATACCAAGACTTTTCCTGATTTTTTGTAAACCAAATTCATTTATAAGCGATTCTGCTTTTTCTCGTTGTTCTTCTTTCGAAAGTTTTGACATTTCGAGGACAGACAAGATGTTATCTTCAACGCTCAGTTTGCGAAAAACAGAAGCTTCTTGTGCTAAATAGCCAACACCTAACTGTGCTCTTTTGTAAACTGGTAATGAAGTAATTTCATTGTCATCCAGATAAATACGGCCTTCGTTAGGGGTAATCAATCCTACAATCATGTAAAAAGTGGTAGTCTTTCCGGCGCCATTAGGTCCCAGTAAACCAACAATTTCGCCTTGTTCCACTTCAACCGAAGCTCCGCGCACAACAGTTCGTGAGCGATAGCGTTTTACCAGATTGTCTGTATGTAATTTCATAAAAAGAAATTTGTGGTGCAAAAGTAATAAAACAAATGAACCCTCTTTAATTGGTATGCGCAGAATATGTCGCAAAAATGCTTTTCAAAGTCTAATTACAAATTAAACAAATCTATGATTCAATGTTTTAAGCATTCTTTTTTCTAACCACGTAAGCCGAAATAAGGATACTTAACTCGTATAATGCTAAAAGTGGAATTGTTACCAATATTTGACTAAAAACGTCAGGTGGAGTTATAATAGCCGCGATAATGAGAATAATTACAATAGCATGACGACGGTATTTCCGCATAAATTGGGGAGATAGCAATCCAATTTTAGAAAAGAAATAAACGACAATAGGCAGTTCAAAAACCAGTCCCGAGGCTAAAGTTACGGATAAAATTGTTGAGATATAAGATGTTAATTGTATCTGATTGACAACCTGGGCACTGACTGAATATGAACCTAAAAAATCAACCGAAAGAGGAGTTATAAGGTAATATCCGAAAAGGATACCGACCATGAACAAAATAGAAGTAGCAGCCACGGCTCTGCGCGCATATTTACGTTCGTTTTGTTGCAACGCAGGTTGGATAAAACTCCATATCTCCCAGAATACGTAAGGAAATCCAAGAATGAGTCCGGCAACCATAGACGAAACCATGTGCATATTAAATTGCCCGGCCATTGAAATGTTTATAATCTGAAAAGGTTTGCTGTTAATACAGAGTGAAGGTTTTTGCAAACGTTCGCCAAGTTCGCAAAACAAACGGTTCGTGATGAATGAAGCATTTTTAGGTGCCAGAATAATCTGATCAAAAATGAAAGAATGAAAAAAGAAAGTGATTACTGCCAAAACAAAAACAGCAGTAACAGACCGGATAATATGCCAGCGGAGCACTTCCAGGTGATCCAGAAAACTCATGTCTTTCCCCTCTTTTTTCACCATGCTTTGTCAAAAAATAGTATAAATGTTTTTAAAGAGGCTCAAAAGTAGGTAAAATAAAAAAACTGATACTAACTTTATTGTTATAAACTATATTTGTGCCTTAAAAGCAAAAAGAGGAGTAAAATACAAACAATGACTATTTTGTTAAGAAGTTAAGCAACAATGGATAAGGGAGGTACTACTGCATTACAAGAGTTGCTGAAGAAATATTTTGGTTTTAGTAGTTTCAAAGGAAATCAGGAAGCAATTATTGAGAACATATTGGAAGGCAATGATACATTTGTGTTAATGCCCACAGGAGGAGGTAAATCTCTTTGTTATCAACTTCCTGCTATTATTCTTGAAGGTACAGCAATCGTTATTTCACCGCTCATTGCCCTGATGAAAAATCAGGTTGATGCGATGCGAAGTTTTAGCGCTGAAGAAGGTGTGGCACACTTTTTAAACAGTTCTCTTACAAAATCAGCTATACAGCAAGTTAAAGACGACGTTTTGTCGGGTAAAACAAAATTATTGTACGTTGCGCCCGAATCTTTGACTAAAGAAGAAAACGTTCAGTTTCTTAAGCAGATAAAAGTTTCTTTTTATGCTATTGATGAGGCTCACTGTATTTCTGAATGGGGGCACGATTTTCGTCCTGAGTATCGGCGAATACGCCCGATAATCAATGAAATAGGAAATGCTCCGATTATAGCACTTACAGCAACTGCAACACCAAAAGTTCAAAGTGATATCCAGAAAAATCTGGGAATGCTTGAAGCGAAAGTCTTTAAGTCTTCGTTTAACAGAGCAAATCTGTACTACGAAGTCAGACCTAAAGTGGAAGCAACAAAGCAGATAATTAAAATTTTAAAAGCTAATCCGGGTAAATCCTGTATTATTTACTGCCTGAGTCGCAAAAAAGTAGAAGAATTGTCTGAAATACTTCAGGTTAACGGGATTAGAGCTTTACCGTATCATGCAGGGATGGATGCCGCAACCCGCTCGTCCAATCAGGATAAATTTCTGATGGAAGAAGTGGAAGTTATTGTGGCTACAATTGCGTTTGGTATGGGCATAGACAAGCCGGATGTTCGTTTTGTTATTCATTACGATATACCTAAAAGTCTCGAGGGATATTATCAGGAAACCGGACGCGCCGGACGCGATGGCGGAGAAGGTAAATGCTATACTTTTTATCGTTATCAGGATATTCAGAAACTCGAAAAATTTATGCAGGGTAAGCCAGTGGCCGAACAGGAAATTGGCAAGCAACTATTGCTCGAAACTGTAGCTTATGCTGAGTCTTCGGTTTGTCGACGCAAACAGCTATTGCATTATTTTGGTGAAGAATATTTACAGGAAAATTGCGAGAATTGCGATAACTGTCTGCATCCTAAAACTCAGTTTGAGGGAATGTCGTTTATAAAAACGGTACTGGAGACAATTATCGAGGTTAAAGAAAAATTCAAAGCTGACCATATTGCGAATATTCTTGCTGGTAATCTGACTAGTGCTATAAAATCGTACAAACACAATAAGCTCGATCTGTTTGGATCTGGAAGTGACAGAGATATCCGTTTCTGGAATGCGGTTATCCGACAAATGCTCATTCACTCTCTTTTGCAAAAGGAAATTGAAAATTATGGTATCCTTAAAATAACACAAAAAGGAAATGATTATTTGAAAGAGCCTTATCCTGTAATGCTTTCGCAAGACCATGACTATGAGGCTGAAGCTGAAGACGATGATACTTTTGTGTCGTCTGCTCGTACAAATACTGTAGATGAACGTCTTTTCAATATTTTAAAAGATTTACGCAAAAAAATAGCCAAGCAAAAAAATCTGCCTCCTTTTGTAATTTTTCAGGATCCATCGTTAGAAGATATGTGCATAAATTACCCTGTAACAATGGAAGAGATGCAAAATATCTCAGGAGTTGGAGCAGGTAAGGCACTAAAATTTGGCAAAGAGTTTATCGAAACAATCAAAACTTATGTTGAGGCCGAAGACATTATTCGCCCGCAGGATATGATTGTAAAGTCGGTGGTAAACAAATCAGGCTTGAAGGTTTTTGTTATTCAGGCTATTGATCGTAAAATACCATTAGGAGATATTGCTGATTCCAAGAATATAGAAATGAACGAGTTGCTGAAAGAAATTGAAGCAATTGTGAACAGTGGAACAAAACTTAATCTTGACTATTACATTGATCAGGTGATTGATGAAGACCGACAGCAGGAAATCTTTGAATATTTCAGAGATGAAGCTGAATCTGAATCGATTGAAGATGCTATTAATGCGTTGGGTGAAGAAGATTATACCGAGGAAGATATTCGTTTGATGCGCATCAAATTTATGTCGGAGCTTGGTAACTAATATATTATAAGAGAACTAAAAAGAGGGAGTCCGAAGTCTAATTACTCCGGACTCCCTCTTTTTAGTTCTTTGTTTCTTTTAAAAATCGGTGGAAAGTTTCTCTCAGTTTTTTCATTTTAGGAGAAATAACAACCATGCAATAAGGCCGCATCGGATTGTTTCGGTAATAGTGCTGATGATAGTTCTCGGCTGGATAAAAAACCTGAAACGGAGCGATTTCGGTAACAACCGGGTTTTTAAATATATTTTGTCGGTTAAATTCATCTTTCATTCGCTGTGCAACTTTCTGTTGATGAGGTGAATGATAAAAAATAACAGAGCGGTATTGGTTGCCAATATCAGCTCCTTGTCTGTTTAATGTTGTCGGATCGTGGGTATACCAAAAAATTTCGAGAATTTGTCCGAAACTAATTACCGAGTTATCAAACACTATTTCAACTACTTCCGCATGCCCGGTAGCTCCATCACAAACATCTTCGTAAGTAGGGTTTTGAGTTGTTCCACCTGAGTATCCACTTGTAACTTTCTCAACGCCTTTTATTTGTTCAAAAACAGCTTCTGTACACCAAAAGCATCCACTGCCAAGCGTTGCTGTTTCTAATTTGTTTTGTTCCATCGTTTTACATTTTTCCGAATATATTGCATTTCTTGATATATTTATAGATAAGGCAAGTAGTGCAAGCGCTGTGTAAATCATTACTTTATTCTGTTTTGAATGAATTAACAGCTATAACCGGGAAAATGTTTGCTTATTTTGCCGTATTATCAACCCATACGGATATCTGCTTGATTAAATTAGTGTTGCGAATAACCATGTCGGTGGTTGATGGAATTTGCAATGGAGAACAGCAACCTGCACGAACCATGTTGTATCCATAGGTAAAATCGTTCTGGTCATAAAACGCATTTTTCCAAAAAGGCGAAACCTCATTTATATCCTTTAGTCCAAGTCCGTTTTTTGCAATGACAATCGGATTAGCCAATACATTGAGATAACTTGAATTATCAATTGGGTCGTTAAGCACTAAATTAATGTATTTCAGATATTTCAATACCTTTTGCTTAACTTCGGGCGGAGTCATTTTCTGATTAGGTTTTAAAGCCCATTCATTATTGAGTCGCGAATATGGATTTTCTTCTTTTTTATATTCTTCGTTATTTCGAGTCAGTAGAATATTAGTGTTTGTTGCAATTTGTTCCGCTAACGAAGAGGCTGAATTTTTCGAGATTAAGATCAGAGAGAGCGAATCTTCTGATAATTGGTTGATTTTGAAAACGAACGAACTCTTATCGTCTGTTGTAATTTTCACCGTATTTTTATTTTCTCTTTCCCATTTGCCCTGAGCGTAATACGAAGACAAACGAAAGTTGCACTTACTACTTTCGAAATTAAAAAACGAACCATCTAAGGTTTTGAAAACCTTCAGCGAATCTGCTGAAGTAACGGCAGAGGTGTCTGTATTTTGGGAAGAGTTTGCAAGCCATATTCCGTCTATTTTTTTGTTCGACGAGGTACATGCACTAAAAGCTATTACAAGCAGGATATAAAATAAGGCTCTGATTTTCATGGTAAAGAAATAAAGGTTTATTGTTTGTTAGATGATGTAAAGTAACAAAAGAAATAGCTAAAAAGTATTTTTATTATTATGATGATTTTTGAGCATCAGGTTATATCGTTTACTGATTTTTGTTCGGTATTTTTTCCTTAATAATTCTCTATTTTGAAGTTTAAAATAAAAGTATCACTTGCAAAACAGGGGAGTAAGCATATTTTTTCTTCGTTTTTTTAAAGAAATACTGTTTTTTACTGTCTGTTTGTTTTAAATGACATTTTTTATGAAAAAAGAGGTATTGTTTGCGGCTCTTATTATGGCCGGAACCGGAGCTTTTGCTCAAAACAAGGATAAGGCTAATATTCAGGAAGTTCCACAGGGAATGGGCTTTTATTATCAGACTATTCTAAAAGACGTCCAGCATGTAAATGATTCAGTAGAAAAAAAAGCTCCTGTTTTTCGTTTTGTAATGGATCAGTCGGATAAAAAACTGCCATCTAAAGTTAACCTTTATAAAAGCGTGTGGGCAAATGCGCCTATTTCGCAGGGAAACACCGGAACTTGCTGGGATTTTTCAACTTTATCATTCTACGAATCTGAAATTTTCAGAACTACCGGCAAAAAGGTAAAACTTTCAGAAATGTATGTGGTTTACTGGGAGTATATTGAAAAAGCCCGTCGTTTTGTTGAACAACGCGGTAATTCGGCCTTCGAAGAAGGTTCGGAAGGAAATGCCCCTAAACGTATTGCATTGCAGTACGGACTGATGCCCGAAGCGTTTTTTACCGGTTTAATTGGCGGGCACAAATATTATACACATGAAGCCATGTATAACGAAATGAGCAATTACCTTAAATCGGTAAAAGCGAACAATGCATGGAATGAAGCTGATGTACTGGCTACAATTCAAAGCATTTTGAAACATTATATGGGCGAATTTCCCGAACGTTTTAAAGTTGATGGAAAAGATTATACACCACAATCTTACCTGAAAGATTATCTCAAATTCAATCCGAATGATTATGTCGAAATTCTTTCGCTTAAGCAAAAGCCATACTGGCAGCAGGTTGAATACGAAGTAACCGATAACTGGTGGCATAGTGCTGATTATTATAATGTTCCGTTGGATGTTTTTATGGATATCGTAAAACAGTCAATTCGCAAAGGCTACAGTATGGCTATCGGAGGTGACGTTTCGGAACCGGGATTATCGCGCGAAACACAGTGTGCAATGGTTCCTGATTTTGACATTCCTTCGGCTTATATTAACGATGATGCACGTGCATTTCGCTTTGCTAATCAGACAACTACCGACGATCATGGAATGCATCTGGTAGGTTTTCTGGAAAATTACAATGGCGACGGAAAAGATTGGTATCTGATTAAAGATTCAAGTTCAGGTTCGCGAAACAACGATCCTAAAGTACCCGAATTTGGCTATTACTTTTTCAGTGAAGACTATATGAAGCTGAAAATGTTGAATTTAACAATCAATAAAGATGCTGTAAAAGAAGTACTTGCAAAATTTAAGACACAAGGAAAATAAGGGAGAGGGTTTATTTGTAAAATCCCATAAACAGCAATGTTTATGGGATTTTTTTTGTTTATTGGTAATGTTAAAAATATATTTAATATCATATTGATTTTTAATATATTGAATGATGAAATATTAATTAATCAACACCGAAGTCATGCTTAGCGAACCTCCAACCAGCTTATCGTTAAACAGTGTTGCTTCTTCGTTTTTGCCCTGTAAGGCAAGTGAGTACAGCAACGGATAAAAATGGTCGGGAGTAGGAACGGCAAGCGTTGCGGCTTCTCCAAGTTTTTCGTACTGGATAAGCGATTTATGGTTGCGACCGGTAATCAGCTGTTTAAACGTTTCGTTAATTTCATGCGACCATCCGTAACTAAATTCTTCATTCATACGAGGCCAGGCGATCATGCGCAGATTGTGTACCAGATTTCCGCTGCCAACGATTAAAACCCCTTTTTCGCGAAGCTGTGCAAGTTCTTTTCCCAGTTCGTAGTGATATTCCGCAGATTTGTAAAAATCGATACTTAACTGATAAACCGGAATATCGGCTTGTGGAAAAATATACCGTAAAATAGTCCAAGAGCCATGGTCTAAACCCCATTCATAATCCAGTTCAACCGGAACTTTGCGAATTAAATCTTTGGTAGCCGAGGCCATTTCAGGGCTTCCATTTACCGGATATTCCACCTCGTACAAAGCTTGAGGAAAACCTCCAAAATCGTGTATCGTCGCCGGATGAGGCGTTGCGGTTATGAATGTTCCTTTGGTAAGCCAGTGAGCCGAAATTACCAGTACAGCTTTAGGCTTTGGCAATTTTTCGCCAAGCGTTTTCCAGCTTTGCGAAAACTCGTTATCTTCTATTCCGTTCATGGGCGAACCGTGTCCTACAAAAAGTACCGGCATTTTATCCGATTTTTTTTCGAGCCGGCTTGTTATACCTTTGAAATTGCATAAGGTCATCATGGTAGATTCGTTTTATTTCAATAAAAAGACAAAGAGTTAATTACAAGTGAAAAGAAATAGAAGCCCAGTGCTTTTTTAACTGTAAATTAAGATTACCTTGTATGTCTTCATATTAAAGAATTGTGGAGAACTTTATTTATTCTTTTTATTATCAAGACTTAAAGGTCCGGAGCCAGCATAAGCGAAGTATAAAGCGGCACCAATCATCGAGATGTTTTTCATAAACATAATGTATTGAGTTTGGTGAGCCATTGGGTCGACAATGCCCCAGAATTTATGTAGCATAAAAGTTACTGGTATCAGAAAAAGAACAAGTAACCAGGCTCCCCATTTTGCTTTGTAACCTACTATAATACACAACGCGCCAACCAGCGAAATGATTCCTGAAAGTGGAACTAAAACCGATGCCAACGGAACGCCTTCGGATGCGGCATAACCAATTGTTCCTGCCGAAAAGTGGCCAAATGCCGAACCTACAAAAATGAATGCAAATAATATGCGACCAAGTAATGCAATGTACTTCATGTTGAAGTCCTCCAAAATTTAGTTTAGAATTAAAAATTTATGATTCGAAATTATTCATGTAATATTTTCCAACTGGCAAACCAGTTGTATTTGTTGCTTAATGTCAGATGGATAAGGATAACCATCATGTTTTCGAGTGTGCGGCTGGCCGAAAGTTTTCCTGCAATAAGCGGATTGAAACCACTGGCTTTTACAACATCAGCAACTGTTTCTGCAGCTGAAATATCGTCAGATGCAACAAAACAATCTGCTATTGAACCGGCAATGGTTGGCTGAAAAAAATCGGCAGCAAAAACAGTATTAAATGCTTTAACAACCTTTGCATGAGGAAGAAGAGCCTGCATTTCTTCTGCAGCACTTGTGCCGGGGTCGGTTACCAATGCATCGTATGTTTCGTTAAACGGATTAACAAGGTTAATTACGATTTTGCCGGTAACTACATGTTTTATTTTTTCGGCAACATCTTTTTGAGCCGAATAAGGTATTGCCGTAATGATTATATCGGCTTCCCAAGATGCTTCAGTGGCACAGTTTATGGTTTCAATATCGGCTGTAGGATAATCTACTTTTAGCGATTCGGCAACTTTTTCCAGTTTTTCGGAATTTCGACCCATTAATATGGTTCGAAATCCTGCTTTAATAAGTCTTCGGGAAATTCCTTTTCCCATATTTCCGGTTGCCCCGATGACAGCTATTGTTGTTTTCATATCAATGTGTCTTTACTTTCTATTTTGATTGTAAAACAAAGTTACAGCGGTACAGCGGCTTGATACATTGATGTTTGCTAAGAAATACTCTTGATAAATATCAATACATCATCTTGATATTTATCAAGATGAATTTGTAATAATTTGATTGTTAATAGACTATTTATGAAGTTTTAAAGAGGGAAAGGACGGTTCAACGATTTTTACAAGGAATAGAAATTTGAAACAAAAAAAGCCTTCCTGAATGCAGAAAGACTTTCGTTCTAATCTTTTAATTATAATGTTATTCTGTGAGTGAATCCGGAACAGCAATGGTTGCTTCAACTGGAGGTTCATTATTTTTTACAAAATCAGATAGAAATATAGAGCCTTGCAAATCTGGGTTTTGAGTAATTTCTTTAAAAGCTTCTTCGCGTTTTTTAGAATTGTTGATTTTTAGCGCTTTATTTGCAAAAGTTGCAACGGCAATGTCTACATCAGCACTGGTTACGGCTGTATTTTTTATCCAGCCGGTTTGTACGGACTTTAATCCTCTATGTTTACCTTCAATTTCCAGAAATCCATCTTGTTCTGATTTTACCGCAACAATATCCATTTTACTGAATGTTTTAGCTGTTTTATTAAGCAAATTGGGACGCGAAAAAACGACTGTATTGTCCTCTAATATAGCAGCCGGGCGCAATCCTATAATAACGTAATTACTTAAAGCCCAGCCTTCTTTGCCGTCTTTCAATTTTATTTTCACATAATTAACAACGTTCCCCGACGTTTTATCATCTTTTGTTTCACCCAGATAAGTACCCGATTCGCCCATGCTTATAGTTGTTATAAGCTCACCTGTTTTTTCAGGTTTGGCACGCAAAGCAACATTGTCGGTAATACAAACAGCCGCTTTACCTTTATTTTTATCGCGATTGCAGGCAAAAGCTATCAGTGGCAGCACTAAAAGTAACAACAGATATATTTTTCTCATGGTTGCGTTTATTAAGGAATTTGAATTGAAGCGAAAGTAAAAAAATGCAATTGAAATGCAAAGAATACTTTTCTTCTGTTAGTCTAGTTTTTAATATTAATTGGAACTAAGGGCATGTTGTGCAGCAACCGATACATTTTTCTGAATTGCATGCGAAGTGTACGTCGCACCAGTTATTGCATCTACTTGCATATTAACTGCCTGTTTTAACGTTTTGCCATTCCATTTATTCAAAAAACCACTACGTGTAAGCTTTGCCACATGATCGGGCGACTCGCTGTTTGACAATAAACACAGTTTTACGATACGTTTGCGTGCATCTAAAATAAGCACAACCGGTGTTGGTCCGGCATAACCCTCAATATTACTTGAGTATGGCTTACTCGAAACTTCATAACCAAGTATTTTTCCTTTTGCATCTTTAATTTCGTGACAAACATTTTTATCCATCGATACCGATATTGCCTGAGGATAAACACTTCGGGCCAGCTCTAATGCCGCGTTTTGTGCCTTAACTGTGCTAGACAGTAACGTTGTGACAACCAATATTCCACTCAGTTTTAAAAAATTTGAAAATATCATATAAATTTGATTTTTAATTGTTTAACGACAATAATCAGAAAATATCTTTACGTATCAGTCTATTCGATGGTGTAGTTTTTTTCAGACAGTAGTCTGACGCAAAGGTTCGATGCTAAAATCTAGGCATTGTTCTCGCTATTTTGCTTGCGTAAGCGGCTTAGCGTTTCTGACGACATTCCCAGATACGATGCAATCATATGCTGAGGAACACGCTGCACAACTTCCGGATAATTACGTGCAAAGCATGAGTAACGGCTGTCTGCAGGATAACTGATATTGGCAATTGTCCGATATTGGCTTGCAACAGCCGATTCTTCGAGCGTCAGTCTCACATATCGTTCAAACCATGGCGTGGATTCGCATAAATTTTCCCAGTTTTTACGATCAATTAGCAATAATTCAGAGTCTTCCAGTGCATCAATGTTCATAATCGAAGCTTGTCCAGTCATAAAACTATCATAATCGGTAATCCATTCATTTTCAAGCGGAAGTTTAAGTATAACTTCTTGTCCTTTCGTATCCGTAATGTACGAACGTAAACTGCCTTTACTTACAAAGGCGTTATGCTTGCAAACATCTCCTTCTTGTAGCAAATATTGCCGACGGCGCAGTTTCTTTGGAATAAAAGAGTATTTAATTAACTCAAAATCAGCTTCTGATATTTTTATTCGGCTAGCTATATGCTTCATTAACAGTTCGTACATATCTCTTATTCTGATCTTTTTTTGTACTAAATTACTAAAAACAGATAGGTGCATGATTACGAAGATCAATCTAACAGTGGTTTTTAACTTCTATTTTGTTTTTCAACATAAAAAGAGAACGTTTACTCGGTTTTTGTTTCCATTTTGTGTACGTTTAAGAAACTTAAATATGCTTGTATTTCAAATGGTTTATTGTAATATGTTTTTTATCATCTTCTTAAAAAAAAATACATTTTAAAGAATAATCTTACAGTTATTTTTATAACATTACAATATTGATTGTAGAAGTAAATCCGAAAGCAAACAAACTGAATGCATTTGTTAAAAATCTAAAAATTAGATATATACATACTAACGTAATACTAAAATATACAAACGATGAGAAAATTTCTGATTAAAGTTAGCGGGCAGCAGTTTGAGGTTGAAGTTGAAGAGGTGAAAAGCGCGCCTGTTGCTAAGACTGCATCGCAGAGTTCGGTTTCGGCACCAGCTCCAACAGTTGCCTCCGAAACTAAAGCTGGATCGGCAGCTGTCAATGGTTCCGCCAAAGTTAGCGCTCCTATGCCAGGTAATATATTGAGAATTAATGTAAAAGTTGGTGATATTGTAAAAAAAGGTCAGGCTTTACTTATTCTCGAAGCAATGAAAATGGAAAATGAAATTTCAGCTCCTGCAAATGGAAAAGTAGTTGAAATAAAAACGGCAGTTGGCGAAAGCGTTGCGGCAAATCAATTACTGGTTGTTTTAGAATAATAAAAAACTAAACCATGGCTAAAGTAGGAATTACCGAAACAATATTGCGCGATGCTCATCAATCGTTGATTGCTACGCGCATGAGACTCGAAGATATGTTGCCAATTATCGACAAGCTTGATGAGATTGGCTATCATTCGCTCGAAGCCTGGGGCGGTGCGACTTTCGATTCATGCCTTCGTTTTCTGAACGAAGATCCTTGGCACCGCCTTCGAGCCATTAAAAGCAAAGCAAAGAAAACTCCTTTGCAAATGCTTTTGCGCGGGCAGAACTTATTGGGATACAAGCATTACGCTGATGATGTAGCCGAATATTTTATTCAAAAATCAATTGCAAACGGAATCGACATCATGCGTATTTTTGATGCGCTGAACGATCCTCGCAATGTTGAAACGGCTATTAGGGCTTGTAAAAAAGAAGGAGGGCATGCTCAGGCAACTGTTTGTTATACAACTAGTCCCGTTCATACGCTCGATTTATTTGTGCAAGATGCAAAACGCCTCGAATCAATGGGAGCTGATTCTCTCTGCATTAAAGATATGGCCGGACTTTTGCTGCCTTATGCAGCTTACGATCTGGTAAAGGCCATTCGCGAGAATATCAAAATTCCTATTGCTTTACACACACACTATACCAGTGGAGTAGGTTCTATGACTTTTCTGAAAGCCGTTGAAGCAGGAGTTAGCAGCATTGATTGTGCTATTTCTCCAATGTCGATGGGAACCTCGCAGCCTCCAACCGAATCGTTAGTGGCAACTTTGCAGGGAACGCCCTATGATACAGGCTTGGATCTGGCAAAGCTTAGCGAAATAGCCGATTATTTTCGTCCGTTGCGCGAACAGTATCTCAAAAGCGGCTTGTTAGATCCTAAAGTGATGGGGGTTGATGTTAATGCGCTGATCTATCAGGTTCCAGGCGGTATGCTTTCTAACCTTGTTTCGCAGCTAAAACAATCAAATGCTTCTGATAAATACGAAGAAGTATTAAAAGAAGTACCCCGTGTACGTGAAGATTTTGGCTATCCTCCATTAGTAACACCTACTAGCCAGATAGTTGGAACACAGGCTGTTTTGAATGTTTTGATGGGAGAACGATATAAAATGGTTCCGAAAGAATCGAAAGCGTTGGTAAAAGGCGAATACGGAAAAACACCGGGAATAATTTCTGACGAAATATATAAGAAAATTCTAGGCGATGAAAAGCCTATAACCTGTCGTCCGGCAGACCTTATAGCTCCTGAGCTGGAAGCAGCTCGTGCAGCCGTAAAAGATTATGCCGAACAAGACGAAGATGCACTTTCGTACGCAATGCTTCCACAGGTTGCCGAAAAATTCTTTAAGGCACGCAAGGACGGTTTTCCAGAACCGGCTCCTGCTCCAGCACCAACGGCTCAGCCCGCTGCAAAACAGGAATCGGGGACCGATCCCAAAGTGGTAGCTGCAATAACTGCTGCTGTTGCCGTTATGTCCGAAGAAGACGATACACGCTATACCATTCGTTCTATCCGACAGGTAAGTCCGTGGGTTCTTTCAGCCAGACTAAAACTTTAGGTATTTAATACACAGTGAGGAAAGGGGCGAATGTCAGTATCTGATGTTTACCCCTTTTTAATTATGATCGACCTCTTCTTCCCTATTTTTAACAAAAAGAGACGAGATATAACCCGTAAAAACGCCAAAAAATCCAACTTCTGTAAACATTAGAATTACAGCTATTAAACGCCCTTCGGTTGTTACCGGGTATTTGTCGCCGTAGCCTACGGTAGTTACGGTAACCAGGGCCCACCAGATAGCATCTTCGGCAGTTTTTATATTGCTTTCGGGTGCTTTTTCTACTATTAGGATAGATATAGAAGAAAAAATAACGACTAGCAGCGTTATGACAAATGCGGCAGTAAAAGTTCCTTTTATTCTGTTTTGAAAGACAAACTGAATGAGTACCCGTGACGATCGGAATACCCGTAAAACTCTGAATAGCCGAATGAGACGGAATAATCGGCCAGCACGTAAAAAATCGAGGCAAGGAATACTGGAAATCAGGTCAATCCAACCCCACCGCATAAAACGGAGCTTATTTTCGGCATGATAAAAGCGGTAGCAAAAATCGTACAGAAAGACAATACAAATAGCATTGTCAATATCGGTGAGCAAGTTTGATATTTCGGGAGGCAATTTAAAAAACGTATCGACCAGAAGTGCCAACAAGACATAAACAGATAGAATAATAATGATCAGATTTAGGAAAGTGAGGTTGTGGTTTTCGTTAGGTTTTATTTTAATTAGAATTGTTCTTAATAATATTTTTTATGTAACTTAATAAATAGAAAAACTAAAGACTAAATTATGAATAAGTTATTAAATATCAAATTATTATTATTTATTCCTTTGTTATTTTTTGTTTTTTCATTGTCGGGACAAACGTTTAAAGGCATTATAAAAGGTCGGGTATTTGACGCTAAAAGCAATAAACCCGTTTCATTTGCAACTGTAGGTATTGCTGGAGTCTCGGGAGGAACATCGAGCGATGAAGAAGGAAATTTTATTTTAAGTAACATAAAGCCAGGGTTTGTTGAAGTACAGGTACAATCGGTTGGTTACAAAACGTATGTGGCATCGGAGATATTGGTAACCAATGCAAATACAGTATATCTAGAAATTCCGATGGAAGAAACAACGGTCGAAATTGAATCGGTTGAGATCAAGGCTTCGCCCTTCAGACGCGACGTTGAGAGTCCTGTTTCGTTGCGGCGTATTGATATTCGAGAAATCGAAAAGAGCCCGGGTGCTAACCGTGATATTTCCAAGGTTATACAGGCCTTTCCGGGTGTATCGTCGACACCTGCTTTTCGCAATGATGTTATTGTAAGGGGTGGTGGTTCGTCTGAAAATCGTTTTTATTTGGATGGTGTTGAAATTCCTAATCTTAACCATTTTGCGACACAGGGGGCCTCGGGCGGACCTGTTGGTATTATTAATGTTGATTTTGTGCGGGAGGTTAATTTTTATTCTGGAGCGTTTCCTTCCGACAGAGGCAACGCGTTAAGCTCAATTCTCGATTTTAAACAGATTGATCCTAATAAAGATCGTTTTAAAACCCGTTTTACTGTTGGAGCTTCCGATCTGGGACTTGCTCTTAATGGCCCGTTGAGCGATAAAACTGGTTTATTGTTTTCAGCTCGCCGCTCTTATCTGCAATTTCTATTTTCGGCATTAGGATTGCCTTTTTTGCCAACTTATAACGATTTTCAGTTGAAAACCCGTACCCGTATCGATGCTAATAACGAACTGTTAATCATAGGATTGGGTGCTATCGATAATTCTAAATTAAACTTGTCGGCCAATAAAACTGAAAAACAACGCTATTTATTGGGTTATCTGCCCGATTACAAGCAATGGAATTATGCATTAGGCGCTGTTTATAAGCATTTTAGATCAAATGGTTTTGACACATGGGTTCTTAGTCGTAACATGCTCAGCAATATTTCGAATAAGTATCTGAATAACATAGAGATTCCGGCAAATAAAATCTTGGATTATAATTCGTGGGAAGCAGAAACTAAATTTAGATATGAACATAATGTCTCTTATACTAACAATTGGAAAGTTAATGTAGGAGCAGGATCCGAGTATGCTCGCTATCATAACCGGACGTTCAGGGTTAATGCGCAGGGAGAGAATGATAATTATTTATCAAATCTCGACTTATTCAAATACAGTATTTTCGGACAAGTGAGTCATTCGTTTGATAATGAAAAATTAAGCTTATCGGCAGGTGCACGTATTGACGGGAATAGCTATTCGGACGAGATGTTAAATCCATTAAACCAGTTTTCTCCGCGTTTTTCGGCTTCTTATAAGTTTTCTCCGCGTTTTTTGCTTAATGCTAATATTGGAAGATATTATGAATTACCTCCTTATACAGCTCTTGGTTTTCGAGACTCGTTGGGTACATTGGTAAATAAACAGAATAAAATCACCTACGTTTCTTCTAATCATTTTGTTACAGGTGTAGATTTTTTGCCTGATGAAAATTCTAAATTCTCGGTCGAAGGCTTTTTGAAAGTTTATACAAATTATCCGTTTTCGGTAAACGATTCGGTCGCAATTGCAAGTAAAGGAGCTGATTATGGAACGTTTGGAGATGAGGCGTTAAACTCTACCGGTAAAGGACGTGCTTATGGTTTAGAGTTTTACTATAGTAATAAAAATTTGCTTGGCTCAATGGTTACACTGTCTTACACATTGGTTCGCAGCGAATTTCAGAATATCAAAGGAAATTATGTTCCTTCTGCATGGGATAACCGACATCTTGTAAATCTTATTGTCAGCAGAAGTTTCAGAGGCAATTGGGATTTTGGTTTTAAATGGCGTTTTGTAGGCGGAGCTCCTTATACACCTGCAAAAATTGATTATTCAACGATGTCTGGATTAGCCTCGGAATGGGATGCTCAGGGGCGAACGTCTCCCAATTACAGTTTGTTTAACCAAAAACGGCTAAAAGCTTTCAACCAGCTTGATGTTCGGGTTGACAAACAGTATTATTTTAACCGATGGTCATTGATGCTTTATCTTGATATTCAGAATATTTTGAATCAAAAAGCAGATGAAGCTCCTGTATTTGTTCGTAATGAAGAAAATGGGGTACTAAAACCAGCATACGGTTCTCCCTTGAGATATGATTTACATCAACTTACGCCAGATAGCGGAACTATACTTCCTTCCATCGGAATTATGATTGAATTTTAAGTACAAAGAGATTGTTTAAATAAGCTTTTTTATACATTTGAGTTATGTGAAACTCAAATAACGACTCATGAAAACTCTTTTACTACCTGTATTCTTAATGATTCTACTGGCTTGTACTTCTTCGGTTTTTGCACAACAGAAAGAATTCAAATTTGGAAAAATTGATGAGAGCGAACTTTCATCCAAAGTCTGTCCTATAGACTCAAGTGCCAGCGCTTATATTATTGGACAATTTGGTGATGTTTCGTTTGAATATGGTGAACACACCGGATTTCAATTATATACAAAAATTCATACACGAATTAAGATCATTAGAAAGAACGAAGAATCGTCCGAATTATGCGATGTTAGTATACCATTTTATGAAAATGGAAGTTCTAAAGAGAGAATTTCTGATTTGAAAGCCGTTACTTATAATCTTGAAAATGGCAAACTTGTAGCCACTAAGCTTGAGAAAAGTGCGATTAAGTATGAAAATACAATGGATCATCAGCGGACCATGAAATTTGCTTTTCCTGCTGTAAAAGACGGTTCGGTTATCGAGCTTTCTTATTTAAAAATATCCGATTATTATGACATTGACAAGTGGTATTTTCAATATGGAGTTCCTTGTTTGTATAGCGATTTTCAGGTCCGCATACCTGAGTATTTTATTTATAAACAGTTATCTCAGGGATACGTACAAGTCAAGAATATGAACGAGAAGAATAACGCATCTCTGCTTATTCCCGGATACGATCCAATCTCTTATACGCGAACAGATTACCATAGTTGGGGAACTAATATCCCTGCTATGAAAAAAGAACCTTATACTTCTTGTATTAATGATTATAGATCAGCAATGTCTTTTGAGCTAGCAACGGTTGCAATGCCATATTCAACGTTAAAGCATTATGCAAAAGATTGGAATTCTATTAACGATGAATTATTAAAGATTGAGCATTTTGGAGGAACGTACGATAGTTATGGTTTTTTAAAGGAAACGGCACAAAAGATTGCTTCCGATAATTCGAGCGAAATGCAAAAAGTTTATGCTTCTGCCGATGCAGTAAAGAAACAGATTAAGTGGAACGAAAATAATAGTATTTATGCATCACAATCTTTAAAAGATACATGGAAAAAGCAGACAGGAAATTCGGCCGATGTTAATTTCACATTAATAGGTCTATTAAGAGCAGGAGGATTTGATGCTCAGCCTGTTATAATCAGCACCAGAGCGCATGGTTATCCGATGACCGAATATCCGATGCTTGACAAGTTTAATTATGTAATTGCGGCTGTTTATCTGAAAGATACAACTTTACTGGTCGATGCAACCGATCCGTATTGTCCATCGAATATTTTGCCTGAACGTTGTTTGAATGATAAAGGACGCGTAATTAGCGAAAAGCATCATGATTTTTTTGCTTTATCCAATCGTTATCCTTCTTCGTCTTTGGTTTCGGGAACCTTTAATTTGAGCGCGCAGGGTGCTCTCAATGGTAGCTTGAAATTATCTTATTCCGGATACGAAGCAGTTAGAGAAAGACACGATATAGCTTCCGAAAAATCGCAGGAAGATTATATTAAAGGTATAAAAGCTAAAAGTTCCGGCATATCGGTAGCTTCTTCAAATATAGAAAACAAGGATAGTATAGATAAGATATTGACAATTAAACTTGACGCACAATGGCCTGATTTTATCTCTGCTAATGACGGAACTGTTTTGTTTAATCCGTTAATGTTTGCCGATTTTCTGAAAAATCCGTTTGCAACAGCTGATCGTAAATATCCTGTTAATTTCACCTACGGCAGGGTTTATGCATACTCATTTATTTATGACTTGCCCGATAATTACAAAGTTGAAGAGTTGCCTAAGCCTGCTTCCGTTAGTTTGCCAAACAATGCAGGGAAATTAATGTATAATATTGGTAATGATGGGAAAAGGTTAACTGTTCAGTGCCGGATTTCGATTAACCAAATTATGTTTTTACCAGAAGATTATGCTTCGCTGCGTAATTTCTTCAATATTGTTGCCGAAAAACTCTCACAGAGTGTCGTTCTAAAGAAAGCTTGATAATGATTAAATTACGAATATTAATAGCCGTCATAAATATTATGGCGGCTACGTTTTTTATTGAGGCAAAAGACCATCCCGAATATGCCGTTAGCCGAATTCCTGCTAGTTTATTAAAAAATGCACCAGCTGTTGTCCGGCTCGATTCTACTTATATTTCGGTATTAGCAGCTGATAAAGTAGTTATAAATGAAACTATTATAACTACTATTAATAATAAAAGCGCGGACAATAGTGTGAATATGGCTTTAGGTTATTCTTCTTTTGTAAAAATAAATAATGTAGAAGGTGAAGTTTTAGATGCTAACGGGAAGCTACTTCATAAAATTAAAAATTCTGATTTTTTTGATCATGCGGCTTATGACGGGGCGTCACTATATAATTCTTTTCGGGTAAAACAGTATGAACCAGCTGCAACTCAGTATCCATATACTGTTGTATATCACATTGAAGAAACGCTTTCTGACTTTTTCTTTCTGGAACATTTTTTTCCATTAGAAGATATTGAACATTCGTTGCAACATTCTGTATGTATAATTGATGCTCCGTCTTCATTTACTTTTCGGTATTTTGAAAAAAATATTGATGCAGTTGTAAAAACAAAAGTAAAAGATCGGAATATTTATACTTGGCATGCCGATGCTATACCTGCTCGTGATCATGAAATTCTTATGCCTCGCGAATCGGAGTATCTTCCTATTGTTTATTTTGCCTCGAACGATTTTACAATTGAAGGATTTAAAGGAAACATGGAAACATGGGAAAATCTGAGTAAATCGTTTTATGATTTTTATAACGATGAATCAAAGCCACTTACAACTAAAACAATAGCTTTTCTCGACAGCGTTCGCCAAAATGTACCGGATGTAAAGCAAAAAATACGTTTGGTGTACGAATATATGCAAAAACGAAGTCGCTACGTAGGCATTCAGGTTGGATTAGGAGGCTGGAAACCTTTTACTGCTGATATTGTTGATCAGGTTGGTTATGGAGATTGTAAAGCTTTGACGAATTACACTCATATATTATTAAAGAAATTAGGTATTGAATCATTTCCAGCATTAAATTATGCAAGCTCTAATGGTTCTTATTTTCCGGAAAATTTCAGTCAAAGTGTTTTTAATCATGTAATTCTATGTGTTCCTTTAGAAAATGATACGGTTTGGTTAGAGAATACTAGTACTGTTAAGCCTTGCGGTTTTCTTGGAATTTCAACATCAGACCGTAAAGTGCTTTTGATAAAAAAAGAAGGAGGTCAATTAGTTTCAACTCCTAGTTTATTGAATAAAAACAATATAGAATCTCGTAAAGTGGAAGTATCACTAAAAGATGATGGCTCAGCTGCTGTTCATGCGGTTGCGCGTTACGACGGTTTGAATTACGATGATATTGAAGGACTCGACGAGATGGCTAAAGCAGATCAGATTAAGAAGCTGTATTCAAAGCTTCCTCTTAATGATATTGTTATAACCGATTACAAAATTGAGACGTATAAATATGCACCGACGCCGTATCGTATTGAACGTATTTCTTTTAAAATAAATAAGCCGACGTTGGCATCTGGCAAGCGGATAATGCAAAAACTTAATTTGCTAAATTCGATGCAATCTGGTCTTACAGAGAATACTCAACGTCAGTTTCCTGTGGTTTTGCGTCAGGCTTACACCGAAATAGACTCCGTTGTTTTTCATCTTCCTACAAATATGGAAGTTGAAAGTTTGCCTGCTAAGTCAGAGTTAAAAAATGAATTCGGAATGTATTCAATGCGTGCCGAAAAACAGGGATCAGATGTGGTTTATATTCGCAGGTTCGACCGAAACAACGGGCGTTTTCCTGCAAGTTCGTATACCACTTTGTTTAATTTTTACACTGCAATATCAAAGCAGGATAATCAAAAAATGATGTTGCTGAAAAAAGAATAGCGCTATAATTCTTGCATAAAAAAACAAAAAACGGAAACCTCAGTTTAACAGAAGTTTCCGTTTTTGTTTTTAAAGATTACAAGGAATGAACAAATTCTTCAATAATTCTAGGGAAATGCTTGTATTCAAGTGCATGAACCTTTTCAGCTACATCATCGGGAGAATCGGAACTTGTAACGGGACATTTTGCCTGAAAAATAATATCACCGCTGTCATATACCTCGTTTACATAATGAATTGTGATCCCTGATTCTGTATCTCCCTCTGCAACAACCGCTTCATGCACATGATGGCCGTACATTCCTTTCCCTCCGTGTTTTGGAAGTAATGCAGGGTGTATGTTTATCATTCTCCCTTTATACGCATTAACTAGCGAATTGGGAACGAGCCATAAAAAACCGGCCAGAACGATCATATCTATTTTTTGTTGTTGTAAAAACCGGACGACAAAGTCAGTTTTAGAGAAATGTTCGCGAGTAAAAACCAAAACAGGGATGTTTAATTTGTGTGCACGCGAAATGACACCCGCATTAGGATTGTTTGTCAATATGACGCTAACATTCACATTTTCAGATTTTTCGAAATATTCTGTAATGTTTTGGGCGTTAGATCCAGAACCAGATGCAAATATTGCAATGTTTTTCATAAATATTTGTATATGAGATTTATAAAACACTTAAGGCATTCACCTTGCTCAAAAAAGTAAGGAATCTTGTTCCATAAAAATGAAAATAATATAAATTTGCGCCAGTAAAATTAGAGGTGGGGAATGGTATTTTAGCATTCGGCCTAATCAAAAAACTTATTTATTAACATAAAAATTAAAATTATGTCTGAGGTTGCAGCAAAAGTAAAAGCAATTATCGTGGACAAACTCGGTGTAGACGAGAGCGAAGTTACTCCCGAAGCTAGCTTTACTAACGATTTGGGTGCTGATTCGCTTGACACTGTTGAGCTGATCATGGAATTTGAAAAAGAATTCAACATTGGTATTCCTGATGACCAAGCTGAAAACATCGGTACTGTAGGTGATGCCATCAAGTACATCGAAGAAAATACAAAGTAATTTATTTTAGTCTTAAAAATTTTTCATTCATGGAATTAAAACGGGTAGTTGTTACGGGACTTGGTGCGATCACTCCAATAGGCAACAATGTACAGGATTATTGGCAAGGTTTACTTAACGGGGTTAGTGGAGCTGGACCTATTACTCGTTTTAATGCCGAAAAATTTAAGACAACCTTTGCCTGCGAAGTAAAAAACTTCGATCCATTAGCTTATTTCGATCGAAAAGAAGCTCGTAAGTACGATCTTTATGCACAGTTTGCTGTGGCAGCTGCTGAAGAGGCTGTAAAAGATGCTGGAATCAGCGATGAAAGCATTGATCATAATCGAGTAGGTGTAATATGGACTTCAGGTATCGGGGGAATTGAAACATTCTTACAAGAAGTAAGGGCTTATGTAACGGGTGATGGAACTCCTCGTTTCAGCCCTTTCTTTATTCCAAAAATGATTAGCGACATTGCTGCTGGTCATATTTCGATGAAATATGGTTTTCATGGGCCAAATTTTGCAACAATTTCGGCTTGTGCTTCATCTACAAATGCAATTATTGATGCATTTAACCTTATCCGCTTAGGAAAGGCAAATGCAATTGTTACAGGAGGTTCTGAAGCTGCTATCAGCGAACCTGGTGTCGGCGGATTTAATTCAATGCAGGCTCTTTCTACCCGCAACGATGATCCTACAACCGCTTCTCGCCCGTTTGATGTTGACCGTGATGGTTTTGTAATGGGTGAAGGTGGCGCAGCTCTTATTCTTGAAGAATACGAACATGCAGTAAAACGTGGTGCTAAAATTTATGCCGAACTTGTAGGCGGTGGCATGTCTGCAGATGCTTACCATTTAACCGCTCCTCATCCTGAAGGACTTGGAGCAGCTTTAGTTATGGAAAGTGCTATAGAAGATGCAGGTATTAAACCAGAGGATATTGATTACATCAATGTTCATGGAACCTCTACTCCTCTTGGTGATATTTCAGAATTAAAGGCTATTCATAAAATTTTTGGTGAACATGCCTACAAAATGAATATCAGTTCAACTAAATCGATGACAGGACATTTACTCGGGGCAACAGGAGCAGTAGAATCTATTGCGGCTATATTGTCTATTGTAAATGATATTGTTCCTCCAACTATCAACCATTTTAATGACGATCCTGCTATTGACAGTAAGTTAAATCTTACGTTCACTACACCACAAAAAAGGACTGTAAATTATGCGTTGAGCAACACCTTTGGTTTTGGCGGACATAATGCTTCGGTTATCTTTAAGAAATTTCAAAAATAAACGTGTTTAAAGCGTTGCAGGTTCTTTTTTTCAGATCATCAAAGGATAAGTTCCTGCGCAGGCGTATTGCATCTATTTTTGGAGTATATCCCAGAAATGTAAGACTTTATGAACTGGCTTTAATTCACAAATCGGCTTCGATAGTTCTGCCCGACGGGCAAGTTGTAAATAATGAACGTTTAGAATATCTCGGCGATGCTGTGCTTGACACGGTTATCGCCGATTTTCTTTATACCCGGTTTCCGGGAAGAAATGAAGGTTTCTTATCTCAAATGCGTTCTAAAATTGTAAAGCGTAAGCATCTTAATGAGCTGGCTATACGATTGTTGATTCCTGAACTGTTGGTGTCAAATACAGAACCGCAAACAACAAAGCATATTTTTGGCGATGCTTTCGAAGCGTTAGTTGGTGCGTTATATCTTGACAGGGGATATGCAAAAACGAGGCATTGCATTATTCATAATATTGTCGAAAAGCATGTTAGCTTAGAACAGTTAGAATTGACGGAAACCGATTTTAAAAGTCGCTTAATAGAATGGGCTCAAAAGCATAAATGCGAAATTTCATTTGAAAGCCATATTGATTATGGGGATTCAGATAATATTTCATCTTTTGTGGCAAGTGTTACGCTCGATGGTCAGCCAGTGAGCATGGGGCATGGAACAGCAAAGAAAGAAGCTGAGCAAAATGCAGCAGAAAACGCATACATTGAATTGTCGGGAAGAGCTGATTTTCAAAATTTTTGATACATTTGCTCCTATAAGGGGGTAATATGATCGCAACTGCTGTAAAACATCCGGGAGTCAGAAAAAGTCAGCAATCAAAGTTGACTCTTACGATTCACTCGAATTTTAGCCTTATCGGTATTCGATCCGATGAACCCATTTACCGTCTGTGCATGGAAATAAATGACAGACTGAAGATTAATCTTACCTGTGAACAGGAACTTCTCTATTTTCATCCCAAATTAAAAGAAAAAATCGATTTTGCTGTTTTTTCCTATGATGATGAACATACGATGCGAATTCGTGTAATAGCCAATCATAATCAAGGTATCCCTCTTTTTGATGAGCTTAAACAGTTTGATTATCTGTTACAGCTTGATGAAGAATGGGAAAAGGGAGAACTCGCTTATATTCAATATTGTATAAAAAAAAGTGGTTGTGTCGATTTTATCGGGATTATCGACACCAAACATCTAAAGAATAAGAATAAAATTTATTTTTAACGGTATTGCCGTTAAACATTGTTAAACCATTGGCGTGATTCACAATGCCTTGTAATTTTACCGATGTGTAAAATTAACAAATCAACTTGAACAGAGTGGGGAGGTTTTATTTCAAAATTAAGAAGAACGTTTTCTGGATATTGCCCGTTGTGGCCTCGGTTGCGCTCTTAGGGCTTATTGTTGTCCAATATTTATGGATAGACAATGCAATTAAGGTTAAAGAAGAGCAACTTGAGCAACAGGTTACTAAAGCAATGACTCAGATCGTAGAAGAACTTGCAAAGCAGGAAACGGTAGTTAATCTGATGGAAGAGATAAACTATTATGGATCTCCCGATAATTTTAAACGAAATATTAAGGTTGAGTCAAATCAAAACAATCAAAAAACTGTTAGTCCTGATTTGATGCGTATTAGCAATGAAGTAGCTAAGCGAATTATTCCTCGAGATACTTCCGGAATTTATCTTGTTGAGTCAAAAACATTGTCGGCTCTTGATCCCGCCAATCTGACAAAAAGTAGCATACAACTTCGTTATATGCAGAAAGTTACCGATAAGAGTATTTTTGTAAAAAATATTATTAATCGGTTAATTACGCGTGAAAGACCTATTAATGAGAGAATTGTTCCTGATTCATTGCGGAAAATAATTCGTACAAACCTAAATACCAATGCATTGCCAATGTCTTTTGAATTTGCGGTTTTGTCCTCCAACCAACAAGTGGTATTTAAATCATCTAAATTTACTAATTCATCTCATTATAAATATTTTACATCTCAGTTATTCCCGAATGATGTTTTTTCGACTAAAAGCTATTTACAAATTTATTTTCCCCGCCAGGCGAATTATATGATCAAATCGATTGGTGTACTGGTTATTTCATCTATTTTGCTTACTGCTATTATTATGGTCATTTTTACGGTGAGCATCTTTATCATATTTAAACAGAAAAAGATGTCTGAGATCAGAAATGATTTTGTTAGCAACATGACTCATGAGTTGAAAACACCAATTTCGACAATATCTCTTGCTGCTCAAATGCTTACAGATACTTCAATACCAAAAGAGAGAAAGAATGTCGATCATTTGGGCAAAGTTGTTATGGATGAAAGTAAACGATTAAGCGTTCAGGTTGAGAAGGTTTTGCAAATGGCACGATTTGAACGGGGTCAGATTAAACTTCGTTTAAAAGAGTTGGTCATTAATGATCTTATTGGAAATGTTATTGTTAACTTTAGATTACAACTCGAAAATCGCAATGGAAGTATTGAGTTTGTTCCAGGGGAGGATCTTCCGAATCTTTGGCTTGATGAAGTGCATTTTACCAATATAATTGTTAATCTTTTAGAAAATGCTGTAAAATATTGTAAAATCGATCCACATATCGTTGTTTCAACAAAAGCATTGTCAAATGGTTTAACTATTGCTATTCAGGACAATGGAATAGGAATTAGTAAAGAGAACCAAAAACGAATTTTCGAACAGTTTTACAGGGTTCCTACAGGTAACGTTCACAATGTTAAAGGTTTTGGAATTGGATTAAGTTATGTGAAGACTATTGTTGAAAATTTTAAGGGAAATATTACCGTAGAAAGTGAGTTGAACAAAGGTTCAAAATTTATTATATTTTTACCTAAACCGGATAAATAATACCGAGCTATGAATACACCAGCAATACATGTATTATTAGCCGAAGATGATGAAAATCTCGGCACTTTACTTTGCGAATATTTAAAAGCAAAATCGTTTGAAGTTGATCTGTTTGTCAACGGAGATCTCGCTTTCAAGGGGTTTAAACGCTCGCAATATGATATTTGTGTGCTCGACGTAATGATGCCAGTAAAAGATGGCTTTACGGTAGCCCGCGAAATAAGGGAGATAAATCCCAAAATGCCCATTTTGTTTTTAACTGCAAAAGCCCAGAAGGAAGATATTCTGGAAGGATTTTCGTTAGGTGCGGACGATTACATTCCAAAGCCTTTCAATATGGAAGAATTAGTTTTCCGTATCGAAGCTATTTTACGTCGTACCCGCGCCAATCAGACAACTGAGCAAAACGAATATAAATTAGGCACTTATGTGTTTGATTTTAATAAACAGACACTTACTATAAACGGCGTTACTCAAAAACTTACAACGAAAGAAACGGAATTGCTTAAGTTGCTGTGTGACAATAAAAATGCTGTTTTAGAACGTAATTTTGCATTAAAATCAATCTGGGTTGATGATAATTATTTTAATGCTCGTAGTATGGATGTCTACATTACGAAATTACGTAAATATTTGAAAGAAGATCCTTCTATCGAAATCTTAAACATTCACGGTAAAGGTTTTAAATTACTGGTACCCGAAGAGTAATGTGCAGATTTGCAGCCCTGTTTGACATGGATGGTGTATTGGTCGACAATTACGACGTGCACTTCGAAACATGGCAAGCATTTTTCAAAAAACATCAATTGAAGGTTTCTTCCGACGATTTTCGGACATTTGCTGCTGGTCGTACAAACGATCAGATAATTCCGTATTATTTTGGCGGAAGTGTTACAAAAGAGGATGTTAATAAATTGGCTTGCGAAAAAGAGGCACTTTACCGGGAAATTTACAAAGGAAACGTAAAGCCGGTAAAAGGATTAATCTCTTTTGTAAATAAGCTGATTAGCGAAAAAGTTTCGATTGCTGTGGCAACTTCAGCTCCTTTGGAAAATGCTGTTTTTGTACTTAATGAATTGAAACTTTCTGATAGTTTTCCGTTTGTAGTTCACGAATCGATGATAAAGAAAGGTAAGCCAGATCCGGAAATTTATCTTAAAGCTGCCCAGATGGCAGGATTTGAACCTTCGCAGTGTATCGTTTTTGAAGATTCTTATGCCGGAATAGCGGCGGGAAATGCAGCGGGAATGAAAGTGGTTGGTATTGCCACAACCAATCCGGCATCGACCCTTAAAAACTGCCAGAAAGTAGTTGTCGATTTTGATGAACTCGAAGTCAAAGAGCTCTTTTCGTGGTTTAATTAATCTCTTCTTATCAGAAATAAACAGAGCGGTCAGTTGTTATAGCAACTGACCGTTCTGTTTTTATTGAAATTTTGCAAAAGAAATGTTTTTATAACTAATGAGGCAAAGTCTCTTTTTTGAGTATAAATCACCATACTCTTTTCTCTTATTTCTGTATATTTGCATGTTTAGAATTATTCTAAACAGATTAAATGTCCGTAAGGACTTTCCGATATAAAACGAGATAGTTATGGCTGAAGAGCAGGATAAACTGCTGAGCGACCTCACGCAAAGCGATTATAAATATGGTTTCTATACTGATGTAGAAACGGAAACAATACCTAAGGGGCTGAATGAAGATGTTGTCCGAATTATTTCTGCAAAGAAAAATGAGCCCGAATGGATGTTGGAATTTCGATTAAAAGCTTATCGACACTGGCTGACCTTAAAAATGCCCACTTGGGCTCATCTTAAAGTTCCGGAAATTGATTATCAAGATATTATATATTATGCAGCTCCCAAACAACGAGTTACAGAAGGTTCGGGCGAAATTGATCCTGAATTGAAAGCAACATTTGACAAATTGGGCATACCGCTCGAAGAACAGAAACATTTGGCAGGAGTGGCAGTAGATGCGGTTGTTGATAGTATTTCGGTAAAAACAACTTTTAAGGAAACTCTTGCAGAACAGGGTATTATATTTTGTTCGATAAGTGAGGCTATTAAAGAACATCCCGATTTGGTAAAAAAATACCTTGGATCGGTTGTCCCTTCTACTGATAATTATTTTGCATCGCTCAATTCGGCTGTATTTAGCGATGGCTCATTTTGTTACATTCCAAAAGGTGTTCGTTGTCCGATGGAGTTGTCAACCTATTTTCGTATTAATGCCGGAAATACGGGACAATTTGAACGTACGCTGCTCATTGCCGACGATGATGCTTATGTTAGTTATCTTGAGGGTTGTACCGCGCCAATGCGCGACAAAAATCAATTGCATGCAGCTGTTGTTGAGTTAGTTGCAATGGAAGGTGCCGAAATAAAATATTCAACTGTACAAAACTGGTATCCTGGCGATAAGCAGGGTAGAGGCGGAATTTATAATTTTGTTACTAAACGAGGTATTTGTAAAGGCAATAATTCTAAAATTTCGTGGACACAGGTTGAAACTGGTTCTGCCATTACATGGAAATATCCAAGTTGTATTTTACGGGGAGATAACAGTTCGGCTGAGTTTTACTCGGTTGCCGTTACTAACAATTATCAGCAGGCCGATACCGGAACCAAAATGATTCATATTGGCAAAAACACCCGTAGCCGGATTGTTTCAAAAGGTATTTCGGCAGGACATAGCAATAATAGCTACCGTGGATTGGTAAAAGTGCTTAAAAATGGCGAAAATGCCCGGAATTTTTCGCAGTGCGACTCTTTGTTG
Source organism: Bacteroidales bacterium (assembly GCA_041907825.1). Taxonomy (GTDB): domain Bacteria; phylum Bacteroidota; class Bacteroidia; order Bacteroidales; family JAYRGN01; genus JAYRGN01. The sequence continues at coordinate 149,296 of JAYRGN010000005.1, read as the reverse complement.
CTGGGTAATAAATGCGGAGCTCATACATTTCCATACATCGAGGTCGAAAATCCTTCGGCAGTTGTTGAACATGAGGCAACAACATCCAAAATTGGAGAGGATCAGATTTTTTATTGCAATCAACGTGGAATTAGCACAGAAGATGCTGTTGGTCTAATCGTTAACGGTTATGCAAAAGAAGTGCTCAATCAGCTTCCCATGGAATTTGCGGTTGAGGCACAAAAACTTTTGCAGATAAGTCTGGAAGGCAGTGTTGGATGATGTATTCTGCTATAAATAGATAAAATTAGTTTTGTTTATTCTGCTTTATTTTGGAAAGAAAAAGCAGAAAGTTCAATGAAAATAATATGCTTACAATAAACAACTTACATGCCAATATCAACGGCAAAGAAATTTTAAAAGGAATTAGTCTGGAGATTAAACCCGGGGAGGTTCACGCAATAATGGGACCCAATGGATCGGGTAAAAGTACGTTGGCCAGTGTTTTAGCTGGGCGCGAAACCTTTGAAGTGACAGATGGTTCTGTTACTTTTAATGGAAAAGACCTTTTAAGCCTTCCGGCAGAAGATCGTGCTCGCGAAGGAATATTCCTTGGATTTCAGTATCCTGTTGAAATACCAGGAGTTAGCATGGTCAATTTCATGCGCACAGCGGTAAATGAGCATCGTAAATATAAAGGGCTAAATGCTCTTTCGGCATCTGATTTTTTGAAATTACTTCGCGAAAAATCAGCTATTGTTGAGTTAGACAGTAAATTGACTAATCGTGCAGTAAACGAGGGTTTTTCGGGTGGAGAAAAAAAGAAAAACGAAATATTTCAGATGGCAATGCTGGAGCCTAAATTGTCCATTCTTGACGAAACTGATTCAGGATTGGATATTGATGCCTTGCGCATTGTGGCAAATGGTGTTACTAAACTGAAAAGATCGGATAATGCAACGGTAGTAATTACTCATTATCAGAGACTTTTGGATTATATTGTTCCCGATTTTGTTCATGTATTATACAAAGGACGAATCGTAAAATCAGCTGGTAAAGAACTGGCTCTCGAATTAGAAGAAAGGGGCTACGACTGGATCAAGAAAGAACTTGAAGACTAGTTTGTTAGTCCAACTTTAATTTTGAAATTATGGCATCAATAGAAATAGATACCCTCATTGACAGTTATTTGGCTACGGCAGGTGAAGCGTTAGGTGTTTTGTCTGGAGCTCAAACAGCGGCCAGAGAATTTCTGGTAGCAAATAAACTGCCGGGACGCAAAGATGAGCGGTATAAATATACCGATATAACAAGTGCCTTTGAATCAAAACCTCAACCGGTTTTAAAACCTTTTAAGGTTAGCTTTGATCTTAATGAGATTTTTCGGTGTGACATTCCGAATCTTGATACACACATTCTGGTGCTTGTCAATGGCTTTTTTCATTCTTTTATACCAAAGGGAGAACTTCCTAAAGGTCTTACCGTAAAGAGTATGGCTACAGCTATAGCTGCTGATCCTGCTATTGAAGACAAATTTTTAAAGCATAAAAAATCGCCGGAAGACAGTTTAGAGGCACTTAATACTCTTTTTGCAAAAGATGGATATTTTATTCATATAGAGCGAGATACCATTTTAGACAAACCTATCCAGATCGTTAATATTCCGCTCGAATCGGACGGTGCACTGCTTCAGTCTCAAAATCTGATTGTTGCGGAGGAAGGTTCGCATGCTGGGTTGGTAATTTGCGACCATACGGTTACTCCGGGCGTTTTTGTTAACAATACCTCGTTAACTGCTATTGTTAACGAGCATGCGGAGTTGGACATTGTTCAGATGCAGAATGAGCATGACGAGGCAACCCATATTAACCATACTTACATAAGACAGCAAGCCTCAAGTGTGGTGAAACACATCTGCTTAAGTCTTCATGGAGGGTTAATCCGGAATAATCTGCGAGCCGATTTGCTTGGCGAAAATGCTGAAAATCATACTTACGGTTTGTTTTTTACAGACTTAAAACAACATGTTGATAATTATACTTTTATCAATCATGCTGTACCTAATTGTTCCAGTAATCAGCTTTATAAGGGCATACTTGATAATGAATCGGTTGGTGCATTTACCGGACGTATTTATGTCGATAAAGTAGCACAAAAGACACAGGCTTATCAGCGGAATAACAATTTATTACTTTCTTCATCGGCAAAAATGAACAGCCGTCCGCAACTTGAAATTTATGCCGACGATGTAAAATGTAGCCACGGAGCAACTGTTGGACAGTTGAATGAAGATTCGCTGTTTTATCTGCGCGCTCGTGGTATTGGTTTAGCCGAAGCACGTATTCTTTTGATGTATGCATTTGCTTATGAAATACTTAATGCCGTAACGGTTGCACCTCTTCGTGAACGTATCGGAGATCTGGTTGACCGTCGTTTACGGGGAGAATTGGCTCGCTGCCATAATTGTGCGATTTATAAAAAGAAATAGAGGAGATTCGGAATGTTAGACATCAATGCAATACGAAAAGATTTTCCGATACTCGAGCAAAAAGTTTACGGAAAGCCACTTGCGTATTTTGATAACGGAGCTACTACGCAAAAGCCTAAAGTAGTGCTCGATACCATTGCACGTATTTATTCGGTCGATAATAGCAACATTCACCGGGGAGTGCATTATTTGAGCGAGCAAATGACTGAATTGTACGAAGATGCCCGTCGTACTGTGCAGAAACTTATTAATGCTGAATTTTCGCAGGAAATAATATTCACGGCAGGAACAACTGCGAGCATTAATTTGGTTGCTTTTTCTTTTGGCGAACGTTTTGTAAAAGAAGGAGATGAGGTCATTATTTCGGTAATGGAGCATCATGCCAATATAGTTCCCTGGCAAATGATGTGCGAACGTAAAAAGGCAAAGCTCCGGGTTATTCCGATAACTGATAAGGGCGAATTAATATTGGATGAATATAAGAATCTTCTTAATGAACGCACTCGTATTGTTGCTGTTACACATGTTTCGAATACGTTGGGCACTGTAAATCCTGTAAAAGAAATTATAGATCTTGCTCACGAAAAAAATATTCCGGTATTAATTGACGGAGCTCAGTCTATTCAGCATAAAAGTATTGATGTTCAGACGTTAGGTTGCGATTTTTTTGCTTTTTCAGGGCATAAAATTTACGGGCCGACGGGTATCGGAATTCTCTATGGACGTCATGAATTATTAAATGACCTTCCTCCATATATGGGAGGTGGCGATATGGTTGATTGTGTGAAATTTGAGCGAACAACCTATAACGATTTGCCTTTTAAATTCGAAGCAGGTACAACTAATTATGTAGATGCAGTTGCAATGGCTGAGGCTGTAAAATACATTCAGAATATTGGAATTGAGAATATTGCAGCTTGTGAACAATCTTTGCTCAGTTATGCAACCGAAAAGCTTAAAGCGATTGATGACTTGCGGATTTTTGGCGAAGCTGACGAAAAAGGACCAATTATCTCGTTATTGGTTGGCAATATTCATCCTTACGATATGGGAATGATTATCGATAAAATGGGAGTGGCTGTGCGTACCGGCACTCATTGTTCTCAACCTTTGATGGATCGATATAGTATCGAAGGAACGCTGAGGGTTTCGATGGCATTTTATAATACCGAAGAAGAAATAGACAGGCTGGTCGATGCAATACAGAAAGCGGCTATTATGTTAGCTTAATTTTTTTGTATAAATTACATATACAAAAAGAACGTTAGTCTTAACGTGATTATCCAAGATTAATTAAATTATATATCAATGAAAACAGATGAGGTTCAGGAACAGATAATAGAAGAGTTCGAATGCTTTGATGACTGGATGGACCGTTATAATTATTTGATAGAACTGAGTAAAAACCTTCAACCCATCGAATCAGCTTATAAGAATAACCAGTATCTTATTAATGGTTGCCAGAGTCGGGTTTGGCTAAATGCCGAAATTATTGATGGTAAATTGCATTTTACTGCCGATAGTGACGCAATTATCACAAAAGGTATAATTGCCTTATTAATAAGAGTTTTAGAAGGTAAAACGCCTGAAGAAATTTTAGATACTGAATTGTATTTTGTTGATCGCATCGGACTAAAACAAAATCTTTCACCAACTCGTTCAAACGGATTGGTCTCGATGATCAAACAAATGAGAATGTATGCTCTTGCATTTAAAGCAAAAGAGAGCGTTTAATAGTAATTAGTTGAATGAAATTGTATTGCGATGGAAGATGATTTTTTACAAATAGAAGCCGAAATCGTAAAAGTACTAAAAACGGTTTATGATCCTGAAATACCGGTTAATATATACGAATTAGGTCTTATTTATGAAGTTAACGTGGAAGACGACAAGGCGGTTCATATTCGTATGACACTTACTGCGCCCAATTGTCCGATGGCCGATGAACTTTTGGATGAAATCGTAGAAAAAGTTAAAGCAATTTCGGGGGTTGCCGATTGTCGTTTGCAGCTGACGTTCGACCCTCCATGGGATAAGGAGATGATGAGCGAGGAAGCTAAGCTAGAATTGGGTTTTCTTTAATTGCTTAACAGAATAAAAATAAAAACGCGAAAGTAACTGGAAATACTTTCGCGTTTTTATTTAATGGATAATATGTCAGATTATTACATAATAATCAATGTTTCGCCCGGTTTAAGTTTGGCTCTTTTTTTCAGGTGATTTAGAATTCGGATTTTTCGAGCAGTAACGTGGTAACGTTTAGCAATAGTTTTGAGCGTTTCGCCTTTCTTAACCTTGTGATATTGGTGAAAATCTTTAGAACGAGCCAGTTTTGTAACTTCATTGGTGTGTACTATTCTTGATGTTCGTTCGTAATCGTGTATAGGAATATTTGTTGCCAGAACTTTCATGTTGTTGAAATCAAAATAGTTCTGGGCATTATAAGGTCTGCCGTTCTCGCGTACTTCAAAATGAAGATGGTCGGTAGTAGCTCTTCCCGTACGTCCACCTAAACCAACAATTGTACCCGCCGCAACGGTATCTCCGGGATGAACAAGCGCTTTACTCAGGTGAGCATAATAAGTTTCAAATCCTTTACCATGATTAATTACTACCAGAATACCATAACCATAATAGGTTGAAGCTTTGGTTACTATGCCTTTAAAAGCAGCGCGAACTTCATCGCCATGCTTTAATTTAATATCGGTTCCGGTATGTCGATGACCTCTCCGGCGGTTTCCAAATGGGCTTATAACCTTACCCTTTATCGGGAAGCAGAAAGAGCCAAATTCATGAAAATTGATATTGGTAATGCCCTCAACCTGTTGGTTAATAGTATCAGGTGTAGATGGTAACGATAATACCTGTACAGGACTAGAAAAACCGAGAAATGAAGAAGAACCCATTATTGCCCAAAGCAGCATTAATGATTTCTTTTTAACAAAGAATTGACGCATAAAAAGGCTTTTGTTTTTCAATTTTATCTTTTTTGCGCAAAACGAAACGCTTTACAAAAATTGGTTTTGCAAGATACGGATTTCAAATCTAAAAATGGCATTGCTGCTGAAAGACACATTCTAGCTTGATTTTGTCAATTTTAAAATGTTTTTTTATTTCAAAGTCTGATAAACCAGTGTTTTAAAAATAGAGTCAAAACCAATATGAGCAAAAGGTTGTGCATTTGTGTAAATCAACATGATCATATCTTCTTTTGGATCGATATAATAATCAGTGCTATACATGCCACCCCAACGGTAACCTCCGACAGAACAGGGTTGTTTTGCTGCACTTTCGGGTGTCGTAATTTCAAAACCTAATCCAAATTTATTAGTTCCGTTAACTAACAAATTACCAATCTGATTCATGGTCATCAGTTCAACGGTTTTTCTGCCTAAAATTTGTTTGCCATTAAAAGAACCTTTATTGAGCAACATCTGGCAGAACTTTGCATAATCTTCAATTGTTCCACAGAGTCCGGCACCACCCGAAAAATAAGTACGGGCTCCAGAAACCGGATAAGTCTGGTAGTTTTCGTTTTTACTTGGGGTTAGCGGACTTGTAAGTGATTCTCTTGAATATAAGGTTACTAATCTGTTAGCTTTATCTTTGGGCAAATAAAAATAAGTATCGGTCATTTCCAGGGGGACAAGTACCCGTTCTTTTAAAAATTTGTCAAGTGGTTCGCCTGATAAAACTTCGATAAGATAACCTATTACATCGATATTCATACCATAGGTAAATTCGGCACCGGGTTCATGCTTGATAGGAAGTGACGCCAGTTTTTTCACCACATCGCCTGTTGTAATTGGGTCTTTCGAATTAAAATATGGAATTTTTTCTTTTTCGTAAACTGGCCATTGATAAGGTAAACCGGCTGTATGTGTAAGCAAATGACGTATGGTGATAGGCCGTTTTGCAACATGTGTGTAATATTTCCCATCCGTTTTTGAAATTGAGTCCAGAACCTGAATATTTCTAAATTCAGGAATGTAGTTTGAAATCGGATCATCAAGCTGAAAACGGCCCTCTTCGTAAAGCGTCATCAGAGCAACCGAAACAATGGCTTTACTTTGCGAAGCAATTCGGAAAATATCGGTAGTGGTAACCGGAATTTTCTTTTCCATATTTCGCCATCCAAAAGCCTTGTTATGAACAACCACGCCATGACGTGCCACAAAAGTAACTACGTTTGGAATGTTTCCGTCATGGACATATCTGGTAAAAAATGAATCAATCCTGGCCAGACGTTCGGCACTTATTCCAACTTGTTCAGGAGTACTGTTATAATCAAATTTTTGTATTGCATCAATTTTATTGTCAGCGTATTGAGACCGGAGTGTCATATTTAGTCCCAGTACAAAACCAATAATCAGAAAGTATCGTAATGTTTTCATTTGTAAATAGTTTTATTTTAATAGTATTGGGTTTCTCCCGATCGCAAAGATCTATAAATATGTGTTTCTGTTGGAAAAAGTTCTAGCGTTTCATGGGCATATGATCGTTATAAATAGGGTATTTTTCTTAAATGAAGCCTGATTTTATAAGATTTTGAATTTATGTATCAGACTAAAAAATGAGAATTTTTTGCGTAGATTCATTAGATTTTTGCTTTTTAGGGCTTGAAATTTTAGAAGAAAGATTTTAAATTTGAGCAAATGTCGTCAAAATGAACATTTGATGACAATTTTAATTTTACCATAAACACAAGTATGCAACCAAAAGTAAGCATTATCATGGGGAGTACGTCGGATCTTCCGATTATGGAAGAAGCGGCAAAAATTCTCAATCAGTTTAAAATTCCGTTCGAGGTAAATGCCTTGTCGGCACATCGTACGCCAAAACAGGCTGCCGAATTTGCCGAAAACGCTTATAGCCGCGGAATTCGTGTTATTATTGCAGGTGCAGGTGGTGCTGCTCATTTACCTGGCGTTATTGCTGCTCTCACAACTGTTCCGGTAATTGGTGTTCCAATTAAGGCTTCTATTTCGATGGATGGATGGGACTCGATTCTTTCTATTTTACAGATGCCTCCGGGGATTCCGGTTGCAACGGTTGGCATTAATGCTGCAATGAATGCGGGTATTCTGGCCGTGCAGATTTTAGCTACAGGCGACACTGAACTGATGCAAAAGGTTGCCGATTATAAAGCATCATTAGAGAAAAAAATTGTGAAGGCGAATGAGGAGCTTGCGGGGGTGAAGTACGAGTATAAAGTAAACTGACGCTTTTGCACAGGCTCTTGCGCTATATCGCATCATGGGAACGTTTCGGCAAATTAGTCGCAACGTTCCCATTTTTTGTACTTGTCGAGCATACCGGTTTGCTTCAGGCTCAGAGTGCACGAATGTCGGCATTGGGAGGTAATCCGCTTATAACAAATGATGTTTGGCAGCTGTCTCATAATTCGGCTGCTATTACCGGGATAGAAAAAACTTCGGTTATGGCGGGTTATGACCAACGTTTTGGGATGAAAGAACTTTCTGACAGAGCATTGGCAATAGTTTGTCCAATAAAACGTTATGCAATTGGTGCCGGGTTTTCGTATTTTGGGATTAGCCAATATCAGAATATGACTGCCCATTTTGCAACGGCATGTAAATTAGGAGATAAGAGTAGTTTGGGAATTCGCGTTGGCTGGTATTACAATAAAGTGCCGGCTTCTCAATCTCCGAGCGAAAGTGCATTACTTGCCGGAGCCGGATATACATTGCAGTTAAGCCCTAAATTTACAATCGGAGCACAGGTTGCTGTTTTTCAGAATAAATTAAAACTCATTGTGCCGCAGCATCTTCAACCTTCAGTATTTTCGGTTGGCGGACAGTGGGAACCTATTCCAACTTTTGCTTTGTCTTTATCGGGCGAAGCCAATCAGAAACAATTTACGCGCTGGCGAAGCGGATTAGAATGGTACCTTTTGAAAACCTTTGCTATACGGGCTGGTATAGCCGGGCATCCTGATGAATATTTCTTTGGGATGGGCTATTCGGTATCTTATTTCACATTCGATTTTTCATTTGGTTATCATGCTGTTTTAGGCTATTCGCCGATTATAACCCTAACCCTTCGTTTATGAAAAAATCTTTTTTGCTCTTTTTGTTTGGTGCTTTATCTTTTTACAACGTATTTGCACAAGATACCGATTTGATAAACAATGCGGCAGAGCTTATTGGTGAAAATTCAGGCGAAAACGGAGAGTCCGATATTATTGCACTGCAGGATGAGATTAGCCGTTATCAGGATCAGCAACTTGATTTGAATAGTGCAACAGAAGAAGAATTGTTGTCGGCTCCTTTTTTATCGAATAATCAGGCAGAAGCAATACTTCGTTACCGGATTCAATACGGGACTTTGCTAACGGTTTACGAATTAATTTATACCGGCGCGTTCACAGCCGACGAGGTTGAACGGTTGATGCCTTTGGTTTCGGTTAAGCCCAAAAAGTCTACACAATCAAGAAGTTTCAGAAGTATTCCAAAACTGTTGCGCTATCAGTTTCTTGGAGGTTTTGCCTCACGAATTGAGGATGCGCAGGGCTATAAGTCTGATCAGGATGGGGAGGCTCCAAATTATGCCGGCGATAAGTATAAAGCGATGTTTCGTTACCGGATGTATGCATCTAATTGGTTTTCTGCCGGAATTACAACCGAAAAAGATCCTGGTGAAAAGTGGCTAAAGAATGGAACGCCTGATTTTGTGTCGGCTCACGTTTTTTATAAACCAGATAAATTTCTGCAAACCATTGCATTGGGAGATTATTCGATTCGAATAGGACAAGGACTTATATTTTGGAATGGTTTCTCGTTTGGCAAATATTCTTTTCCTTCATCGGTAATACGCTACAATCAAGGTGTTTCTGGTTTTACCGGAGCAGATGAGTCTCGTTTTTTGCGTGGAGCGGCAGCAGTTTTTCGCTATAAAAAACTAGATGTTACGATTTTAGCATCTTTTCGAAATCTTGATGCCAATGTGAGTGCAACCGATAGTAGTAATAATCCGATTGAAGTGTCATCGTTGAGTTTGGCTGGTACACATGCAACCGAAGATCAGTTGAAAGACAGGCATGTGCTGGGCGAAACAATGGCTGCAACCCATTTGAAATTTCGGACGCAAAATTTTGAAATCGGAGCAACAGCAGGATCTGCGAGGTATAGTCTGCCTATAGTTCCGGGGGTGGAACCTTATCGGTATTATTATTTTAGCGGAAAATCGGTTAATGTTGCCGGAGCTGATTATCGTTTTGTTTATAAGGAAATTAGTGTTGCCGGAGAAGTAGCACATTCATTTCCAGGAGGATTGTCTACGGTACATTTATTACGGGCCGAACCGTTAAGCGGAAACAGCTTTGCGATAGCATATCGGTATTATTCGCCTGAATATCAAGGATTACGTCCAATGGCATTTGGCGAAAATAATCTGGCTTCCAACGAATTAGGATGGACAATTGGAACAGAGCTCGCTCCTTTTTCAATGGTTAGAATTTCGGCAATGGCGGATGTTTGGAAACATCCGTGGCTGCGATACCGCATTAATTCTCCATCGCAAGGTAAAGAATATCGTATATCGCTAAAAATGAATCCTAAACGATGGATAGAAAATGAAATTCGATATCGTTACCGAAATCGTCCGTTGAACCTTTCTGGATTTGGAGACATTCCTTTTCCCGAAAGAGTTAAATGGCTTTTATGGATGGCCTCGTCGACGTTTCTGATTGGAAATCATATAAAAACGAGCTTTCGGTTTTACAATCAACAATACGGGGCAACGAACGATTGTGAAAATGGTTACTACGTTTGTAACGACTGGTTTTTCGATACTGGTTTTCATAAACTGCGCATTGGTTTTCGGCAAGGTTGGTTTCATACCGATGGTTACAACAGTCGCATTTATGCCTATGAGTTTGATACTCCGTGGTCGTACAGTATTCCTTTCCTTTCGGGAAAAGGAAGCCGTACAGCGTTGATGTTGAGTGGGTCTCCGGTTTCGTCGTTAATGATTTATCTAAAAGTCGGGTATTCTTATTATCCGGGACAAACAAGCACCGGAAGCGGCGATAATTTGACTCAGGGACCTCGGCAGACCGAAGTTCACGTGCATGTGTGCTGGAAAATACGTACTCCTGGAAAAGTGATGTATGGCGATTGATCAAAGAGATCAGCGGGTTAAAAGCAGTCATTTTGACGAGGGTTAACAAAAATTATTGCAAAAAAGAGGTGCTGCCCGTTAACAATCTTTAATTTTGCCGACCGTAAAGGAAATTATGGAACTTACATCGTTATATACCTCTCACCCACAATTACAAAGCTTAAAAGATAAGCTTAAGAAAGGACGTGCAGAGGTTATTCAGTTAAAAGGTTTGTGCGGCTCTGCTCCGGCAGTGGTAGCAGCAGCCTGCAACGGTCAGTCGGATGGCGTTATGCTTTGCCTTTTGGCCGACAAAGAAGAAGCTGCATTTTTTGCCAATGACTTGGTTCAGTTATCGGATGAGAAAAATGTGTTATTTTTTCCGTCGTCGTATAAACGTTCCATTCAATATAATCAACCCGATCCGTCGGGTGTTATTCTGCGAACTGAAGCTCTGGGAAAGCTCAATGCTCGAAAAACAGGCGAACCTTTGCTTATGGTTTCGTATCCCGAAGCATTGATTGAAAAAGTAACCTCGCGCGATAATCTTTCGCGTAACACTTTGGTTTTGAGAAAAGGCGAACAGATTGGAATTGAGTTTGTTCGCGAAGTCCTTAAAACGTATGGTTTTGTACGGGGCGATTTTGTTTATGAACCCGGCCAGTATGCTATTCGCGGAAGCATTGTCGATGTGTTTTCATATTCGGCAGAAATGCCTTGTCGTATCGATTTTTTTGGCGATGAAGTAGAATCTATCCGATTGTTTGATGTAGAAAACCAGCTTTCGCAGGAAAAAATTGACGAAGTTACGATTGTTCCTGATCTTCAGGGTTTTGCACAGCAAGAGCAACGTGTTGATTTATTGGAATTTTTGGGAGAAAAAACAATAGTATGGGCTTCAAATCTGGAGTTTATTGTTGATCGTATTAATCAGATTTTTGAAGCAACTGATTTTTCGACGCATAAAGATGATGAGGAACCTATAGTCGGAACCAAAGATGATTTACTTACCCAGCATTCGTCGCTTATTGCACAGTTACAGAAGCTATTGGTAATAGAGACCGGCAGCCGAACGTTGTTCAAAACCAATATCGAGTTGTTGTTTGATACAGCACCTCAGCCTTCGTTCCAGAAAAATTTTGATTTACTGGCAGCCAATCTTAATGAACATACTGCTGGCGGCTATTGCAATTATTTGCTGAGTGACAACAAGAAACAGCAGGATCGTATTCGAGATATATTTAAAGACACTGGCGTTAAAGTTCAGTTGGATGCCATCGAAACGGTACTGCACGAAGGCTTTGTCGATCACACATTGAAAACTTGTTTTTATACTGATCATCAGATATTTGAACGTTATCATAAATTTAAACTCCGGCAACATTTCACTAAAAACGAAACACTTACGATAAGTGAACTTTTCAATTTGCATCCGGGCGATTATGTGGTTCATGTCGACCATGGAGTAGGTAAATTTGGAGGTTTGGTAAAAGCAGAGCAAAATGGCCGCTGGCAGGAAATGGTTCGTCTTGTTTATCAGGATCACGACGTGCTTTACGTGAGTATTCATGCGTTGCATAAAATTTCGAAATACCGGGGAAAAGATAATACTGAGCCCAAGCTATATAAATTGGGCGGAGGAGCATGGCAAAAGCTTAAAGCTCAGACCAAAAGCAAGGTTAAGGACATTGCCCGTGAACTTATTGCATTGTATGCCAAGAGAAAAGCAACATCTGGTTTTCGCTTTTCGCAAGACTCATATCTTCAGCATAAGCTGGAAGCATCTTTCTTATACGAAGATACGCCCGATCAGGAAAAAGCTACCCGCATGGTAAAAGAAGCGATGGAAACGGAGCATCCTATGGACATGCTGGTATGCGGTGATGTTGGTTTCGGGAAAACTGAGATTGCCATTCGTGCTGCATTTAAAGCGGTATGCGATGGTAAACAGGTTGCCGTACTGGTTCCTACAACGATATTGGCACTACAGCATTTCAAGACTTTTGCAGCCAGATTAAAAGAATTTCCGGTAACGGTCGATTATGTAAGCCGGCTTAAAAAGCCCTCGATTATAAAAGAAGCATTGAAAAAGACGAGCGAGGGTAAAATCGATATACTCATTGGTACACATCGTATTGTGGGTGCCGATGTTAAGTTTAAAGATCTGGGATTACTGATTATTGATGAGGAACAGAAATTTGGAGTTGCCGTAAAAGAAAAGCTTCGACATTTGAAGTTAAATGTTGATACACTTACGCTTACCGCAACGCCAATTCCGCGTACTATGCAGTTTTCGCTTATGGGAGCCAGAGATCTGGCAATCATTAACACGCCGCCGCCAAACCGATATCCGGTTCTTACTGAGTTGCATACAATTAGTGAAGATATTATCCGCGAGGCAATTGAATATGAGATTGACCGTGGCGGACAAGTTTTCTTTATTAACAATCGTATTCAGAATATTTTTGAAATAGAGGCACTTATAAAAAGAGTTTGCCCAAAAGTAACAACAACTGTCGCTCATGGACAGATGGAAGGAGCTAAACTTGAGCAAATTATGCTCGATTTTATAAATGGAGATGTTGATGTTCTGGTTGCTACCGCTATTATCGAATCGGGGCTAGACATTCCAAATGCTAATACGATTATAATCAACGATGCACATCATTTTGGCTTGAGCGATTTACATCAGTTGCGCGGACGTGTCGGACGTTCTAACAAAAAGGCTTTCTGCTATTTACTTGCGCCACCGGTTTCAACGCTTACACCCGAGGCCCGGCGACGATTGAAAGCAATTGAAGATTTCTCGGAACTCGGAAGCGGTTTTAACATTGCCATGCAGGATTTAGACATTCGTGGTGCCGGAAATTTACTTGGCGGTGAGCAAAGTGGTTTTATAACAGACATTGGATTTGAAACTTACCAGAAAATTCTTAACGAAGCATTACTAGAACTGAAAGAATCGGAATTTAGCGAAGTATATGCCGATGAAAAGAAAGAAGACGAAGAAATTCAAAATTTTGTAGCGGATGTTCAGGTTGATACCGATCTTGAACTTTTATTTCCGGATGAATACATTACCAATGTAACCGAGCGAATGAAATTGTATCGCGAACTTGATAATATCGCGAACGAAGAACAATTAGTCGCATTTGCTTCAAATTTGAGAGATCGTTTCGGAAATCCTCCTGCAGAAGTTATTGAATTGATGGAAGTTGTTCGATTGAGATGGAAAGCTGCTCAAATTGGTTTTGAGAAAATTATTCTCAAAAACAGAAAAATGCTGGTTAATTTTATTGCTAATCAGCAATCGTCTTTCTATCAGTCACCTGTGTTTATTAGATTAATACAGTCGATGCAGAAAAAGCCACATTTGTTTACGATGAAAGAATCTCGCGATAAACTCACGCTTACAGTCGAAAATGTAGGAACTATAGAACGAGCCATGGAGATTGTAACTATTTTATTGAGTGAGGCTTGTGTGAAAACCGAAAATGCATCTGCTGCATGAATTTAATTGTAGACATCGGAAACAGCCGTACTAAATTTGCTTTATTTGAAAAGGGCAAGTTAAAGTCGGTAACGCTGTTAGAGTCTTTAAATGAGAATATTATCCGTAACTTTTTTGAAAATAACGAAAAGGTAGAACGGGCAATTGTTAGTTCGGTTGCGGCTGAAGAGAAGGTATTTTCGTCTTTATTAAATTCTTATATAGATAAAGTGATTTGTTTTGGAGCCGATACTTTGCTTCCAATACAAGTTGCTTATGACCGAAGTACACTTGGAGCCGACAGGTTGGCGGCAGCAGTGGCAGCAGCAAATCTTTTCCCCGGAAGGGATAATCTTGTATTTGATTTTGGCACAGCGATTACCATCGATTTGCTTACGGCTAAAGGTGTTTTTGAGCGGGGAAATATTTCGCCCGGAATGCAGACGCGTTACAATGCGCTCAACCATTTTACAGCACGTTTGCCGTTGCTTCATCCTTCGGGTAATGCTCCGTTGTTAGGGCAAAATACAACAGAGGCCATTACGGGCGGGGTTGAAAATGGAATTGTGTTTGAGATAGAAGGTTATATAAACCGGTTGGAACAGACATATTCCTCATTAAATGTGGTTTTTACAGGAGGCGATGCTGCTTTTTTTGCCCGTATGCTAAAAAGTGGCATCTTTGTAGACCCCGATTTGGTTCTGAAAGGATTGAATGATATTTTAAATTACAATCGGTAAAATATTATGTTCCATACATATATAAAATATTTGAAAAACATTACGTTACATTTCGTTTTGCTGAGCTTTATTACAGTATTGTTTTTGTCGTCGTGCGAAAATAAAATTGACGTGGTGAATAAAATTACCAATGACAAAGAATATCCTGTAATGGCAGCGAGCAATTACGAAGTGATTTACAGCGATTCTGGTCAGGTAAAACTTCGGCTAACTTCTACCGATGTTAAGCGCTATTTAAATTCTAATCAGCCATATATAGAATTTCCCAAAGGAATAAAAGTTGAATTTCTGAGCCCGACTTTGCAAACTGCTGCTATGATTACGGCCAATTATGCAAAATACGATGAACGTAAAAAACTTTGGTTTGCCAAAGGCAATGTTGTTTGTCGCAGTCTGGTTAAAAACGAACAGCTTTTGTCCGAAGAAATGTATTGGGATGAGCAATCAGGTCGTATTTATTCGAATAAATTTACCCGCGTTATAAACGAAGACGGGAATGTAGTAGGGGAAGGTGGTTTTGAATCGGACCAGTCGCTAACCAAATGGAAACTTCTTGGATCTAAGGGAACTATGAATGTTCACGAATGAGCCGGGTTAAAAAATATATGTGGCTTGTTCTGACAATTGTTTGTTGCATTTTTGCCATTCATGCGTATTTGACAGGGCGGGCGCAACAGTTTCATTTGTTTGCGGTTTTGGTTGTGTTATCTTTGGTCATGTATTTGTTACGCAGACAGGTAACTCAAAAGCACGATAACCTCAAATAACCATGCAAACGGTTTTTATCATACTTTTAACTCTTTTATTTTCAGCGTTTTTCTCAGGAATGGAGATCGCTTTTTTGTCGGCCAATAGGCTGAGAATTGAGCTGGATAAAAAACGGGGACTTTTGTCATCGGGTATTGTCGAATATTTTCAGCGTAATCCTGGGCTTTATCTTGTTACTATTCTTGTTGGAAATAACACTGCTTTAGTTGTTTATGGACTTATGATGTCCAGAATGTTATCGCCGGCACTCGAATTGTTTGTCAGTAATCATTTTGTGCAGATTTTGGCAAATACTTTTTTGTCAACACTTATTATCCTTTTTTTTGCTGAATTTCTTCCGAAAGCAATTTTTCGGGTAAATCCCAACCGAACGCTTAACTTATTTGCCTTTCCTGTATTTTTCTTTCATGTTATTCTATTTCCGATATCCTATGTATCAATGCTGATATCCAATGTTTTATTATCAATTTTTGGTGTAAAGCAGAAGAAACATGAAAAGCAAAGAATATTTGGAAGATTAGATCTGGATAGTCTTGTTAATGAGTCAAGCAGTTCAGGAAAACAAAACGAGATAGAAGAAGAACATGAAGTTAAAATATTTAGAAATGCACTCGATTTTTCGAAAGTAAAATTGCGAGATTGTATGGTGCCTCGTGCTGAAATTATTGCGGTTGAGGATGATACAACAATAGAAGAACTTAGGCAACGATTTGTTGAAACTGGTTTTTCCAAAATACTGGTTTACAAAGATTCTATTGATAATATTGTAGGATATGTAAGTTCCAAAGATTTGTTTAAACATCCCAAATCATTATATAATAATCTTATAACTCCAATTTTTGTTCCCGAAACAATGGCGGCAAATCGGCTTTTGCATTTTTTATTACAAGAGCATAAAAGTATGGCTATTGTTGTCGACGAGTTTGGAGGAACAGCTGGACTGGTAACCATCGAAGACATTATGGAGGTAATTTTCGGAGAAATTGAAGATGAGCATGATGTAGAAGAGCAGATAGAAAAATCGCTTCCGAATGGTGAATTTGTTTTCTCGGCGAGGCTCGAAGTTGATTACATTAATAAACAGTATTTACTCAACATTCCGGTTTCAGAAGAGTATAACACACTGGCTGGTTTTGTGATGAGCGAAACTGGCCGAATACCCAAAGCTGGCGAAAAGCTGTCTTTTGCTAATTTGAATATAACTGTATTAAAGGCCGGAAAAACCAGAATTGAATTGCTAAGAATCAAGCCGACAGATAATTAATTATATAAGAAAGCCATGATAAAACCCACATCCAAAAATTAACATACGAGTTAACAGATTCGTTTTTATTGCTATATTCGTACCTTCAAAAAACGAACAATATCTAAAACTATAGATTTACAATGGCAACGCTAGAAAAAATCAGAAATCGTGCCGGTGTGCTAATTGCAATCATTATCGGACTTGCACTGCTGGCCTTCATCCTAGGCGATTTTCTCGACTCGGGTCGTACGCTTTTTAACCAGTCTCGTAATACAATTGGAAAAATAGGCAAAGAAAAAATCTCAGCACAAGATTATGAAGCTAGAGTTCAGGAAGTTGTCGAAATATACAAACTTAATTCACAACAGTCGAGCCTTGATGACCAAACCATGGATCGTATTCGTGAAGAAGTTTGGCAAAAATTACTTCAGGAAAATGTTCTTGGACCACAATGCGAAAAAATTGGTCTCGCCGTTTCTCCTCAGGAAGCTATGGATATGGTAGAAGGTAACGATCCTAGTCCTATTGTTCGTCAGATGTTTACTAATCAGCAAACAGGCGAATTTAACAAATCGGCTCTTGTTAATTTTTTGAAGACTATGGATCAGGATCCTTCAGGAAACCAAAAGAAATTCTGGTTATATATTGAAGATCAGATTATTAGTCAACGGTTAATGATGAAATATAACAATCTTATCAGTAAAGGATTGTATGTTACTAATTTACAGGCTAGTAATGAAAATATAGAAAACAATCGTCGTTTCGATTTCAGTTATGTTGCACAGAGTTTCTCTGCTACCGATTCAACTGTTAAGGTTTCTTCGTCCGAAATAAAGGAATATTACAATAATCATAAAAAGGAATACAAACAGAAAGCTTCCCGCGATATTGAGTATGTTGTATTTGACATTGCTCCATCTGCCGCTGATATGGCCGAAGCTAACAAATGGGCAACCGAAAAGAAAGCTGCATTTGCTTCGGTTACATCTGATTATAAGCAGTTTGTAAATTCAAACAGTGACGTTCCTTTTGACGATCATTTTCATTCTCAGTCCGAATTTACTGATTCTATTCATAAATCGATTTTTAATTCAGGAGGAAACATTGTAGGCCCGCTTAATGTTGGAAAGGCACTTGTAATTGCAAAGGTTGTAGATTCTAAGATGATGCCTGACTCGTTAAAAGCCGCTCATATCCTTATCCGTCCAGCCGACCAGAGTGACGCTGCAAAGAAAAAAGCTCATGCATTGGCTGATAGTATCAAAACAGCGATTGAACAAGGTGCTGATTTTGCACAATTAGCTGCTAAATATTCAGCAGATGGTTCTGCTCAAAAAGGCGGAGAACTTGGTTGGTTCCCTGAAGGACAAATGATTCCTGAATTTACGGCTGCGTGCGTAAAAACGCCTAAAGGAGGCTTAACGATCGCTGAAACTCAATATGGCGTTCATATTATAAAGGTTGAAGATAAAACAGCTGATGTAAAGAAAGTTAAAATAGCTGCATTGGTTCGGAATCTTGAACCAAGCACAGAAACTTATCACTCTATCTATCAGAAAGCCAGTTCTTTTGCCGGAGAAAATAACACAGCTGCTAAATTTGACATAGGTGCTCAGAAGGCTAATCTTACAAGGCTTAATGCTAAGTATATTGGTTCTAACGATAAGGGAATAAAGGGTATAGAAAGTGCTCGGGAACTTATTCGCTGGGTCTATAAGGCAAAAGTTAACGACATCTCTCAGATTTTTGAATTGAATGACAAGTTTGTCATTGCTAAAGTAACGGCTGTTCGCGAAGATGGAATAGCTCCGCTCGATCAGGTTAAGGATCAAATTGCAATGTTTGTTCGTCGTGATAAAATTGCTGCTGATCTTGCAGCTAAAATGAAAACACAAATTCAGGGAGCTGCAAGCATTAACGATGTTGCTGCTAAGACTGGATTACAAATACAGGATGCTAATGGCATGACCTTTAGTTCATATTCCGTACCTGGTGCTGGATTCGAACCTCGTTTGATCGCTACCGCTGCTGGATCTCCTCTTAATCAGGTTTCCGCTCCTGTACAAGGTTTTAATGCAGTATATGTCTTGCAGGTAAAACAAGTTATAGAAGCTGATCCTCAGGCTGTTCAAGTTTCTAAAATGCGTTTAGGTGCGATGATGATGCAGAGAGCTGCTTATGAAGCATTTGGAGTTTTGAGCGACGTTGTAGGAGTTAATGACATGAGGTCGAAATTCTATTGAGAATAGTTCTTTTAAGCTAAATTTAAAAGGCCGCCTTAAGCGGCCTTTTTCTTATATAGTTAATATACAGTTATATTATGCCACTCGAAATTACAGGAAAACTTTCGCGGCTACTGGATCAGCAAACCGGTTCAGGCCGTAATGGAACATGGGTAAAACGCGATTTTGTAATCGAAACTACCGATGCTTACCCTAAACAAATATGCTTCTCGGTTTGGGGCGATAAAGTTGCCGAACTAGGATCTTTTCAAAACGGGGAAATGATAAAAGTTTCTTTCGATCCTTCGTCACGAGAATATAATGGACGATGGTACACCGAATTGAGGGCATGGCGTTTTGATCGTCTGGCACCTGAAGGGGCAGCTCCGGGAACACCTCCTGCACCTGCTGCTGACTGGCTCGATTCACTTCCTGCAAATGAAGATCCTGCTGATCTTCCTTTTTAATATGCATTTATATGGATAACAACAAGTTCACTCCTATAGGAAGCATTGGTGAGTTCGGTTTAATCCGCGAGCTTACCAAAACATTCGAAATTCGTAATGAATCGACTCTGAAAGGTGTTGGCGACGATGCGGCTGTGCTCGATTTTAAAGACAAACAAATTGTTGTTACAACTGATTTGCTCACTGAAGGTGTTCATTTTGACTTGATCTATACTCCATTAAAACACTTAGGTTATAAGGCTATTGCCGTTAATTTGTCGGACGTTTTTGCTATGAATGCAACGCCGAAGCAGGTAACGGTAGCAATGGCTGTTTCCAAAAAGTTCTCGCTCGAGCATTTGCAGGAATTGTATAGCGGAATGAAACTTGCCTGCGATAAATATGGTGTCGATTTAGTAGGTGGTGACACAACAAGTTCACTTACAGGTCTTACAATTTCTGTTACTGCAATTGGCGAAGTTGATGCCGATAAAGTTGTTTATCGTACAGGTGCACAAATCAACGATTTGATCTGTGTTTCAGGAAATCTGGGTGCTGCATATCTGGGACTTCAGTTGCTGGAACGTGAAAAGAATGTTTTTTTAAGTACAGGTGCACAACCGAAATTAGATGATTATCCATATATTCTTGAACGTCAGTTAAAACCTGAACCAAGAGCTGATATTTTCAATGATCTGCAAAAACTGGGTATCAAGCCTAATGCTATGATTGATATTTCAGACGGACTTTCGTCGGAGCTGATTCATATTTGTTCACAGTCGAATGTCGGTTGTCGTATTTTTCAGGATAAAATTCCGGTTGATACGGAAGCTGCTCGTTTAGCTGAAGAACTTAATTTAAGCGTGTTTACCTGTGCTCTTAATGGCGGCGAAGATTACGAACTTCTTTTTACTGTTCCGGTGAAAGATTACGATATCGTAAAAGAAATGCCTTCCGTTAGCATTATCGGTCATATAACCGATGTGTCTGAAGGATTGTCGATGATAACCGATGACAATCGGGCCATTGAACTTAAAGCACAAGGCTGGAATCCTTTACTTGAGGATAAAACAGAATGAGGTAGCAACTCATAGAAATAAAAAAGAACCTCTAAAAGGTTCTTTTTTATTTTGTTACAGATCGTAAATTGAACGTGTTTCCTGTTTCTGGAATACAAGACCAACGTGAGTCGGTAGCGTAATTGCTAAATAATTAGCTTTTAACGAAGTGTAGTCATCGTCGGCTATCGAGAAATATAATTTTTCTTCAATACGGTCAAATCCACCAAAATCAGCCGAATCGGTTGAAAGGACGAGTTCATATTTTCCGGGAGCAACAGGTATTTTGTATGTTTCAAAACTTTTTAAAGGACTGAAATTGAATACAAATGTGAATTCGGACCGGTCAAAAGCCAGAATTTGATTAACATCATCACAATGCGTGCGATTTGCATAATTTTGGTTGAAGAAATTAGCATTACCTAATACCGAAAGCATTTTGCGGTCGAAATCGCTCAATTGATGATAGCGTAATGTTGTATCATCTAACAAATTCCATTGTCGACGGGCATAATGATAAGACCAGTTATTTCCTTCGCGCGGAAAGTCAATCCATTCCGGATGACCAAATTCATTACCCATAAAATTGAGGTAACCACCACCAGCTGTAGCGAAAGTTATCAATCTTATCATGCGGTGCAGTGCAAGAGACGAGTCTACGTGCATGTTGGGCGTAAATTTGCTCATAGACGTGTACATTTCCTTATCGAGCAAGCGAAAAATAATGGTTTTGTCGCCGACAATGGCCTGATCGTGGCTTTCGGCATAGCCAATAGTCTTTTCTTCTATTCGATGGCTGTTTAATTCATAAAAAAGATGGCCCATATTCCAGCTTTCATAAGGAACATCTTTCAAAAGTTTTATCCAAAGGTCTGGTGTTCCCATCGAAAGGCGATAGTCAAATCCCCAGCCATTTAGCGACTGCGGAGTGGCTAAACCCGGCATAGCGCTAACTTCTTCTGCTATTGTAATTGCACTTGGGACAGCTTTGTGTATTAGCTTATTGGCCATATATAAGTAAGCCAGTGCATCAATATCCTGATTATTATCGAAATATAATCCGTAATTAGTGAAATCTTTGCCTAATCCATGATCCAGATAAATCATACTGGTAACGCCATCAAACCGAAAGCCGTCAAACTGGTATTCGTCTAACCAAAATCGGCAGTTAGAGAGCAGAAAATGAAGCGTCTCGGGTTTAGAATAGTCAAAACATAACGAATCCCAGGCTGTATGATTTCGGCGGACTCCACTGTGAAAATATAAATAAGGCGTTCCATCAAAAAGACCAAGCCCTTCTTCTGTATTTTTAACCGAGTGAGAATGAATAAGATCCATAATAACTCGTATTCCCATGCCATGAGCTTCGTCGATGAGTGCTTTTAGTTCTTCAGGTTCTCCAAAACGGGACGAGGCGGCATAAAAGCTGGAAACATGATACCCGAACGATCCGTAATACGGATGTTCCTGAATAGCCATTAGTTGTATAGTGTTGTAACCTGCTTTTTGAATACGAGGTAGCACGTTTTGCCTAAATTCGTTATAGCTGCTTACTTTAGGTTCAACGGACGACATTCCGATGTGCGCTTCATAGATTATTGGCGAAATGTTTTCAAAATTAGGACGTTGATTTTTCCATTGATAAGGTAATTCAGGAAACCACAATTGTGCATTAAAAACCTTGTTTTCTGGATTTTGGATCGTGCGGAGCGCATAAGCCGGAATTCTGAATCCTTCGCCTCCATTCCATTTTATAAGTAGTTTATACGACTGCTTGTGTTGTATTCTGGATTCGTGAAACCGTCCTTCCCAGTTTCCATTTCCAATAGGTGAAAGAGAAAATTCAGAAAGCTCTTTCCAATCACTAAAATCTCCAATTAAAAAGATAGCTGTAGCATTAGGTGCATGTTCTCTGAATACAAAATTTTCGCCTTCTTTACGCCAACCAAAAAATAAATGCCCGGTAGCGAAATTTTCTAGCGGAATATTTCCGGTAATTCGAGTTTCAGTGCGTTCAGCATACTCAATTCTCTGATGGATTATTTTGGCGAAAGGCTTTAATTGTTCATCCTGTTCAATAAAACTACGTTGTGGCGTTGGCATCATGGCATTATAGATATAGTTTATCACAAAACCCTCATAAAATCAGGAAAGGATGTTTATCAAATATACGAAAATAGCCTAGTCTTACAATTTGAAACAACGCTTTTTGAATGCTTCCATATAACTTAAATTGAAAATGAATGAAAATTTTCAAAAGACGACAAACAGTCTATCGTTTGGATAGTGTATATTTGGGATTTAAACCTGATGGGATAACTATTTACACTTTTTTTCGTAAATAATCTCAGGATTAATAAATAGAACTAAACCTGGTTTGAAATTAGGAGAACATGAGACGAAAATTTTTTGCAATACTTGCTGCTAATGTATTGGTGGTTTCGTGGGCAACTGCTCAGGTTGAAACGGAACCTTATAATCGTTCGTTAATAAACCAGAATAATGTAAAAGCCCAGACTACATATGATTACGATTACATCAATGGAAGGCCTGCTCAGAAGGGTACTCGTAGTCTTGCTATTAAGTTTGACGGGAATGGCAATAAAATTGAAGAAATAGGCTATAAAAGCAAAGGGGCTGTGCATTATGTACAAACGTATAAATACGATGAAAAATCTCATCTTATAGAATATATTAAGTACAGAGGCAATCGCGAGGTTATGGAATATAAAATGTCTGTCAAATACGACAGCAGAGGCAATAAACTTTTGGAATCGGGTTTTAATGGAACGGAAGCATTTCGTAATGTCTATAAATATGGAAATGACGGAAAACTCGATGAAATAACCTATTTTGTTGGAAACAGAGTCGATGAGCGTCGTGTTTATAGTCAGCGCGGGCCTATTACAGACATTGCGGTATTAAATGCAGCCGGAGTTCAACAATATAAATTACGCGATACTTATGATGGTCGTGGTAATATTCTGAAGGAAGAACAGTTCGACAATAACAATAATATGACCCGTAAGCTCGATTATACCTATGATGGGCGCGGCAACCAGACTTCTGAAGAAAAGTTTATGCAGAATAAACGAATTTATCGTATACAGCGGGTATTTGACGGACAGGGAAAATTGCTGGAAGTTTATCAGGAAAATAACACTACTCCTCGTTTTCTTGCAAACAAATATAAATACGATGGTTTCGGAAGGTTAATTGAAGAACAGTATCGTAGCGACAGTGCCCGCGATTTTTCAAAAAATGTGTATCGTTATGAAAATAATGGTTTACGCAAAACGGTTGACAGTTATTTTGCAAGTTATAAGTATCAGGTTTTATATGTTTATGCATACGAAACATATTGAGATATAAAATACTAAATAAAAAAGGTCGTTAGAAATATTTCTGACGACCTTTTTTATTGCATTAAATAATGAATTATAACCTAGAGATTGAACGCTTTATTTTAATCTAAAAATAAGAGAATGCCAATTAATATTCTCTTACTAATTAGAATATTATAACAAATCCTCCATTTGGTTTTATAGTAACGACGAGCGTCTTATTAGCTCCTAATTTTACAGGTTTCTGGCTAAAGCTCCGGGTACTGCTTCCATCTGTAATTAATGTCCCGGTAGCGGCTTTAACAAAAGGCAATTTGAGCGTAATTTCTTTGTTTTGCTCCGTACTGTTAATTCCTGATATATACCAGGTTCCTTTTGTGCAACTTGCCATTACTACATACTGTCCTGGAAATCCGTCAACCAAATGAGTTTCGTTCCATGCAACAGGTAATTTTTTTAGCATATCACGGACATATTTAGGTGCAGCAGCCATTCCCGAAGGCGTTTCGGCCAAATGGGTGATTCCCGAATGAAAAATGTAAGGCAGCGCGAGTTCGAAAGCATTACTGGTACGACGGACAATATTTGGCACTTCCGAGAAACACATTGGAGTATAATCCATTGGGTCGAATACATTTCGGGTAAACGGAACTACGCAACATTGATTTGCCTGCTTATCTGCTTCAGACTGTTGAAATGTAACATTCTCGAAACCACGTACAGCCTCCATCGAAACCAGATTAGGATAAGTACGTTGCCAGCCTCTTGGAAGCGTACATCCGTGAAAGTTGACCATCAGTTTATATCTTGCCGCGTCCTCAAGTATGTCAAGATAGTAAGTCATCATAGACTGCCCGTCGCCACCAAAAAAATCGACTTTAACACCTTTTACTCCAATTTTCTGAAGCCATTCAAATTCTTTGCGGCGGTCGGAAGCATTTATCAGCCGGTCTTTAGGTCCCTGATAGGTGGTATTCCAGTTTCCGGCAGAATTGTACCATAGCAGCAAACCAACCTTTTTGCTTTTTGCATAAGCAGCAAGTTCGGCTATTTTTTCATTACCAATTTGTTTATCCCATAGCGCATCTACAAGACAATATTCCCAGCCCATTTGTGCAGCGTAATCAATAAATCGTTTCTGAACGTTATAAGTTGTCGAATCGTCTTTTAGCAGTACCCAGCTCCACGATGCACGTCCGGGTTTTACATACGAAAAATCGCCAGTAACAGCCGGTTTGGCAAGATCGGTTCCCAATGTTGAAGCGGTTATGGCCGATAACGAGTTGCCAACAGTAACAATGCGCCACGGGGTATACCAGGGTAAATTGGATTCGGGATTAACGCTCCCATTCGGAAATGCTTCGCGTGGATCGGGAAAGCCGATGTTAAAATTGTTTGACCCCGTCTGATGTAGCAAACGGGTAGCACAATAATCCCGGTATGAAGCGGTCTCGCTTATGAGTAACCAAAATTTGTTTTTGTTGAACAGTGCCGGATATACCCAACCCGGTTTATTATCAGGAAGTTTATCGATTGAGGTATTCTGTACATAATATTCTTCGTACGACGGTTGTGTAGAGGCCCAACCTCCTTTGGCTGGTGACATAGGTTGTATCCAGGCTTTGGTTCCCGAAACAAAATTAAATCCACTGACTTCGGCGTTAATTTTTCGTTTACCTGTTTTATCAGGAAAATAATAGCGATAAGCTACACCGTCATTCGAAACCTGAAAAATAATGTCGAGTATTTTTCCCGATTTACTTTTTAACTGAAAAACCTGTTTCTTAGCCTGATAACTATACTTAAGCTGCTTGCCGTATAGCATAGTATAACTATCCGTTACGTCTTTTAACGGAGCAATAAAAGCAATCTTCAGATTTTGCGAAAAATCTTCATCATCGCATACCAGTCCCATTGGTGAGTTCATAATCAGAACGGAATCGGTATAACTTATACTGTAAGATGGCTTTCCGTCTATAATATTGAACTTCAGACTAGTTTTTTTATCGGGACTTAAAACGGTTGTCGAAAAGTCCCGTTGTCCAAATAGATTAAATAGCAACAAACATCCTAAAATAGATGTAGTTATTCGTTTATAAGATAGTATTTTCATAAAATATCTGTTTTGAAAAGGAGTGCGACCTGAAAATAAAAACGCAGAAATATACGGATAAGTATTGAATATAAGATTAAAGATGAATTTTCCGGTCTTTTATGAACCATAAGTGTAGTAAATATCTGTAACGGCTAATGTTTCACGAGATGCCTGATTTCTGCTTAATGCCCTGTCTAATAGATTGATGCAATATTGCAGCTGATCTGGCTTTTTAGCAGGATACTACATTTTGTAAACTATTCATTAACATTTAAGGGATAGCGAATTGCCCGTATCATCTTATTTTTCACTCAACAAAATTGGCATATTCCAGTCCTTTTGAAGGTGCATTTGTTTTCTGCCCAATTACAAATACCATAGCACTGGAACAACTAATGTTTGATAGAAAAACAAACAATCTATTAATTAACTCTAATTACATGAAACGGCATTTTTTTATCCTTCTTGTCTTTGTCTTTACGTGTTTCTTTTCGTGCGCAAAAGACAATAACACCGATAAAACAACAGTAACTCCTGTTTTAACAGTAACTCCCGATACCGTTAATTTTACAGCAAGCGATAGCACCATTTCAGTGAAGCTTACTATGAATGGCTCAAAATGGACGGCAACTTCTAATCAATCATGGTGTACTCTTTCGGCTAGTTCATCTTCTTCAACTTCTTGTACTGTAGGAATAACAGTTACAGCAAACACAGCAACTACCGATCGTTCGGCAAGAGTAAAGTTTTTGATGGATTCTAAAGACTCTGCAATTGTAATAGTAGCGCAAAAAGCAAAAACGGCAGTTGTTTATCCCGATTACAGCAATTGGATTACTCCAGATGCAACAGGTATGACAAGTGATGCAAAAACACTTGCTGCAAAGATGGTCGCCGGATGGAATGTGGGAAATTCGCTCGAAGTTCCCGGTGGAGAAACGGGCTGGGGTAATCCTGTAGTAACGCAACAGCTAATTGATTCGGTTAAAGCGGCAGGTATTAATGCTATTCGTATTCCCTGTGCATGGGATAGCCATCTTGAAAGCTCGACAACATGGAAGATTCAAGCTTCTTGGCTGGCCCGAGTTAAAGAAGTTGTTGATTATTGCTACAAAAACAATATGTACGTCATTCTTAACATTCACTGGGACGGTGGCTGGCTCGAAAACAATCCGACTTATGCAAAACAGGAAGTGGTAAATGCAAAACAAAAAGCACTTTGGCAACAAATTGCCACTTATTTCAGAGATTATGACGAACATCTGCTCTTTGCCGGAACGAATGAAGTGCATGCAAGTACGGATCCTGTAGCCGAAAACTTTACTGTTCAATTGTCATTCAATCAAACATTCGTAAATGCGGTGCGTTCTACCGGTGGGCGCAATCATTATCGAAACTTAGTTGTTCAGGCTTACAATACAAACATTAATTATGCAGTAAGTAACCTGACCGTATCGAATGACAGCGTAGCAAACAGACTTTTTGTTGAAGTTCATTATTATGATCCCTTTGATTTCTGTGGCTTAGAGACTGATGCTTCGTGGGCTACGGCTAAATCGTTATGGGGGATTGATTTTGCTCAATACGGAACGATTTCTTCGTGGGGACAGGAAGATTATGTGGTTTCGCAGTTCCAGAAAATGAAAACTAATTTCTTTGATAAAGGATATCCTGTTATTCTTGGCGAATTTGGGGCTATACGTCGTTCTTCTTTAACGGGCGATGCGTTGACCCATCACCTTGCTTCCCGTGCTCATTATTATCAATACGTGTCGCAACAGGCTAAAACGTATGGTTTAATTCCTTTTGCCTGGGATAATGGCTCTACTGGTAATAATACGATGGCGCTTTTCAATAGAACCGATGGTTCTGTTTTCGATGCTCAGGCGCTTAAAGCTTATCTGGCAGGCATTAGTGCAGGTACTTACCCGCAAAAAAGGTTTAAATTATAAGCTGTAATTTAAACCTGTAATTTATCCCTCAGAATTATGGTTGTATATATAATTCTTTATTTACCAGCCTTTGATGGGATTAATATTAAGGTTAATGATTTTCCCCGATTATACGGCTGACTATTTAATGAAAGAGGTCCTGCACAACATGCAGGGCCTCTTTTATTATTAAATACAGGTTAGTTTACTCTTCAACAAGAACACCTGCATTTTTCTCCAGTTTTACCTCTAGCGCAGTCCTGTCACCAGTTGCTACATTTGTTATAACAGTAATTGGTTTATATCCCGGCTTTATTACATGCACTTCATACGAGCCTTCTGCAAGGTTTTTGATCTTAAAAATCCCTTTTTCTCCCGACACTTTTACCAATTGTTTGGTCGATTTAAACATCGAAGCATTTGCCGTTCCGTTTTGCGGAATAAACGTCGCTTTTGCTCCTTTTACAGACTGTCCGGAGTTTGCATCATAAATGCGAGCTGTTAACGCAAGCATCCCGACACCGGTATCAATAATCTTACGGTTATCCTTATAGCCGCTGTAAAATACCGGTTGTGTAAGACGTACAATCTCAACCAGTAAATCAAACTTCTTAATGAGTTCGTCGTTGGCAGCAAAAATTTTTGCCAGTTGTGTGGTAGCCGATTTCGATTCTGTTTTACCTATTCTTGTCGATGGTATGGCTGTATTAAATGCATCGATGGCTGCTTTTAGCGCTGTTAAAGTTGCTGCCGATATTCCGTAAGGTCCTAAGACATTGATGTTGCTGTTTGCACGGTCATAAATCAGCATCGATTTATCCTTTAACTTAGAATCGGGTGCACGTAATAAATCCGACTCCGAATAATGGATTTCTTTTGCCAGTATTGCATTATTGTTCAACTTAGCATATACTTCGGTTTTCTTACTTACATCATATGCTTTTGCAATTAAATCTTTGCGTAGCATCTCTTTATTATCCGAAATACCTGTTTTATTTGCTTCCTGTTGTTCCCGTATAACCTGAATCTGATTAAGGTTATTGTTATACAACGTAAATAAAGCACTGAAAGTAGGAAGAGTTGTGGTTAATGCGGCATTCTTGTTAAAGAAATCACGCACGGCCAATTCCATAGAATATTTGCTTTCTTGTTTATTGGTCATAGAAGTTCTGTTTTTGGTTTAATAAATATTGATATCGAAACCAATTTATAACAGATTATTCTAAAAATCAAGAGGGTATAGTGCTAAAATCGTTGAAACCCGCATAAATACTCGAAATATTTTTTGAAATTTTTTTTAATACTATTTATTGTTTGCATTGGCTAACGTGCATTTATACTGTATGATCCGAATGCAATATAAATTACACAAAATGAAACACAGTTTAATTGAATTGAAATAGATTCAGATTAAATTGAACATCATTCTGCATTAATTAATAAAATGACTAATGCAATTGAATATTATTCTGATTGAATTGAATGAGAATATAAAGCAATTGAATGTCTGTTAGTTTAAGCTGAAAAGCAGAATGAGGTAATTGAAATACCGGCAGATAAAATTGAAATTATATCAGATGAGGTTGAGGACGGGTTTAATGATATTGAAATAGCAAATAGATAAATTGAAATGCTGTATTATGGTGATGAATAAAAAACTGTTGTATTTGATACAAATTCTCATAAATCTTTATATAATCAGAATAAGTTCATTTTTAATTGCAATTAAATTATTAGAAATAGAACAATGATAAAATCGCTGCTCATTGGATTATACTATTAACCTTTGGCTGTTTTTTCTTTTACAAAAGATAATGATACTATTTTTGAAGAAGACATCTGAAATTTGCTGGTCATTTCATAAAAAACCGGTTTTATATTAACATTTCTTCTTTTTAACCGTTAAAATCTTCATAAAAGATTCTTTTTTCCTGTTACATGACGATTATTCGATAATTTTGCAGAAAATATTTCTATTTAATATGGCGAAAGGCCTCGACAACAAGGATGCTTATGCGGCGTTACGCATTAAAGATTATCGTTACTTTTTTATCGCTCGTTTTCTGTTGACATTTGGTATCCAGATGCAATCGGTTATTGTGGGCTGGCAGGTTTACAATCTCACCAAAGATCCGCTTTCGCTGGGGTTTATCGGGTTGTCGGAGGTTATTCCGTTTTTCTGTATAGCCTTGTTCGCAGGGCATGCGGCCGATAAGTTTAACCGTAAGCGTATTATTCTGTTAACCGACATGGTGTATTTTATCTGTGCGCTTACATTGTTGCTTATTACAACTAAGTTTAATGTTCTTTTGCAGCATTTTGGAGCGCTGCCTGTTTACTGTGTTATAATGGCTACCGGGCTTGCACGGGGTTTTATTTTTCCCGCTATGAATGCTCTGGTAGCTCAGTTGGTTCCTAAAGAACTTTACGGAAACTCATCTACATGGAACAGCATGGCATGGCAGGTTGCAGCAGTTTCGGGACCTGCTGTCGGCGGACTTATTTATGGTTTTATTGGTATTGGTGCAGCTTATTCTGTTGTTGTGGCCTTTACTATTATTAGTTTCTTCTCTTTTTTGCGGGTCAGAAACAGGCCATTGCCCGAATCATCGCAGCAGGAAACTATCTGGCAGGGTTTAACCGCAGGCATACGCTTTGTCTTTAGCAATCAGATATTGCTGAGCGCTATTTCGCTCGATATGTTTGCTGTTTTCTTCGGGGGCGCAGTATCTATGTTGCCAATTGTTGCCGATCAGGTATTGCATGTTGGTGCGCAAGGGCTGGGTTTTCTGCGTGCTGCACCGGCTGTAGGCTCGGTTATTATGTCGCTGATGCTGGCTTATTATCCTCCGTTTAAACAAGCCGGAAGAAATTTGTTGATCGGAGTTGCCGGTTTCGGTTTAATGATAATTGCATTTGCGCTTTCGCGGAGTTTTTTCGTTGCCATGGCCGTTTTAATGTTCAGCGGGGCGTTCGATAACATCAGTGTGGTAATCCGGAGTACAATTATTCAGCTTTTTACGCCCGACGAAATGCGTGGCCGTGTTTCTGCGGTAAACAGCATCTTTATTGGTTCGTCTAATGAGCTGGGTTCGTTCGAATCGGGTGTGGCTGCCAAACTTTTAACGCTTATTCCTTCCATTATTTTTGGAGGTACAATGACACTGGGCGTTGTTGGCAGTGTTTATGCTTTTGCTCCCAAACTCCGTAAACTGAAACTTTAAGCTGTAGTAAAATATTACGCAGCAAATTGTTGTTGAGTAGAAGCCTTTTAGTTATGTGCTTAAAGTAACATCTTATCTCTGTATTCTTTTAATGCAGATAAGGAGAGATTCTCTTTAATTATGCATTTTGCATTCTCAATTATGAATTATTTAGTGCTGCTTTTCGCGTATTACCTTGTATTTTTATAAATAAAAACTTCAAATTATATTGAAATGACGCGGATAGACAAACTTTATACGATCCTTGACGCTGAAAATATCGACGGATTTTTCATTTCTTCTGTTCCTAATATTACATATCTCACCGGATTTACAGGCGATTCGTCGCGTCTTTTGGTAAGTCGTTCACGTTGTATTCTTATTACCGATGGTCGTTATACCGAGCAGGCTGCAAATGAGTGTTATCCGGGTGTAGAGGTTTTTAAATGGATTGATAATAAACGTTATGCCATTGATACCTATGCGCATCTGGTGCGCGAATGTGGGGTAAAGAAATTAGCATTCGAAGGCGACATTCTTACTTTTAATGAATTTGAAGTTCTGAAAAACGGACTTGCAACTATTGAACTTGTTTCTTTATCTGGTATAATCGAAGGTATTCGTCAGGTAAAAGATTCGGGCGAAATTGCAAACCTGCGTCGCGCTTGTGCAATTACCGATAAGGCTTTGGCCGATACATTGCCGTTTATTAAAGCCGGAATAAGCGAAATTGAAATTGCGGCTCGTCTTGAATATAATATGCGCATGAATGGGGCAGAAGGGCTCTCGTTTGAAACAATTGTACTTTCAGGTCCTAAAACTTCGTTGCTGCACGGGCATCCCGGCGAGCGTAAACTCGAAAAAGGAGACTGGTTATTGTTCGATTACGGTGCTCTTTACAAAGGTTATCATGCCGATAGCAGTCGTGCATTCATTATTGGCGAAGCCAATGCTCAGCAAAAAGAAATTTATTCGGTGGTTCAGCAGGCTCAGGCGGCCGCTGTTAAAGTTCTTAAACCGGGTATTGCAGGCAAAGTAGCCGACGATGAGGTGCGTAAAAATATTCCCTCAAAATACCTCGAATCGTATTATCCCGGACTGGGACATGGGGTAGGGCTCGAAATTCATGAGCAGCCTTTTCTGGGGCAAACCTGTACAACTGTTTTGCAGGAGAATATGGTTGTAACGATTGAGCCGGGTATTTATCTTCCCGGTCAGGGTGGCCTGCGTATTGAGGATACTGTTTTAATTACTGCGCAGGGTGCCGAAGTGCTTACGCAGTTCCCAAGAGAGTTACAGATTCTTTAAGGCTTGTTAAGTAGAAAAAAATATAATTAGTAACAAAAATTAGAACAAATAGTTATGGACATGGATTATCTAAAAATAATTGTGACAATTGTTTTAGCAGTTGTTGGTTGGAGAGTTGGCTATTCGTTAACGATTAAAAAAGATATAATTCAAAAACGTAGAGATATTTCAATTGAACATCTGATAAATGCATATAGAATATTGACAACTGAAGTTGCTCATAGAGAAATGACAAATGAAAATAAGATGAAATTAGAAAATATACTTTCTGATATTCAGTTATTTGGCTCAGATGAACAAATTCAGTTTGCAAAAAAATTGACAGAAATTGTTGCAGCAGGAGATGCGTTTCTGCTAGATCCTTTAATTAACAGTTTAAGAAATGATTTGAGAGAAATGATTGGTTTAAAAAGAATAACAGAAAATGTTAATTATCTACGATTTAGAGATGAATGAATTGCTTTCTACTTACATAAAAGAAATTAACAGATAAAAGGGCTACACTCTCAAAATTTTATAAAAAAAGTCTTTTTAGATAAGATTCGATAAATTTACTTCTTAAGTTTTTCAGCATTATCCAGAACCCGCAAACGCGACGGAAGCAGGCTGTAATAAATTCCAAACAGTGAAACCAGTGCCGAAGTGAGATAAAACAAAAGACTCACGCCTACCGAGATGTTCATATTCAGATGAAGATATTCGGCACCAAAAAGAAAGGTAATTTCACGCGAACCAATCCCGCCTATGGTAATCGGAAGCGTGGCTACAATAGACGAAAGCAGAAACAGGAACAGAAATTCGGGATACTGGGTGAATACGCCCAGCGAAGCCAGCAATGCAGCGGCCGACAGTACCTGTAACGATTGTACCGCAAACGCCTGAAGGTTCAGCTTGTTCATCGACGGCAGGTACTCCGGAAACAGCCATTTAAGAAACAGCCGGAATGCCAGCCACGAAAGAGGCAGAAGCAGTATTACAAGGTATTTAAACGGAAATACAATAGGAACAACCAGAAAGATAAGTACGGCAAGCCAGAACAGGGCAAGCACACCGCTTACACGATCGAGCAGAACCGCCCAGAAAATACTTTTTGCTTTAATTCCTGTCCGCTGATGCAGCAGGTAAATCTTATAACCGTCGCCTCCGATGCCTCCGGGCAGAAACAAATTGTAAAACATGCCAAGCCAGTAAAGGCGAAGGTTTGCCCATTCGTCTAATTTTATTTCAATACAGCGGAAAAACTCGTTAAGACGAAAGGACGATACAACCTTAGACGCGGTAAAGAGCAGTATAGCCGGCAGAAGAAACCACACATTAACAGTAAGTAAAACCTCACCAACATGCCGGTAATCTATTCGCGAAAACACCCAGGCAAGGGCAGCTGCCGACAATGCTATTTTGAGGGCGGCCTTGCCCCAGCGAATTAATTTAGTTTTCACCTTGCCAGATACGTCTTACGTTATAAGGTTTTTTGCTTTGCGACTCGTAGTAGGTACGCATCAGCAGTTCGGCTATAATTCCGATGGTAACCAGTTGGATGCCGGCTAAAATGAGCAGCGTCCCGAGGAACAACATGGGTTTTCCCCAGATGTCGTGTCCCATCATCTTCTGGAATAACAGAAATAAGTTGATGATTACCCCGATAAAGAAGAGCACGAAACCTCCGCCACCAAAGAGGTGCATTGGTTTCTGCACGTATTTTTTAAGGAAAAGCATAAACATCAGGTCGCTTACTACGCGCAGGGTACGTCCGATACCGTATTTTGATGTTCCGTGAATGCGGGCATGGTGCTTAACGTCGACTTGTGTAATGGTACCTCCTTCGAGGTTTACCAATACCGGGATGAAGCGGTGCAACTCTCCGTACAAGCCGATGCTCTTGGCGATGTGCGACTTGAAGACTTTGAGCGTGCAGCCGTAGTCTTTCATTTTTACTTCGGTAAGACGGCGGATCATCGCATTGGCTATCTTGCTGGGAACTTTACGAAGGAACATGCCGTCCTGACGGTTCTTGCGGATACCTGCAACAAGATCCCAGTCGCCTTCTTTGGCTATCTGGAGCATCATGGGAATGTCCGAAGGGTCGTTCTGTAAGTCGCCGTCGAGGGTAACAATGTATTCACCCTGTGCATATTCAATCCCGGCGGCCATTGCCGAACTCTGACCGTAGTTTTTGGCAAATTCTACCAAACGTATGCGTTTATGGTTAAATGCTTTGATCTCCTGACGGGTTTTATCGGTCGAACCATCGTCTACAAATACAATCTCATAATCGTATCCTTCAACCGCTTGTTCGATTGCTTCAACTAACGGGCGGATATTTTCTTCTTCGTTATATACTCCGACAACAACTGATAATTCCATGTCTGTTTTTCAGGTTAATAAGTACGCTGAATATATTAATTTTTAGCCATCTCTTTTGGCTGATTGTGGTCAACCCAGATTAGCGAGAGTTGCTCAAAGTTACGATCGTCTCCGTTTATAATCTCGGCATGTTTTTTTATAAACGACATAAATACGGCTTCCGAATCACGCGTATAAACTTTACCCGACCAAACTATTTTTGCCGACGGAAAGAATTGAACATCTTTTTGTTTCACCAGCGCCAGCATCTGCGGGTTTGTCTGGTAATAATCAATAAGATCAACCAGATCCATATCGCCGCGTTCTTTCCGCGCAGCGTAATACGGCAGGTTATGCAGAAAACGATTTTCAACAATCAGCGGAACATTTCCGTCCGGAACGGTTTGTTGCGCGGCTTTGCCTATTTGATCGTAAAGTCGGTAATGTTCAACTTTTCCTAATACCGGTCCGAGCAGCGTAAAGAAAAGTATCAGAAGTCCTGCAAAAGGAAAAAGTTTACTGTATTGCCATACGGGTGTTGTTTGTTCTTCTTTACCTAAAAGGAAAAGCTCTTTTTTCCAGACCCATAGGAGAATGATTAATGGCAAAAGCGAAACAGCGTAATACACAGGGCTTAATTTGAAGATATAAACCACTGCAACCGAAATAATAACAGCCAGAACTCCCGGAAGAATAAAACAAACATTGGCAAAACCTTTCTGAAAACGGCTTAAAGGCTTCCACTGCGAAAGGAAATAGCCTGTAAGTAAAGCCATACCTCCGTTTGCCTGAATGAAATAGGTGGGAAGTTTAAATTTAGCGATGGTAAACACCACCAGAAAAACCCAGAACCATGCCAGTCCGAAAAGATGTTGTTTTATAAGCGGGTAATTGCGCATATAACGCACCAGCGCATAAAAGAAAACAAAAGAATACGGAAGAAAACCCCACAGAACTACGCTCGGAAAGAAAAACAGCTCTTCGAAGAAGTTCGACTGGTAAACGAAAGCACGTTCAACGGTTTCCATACTAAGAATACGCAGAAAGTTATCGCCAAACTTGAGGTACGAATAAGCAACCCAGCTCATCCCTATAACTATCGCAAGCGGAAGACCCCAGAAAACGTGATACTTCTTAAGATTCTTTATTAACGGAAGCAGCTTAAAGTCGTGTTCAACCAGCAGAAAAACAGCCATAATTCCGCCAATCAGCACAAAATAAGGATATCCTTTGGTTAACACGGTAAATCCCCATGCAACATAAAAAGCCAGCCAGTGAATAAACTTTTTTTCCTGATATGCTTTAATAAACAGGTATAATGTAAAAGTTACGAAAAATGCCAGCGGAATTTCTGGTGTGGCATAGCGGGTATTCGATAAGAATAACGGACTTAATGCGGTTGCGGCGGCAGCCCACAGCCCGGCTTCCTGACCATAAATGCGTTTTCCGGCCTTATAGGTATAGTAAACGGTGCCTATGGCGAATATAATCATCGGTAAACGGATGGCAAACTCATTGAGCCCGAACAAAACCGTGCTGATGTAAATACTCCAGTAGGTTACCGGTGGTTTGTTAAAGCGGTGATGATGATTGAAAAAGAAGTCGAGAAAGTTGCCATGCTTTAACATCTCGCGGATAGCGTCGGCATAAAATCCTTCGTTGGGATTCCATATATCGTTCACCCCGAGGTTGACGAAATAGACAATTAAAATAAGTATTCCGCTGACCCAAAGGGTCATATTTCGGGTTTTCATGCGCATAATTTTACTTATCAAGTAAAAAGGCCGGGTGTTTTGCCCGGCCTTTGTGACTCCGAAGGGACTCGAACCCCCAACCCTCAGAACCGGAATCTGATATTCTATCCATTGAACTACGGAGCCAGTCGTGGCGCAAAATTAACAAAATATCCCAAATTGACTATCCGATAGTCGGTTTTCGGTTCTTTTTATAAAGAGTTGAAATATTATCGGTTAAAGGATAAATGCAAAAACATGCGCGTTAAAAGGAGTTAATAAAAGAAAATCATTACGGTTTGAGTCCTGAAAAATGACAAATGTTAATTTTTCGCAAGACAAAAGATAAATTTTAGAAGCTCTTGGTGCTTTTTTTATACATTTGCAAACTTGTGTTGAAAAACATATTTGGAACAGAAAGCGCTTTATTTATTATCAGCTATTTGAAGAACAATGCTTACAGTTGAGAAGATTGGTGGAACCTC
Source organism: Bacteroidales bacterium (assembly GCA_041907825.1). GTDB lineage: Bacteria > Bacteroidota > Bacteroidia > Bacteroidales > JAYRGN01 > JAYRGN01. The sequence continues at coordinate 112,296 of JAYRGN010000005.1, read as the reverse complement.
GATGTCGCAGTTTCAGGATGTACTGCAGAACATTATTATTGGTAAACGTAAAGAGAGTGAGTACTTTAACCGAATTTTCGTAGTTTCGGCGTACAACAATGTAACGAACTGGTTACTCGAACATAAAAAGACTAAAGAACCAGGCATTTACATGAAATTTCTGAAAAACGAAAATTACAAACAATCGCTCGATGAACTTCTTCTTCGTCTGGTTGAAATAAACCGCACTTTTGCTGATATCAAACTTAACCAGCAGGAAGCTGATGCTTTTATAACAGAACGTATCTGTCAGGCTAAAAACTATTTAAATTCTCTTGCAAGTGTATTGGCTACCGGGTATGTAAACCGAAACAATATTCTTCTGGCTGCCCGCGAAATTCTTTCGTCGATTGGCGAAGCTCATTCGGCTTTCAACTCGGTTAATATCCTTCAAAATAATGGAATAAACGCCACATTTATTGATCTTTGTGGATTTAACGACTCCGATTATCTCACCATAGATGAACGTATTCATAAAGAATTTTCGAATATCGAATTTTCAAAAACGGTTTGTATAGCAACTGGTTATACTAAAGGAACGGAAGGTATTATGCGCGAATTCGACCGCGGATATTCGGAAGTTACGTTCAGTAAAATTGCCGTAGAAGTAAAAGCTAATGAAGCTATTATTCATAAAGAATTTCACCTTTCGTCGGCTGACCCGAAAGTGGTTGGCTTAGACAAAAGTATTCCGGTTGGAAATACCAATTTTAATGTGGCTGACCAGCTGGCTGATATTGGTATGGAAGCTATTCATCCGAAAGCGTCAAAACCGCTCGAAATGGCAGGAATTAACATCCGCATAAAGAATACATTTGAACCTGAACATCCGGGAACACTTATTTCTACCGATTATATTGGAAAGCAATCTAAGGTTGAAATCGTTGCAGGAAGCGATCAGGTGGTGGCGCTCGAAATTCACGACCCGATGATGGTTGGTACAGTTGGTTTTGACCTTGGTATCATGCAGATAATGGGAGAATATAAACTAAGTTATATTCTTAAAGCTACTAATGCAAACAGCATTACCATAGTAGTTTGGGAAGATGACCTGGCAGAGGAAATGATCAACGAATTGCGCGAAAAGTATAGCGAAGTTACGGTTAAGCCTGTTGCAATTGCTTGTGCAATTGGTACCAACATTGCGCAGCCGGGAATTTTATACAAAGCGGCTCAGGCTTTATCGGATAACGGAATTAACATTGAAGGTGTTTCTCAGTCGCTGAAACAGGTTAATATGCAGTTTATTATAAATCGCGAAGACTTTAAAAAAGCAATTATTGCGCTTAACGATTCACTTTGTGTGAATAATCATTAAGCATCGAAGTTTTTAAAAACGAAAAGGTCAGAAGATATCGCTTCTGACCTTTTCGTTTTTTAGTGAAATACTATTCAAAATCGTTTTCACTTTTTGTAGGAGCGTACCCGACAGTTTGAACCAGTAAAATCTTTTCTTCCGGACGTAATTTCAGAATCGGGCTTAAAAGATTGCTGTCAAACATTCCGCGTACAACCGTTGCCAAACCTTCTGAAGCACAGTAGAGATAGATGTTTTGAGAAACATAACCGACATCAACATTAGCCCATTTCATTTTCGCATTTTCGTCGTTTCCTCTGATTTTCTTAAAATCGGACACAAGCACCAGATTAACGGGAGCATTAGCTACAAAAGGCTGATTACCGGTTTGTTTGCGAAAATCGCCTGCAGCAACAGCTGTTAATTCATTTTTTGTAGCATCGTAAAAATAAACACCTTCCTGCAAGACAACATAAATTTCAATGTCCTGCGAATTCATGGCCGAAGGTGCAGTGCGCTTGCCATTGTCACGGTTAATGCCATTGGCTGCCCAAAGTAGATTCGATAATTCTTGTGTAGAAAGCTTTTTGCCAGAGAAAGTTCTGTCGGTTCTTCTGTTTTTCAAAACCTGCATAAGAGGTTTTCCTTTTTCCAGTTCGGGTGCATTAAGTTTTATTGAAGTCAGTTCCTGTGCCGATACAATCGTACAAGAAAAGGCCATGATTAATAAGCTAATAGCCACATTTTTAATAGATCGTGTTTTCATATAAAAACGGTTCTGTTTGGATGAATTTTATGACCGAAATGTAGCCTGAATAAAAAAATGAGTGTCTTAAAATTTTGCTAAAACATTGTACTGTTTCATAAAAAAGTACAAGACAAAAAGCCGAAACTCTGATTTAGAATTTCGGCTTTTTTATATGCTTATTAATAAGCTCTCTGGTCGCGTCCTTCAATAAAGTTAATGAACGATGTGTTTACCACGCGGTTTCCTCCCGGAGTAGGGTAGTCGCCGGTGAAATACCAGTCGCCGGTATGAGCAGGGCATGCAACATGTAAATTATCAACGGTTTGGTATACAATTTCAACTTTAGCTTTTAAATCAGAAGAAGTAAGTAATTGTCCGATTTTCATGGAAATCTGATCGTCTGTAAACGGATCGTAAATACGTTTTACAACGTTTATCATTTCTTCTTTTGGTTTCTTAACTTCTTCTTTTGCTAAACGATAAACCTCGTTAATTATATGATCTTTACCGGTTTCACGAAGCAATGCAATGGCTGCCTGAAATGCAATAAAATCATTCAGTTTCGCCATATCAATTCCGTAACAGTCAGGATAACGTATTTGAGGTGAAGACGATACAACTACAATCTTTTTAGGTCCCAAACGGTCTAATATGCGTAAAATGCTTTGTTTTAGGGTCGTTCCGCGAACAATAGAGTCATCAATAATAACCAGATTATCTGTTCCGCGTTTGAGAGAACCGTATGTAATATCGTAAACGTGGCCGACCAGATCGTCGCGGCCTTTATCCTGTGTAATAAAAGTGCGCAATTTTGCGTCTTTTATGGCAACTTTTTCAATTCGAACATGGCTAAGAATGATATCTTCAAGTTCTTCGTCAGTTATTTGTCCATTTTTTTCACGAATCTGACGCACTTTCTGGTTTAGTGTATATTTTTCAATACCCTGAACCATTCCGTAGAAAGCAGTTTCTGCCGTGTTTGGAATGTACGAGAAAACGGAATTTTCAATATCGTTATCAATTGCTTTTAAGATTGCGGGAGTAAGCAATCTTCCTAACATCTTTCGTTCCTGATAGATATCGCTATCGCTACCACGTGAGAAATAAATACGTTCAAACGAACAGGATCTTTTGGCTTGTGGTTCACGAACTTCCTCAATTACAATTTCGCCATTTTTACGAACAATGAAAGCGTTACCCGGAAGAAGTTCATGAACGTCTTCTTTTTGAACATTCAAAGTTGTTTGAATGACAGGACGTTCTGAGGCAACAACTGCAATTTCGTCATCGTAATAGTAAAATGCCGGACGGATACCATTAGGGTCGCGGGTTACAAAAGCATCACCGCTTCCTATAAGTCCGCCAATTGTGTAGCCGCCATCCCATCTTTTGCTCGACTCGCGCAGTACAGTAGCGACATCCAAATGACTTTCAATAAGCTCTGTAAGCTTAACATTGTCATCAATACCCTGTCCTTTAAATAAATTGAATTTACGTTGAACTTCACGGTCAAGGAAATGACCAACATTTTCTAAAATGGTAATTGTGTCCGAGTAATCGGTAGGATGCTGGCCTAATTCAATAAGAATTTGGAAAAGCTGGTCAACATTAGTGAGATTAAAATTACCGGCCAGAACCAGATTGCGCGAACGCCAGTTGTTGTTGCGCATTACCGGGTGTACATTTTCTATATTGTTTGCCCCGAAAGTTCCATAGCGCAAATGACCCAGATAAACTTCGCCAACGAAAGGCAAATTTTGCTTTGCCCAGTTGGCATCCATCATGCATTCTTCCGGATTCTTTTTACCTGCCTTTTTAAATGCGCCATAAATATGCTTAAACACATCTTCGATAGCATTCGATTCAACCGAACGTTGGCGGAAAAAATATTTCTCGCCAGGCCCCGAGTTTAACTTCAAACCAGCCACACCTGCTCCATCTTGCCCACGATTGTGCTGTTTTTCCATCAGTAGGTACAATTTCTGTAACCCATATCTCCATGTACCATACTTAAGTTGGTAATATTCCAACGGTTTCAACAACCGGATCATGGCTATACCACACTCGTGCTTAATAAGTTCGCTCATTGATATTTATTACTTGAAATTAATCTTTTGCTCTACAGGAAAAGCTTTTGGAAACTCACCTTTTATCTTCATCAGAAAAGCATAAGCTTCGCTGCGAGTGGTAAAATCGCCAACATAAACCTTGTAATTCGGGGAATCGTAATTCAGGTAGCTTTCGTAGCCGGGGTATAGTTTCGAAAAACGAGCACGCTCATTCATAGCGTTTTGTCGGGCAGGTTGTCCCGAGTCTGAGAAAATGCGAATGCGATAGCCTTTTACTGTTTTTTTTGCATGATGCCATTCTACATGCGCAATAACCTGCTTTTTTAATTTATCGTCCTGTATAACTTTCAGTGAACCACCACCTGTGTGATGAGCTGTAAGACACTGAAATACATCGGGACAAGCCGGGGAAGTCTGCGATTCCTGAGCCCATGCTTTACAGCCAAGTAAAACGACCCAGAGCAACACAATTAGTCTCTTCATTTTTACCGGTTTTTTCCGTTAGTGCATAATGCTTATGCGGCACAAAAATAACCGTTTTTTTGAAACCTTTTGGTTTAAAATATCGTTGGTCTGCCTGAGTTGTATCCTGCTTGGTTTTAAGTAACAATAATTTTTTCGGATGTGTTTTATTAGAGGTGTTTCTGCTGTAATTTTTTGTTATCGAAGCTCTATACTTTTAGAGAGGCGCTGTTTTCATTACATTAATAAGAGCGTCTTTTAGACATTGTCGTAAACACAAAGAGCTTATAACAAATATGTTGATGTTTATTAATTTTTCAGAGGCAGACTTTCTATTAATTCAAAAAAACGGGAAGGAGCCGATTCAACCCATTGTTGAAACGAATTGTCTTTTTGCTGAAAAGTTTGTGTATATTTCATAAGAGCACCCAGGTCATAATCAAAACTACGGGCGGCAATGCCGGTTCTAACTGCATCTTCGCCATTGCAATGCTGTTCGTAATGACCTTCGGTAGGTACCACCATTATAGCTTTGCCTAAATAGGCTGCTTCGCACACCGATTCAAATCCGGCACTGGTAAGATATGCTTTACATCCGGCCATATAAGCGAGAAATTTTTCATCGTTCAGCCTGCAGAATTTCAATTTATCGTTAATTGTATAATCATCAGGCATATCAGTTCGATTCCAGAAAAATACAGCGTTAATATCCGGGTTTCGTTTATGCCATTCTTTAACATTTTCAGCATAACCCGGGTAAACCATATACCCCAGAATATAGTCGCCCTGCTCAGGTTTCAAGTTAAAAATTTCGGAGCGCAGCAGAGGTGGGGCAACATATATTTTTTTGTCTGGCAAGTCGATTTCGGGTTGAAATGATAATGCTAATATCCGGTCAGCTCTGAGCGAAGCCATTTTGTTGTTTAGCTTCAGCATAAACTTGTCGGTTTTCATTCCTTTCGGAAATTGAAAAACCGGATGGTGAATAAGGTATTGATGTGCTATACAAATATGTAGCACATTTGGTTTGTAACGCCAGAAATAAAGTCCTGCCATTAATTCGTAAAAATTAATAATGGCATCGGGTTTAAATTTCTCAACAACTTTATTGATACGCTTTAAGCTACGAATGTATTTTTGATAATGGTAAATATTGGTACGCAAAGTACTTCCAATAAGTATTTTGCGATTACCTCCATCGAGTACAAGTGCAGGGCTGTCGAATAGTGTTACATCCGAACCTATTTTTTCTACAAAGTAAGAAGGAACCACCCTTCCCGGAGTTTTTCCGACCAAAACATGGCATACTTCATGCCCTTGCTGACGCAATATCTGGCTCATAGATATGGCTTGAGTCAGATGGCCGCGACCTTCTCCCTGAACAATAAATACAAATTTCAATTGTACAAAGTTTATAATGAAACGATGATTTCTTTAAAATATTTCGCTCAATTCTGTTTGTGAAAAACAGGTTATTCCAGCGAAACTTCGGGTATATATTTTTTCGATTTCTTGTCTTTCTTATTTTTCTTTTTGTCTTTTTTCTTTGATTCTTTTTCCTCGTCCTCGCTCATTTCTTCTTCTTGTAAATCAGCGTAATGAACAATATTCCAAATGCCGTCTTCGGTTTCGGTAAGTGCAGTGAGCGATTCGACCCAGTCGCCCGAATTCAGGTATAAAATTCCGTTTTTGTCTTCCATTGCCGGGGCGTGGATGTGTCCGCAGATTACGCCATCAAATTTTTTGGTACGAGCCATATTAACCAGTTCGTTCTCAAAATCGGAGATATACGAAACGGCACCTTTTACCTTATGTTTAATTTTTTGAGAGATAGAGTCGTACGGTAATCCGCGGCGGACACGATAGTTATTGTAATGTTTGTTGATCCACAACAACAAGGTATATCCAATGTCGCCAAGTTTAGCAAGCCAGCGCATTCGCGTGGTTATGGAGTCGAATATATCGCCATGTAAAACCCAAAAACGGCGACCATTGCTAAAAAGTACATAATCTTTTACGATGGAAAGAGCTCCAACTTCGAGCGGAAGAATATTGTCCAGAAAGTCATCGTGATTGCCACGTACATAAATGACGCGGGTATCGTGACGGTCAACCATACGCAGTACTGCCCGTAAAAAGCGGGTATGTTTACGTTTCCATTTTCCGTTACGTTGTAGTTGCCACCCGTCGATAATATCTCCGTTAAGGATAAGCTTGTCGCAGGTATTAGCTTTCAGAAAGCGGGACAGCTCTTTAGCTTTTGATCCTTTAGATCCCAGATGTACATCCGAAACGACAATCGTTTTGTAATGATTTTTGCGAAGCATTCTGATACTTTTTTATACAAAAAAACGTGATTATTAGGAAACTTTCATTAATCCATTATTAAAAAATGGCTTAATATTAATTCTATGTTAATTTTGACTCGAAAAATTTACGTAACGTAAATTAAATAGCTTTACGTTATACATTTGCCTCTCTTTAATGAATAGTTTTGCTATTTCATTAATGTATTACAATATAAAACAAAAAAAGCAGTATTTAAATAATACCTGTTTGTAACAGGTTAATGACAAACCAAAAACAACTGTTTTTTCATGAACGAAAATGTACGCAAAGAGCCTGTTGTATTTATTATTAACCCAATAGCCGGATCAAGGAGTAAGAAAAACATACCTGATTTAATTAAACAATTGGTTGATGAGGAGCGGTTTACGCCGATTATTCGATTTACACGTAAAGCCGGACATGCAACTGAGTTAGCCCGTAAATCGGTAAAAAGAGGAGCGCGGTTTATTTTTGCAGCGGGAGGGGACGGTACTGTAAACGAGGTTGCCCGTGCTCTTGTAGGAACAAAGGCCGCTTTGGGTATTATTCCGTTAGGCAGCGGCAATGGTCTGGCTCGTCAGCTCGAAGTCCCTTTGCGGACAGATAAGGCTATTTCGGTATTGCATAGATTTAAAGTGGTTAGCATCGATTATGGGGTAGCTAATGAAACTCCTTTTTTCTGCACATGTGGAGTGGGGTTTGATGCTAAAATAAGTCACGATTTTGCTGAAATGGGTACTCGTGGATTTTATACGTATTTAAAAACAACCGTTCATAACTTGTTTTCATACAGGCCTAAGCGATATAAAATAAAGGTTGATGGGGTTAAACATAAATATCGTGCTTTTCTGGTAACGGTTGCCAATGCTCAGCAATATGGGAATAATGCATTTATAGCTCCGTTAGCCAATATTCAGGATGGTAAACTGGATATTAGCGTTTTGCGTCCTTTTCCTGGATATTCAATGATTGGGTTGGCTGTGAAATTGTTTCGCAAAAAAATCGATAAAAGTTCGTATGTAGATTCTCTTCGGGGAAAAGAAATTGTTTTAAAGCGAAAAAAACCTGGCCCGTTTCATTTTGATGGTGAGCCTGTTATGATGGGAAAGAAAATACATTTACATGTAGTTCCTCACGGATTAAGGGTTATCGTTCCTCGTAACAGTTCGTTGACGAATAATATTGCTTAATTAAGCAAAAAAACCAGATTGATTAGTTTGTTATCAATAAAAAAGCCGGATCTTTTAAATCCGGCTTTTTATGTAATATGATTGCAGATTTCTCTTACATCATTCCTCCCATACCACCCATTCCCGGGTTAGGCATAGCTGGAGCTTTTTCTTCTGGTTTTTCAACTAAAACGCATTCGGTTGTAAGGAACATACCTGCAATAGAAGCTGCATTTTCGAGGGCTACGCGAGCTACTTTGGTAGGATCGATAACACCAGCGGAATACATGTCTTCGTAAACTTCGGTACGGGCATTGTAACCAAAATCACCCTTACCTTCTTTAATTTTCATTACAACTACAGAACCGTCAACACCTGCATTTTCTGCAATTTGACGAACTGGTTCTTCCAAAGCACGCTTTACAATAAGAATACCAGTGGTTTCGTCATCGTTTTCGCCTTTTAAATCTTCCAAAGAATCGATAGCGCGGATAAAAGCAACACCACCACCAGGGATAATTCCTTCTTCAACTGCAGCACGGGTTGCGCTGAGGGCATCGTTTACGCGATCTTTCTTTTCTTTCATTTCAACTTCGGTAGCTGCACCGATGTAAAGAACAGCAACACCTCCGGCTAATTTAGCCAGACGTTCCTGAAGTTTTTCGCGATCGTAATCCGATGTAGTATTTTCGATCTGAGCTTTAATTTGAGAAACGCGGGCTGCAATTTGCTTTTTTTCGCCAGAGCCGTTAACAACAGTTGTGTTGTCTTTGTTGATGGTGATTTTTTCAGCCTGACCAAGATCATTCAATGTTGCGCTTTCAAGTTTCATGCCTTTTTCTTCCGAAATTACAGTACCACCGGTAAGGATAGCAATGTCTTCAAGCATTTCTTTACGACGATCGCCAAAACCAGGAGCTTTTACAGCTGCAATTTTCAAAGAGCCACGCAAACGGTTAACTACAAGAGTAGCAAGAGCTTCTCCATCAACATCTTCTGCGATAATTAATAATGGACGTCCGGTTTGTGCTGCTTGTTCGAGAATAGGAAGAAAATCCTTCATCACCGAAATTTTCTTATCGAAAATAAGGATGTAAGGACGATCCAAAACAGCTTCCATTTTTTCGGTATCGGTTACAAAGTAAGGAGAAATGTAACCACGGTCGAACTGCATACCTTCAACCACTTCAACGGTGGTTTCGGTTCCTTTTGCTTCTTCTACGGTAATAACACCTTCTTTTTTAACCTTTTCCATTGCCTGTGCAATGAGAGTTCCGATTTCGCTGTCGTTATTAGCCGAAATGGTAGCAACCTGTTCAATTTTTTTGTTGTCGTCACCAACCTGGCGGCTTTGTTTTTTGAGGTTGTCGATAACTTTTGCAACGGCTTTATCAATACCGCGTTTCAGATCCATAGGATTAGCACCGGCTGTAACATTCTTTAAACCAACGCCAATAATGGACTGTGCCAAAACGGTAGCTGTGGTTGTTCCGTCACCGGCATTGTCATTGGTTTTTGATGCTACTTCTTTAACCATTTGAGCACCAAGATTTTCGAAAGGATCTGAAAGCTCTATTTCTTTTGCTACAGAAACACCGTCTTTGGTAATGTGAGGAGCTCCGAATTTCTTGTCAATAACAACGTTACGACCTTTTGGTCCGAGGGTTACTTTTACTGCGTTGGCTAATGCGTCAACGCCTTTTTTGAGTTTGTCGCGAGCTTCGATATTATAAGCAATTTCTTTTGCCATAATCGTATAGTTTTTTGATGTTTGTTAATAATTAAATGATTGCGAGAATATCAGACTGACGCATAATAAGGTAATCGTTACCATCGATGCTGATTTCGGTACCGGCGTATTTGCCGTAAAGAACAACGTCGCCAACTTTAACCTGCATGGCTTCATCTTTTGTCCCCGGACCTGCAGCTTTTACAATTCCACGTTGTGGTTTTTCTTTTGCTGTATCGGGAATAATGATTCCACTGGCAGTTTTTGCTTCAGCCACTTGGGGTTCTACTAATACCCTATCAGATAATGGTTTGATGCTTACTTCTGACATATTCATATTGTTTTTTAAGTTAAACATTCAAGTTTTTATAACGTGTATGGAATAATCAGAAAGTATGCCAAACGCGTTAACAACTACGTTTGTGCCATTTTTGCGCAAAAGATGGCATGTTTACATTTTTAAACTGACAATATTACAGTAATACTGTCATTAAACAGAAAGGTTTGAAAAACGTAAAGGCCGGAATTATTCCGGCCTTTACAGATTATAATTATCTAATTAAGAGCAAGTGGCTACGTGCTCAAAGTCTTTTTATCGTTATTTCTTTTCAGTAGCAGGAACGGTTTGTCCGGCAGCTGGTTGCTGCTGTTGAGCAGCTGGCTGAGCGTTACCTGCAGCCTGTCCTTGCTGTTGTTGGGTTCCGTTTGTAGGAAAAGATGGTACAGCATTTGGATCTACTGTATTTTTCACTTGTTCCTGTAAAACCGATTTCTTTTCTTCGCCACGAGGAATAGTCGCAGTTGCTAATATGGTAAACACAACCAAGGCTCCAGCTAACGACCATGTTGCTTTTTCTAAAAAGTCAGTTGTTTTACGAACACCCATAAACTGGCCAGCCGAAGAAAAATTGGAGGCCAATCCGCCACCTTTTGAGTTTTGTACTAAAACGACCAATACCAGCAAAATGCTAACAATAATAATAAGTACAGTAAAGAAGGCAAACATAATCGGTTAACTTATTTAGTTATTTGATTTTATTATGTAAATTCTCAATTTGAACGGCAAAGTAAGCACTTTTTTCCGGATATTTCAAGCGAAGCTTCTCGTAAATTGAGATTGCTTTATCGGTTAAACCCTGCATAGCATAAATACGAGCAAGCGGTTCGGAGGCTATTTCTTCTATCTCTGGCTCGTCATTAGTTTCTGTAACCGGCTTTTCCACTGGTTCTTCTTCATTAACACGGATAGGTCCTGGCATATTGGCTAAAAAACGGTCAATCGGATCATTACTCTCATCGTCTGGATTATACTCTTCATTGAGGACATCGCTGCCTAAATCTACTTTTTTACGTCTTTTAGGAACTTTGATAGAAGATGTATCATCTTTTTCTGGCTGATCATCTGATATTTCTATTTGATCATCGGTGTCTTGACTTTCCTCTAAAATTAAGATATCATCCGAGAGATGGTGATGTTCTGTTTTTATTGATTTTACGGAGGTGTCAGTTTCTTCAACAACTGGAGATTCTGATTTTTGTTGAAGAGTATTTGTTATATTAGAACCTTCGTCAATTTCTTTTTTTACAGCTTTATCCAACTTTTCGATAAACGGAAAATTAGAAAGCGGTTTTCCATCCAAAAATTGCATAAGTCTTTTGCGGTCTGCAATTAGTATGGCTTTGTTTTCCAGTTCTTTTGTGTACGGACGATTTAATATTGCTAGATTTTTCAGGTATAAAATTGCGGATAGCTGAAAATAAGGATATTCCTGGCTTACTGTTTCCAATAATGCCAGTGAGCTTTCATCCATTTCGGAAGGATTTTTTAGCCAACGTGCAATACTCCTGATATCCATTGTTCTATGTTTTACCAGTTAACGAATGCTTTATTATAAATGTCTTCAATTATGAGTTCTAGCATATCTTTGACAAGCTTGTCCTGAACGGACGTAAGATCGCTGGTACTACTATAATCAGAATATCTTGAAAATGAAGTATCAAAATTTTGTGAGGGATCAACTTGATTGGTATATTTTACTCTTATCGTTAAAGTTAAACGGTTTTGCGCAGCTTGTTGATTTCCGGTAATAGCAACAGATGAAGTGCTGTAACCAGTTATTTCACCTTCGAATGAAACATCTCCGATATCATTAGTGACTTTCAAATTTGTCTGACTACGCATTTTGTCTCGCAATCCATCTGTAAATTGCTGACTCAAAGGTGCATAAACAATAGCAGCACGGTTAGGAAAATAAGACACTCCAACTGTTTTTATTTCGGGAGGAATAACAGCACCGGTAGTACTGTATTTTATCGAAAAGCAACTACCCAAAATAAGGATGAGAGGTAAAAATAAGATGAAAATTACGCGATAACGGCTCATTTTTAGCATATATGTACAGTGGGGACAAATGTAACTAAAATCACGAAATATTATATTCCTTGATTTTACGGTAAAGTGTTCGTTCCGAAATACCAAGTTCGTCGGCAGCAAGCTTGCGTTTGCCCAGATGTTTTTGCAAGGCTTTGCGTATTAGTTCCACTTCTTTGTCTTCGAGCGAAAGCGATTCTTCTATAATTTCTTCTGTATCTTGAATATGATCGGATGTACTTGGTAAATGTCCAAAATTGGAAGACGGTGTTGCAATATCAAAATTATTGACGGGTTGCGGAATGTTTTCTGAGGGGGTGCTGGAATATAACTTCTGTATAATTTTTGCATTACTGCCATGAACGACGTCGTCGGTAACGCCTTTTTGAATGATTTCGTGAACAAGCTTTTTAAGGTCATTCATGTCATTTTTCATATCAAAAAGTATTTTGTACAGAATTTCGCGCTCGGAGGCAAACGAAGCTTGATCGCCCGAGGGCATTAATGCAGGTAATTTACTATCCTGATAGTTAGGTAAATATCGGCGAAGAGAAATTGAATCTATTTCCCTATCCTGTTCAATAACAGATATTTGCTCTGTGATGTTTTTCAATTGACGAACATTTCCTGGCCACTCATAGTTCTCGAGCATACTGCGGGCATCTTGCGTAAGATTTATTGCAGGCATACGATAGCGCTGTCCGAAATCGGATGCGAATTTTCTGAATAACAGGTAAATGTCTTCTTTGCGTTCATGAAGTGCAGGAACACTTATTGGTACCGTGTTTAACCGGTAATAAAGGTCTTCCCGAAATTTATTTTCCTGAATAGCCCGAATAAGATCAACATTGGTAGCTGCAACTACACGAACGTTGGTTTTTTGCACTTTAGACGAACCAACGTGAATAAATTCTCCGGTTTCGAGTACACGCAGCAATCGAACTTGTGTAGAAAGCGGAAGTTCGGCAACTTCGTCTAAAAAAATGGTACCGCCATCGGCTACCTCAAAATAGCCTTTGCGGCTTTCAGTAGCGCCGGTAAAAGCACCTTTTTCATGTCCAAAAAGCTCTGAATCAATGGTTCCTTCAGGAATTGCACCGCAGTTTACGGCAATGTATGCCCCATGTTTACGGGCGCTGAAATGATGAATTATCTGTGGAAAAATTTCTTTACCAACTCCACTAGGTCCGGTTATGAGTACCGACAAATCAGTTGGAGCAACCTGACGGGCAATGTCAATGGCCCGATGCAATGCGGGATTGCTCCCAATAATTCCAAAACGTTGCTTAATAGTCTGTATTTCCTGAAGATTCATTTTCCAGTAGCTTAATACGATGAATAACAGTTTTGTATATCAAAATCCTGTCATTTTATCAATTACTGACAAAATTACATATTCTTTGCCGTAATAGTCCTTAAATTAGGTTAAGTCCGGCGAAAAATCGGTAAAAACCGAAGCATTTATCATTCGCCGAAAGGCCGAGTCTCTTGTATTAAACATTAAACTTTGCTTTTTATTACCTTCGGAATCTTTAAATAACCTTGGTAAAAGGTTTTCTAATTAATAATAATTATGAATGTTATTGGCATTATACCAGCACGTTATGCTTCTACCCGGTTTCCCGGAAAACCTTTGGTTGACATAGGTGGAAAATTAATGATACAACGGGTTTACGAACAGGTTTCGAAAATTCTGACAGATGTATATGTGGCGACAGACGATGAACGAATTCAAAAAGCTGTTGAAAATTTTGGTGGCAAAGTGGCCATGACTTCAGCTGAACATCGCAGTGGTACTGATCGTTGTGCCGAAGCTCTTGACATTGCCCAAAAAGTTACCGGTAAGTGTTTTGATGTGGTTATTAACATTCAGGGCGATGAACCTTTTATTCAACCGTATCAGATTCAGTTGCTTATAGATTGTTTTAAAGATGCCGCAACCGATATTGCCACGCTTGTAAAACCGTTTGCTTCGGGCGACGATGTTACGAATCCGAACCAGGTTAAAGCAATTTTAAACCTGAAAGGAGAAGCCCTTTATTTTAGTCGTTCGCCTATTCCTTATTTGCGCAATGCTCCCGATGCTATCTGGTCTAAACATTTTGAATATCTCAAACACCTTGGCATTTATGCTTATCGAGCAACGGTATTGAAGGCGGTTACACAAATGGCGCAAACGCCACTCGAATTGGCTGAATCACTTGAACAAAACCGGTGGATTGAAAACGGTTTGAAAATTAGGGTTGAAAAAACCGATTTTGAGAGTCTTGCTGTTGATACACCCGAAGATCTGAATAAAATTAGAGAATATTTGATACAGAACAAGTTATAATAAGTTGTTCTGTTTAAAAGAGAGCCATTTTGCACAATATGCAGAATGGCTCTCTTTATTTGAACGCAGTTTTACTTAATTGATTCAGAATAAATTGAATCAATTAATCCGTACGAATAAGCATCGTTTGTAATTTCCCAGAACATAATTCCGCCTAATTGTTTTTCTTTGGCGTATTTCGTTTTTAAGCTGACTGATTGTCCGTTATCGAAAGTCGCAAATTCTTTTTTCGTTTTACTATAATAATAAGGAGCTTGCGAGATGCTGTCCCAAAACAACTCGAAACCATTGTCAGATCCAAAGTTTTTGTCAAAATCTTTATACGAAATACCGGCTTTAAACTTTCCGGACTGAAAAAGACCATTGTTTACATCTGTAACATTTTCCCAGACGCGGGCGTAAAAAGCTGCTCCAATGATAAGTTTATGTAAATCAAGATGATTTTTTTCAAAAAAACGGATTGCATTATCGGTCGATTCTATCTGTTTATCAGAGGAATATAATGGCGTATGATGGCCGGTTGTAACACTATAACCATTAGTAAGATCGTAAGTCATAAGGTTTACCATATCAACAAGAGGCATAATTTTTTGCCATTCAATTGATTTTTCGAGATATAGATTGAAGCCGCCGGCAGCAAAACTGAGTAAATATTTGTTAGCGAAAGCGGTACGTAATTTTCTTACCAGATCAGTGAAGTTTTCGCGATCTTCAGGCACAAAACGATGCTTCGGAAAACCTTCTATTGCAGGATATTCCCAGTCAAGATCCAGTCCGTCAATGCGGTATGTTTTCATAAGTAAAAGTGCAGACTTAGCAAAATCTGCTCGTCCCTTATCTGTCGAGAACGTTTTGGAGCAAGATTCGCAACCGCCCCATCCGCCAAGAGAAACTAATATTTTGAGCTTTGGATATTGTTTTTTGAGCGAAACCAAATGTCGGAGTGTAAGGCTGTCTTCCTGCTTATCAACAGTGAGTTGAGATCCTTTCAGATGCACAAAACTAAAAATGATGTGAGTCAACTTTTCGATCGGATATTGATCGATTTCTTTGGCATTGCCGGTGTAATAACCAATTATTGCAATGTCTTTTTTCTTTTGAATTTTCTTTTGCGCAAAAAGGCTTACTGTAATACAGCTTATTACAGCAAGTAAGAATAATTTTTTTAACATAATTAGTAATTTGGTTATTAACGAAATACCGATTTTATAAGAAACGTTTTCTCTTTATCCTCTTACAAGAGAAACAATAAAGAATGTTATCACCCTACGGTATATCTTGTTTTGTTTGTTTCAACTTTGCAAATAAGATATAGTAAATATTTGTAATTTCGCAGCCAATTATCAAACCGAACGGTTTATATATTCCATAACATCAGGGATTTATTATAATTGGGCAAGAATATGCATAGGATAAAAGTTCACGATAAAGTTTTCGAAAAATATATTACTGAAGCACAAATTCAGGAAAGTGTCGAAAAAGTGGCACAGGCAATAAATCGCGATTTTGCCGATAAAAAGCCTGTATTTTTGAGTATTCTCAATGGTTCGTTTATGTTTACAGCCGATTTACTTAAACGTATTGAGTCTCCTTGTGAACTTTCGTTCTTGAAATTGGCATCCTATGAGGGAACTTCTTCAACCGGAAAAGTTAAGGTTTTGGTTGGGCTTAACGAGTCTCTCGAAGGTCGTGATGTTATTATTGTAGAAGATATTGTCGATTCCGGACATACTATGGTTAAGCTTATCGAACAGGTTAAAAGTCATAAACCGGCCTCGGTAAAAGTAGCCTCGTTTCTTTTTAAACCCGAAGCCTGTAAAATAGAGGTACAGCTCGATTATGTGGGTATGCGGATACCCAACGATTTTATTGTAGGTTACGGTTTGGATTATGATGGTTTAGGTCGAAATTATCCTGATATTTACACTTTAGTAAAAGATTAACATATACGTAGTTAAAAAAGTTAGTTATGCTTAATTTAGTTCTTTTTGGCCCTCCGGGAGCAGGCAAAGGCACTCAAAGTGCTCAATTGATCGAAAAGTACGGATTAGTACATTTTTCGACAGGTGACATCCTTCGTGCAGAAATTGCTGCTGGCACTCCGCTCGGACTGGAAGCCAAAAAAAGAATGGATCAGGGGCAGTTGGTTTCTGATGACATTGTGATAGGAATGATTGAAGCTCGTGTTGATCAGAATATTAACGCAAAAGGCTTTATTTTTGATGGTTTTCCGCGCACAACCGCACAGGCTGAAGCACTCGAAAAATTATTAGCTGCCCGTAAACTTGATATTTCAGGAATGCTGGTACTCGACGTTGAACACGACGAATTAGTACATCGTTTACTGGAACGTGGCAAGGTTTCAGGTCGGGCAGACGACCAGTCAACCGACGTAATTGAAAATCGTATAAAGGTTTACAATGACGAAACTGCACCGGTAATCAATTTTTATCGTGCACGTAATAAATATTATCCTGTTCAGGGTGTTGGCTCTATCAGCGACATTTTTAACAGGCTTTGCAGCGAAATTGACAAGCTTACGGCTTAAGTCGGTTTTTATTTCAATTAATTTACGACAGACAATTTAAGTTTCCGGAAAACACAGAAGTACCGCTGCGATGGCGGAAAATGTTTGCCGGAAACTTTTATATTATTAATATATATAACACCTTAAGTGAATGAGCTCGTCAAACTTTGTCGATTATATTAAAATTTTTGTTCGTTCGGGCAACGGAGGCGCCGGATCAACTCATTTGCGTCGCGACAAGCTTACGGCCAAAGGCGGTCCCGATGGTGGCGACGGTGGGCGTGGCGGTCATGTTATCGTGCGCGGCAACAGCCAGTACTGGACGCTCATTCACTTGAAATATGCCCGTCATATTTTTGCCGAACATGGCGGAGCCGGCACCGGAAGTCTGATGACCGGAGCCAACGGAAAAGATGCAATTGTTGAAGTTCCGCTTGGAACTGTTGCCCGCGATGCCGAAACTAACGAGGTTATTTTTGAAATAACTGAGAACAACGAGGAGCAAATTCTGGCCAAAGGCGGACGTGGTGGTCTCGGAAATGCCAATTTTAAATCGCCGACTTTGCAAACGCCTCGTTTTTCGCAGCCCGGAGAGCCTGGTATTGAGGGTGCTTTTATTTTAGAGCTGAAACTTCTGGCCGACGTTGGTTTGGTTGGTTTCCCTAATGCCGGGAAATCGACATTATTATCGGCTATTTCGGCGGCTAAACCCAAAATTGCCGATTATCCTTTTACTACGTTGGTTCCTAATCTGGGAATTGTTTCGTATCGTAATAATCAGTCGTTTGTAATGGCTGATATTCCGGGGATTATCGAAGGAGCCAGTGAGGGCAGGGGACTTGGGTTACGTTTTCTTCGACATATTGAACGTAATTCGATGCTGCTTTTTATGGTACCAGCCGAAAGTGATGACATTAAAAAAGATTATGAAATTCTGCTTCGCGAACTGGACCAATACAATCCTGAAATGCTTGACAAAAAGCGTATTCTGGCTATAACAAAATGCGATCTGATTGACGATCAAATGGAACAAGAGATGGCCGCCGGTTTGCCGGATATTCCTTACGTATTTATTTCGGCGGTTACAGGCAAGGGGCTTTCTCAACTTAAAGATTTGCTCTGGAAAAATTTAAACGAGTAATTTTAGGTCAAAATACAAGCTATGTTTCATTGGCTCGATACAGCAGACCGTAATTTTTTTCTTTTTCTCAACGGACTAAACACCCCGTTTCTTGATAAACCCATGTGGTACATCAGCGGAACTGTGCTATGGCTTCCTTTTTATGCCTTTCTTATTTATCTGTTAATCAATAAGTATAAGAAGAATGCATGGGTGCTTATACCTATGCTGGTATTGCTTATTTTTTTGTCCGATAGTATTTCGTCTGGGATTATTAAAAATCTGGTAATGCGTTTGCGTCCTTCTCACGAACCAATGCTTGCCGGGCTGGTTCATTTGGTTACTAAGCCCAATGGAGATTTGTACAGAGGCGGATTGTATGGTTTTGTATCGTCGCATGCAGCAAATACATTTGCAGCAGCAACATTTGTTGGCTTATTAATTCGAAAACAGTGGCTTTCTATCGTTTTGATTTTATGGGCATTGCTGGTTTCTTATTCTCGGATTTATTTAGGTGTTCATTATCCGGGAGACATTTTAGGAGGAATTATTGTTGGAACTGCTTGTGGTTTTGGTGTAAGCCGGTTATTCAATTATATTTTTTATAAATATTTTGTTTCAAAAACAAAATGACCCGACTCATTCTGAGCGAAAGTGCTGAAGCACAATTTAATTTGGCCAGCGAAGAATATTTTCTGCGTGAAACTACCGAAGAGTATATCTTTCTGTATATCAATAATCCGGCTGTAATTGTAGGTAAACATCAAAATGCTTTGGCTGAAATTAATCTGCCGTGGATTATGCACAATAACATACCGGTAATTCGCCGTTTATCGGGTGGTGGCACGGTTTTTCACGATCCCGGCAACATCAATTTTTGTTTTATTCGTAACGGTGAACCCGGAAAACTGGCAGACATGGCCGGTTTTGCACAACCTGTTATTCGTTTTTTGCAATCGCTTGGACTTAATGCTTTTTTAGGCGAGAAGAATGATATTCGTCTACCCGAAGGAAAAGTATCGGGTAATGCCGAACACATTTACCGAAACAGGGTACTGCATCATGGAACCTTACTGTTTAGTACCGATTTATCCGCTCTTAATGAATCAATTCGCATTCAGCATGGTCGTTTTACCGATAAAGCAGTAAAATCAAACCGAAGTGTGGTTACAAACCTTAATCCGCATATTCCGTTTGAAGGCGATGTGCACGATTTTGCTAAGCTGCTGATGCGTTTCTTATCCGAAGAGGTCTCTGAATCTCAGGTATATCATCTTACAGCAGACGATACGTTGCAGATAAATAGTTTAATAGCGAAACGGTATGCCACATGGGAATGGAACTTCGGTTATTCGCCTTCTTTTCAGTTGAATTTTACTTTTCAGGGTAGTTCTGGATCTGTACAGGTTGCAAAAGGATATATCGAAAAAGTTGTTGTTAATCAGAATGATAAGTTATCGACAGAACTAACAGATTTGCTTCATTCTTGTCGGTTTTATCCATCGGATGTCGCGTTGGTTCTTAAAAATTATGTTTTTGCAAATCTTCTATTTAATACTTTCTTCGAATAATTAAAGAAAGGTTCAACGGCATTTAATAATTTCAACGTATTCAGCTAAAAATCTAAACCATAAAAATGACCTTTCAGCTCGTATAAGGTTTAAATGTTTATTGTTAATCCTGAATATTTTATCTTAACTTCATAAAAGAATATTTAATCAGGTATATTCCTGGGTCTTCTCTATAAGACATCGATAATGCTTAACAATTCCATATTAATTATAGACGATTCTTATATAAGTATCAATGCTATTGCTCTTTGCCTTGAGCAGTTAGGCTACCCTATTTATACGGCAAGCAATGGTGAAGAAGGAATAGTAAAAGCAAATTCTTTAATACCCCTGTTAATTCTTTTGGACATAAATATGCCTTTGCTCGATGGTTTTGAGGTTTGTAAAAGGCTTAAAACAAATGAAACGACCGAACATATACCAGTTATATTTTTAACTTCATCTAATGAAACAAAGGATATTATAAGAGGTTTTGAAAGTGGGGCAGTTGATTGTATCTGTAAATCAGCAAGTAGCGAAGAAATTTTATTCAGAGTAAAAAATCATATCGAATTAAAGCAATCAAAAGATAAATTAGAAGAATACCATAAGAAGTTTCAGCAACAACGCGAAATTATTTTTTTACAAGAAAAAGAACTACTGGAACAACGAAAAAATGAATTGCTACATGAATTAGAAGTTAAAGTAAAAGAACAAAAATCGACTCTTTTACAGCTAGTTCAGTTTGGAGAACTTATTAACAATCTTTTAAATGATTTAGAAAAATTTGAAACGACACTGGAGCATAACGGAGTTTTGAAACTAAAAAAAATTATAAGCTCATATCGTTTACAAATGAGTCTCAATAACTGGAAAGAATTTGAGACCCGTTTTTTGAAACTTCATGACGATTTTACCAAAAAACTTTATAATCAATTTCCATATCTATCTAATAATGAAATTCGTATGTGCGCATTTTTGCGTTTGAATATGAATACAAAAGACATTGCTTCGTTAACCCTTCAAACAGAAGATGGCATAAAAAAGGCAAGGTACCGATTACGTAAAAAACTAGGTTTGTCAGAAAAGGATAGCCTTGTAAACTTCCTGTCTTCTATATAATATTTTTAATATTCTCATTGTTAAAGCGATAAGCTAAAATCCGAAAGCCTTTCAATTTCAGGCCATTTTCTTAGAGGATTTTCTGTGTCTACTTTTTGTCCACCTTTTAACTTTTTTTCACAGAATATTTAGAATTAATTTAGAATAGAGGTATCGGAGATACCTCTATTCTAATCGGTTTTTTATTACAACAATCTGATCTTTAGAATAGATAGAAAAATAAATACAAATTATTTGCAATCGTCTTATTTCTCTTCTTGATTATAACAGAACTAAATATCAAATAGATATGAATAATTCTCTACTTAAACACCTTGTATCTATACTTTTATTTTCATGTACAATAATATTATTAGAGTCGATTCTTGATAAAGCGTTGGCACAAACTCCTGGCATGATTATAAAGCCAGCACAAACTCCCGGAAATATAGTATTAGATCCTAATCTTGATGGATATGTATCGCAGTTAACCAATGGCGTACAGTTAGGTTTTACCATTCCTCCCGATAATGATGTTGCTCAAAGCGAAATTCCATATGTACCGATTGTTCGCCCTGATCCTACAGGAGATATTCTGAGAGGGCCTATAGGCGGATTTATCGAAATTGTGGGAACCGATGCCGCTGGGAATAATGCCATTATGGTGTATAATGATGGTACAAACTTGCTTTTTCGTTTTCGACTTGGGGGATATGCGCCCAATTCTAAGTCGTATTCCATTATGATTGATACCGATCAAAAATTCGGATTTACCGGGCCAAATGCCGATCCAAACGCTGTTTCGGGTAATCCGGGTTTTGAACTGGAAGTAGTGCTCGAAACCAATTTTTCAGTGAACGTTTATAATGTAGATGGAACCATTAACGGAACACTGACAGCAACGCACTCATTCGATACTAATGCTCAGATATCTATGGCTGTTTCTACAGCAGGTGGCGATCCTGATTATTTCTACGATTTCTATGTTCCATTGTCCGATTTGACACCGCTCGGAATAACCAATAGCACACCGCTTCGTTTTGTAGCTGTAACAGTAATGAATCCACATCCAGCAATAGGTAATAATGCGTTGTCCGATATTGGTGGTGTTACAAGTGGCTCTAATATCGATGAAATATTTACAGATCTGATTGATTCGCAGACACCTTCATCTATTGGTGGTATCAATAACGGCGGTGTTACCGACCGTTCGGCCTGCCCTACGATCAATCCTGTTTCTGTATCAAGTTCCAGCATTACCGGAACGTCAACCGAAGCTTCGGGTACTACAATAAATGTATCGGTATATCAAAGCGACGGTACTACACTTTTAGGTAGTGGTACCACCACTTCCGGCGGTAACTGGACCATCAACCTATCAGCATTAAGCCCTTCGGTTACACTGGCTAAGGACCAGATTTTAAAAGCGACTGCCACTGCAGCCGGCAAGGGTACATCCATTGATAACTGCAGCCTGCAAACAGTGACCGACTGTGGATCGAACACAAGAACCAATGTGACTGTAACAAAAATAAGCGGTAGCAAGGGATACACCATTACCAACACGTTTGCCGCAGGAACCATCTTTACGTGGTATAATGCCGATTTTACAGTGGCGCAATATGTTACCAAGAGCGGTGGATCGACGTATATCCAAAATCCACAAACGTCCGCTACTGCCGGACAATTAATGACGTTTTCTACCGAAACAGGTCAGACCTTCCCGAACGGGGTGTTTTACTTCACTTTTCAGGAACCGGGCAAGTGCGTATCAAGCTATCTGGCCGACTGTCAGTACAGTTCTGCCGGAACTTCGGTAGCGCCAACCATAACCACATCGGTAATCACCACAAGCACTGTCTCAGTTTCCGGAACCTGTGGTTCATCTGCAGGGACGCTGGTAAACCTTTATGCCAATGGTGTTTTTCTGAAAAGTACCACCGTTGTTAATGGAACCACCTGGACGATCAGTGGTTTGGAATTATCGGGCTACGATTGTACCAACATCACCGCTTCGGCTACCGATGCAGGCAAATGTCCCACCAACACAGTGACTGGAGTTCCGGTTTCGCATGTGGCCATTAAACCCGTCATCACTACCAGCGGTTGTTCTTCCACCATTCCGCTTACTTCGGTTAGCGGCAACACGGTAGAAGCCGATGGGTCAACAGTTACCTTATACAAAACAAACCCAACCCGGTCGCAAATTGGAACAGCCACTGTTTCGGGCGGAGTATGGACAGTATCATCGCTAAGCCTTGCAGCTGGCGATAATGTTGTGGCTGCAGTTACTTCGGGTACTTGTTTAAGAACCAGCCCCGACTCCAATCCTATTACGATCTCATCCAAAACGAATATATCAGCCTATACCATAAGCATCAATACCGTAAAAGAAGGCCAGAGCACCGTAAGTGGAACCATATCCGGCGGGTCTTATCCGGTTACGTTAAAGGTTTATATTGATGGCTCCCAGGTGGGCGCTGGTGTTGCTGTAAATAGCTCAGGCTCATGGAGCGTGAGCAGTTTGCTTTCGACAGATATGTACACTGGAGGTGTTGTAAATGTGACGCTTACAGGAACCGGTTGCGAAAGCGATCTAAGCGCGGCCTTTACCATTGTTCAATGTGTTCAACCATCCACACCTTCTTATACAGGAGGTAACATTTCCTATTGTTTGAATGGCTATGGACAGATTACACTGAATACGTCGCAGGCATTGGTCATTTATCAGTTGGTAAATAGTTCCGGTATTGCTGTTGGACCGTCGGCTTTAGGTACGGGAGGAGCAATCACGTTACATACCAATATACTTACAGCAGATTTGTCTAATGTCTATGTAAAAGCATATAAAGTCGGGTTTAGCACCTGTTCTGCCACTTCAAATGTGGTCATCAATTTTACAAATCAGTTTCCTACACCGGCCATCACCATTACAAACTCAAAGCTTGCAATACAGCAGGGAACGGCAACCACGCTGAACCTTCCATTCTCAGCCAAATCAACTTCGCCATCTGCCGACAATTATACCATTAATTATTCGGTTGGTGCCAAGGCTCAGGGATTTGTAGATATCACCACTCCTGCCGCAGTTCCGGCTGCTCCGGGCAATATCGTACTTTCTATACCGAATAACCCGGCAATTGGAACATACACAGGCACTGTTTCGGTAGATGCCATCAGCGGAACATCTTGTACAGGCAATTATGGCTTTTCAATAACGGTTTACGGAGCCAACACTCCGCCTGTAATCAGCGATCAACCCATCAGTACAACCATTTGCAGCGGCAATACCTCCGGCATGAGCGTAACCGCCTTTGGCGCGGGCACTTTAACATACCAGTGGCAGTCGTCGACATCATTCTATGGTCCCTTTACTAATGTAGTTGGAGGATCGGGTGCTACTACCGCAAGTTATACCACACCCAGTCTGGACTATACAACTTATTACCAATGTGTTGTATCAAATGCTTATGGTAATACCACCAGCCTGGTAACCACTGTAACGGTGAACTCCACACCGGTGGCCACGGGATCAATTACAGGAAGTACAACGGTTTGCGCCGGTCAATCGAAAACATACAGCATTACTGGTATTTCCAACGCCTCTTCCTATACCTGGACGTACGATGGGTCTAATGCAACCATTAACGGGAATTCCAATTCCATATCCATAGATTATGCATCCAATGCAACCTCCGGGACATTGAGGGTTTCGGGCTCCAATGCCTGTGGAAGCGGAAACCAATTATCTCAGGCTATCGCCATAAACCCGGCGCCATTCATCAATAACATGACAGCCAACGGTTGCAGCGGAACAGCATTCACCGTTACCCCAACCAACGGCGTGAATGGAATTGTTCCGGTAGGTACCACCTACACATGGGGAGCCCCGGTTGTTACAGGAGGAGTCACGGGAGGAGTTTCTGGTAGCGGTTCAAACATTACAGGAACACTAACCAATACCACCGGCAGCACGCAAACAGCCACGTATACTGTAACACCTACCAATGGAAGCTGCGGCGGTAGTGCTTTTACCTTGGTAGTAAGCATTAACCCCAAAATGAATGTTACGGCCACTCCGGTTGACTTACTTTGTTATGGTATTTCTGCAGGAAGTGTGAACTTATCCGTTTCGGGCGGTACCCCCAAATATAACTATTTATGGACAGGTCCAAGCAGCTATACCTCTGCGACCCAGAATATAAGTAACCTTGCGGCAGGTACCTACAACCTCACTGTTACTGATAGCAAAAGCTGCACCATAACTACATCGGCAGTGGTTAATCAACCTTCTGCGATAACCATTACACCAACCATAACAGCGCCAACCTGCAACGGTACCAGCACAGGAGCTATATCCCTTGCGATAAGCGGAGGTACTGGAGCTAAAATATATTTGTGGAACGATGGATCCTCATCGCAAAATCGTACCAACCTGGCAGCAGGAAGTTATTCGGTTACGGTAACCGATGCCAACTCTTGTACGCAAACATCTACAGGTAATTCGGTAGTTGATCCAACCGGAATAACGGCATCGGCCTCAGCATCGGCCATTCTTTGCAATGGAGGTTCATCCACCATTACAGTTACAGCATCGGGAGGAAGCGGTACGCTACAATACAGCCTCAATGGAGGCTCCTATCAATATGGCAACACCTTCAGCGGGGTTTTGGCATCAGCAAGTCCATACATCATAACGGTAAAAGACGACAACGGATGTACCCAAACCACAAGTGTCACGGTAACTCAGCCAGCAGCTATCAGTTTAAGCACTGTCATAACTCAGGAAAAATGTCCGGGAACTGGTAATGGAGCCATCACTCTTACGGTAAGCGGTGGGACATCACCCTATACCTATTTATGGAACGATGGTAATACCAACGAGGACAGGAGCAGCCTGAGTGCCGGGACTTATACCGTTACGGTGAAGGATGCCAATAACTGCAGTGCAGGGACGTCGGCTACAGTTACAACAGCAAACCCAAGCCCGGTAACGCCCGGAACAATTACAAAATAATGAAGTGTGCTATGAGGTCTATTACAACATCATATAAATCAGTTGCGATGAAGAGAGGGTTAAAGCCAATGGATAGTTTGTTTTCGAAGATTTCGAGAATCCTAAAACCATTACTATTGGCAATTTTATTGTTAGGATATGCAACGTTATCAAGAGGTGTCACCATCACATCAGCCGCCACGGGGAACTGGAATGCAACAGGAACCTGGGTTGGAGGAGTTGTGCCAGGCGCTGGCGATGATGTAGTTATTGCCAATGGGCATACGGTTACCGTAACTGTGAGTACATCCTGTAATTCGTTAAGTATGGTATCAGGGAATTCTGCGATTTCGGGTACAATAACTGTCAATTCTGGAATCTTACTCACTGTCACAAACTCGATATTCATCACTGATGGTAAAAGTAATGTAGATTTTAACCTTTCCGGTGCTGGTTCAATTGTATGTTCAAGTATGAATATATGTACTTCAGGAACTGCCCCAAGTGGCTCTGCAACCAATAGTTTTATTCTCCATAGCGGAATTACCAGCCTTACTATTAATGGAAACTTAACCCTCAATGGAAATAGTAGTAGTACCAGTAGTAAATTAAACAATCCAACATTTGATCTCACAGCAGGAACCACAACAGTAACTGGCTCTATAGTCACTACCACCGCAGGTGCAACAAGTGGAACAGGTCCGACCTGCACAATTACAACAGCCAACTTACCGGCTACAGGAACACTCATTTTAAGTGGAGGTATACCATGGAACCTGGCATCAGGATTTATTGTAAATACGACTACATTAGACGGTACGGGAGCTACCGTAAATTATAACAGCAGTTCTGCCCAAACCATTCGTGCCACAACCTATAACACCCTAAAGATAAACAATGCCAATGCAAGCGGTGCCACCCTTGGAGGTGCCACAACTGCTACAAACCTTACCATTGGCGATGTTACCGCCAATAGTCTTTTTAATGATGGAGGAAACCAGTTGACGTCAACCGGTACACTCACGCTAACCTCAGGAACCTTTAAACTGGGTGGGGCATCGGCTACCACATGGCCTACTTTTGCTACCAATACCATTTCGTCCGGAACAACAGTTGAATATGCATCGGCCGTAGCACAGATCGTTTCGGCCACACCAAGCTACCAAAATCTTACTTTTTCCGGAGCTGGCGACAAAACCACTGCTTCGGGAACCATAACCGTAGGTGGAAACTGGAGCGTTACGGGAGGAACTGCTACCCTAAGTACCAATAACAGTAACGTAACCGTAACTGGCAACATTACAGGAACAGGAAGTATTACCTCAGGTTCCGGTACCATAACTCTGGGCGGTAACTGGACCAACAATGGCACTTTTACCAAAGGTTCTGGAACCGTAACTTACAATGGGAGCAGCGCTCAAACTTTAGCGGCGCTAAGCTACAATAACTTGACACTTTCCGGCTCGGGACAAAAGAATGCAGCTGGGACAGTAACAATTGGCGCAACACTTACCAACTCTTCTACAATGGATATAGCTGCCAATACGCTTACTCTGGGAACCTCCACCTCCAATGCAGGTGGAACAGTCAGGTTTTCTGGAGCCTCCAACGGATTGGCCATCAACAGCGGTACGGTGGAATACTATAATAGTGGCGCTCAGAATGTAACCACAGGAACTTACAATAACCTGATTTTATCGGGCAGTGGTAACAAGACATTTTCTGGAGCCTGCACCTTTTCAGGCGATTTGGCAATAAGTGGAAGCGCAGTAGCCTTATTGGCCAACAGTACCACCTCAACAGCGTCTTCACTTCATCTGGGTGGAAGTTTGCAAAGCACTGGTTCCTGGGGAGGTACAGGATCGACGGCTTCAAACAAAAATTCCACCTGGTTTGGATCCACAACATCAGGAACTATCAATGTAGGTGGAACAGCAACACGCCTTGTAATAACAGGCAGTGGCACACAAACTGCCGGGTCCACCCAAAACATAACTATTACCGCCAAAGATGCAGGTGGAACCACCATATTAGGGTATAACGGAGACAAGACATTAACCTTCTTCGGCGCCAATGCAAGCGGTAACCCGGTTACAACCCCAACTATCACCAATAAGAGCGGAACTGCTATCAATTTCGGATCATCTACCACTATTACTTTTACCAATGGTGTAGCCACTGTCTCCGGCTCCAACAACGGGGTAATGACATTATACAAGGCTGAAACGGCCACTATTAGTGTAACCGATGGCTCAATAAGCTCAAGCGGTGCCGATCAACTAACTGTAGTTGTTTCGGCAGGTGCAGCCAATAAACTGGCGTTTACCACACAACCCGGAGGAGGAACCGGAGGTACGGCCTGGGGCACACAACCAGCAGTAACCCTTCAGGATGCTTATGGCAACACGGTAACGGGCACTGCTCAAAACGTTACACTTGCCATTCAGAATAACGCTGGTCCTGGCGGTACCCTCAGTGGCACCAAGACTGTAGCCGTAAATACCGGCACCGGAATAGCCTCCTTCAGCGGCCTATCCATCGATAAAATTGGAACGGGCTATACCTTAACAGCGACGGGTAGCACGGTATCCACTTCGCCCGGAAACATTGTCAGCTCTGCTTTTAACATAACTGTAGGTTCTGCAGCAAAACTCGCTTTCTCGGTACAGCCAGGAGGAGGTACAGCTAACTCAATTTGGGCAACACAACCCGTTGTGGTATTGCAGGATGCCGGAGGTAATACTGTTACCGGCACGGCGGCTAACGTTACCATGGCCATTCAGAACAACGCCGGACCTGGCGGAATTTTGAGCGGAACCACAACTGTAGCGATAAACACAGGCACTGGATTGGCTACATTTACGGATCTATCCATTGATAAACCAGGCACAGGCTATACCGTAACCGCATCGGCGCCATCGCTTACAAGCTCCACCAGCAGTGCCTTCAATCTGGATAATCCTTCTCCAACCATCACAAGTATTTCGCCGAGTAAAAAATGTGTGGGGGCGGCTACATTCATCCTTACGATTTATGGAACCAACTTCCTGCCTTCGTCGGTAGTAAATGTCAACGGAAGTGCAAGAACCACCACATATGTCAATTCATCGCAATTAACAGCTTCGATACCTGCTTCGGATGTGGTTTCGGTAGGAACACCTTCCATAACGGTGTTTAACCCGACTCCCGGTGGTGGAACTTCGGCCGGGTCTATTCTCATGGTGGTTCAGGTCTTTGTAACTCCAACTGTAACTCAGCCAACCTGCTACAGTGATGGAAGTATAAGTTTGTCTGTGAGCGGAGGGGCATTGCCTTATACCTTTGATTGGGCTGATCTTTCGGGAACTAGCAATGTTCAAAATCGGACAGGTTTACAACCAGGGAATTATTCGGTTACTGCAACCGATGCCAATGGCTGTACTGCCTCGTCCGGAACCCAAACATTATCTGCTCCTACCTGTACAGGTTTAACTGTATGCCAATCAGATAATGCTTCTGTATTGTCGGTTACTCCTGATCCTCAAAATACATCCTATTCATGGACTATCGAATCGGTAGCTTCACCCGGAACAGTTTATGATATAATTACGTCGGGGAAAAACTCTCCATCCGTTACAATAGACTGGACAAGCGTACCTGCAGGGTCCTATAAAGTTGATGTTTTTGGTCATAATGCTTGCGGGTCCAGCCTTGCTTCAGAAAGGCTTGTCTATGTTACTTCTCCTACTGCTGTAGCATCTGCTGATCCTGTATGTGCAGGAGGTAATTTGCATCTTTATGCCAGTGGGGGCGTAAGTTATACTTGGTTGGGCCCGAATGGATTTACCAGTCAAAGCGCAAATCCGGTTTTATATAATGTATCGTCGACCACCAATGATACTTATACCGTAAAAGTTACCAACAGCAATGGCTGTTCTGCAACGGCAAATGTTTCGGTTACTGTAAATGCCGGACCGGCGATTAATTCAAATACAATAACGAATTCATCGTGTGGAGCATCAACCGGAGCAATAACAATAGCACAAACCGGAGGAACTTCGTTCTTATGGAGTAACGGATCTACCTCTCAGAATATTAGCGGAGTTCCGTCGGGTAATTATACGGTAACCGTAACTGATGCTTCGGGGTGTTCAACCCAACAGACCTATGCAGTTCAAAACAGTGATGGGCCAAGTGCCTCGGCGTCTGTCGTTAATGTTGACTGTTCGGGTAATAATACTGGCAAAGTTAATCTGTCGGTAACAGGTGGAGCGACTCCATACTCTTATTACTGGACGGCCACCAATGGAGGAATAATTCCCAGTGGTCAGATAAATAGCCAGAATCTTTCGGGACTTGTTGCCGGTACGTACAGCGTTGATATTACCGATGCCAGTGGATGTCATAGTAGTGCATCGGCTTTTGTTAGTCAGCCTAATCCGTTGCAGAGCAATGGAATTGTTACGAATGTCGGTTGTTTTGGCGGATCTACCGGGGCTATTAATATTTCGGCCAGCGGAGGAAATGGTTCATATACTTATAATATTGACGAAGGGTCTTTTGGTCCCACCTTTAATTTTACAAATCTTACGGCAGGTACTCACACCGTTTATGTAAAAGATGGAAATGGCTGCCAGATCTCTACGGATTATACTGTAAGTCAGCCTTCATCGGCACTTTCAGCAACTCCTTCAGTGACAAATGTGACTTGTAATGGAAGTTCAAATGGGCAGATAACCTTATTGGTTTCGGGGGGAACAACTCCATATTCATATTCATGGACAGGCCCGTCTTCGTTTGCTGCTTCAACAAAAGATATAACTGGTTTAAAAGCAGGTAGCTATAGCGTACTCATTTCGGATAAGAATGGATGTTCAATTACGCCAAGTGCTTCTGTTACAGAACCAGTTATTTTAGGCGCTGTTGTTAATACGGCAAACATTAGTTGTTTTGGCGCCAATGACGGAACGGTTACGATCAGTAATCCTTCCGGAGGATCGGGGAATTACGAATACGAACTTAATTCGGGTAACTGGCAATCATCTGGAAGTTTTACAGGTTTGGGCTCGGGGCTTTATGCCGTAAATATACGGGATGCAGTTTATCCCACATGCTCTAAAACGCTTAGTTCGCCAACAATAACCGAACCTTCACTATTAAATGCTACGATTGCAAAAACGGATATTACCTGTAATGGCTCCAATGATGGGACTATTACGCTGAGTTCACCATCAGGAGGATACGGCAATTATGAATATCGATTAAATTCAGGTTCGTGGCAACCAGGTATGAATTTTACAAATCTTTCTCAAGGGATTTATAGCGTTCAGATCAGAGATAAGGATCATTCTGCATGTGTTGTTAACCTTAAAGATGATGAGAGTATAGCCGAGCCCTCTGCAATATCTGTTTCGGGAGCTATAACAAATGTGGCTTGTTACGGTTCATCTTCAGGAGCTATTAATGTCTCAGCTACAGGAGGAACCGGAACATTGCATTATGATTGGGGCGGGGGTATTCTTACCGAAGACAGGACAGGCCTGGCAGCTGGAACTTATACCGTAACGGTGACCGATGATAATTCCTGTAACAATAGCGCAACTTATACGATAACCCAGCCCGGGGTAGCATTGTCGCTTTCATCGTCGCAAACGAATATAACCTGTAATGGCTACGGCGATGGCAGCATAAATCTTACGGCAACAGGAGGTACGGGGCCATATGCGTATTCCTGGACAGGACCTGGTGGATTTACGTCCTCGGCAGAAGATATTTCAAAATTGTCGGCAGGTACTTATAATGTTATTGTAAATGACCATAATGGATGTTCGCAAAGTACTACGGTAACTATTACAGAACCTTTACTTCTTAGTGCGTCGGCAACACCAACGGATGCCTTGTGTAATGGAGGCGCTACAGGCCAAATTAGTCTATCCGTTACCGGAGGAACATCCGGATATACCTATCTCTGGAGTAATGGCTCTTCCGATCAGAATCCAAATGGATTAGCCAAAGGTATTTATTCAGTTACTGTAACCGATAGCAAGGGGTGTACAACAACAGCCAATGCTACAGTTAGCGAACCATCCTCGTTATCGATAACTAATACAATTGCAGATGTTAAATGCTATGGAGGAAGTTCAGGGTCTGTTACAATTAATATTTCCGGAGGGGTTGGGCCATACTCTTATGATTGGTCTGATTTAGCGGGAACAACTGATCCAAAAGATCGGAGTTCACTTGCCGCAGGTGATTATTCTTTAGTTGTAACTGATAACCACGGATGCGTCAAGTCGGCAACTGTAACCGTTGGTTCAGCTTCCCCGTTGAGTGTAGTGGTTAATACAACCGACAGAACATGCCTTATCGCCAACGGATCGGCTTTTGCACAGGTATCGGGTGGAACAGGGCCTTATACCTATCTGTGGTCGTCGGGAGGCGCAACCACTAACAGTATTACTGGTTTAGACGTAGGATCGTATACCGTTACAGTAACCGATGCTAATTTATGTGTAGCCAGCGATACTAAAACCATAGGAAGCCCAAGTTGTTCGCCACCTGTGGTAAACAATGATAGTTATACCACAGCTTACAACACTGAAATTGTGAATGGCTCAGTAGCCACGAACGATTCCGATCCTGAGGGTGGATTGTTGACCTTTACAGCCGTTTCCAATCCTACCGCTGAACAAGGCACCATTGACTGGGATGGTAGCAAGAACGGTACCTTTACCTATACACCAACACCCGGATATATCGGCACATTCTCTGTAATTTACAGGGCTACCGATCCTTCAGGCTTATATACCGATGCCACATTGACCATAACAGTGGTTGCATTACCAACCAAGGCAGTCAATGCTTCGGAACAAAATATTTGTATCACAGCGGGTTCAGGCACACTTGCGGGTAATACACCATCAGTTGGCACAGGAACATGGTCAGTTGTAAGTGGACCAAGCACTGCATCCAGTCAATTCAGTAATGCGAATAACCCAACAGCAACATTCACGCCTGCGGGAGGTGTAGGAACATACCTAGTATGCTGGACCATCAGCAATCCGCCCAATACTTCGTCAACAGCTTATGCCACTATCACTGTAAATCCGGTAAGTGTAGGAGGAACAGCTACCGCAACTGCATCAACAATGTGCAACGGAGGCAATACCACCATCAGTTTAGCAGGAAATACTGGAACCATCCAGTGGCAGGAATCGCCCAATGGCAGTTCGGGCTGGGCAGATGTTACCGGCGGAAGTGGGGCAACTACTTCAACCTACACCACAGCTGCTTTGACCAATACTACCTATTACAGGGCTGTTGTAACAAGCGGCGGATGTGCATCGAGTAACAGCTCCTCAGCCTCCGTAATCGTGTATCCCGTTACGCCGGCACCAACAGGTACTGCTTCTCAACTATTCTGTAGCGCAAGTAATCCGAAGGTTTCCGACATTTCGGTTACCGGAAGTAACATCATATGGTACACTGCTGCCACGGGAGGCAGTGTAGTAGCTGGAACCACTGCGTTGGTTGATGGCACAACCTACTATGCAAGTCAGACGCTAAACGGATGTGAATCGCCAACACGTCTGGCGGTGACCGTAAATGTAGCGGCATCCATATCAGCACCAACAGGTTCGGCAACACAGACGTTCTGTAACGGAACAAATCCAAAGGTTTCCGACATTGTGGTTACAGGCAGCAATATTATCTGGTACACAGCCTCATCTGGTGGCAGTGTGGTAGCAGGTTCCACGGCATTAGTAAGCGGTACCACCTATTACGCCAGTCAAACCATAGGAGGATGCGAATCGCCAACACGTCTGGCCGTGACAGTAACCGTAAACCCAACACCTTCTGCACCAACCGGAAGCGGCACACAAAACTTCTGTAGCTCAGATAATCCAAAGGCTTCTAATATTATTGTTACCGGAAGCGACATTATCTGGTACGACGCCGCAGTTGCAGGCAATGTAGTGGATGGAACCACCGCATTGGTTGATGGTACTACGTATTATGCAAGTCAGACCACCAACGGATGCGAATCGGCAACACGAATGGCAGTCAAAGTGAATGTGAATACCACGCCATCGGCGCCTACCGGTTCGGCAGCACAAAGTTTCTGTAATGGAAATAACCCGAAAGTATCTGATATTGTGGTTACAGGTACAAACATTATTTGGTACGATGCAGCATCTGGTGGCAATATAGTTGCCGGAACTACGGCTTTAGTCAACGGAACCACGTATTATGCAAGCCAAACCGTAAACGGATGCGAGTCAACCTCCAGGTTTGCGGTAACTGCAACCATTTTGACATGTACCGGACCAAACATCATCAACGTCATAGTTAACATCGACGAGAACTCCGCAAACGGCACCTCAGTTTATGATGTAAACGATAACAACACCGGAAACGATAAGGATGTGAATGGTAATAATCTTACTTATACCATCATTTCCGGCAATGCTTCGGGTGTGTTTACGATTGATCCGGCGACAGGCATCATCACCGTGGCAGATGGAAGCAAGCTCGACTACGAAACCACACCAACCTTTGTATTGGTGGTAAGGGCAAGCAATGGAACCATCACCGACGATGCAATCATCACCATCAATCTGGATAATCTGAATGACAATGCTCCTGTGGCAGTGGCCGATAGTTACAGCGTAAATGAAGGCGGAACACTGAACATTCCTGCTCCGGGTGTATTAGCCAACGATTATGATGCCGATGGTAATAGTCTCACAGCTATTAAAGTAACTAATCCATCGCACGGCACACTAACGTTCAATGCCGATGGTTCGTTCACCTACACGCACGATGGCAGCGAGACCACCAGCGATGCCTTTACCTATAAGGCAAACGACGGTAAATTCGATAGCGATACTGTAACGGTAAGCATTACCATCAATCCGGTGAACGATCCTCCTGTGGTTTCAGATATCTACAAAGGAGCGTTGACCGATGCTACCCTAACCTTTACCTCAACTGACTTTACGGGTGCTTACACCGATATTGAAAATGATCCACTGGCCAAGATTATGATAATGGATCTGCCAGCCAACGGAACGCTTTATCTGTCGGGTGTCCCGATCAGTGTAGGTGATGAGATTGCTGCAGCTAGCCTGGGTAACATCACGTTTGTACCAAGTGCAGGATGGAAAGGAACCACTTCCTTTGCCTGGAATGCCAGCGATGGCAGTCTTTATGCATCGGCCAGTGCGAGTGTTAACATCACCATTTCGGCAACACCAAATAATCCGCCGGTGGTTAGCGACATCACCAAATCGGTAGGTCAGAACAACACGCTCACCTTTACAGCGGCTGACTTTACCGGCGCATACACTGATGCAGACAGTAACCCGTTGGTTAAGATCAAGATTACCAGTTTGCCGGCTAATGCCAAGCTGCAACTCTCCGGAGTTGACGTTACCTTGAACGACGAAATACCTTTGGCAAGCTTGGGTAACCTCACGTTAGTACCGGATGCCAACTGGAACGGCAACACCAGCTTTGGCTGGAACGGTTTCGACGGAACGGTTTACGCCAATACCGGGGCTAACGTAAATATTACAGTAAACGCAGTGAATCATGCGCCAGTCATTGGCACTTCTCCTTTATTATTTACCATGGCAGAGGATGGAGGCACACAAACCATCAACATTGCAGGTAATGTATCGGATGTGGATGGAAAAACACTGACTACTTCAGTTACCGTTCTTCCAAAACATGGTACCACAAGTATAGATGGTTCGGGGAATATAATTTATACACCAGATGCCAATTACAATGGTATGGATACCATTACATACCAGGTGTGTGACAATGGTACACCATCGTTGTGTGCTACAGGTTTGGTAATCATTACGGTGACACCCGTAAACGATCCTCCAATACTCACAAATTCTGTATTGACGTCTATAATTGATGGAAATAGCGGCGCTGACATCGTTGATATTCCTGCCAATACCGTTAATGTGGATGGTGATATACTGACCACCAGCATTGCTACCAATCCAAAACACGGAACCGTAAGTTTGGACAGTAATGGTAAGATTGTTTATACACCGGATATAAACTTCTCGGGTAACGATACCATTGTCTACCAGGTTTGCGATAATGGCACACCATCGCTTTGTGCTACCGGCAAGGTTGTTATAACGGTAACGCCGGTAAACTATCCGCCAATACTTACAAATGCAGTTTTGACCAAATCGATACCCGAAAATAGTGGAGCCACTACCATTGATATTCCGGCCAATACCGTTAATATAGATGGAGATGTACTGGCTACAAGCATTACAATTGTTCCAAAACACGGAATAGCCACGGTAGATGTCAATGGCCGGATTGTGTATACTCCAGATGCAAATTTCGTAGGAAACGATACCATTACTTATCAGGTATGCGATAATGGCACACCGTCGTTGTGTGTAATGGGTATCATCGTTATTTCGGTTACACCTATCAACACTCTGCCGGTAATCAACACTTCTCCGATTATCCAAACCATAAGTGAAGACGGAGGCTCGGCTATCATCGATGTTCCGGGCAACACAACCAATACGGATGGAGATGTGCTGACAACCTCGCTGGTTAAGAACCCGGCACATGGAGTTGTTTCTGTGGATAGCAATGGAAAGCTCATTTACACGTCAAATGCAAACTTCAATGGCAATGATACCATTACTTATCAGGTCTGCGATAACGGCACACCTCAATTGTGCGCTACAGGTGTGTCTATTATAATTGTGACGCCGGTAAATGATCCGCCTGCGCTCATTACTGTCGTTTTGACAGAGACAATACCAGAAAACAGTGGTGCAATAACCATCGATATACCTTCCAATACAGTGAATGTTGATGGAGACATATTGTCTACCAGTATTGTAACAGATCATAAACATGGAACAGCCTCTATAGGCAATGATGGTAAAATTATTTATACACCTGATCCTGATTTTGTTGGTAATGACACGATTAGTTATCAAGTATGTGATAATGGAGTCCCTTCTCTTTGTGTTTCCGGATCAATTATAATAACAGTTACCAACACAAACCATCCCCCTGTTGTTGGAGAAATAGACAAAACGACAATAGAAGATCAGAATGTATCTTTTGCTCTAACAGACTTTTTATCAAAATTTTCAGATACTGATAATAAAGACACTTTGGTTAAAATTCGTTTTGTCAGTTTGCCTCTACATGGTGTAGTTCAGCTTAATGGATCGGAAATTATTGTAGACCAAGATATTTCATACAATGATTTAAATAAGCTTGTGTTTGTTCCTGAAAAAGGATACTACGGAGAAGTTGAATTTTTATGGGAGGCTTCTGATGGTAAAGAGTATGTATTAGTGCCAGCTTATGTGAAAATCACGATTACTCAACAAGAGGTATTTATTCCTGAAGGATTTTCTCCTAATGGCGATGGGGTAAATGACAATTTTGTAATAAAGGGGGCGGATAAGTATATTATTAAACTTAAAGTATTTAATCGCTGGGGTAATTTGGTCTACGAAAGCAATTATTACCAAAATGATTGGCAAGGAAATTCAAACGTAGGTGTTTCATTATCAAAAAAATTACCAGACGGCACTTATTATTACATCATTGATTTGCAAAACGGAGAAAAACCAAAGCTGGGTTATATAACCATTAAACGATAATAAGGCATGTTTTTTATAAAAAATGAATTATGAAGACTCTGACAAACATGCATATACAGAAAGTAATATCGACGATATTATTTATGTTGCTGGGCAATTATGCATTGGCCCAGCAGGATCCCATGTATTCGCAGTACATGTTTAACGGGCTATTAATTAATCCGGCATATGCGGGTTCGCATGAGGCATTGAGTGCAACATTACTGTACCGTAATCAATGGGTCGGCGTTTCAGGAGCGCCAAAGACAGGGACGTTTACAATTGATGCTCCATTGAATAATGAAAAAGTAGGGCTTGGTTTAAATCTGATAAACGACAAAATCGGAGTCACTACAAAAAATGGGATTATGGGATCATATTCTTATAAAATTAAATTCAATGGCAGCATTCTTGCTGCAGGTTTTCAGGTTGGATTTAATTTTATAAACAGTAATTATACATCTGTTCAATATTCAGACAATCAAAGCCAAACAGATCAATCTTTTATGATAAATGGCAAGAAGCAATACCCTGGTTTTGGATTAGGATTATATTATTATACTAATCGATTTTATGCCGGGATATCTGTTCCAGAGTTTGGTAGTTATTTTACAGGAACAACGAACTATCTGTTTAATCAGGCTGTTCATTATTTTTTTACAACAGGCTATGTATTTGACATTTCCGATGAAATGAAATTTAAACCTTCAACGTTGGTCAAATATGTTAATGGCTCGCCTCTTACGGCAGATGTAAATCTTACTTTCTGGTTTTTCGATACATTCACAATTGGAACATCCTATCGTAGTGGAGCTTCGCTCAATATTTTTACAGAAATAAAACTGACTCAGCAAATAAATTTTGGATATGCTTATGAGTATATGTATAACGATTTACGCAATTATAATACCAATACACACGAGTTTATGCTTCGCTATGATTTTAATTTCCAACCGTCAAAGGTTTTAACACCCAGATATTTCTAATGCATAATCTAAAAGTTATGAAATACATTATTCTTCTTATTATCAGCTTGTTATTTTGTTCTTATACTCAAGGACAAGGCATCTTTTTTACAGAAAAAATGGCTGATAAAGAATTTAATAGATTTAATTATACGAAAGCAATAAAATTATATCTGCATGTAGTTCAGAAGAAAACAGATGATACAAGGATTATTAGAAATATAGCAGAATCATACCGGAAATTAAATGACAGCAAGAATGCAGAAATATGGTACCAAAATTTAGTTAATCAAAAATCAGCACAAGCTGCTGATATTCTTTATTATGCGCAGACATTAGCAAAGGAAGGAAAATACGAAAAAGCAGCAAACTGGTATAGCAGATATTCAGATTTAGCAATACCAAAATCAATTGAAGGAAAAATGTTTTCTTTGGCATACAATGATTTACATAAATTTTATAAAGATTCGTCTTATTTTATTTTAAAAAAGGCCAGTTTTAATTCTCTCAAATCCGATTTCAGTCCTGTATTCTACAAAAATGGTGTTGTTTTTGTAAGCGATAGAAAAAATGCAGGTATTATTAAATTACTCTATAATTGGACACAGCAAGCTTATTTAGATTTGTATTTTACCGATTATTTAGCTACTAAACCTTTTAGTTCAATTATTAATACGCGTTATCATGAAGGACCAGCAACATTCAACAAGGCGCAGGATACAATAATTTTTACGAGAAATAATTATTTCCGGTTTTATTTAAAAACAGACAGGCAAGGAATTAATCACTTAGAACTTTATCAGGCTTCATGGAATAAAAAAAAGAGAAAGTGGGAACATGTTGAGCCTTTATCTTTGAATAACAATAATTATTCTGTGGGGCATCCTGCGTTAAGCCCAGACGGAAATACGTTGTATTTTACATCGGATATGCCTGGAGGTTATGGCGAAACGGATATTTACATGAGTAAAAAAACATATAATTTAAAAACTGGAAAAACAGATTGGAGTTCACCTGTAAATTTGGGAGAATCTATTAATACTGCAGGAAAAGAGATGTTTCCCTTTATAGATAACAACGGCAATCTATATTATGCGACCAATGGAATTCCGGGGTTAGGAGGTCTTGATATTTTTCTCGCTCGTAAAAATAAATCAGGTGGATTTGATAAACCGATCAATATGGGATTTCCTGTAAATACGAGGTTTGATGATTTCGGATTTGTGTGTGATAGTACTACAAATCAAGGTTTTTTGAGCTCAGATCGTAATAATTCTGTTGGTGATGACGATATTTATCAATGGATAAAAATACCACGACCTTTATATGTTTTAACTTATGATAAAAACAGCTTAAAACCTTTATCTGTTGCAAAAATTTTCGTAAAATCAGAAACAACATCAGATTCATTATCAACAAATCAGAATGGAATAAAACAAATTGAAACTGATAGAAATAAAGCAATTTTTCTTAGCGTCTCAAAATTAAATTATAAAGATGTTTATTTAACTTACAATACGGATGAATTAATTGATGTTGATACACTTAAAATTCCATTGGAACCAATAAAATCTTTACCAAAGATTACATTTAAAGGTCAGGTGTTTAGTGCTGATGATAAACAGCCTGTAATAGATGCTACGGCTGTTCTCTATAATAAGCAAAACGGTTTGACAATAGAAATAAAGAGTGATTCAATGGGTTCTTTTAATTTCGCATTGAATGCAGATACCGATTATATAATCAGTATTAAGCTTAATAACATCAGTGAAAATAAGTGTACGACCATACAGATAGAAAAATCAACGTACGGAATTACAAGTGATTGTACTTATAAAGAATCTTTTCCCGTTTTTTGCGTTGGCGATGTTATTAAAATTGAAAATATCTATTACGATCTTGGAAAATATACAATCAGGCGTGATGCAGCAAAAGAATTGGATAAATTATATGATATCATGCAAAAATATCCAAAGTTGAAGATTGAGCTTCGTTCTCATACCGATTCCAGGGGTTCCGATAAGTCGAATATGATACTTTCAGACAAGCGGGCAAAAGCTGCCGCAGCCTATTTGGTTTCAAAGGGAATTTCGCCTGAACGCATTATTGGAAAGGGATATGGTGAAACAATGTTGATAAACAAATGCGCCAATGGTGTACAATGCACTGAAGCAGAACATCAGATCAACCGAAGAACTGAATTTAAAATTCTATCGGTTGAATAAAACAAGGAAATATGAAAGAAAATAGAGAAATGGAGTAATATTTCATTTTTGGTAAAACAACATAAATTTAAAAAATTGCCAAGATGAATTTAAATTTTAATGTTTTTTATCTTTTTTTCATAAAATATTGTTGGAGTTGTTTATAGCAAAAACAAAAAATCGTTCAATTGAACGATTTTTTTGTTTTGAAGAAAGCAACATTCTATGATTAAGAGTATTATCCCAAATACATCTTTAAGAGTTTATTG
The DNA here is from genome assembly GCA_041907825.1 of Bacteroidales bacterium. GTDB lineage: Bacteria > Bacteroidota > Bacteroidia > Bacteroidales > JAYRGN01 > JAYRGN01. The sequence goes on along the minus strand of JAYRGN010000005.1, from coordinate 71,390 downwards.
CGTGATGTCTTTTGTAAACGGCGTAATGCTGTTTCTTTAATTTGGCGGGTACGTTCGCGGGAAAGTCCAATTTCGGCACCGATTTCTTCGAGTGACATCTCTTTTTTTCCTATGCCAAAGAAGTATTCGATAACTCTTCGTTCCTTTTCAGAAAGGGTCGAAAGAGTTCTCTGAATTTCTTTTTTGAGCGAATCGCCCATCAATGTATCGTCGGCAGAAGGAGATTCTTTATTTTCCATGATGTCAACCAACGAACTGTCTTCGCCTTCGGTAAGTGGAGCATCTACCGAAACCGGACGAGAAGACATTGACATAGAATCGGATACTTTATCTTCTGGTATTTCAGTAAGTTGTGATATTTCTTCGGCGGTAGGCATACGTTGATGTTCTTGCTCTAACTGGTTGAGTGCCTTATGTATTTTGTTGATCGTTCCTATTTTATTTAATGGTAAACGTACAATACGCGATTGTTCGGCAATAGCCTGCAAAATAGACTGGCGAATCCACCAAACAGCATACGAAATAAATTTAAAACCTTTGGTTTCGTCAAATTTTTGAGCTGCTTTAATAAGCCCTACGTTTCCTTCGTTGATAAGATCGGGTAAGCTAAGTCCTTGATGTTGATATTGCTTAGCAACCGAAACAACAAAACGTAAATTAGCCTTAACCAGTTTTTCCATGGCTTTCTGATCGCCCTGTCGGATGCGCTGAGCCAGCTGAACCTCTTCATCGAGGTTTATCATCTCCTCTTTTGCAATCTCAACGAGATATTTTTCAAGCGATTCACTATCTCTATTGGTGATTGATTTGCTGATTTTTAATTGCCTCATGGTATTCCTGATTTATATTGTCTTTATATGGATTAAATACGCCTAAGGTTTCGTTTTAGTATTGAAAAAATGTTAAACTTATTATTTTTCAGTCATTAAAGTGGTTTTTGACATTTTTCGGAACTCTGCCTTAGACTGGGTTTTGACTATCTCTTTCATCAAGTCCGTATTTTATAAACCCATTTTATTCTGTTTTGTTTAGTTTTTTTAGATGAAACATTAATTTTTAAGGAAGATAGGGAAAATACCGATAGGTTGTATCTGTTTTTTTCAAAAATGCAAGTTTTTTTAGTAAAATTTAAATTTTCATGCTCCAAAGCATAATGGCGTTGCCGTTTAAAAGCTGCGGTATTTCTACATTTGTCAATTTTGTATACGAATTCTGGAGAATATTGTTCCTATAAAGAGATTTGCATTGTGAAAAAGAAACTGTTTTTTGTTTACGCGGGAATTGTACTGAGTATGTTGTTGTGGAGCCTTTCTTTTATTTGGTACAAACAAGCTTATGAAGTAGGTTTTAAACCAATAGGATTGATATTTATGAGGCTTCTTGTATCTGCCGTATTATTGTGGATTTTTCTGGTGTTTATACGACAAAACAAGTTACCGGATCTTAGAATTATTCGACAGATTGCCATTGCTGCTCTTTTTGAACCCTTTCTTTATTTTGTTGGCGAGTGCTATGGTTTAACCATGGTAACCTCCACAACAGCAGCGGTTATTGTTGCTACGGTACCGTTATTTGCCCCGCTTGCTGCTTTATTCATTTTACGTGAACATATCAGCTTTTATAATTGGGTTGGAATTTTTCTTTCTGTTGTCGGGATTGTAATGGTGATGATGGATAATGGCTTACATTTTTCGGCATCGACGGTTGGTGTTCTTTTAATGTTTCTTGCTGTATTTTCGGCTATAGGATACGCAGTTGCAATAAAAAAAGTAGCGTGTTCCTGTCCTTCTGTTATGATTGTTGCAATGCAAAACACGTTTGGAGCAATCTATTTTTTGCCATTATTTCTTTTTATAGACGGAGGTGCATTACCCTTTGCTAAATTTTCCTTTTCGACATGGATTCCGCTTATTAATTTGGCTGTTTTTGCATCATCGCTTGCTTTTATTTTATATGTAAAGGGTATTGATAAAATTGGAGTAGCAAAGGCTAATGTGTTGGTTAATCTGATACCAGCCTTTACGGCTGTTTTTTCGTTTTTTATTTTGGATGAAAAATTAGGATTAGCGAAAATCGCAGGTGTTATAGTGGTTATCGCAGGTGTTTTTGTTTCGCAGCTAAAGTCTAAAATAGTAGAACAACCAGAGGAAAAGCAGGGTTTATACTAAGAAACTCCAGTCACTTTGCTCCGGCGTTCCATCAGCACCGTATCAAGCCATTCGCCGTTTAGTTTACCAACTTTTTCGCGATAGCCAATCATTCGAAATCCTGCTTTTTGGTGTAATGCAATGCTGGTTAGATTCTTTTTGAATATCCCAGATTGAAGAGTCCAGATTCCATTTTTCTCACTATCGGAAATTAAATTTTGAAGTAGCCGAATTCCAATATGTTTACCTCTAAACGACTTTTCAATATAAATACTGACTTCGGCTACACCTGCATATACCGCGCGGCTCGATACTGGTGAGAGAGCCGCTCAACCTGCTATTTGATCGTTTACCAATGCAATACTTCTGCAAAAAGATAAATGATTGTTGTCCCATTTATCCCATTCGGGAATTTGTTGCTCAAAAGTAGCCAATCCTGTTTCGAATCCCTGACGGTAAATTTCGGCAACGGCAGACCAATGTTCGGGCAACATCGATTCTATGCGTATTTCATTCATTTCGTACTCTTTTTGTAAAAATAAAGAAGCCCGTCGGCTTTATTTAAAGCAACGGGCTTTTCTTTCATCTGCTAAGAAATACGATTAAGCCAGTAAGCGTTTTACAATTTCTGAAATAAGTCGGCCTTCGGCTTTGCCTGCCAGTTGTTTACTGGCCACGCCCATTACCTTTCCCATATCCGATGGAGCTTTGGCGCCAACTTTCTCAATAATTGCTTTTAATTCAGCTTCAAGCTCTTCTGCCGACATTTGTTTGGGCAGGTAGGCCTCAATTATATCGGCTTCAAAAGTTTCTTTATCGGCCAGATCTTTACGATTTTGCTGCGTGTAAATTTCAGCCGTTTCGCGACGTTGTTTTACTTGCTTTTGCAGAAGGCGTATTTCGGCGTCTTCGGTAAGAGTATCTCCGGCTCCTTTTTCGGTAAGAGCCAGAAGAATAGCCGATTTTATTGCGCGTATGGCTTCAAGTTTTTCTTTTTCTTTAGCCAGCATTGCTGCTTTAATGTCGGCATTTACTTTTTCGAGTAAGCTCATAATATTTATTGTTTAGCAGTCCAAATTATTGTTCTGCATTGTTTTATGTAAAAATTAGTCGACGTTGTCGTGCAGATATGGATTATCTGTACGCAAACGTAGCACATCGTTTTCGTCTTCAGTAAGCGAAAATCTGGAAATATTCTTGTCGGAAGCGGGTTCCGCATTTTTCAGGTTAAGTCCTTGGCGGACAAAAGCCGGAATATTTTCGATTTCGTCGAAGTTAGAGGCCAGATCTTTTCTGGCTTTGCTCGGTTTGGGCTGAGCAATAAGTATTTCGCGATTATTATCGGTGAGACGACGAGTATGAACCTGAAAATCATTTTCTCCTGCGTTCTCAAGTTCTAAATCGCCTTCTCCGAATTCAAAATCAATATTTTGCTGTACATTTTGCGCTTTACGATTACCGGTGAGTCGCAGGCTTTCTTCATTCGGTTCGGAAAGCGGAATACGTTCAGACTGTGTTTTATTACCAAACAGAGGACTGAGTTCCGGCATCGATGATTTTTCAAAACCGGTTGCAATAATCGTGACGCATATTTTATTTCCTAACGATTCGTCATATCCTGTTCCCCAGATCATTAAAGAGTCTTTTGCTACAGCTCGCTGAACAAAATCGGTAATGATGCCAACTTCGTCCATGGTAATTTCTTCGGAACCAGAGGTAATGTTGAGCAGTATGCTTTTTGCACCTGTAACATCGTTATTGTTAAGCAATGGTGAGTTAAGTGCCTGCTGAATAGCATCGAGCGCACGGTTTTCGCCTTCGGCGACAGCCGATCCCATAACGGCAACGCCGCTTTTTGTCATAACCGTTTGAACATCAGCAAAGTCAACATTAATATAACCGTGGACGGTAATAATTTCGGCTATGCCTTTGGCTGCTGTTGCCAGAACATCGTCGGCTTTTTCGAACGCTTGTGAAATTTTAAGATCGCCATAAATTTCGCGAAGTTTTTCGTTGTTTACAATGAGCAGAGAATCAACATAATTGCTTATTTCATTGATTCCTTCTACCGCCTGTTCAAACCGTAATTTTCCTTCGAATCGAAAAGGAAGTGTTACTATAGCAACAGTAAGAATACCAAGCTCTTTAGCTGCTTTTGCAATAACGGGAGCAGCACCTGTTCCTGTTCCGCCACCCATTCCGCAGGTTATGAAAACCATTTTGGTATTGTCTGATAACACATCGACAATATCCTGAAGATTTTCGATAGCCGATTGGCGACCTACATCTGGTTTATTGCCTGCTCCTCGGCCTTCGGTAAGCGATTCTCCTAATTTTATTTTTTCGGGAACCGGACTATTAGCCAGTGCCTGAGAGTCTGTATTGCAAACAACAAATGTAACATCTTTAATACCAGTACTAAACATATGGTTTACGGCGTTGTTGCCACCGCCTCCCACCCCTATCACTTTAATGATAGAGGATGTTACTTGTGGAAGTTCGAAATGAATTATATCGTCGGCCATGTTTTGCTTCGTTTAGGGTTCGACTAAAAATGTTGTTTTACAGCTTTGCATCGTTACTTTCGTCGAAAATATCGAGAAACTGTTCTTTCAGGTTAGTAAAGAATCCGTTAGGGTTCTTTTTTTTCTTTTTTTCTTTTTTTACTTCATCTTCAGACTCGTTTGCTTCAGCTTCTACTGCAACCGGTTCTTCCTGTTCTTCAACTTCTGTTTTTTTCTGAACAGGTTGGGCCGTTTGTTTAGTCATCATTTCCGGATGTTCTTTTATCCATTCGATGCCTAAAAGAAGAAGTCCGATAGCGGTTGAGTAAGCCGGGTGGTTTACATCTTTCGAGCTTTCGGTCGAAAGGTATTCACTTGGGTAAGCTAAGCGTACATCGTAACCTGTTTGGAATTTAACTAATTGAGGAAGATTACGAAGCATGGCGCCGCCGCCGGTAATGACGATTCCTGCACTCAGCTTTTCATGATAATTTGAGCTGTCAATTTCAAACATCACGCTGTCAAGTATTTCTTTCATACGCGATTGGATAATCATAGCCAGGTTGTACAGGCTGATTTCCTTTGGGTCGCGACCGCTTATGCCGGGAATAGTAACCCAACGATCATCGCGGGCCATTTCTCCCATTGCAGAGCCAAAGCGTATTTTAAGTTCTTCAGCGTGCTTTTGCAAAATGGCACATCCTTCTTTAATATCGTGTGTTATAATATTGCCACCCAGTGGTATAACTGCTGTGTGACGAATAATGCCATCGTAATAAATAGCAAGGTCGCTGGTTCCACCACCAATATCAAGCATTGCCACACCGGCTTCTTTTTCGTCCTCGGTGAGAACGGCTGCTGCCGATGCCAGAGGTTCGAGAAACAGCGCTTTCATGTTCAGGTGAGCCCGGTTAATGCATTTTTCAATATTACGGGCAGCCGAAATCTGACCGATAACAATATTGAAATTACCTTCGAGTCGACGACCAATCATGCCTACCGGCTTAACGATACCGGGTTCATGGTCAACAATATAACTTTCAGGCAGAACATGCAGAATTTCTTCGCCTGTATCAACCGGAAGTTTATACATTTCGTCGATTAAATGGCGGATGTCTTCTTTTGTTATCTCTGTTTCTGAAGATTCGCGATGAATATATCCGCGGTTTTTAATACTACGAATGTGTTGGCCGGCAATACCGACAAAAACATCCGAAAGTTTTTCGCCCGTAAGACGTTCTACCTCATTAACTGTTTTAAGAATTGCCGTTACGGTTTCTTCAATATTGAAGACAACGCCGCGTTTTACACCACGCGATTCTTCGCGACGCATCGCTAAGATGTCAAGCTTGCCGTTATCGTTTAAACGCCCGGCGAGGGTGACAATTTTTGTTGTGCCAACGTCAATGGCAGCTACAAGGTTGCTTTTTCCACTCATGGGGTATCTCTTTTAGTGCAGATGATTTGATTTTTATATTTTAAGTTGATCTGTGCATATTTGTTCCAGCCTATCTCGTTGAAAGCATAATACATAGATCGTAATTTTTTAAATTTATATTCCAGATCGTCGGTATTACCAAGCAAAATGGTCTGATCGCCAACGGTTGGTATTAATTCCAGTTCATTGTGTTCATTTACATATACTTGCTGTATCTGGTTTTTCCAAAAATCGTCGTTACTTATAAATAAAGCCAGTTGATAAAGTTCAAAAACTACACGGCGTGAGGTTTCTTTAAATGTATCCGCTTCTTGTGTAAGTGTTTTGATTTTGCTTACCGGCATGGGCTCATAAATATTTCCGTTAGCTACTAATACCTGTGCGCTGAAATTATCGGAAAGTGGCATTATTTTTCCATCCGAATCAATGTAGTACGAATAATCAGCCGCATTAACAACTCTTACAACAGGGCGACGCTGGGTGATGCGTACATGTAATTTGCCATCAATGGTGGTATAAACATCGGCATGTGCTACAGCCGGATGTTTATATGCCTTTTCGACAATAGCATTGCAGTTTATATCGGTTAATTTTTTACCAATCAGATCGTTGTCTGTGTTTTCAATTAAACGGAGAATCTCTTTTTCTTTAACAAAGCGATACTTGTTTTCGTCGGCAATGGTAATAGAGATTCCTTTGCATATTACTCCTTTTCTCGACGATTCGGCGAAAATCAGAGCAAAAAGCAAATATGCCAGCAGAGCAAGACCAATCCCTATTTTCCAAGCTTTTTTCATGCTTTTCTATCGTTCAGTAAGCGGGTTATCGGATCAATCAGGCGATCAATATTTCCGGCACCCATGGTTAATAAAACATCTAACTCCCGGTTATGGAGAATATCCAGAACCTGATCGATGCGGCAAAGTTCTTTTTTGCAGGTTACTTTGTCCAGAATAATGTTAGAAGTAACGCCTTCGATAGGTAATTCGCGTGCAGGATAAATGTCGAGCAGAATAAGTTCATCCAGCAGACTGAGACTTTGGGCAAATTCGGCAGCAAAATCGCGGGTACGGGTGTACAGATGAGGCTGAAAGATGCCGGTAAGTTTCCTGTCCGGATAGAGTTTTCGCGCCGATGTAATCGATGCTTTTAGCTCTTCGGGATGGTGTGCATAATCGTCAATGTAAACCAAATCGTTACGGCGTATGTGATAATCGAAACGACGTTGAACTCCGTTGAAAGTTTTTAGAGCAACCCGGATTTCATCAGGCGAAGCACCTGCTAAAAGTGCAGCGCTAATGGCGGCGACAGAATTTTCGACATTCATTAGTCCAGGTAACCCAAGTATCAGATTTTCAATTGTTCCCATTGGAGTAACCAGATCGTAATGATACAGACCATCTTCGGTGCGTAGATTAACGGTATGAAAATCGGCAGTTGTATCGGCAACGGAGTACTGATAACGGGTTATGCCACAGATGTCATCAAATTTAGCATCAATACCGCTTTTGCTGACCAGAAAACCGCCCGGACGAATACGCTCTGCGTACTGATGAAATGATTTCAGCACTTCAGATTTATTTCCGTAGATATCCAGATGGTCGGCATCGGTAGACGTTACGATGGCAATTTCGGGTGTAAGTTGCAAAAACGAACGATCGTACTCATCTGCCTCTATTACAACCCATTTACTGTCTGATAACAGTAGGTTTGTTCCGTAATTTTTAGAAATTCCGCCCAGAAACGCATTGCACTTCACTGCCGAACTTTGCAGTAAATGCGAGGTAAGCGTGGTGGTGGTAGTTTTTCCGTGTGTACCGGCAATTCCAATCCCCCGCATTGAACGGGTAATAAGTCCCAGTACTTCAGCTCTTTTTATTACCTTAAAGCTGTTGCTTCTGAAAAAATTAAGTTCGCTATGATCGGACGGAATAGCGGGGGTAAAAACCACAAGTGTCTGATTAATATCATCGCGAAAACCCGCAGGTATCTGCTTAAGATCATCGTCATAATGAATGGCTATACCTTCTTTTTCGAGCGTCTCGGTAAGGGACGATAAAGTACGGTCGTAACCAGCAACTTTACAGCCTTTATGGGCAAAGTAGCGGGCCAGAGCACTCATTCCTATACCACCTATTCCGATAAAATAGACATATTTTATTTCAGAAAGATTCATTTCAATGGTCGTTTAAGGTAAGATTTTAGAACAATGCAAGTTAATGTAATGTTACTATAATCGTCGAAAAAATATCTATTTGTTATTCACCGGTTTATTAACAAGCTTGATAACCTCTTTTGCAATGGTATCGGCAGCTTCAGGCAGCGCAAGTTTTTTAATATTCCGGGCAAGTTTTTCTTTTTCGTGCGGATCGAATACCAGACGAAGTGATTCGTCTATTAATTTTTCAGGTGCATGCTCGTCATCAACCAAAATTGCGGCATGTTTATTAACCAAAGCCATCGCGTTATGTGTTTGATGGTCTTCGGCAACATTGGGAGACGGGACCAGAATAGCTGGTTTCCCAACCACGCATAATTCCGAAATGCTGAGTGCTCCGGCTCGCGAAATAACGATGTCGGAAGCAGCATACGCCAAGTCCATACGAGAGATAAAATCGTATTGGTGAATATTTTCGTAATTTTTTCCAGCAAGCTGGGCTTTGGCATCTTCGTTATAAAATTTTCCGGTTTGCCAGATAAACTGAGCTCCGCTTTGATTGATTTCTTCGAGTTTGGCAGCAACACTCTGGTTAAGTGTACGTGCACCTAAACTTCCACCAATAAGCAGAATAACAGGCTTTTGGGAATCAAGTTTGAAAAATTTCAAGGCATCATCCTTTAAACTTTCAACATCTCCAATTCCCTGACGGACAGGATTTCCGGTAAGAATAAGTTTTTCAGCCGGAAAATAGCGTTCCATTTCTGGATAAGCAACGCATATTGTTCTGGCATTTTTCGACAGTAACTTATTGGTTACTCCTGCATACGAATTTTGTTCCTGAATAAGTGTAGGAATACCATGTTTAGCAGCAATGCGCAACATAGGGCCGCTGGCATATCCGCCAACTCCGACTACAACATCGGGTTTGAAGTTTTGCATGATCTGCCTTGCTTTGCGTAAGCTGCTGTATAACTTGAACAAAAAGGTTACGTTTTTCCATGTCAACCGACGCTGTAATCCTGCAACCGGTAGTCCGATAATAGGATAACCAGCCGCCGGAACTTTTTCCATTTCCATGCGACCTAGAGCTCCTACAAACAAAATGTCACTCGAAGGGTCGATTGCTTTAATGGCATTGGCTATTGCAATGGCGGGAAAAATATGACCTCCCGTGCCTCCGCCGCTAATTATTACTTTCATATTCACCTTTTGTTTCTTTGTCAACGTCGTTGTCTGTAATCTCGGAATTCGTTTCCGTTTCTTTTTGTTTGTTGTTTTTTTCATTCTGCTTTTCTATGCCATTACTTACACTTAAAATAATGCCAAACGAAATGCTGCTGAAAAGCAACGAAGAGCCCCCCATACTTACCAAAGGCAATGTTTGTCCGGTAACGGGGAAGAGGTTTACGGCCACAGCCATGTTGATCATAGCCTGAAAGACCATTAACAGCGTTAAACCCAGCACCAGAAATGCAGGGAACGTTCTGTCGCATTTGCGAATAAGCACGCCTGCCCTGAACAACAAAATCAGGTAAGCGATAAGAACTAAAACTCCGGTTACCATGCCATATTCTTCAATAATAATGGCATAAATAAAATCGGAGTAAGGGTGTGGCAAAAAATTTCGCTGATGGCTGTTTCCCGGACCTTTTCCCAGAAAACCTCCGGTTACAACGGCTATTTTAGACTGGTCAACCTGGTAATTGCCATCCTCTTTGTCTTTGCTCATAAAATGCTCGATACGGTTTTGCCAGGTGTCAATACGCCCGCCAAGGTGAACTAACTTGGCAAACAAAAAGAACAACACCAGAAATACAATACCTACCGAAGCAATAGTGAGCAGATGTTTTATTTTAATCCTGCCGATAAACATCATGGTGGCTGCTGCAATGCCCAGCATCAATGCTGTTGACAGATTGGCTGGCATAATAAGCACGCAGATGGCTCCTACCGGAAGTACAATTCGTAATAAAACAGTTTTAAAATTATCAAGTTCTTCCTGATAAATAGACAATTGTCTGGCTAAAAACATAATAAGAGCAACTTTGGCAAAGTCGCTCGACTGAAATGTCAGTCCGATAACCGGAACAATAATCCATCGGGAAGCACTGTTAATATTCGCACCTCTGACGAGTGTATAAAGCAGAAGCGGGATCGAAATAGTTAAAAATACCAGCGATAATCTCGAATAATAGCGGTAAGGAATTTTGATCATCGTAAAGATGAGTCCTAAACCTACCAGTTCGAATGTAAGATGCTTAAATAAAAAATAGGTAGTATTACCCCCATGCTGCCTGTAAGCCAATGAGCCGGTAGCGCTGTACACTACCAGCATTGACAGGAGCATAAAGAAGGCAATAATTGCCCAAATTACTTTATCGCCTTTGAGGTATAATCTTAATTTTTCGGTCATTACTGCTCTAAATTCCTAATTAAAGGTTACGTACGCATTGTTTAAACTGGCGCCCGCGATCTTCGTAGTTGGCAAACAGATCGAAGCTGGCACAGGCTGGCGAAAGCAATACCGTGTCACCGTCTTTGGCAAGAAAATAAGCACTTTTTATGGCTTCTTCCATCGATTCGGTATCCACTATAATTGGTATCATGTTGTCGAAAGCTTTGTGTAACTTACTGTTGTCTTTACCCATGCAAACCAGTGCTTTTACTTTTTGACGTACAAGATCGTATAATTCACTGTAATCGTTGCCTTTATCGGTTCCACCGGCGATCCAGATAACTGGAGTGGTCATACTTTCTAATGCATACCAGGTAGAGTTAACATTGGTAGCTTTAGAGTCGTTAATAAATTCAATACCATGTACTCTTGATACTGGTTCCAACCGATGTTCTACGCCCTGAAAATCGCTTAGGCTTTCGCGGATGTGATCTTTTTTGATATTCAACACATTACCGGCAATTGCAGCAGCCATTGAGTTGTACGTGTTGTGTTTGCCTTTTAACGAAAGTTGGCCGAGAGGCATAGAAAAGTCGAGATCGTCAAATTCGAGCATCATAGTAGTATTGTTCTTTATATAAGCACCAGAAATTTTTTCTTCTTTAAGGGTGAACCCCAACAATTTAGTTTTAAATGAGCGTTTTGAAAGCTCTTCAATCGTTACGGGATCGTCGGCACAATAGATGAAACATTGTTCGGGACCCATGTTTTGTGTGATGCGGAATTTCGAATCCACGTAATTCTGCATTTTGTATTCATAACGATCGAGATGATCAGGAGTGATGTTGCACAAAATGGCAATGTCACATCTGAAATCATACATTCCGTCGAGTTGGAAGCTGCTAAGCTCAATTACATAATAATCAAAGCTTTTTGTTGCAACTTGCAGGGCAAAACTTTGTCCGATATTTCCGGCAAGTCCTACATTTAGACCTGCTTTCTGCATCATGTGGTAAATAAGCGAAGTAGTGGTTGTTTTACCGTTACTTCCTGTTATACAGATAGTTTTGGCGGTATTGTAACGCCCGGCAAACTCGATTTCCGAAATAATGTGAATTCCTTTTGCCCGTGCTGCTTTTACCATAGCTGCTTTTTCGGGAATGCCAGGGCTTTTAATAATCTCGTCGGCATTGAGAATAAGCGCTTCGGTATGCGAACCCTCTTCCCACTTAATTTCATATTTATCAAGTAGTTGTTTGTAATCTTCGCGAATTTTTCCGGCATCCGAAACAAACACGTCAAAACCTTTAACCTTGGCCAGTACGGCTGCACCAGCTCCACTTTCGCCCGAACCAAGTATTACGATTCTTTTGCTCATGATTTTATCTTATCTTGAGAGTTGCTATAGTTATGATACCCAAAATAATAGCTATAATCCAGAATCGTGTCACAATTTTAGATTCAGGATAGCCTTTTTTCTGGTAATGGTGGTGAAGTGGCGCCATAAGAAAAATTCTTCGTCCTTCGCCAAATTTCTTTTTTGTGTATTTGAAGTATGAAACCTGAATAATTACCGAAAGACTTTCGGCAAAATAAATACCGCAAAGTATTGGAATTAAGAGCTCTTTACGGATAATGATAGCGTAAACAGCTAATATGCCGCCAATTGTAAGACTTCCTGTGTCGCCCATAAATACCTGTGCAGGGAAACTGTTGTACCACATAAAGCCAACCATTGCTCCAATAAAAGCACTCATGAAAACAACCAGCTCGCCACTTCCCGGTAAGTACATAATATTCAGATAATCAGCGTATATCATGTTACCCGAAAGATATGCCAGAATACCCAGAACGGTACCATTTACTGCCGAAACGCCACTGCAAAGCCCGTCCATTCCGTCGGTAAGGTTTGCTCCGTTCGAAACAGCTGTAATAATGAAAATTACGGCGACTACAAAAACCAACCATTTCCATTTGTCGGCAGCACTGCCTAAAAATGAGACGATCCATTTGTAATCAAACTCGTTGTTTTTGTAAAAAGGTATAGTCGTTTTAGTCGATTTAACATCCTGATATACATAGTTCTTTTGCATAACAACTTTGTCCATGCCCCGTATTTTCTCCATGGCGACCACACGATCTTCCCGAACTGTTTTTTCGCGAACTACATTGCTGTTCGAAAAATAAAGGGTTAAACCAACAATAAGACCTAAACTAATTTGTCCCAGTATTTTAAAACGACCGGCCATTCCCTCTTTGTTCTTTTTGAACACTTTGATATAATCGTCCAGAAAGCCCATCAGTCCCAACCATACAGTGGTGACAATCATTAATATAATGTAGGTATTAAGAATGTCGGCAAACAAAAGGGTAGGGATGAGGATAGACAAAATGATAATGACACCACCCATGGTAGGGGTACCTTTTTTTTGCATTTGTCCTTCGAGACCCAGATCGCGGATTGTTTCGCCAATTTGTTTTTTCTGAAGAAATCGGATAATCCGTTTTCCAACAATGGTGGCAAAGAGCAACGAAATTAATGCTGCAGCAAAAGCTCTGAATGAAATATAATGAAAAACACCTGCGCCGGGCAGATCGAATTTATCTAGGTATTTAAATAAATAGTACAACATATTGCTGGGGTTTATGCGGTTGCTTCGTTTTTAAAGTTTTTCCGGATTTCTTCCTTATCGTCAAAGTGGTGTTTTACACCTTTTATTTCCTGATATGTTTCATGTCCTTTGCCTGCCACCAAAATGATGTCTCCGGGACGAGCCATAAAACAGGCGGTTCGGATGGCTTCGTGCCGGTCAACCAAAACAAGAACTTTGTCTTTATTGCCTGCCGGAATTCCGGCAATCATATCATTCAGAATATCCTGCGGTTCTTCATTGCGCGGATTATCGGAGGTTAAAATCACTTTATCCGAATTTTTAACGGCAATTTCAGCCATTTCCGGGCGCTTGGTTTTGTCCCGATTTCCACCGGCTCCTACAATCGTTATAAGTTGTTCGTTTCCTTTGCGGATTTCATTAATGGTATTAAGCACATTTAGCAGAGCATCAGGTGTATGTGCGTAATCAACAATGGCGGTTATTCCATCGGATGAGCGCAGGCTTTCGAAACGCCCCGAAACGCCGGGCGTATCACTGAGAATGCGGAGTATTTCGGTTTTGTCTTTACCCAGAAGAACGGCGGTCGAATAAACGAGCAACAGGTTGTATGCGTTAAAATCACCTATAAATCTTGTCCACAGCTCATTACCATCAACCGATAATAACATTCCATGAAAATGGCTTTCGAGAATACGTGCCGAAAAATCGGCCGGAGTTCGCAGTGCATATGTGTAACGACTTGCATTACAGTTTTGAAGCATAACCATGCCATTTCGGTCGTCATGATTTACCAGAGCGAAAGCATCCGAATCGAGTCCGTCAAAAAATGCCTTTTTAGCTTTGATATAATTATCGAATGTTTTGTGGTAATCTAAATGATCATGGGTAATGTTGGTAAACAAAGCGCCTTTAAAGCGTAAGCCTGCAATTCGTTTCTGTACAATGGAATGTGAACTTACTTCCATAAAACAGTACGAACAACCAGCTTCAACCATTTCGGCCATTAACTTATTTAAAGTCAAAGGATCCGGTGTGGTATGTGTTGACGGATATTCGTTTTCGTTTACGCAATAAGTAACGGTCGAAATCAGCCCTGCGCCATAGCCCAGCGAACGGAACAGTCTGTATAACAGCGTAGCCGTTGTCGTTTTACCATTAGTACCGGTTACACCAACCAAGCTCAGTGCTTCCGACGGATTGCCATACCATGCGGAAGCAAGGCAGCCAAGCGCTTCGGCAGCGTCGGTTACGTTCAGGTAGGTTACATTTTCTGAAAGCTGTTGGGGCATTGTTTCGCAAACAATAACGCTGGCACCTAATTCTATTGCTTTTGCAATATATTGATGGCCATCGGTTTGTGTTCCCTTTACGGCAATAAAAAGCCATCCGGATTTAACCTGCCGCGAATCGGCGGTTATCCCCGTGACCTCAATGTCGGTTTTCCCTTTAACTTCCATAAAGTTATAAGACTGGATAAGTTCTTTAAGTGCTTTCAAGGTATATTCGTATTTATGAGGTTTGCATTGTTAACACAATCCGTTCGCCTTTTTTAGCTTTGCTGCCGGGCGCAATAGATTGTTGCATTACTTTTCCGTATCCGCGGAACGAAACTTTCAGTCCGGTGTTTTCGAGCAGATAAACTGCATCGCGGGCACCCATTCCGGTAACATCGGGTACAATCTGGAATCGGACATCAGCTGTATTAAGTTTTAGTCCGGTAGAATCATTTTTAACCACAACCCAGTCACCGGGTTGTGCCGGGGGCTGATAGTTGATACCGAGTTTTTCTAAAACAGATTGTAGCTGGTCTTTTTTTCCGTTGTTAATGGGCGGAAAAGGCGTTTTTATGTTGGCACAGCCTTCAATCAGGAACTTCGGTGTTCGCATGGAAGTTGCGTAAACTTTGTCGGCAATTTTCCGGAAAACCGGGCCAGCAACCACGTTTCCGTAATATACGCTGTTGGAAGGTGCGCTAACTACCACAATACAAGAGTATTTTGGATCGTCGGCGGGAAAGTAGCCGCAAAATGAGGCCTGATAGGTTACACCTCCGGCACGTTTGTAACCATATTTATTGTAGGCAATCTGAGCGGTTCCTGTTTTACCTGCAATTTTATAAATGGTATTGTTGAGGTTTGTGGCCGTTCCGTGTTGTACTACACCTTCAAGCATCGTTTTTGCCATCCGCAGCGTCGACGACGAGCAAATGGATTTGTCAATAACGTGAGGTTCAAATTGTTTTACGGTGGTACCGTGATACTTTAATTCTTTTATAAACTGAGGACGGAGCATTTTTCCATCGTTGGCTACGGCATTGTAAAACGTTAGTATCTGTAACGGGGTTAGCTTTACTTCGTAACCATGTGCAATCATCGGCAACGAAATGCCAGACCAAAATTTATCTCCGGGATATTTGATGTAAGGAGTTCCTTCGCCACTGATGTCTATTCCAAGTTTTTCATTTAAATGAAATTTATATAAGCGGTCGATGAATTTTCGTTCGTTGTCTTTGTAATGGCTGGTAATTATTTTGGCCATTGCGGTATTGGACGATAATTCGAAAGCTCGTTGAACCGAAATTACACCGTAACCTCCTTCATGTGAATCATGTATTATTTTATCATGAAACTGAACAGTACCTCCGGTAGTGTTAACCGAGTCGTTGAGCGAAACCAGCCCGTCTTCAAAGGCAGCCATCAGAACAGGAAGTTTAAACGTCGATCCGGGTTCGGTACTTTCGCCGATGGCATAATTGTACAGTTCCTGATAATTGTTATCGCCACTGCGTTCGAGATTGGCAATAGCTTTAATTTCACCGGTTTTAACTTCCATTACAATAACACTTCCGTGATGGGCATTGTGAATACGTAGCTGATCCATCAGCGCGGCTTCGGCTACGTCTTGTACTGCCATGTCAATAGTGGTTACTACGTCAAGGCCATCTTTTGCATCATCTTCCGAGCTTTCGTCAACCGGAATCCACAGATTACCGGAAACTTTTTGCATTAGTCGTTGAATTTTGACACCGGCAAGTTCTTTATCAAAAGCACCTTCGATACCAACTGTTTTACCGGCTTCATTTTGAGGTGGATATCCTATTGTGCGGGAAGCCAGATCGTTGTATGGTCTGAAACGTATGGCATTTTCGATCACAATAAGTCCGCCGCGTTTACCTAACCTGAAAATGGGGAAGGTCTTAAGCTTTTTCAGGGTCAGGTATGATACTTTTTTGTGTATAAGATAGTAACGCTCGCCGTCTTTACGTCCTTTTATAAGATCTTGTTTATATTGAGCTGCTGACTGATCACCGAAAAGTTTCGACAGACAGATTGATAGTGAATCGATTTTATTATCGAACAAATCTTTGGCAATAGATTTCGGACTAAGATCAACTCTGACTTCGTAATAAGGAATGGAACTGACAATCAATTGGCCGTTGCAATCGAGAATATCGCCGCGATTGGGTTCAACCTCAACGTATTTCATAGTTTGCTTGCGGGCTTTTTCAATCCATTTTTCAGCATCGAACCATTGTAAGTACGCAACACGACCTATGATGATGAACCCCAGGAATAACATCCCGAAGTAAACCACGCCAAAACGCCATGTTATTTCCTTTTTGCTCGACATATCAGTTCTGTAATTTTATTCTTTTAGGAGGAACAAGCGATTCCTTCAGCCCTAATTGATTATCTTCAACAATTTTAGCAACCTGAGACTGGCGACTGCTGTTTGTCAGTTCGGCTGCGGTGGTCAGTGATTCTGCGCGGAGTTCTTTTATCTCCGTTTGCATCTTCTGGTTTTTACGCATCATCTTTTCGGCTGCGTAACGATTCGAGATGTAAATAACCCCGAGAAGCGTTAAAAACAGAATAAACGGGAATTGCCTCAAAAAAAGATCCTTGGCCAGGAGCTTACCGCTCAGGAGCCCTTTGAGATTCGATTTTTTATTCTCTTTTTTTTCCGCCTTAAGGTCAAATTCTACGTCTTCCTGACTCATATTGCGTTTACTTTCTCGGCAACTCTCAGCTTGGCGCTGCGAGCCCTGTTGTTTTCTTCTGTCTCTTTTTCGTCGGGCACAATAACGTTGCGGTAAACCGCAGCAAAAGGTGCCTCGTAGTTACCATAAAGGTCGCGGGTAATTTTTCCGTCGAAATTACCTGCCTTGATAAAGTTTTTTACCAGCCTGTCTTCCAGCGAATGATAGGTTATAACGACCAATCGTCCTTCCGGATTTAAAACTTCGGCTGATTGTTCGAGCAGTCGGCGCAGGCTTTCCATTTCGTGGTTTACTTCAATGCGCAATGCCTGAAATACTTTTGCCAGAAATTTATGTTCGCCATTGCGTGGCGTAAATACTTGCAATGCTTCCGACAATTGTGTAGTTGTTTCGAATGTTTTAAGCTGTCTGCTTTTAACAATAGCCCGAGCCAGTTTGCCAGCTTCTTTCAACTCTCCGTATTGATAGAAAATATTGCGCAGAGTTTCTTCGCTGTATTCATTTACCACTTCGGCAGCAGTAAGGGAGGCGTTTCGGTTCATTCGCATGTCTAAAGCAGCTTCTTGTCTGAACGAAAAACCGCGTTCGGCAATGTCGAAATGGTGCGACGATACGCCCAAGTCAGCCAGAAGGCCATCAATTTTCTCTATATTATAGTATTGCAGAAAATTCTTAAGAAATCTGAAATTATGATTTATAAAAATGACCCGGCCATCGTCGGGTAAATTTTTGATAGCATCGTTATCTTGATCAAAAGCAATGAGTTTGCCTTTTGACGATAGCTGGTCTAGGATGGCTCGTGAATGGCCTCCACCTCCAAAAGTGACATCCACATAGGTGCCGTCAGGTTTAATGTTGAGTCCCTCGATACATTGTTCGAGCATGACCGGTTGATGGTAGTTCATCCTTTACAGCGTTTTATTTACCGAACCCATCACCTTTTCGGCAAGGGTTGCAAAATCATCTTCTGTCCCGATCTTCTCGTACATCTCTTTCGACCACATCTCTATTTTACTTCCCTGTCCAAGAAGCACCGAATCCTTGTCGATATTTGCCTCGTCGAGCAATCGCCTGGGAATCAGCAAACGGTTGCTGGTGTCCAGCTCTACTTCGGCAGCCCCTTTAAAGAAATTACGCAGAAACAGGTTGTGTTCTTTGTTGTAGGGGTTTAAATTGGCTTTAATCAGCTCATTTTGCCGTTGCCATTCGTCGAGAGTGTAGAATACAAGGCATTTTTCATAGATGTCTTTCTTTACCACAAAGACGTTACTTGCCCCTTCGGGCATCTGCCGTTTGAACGCCGAGGGAAGCATAATGCGTCCTTTGGGGTCAACTTTGCATACGTAATCGCCTATAAATGTGGTCATCTTTCTTTTTCTGATCAGGTTCGTAAAAATAAAGCTTTTAAATCCACTTTTCGCCACTTTGTTCCATTTTTTTCCACTTTGTTGATAACTTTTCCCACGTTCCTCTCTTTGAGGCGCAAACGGGTACTTCGCTATTGGGTAGATTGTAAATGAGATTATTGCAGATTTAGAAAGAGCATGCTCTTCATCGATTTTATTTGTCCTATCTCTTACATTTCCTCGTTTTTTAAGCTTTTGGTTATGCATATTGCTGCACTCTATTACTTCATAAGATTCGTTATTTGCTTCTTTCTGCTCCGTTTTTATACTTAAAAAGGGGTTAAAAGCTAAAAAAAGGAAGTAGCAGCGAATTGTTTACTTCTGTTTTTTCATACTTTTACAGCCTTCATTTTGTTTATTACAAAAGCAGAAGATTGACAATAATGGGGTTATGGGGCTGGATAGTAAGGAGAAATACATTGATATAAGAAAAGTTTTCTTGTCCAAAAACAAACAATTGGGTCTGCTTTTGCCGGGGTTCTTGTTCTCGTATTTGCGGCGTATTGTGCACGAAGACGAAATCAATGCGTTTATGGCTCAGGACGGACATTTGTCTGGTATCGAGTTTACTCGTGCTGTTATTAAAGAATTTAATGTAAGTATCAATATAATAGGTGAATACAATTTGCCCGAAAATGGACGTTGTGTTTTTGCCTCTAACCATACGCTTGGTGGTTTTGACGGACTTATTCTTATGGATCTGATTTACACTAAATACGGTGATATTAAATTTTTGGCCAACGACATTCTTTCGAACATTAAAAATCTTGCTGTTCTGTTCCTGCCTGTCAATAAGCATGGTGCAAACTCAAAAGAAAGAGCTGTAGTTCTCGATCAGACATTTCAATCTGACACTCCGGTTGGAACATTTCCGGCAGGGCTGGTAAGTCGTAAAATAGGGGGTAAGGTTGTTGATCTGGAATGGAAGAAAAGTTTTTTAACCAAAGCAGTTCAGCATAAACGAGATGTCGTGCCTATTCATGTTTCGGGAGTCAATTCCTCATTTTTTTACAATTTGTCTAACTTCCGTAAACTATTGGGTATTAAGGCAAATATTGAAATGTTGTATCTTGCCGACGAAACATTTAAGCATCGAAACGAAACAATTACCGTTACATTTGGCAAACCGATACCTTATCAGGTGTTTGATAAGCGCATGAGTTTACATGCCTGGGCTCAGGAACTTCGTAAATTTATTTACGTTTTGGCTGATAATCCTGATGCTCAGTTTTTTGCAGAAAAATAAATTGCATGAATTCAAATAAAGGCAATATGACAACAAAGGACGTTTTACCTCCGGTAAGCAAAGACCTTTTGATACAGGAACTTACAGAAGATAAGCTCTTGCGTAAAACCAACTATGGGAATAACGAACTGTATGTCTTTACTCACAAAAATGCACCGAATCTGATGCGTGAAGTGGGACGTTTACGCGAACTTTCGTTTAGAGCTGCTGGTGGTGGAACTGGCGAAGAAGTTGATATTGATGAACTTGATGTGAGCGAAGATCCTTATCAGCAGCTTATCGTATGGGATCCACAGCATCGCGAAATTCTTGGAGGATACCGGTTTTATATACCTTCAGAGGGTGCTTCTGGTCAATATGTTGCGTCTTGTATTTCAACATCGCATTATTTCAGCTTTTCAGATGAGTTCCTGAGTGATTATATGCCTTATACGATTGAGCTGGGACGATCATTTGTTCAACCACTTTACCAGTCAACAGGTCGCGTGCGTAAAGGAATTTATGCGCTTGACAACCTTTGGGATGGACTTGGTGCATTAATGGTAGAGCATCCGGATATGCGCTATTTTCTCGGAAAAGTAACCATGTACGGGCATTACAACAAAGAAGCCCGCAATACTCTGCTTTATTTTTTGAATAAGTATTTTCCTGATAAAGATAAACTTGTATGGCCAATCGAACGATTGGAAATTGATGCGGATGAAGAACAGATGCAAAATCTTTTCTGCGGAGGCAGCTATGAAGAAGATTACAAGATTCTTTCGAAAAGAGTTCGCTCTTTTGGCGAAAATATTCCTCCGCTCATCAATGCGTATATGAACCTTTCGCCTTCGCTGAAAGTTTTTGGTACGATGGTAAATTCCGATTTTGGCAAGGTGGAAGAAACAGGCATTCTTATAACTATCAACGATTTATACGAAGCTAAGATTGAACGGCATGTAAATACGTATCAGCGGGTACGTTATTTCTTTAAAAAAGATATATTGTTTAAGCCGTATAAAAAAAGACGGTGGATTAAAAAAAAGAAATAAAGATAACCCGCTTTTTCGGCGGGTTTCTTTTTATGTTTTTACTCGTTTTTTATCGCGAAATCAAAAAAACGGTTTTTGCATGACTAACTGACGTTATTTTTATACTTTAGATTTTATTTTTCAAACGAAGTTTTCGTTTTTACAGAAAATAGACCAAATAATGCAACAAAAAATACTTGCCGAACTTGAAGAAGCCCGACAGGCACTCGAAAAATTCATAGAAAATTCGCAAAATATAGCTGCCATTGATGCTGCTGTTTCGTTAATGGTAGAAGCCATAAAGTCAGGTAATAAACTTATATCTTGCGGAAACGGTGGTTCTATGAGCGATGCAATGCACTTTGCCGAAGAGCTTTCGGGGCGCTTTCGGGGCGATCGTAAAGCTTTACCTGCCATAGCCATATCTGATCCTGCCCATATTACCTGTGCCGCAAACGATTATGGATTCGATCATATCTACTCGCGTTTTATTGAAGGGCTGGGACAGAAAGGAGACGTGTTGCTTGCAATCAGTACCAGTGGCAATTCTGCAAATATTATTAATGCTGCAGAAGCGGCTCGTGCAAAAGGTATGAAAGTGGTTGCACTTACCGGAAAAGACGGAGGGCGGCTTTCTGCAATAGCCGATGTGGAAATACGGGCGCCAAAAACCCGCTATTCCGATCGTGTTCAGGAAATTCATATAAAAGTTATTCATATTCTTATTCATTGTATCGAATCGGGTTTATTACTCGATTAATTTATTTATAATTAAGGTATTCCATTGTAGGGACGATTTGAGGGGAAGAGGGAATCTGTAAAACCTTCTTTTATGCTTGTAAAAACCTTTGCTGCTGCTGTGCACGGCGTTGATGCCACAACTATTACGGTTGAGGTCAATGTGTTAATGGGTATTAAGTTTTTTCTGGTAGGACTGCCCGATAGTGCGGTAAAAGAAAGCCAACAGCGCATAGAATCTGCTTTATTGAAAAGTGGTTTTAAAATGCCACAGCAGAAAATAGTGATAAACATGGCTCCTGCCGACATTCGTAAAGAAGGGTCGGCTTATGATTTACCTTTGGCTATAGGTATTTTGGCTGCATCAGGGCAGATAAATTCCGATATGCTGGGACAATACATGCTGATGGGCGAGCTTAGTCTGGACGGTAGCCTGCAACCGGTAAAAGGTGCGTTACCGATAGCCATAAGAGCCCGGGCCGAAGGGTTTAAAGGTTTTATAGTACCCCGTGCCAATGCTCGCGAAGCAGCTGTTGTTAATCAGCTCGACGTTATTCCTGCCGATAATATAGCCGAAGTTGTTGCTTTTCTGAATGGGGACAGTTCAATAGAACCCATGACGATCAATACCCGTGAAGAATTTTTTTCGCACATCAGCGAGTACGATGTCGATTTTTCGGATGTCCGCGGGCAGGAAAATGTAAAACGGGCAATGGAAGTGGCTGCAGCTGGTGGACACAATATTTTGCTGATAGGACCTCCCGGTGCAGGAAAAACAATGTTGGCCAAACGATTACCTACAATCTTACCACCTCTTAGTCTGCAGGAAGCTCTTGAAACTACCAAAATACATTCGGTTGCCGGTCGTTTGGATAAAGAAACTTCACTGATGACACGTCGTCCTTTTCGTAGTCCCCATCATTCTATCTCAGATATCGCCTTAGTTGGAGGGGGAACATTTCCGCAACCGGGTGAAATTTCGCTGGCACACAATGGTGTACTGTTTTTAGACGAGCTTCCGGAGTTTAAACGAACCGTGTTGGAAGTTATGCGACAACCCCTTGAAGACAGGCATATTACAATTTCCCGTGCAAAATTCAGCGTCGAATATCCTGCCAGTTTTATGCTGGTTGCATCTATGAATCCTTGCCCCTGCGGATATTACAATCATCCGGAAAAAGAATGTGTGTGTGCACCTGGTATGGTTCAAAAATATGTCAATCGCATATCGGGACCGTTACTCGATCGTATCGACATCCATCTTGAGGTCGTTCCCGTTCCGTTCAGCAAATTATCCGAAGGACGAGTAGCTGAGACAAGTGCCGGTATCAGAGAGCGGGTAGCCAAGGCCAGAGCTACGCAATCGGTTCGTTTTCAGGATAATAAAGAAGTACACAGCAATGCTCAGATGACGACAAAACTTATTGAGCAACATTGTGTTATCCCGCCTGCCGGGCAGCAATTGCTTAAAAATGCAATGGAAAAACTGGGGCTGTCGGCTCGTGCTTACGATCGTATCTTAAAGGTATCCCGAACTATTGCCGATTTGGATGATTCGGAAGACATTAAAACCGAACATCTTGCAGAAGCTATTCATTATCGTAGCCTCGACCGTGAGAATTGGGCCGGCTGATGCATTACATTTTTTCGGGCAGATATTTCCAAAAACGTTTGGGCATGTGCTGCATTTGCAGCTTCAGATTTTTGCGTTCCTCAATGTTTATGGCTTTGAAATAATTTTTCCATAAAGTCTGAAATACTTTCTCATCGGTCGCAAGCAAACGACTGTCCGGTTGTCCCGAAAATGGATTTAGCCGGTTGTTTTCAAACGTAATGCGTTGTGTTTCTTTTAGATCATAGTAAAACCCATATTGTCGTTTCACATCAAAAATAATCCATTGCTGATCGGCAAACCGATTGGTAAAATGTTTGATAACCAGAGGTAACACATCGTATTTTGGTTCATACGACGCATAATAAATGCCATCGGCAGTGAGTCCGAAACGCAGAAACATTGGAACACGCCCGGCTTCGCGACTCACTTTATGATAGATCTGTGTCATTGCCAAAATTGTCTGATTGGCAAAATTAGTTTCGATATTTCGTTTAGAGGCAAAAACATCTTTCACATAATTAAAAATTAGAACCTCTGAATCTGGAAGTTCTGATAGAAAAACCCGGTAAACCATATCAAGGCTTTCGCGGGATAGCCTTTTTTCCAGTCCGTTCCACACCCGACTGGCCCGGGGTCTGTCTGTAATTACAAAAAACGGCTCCGAAAACATGGTTTTACAATACTGTTGCTGTCGCTCAATTTTGTCGGGAAAGTTTTTTCGGTCGTACGCTTCAAAAATAAGCGTGAGCAAACCTTCAAAACTGCCGTCGTACACGTAATGGTTCATGCAAGAAAATGAATGTCAGTAAATAACTCTAATTGACCATCGTCAGCTTTTTGTTTTTTGCGGCTTTTTTTCTTTTCGTTTACAATAATCGACCGAAGGTATTCAGGTTGAATTTCGTTAACAGTGGGTGAACTTAATTCGTTACAGGTAATAAAATACTGTGCTCTTTTCATAACAACTCCCATTTTGGTTAAATTATAAGATGTGAGTCTGGAATAGCGACGGGAGGCTACAATGAGTCTTGCCGATTTTACGCCAATGCCAGGTACTCGTAAAATAGTTTCGTAATCTGCTTTGTTAATATCAACAGGGTAGAGGTGCGGATTGCGCAGTGCATAACCCAGTTTTGGGTCAACTTCCAGATCAAGATCCGGATGCTGGTCGTTGACAATCTCGTCGACATTGAAAAAATAGAAACGCATCAGCCAGTCGGCCTGATACAACCGATTTTCGCGTACCAGAGGTGGCGACGCAATGGCCGGAAGCCGTTTATCATAATTATTTACAGGAATATAGCCTGAATAATAAACTCGTTTTAAATTTTGTGCCTGATAAAGAGTTGAAGCCAGGCTTAATATTTGACGGTCGTTTTCGGGTGTTGCACCAACAATAAGCTGTGTGCTTTGCCCTGCCGGAACAAAACGTGGTGCAGAGCGAAATCTTCCGCGGTCTTCCTTATTTTCAAGTATTCCGCGATGAATGCTTTGCATAGGGGTAAGAATGCTGGTATAGCTTTTTTCGGGTGCAAGAAGTTTAAGATTCTGTTCTGTAGGTATTTCTATATTTACGCTCATGCGGTCGGCATACAAGCCGGCCTGGCGAATGAGTTCGGGACTGGCACCGGGAATGCTCTTCAGGTGGATATACCCATTATACCGGTGCTGTGTCCGCAACAACCTTGCTACCTCAATCATCTGCCCCATGGTGTAGTCTGGATCTCGAAACACGCCCGAACTCAAAAAAAGCCCTTCTATATAGTTTCTCCGGTAAAATTCGATGGTAAGTTCAGCCAGTTCGACAGCCGTAAAAGTGGTACGTGGCACGTCGTTACTGCGTCGGTTAATGCAATATGCACAGTCGAATTTGCACATATTGGTGAGCATAATTTTTAGTAAAGCAACACAGCGACCATCATCGGTAAAGCTGTGACAAATACCCCAGGGAGCCGAATTACCAATTCCCTGATTGGTATTTGACCGGTTGCTGCCGCTCGACGCACAGGAAACGTCATATTTGGCAGCATTTGCCAAAATTTTTAGCTTGTCGAGTGTGGAATTGTTCATTTTTTACTAATTTTATTCGCAATATTACTAAATGTTCTGTTTTGTAATACTAAAAAAAATAGATAAAAGTGTAAAAAAATAGTATTAAGAATTATGGTTGAAAACATTGCTTTAAATATCAGGTATTTACGAAAAGTAAAAGGCTTAACCCAAGAAGGGTTGGCTAATATGCTTGAGGTGAAACGTGCCGTAATTGGCTCGTACGAAGAGGGGCGGGCGTTGCCCAGAATTGGGCTGATGCAAAAAATGGCAACTCTCTTAAACGTTTCGCTCGAAGATTTTACCAACTGCGATTTAAGCCAGAGGCCGGTTGTTAATTTTAAAGAAATTGGGAGGCCAAGGGTAAATCAACCCAATGTTCTTGCAACAGTGGTTGATAACCAGAATGTTGAACAAATGGTGGTGATACCTCAAAAAGCATCGGCCGGATATACGTCCGGTTATGCCGACCCTGAATTTGTTTCGCAATTACCTATCTTAAACCTGCCTTTGCCTGAACTGGCATCGGAAAGAACTTACCGAACCTTTCAGATTTCAGGAGATAGTATGCTTCCAGTTCCTTCCGGATCTTATATTATAACAGAGTATGTTACTTCGATCGATGAAATTAGTGATGGAAGTTGCTGCATTATTCTTACCCATTCGTCAGGTATTGTATATAAGCGTTTGTATAAACAACAGAGCGGGATTTTATTAAAATCTGATAATTCAGCTTATGTACCGTACACAATTCCTTTGAGTGAAGTTCTTGAAATCTGGCGGGCAGTAGGATATATCAGCCTGCAGTTGCCATCGTCGGGAGAGATTAACAGCATGCATCAGATTTTAACAACACTAAAAGAGGAAATAAACCAGTTAAAATCTTCAAAATAGAAGTTGACTTTTGCAATAAATAAGGCTAATCTTGACAATTTGTTCTGAACAAAAAAAGAAATATTATTTAACAATAATTTGACATACAAAGGGATACTATCGTTCTTTTTGACTTAATTTTGAAGAACAAATAATCATGCTTTGCCTATGAAAAACATTCTACTCTTTTTTGTTTTGTGGGGAATTGCAGTGACGGCAGGTGCTTTGCCAGATAAAAATCCGGGCCTTATTACCAGTGAGAATGCTTTTTTACAAATGGGCGATACGGTAGTGATACAGGAAGATTTTATTGTTTTCCCTAATCCTGCCAATTACGAATTTTCATTGAAGTTTAATTTAGGCGAAAAATCAAATGTAACGGTTGTCCTCATTGATGCGTTAGGTCGTGAAGTCCGTAATTTTGGAAGAATCAATCAGTTGTACGATGCCCAGATTGAGCATTATTTAATCGATTCGGGCTTGCCTAACGGGCGATATTTTATAAAAGTACAAACGTCCAGTCGTTTTTTTGTAAAAAGCTTAATAATAAGAAGATAGTAAAGTCCGAAAAGATGATGTAAAAACGGGATTGTAAAAGGTTCCGTTTTTTTGTTTTTACAGACCGACCGTTGTTTTTCTATCTATCTTCGCAGGTAAAATGTACGTTTGTGAACCCAGCAGAAAAAAAATATCCGTTGTATGCCGAGGTTATTCTGCCTTTTTCACTTCAGGGCACGTTTAGCTATGGCATTCCTTCCGATCTTGCCGATGAGGTATTGCCCGGAAAAAGGGTTTGCGTACAGTTTGGTCCCAGACGTTTTTATGCGGCTCTGGTTCGGCGAATAAGCGAAACAGCACCGGAAACATCTAAAATAAAAGAAGTTATATCGGTAATTGATCCATTACCGCTTATTGATGAATCTCAGTTTCTGTTTTGGGAGTGGATTGCCAGCTATTATTTGTGTACTGTTGGCGAAGTGATGAAAGCGGCACTACCGGCATCGCTTAAAATGGAGAGCGAAACGCATTATACAATCGTCAGTGGGTTTGATACCAGTGTTTTATCAGGCGAAGAAATGACTTTGTTTTCATGGCTTTCTGCGCATAACGGATCAACTATTGATAATCTGGTAAAAGTGCAGGGGAAGCGCAGCATGCGGATTCTCAGAGAATTATTGGAAATTGGAGCAGCGCAGTCTTCTGAACTTATTGCCGATCGTTGGACGCCAAAAATGGAGTGGTGGGTACGGTTGACCCCGGAATATTCGAACGAAAAAGCGTTATCTGATTTGCTTGAAAAACTTGGTAAAGCGCCGAAGCAGTTGGAATTGCTGCAAAATTTCTTAAGAATTGGAAATTATACCGATTCGAATACCGAAATATCAGTTCGTCGCACCGAGTTGCTTTCGCTTTCAGATGTTCAGCCAGCAGCTCTTAAAGCGTTGGAAAAAAAAAGTGTATTTAAAATCACACAACAGGAAACCAGCCGATTATCAGCTTTTAATGGAGAATTGAGTGAGTTGGCTCTTCTGAATTCTTTTCAGGAAAAAGCAAAAGAAGAAATTCAGTTCTTATTTGATACAAAACAGGTTGTACTGCTTCATGGTGTAACATCGAGTGGAAAAACAGAAATATATTTACACCTTATAAAAGAGGTAATAGAAAAAGGTGGTCAGGTTCTTTATCTTTTGCCCGAAATAGCGCTTACAGCACAGATTATTCGTCGTTTGCAGAATGTTTTTGGCGATGAAGTTGGTATTTATCACTCTAAATTCAGTGATGCTGAGCGGGCCGAAGTCTGGAAACGTATTGTTGCACCCGATGGTTACAAAGTGATACTGGGCGTTCGGTCGTCTGTTTTTCTTCCTTTTCGGAATCTTCAGCTTGTAATCATTGATGAGGAGCATGAAAATACCTTCAAACAATACGATCCGGCCCCGCGTTATCATGCTCGCGATGCATCTATTGTCTTGGCTTCTATTTATAAAGCGAAAGTTTTACTTGGTACGGCAACACCTTCGGTAGAAAGTTATTATAATGCAAAATCGGGCAAATATGGTCTGGTTGAGCTTTTTCAGCGACATGGCGAAATTTCGTTACCACGAATTATTGTTGCCGACAGCCGCAAGGCTCGTTTGAAGCGTACTATGCGCTCTCTTTTTACCCCCGAATTGGCCGATCGGATTGAAAAAACGCTGAAAAACGGAAAGCAAACTATTTTGTTTCAGAACCGACGTGGTTTTGCTCCTTATATCGAATGTCTGGCTTGCGGCTGGATTCCGCGTTGTGTTCATTGCGACGTTAGTTTAACTTTGCATAAGCATCAAAATCAGCTGGTTTGTCATTATTGTGGTTATTCAGTTAGCGTGCCTCATAAATGCAATGCCTGTGGCAGCCCAATGCTCGAAACGCATGGCTTTGGAACCGAAAAAATCGAAGAAGAGATCGAACTTCTTTTCCCCGGTGCCCGCGTTGCCCGAATGGACATTGACAGTACCCGCTCGCGTCGGGCTTATGAAAGTCTGATTGCTGATCTCGAAAACCATCGTGTCGATATTCTTGTTGGAACCCAGATGGTTACCAAAGGATTGGATTTTAGCAGAGTTGAATTGGTTGGCATTCTTGATGCCGATTCGATGTTGAATTTCCCTGATTTTAAAGCTCATGAACGAGCATTTCAGTTAATGGTCCAGGTTGCAGGTCGTGCAGGAAGGCGAGAAGTGCAGGGTGAAGTGGTTATTCAAACGGCACAACCTCAGCATCTTATTATCGAACAGGTTATTAAAACTGATTTTAAGGCAATGTTCCGTGAGCAGCTTTCGGAACGACATCTTTTTCATTATCCTCCGTATTATCGTTTAATTCGTTTTACGCTGAAACATAAGCAGAAAGAAGAAGTTATACGTGTTGCAACGGCATTGGCCAATCGTTTCAGGGAGGTGTTCGGACCAAGAGTTTTAGGACCGGATGAGCCTGTGATAGATCGTATTCAGACTTATTTTCTGCGAAATATACTTTTGAAAATAGAACGCGAAGCCTCTATTGAACAAACGCGCAAAATGATTTCGGCAATTCTTAAGGAAGTGCTGGAAAAAGCCCAGTCCCCTTCCTTATTGGTTGTAACAGACGTAGACCCCGGCTAAGCTTTTTTATTATCTTTGCCCTTCAAACTTCTTGATGGTGAAAGCAACGATACAATCTTTATTCGATTCGTTTACAGGCATGAAGGTGCTTATCGTAGGCGATGTTATGATTGATGCTTATATGTGGGGCAGGGTAGAACGTATTTCTCCGGAAGCGCCGGTGCCTGTAATTTCCTGTACACGAAGGGAAAATCGTTTAGGTGGCGCGGCTAATGTGGCTTTAAATGTGAAAGCACTGGGAGCAGAGGCTGTTCTTTGTTCGGTTATCGGAAATGATGACAATGGCATGCTTTACAAGGAACTTATGCTGGAAGAACAGCTTTCATGCGAAGGCATTGTGGAGGATCGTTTAAGGCCAACCACCGTTAAGACCAGAATGATTAGCGGAAACCAGCAGTTGCTTAGAGTTGACGAGGAAACAGAGAAGCCTCTTTCGCCCGAAACAGAAAAAAAGTTCATTGAACATGTCGTCCGTTTAATCAAGGATGTTAACTTTGCAGCCGTAATTTTTCAGGATTACGACAAAGGCGTTATTACTCCTGAAGTGATAAATGCCATTGTCCGGGCTTCGAAAGAAAAAGGACTGCCGACTCTAGTCGATCCCAAGCGTAGAAATTTTGAAAATTACAACGGCGTAACGCTCTTTAAACCAAACTTTAAAGAGTTTACAGAAGGCTTAAAAATAAGCGTACAGAAAACGGATGGAAACGCACTTTTTGAAGCAGCAAAAAATCTGCATCAAAAAGAAGTGGAGTTAGTAATGGTAACACTTTCAGAACAAGGCGTTTTTATCAGTAACGGACATGTTTACAATACTATACCGGCACATCACCGCGAGATTACAGATGTATCCGGAGCAGGAGATACCGTTATTAGTGTTGCAAGTGTTTGTTTGGCTGCAGGTTTGGAAATGTCGAAAGTTGCAGCGATTTCTAATTTGGCCGGAGGATTGGTTTGTGAAAAGCTGGGTGTAGTCCCGGTTCACAAACAAAAACTAATGGAAGAATGCGACCGTTTATCGGTTTTAGAATAATTTGAGCGGGGTGTAGCGCAGTTGGTAGCGCGCTACGTTCGGGACGTAGAGGCCGTGTGTTCGAGTCACATCACCCCGACAAAATGAGTTTTAACTCAAAACAAAAGCCTGCAAATTGTATGATTTGCAGGCTTTTTCATTTTTTGTAAATCAATATCAATTGAACTATTTCAGCGGAAATGAGAACTAAACAGTGAACCAAATTAATTTTTAAATTAGTTCACCTAAAACGATGTAAAAATCATCATATCAATATAATACATCGTTTGTTTTGGTCTCTTTTAAATGAGTTTGGAGGGCATTTTCGGAATGAGTTCCGGTGAACCGAATCATTTAAATGCAAAAACTCAAAAGCTGAATTGTCATGAGAACAAACAACACCTTCGGAGTGCAGTTTATTACTCGCTCCAACAAAGCCAAAGATGGCCTGTATCCAATTTATGCCCGCATCTCTGTAGATGGCCGCCGCGTTGAGGTTTCCCTCAAAAAGTTCATTAACCCCGATAATTGGAACGATGCCAAAGGCTCAGCTAAGGGCAAAAGCGATGAAATACGTAACCTCAACACTTACCTGGAGCAGATCCGCAGCCGCTTAACCGAATGTTACCAGGAACTTACCTTAAAGAAAAAGATGGTTACATCTGAAGCAGTAAAAAACATGTTCTGTGGTTACGAAGAAAAGGAACATTCTTTAATGTCCATTTTCGAATATCACAATACCGAAATGAAGAATACATTAGAATGGGGTACACAGAAAAACTATTTCACAACCCGCAGATATGTAGAAGAATTTCTAAAAGCGAAACTTAAGACTTCCGATGTGTACCTGTCTCAGTTAAACTATAAATTTCTGGCAGACTTTGAATGTTTTATGAAAAACTACGTACCCAAAGACCAGAAAAAGCCTTGCGGACAGAATACCATAATGAAGCACATTGAGCGGCTGCGCAAGGTTGTAAACATGGCCATTAAAAACGATTGGCTCGACCGCGACCCGTTCCAAAAATTTCAACCTTCATTTATTAAAAGTAACCGGGAGTTTCTTACAGCCGACGAACTGGCAGCTATCGAACAAAAGGAATTCAAAATTTTGCGCCTTCAACATGCCAAAGATATGTTCGTCTTTAGCTGTTATACAGGGTTGGCTTATATCGATGTTTACGAATTAACGCCTAAGAATCTTTCGTTAGGCATCGATGGCGGTTACTGGATAAACACCACCCGTCACAAAACTGACATTCCGGTACGAGTTCCATTATTACCTCCGGCAATGGCTATTATTGAAAAGTACAAAAACAATCCACGAGTTTTAGAATCAGGTAGATTGTTGCCTGTTTATGCCAACCAGGTATTAAACAACTACCTTAAAGAAATCGCCGATTTTTGCGGAATTGAAAAGCCGTTGTCTTTTCATATTGCCCGCCATACATTTGCTACAACAGTAACACTTACTAATGGTGTGCCCATCGAAACGGTTTCCAAATTATTGGGACATACAAGTATTAAAACCACTCAGATTTATGCCAAAGTCATCGAAAAGAAAGTTAGCGATGATATGAGAAACCTGAGAGATGCCTTACAAAACAAACAATGCAAAGTTGATTCGAATGTCAGAGTTTGTTGATCACAAATAATACAAAAAAACATCAGGGCGAAAATATTCTCTTTTTTGATGTGTTTTTAGTTTCAAAACCTTTTGCCTTTTCACGAAGCTTTAAGAAAATAAACCAGAATACCTGCCTAAAGCAAAATTGCAGGTTTCTGTCAATCAAAATAGACCCTATTTTACAATATATGCTATTAGTTTTCTTCAGCTAATTCCTTTGTGCAGAAAAACCAAACTTAACATTTCATATCTTTTTTATTTTCCATTCGGTTTTTTATAAATGAAACGCGGTATAATCTATTGCGTTTTATAGTAGTTTGGAATAGTTCAGTAATAAATTTAATAAATTTTGATTCATTTTAGCATTTGTTCATTACATTTGTATTGAACAAATGCTCATTATAAATGCCACGACCAAAACGCATACGTAAAATGACAAATCCCCCACATTTTAAGGGATTTCGACCTATTGGGTTACCTGAAGAAAACAATCCGGTTGTTTTAAATTTCGAAGAATACGAAGCTATCCGGTTAAGCGATTTCGAATTGTATGGTCAGGTTGAAGCTGCTCAAATAATGGAGATTTCAAGGCCTACCTACGCCCGTATTTATGAAAGTGCCCGACGTAAAGTTGCGCAGGCTTTTGTACAAGGAAAAGCAATTGTTTTTGAAGGAGGTAAGGTTTATTTTAATAGCGAATGGTATTCATGTAACGCCTGTGGCTGTTGGTTTAATCATCCTGCCAAAGAAAAGGAAGTAAAATTTTGTGCGCTTTGTGGATCCTCAGATATAGAACAATATAGCGACAACTCAGAACAAACTGCAACAGAAGATATTTGTATTTGTCCCAAATGTGGTAGCGAAAAACAGCAGACCTCCGGCATTCCCTGCAAAAAGGAAATTTGTCCAAAATGTCATTGTTCCATGATACGAAAAGGAGCACCGCACCACCACAGAATGAGCAACAATAATTGTAAATAAATTTAACTAAATATGAAAGTAGCAATCACTTCAACCGGCAATAGCCCGGAATCGACTTTAGACAGTCGTTTTGGCCGTTGTTCTTATTTTGTTGTTTACGACACCGAAAGCCAAGCTACTGAATTTATCCCAAACCCAAACAAAGAAAGTATAGAAGGCGCTGGCCCGGCATCGGTAACCTTAGTTGCTTCCCGTGGGATAAGTAAAGTAGTTTCAGGTGAGTTCGGAGCTAAAGTAAAATCCATTTTCGACAGTTTGCAAATTCAGTTAGTTGTTCTGAACGAACCTGAAAAGAGAATTAGCGAAATCATAGAACTCCTGAACCATAAAAACTAAACAATATGCCACGCTTAAACGGTACAGGTCCCGAAAATAAGGGAAAACAAACCGGAAGGGGCTTAGGCCAATGCCGGAAAGTCGAAAACAACGAAGCTCTCGAAAAATTAGGTAAAGGTATGGGCTTGCGCCGTAAATCGGGTGGCGGACAAGGACAAGGTAAACGCTTAAAAAGCGGTTTAAAATAGTATTCACTTTTTAAAAGGAGGTCATTATGCCAGGATTAAACAGACGTGGCCCTAATGGAGAAGGACCAATGACCGGCAGAAAAATGGGCCGGTGCAATCCCGATAATAAGGGAAAAACAGACGACGAAATCCTACAAAGCCGAAACGAAACAAGCCAGGGACAAGGTAATTTCTTTGGTCGTGGACTGGGTAGAGGAAAAGGTCATGGATTCGGTAAAGGATTAGGATTAGGGAGAGGTCAGGCTATGCGTTTCAGGGGAAACGTATAGCATATTTGAGATACCGTGCGGCATCAAACCGCATGGTATCTCAAATATTAAAATCAGTAAAAAATACAATCATATTAATAATGAACAAGGCTGAGTCGCAATGCTATAAAGCCTATGCTGATTGTTAAAAATACCATAATTAAAAACAAAAAAAGAAATGAAAAAAATTATTGCCATTCCACTCGAAAACGGAATTTTATGTGCACACTTTGGCCATTGCCAGACTTTTGCCATTGTTAATGTTGAAAACAATGTAATTACAGAAATTAAGGAAGTAACTCCACCAGAACATGTTCCTGGTTTATATCCAAAATGGGTAGCTGCATTTGGCGTAACCGATGTTATCGGTGGCGGCATGGGACAACGTGCCATTGATTTATTTCATGAGCAGAAT
This sequence comes from Bacteroidales bacterium, assembly GCA_041907825.1. Taxonomy (GTDB): domain Bacteria; phylum Bacteroidota; class Bacteroidia; order Bacteroidales; family JAYRGN01; genus JAYRGN01. The sequence continues at coordinate 37,243 of JAYRGN010000005.1, read as the reverse complement.
ATCAATGCTTTTGTTGGCGCGCCTGCAAAAGCAGCAAAAGAACTTGTATCCGATTTTTTAAGCAATAAACTTAGTTTAACTGCAAACTATTGCAACCACGACGAAAACCATACTTGTAGCCATTAGTTTTTCAATGCTTAAACATCAAAACCAAAAATGATTTCAGATTATCGTTGCTTTTTTTGCTTTGCAAAGGCTTTTGAGAAAATGCTTGAAAAAGAAAGTCTGTCTGTTATAGAGAAAAACATCTTTACTAAAAGAATGGCAAGTCTCTATTACAATAGCTCTGAAAATTTTAGCTCGCCGGTTTTTTCAAGGGATTTGCATAAGATATTGAATGAATACACAAATAATCCCGACCCTTATAAAGAAGGCAAAAAGCAAAGTAACGATTTGGTTTTGGGCATGTATTCACAGTTGAAAAGACAGATTCAACTATCGGACAACCCTTTCGATACAGCTTTGCGCCTGGCAATTGCCGGTAATATTATTGATTTTGCTATAAGTACAGAATTTGATTTGCATGCAACCATTGATAAAGTAATGCATTCCGATTTTGCCATTAACCATTCTGCACAATTAAAGCACGATATTTCTAAAGCAAAAACAGTTCTTTACTTAGGCGACAATAATGGTGAAATAGTACTCGATAAACTTTTTATTGAACAGATGGATCATCCCAATTTGTATTATGCTGTTCGCGGTGCACCTATTATTAACGATGCTACTTTGGAAGATGCCACGTATGTAGGTATGGATACGGTTGCCAAAGTTATTTCAAATGGGTACGATGCACCTTCTACAATTGTTGAGCATTGTTCTACTGAATTCAAAGAATTATTCAACCAGGCCGATGTTATCATTTCGAAAGGACAAGGAAACCTTGAAGGGTTGTTGGGTAAAACAAGCAAAGAAGTCTATTTCCTTTTAATGGTGAAATGCGTCGTTATTCAAGATGCTTTACATGTCAAAAAAGGGGACTTTGTAGTGAAAAAGAATAACTTTTAAATATGAATATAGCTATTGCCAGCGGCAAAGGAGGAACCGGCAAAACCTTTGTTTCAACAAACTTGTTTTGGGCGATTCAAAAAGAAGGATTACCTGTTACAATAGTCGATTGCGATGCCGAAGAACCTAACGTTACCGAGTTTATTCAGGGGGAAGTATTTACCAGTGCAATAGTTACGCAAAATATCCCGGTTATAGACCCGGAACAATGTGTATTCTGTGGCAAATGTCACGAATACTGTAATTATCATGCTATTGTTTATTTACCGCCCTCCGGTTTTATTCAGGTAGTAGAAGAATTGTGCCACGATTGTGGCGCATGCACTATAGCTTGCGAATTTGGAGCAATTACCGAAAAAGAAAAAAAACTTGGAACGGTAGATTCAATATACCTCAACTGCCATGCACAAGTCATTGAAGGGCGCGCTGAAGTTGGAGTTTATTCGCCTGTCCCTGTTATAAAAAAGGCAATAAAAGAAGCCAGCGACAAATCGCTGAATATATTCGATTCGCCCCCTGGCATATCCTGCCCGTTTATTGCTACTGTTGATAAAGCCGATTATGTGGTATTAGTTACCGAACCCACTCCTTTTGGCCTAAACGACCTTAAACTATCGGTCGAAACATTACAACATCTGGATAAACCTTTTGGCGTAATTGTAAATCGGGCAAAATTAGGGAATGATGAAGTGTATCAGTATTTGCATCAGAATAATATCCCTTTATTAATGGAAATTCCAATGGACAGGGAAATTGCCCGCATTTATTCCGAAGGCAGGATGTTGGTTGATGAAAAGCCCGAATTTCAGGTGCAGTTTACCGGGTTATTAAAAGCAATTGAAAAACATTTAAAACAATGACCGAAATAGCCATTCTGAGCGGGAAAGGTGGAACAGGTAAAACAAGCCTGAGTGCTGCGTTTGCAACCATAAACAATAACATGGTTGTTGCCGATTGCGATGTGGATGCAGCCAACTTGCACCTGATATTACAGCCCGAAAATTATACCGAAGAAAAATTTGTATCCGGTCATAAGGCTGTGATAGATTACAATACATGCACCAATTGCGGTTTATGTGTGAATTATTGCCGTTTCGATGCCATTGCATACATAAAAGGAAAAGTCACAATATCCGAAACATCCTGCGATGGGTGTAAGTTATGTGCACGGATTTGTACTTTCCAATCCATCACAATGGTTCCGAGCGATAAAAGTCGTTGGTATATTGGCAATTACCGCAACGGAAAAATGGTTCATGCAAGGCTTGAACCTGGAGAAGAAAATTCGGGTAAACTGGTTAACGTGGTTCGCGACCAAGCCCGCAAAACAGCCAAAGTAACAGGTTGTGAAACTATAATTATCGACGGCCCTCCGGGAACAGGTTGCCCTGTAATTTCATCGGTAACAGGTGCAAATAAAGTTGTTGTTGTTACCGAACCTTCCAATTCAGGGTTTCACGATATGAAGCGGGTTTTAGAACTGGTTACCAATTTTAAGATTGATCCGTATGTAGTTATCAATAAATACGACTTAAACGGCGAATTAACCGACCAAATAGAAAACTGGTGTAACCAGCAAAATATTCCAGTTGTTGGGAAACTCATTTTTTACGCACCGATAGTACACGCTATGCTTAATTGCAAAAGTATTACAGAATGGGAGCCTGATTCGGAGGTAAGTAGAGAAATTTACAAAATTTACAATACTGTTTTTATTAATAATTAACCTACAAAATAAAAACATTAGTGTTAAATAATGCATTGAGCTTAAAGAATCTTGCACCAACAGGGTCTAACTTTTTCCTTAGCCATTCTAATTCATTTTATTTCCTGCGGTCATGATAAAGTTCAAATTAGCATATTCCCAAATTTTCAAATTAAAATTATGAATAATCCAATTGTAAAAACAAAGTTACCGAACATCAAAAACATCATTATTGTAGCTTCCGGTAAAGGTGGTGTAGGTAAGTCAACAGTAGCAGCCGGTTTAGCATTATCAATGGCAATGGAAGGCTATTCTGTAGGTTTAATGGATGCTGACATTTATGGTCCTTCTATCCCTACTCTTTTTAATTTGCATAACCAGCAGCCTTCTGTTTCCGAAATGAATGGAAAACCTCTGATGGAACCATTTATAAAATTTGGTATCAAAATAATGTCTATTGGTTTTATGATAGACCCTTCTCAAGCTATGCTTTGGCGCGGCCCTATGGCTTCTAATGGTCTGAAACAGCTAATTAACGACACCAACTGGGGAGAGCTTGATTACCTTATATTAGATACCCCTCCAGGAACCGGTGATATCCATATTACATTACTTCAACAATATGAAATCAATGGGACTGTAATTGTTACAACACCTCAAACCATTGCATTGGATGATGTAAGAAAGGCAATAACCATGTTCCATAGCGAGCATGTTGGGGTTCCGGTTTTTGGTATTGTTGAAAATATGGCTTGGTTTACCCCTTCAAAACATCCCGACGAAAAATACTTCCTTTTCGGTAAAGGAGGTGGTGACTTACTATCCAATTCAACAGGAATACCTCTCATTGCTCAAATCCCGGTTAACGAAAATATATGCAGTGCCTGCGATGAAGGCCGGTTAAATGAATTATTTAATGATAAGACAGTTAAATCCGGGTTTGACAATCTGCTAAAGGGTATTTTAAAATTTCAGGCTGAAATGTCTAAATAATAAACAAAATGAAGTCATTGACAGGGCAACGGTGTAAATTACATTTTTTGTTTATTATGATATTATTCATACTAATAAGCAGTGGTAAATCTCAAAGAAAATATCATAAACCGATTTCCTGTCTTTGCGAAAAAAAACAATAAATGATGATAGAACACAAATATACATTCAGGGTTATGTACCCCGATACCGACCAAATGGGGACGGTACATCATTCAAACTATGTAAAATATTACGAAACATCCCGCTGGGAACTGTTTCGTAGTATTGGCATTTCGTACCATTCGGTTGAAGATGCCGGATATATGCTTCCGGTGGTAGATATGAAGTTTAAGTTTTTAAAAACAACACATTACGATGCCAAGCTTACGGTTAAAACCACATTAACAGCTATTAAGGGTGTGCGTATTTGGTTTTCGTATAAACTTTACAACGAGCATAACGAATTAATAAATACAGCCGAAACAGGCCTTGCTTTTGTCCGAAAGGACGACTGGAAACCGTGTGTTGCACCTGCTTTTGTTTTAGAAGCCATAGAAAAAAACCGCAAACCAGAACTTACAAATGCTTAATAGCTAACAATGACAAAACAAGAAGCAATAGACAAAGCCCAGGCATTTTTCGACAACGGTTACGCCTGTTCGCAGTCAGTTTTACTGGCGTTTGCCAATGAGTTTAACCTCGACGAAAAAACAGCCAAGCTCATTTCGTCCACCTTTGGCGGAGGAATGGGGCGTTTACGCCAAAAATGTGGGGCTGTAACAGGCGGGTTCATGGTACTTGGGCTTAAATATGGCAATGCCGACCCAAAAGATATGGAAACAAAATTACATGCTTACAAAATGGTTCGCGAGTTAAACAAGCAGGTTGAAGACATACACGGCACAAGCAATTGTTTCGAGCTACTCAAAAAACATGCATCCGAAGCAGAGGTTGAGGAGCGCAAACACCACAAAATTATATGCCGTAAAGTGGTTGGCGATGCTGCCGGACTTGTTTTTGATATGATAACCATTTAACCTTTAAGCTATTCGAGTAAAACATTAGCTATGGTTACAGTATTATTTTTAACAGTAGTTGCAGCCAGTATGGGTAGCATATTTCTGGCATCGCTTATGCTAAAACTCAACGATAACTTGCTGCAAAAGCTCATAAAAAACGTCAATGCTTTTGCCGGGGGTACATTGCTGGGCGCAGCATTTATCGGCATGTTGCCTAAAGCCTTTAGCTTGGCAAATATTGCAACGGTATCGTATGTGGTACTATCGGGTATTGTATTCTTTTTTGTTGTCGAAAAAATAATGCTGTGGCGGTTTTGCAATAACCCCGATTGCGACAGACACAAACAAGCCGGGGCGCTTATGTTGCTCTTTGGTGGTGGTTTTCATAGTATGTTGGACGGTATCATTATTGCCGCTGCTTTTTTTCATTCCTCATCGTTTGGACTGGTGGTAGCCATTTCCATTTTTACCCACGAAATAGCCCGGCAGATAGGTAATTTTGGTGTATTACTAAAAGCCGGATATAGTAAACGTAAAGCATTGGTGTATAATTTTATTGCCGGATTAACAGCACTTATAGGCGCAGGTATTGCTTTCTTTTTTGCCGAAAAAACGGCGAATATGCTTCCTTATATTTTCTCGTTTTCTGCCGCAGGTTTTATTTATGTGTCGTTAGCCGATTTAATACCCGAATTGCACCGGAAAACAAATGTACGGCAATCGATACTTCAATTTATTCTTCTTATTACAGGTATTTCAGTCATTATCATATCAATCATTACTAAACCATAACATAATGAACACAAAACGAATTATCGTAATTGGAGGTTCGGCAGCCGGCCCTAAAGCAGCTTCGAAAGCCCGCCGTATGGACGAAAACGCCGAAATCACTATTTATCAGAAAGCGTCCGACCTTTCTATGGCTTCGTGTGGTTATCCGTATTACATCGGTGGTTTTTTCGACGACCGTAACCAACTTTTGTGTTCACCTGCCGGAGTGGTTCGCGATTCGAAATTCTTTTGGAATGCCAAAAAAATAACTACCAAGGTAAATATCGAAGTTACCGCCATCGACCGTAAAAACAAACGCATCGAATTTACCGATATAGTAACCGGCGAAAAAGGCACTGCCGAATACGACAAGCTGGTAATTGCCACAGGTGCAACACCTCGCAAACCACCTGTGCCGGGTATCGAACTCGACGGTGTTACAACGTTGCAATCGTTACCCGATGCTGATTACCTGCGTAAAGTGCGCGACGATGGAAAAATTAAAAAAGCCGTGGTTATAGGTGGCGGTTTAATTGGTATTGAAACCTGCGAAGCCTTGCACCTTGCTGGTATCGAAATTACACTTATCGAGTTGTTACCTCAACTCCTTACTTTTCTTGACAGGCAAATGGCTCAACTGGTCGAAAAATATGTACAAAGCAAAGCCAACGTTATTCTCGAAAACGGCGTAGCCTCGTTCGTTGGCATAAAGGGTAAACTCTCGGCCGTAAAACTTCAAAACGGCACTGAAATACCTTGCGACCTTGCAGTTGTAGCTATTGGCGTTTCGCCAAATACCAAACTGGCAAAAGAAACAGGATTGGAAATTGGAAAGACCGGAGGTATTATAGTTGACGACTACATGCAAACCACCGACCCCGATATTTACGCAGTTGGCGATTGCGTCGAAATTACAAACCTCGTCACGCTCAATGCCGTTCATGCGCCGTATGGCGATTTAGCAAACCTTCAGGGACGTGTAGCTGGCGAAAACATCATTTCCGGCAATGTGGCTAAATTCCACGGCACAATACAAACCGGAATATGCAAAGTGTTCGACTATGGTGTGGGCTCTACCGGATTATCCGAACAAAATGCCATTAAAAACGGAATCAAAAACATCGAAACTGTTATAAATGCAAGTCTTGACAAACCTGGTTTTATGCTGGGTAAGTTATTAGTAACTAAGCTGGTTGTCGACAAATCAAATGGTTTAATACTAGGAGCTCAGGTACTTGGCCCAGGCGATGTTAGCAAACAGGTTGCTATTTGGGCAATGGCTATTCAAGGCAAACTCACCGTTACCGACATGGTAAATGCCGACCTGCCTTATGCCCCACCTTACTCGTTAGCTATCGACCATAGCATTGCCACAGCTCACATTATGCAAAATAAGCTGAACGGACACTTTAAAGGAATATCGGCAGAACAGCTAAAAGAAAAACTCGATAACAAGAACCCGCTTGTTTTGTTAGACTTTCGTAACCCTGATGAATATGAACAGATGCGACTGGGTATTGGTGAAAAACTCATACCTCTCGGTCAACTCCGTAAACGGCTCGAAGAAATACCTCAAGATAAAAATGCTGAAATCATCTGCTGGTGTAAAATATCACTCCGTGGTTACGAAGCCGCTTTAATACTTCAAGCCAACGGATATAAAAACGTGAAAGTGTTGGAAGGTGGCATTATGGCATGGCCTTATAGTCGTGAAAAGTAAACCAATGGAACTGCTAAAAGAACTCCAAAAAGACATCCGCTTCCTCGAAGGCCTTAAAGCCTGTATTAATTGCGGCGTTTGCACTGCTATATGTCCGGCTGCGGCATTCAACAATTACGACCCGCGCCAAATTGCCGATACCGTGCAACGTGGCAACGAAGCCGAAATTGAGCAACTTTTGAAAGGTGATACCATTTGGTATTGTGGCGAATGTCTTTCTTGCAAAACACGTTGCCCGAGAGGTAATACTCCTGGTTATATCATTCAGGCATTACGTGCTTTATCAATCGAAACAGGCTTTTTTATCGAAAGTGAACAAGGCCGCAAGCAACTGGCAATAAAAAGCACTGTTGGTGAGCATATTCTAAAATATGGCTATTGCGTTTACATTGACGAGGTAGATACCGACATGTACCCCGAACAAGGCCCTATATGGGACTGGCTAAAACAAAACCGCCAACAGGTATTGGAACGCCTCGGTACAAGCTATCAAAAAAACGAAAGCGGCACATTGCGCCAAATACCTGAAGAATCGCTCAACGACCTTCAACGGATTTTCGACGAAACCGGGGCTACGGCAAGGTTCGAGAAATTAGAAGAACTTTCTGCCATAAAAGCTAAAGAAATGGGCATGAACAGGGATACTTATTTCAACTACCTGTATAATGGCAATGCTGATAATGAGGCTCGTTAAACCAGATATTACCTTACATAAAACAACAAAAAATGATTGATAAAATTAGTATAGTTTACTTTTCGCCTACAAAAACGAGTGAAACAATTGCTAAAACAATAGCACAGGGCATTGGCATTAAAAATACAGAAAATATAAATCTGACTAATAATGAAATAAGCTACGTAGCCCATAAAAATGAATTGACAATTTTTGCATTTCCTGTATATGGTGGACGAATCCCTGAAATAGCTGCCAATCGGTTAAAAAGTATCAAAGGCGATAATTCCTCTGCTATATTAGTTGTTGTTTACGGAAACAGAGATTATGACGATGCGCTTTTAGAATTGCAGGATATCGTTTCTAACCTCGGGTTTATTCCAATCGCAGGGGCTGCATTTATCGGCGAACATTCTTATTCTACAAAAGAATATCCTATAGCTATTGGTCGTCCTGATAATTTAGATATTGACAAAGCATTATCATTTGGGCATACCGTTAGCAATCTTATAAAAGATGGTTATAAGTTAGGAGAAACGCTCCTTATTTCTGGCAAACATCCATATAAAGAACGAAGTAATAAACCTGAGGTAGCACCTATAACAATTGTTACCGAATGTAATAAATGTGCTGTTTGTGTTTCATTATGCCCAACCGGTGCTATACAAATGGAAGATATGCCAGAAACCAATCCCTCGTTGTGCATTTTATGTTGTGCCTGTATAAAAGGGTGTCCTAATAACGCCCGGATAAATGAGAATGAATATGTGTTTCAAAAACAGCAATGGCTTTTCAAAAACTGTAAAACTCGCAAAGAACCAGAATTATTTGGAATATAAAAAAGTATGAAAAACGGTAAAAACCTAATTTGGGAAAACTATCAAAAAGAAATAGCCGACGACAACTACTACTTCGCCCGTAGTTGCATCCGCCAAAACTTTTTTCCGGCAGCCGAAGACGTGTATCTTAAAATCCTGCGCGACGAACTGGGTAAAAATATTTACGACGATGCCAGGCAAACTACCTGCACCGGAATCGCTTATCATTCGGGTATAATTCCTTTCGAAACCACCATGACCGTTATTGCCCGACAGTTTGCAATGATGAACCAAGCCGGGTACGAAAACTTTGTTTGCTCCTGTGTAACATCGTTTGGCCTTTATACCGAAGTCCTCGAAACGTGGAAACACTTTCCCGATAAGGAAAAAGAAACCCGTGAAGCCTTAAAAAGGGCTACGGGGCTTTCGTTCGAAATCCCTAAAAACCTCGTTCACGCTTCCGACCTTATCTATAAATTCCGGAAAGAAATTGCAGCCAAAATCAAATTTCACTTAATAAATACTCAAACCGGAAATCCCTTAAAAGTGGTTGACCACATTGGCTGCCACTATGCTAAAATATTTCCCGAAAAAGGCATTGGAGGGGCAGAATTTCCATACGTTTTGGCCGGACTTATTGACGAATGGGGAGGCGAACAGGTCGATTATCCCGAACGCCGCCACTGTTGTGGCTTTGGTTTCAGACAATACCTGCTAAAATCTAATCGGGGATATTCAGTTGCCAACTCAAAAAGAAAATTCGACTCCATGCAACCTTACCACCCCGATTTAATCATTGCCAATTGCCCCGGTTGCACCTTTTTTCTCGACCGCTGGCAATACACCATTTCCGAAATGGAAGGTAAAACGTATGGCCAAAATGGCTACGGCATACCCGTTTTAACTTACGAAGAGCTGGCAGGTTTGTTGCTTGGTTACAACCCTTGGGACATGGGGCTGCAATTGCATCAGGTAGCAGTAGAGCCAATCCTCGACAAACTAGGTATTGCCTACAACCCCAACGATAAATACAAAGGCGTTCAGGGCGTGGATTTAGGAAAGCCTGAATTACCAAACATCCTTAAATGTTGCTGATATGCGGATAGTTACTTTAATCGAGAACCTTACATACAAACAAGGTTTAGTTGCCGAACACGGTTTGTCTTTATACCTCGAAACCGATAATAAAAAAATCCTTTTCGACACAGGTCAATCTGGCTTGTTTTTACAAAACGCCGAAAAATTAGGCATTCATATTGAGGACATTGACAGCCTTGTAATTTCTCATGGCCATTACGACCATACCGGAGGTTTATATCCTTTTCTCCAAAAAAATACAAAAGCGAAAATTTATGCCAAAAACGAAATATTCATACCTAAATATCATGGACAAAACCGTTTTATTGGTATAGAAAGAAACGAAACTCTTTTAAAAGACAGGTTCATTCCCATTGATTCTGTTACTGAAATTGTCGAGAATTTATTTATAATGCCCGACATTCCAATCCAAAACCCAGTTGATACACATTTTAGGGGGTTAACAATAAAAAGAGAAAACGAGTGGATAACCGATGAATTTACCGATGAACTCTTTTTAGTAATAAAACAAAACAATCAAATCAACATCATTACGGCATGTTCGCACCGGGGAATAACTAATATATGCCAAACCGCCACCGACTATTTTAAGTTTCCTGTAAACCTTATTTTAGGCGGCTTCCACATGAAAGAATCAACAACAAACCAATACGTAGAAATAACTTACTATCTGCGCCTGTTACAACCTCAACGTATCGGTGTTTGCCACTGCACAGGAATTGATAAATATGCCGAATTGCGAAACGATTGTGATACAAATGTTTTCTACAATTTCACAGGCACCGAAATCACTATTTAACAAGTATAAATATTTTCTTAACTAAATATCAATGATAAAAATTACCCTTCCCGATGGAAGTATTAAAGAATTCGAAAAGCCTGTTACGGGCTTAGAAATAGCCATTGCAATTAGTCCGCGTTTGGCTGCCGAAGTTTTAGCCATATCTGTAAACAGCGAAATATGGGATTTAACCCGTGCCATTAACTCCGATGCCTCTATCCAATTACACAAGTGGGACGATAAAGAAGGCAAACATGCCTTTTGGCATTCGTCAGCCCACTTAATGGCTCAGGCTATCGAAACAATGTATCCCGGTACGAAATTTGGCATTGGCCCTACCATCGAAAACGGCTTTTATTACGACATCGACCTTCCTGAAGGAACGGTATTGTCCGATAAAGATTTAGAGCCTATCGAAAAACAAATGCTCGAATTTGCACGGCAAAAAACAGACATCACCCGTACCGACATTTCGAAAAGCGATGCGCTAAAGTTCTTTCAAACAAAGGGCGATCCTTACAAAACCGAATTAATAAACGATTTAACCGACGGTACAATCACCCTTTACCATCAGGGCAATTTTACCGACTTGTGCCGTGGTCCGCATTTACCAAATACCGAACCCATAAAAGCCATAAAACTGTTAAGCATTGCAGGTGCATACTGGCGTGGCAACGAAAAAAACAAAATGCTCACACGTATTTATGGTATTTCGTTTCCAAAAGCAAAAATGCTTGACGAATACCTCGTTTTGCTCGAAGAAGCCAAAAAGCGCGACCATCGCAAAATTGGTAAAGAAATGGAATTGTTTGCCTTTTCGCAGGAAGTAGGTATGGGTTTGCCTTTATGGTTGCCTAAAGGAACTATGTTACGCGACAATCTCGAATCGTTTCTTCGCAAAGTACAAAAGAAATTTGGCTACCAACAGGTTATGACTCCTCACATTGGCGATGTCCGCCTGTATAAAACATCAGGGCATTACGAAAAGTATGGTAAAGACTCTTTTCAGGTGATAAAAACCCCACAGGAAGGCGAAGAATACCTTTTAAAACCAATGAACTGCCCGCATCACTGCGAAATATATAAAACCAAACCACGCTCGTATAAAGATTTACCTTTCCGTTTGGCCGAATTCGGAACGGTGTACCGCTACGAACAAAGCGGCGAATTACATGGCCTTACACGGGTTCGTGGCTTTACCCAGGACGATGCCCACATCTTTTGCACTCCCGACCAGGTAAAGGACGAATTCAAAAAAGTCATCGACATTATCTTTATAATCTTCAACGCATTAGAATTCCACGACTTTACAGCACAAATTTCGTTACGCGACCCCAATAACACCGAAAAATATATTGGAACTGACGAAAATTGGGCAAAAGCCGAACGTGCCATCATCGAAGCTGCTGCCGAAAAAGGCTTAAAAACAGTTACCGAAACCGGCGAAGCTGCTTTTTATGGCCCCAAGCTCGATTTTATGGTAAAAGATGCCGTTGGCCGTAGCTGGCAATTAGGTACAATTCAGGTCGATTACAGTTTACCCGAACGCTTCCAGCTAGAATATATTGGAGCCGACGACCAACGCCACCGTCCGGTAATGATTCATCGCGCACCCTTTGGCTCAATGGAACGTTTTGTGGCAGTGCTTATCGAGCATACCGTAGGCAAATTTCCTTTGTGGTTAACACCCGAGCAAGTGGTTGTATTACCCATTAGCGAGAAATTTAACGATTATGCCCAAAAAGTATCGGATATGTTGAGCGAAGCCGATATACGTTGCGATGTTGATTTACGTAACGAAAAAATTGGTCGTAAAATCCGCGACAATGAGTTAAAACGCATTCCCTATTTATTGGTTGTTGGCGAAAAAGAGCAAGAAACCGAATCGGTTTCGGTACGCCGCCAAGGGCTGGGCGACCAGGGAACAATGTCTGTTGATGAATTTTCCAATTACATTCTGAATGAAACTAAAGAAATGCTAAAGAATGCATTATCGTTGAAAAGCTAATAATATATTTATCTGCTCGAAAATTTAAAATATAGAAAATATGCCAGAGAATTATTTCAAAAAGTACCCTAATAACGAAGGCTTCTTTAACGAATACGGAGGAGCATTTATTCCCCCGGTACTCGAAGCCGAAATGAAAAAAATTAACGATGCGTATTTTGCCATAAGTAAGTCGCACAATTTTATATCCGAACTTCGTAGTATTCGCAAACATTATCAGGGACGTCCAACTCCTGTCTATTATTGCAACCGTCTTTCCGATAAATATGGTGCCAGAATTTACCTTAAACGCGAAGACTTAAATCATAGTGGAGCTCACAAACTAAACCACTGTATGGGCGAAGCTCTTTTGGCCAAGTTTATGGGAAAGAAAAAACTGATTGCCGAAACCGGTGCAGGTCAGCATGGCGTTGCTCTTGCTACGGCCGCTGCTTACTTCGGACTTGAGTGCGAAATTCACATGGGCGAAGTGGATATTGCCAAAGAGCACCCTAATGTTGTGCGTATGCAAATTCTTGGAGCTACCGTTGTTCCTGTAACGCATGGTTTAAAAACATTAAAAGAAGCGGTTGACTCGGCTTTTCAGGCATATTTACAAGATCCGGTTAATACTATTTATTGTATTGGTTCGGTTGTTGGTCCACATCCTTTTCCAATGATGGTGCGCGATTTTCAGCGTGTTGTTGGAATCGAAGCCAGAGAACAGTTTTTTGACATGACAGGAGAATTACCGGATAACGTTGTTGCCTGCGTTGGCGGTGGTAGCAATGCAATGGGTATTTTCAGTGCTTTCCTCGAAGACGATGAATGTAAACTTTACGGGGTAGAACCGGGAGGACGGTCGCTTAATCTGGGCGATCATGCTGCCACAATGTCTAAAGGAACACCCGGAATGATTCACGGTTTTAAATGTTATTTGTTGCAGGACGAAAAAGGCGAACCATCGCCGGTCTATTCTGTAGCAAGCGGTCTTGACTATCCGGGCGTTGGTCCCGAACATTGCATGCTTCACGATCTGAAAAAAGTAAATTACGATGTGGTTTCGGACAAAGAATGTATCGATGCTTTTTACGAACTTAGCCGTCTCGAAGGGATTATCCCTGCTTTGGAAAGTTCGCACGCCGTAGCGTATGCTTTAAAACTTGCTCAAAAAGAACCACAGAAATCGATTCTTGTTAACCTTAGCGGACGCGGAGACAAGGATATTGACTTCGTTCTTGAAAAATTTGGGCTTCCGAAAAATTAATAAAAATGATTTATAAAAAGACTATCTCAAAATAGAAAAAAGATGGTCTTTTTATACAAAAATCAATAGGCATTTGCCATTGTACAGGCATCGAAAAATTTGCCAAAATGTACAATGAATGCGAAGCGCATATTTTTTACAACTTCACAGGATATGAAATAGCTTTATGTAGAATAGGTTCACTATCTCTAAAATTCAGATGATGATTGCCTTAAACCACCTTTGCAGGACAATGATAACTTAAATAATCTGAGTTAATTTTTTAATAATTATGTTAACAATAGTTTACGATGAAAAACAATCACTTGAAGCAGAGTTAAAACAAATTGATAGTGAAGAATATGGAACACTTAAAAAAGCCGAACGTTCTATCTATTGTATAAGTAACTGTCTTAAAAAGCTGAAAGAACATATCCAAGAAAGAAAATTTCCGAATCAAGACGATGAAATACTATTTTTCAAGGAAATCAAACCATCCATTTACAGTAAGCTCATTTACTTCGTAAAGGTTTTCAATATCGAATCCAAGAAGCCAAACGGTAGCGATAAATCACAGAAGAAATACTTACTTAACGAACTTGATAAACTTGAGAATTTCTTCTCCGAAAATCTGGAATTTTATCAGTATATCCGCAACAACATGACTTATCTTGATGATAAATACTTTGTCAGGGGAAAACTCGACATTCGGTTGTATATGGACACGTTCATCTACGATGCCGACCCCGAATTTTCCACAAGTCACGATTATAAAGCTGCCAAGATAATAGCTAACGACTTGTTGAGCATTTATCTAAAGACAGAATTATCCGTTATGGAGAAGAAAGAATTCTCTGCGAACAAGAATTTTATTATCTCTAAAGGGAAATACACTTGGACCGATTCCAAGGCTGCCCTCACTGAGCTTATTTACGCCATACATTCAGTTGGGTGCATCAACAATGGCAATATTGAGATAAAAGAATTAGCTAATTTTTTAGAATCATTGTTTAGAATTGACTTGGGCGACTATTATCGCGATTACCTGCAAATTAAATGCCGTCAGAACCAAACCAAGTTTATAGACACGTTAAAAGCTGCCCTAATTAAAAGAATTAATGAACAAGAAGAGTAAACTACCAATACGTTACCAACTTGGTAGTTTTGCATTTTTGCACACACTTTCCCAATTTTCAAATCCAAATCAAAACAAAATCTTTAAAAACTTATTTTTCACCAAGCTGGTATCAACATGGTGAAAATTTCGAGCCTGTTTATTTTATTTTGATATACAAAAACTCAAAACGATTAAATATGGCAACAGAAATTATCACTACCGACGATTTACGCGAGTTTAAAATGGAATTACTCGACGAAATCAAACAACTTTTCAAAGAGCACAACGGGCAACCTTCCAAAAAATGGCTCAAATCTTACGAAGTCCGTAAAATTCTCAATATCTCACCCGGCACACTTCAAAACCTTCGGTTAAACGGCACATTGCCCTACACAAAGATTGGTGGCGTTATTTATTATGACTATACCGACATTCAGGAAATGCTCCAATCCCGTAAGCAGCAGCTATCCATTTTTAAATAAAACAACCGGTTATGCATGAATTACATCAAGCACTTAACTGCTGTTTTCGAAATTTTCGAGGCCGACAACCGGCTCACTCCTTTTCACATAAGCTTGTACATCTCTCTGTTTCGTTGCTGGAACCTTAACTTTTTTCACAACCCGGTCTCCATTTCGCGCGACGAAATGATGCGTATGTCCAAAATTGGTTCTGTCAACACATACATCAAATGTTTAAAGGAGCTTCATTCCTGGAAATACATCCGGTACCAACCATCCTACAACCGGCAAATTGGCAGTATGGTTTACCTGTACACTTTTGATAATGGTACTGATAATGCCGGTGAAATGCCAGTGATACCTTCTATAAACAATATAAACAGATTAAACAAAGAAAACTTGATTGGCCAAGCCCAAAATTTTGAATTAAAAAATTTAGATATGAAATCAGTAAAAGACCTTAAAGAAGAAAAAGAAAAGTTGCGCGAAAAGAAAAAGAACGATGAGGTTCATCCATCCGTTTCCTTTCCTCCTACACTCGAATTTGTAAAAATCTACTTCGACGAAAAAGGTGTTTCCACCATCGAGGCCGAAAAGTTCTTCAACTATTTCGAAAGCAACGGCTGGCTCGTTGGTGGCCGTGCCAAAATGAAAGATTGGAAAGCCGCCGCCCGTAATTGGATTCTTAATATTTCCAAATTTGCTCCAAAGTCAAAACCAACGGGTAATAATTCTACTAACCTCAACCAATCCAAAAACTATGGCGAACCACTCTAACTGGAGCTTTGTAAGTGTGAAAACCTCTTTTCGGAGCTCCCGGCGCAGCCGTAAAACTAATAATTCCTTATCGGTTGCAGGCTGTCTGAGTGAAGGCGATGCAGGAGCTGGAACGAGTTCTTGCAGTCAAGAGTTTTGGGTTCCTTTTTTCGATAAAAAAGAAACAAATAAAAATTAAAAAGATGAGCTTAATCTTCGATTTCACACGTTGTCTTTCGTTCATCGAAACAACCGGCCAACGCTTGTACCATCCCGGCTTCAAAGTCATTGCCGATGATTACGAAATCATTTACAAACTATTGGTCTATTTCTTTCTGGATCAAGCCGAAGCCGAAAAGCACAACATCTCTTTTCGCAAAGGTATTTTGCTTTCCGGTCCGGTAGGTTGTGGAAAAACTTCGTTAATGAATATCCTGCGGTTCTTCTTTAAAGCTGAAGAACGTTACAACATAAAGCCATGTCGTAATGTAAGTTTCGAATTTATCCAGGAAGGTTATTCCGTAATTCACCGCTATAGCCATCAATCCTTTAAACACGGCATTCCCTTAACGTGGTGTTTCGACGATTTGGGAACGGAAAACAACCTCAAGTATTATGGAAACGACTGCAATATCATGGCCGAAATCCTACTTTCCCGTTACGACCTGTTTGTAACCCAACACATGCTCACGCACCTTACTACAAACCTCAATAGCTCCGAAATCGAAGAAATTTACGGTTCACGCCTTCGCAGCCGCTTACGCGAGCAGTTTAACCTCATCGCCTTCAGCGAATCGGCCAAAGACAAACGTATTTGATATGTATAAAATACAATCCTCAGTAACCAATCGCAGTAGTCCGCAAAGCGTCAAAATAGAATTCCTTATCGGCTGCAAGCTGTTTGAGCAAAGCCGATAGGCGGTGCGAGTTCTTGCAGTCAAGAGTTTTTGCATACTTTTTTCGACAAAAAAGTATGAAGAAAAAAGCATTTGTATTTCATTTCAAATATTCAAATTATGAAATCAATAAACTTCGATACCGTTTACAACGCCATGCAAAACAAAGGTTACGAGATATTCGAAACCGATACAAAACCATACAATCTCAACATTATCGGCATCCGTACCAATAAACGCACACCCAATTCATTTGATGATACTATCGTGGTAATGTGGAAATATCAGGGAAAATGGAACTTCAATCAGTACCCGGCCACCACCGACCCCGGCTTGTATTACCTCAACCATCCAATAACACCCGAAGGTACCGCCATCTTAAAAGAAGGGCAATACCTGCATTGCTATTGCCTTGGCTTACACCATGGCAAATACAAAGCACTGGTACAGTTCATGCCTGTTACCATAATCCGCGATTTCAACAAAGACAATTACCTCGATTTCTCCACCGGCCACGAAGACACTGGGATCTTTGGCATCAACATCCACCGGGCAAACCTCACCGGCAAAACCATTAACGTAAACCAATGGTCCGCCGGCTGCCAGGTCTTTGCCGATTCCACCCACTTTGCCGAATTCATTTCGCTTTGCGAAAAAGCTGAAAAACTTTGGGGTAAGACGTTTAGTTATACCGTTTTGATATTTAATGATTTATAATATTTTAAAATACGCAAAATTGTTAATCCAAATTTTGTGTATTTTTGATTTTTAATAAAAATATATTTGAAATGATTATAATTTAATTAATCCTTTATTTCAAACGAAGTCAGCGAATCTTTATATTTTTTAGCTTTGCAGGCTTATAAATTTTTCAAAACAGGACATGGCCATATCAAATATAAACATAGAGAAATCACTAAAAATACTTGATTTTCAATTTAATCAAGAGAGCTCCTCTGTTTATTTTGTATCCGAGTTGGTAGAAAATAATAATCTTCACCCTAAGATTATATTGGATTTAGATAAGGCTTCTTATTTCAATGCTGATGCTGTTTATTTTCGATTTTTTGATTCCAATCGATTGCCGCAACCTCAAATATATATTTACGATAATTCCCAGCTAAATAGAAATTCGGATGAAATAGCAATTATTCATAGAAACATATGGAGTGCATCAGAAATACCAGCCTTCATTGTTATTAACAAATCTGTCATTCAAATATATGATAGCAGGAAGCCTATAGAGACAAAGGAGAGTAGATTAATATCAAAGCCAATAGCAGAAATTGATTTAAATAATGTTTCTGAATACAATGAGATTATAAAACTATACAATGCAAAGAAATTTGATAATGGTAGTTTTTGGGAGAGTGAAATAGCAAGCCGCCATTTTTTAAACAATAAAACTGCATACGAAAAGTTAGTGTCAGGTCTGAAAAGTGTTAGAGAATTTTTTAGACTTCAAAGTAATCTTTCCTCTGAATTATCTGACCATATACTTATACTTTCCGTTCTTGTTAAATATCTGGAAGAAAATGGGATTGACGATAGTGGCATAAATCTAGCAAAAAACTTTTTTTACAGTTCTGTTGGATTTTATTCCTTTACTGAAATCATTAAACAACATAAAGTAGTAGAACTTTTCGATAAGTTATCGGAGCACTTTAATGGTGGCCTTTTTTATCTTAATAATATACAGAAAAACGAACTTAAGTCGGCTAATTGGGACATATTAGTTCATTTTTTCGAAGGTACATTGGTTGAAAAAAATCAACTTGTTATTTGGGCTGAATATTCATTTAAACATATTCCAATTGAGCTAATAAGTAATTTTTATGAAGAATTTCTTCCAAAAGAAAAGAATAGTCAATCAGGAAAAGAACAGAAAAAAGATACTGGAGCTGTCTATACTCCAAGTTTTTTAGTGAATTTTTTAGTCGATGAGTGCCTTCCTCTTAATAATGAAAGTCTGTCTGTCAATGTTAAACTAATAGACATTAGTTGCGGTTCGGGTATTTTTTTAGTTTCTGCCTTTAAAAGATTAGTTCAAAGGTGGAGGGTTCTAAATAAAATTAATGGGAAATTAGCAGATACAACACCTAAAATCCTTCAACAAATATTACGCGATAATATTTATGGGGTAGATATTGATAAAAATGCGGCAGAATTAACAATATTCAGTCTCAATCTTTCACTTTGCTCAATGTTGACGCCAAAACAAATTTGGACTGAATTGAGATTTGATGATTTAAATAAAAATGGGAATATAGCTCAAAAAGATTTTATCAAATATTTTATTCAGAACAATACAAAGGATTTTGATTTAGTTATTGGGAATCCTCCTTTTAAAAGTTTGTCGGATAAAGATTATAAAGAAATTGATTCAGATTTAAAAGCGATTAATTCAAATCTAATCTGCAAAATACCGGATAAACAACTAGCTTTAATATTCCTCAATAAAGGAGTAGAATTATTAAAAGAAAACGGCCTGTTATGTCTAATTATGCCATCAGGGCCATTACTGTACAATAACACTCTGTCTTATAGAAAGCTATTTTTTGAAAAATATAATATCCCTCAAATTATTGATTTTACTTTTTTACGTAATACACTTTTTGAACGTGCTAATGTTGCTGTTGCAGCTTTGTTTGTTGAGGCTTGCAAACCAGACACAAATGACATACTGCATGTTACGGTAAAAAGAACGCGAACGAATAAAGAAAAAAATTATTTCGAAATTGACCATTATGATTTTCATGAAGTTCCTAAAGAAATAGCAACAACAGTTGATTATGTTTGGAAAACGAATTTGGTTGGCGGAGGAAGAATTTATCATTTAATTGATAAACTTAAATCTCATGCATCTTCTACTTTAAGAGAATTTTTACAACTGAAAAGAAACGAAAATGGTTGGGATTTTGGTCAAGGGTATAAAATTGGCAATCGCAAAAAATTAGATAAAGATTGTTTTATTACGAATAAAGAATCTATTGTCGATAAGTATTTCAAGGAAAATGGGATTCAAAAAACAGAAATTCAATCAGAAACTCATTTTGAAACAATACCTAAATCTAATTTAATCTTCAAACCACCTCATTTACTTATAAAAAAAACAATAGGTATGCATAATATTCCCTTGGAATTATGCAATAAGTATTTGACATTTAGGAATGAAGTCATTGGAATACATTGCCCTGAGCATGATATTGTTGAATTAGAAAAATTATCTGATTATATAAAATTTAATAATCAAATTTTTCGTTTTTATATAACAGCAACAAGTGCCCGTTTTGGAGTTCAACGTACTCCATATACAATTTTATTGGAAGACATTGAAGATTTGCCAATTTTTCCAGAACAAATTAATCTTTCTCTTTCCGAAAATATACTTCTTAATGATGTTTTAAATTATAGTATTGACCATTTTGCTTATGGTGAAAATGCAAAAATTAATATAAATGCAACCATTTTAGATTTAAAAGCCTTTTCTGAAATATATACAAAAGCACTAAATTCAATTTATTCAAACGGCAATAAATCACATAAGCTTTCTAAAATATACGAAGGTAATGCCTTTTATGCTTGCGAGTTTATCTATACAGATCTAGATATCAATGTTAAGGAATTACTTTCTGAAAAAGATTTTTCCGACTTAATTAATAATTGGAGTACCCGTAACGCTCTTATAAAAAGAACGCTGCGTATTTATGGTGATGATATGATAATATTAATTAAACCCAAGCAGATGCGTTATTGGTTGCAGTCCATAGCTCTTCGTGATGTTGACGAAACCTTAAAAGAAGCTTTTGATTTAAATGTTAATTCTTAAGGATGATTAGTAAGCAGAATAGAACAATTGCTTTGGGTGAACGCCGGCTTGATTATAAACAAATCATCCTAAAAGTGATAAACTTCTTAGATGTTAATATTTATAATTTTCCAGAGTATTATAAACATAGTTTTAAGGTTCGTGAAAACGAAAAAGCTATAAATAGTTGTTTAGGAACTTTTTTAAATAACATTCCTCAAAACGATATCGAAACTTTTCGATTTTATTTTGATAAAGATAGTCAAGTTGAAGATTCTAATCATGAACCTGACTTTGGTGTAATGCTTGCAGGTGAAAAAGGTCGAAGTAAAGCCTTTTTTCATATTGAATGTAAAAGATTACCAGCAAGAGACAAACAACACGAAAAAGAATATGTAGAAGGAGAATTAGGAGGTATTCAACGTTTCAAAGAAAGTAATCATGGTTCTGATTTTGAGTACTCTGCAATCGTTGGTTATATTGAAAAAGAATCGAATAAATATTGGTTTTCATTAATAAATAGTTGGATAAAAACCTTAATCTTTGGTCAACCAAATTTCTGGAAAGAATGCGATATCTTAATACCAGTAAATGAAGATAAATTTGACAAATACATTTCAAATAACTTCAGGTATAACAAGCAAAACAACATACAACTTCATCATTACTGGGTTTCGATAAATTGAAACTTCCTTTTGTTATATAATTAAGGATTAAACAATTCGATAAAAGGATTTGATAAATCATAGTCCCCACCCGCCCACCCAAAGGTGATAAGGTATTCGTCATCAGTTGTCAGCAAAAGTCCCGCCAGCCCGTTGCAGCACTTGCTTTGAATAGGTTTGTTTTCTAAGGTAAAGCAATAGCTGCATCGCCCTTCGGGTGCTCCACTGCGTTACGCAGCCTGTCATGCCTTTTGCTGTTCCGCCTTCTTCCTCATGGCAGCCTACTTTGTCCTGCAAGCAGCTTTACTCATTACGCCTGCATTTCACTTCAGGGCTTCACTTCGTAAACTTCGCTCATCACCTTACGTTTCATTCCGGCTCCATTCCTTTCAGCAACTTGCAGTCCACCGGCTGCCCATGTTTGGCTCGCCTGCTGGTCGCTGCGGGCTTCGGCTGTATTTATTCAATTGCCTCCGTTTTGCTCTGGCTATTAAAGTGGTAGCCTCGTGTAGTGCGCTTCGGGCTGTCATGGTTTTTGCAAACAGCAAAAGCAAAAACCTCGCCAGCCCTTCGCTTCTACATATGCCAGCCCCCTCAGTTCGTATCTCACTGCTCCCGGTCTGCCACCCTTGCTCCACTCGCAGGACGGCTCGCGCCGAAAAAAACAAAACGTCCGCAAGGCATTGCATTCGTTTTCGTTTTTAAGAAGAAAAAAGGAATTCAAGTCATCCTATTACAGCAATTTAGCAATATATTTTATCACTTTTTTTATTTTTTTACGACTCTTTTTGCTTTTACTGAGTAACTTAATAATTAATAAAAGACTTATAACCAAACGCAAAGACTGAAAAATTGATGTTCCCATAATTTATTGTTTTGCGTTAAGGGTTTCAGGCATCCAAACCGGCCTGAAATAAATTGTATTGAATTCTTGAAGCAATATTCAGACAGAATATACTCATTCCTAACACACCAAACATAATAGCAAAGTTACAGGTCTGGTTGCCAATGCTGACAAGGGTGCACTTCGTCAGTCTCAAAAAATCTTCCTTTTTCTTTTGCAAAAACCAAGAGCAAAACAAAAAGAGTATTTTTTGGCCTGCCCTTGCAGCTATGGCCCCCAACCTGTGGACACACAGGCATTATGTTTCGTTGTATCGTTCGTTGTAAGTTGGGCATCTGGTGGTTGCTCATTTACGTTTACAGGGTTCCCGGTTTTCACTTCTATTTTCTGCGTCATACCGGGTGGTACTACATTAAGCTCTTGTGGCTTTCGTTCTCATTAAGTAGGCTCCCGTTTTAGGGGGCTTACTTTTATTTTTTTGTGTATCAGGATAAAATCAACAGACAGCTATTTCAAAAAATAAAAAAAGGAAGCAAAGATAGGCCGTCCGTTACGGCTTATAAAGGTCATGCCCTCCGGGTTTTGCAAAAAATCTCCAGCCCTCCTAAAGTCGGGTAGTATTTTTTGCAAAAAACCTTGACAAGCCTTCACGTCCGGCCTGTTTCAAAGGCTTTCTTTTTTCTTTTTTTCTCGTTTTTTCGTTCTTCTTTGTCGAAATAGATGTGCGATGCGCAGCAAGCATTCGAGCTTAACTTTTAATCGCGCATACTATGGAGACGTTCACCGTAAAATCAGTTACTAGGTTTGAAGAAAATAAAAAACCGCATTTCTTTGTTTTAAGCAAAGGTTTGAATTCCGGAAAGCCACTTTTACAGCCTTGCCCTAATTGCTTTAAAATTGAGACTGAAAACAACGAATTCAAAGAAACTTTATTTTGGGTATCCTATGCACTTTGGAGGTCTAAAGCATTTCACCCGTATTTAATCGGCTCTGTTATCCCGTTTATCCGTATAGGGGATTTTAAACAGGTTATCTCGGAAAAATTAGAAGTGGTAAAGGTTAATCCGGCGGAATTTACCAGGACAATTGAAAAACTAAAGTTCATTGAAATACAGGAAATCCAACTCAAAAAGAATCTAACGTTGGTACAGGAATTAAAACAGGCTTATGTCTTCCGGTTCTTTAACTCATAATCGTTGAGGTTGATAACAAAAAAAGCCCGGGGCTGAATCCGGGCTTCAAAACTCAAAAGCTGGGGCTTTTATTCCCCTTCGACAGTTGCCTGTGCAACGGCGGTCATCACTCCGCCGGCGACGGTCAGGTATCCGGCAACCGTCACGATTGCCGCTGGCAATGTTACCGGAGAAGCCAGAACAGCCCCTCCAACAGCAGCCAGGCTGATACCTACTGTACGAATGACTTTAAAAAATTTCGATGTAGGAGCGGTTAATCGCTCCAGTATGCTAAGTTTTTTATTTGCCATGTTCTTTGTTGTTAAAGATGAATGATTCTATGTGGTTAATCCGCTTTTCAAGGAATTCAATCCGTTGGTTCATCAACTCGTTGATTCCCTTGAATTCGGCTTTTATAAGAGAAGTAGTGGTTTTCACTTCTGCAAGGTCCTTCTCCACATGTTTAAAATCGCTGTGCAGTTGCTTAGTGAAAAACGCCACTACCGAAAGCAACACCGAAATGATTATCCCGAATACCTGGAACTCATTCATACTTTAGGCCACATTTACAATAGCCAAGGTGTTGTAATTCCCATTCTTTAATGGATACTGCAACCCGTTGGTGAGCTGGAAGAATTCAATCTTCAAAAGAATAATTCGTATACCATTTCCGGCAGGTAATGCAACTGGAGTCAACACAACATTGACTGCATTCATGTCGATGACCTGATTTTGCACATTGGTTATTTCCATATCGGACGTGCCATTTGCAAAATCAATGTTAGCCATAGCTCCGGTAATGCTGAGATGAGTTGCCCCAGCTGGGTAAGCAATATCCTTTTGAGGTACCAGGTTATTAATGGTAATAACTCCAGTTGCTGCATCCACGGCAAATGCCTTGAACAGCACACCACTCAAAACAGAGTCTGCATTAAAGTTAAAACCATTCAAAAGAGCTTTACCTTCAGCAGTTGCTAAACCTGCAGCCGGTTGACGGGAGCCTCTTGCACTGGCAGCATCCAGTTTAAGTTCGGCCATCATCAATTGAGTTACCCTCGATGCTACATAGGTATCGGATGCATTAAGCATCAGACTGCGGAGCGCATCCCTTAAGAATTTACCGGCAGAACCTGCCAGACCAAATTCGGAGTTATTCTCCCGGGTACGTTCGAAGTTGGGATTATTGGCAATTTTATCCGCCGAAATGGCGCTTTTTTCTTTTACAAGGTACTGCCCGTCCTTTTTATAGAAGGTCATGTTTCCCATGGTTCCTTCTATTTTTAAAATTCCTTTTTGCTGTGCCATACGTAAATAATTGGTTAAACATGACACAAAGCTATCTTGGGCTAGTGTGTATTCAAAATATAGACTTCCGGTTTAGCTCTGATTATAAACATTTTGCCAATATTTCCGAAATTGTAGTTATATGAAAACTGCTATCTTTGTACATGGCAAAGCCCAGTTTCCCTGGTATTAAAGCCATATAAAAGTCGTGTTGGAGTCTAAATGGAAACAAAACGCATCATAATTTATCCGAAGGATGTGCAACGGATAACCGGCAAGAGCGACAGATACGGGCGGCAGCTGTTGGACAAAATCAGGCTGCACTTTGCAAAGGAACCTCATCAGTTTGTAAGTATCGATGAGTTTTGTCTGTTTACCGGTTTGGATATCGAGCAGGTTACTCCGTTCCTGAATGATTAAGTTGAGCCAAACGAAGCAATACAAATCATATCAAAAACAATGCTCATTTTCAATACAATTTGCAGATATTTAGCGCCTTTTGCATCGAAATGTCAGCGCTTTTTCATACATTTGCATCGAAATCGGAGTTCATCAAAAAGGCTTGTCCTTACTCAAAACAAATGAGAACCAAATAGTGAACCGCCAGAAATTGTTCTTTCTAAATAATTGATAATAGCATATTTGCAGACATAAGGGGTCGTCGGGTCACCCCGACATAAAGTCCAGTAAATCTTATGGTTTACTGGACTTTTTTGTTTTATGATTCTGAATAAAATAAAGAATCTCTGCAAAATAGGAACATAACTAAACGGTGAACGATAAATTCAAATACATTAATCAATGGACTTTTACTATAAAAAAAGAAGATCTCTTTCCTTTTTTGCTATTGATCAATAATCTCTTTCTTTCTGAAAAAATAGAGATATTATTCATATATATTACAGTATTAATAATTCTATGATAAATCTGGGATATATCTGAGACATATCTGTCTTATATCTGAGAAAAATACTATTCTAGTTCTAATTTTTCACGATTCTGTATTTTTTGGTAGTCTGATTATCGTTAAGAGATTTCATATTGTCAAAATTTTCAGGTTCCTTCTGATTTTCATCTTGTCAGATTAATATTCTAATTCACCGGTACCATTTTTTCTAGGACATTCCAACTGATAAGTTTTTATAAAATCTTTATACCCGTCCCTTCAATCTTAATAAAAGCCTTATAACATCTGACGCAACTTTGTATTGTTCAAAAAAACAAAACAATAAAAAGATGGACAGATTATTAACCATGGTGCTCGAAGTTGTTCCTCAATCGACGGGAACAAGGGGCGCTTACCTGATCGGGGCCGCCGTTGCTCTTTTGTTGCTGGTGTACCTGGTGTACAGTCTTTTCAAACCCGAAAAGTTTTAGGTTGAGCCGTCGTGTTTCAATGCGAAAAACGAGTAACGATATTTCAAACGCTTTAAATCATTAAGGTATGAACGAAACGATTCAAGTTGTGCTGTTTATAGCTGCACTGCTAGCCATTACACCTGTGCTGGGACGGTTTATGGCAAAGGTATTTATGAACGAACGGCATGTGATGAAACCAGTTTTAGGTTGGGCTGAGCGAGGGGTTTATCGACTTACGGGCATCCGCGCCGACGAAGAAATGAACTGGAAAACATATACGTATGCGGTACTTTTGCTCAACGTAGCAGGAATGCTTTTTTTGTTTCTGTTGCAAATGGTACAACAATGGCTGCCACTTAACCCGGAGCATCTAACCAATCCATCGTGGCATTTGTCGCTCAACACCGCCGTAAGTTTTGTTACAAACACCAATTGGCAGTCGTATAGCGGCGAAAACACCCTGAGCTACGCCGTGCAAATGCTGGGGATTACGGTGCAAAATTTTTTGAGTGCCGCTACCGGAATCTGCGTTGCCGTTGCGCTCATGCGCGGACTCACCGTTCGCACTACTGACAAGCTGGGCAACTTTTGGACTGATTTTACGCGCTCGGTTATTTATGTGCTTTTGCCATTGTCGTTGCTTATTGCACTTGTGCTGGCGGGGCAGGGCGTTGTGCAGACTTTTGCTCCTTACGTACATGCACATACTTTACAAGGACAAGAGCAACTTATTCCGCTTGGACCGGCAGCTTCGCAAATTGCAATCAAACAACTGGGTACTAATGGCGGTGGCTTTTTTAATGCCAACAGCGCGCATCCGTTCGAGAACCCGACGCCGTTCAGTAATTTTATCGAAATGCTGGCCATTATAGCTATTCCGGCTGGGTTGACGTTTACGTATGGACGTTTTGCCCGATCGAACCGACAGGGCTGGGCTATTTTTACGGCAATGATGGTGCTTTTTCTGACCGGGTTGTTTATTTCGCTGCATGGCGAATACAGCTACAATCGAGTGTTAGGCTTTGCCCAAAATATGGAAGGCAAAGAGATGCGCTTTGGCATTACCAACAGCTCTTTGTTTTCGGTTGTCACTACCAACACCTCCTGCGGGGCGGTAAATGCCATGCACGACAGTCTTTCGCCGCTGGGCGGAATGGTAGCAATGATTAACATGATGTTGGGCGAACTTGTTTTTGGCGGTGTCGGATCCGGCATCTACAGCATGGTAGTTTTTGTATTGCTCTCCGTTTTTATTGCCGGACTGATGGTTGGCCGCACGCCCGAATACCTGGGCAAAAAAATTGAGGCTTTTGAAATTAAAATGGCCATTGCCGCTATCCTTGCCCCGGCTGTGGTGATATTGCTCTCTACCGCATGGGCTTGCTTGTCGTCTTCGGGTTTGGCAGGGTTGAATAACAAAGGTCCTCACGGATTTTCCGAAATACTATACGCTTTTACTTCGGCAGCCGGAAATAACGGCAGCGCGTTTGGCGGCCTTTCGGCAAACACTTTATTCTACAATTTACTATTGGCTCTCGGAATGTTTATCGGCCGCTTTGGCGTAATTATTCCGGTAATGGCCATTGCTGGCAGCATGGCTCAGAAGAAGATAACACCGGTTTCGTTGGGAACTTTTCGTACCGATAATTCTCTGTTTATTATTCTTTTAATTGGCGTTATCCTTATTGTTGGCGGGCTCACCTTTTTTCCGGCGCTCTCGCTGGGGCCAGTTGTCGAACATTTTCTGATGCAATCCGGTGTATCATTCTAATTCATGATTAAGATGTCAAATACAAAACAAAATACTCAGCTATTCAGCAGCAAACTTGTCTTGCAGGCTTTGGGCGATACGTTCTGTAAGCTGAATCCTGTCCGGTTAATTAAAAATCCGGTAATCTTTATCGTTGCCGTAGGTGCAGTAATGACAACTTTTGTCGTTGTCGGAGATATTCTTTCGGGGCATTTTTCTTCTTTCAACTTTCAGATAACGCTGTGGTTATGGTTTACGGTATTGTTTGCCAATTTTTCCGAAGCCATAGCCGAAGGAAGAGGTAAAGCACAGGCTGACAGTCTGAAAAAGAGCCGGACACAAACACGTGCCTGCCGTTTAAGTGGCAATAAGGAAGAAATCGAGGTCTGGGCAACAGAGCTAAAAAAGGGAGACAAGGTGGTTTGCCGTGCCGGAGATATTATTCCCGCCGACGGCGAGGTAGTCGAAGGCATTGCCAGTGTCAACGAATCGGCTATTACGGGCGAATCAGCTCCGGTTATCCGCGAGAGTGGTGGCGACCGCAGTGCTGTTACCGGGGGAACACAGGTTATCAGCGATGTTATTGTAGTTCAAATTACTTCGGAGCAGGGCAATACCTTTCTTGATCGCATGATAGCCCTTGTTGAAGGCGCCAAGCGCAAAAAAACGCCCAACGAAATTGCGCTTACCATTTTGCTGTCGGGACTTACCATTGTTTTTTTGCTTGCCGTGGCAACACTTCCGGCTTTCTTTGGTTACAGCCTCAATGCTTCGGGCATGCCGCAGCAGCACAATCTTTCGTTGCCGGTGCTGGTTTCGTTGTTGGTTTGCCTTATCCCGACTACTATTGGCGGATTGCTCAGTGCAATCGGCATTAGCGGGCTCGATCGTCTGTTGCGCAAAAACGTAATTGCCACCAGTGGCAAAGCCATTGAAGCTGCCGGGGATGTAGATGTGCTTTTGCTCGACAAAACAGGTACCATAACGCTGGGAAACCGTATGGCCACCGATTTTATTCCGGCGCAAAATATTATAGCCGAAGAATTTGCCATAGCAGCCCAGCTTTCGTCGCTGGCTGACGAAACGCCCGAAGGACGCTCTATTGTTGTGCTGGCCAAAGAAAAATTCAACTTGCGCGGGCCAGACTTGCAATCGGCCAATTCTACCTTTATTCCTTTTACGGCACAAACGCGCATGAGCGGCGTCGACATTCATTACGATGGAGGACAGGTACGCTGTATTCGTAAAGGCGCAGCCGAAGCCATCCGCAAGTTTGTGGAAGATAACAATGGTTTTTATCCCGAAAATGTCGACGAGATAGTGTCGACGCTGGCAAAGCAGGGAGCCACGCCACTTGTTGTGGCCGAAAACAGCCGGGTATTAGGCGTCATTCACCTGAAGGACATTGTGAAAGGAGGTATCAAACAGCGTTTTGCGCAGTTGCGGGCAATGGGCATTCGAACGGTAATGGTAACCGGCGATAACCCGCTTACTGCCGCTGCTATAGCTGCCGAAGCAGGAGTAGACGATTTTCTGGCCGAAGCGAAACCCGAAGACAAACTGGTACGCATCAGGCAGGAGCAGGCTAATGGTCACTTAGTGGGCATGATTGGTGACGGAACCAACGATGCTCCGGCGCTGGCGCAGGCCGATGTTGGCATAGCCATGAATACCGGAACACAGGCTGCACGCGAAGCCAGCAACATGGTCGACCTCGACAGTAATCCTACCAAGCTCATCGAAGTAGTTGAAACGGGCAAGCAATTGCTGATGACACGCGGAGCCCTGACTACCTTCAGCATAGCCAACGACGTGGCTAAATATTTTGCCATCATTCCGGCCATTGCCACTGCGCTTTATGCACTGCCCGGAAAACCGGGACCGCTGGCAGCGCTTAATGTCATGCATCTGGCAACGCCCGAAAGTGCTATCCTGAGTGCCGTTATATTCAATGCTCTAATTATTATAGCACTTATTCCGCTAGCCTTGCGTGGAGTAAAGTACCGTCCGCTTCCGGCCAACACCATTCTTATGCAGAACTTGCTTGTTTACGGTTTGGGCGGACTTATTGTTCCTTTTGCAGGCATTAAGCTTATTGATATGCTCATTGTTTATGGATGTAACTAAAGTATAAGAAAATGAAAAGTCAATTGGGCAAAGCCCTCAAAATATTCGGATTATTTACGGTAATAACCGGAATTGTTTATCCTTTAATTGTGACGTTGTTTGCACAAACATTGTTTCACGCTCAGGCCAATGGTAGTCTGTTGACCCAAAACGGTAAAGTGATTGGTTCCGGATTGATTGGCCAGAAGTTCGACAGTGCGGCCTATTTCTGGTCGCGCCCGTCGGCAATCGATTATAATCCGGTTCCGTCGGGAGCTTCCAATATGGGA
Organism: Bacteroidales bacterium; assembly: GCA_041907825.1. Classification (GTDB taxonomy): domain Bacteria; phylum Bacteroidota; class Bacteroidia; order Bacteroidales; family JAYRGN01; genus JAYRGN01. The sequence goes on along the minus strand of JAYRGN010000005.1, from coordinate 6,934 downwards.
CCGACAAGTAATCAATTGGTTGCATTGGTTCATTTACGAGACAGCGTTTTTCGGACTGCTAATCATGTCGCTGTAAAATACAAAGTTCCGGTAGATATGCTTACGGCCTCTGCCAGCGGACTGGATCCGCATATTTCACCTCGTGCTGCTTATCTTCAGGTTAACCGCATAGCCGAAGCCAGAGGATATAATTCTTTGCAGAAGCAGCAGTTGGTTAAACTTATTTACAGACATACTGAAAATTTTCAATTTGCACTTCTGGGCGAAGAAAGAGTGAATGTTTTATTGCTTAATTTAGAATTAGATAAACATTAAATCTGAAAAGATGTCTGACGAATACAAACCATCTCCTGATGAGTTGCTTGCTTTGTTGAAACAGGAAGAGGAAAAGAGCCAGAGAGGTAGTCTTAAGATCTTTTTCGGAATGTGTGCCGGAGTAGGAAAGACTTTTTCGATGCTGCAATCGGCTCAGGCTGATAAAGCGAAAGGTATTGATGTGGTTATCGGATACATCGAAACACACAATCGTGCTGAAACAGATAATCTTGCAAATGGATTGGAATTTGTTCCTCGTAAAACGATTGATTATAAAGGAACTATTTTATCTGAACCTGACGTTGATGCCATTATTGCCCGTAGACCTAAAGTTGTTTTGATCGATGAGTTAGCGCATACGAATGCTCCCGGTTGCCGGCATCTTAAGCGGTATCAGGATGTTATCGAAATTCTTGACAATGGTATAGATGTATATACTACTGTAAATGTGCAACATATCGAAAGCCGTTCGGATACTGTTTCTCAAATTACAGGTGTTTTGGTTCGGGAAACTTTGCCCGACGAAATTTTTGAGAAAGCAGACGAGGTTGAATTGGTCGATATTACCCCCGACGAATTATTACAGCGTTTTTCTGAAGGGAAAATTTACGCACCGGAGCGTTCGCTCGAAGCAATTCAGAATTTTTTCCGTAAAGGAAATATCACCGCTTTGCGCGAAATGGCCTTACGTATTGTGGCTGATCGTGTTGACAAGCAGGTTCGTCAGTACATGACACAGAAACGGATTCCCGGTCCCTGGAAATCGGGATTACGCCTGATGGCTGTTATTGGGCCAAGTCCTCAATCTGCCAGGCTTTTACGATGGGCAAAAAATCTGTCCTATACGATGGGTGCCAGCCTGTTGGCTCTCTATGTTGAATCGCCCAGTAAGCTTAACAAACAGCAGCAGGAGCAATTAACCAAAAATATCAACCTTGCAAAACAGTTGGGTGCCGAATTTATTACTACGTCTAACACCGATGTGGTTAAAGCCATTCTTAATATCGCTCATAAAGAGAATATTACGCATATTATTGTTGGCAAACCCCGGCATCGTTCACTTTTGCCCTTATTTATGCTGGGCAATTTTGTAAGTAAACTTATTCGCTACAGCGGAAATATTGATGTATATGTATTAGGTTCTGATGTTTCGTCAGACGATAAATACCTGCGTTACATTTCGATACCTTCATTTTCGTCAGGTATTTCTCAATATTTTCTGGCATCATTTATAACGCTTTTTGTTACAATGGTTTGCTATATGCTGAAAGGCTTTATTGTCTATCAGGTTACTTCTTTTGCATTATTGTTTACGGTTTCAATTCTTGCCATTTTTATGGGAATTGGCCCAATTCTGCTTTCGGCTACTCTTAGTGCTATTTTTTGGGACTATTTCTTTATTCCTCCGTCCTTTACGTTGCATGTTCAACGGCCCGAGGATGTGATGATGCTGGTTATGTTCTTTATTATTGCTTTACTAAATGGCATTCTCACGTCAAGGGTCAGGCGACAGGAACGAATGTCCAGAGGGCGCGAAGAACGTACCAACGCGCTGTATCATATAACACAAGATCTTTCACTGGCTTCCGGCTTAGAGGATATTCTTAAAATTGCTGTTTCGGGGATAAAAAAATTCAGTAAGCTCGATTGTGCATTCTTTCTTCAGAAAGGAAATAATACGCTAAAAGAAACACCTGAACATGATACTGTTATGGCATTCAGCAATAACGACATCAGTGTCGCCAGCTGGACCTTTACCCATCTTCGTAAAGCCGGCAAACATACCGATACCTTGCCTTCATCATCATTTACTTTTTATCCGCTGAATGGCGCAAAAATGAAAATTGGTGTGCTGGCGATTGATTCTCCGAAAGAATTAAGTGGAGAAGATGAAATTTTTCTGGACACCATTCGGGTTCAGATCTCAAATGCGATTGAACGAGAATTTCTTAACGATATTGCCCGCCAGGCTTCGGTTCTCGATGAGTCTGACAAATTGTATAAAACACTTTTTAATTCCATTTCGCACGAACTTCGTATTCCGGTTGCCGCAATTATGGGTGCTTCCGATTCGTTACTTTCATCGGGTTATAATAAAGAATTGTCTGTCAGTCTTAACGCCGAAATTTATACGGCTGCCGAACGGCTTAACAGACTTATCGAAAATCTGCTTAACATGTCGAGGCTCGAATCGGGACGTATTAAGCTTCATACAGACTGGAACGATGTGCACGATCTCATTAACAAAGTGGTTGATAATCTGAATAATGAATTAAAAAGTTTTAAGCTGGATGTGGTAATTCCAGACGATATGCCTTTGGTTAAATTTGACTTTGGTTTGATGGAACAGGTATTGCACAATCTTCTTTACAATGCAATTCAATATGGTACATCCGCAACAACCATCAGAATAAAGGTTTATTACGATGCCGGTTTTTTTGTTTTACAGGTAATGGACAGAGGCTGTGGTTTTCCTCCCGAGACTATTCCTTATGTTTGCAATAAGTTTTATCGGGTTGATGGTAGTAAAGCCGGAGGTACAGGGCTAGGTCTTTCTATTGTAAAAGGCTTCGTGGAAGCTCATAATGGTACTGTTAACATTGAAAACCGTCAAAACGGAGGTGCACGGATTATCGTTAAAATACCTTCTCTTTTACCCGATTTAATGAATTTATAGTTTAAGAGTATGTCAGATCTGGAAAATACAATTCTGGTAATCGACGATGAGGTTCAGATTCGACGGTTGCTGAGTATTACGCTCAATGCCAATGGCTACAAAGTCGTTGAAGCAGCCAGTGCAAAAGAGGGTATCACGTTTGCGGCAACTCATATTCCTTCCGTTATTTTGCTCGATCTTGGCCTTCCCGACGAAGACGGACAACTCGTGTTACGCAAATTGCGAGAATGGTATACCTGTCCTGTTATAATACTTTCGGTACGAAGTAGTGAAAATGACATTATTACGGCTCTGGACAACGGTGCCAACGATTATTTAACCAAACCTTTCCGGAACGGAGAGTTGCTTGCTCGCATTCGTTCGGCCTTACGGAGTTCTGTTCATGACGAAACCAGTCCTGTTCTTTCTTTTGGACGGCTCATCATTGATTACAACAATCATTTGGTGCGAAAAAATGATGAAGTCCTCAAGCTGACATCCACCGAATTTTCTTTGCTTTCCCTAATGGCCCGAAATGCCGGTAAAGTACTTACGCATCAACATTTACTTAAGGAAATATGGGGTTTAAGTTACGTGGAACAAACTCAGTATTTGCGAGTATTTGTTGCTCAGTTGCGCAAAAAAATTGAAGAAGACCCGGCTCATCCTGCTTTTATTGTTACAGAATCAGGAATTGGTTACAGGTTTTGTGAATAAGTAGTATTTGATTTACAATGATCACTCACTGCAAGTTGAAGACTTATAGTATTCGATGATAGTACAAAAAGAGAAGCGCTGTAAATTATTAATTTACAGCGCTTCTCTTTTTGTAAAGATGTTAACGATTAAAAGATAAGCGTTTACCGGGTTTAAAGTCTTTCATTTCACCGTTTTCGAAAGCAAGATAACCATTTACAAATGTATGCGTTACCTGCGTATTAAATTGAGTTCCTTCGAAAGGAGACCAACCACATTTGTAAAGTATATTTGATTTTTCGACCTGCCAATCGCTATTGGGATTAATGATAACTAAATCAGCAAAATACCCCTCTTTTATGTATCCTCGTTTATCTATTTTGTAAAGATCGGCAGGAGCGTGGCACATTTTGTCCACAACAAGTTCGGGCGTAAACACTCCTTGTTTGCACATTTCGAGCATTGCAACCAGCGAATGTTGAACCAGTGGCCCTCCCGATGGACATTTAAAATAAGTATTGGCTTTTTCTTCAATTGTATGTGGCGCATGGTCGGTAGCCACAACGTCCAGCAATCCTGTTTTCAATGCTTTACGCAGAGCATCTCTGTCTGATTCTGTTTTTACGGCTGGATTCCATTTTATTCTGGCTCCGTAGTGCTGATAATCAGTATCTTTGAACCATAAATGATGAACACAAACTTCGGCTGTTATCTTTTTATCGGTTCTGTTTATTGTATTATTAAACAATCCAAGTTCTTTAGCAGTAGATAAATGCAGAATGTGCAGCCGTGTTCCGTATTTACTGGCTAAATCTACTGCCAGAGAGCTCGATTTGTAGCAAGCTTCTTCACTTCTTATATTCGGATGAAATGCAATTGGAATATCTTCGCCGTATACCGAACGGTATTGTTCAGTGTTTCTTCGTATTATAGATTCATCTTCACAATGCACGGCTACAAGTGTTGGTGCATCTTTAAAAATTCCTTCAAGCGTTACTGGATTATCAACCAGCATATTTCCGGTTGATGCACCCATAAAGACTTTTATTCCGCAAATCGTTTTTGGATCTGTTTTTAAGATTTCATCCAGATTGTCGTTAGTAGCACCGATGTAAAAGGAATAATTTGCCGGCGAGCATTCTGATCCCCGTATATATTTTGCTTCTAATAAAGACTGCGTAGTCGTTTGTGGTGAGGTATTTGGCATTTCCATAAAAGACGTTACACCACCAGCTATAGCTGCTTTCGATTCAGTTGCGATTTCAGCCTTATGGGTCAAACCAGGTTCTCTGAAATGAACCTGATCATCGATAACACCAGGAATAAGCCATTTGCCCTCGGCATTTATTGTTTCGTCGGTAACAGGTAGCTGTTCTCCGTCTTTCAAAACAGACTTAATATATTCTCCTTCAACAACAACACTACCTGTAAAACGTTCGTTGTTATTGATGATTGTTGCATTCTTTATAAGTAAGGTACGCATGTTTTTTTAGTAAAGTTAAGCCGAAATCTTTGGATATTTCTTAAAATAGCTGTTTAACTTCATCTTAAGAACACCACTAAAAGCTTCGCCAAAAATACCTCCGCTCATTTTAGAAGAACCTTGTTTGCGGTCGGTAAAAATAATGGGAACCTCTACTATTTTAGCGCCCATTTTCCATGCTGTGAACTTCATTTCTATTTGAAAAGCGTAACCTTTAAAGCGTATTGAGTTAAAATCAATTGCCTGTAAAACTCGTTTACGATAGCATTTAAAGCCTGCTGTTGTGTCCATAATATCCATTCCTGTAATAAAACGGACATAAATTGAAGCAAAATAAGACATTAAAACTCTGCCCATAGGCCAGTTAACAACATTCACCCCTGTTTTATAGCGTGAACCAATAGCTACATCTGCTCCCTGAACTTCGCAGGCTTCGCTTAACGCAATCAAATCTAAAGGGTTGTGCGAGAAGTCCGCATCCATTTCAAAGATAAATTCGTATCCTTTTTCTAATGCCCACTTAAAACCTGCAATATAAGCTGTTCCTAATCCTTGTTTACCAGATCGTTGCAATAAGTAAAGCTTTTCCGGATATTCGGATTGGAGCTTTTTTACAATATCAGCTGTTCCGTCAGGAGAATTATCATCTATAATAAGTAAATCAAATTCCTTTGGCAAATCCATTACGGTACGGATCATTTTGCCAATATTTTCCTTCTCATTATAGGTCGGAATTATTACAAGTCTGTTAAGCATAGCGGTATATTCTAAATAGGTCGCTAATATACTTATATTCCTTTTTTAAGACGAGTTTCTAACTCAAATTTTAAGGTAAGAAAAGGAATGTATTAAATATAGTAGCTTTTGCGAAGTCAGATTTAGTAAAGGTCCATTTTTTAATAGCATATATGTAATAATTTGAAATACAAATACATAAAGTTGATTGAAATCAATAACTACACTATAGAGAAATATAATATCTGGTTGCACATTTGTTTTTTCTATTTGTAAATAAAAAAGAAACAAGTATTTACGTATTGGTTATCTACAAATACAGCAAAAAGGCGATTTTTATCTTGCAGAATCCAAACACGCATTATATCTTTGCGCCACTTTTGCTAAAAGAGGCAGGGGTGGTAGGACGAGTACATTGAAAGATTTAGGAGTAAGTAAATAGAGATATAAGCTGAAAAATAAATTTGGAGATAAGGAAAAAGTTCTTACCTTTGCAGCCCCTTAAAGAGGGAAAGCAAGAAAGCGTAAAGAGGTTGAAATTTTGGGAAAGACAGCGAGGAAAAATAAAGTTGAAAAATTTTAAAAAAAGATTTGCTGGTAACGAAAAAGTTTCTAACTTTGCACACCGAAAATAAGAGTACATTGAATTACTGAAAAGGCAACTACAACAAGGGATAGCGAAGAAAAAAAACTTCAAAAAAACTTGCAGAATAAAAAAAAGTAGTTACCTTTGCATCACCAAAAACGGAAAACGGTCTTCGCAGAGAAGATGACAGCAAGTAGGTTTGAGGTGAACGAGTAAAGAAATGGAACAGCGTTCTTTGTAAGAAAAAGAAAAGACAACAAGCAAGCGTAGAAGATACCCGTCAATAGAGATATTGAGAGAGAGACTTTGAGAAGAGCTAAGGAAAAAAACAAATTTAAGTTAACAATAACAACGAAGAGTTTGATCCTGGCTCAGGATGAACGCTAGCGGCAGGCCTAACACATGCAAGTCGGACGGGATTAAGTAGCAATACTTATGAGAGTGGCGCACGGGTGAGTAACGC
>JAYRGN010000004.1:0-231634 GCA_041907825.1 Bacteroidales bacterium | reverse complement strand
GATGAGGTCCCACCTCTTCCCATTCCGAACAGAGAAGTTAAGCTCATCCGCGCCGATGGTACTGCATTTTGTGGGAGAGTAGGTCGCCGCCATTCTTTTAGTCCCGATTTTTTTTAATCGGGACTTTTTTGTTTTTACGTTTTTTGATTTTATGAAGAGACTAATTTATGCTATTCTTTTTTGGATGATAGCTGCAGCTCCCTCAATGGGTCAGGTCGTTTTAACAAAAGCTGATTCTGCAGGGATTGTTGGTTTTTCTTTTTCTTCTGATTATCAAAAAAGTAGAGAGGTTGTTGATTCTTCTCTTATCTCGGCCATTCATTTTAATTATCTTAAAGATAAGTCTCTTCCTGCATTTTATTTGGGAAATTGGGGAACACCTTGGTTGAATACATGCTTGGCTGACCGTTCTTATGGTTCGGAGTTTTTTTATGCCAATATGTTTGAACATTATCTATCGAAAGCATCGACTAATCAATTCTTTTATACGAAATTACCATATTCTTATGTCTATTATGTATCGGGAGGTGGTAAGCAGAATTTTGAACAAACAGTAGATGTTTTTCATACTCAAAATATTAAAAAGAACTGGAATTTTGGCTTTAGACTCCGTAATTATAGTTCTGTAGGTCAATACCCTAATCAGCGTACAAGACTATATGCAATAAATGGTTTTATGTCGTATGAGGGAGAGCATTATAGTATTTGGGGACAAATAAATTATAATTCTCTGCAGCTTGCCGAGAATGGAGGTCTAGCTTCTCTCTCTGACTCCGTACTTAAGTTGTTAGGTAAGAATGATATAACAGGTGCATTGCCTGTCAATTTAACTAAAGCTTCGGGTGCTGATAGCAAATATAGGTTGCTTAATTTCAGAATAGATCATGTTTTAAAGAATGTTCCAGGTGGCCATTTATTTTCAGGTTTAGTTACTTTAGGGCATACTTTGGATTTGAATTTTGACAAGAGAAGATATCAAGAGGATAATACTACCAATACTGCCGGCGATTCTGTTTTATACAACAAAGTCTACTATGGAACACAATATAAATCAAATGATTCTGTTAGTTACAATGAGGTAAGTAATACGTTAAGATTATCGTTGGGGGCAGTAAACATATGGGGCGCTCCTAATCTTAGCATTTACATCGGAAATAATATAGGAAGCTGGAAAAGCAGTTATCCTGCAGATACTACCATCATAAATAACGATACTATTGTGAATGGAAAGCTGTCTAAGTTTATGTATAATAACTGGATGGGGGCTTCTTTTTCGGGAGGAAAAAACACCTTATTCTCGTGGAATTTTGATGCAAAGACATATTGGACAGGCTATAGACAGGGTGATTTTGATTTAAATTTTAAAATATTATTTGGAGAATCATCGTGGAAATACCTTCCTGGCTTGGTTGTGGAAGGATGGCAGAAGAAAACTACTCCATCTTGGTTGTATTCGAATTATATATCGAATCATTTTATTTGGAATAAATCGTTAAAACCGACTGATGAAACCACTATAAAGGCGTCTTTGTTAATTAATTTCTTAAAAACGACAATTACAGGCCAATGGTCTCGATATGATAATATGATCATGTTTGATCAAAAGGCAATACCAGAGAATAGCCCTGCTTTTTATTACTTTATGCTTAAGGCTGAAAATGACTTGAGGTTCTGGAAATTTGGAACGCAAAACAGAGGATTTATACAATCTGTATCAAGTCAGTCTGCGGTGCAAGTTCCTAGTGCAGGTTTATCACATTCTTTATGGTTTGACCATACTTTTAAGTTTAAAAGTACGGGAGGAGAGCTTAAAATGCAGTTAGGTTATCAATTGCAAATCTATAAATCATTCTATACAGATGCATATATGCCGTCAACAGGCGTATTTTATCAGCAAAAGAATAAAAAATATGGGGATTATCCTTATTTAGATGTATTTCTGAATTTTCAGGTTAAGAGAGTTCAGTTTTTCTTTCGCTATGATCATGTTGACGAAGGTTTGTTTGGCCACAACTACTTCTCTTCTTACTTATACCCAATGCCAGGACGCGTGCTTAAATTCGGCATACGCTGGTATTTGACCAACTAGTAACTAACTATTATCTGAACTTATTGTCAGATTAATTGTTATAGTATAAACCAAATTATTTTATTTGAAAAAAATAGTTTATATAACCCTAATTTGTTGCTCTATTTCAATCATTTGCATTCCATCGTGTTGGTGGAAAAATAAGGAGCAACTAATGGATTTGCACCTAGACCTACCAGAAATTCAGCGTAGAGGAAAATTAATAGCGGTGACCGATTTTAATTCGATTAATTATTTTATTTACAGAGGTGTTCCGCTTGGTTTTCAGATTGAATTGTTGAAAAAGCTGGCTTCTCAACTGGGGGTTAGATTTGAAATCCAAACTGTAAGTACCTACGAAGAAGCATTTGCTAAATTGAATCAGGGAAGTTGTGATTTAATAGCAATGAGCGTTCCACGAACAGCTCCTAAAATGGAGAATTATAGATTTACGGATGCCCTATTCCGGTCGAGAACTGTTATTATACAACGGGAACCGGAAAAAGATCAATTGCCTCTTTTGTCATCTATTACGGATTTAAAGGATAAGAAAGTTTATGTACAATCAGGTTCTCCTTTTGAACTAAAATTGTACAATCTGATTGATGAATACGGTATAAACATTAGTATTGAAAGTGAAGATGTTTCAACCGATGAATTGATTCGTAATGTAGCCAAAGGAAAATATGATTACGCAGTTGTGTCTGAGACAGAAGCAAAAGTAAACCAGATGTATTATCCAAAGTTAAATGACCAGATGGTAGTTGGCTATTATCAGGATTATTGCTGGGTTACGCGAAAAAATTCTGTTAAGCTTTACAATATGGTAAATACATGGCTTAAACGGACGAAGAAAACGCAAGATTACGCTTTAATTTACGATAAGTATTTTAATAATCCGCGCAAAACGGCTATAATGGCCTCCAGTTCTTATTATTCGGGGAAAAGTGGGCGAATTTCACCTTACGACAGAGCTATAAAGAAATGGAGTAGTAAGATAGGGTGGGACTGGCGACTGGTTGCTTCTTTGGTGTATCAGGAAAGCCAGTTTAAGTCGGGAGCAAAGTCCTGGGCCGGAGCGTCCGGTTTAATGCAGATAATGCCTGAAACAATGGACGAGCTGGGCATTAATGATACATCTTCAAACGATGAGCATATTAAAGCCGGAGTCAGAATGTTAGGTCTACTAGACCGACAGCTATCTAAGACAGTGAAGGATAAGGGAGAACGTATTAAGTTTGTACTGGCAGCGTATAATGTTGGCCTGGGGCATATTTTTGATGCGCAGCGTTTGGCTCGTAAATATGGGCGTAATCCTCAAAAATGGGATTTTAATGTTGCCTTTTTCTTGGTACAGAAAGCATTACCGAAGTTTTACAACGATAAAGTTGTTCGTCATGGATATTGCAATGGGGAAATTCCGAAAGAATATGTTTCGGATATTCTGGACCGATACAGCCATTATTGCAATCTGGTAAAAGACGTAGCGTCTATTAAATAATTCGTTTATTTTGAGATACAAGAGGAGAACTCAGCCATTATCATGGCTGTGGCTCCCCATATCTGTTTTTTCTGAATTCCGTACCAGGGAGCTTCTATTTCGACGTTTTTTCCTTTAACAATTCCGACATGTCGGTTTGCTGGGTCGAGAAAGTTCTTAGCAGGAGTTTCTATGATATGAACAACTTCTTTTTTATCGATCTGAAAATCAATTTCCTTTTTACTAAAGCCGACAAAAGGATGTACATTTATATTACTTACTTCGATATAAAGTGGTGTTAATGCTCCTAAAATATTGGTTTGAAGAGGATTTAAACCAATTTCTTCATTTGCTTCGCGAATAGCTGTCGCTAACATATCAGAATCGCTGCACTCATGCATTCCTCCAGGTAGACTAATTTGCCCACTATGAGCTCCGTTATATTCGGGCCTTTGTATAAAGACTGTAAATAATTCATTTTGTTTATAATAAAGGACAATTAGAACTGCTGCTTTTTTTGCCGATTCTGGTGCGGGTTGCAATGTTCTCACATGAGGCTTCATTAATTTCTGTGCTTCAACGCCTGGTAAAGTCTTAAGTTTTTCAGTAATATATTCGGGGGTAAAATCATTATTCATAGCGGAGAATTTTAATCGGATCGAGTTTTGAAACAACAAGTCCAGGGAGAAGCAGAATAATGATTGAAATTAATATTGTGCCGGCATTTAGCATTAACAAAAAGACAAAATCAAGATTTATAGGAACTTGTGAAATATAATAAGAAGCCTGATCTAGCTTTATTAAGCCTGTATAGCGTTGTAATAAGCAGATCGATATTCCTATAATATTACCCCATATAATGCCACGTAGCAAAAGGAATGAGCCAATCCATAAAAACAATTTTCGAACCTGACGGTTATCGGCGCCCAATGCTTTTAGCACGCCAACAAGTCTGGCTCTGTCTAAAATAAGAACTAGTAGCCCCGAAACCATATTTATTCCGGCAACGGCCATCATTAGAGCTAGAATTATCCAAACGTTCATGTTCTGTAGTTCAAGCCAGTCGAAAATCTGAGGGTATTTTTCTTTAATGCTAATGGTTTGAAGTGTTTTGCCATCCGATGAAAACTCAGCTGATGTAATATCCTTAACCTGAGCGGTTATAAAATCAAGATTATCAAAATTATCGACTAAAATTTCAAAGCCTGAAACCTGATCATTTGTCCAGTTGTTAAGTTTTCGAACGTGCCGAATGTCTGACAGAACAAAAACCTTGTCGAGTTCGTCCAGTCCTGTTTCGTATATTCCACAAACTTTAAACGAACGCATTCTGGGAGGATCCTGTATAAAATAAATAGCCAGCATGGAGTCTACATCAAGTTTTAAACGAGAAGCCAGCCATTTTGAAATTACAATATCGTGCGAAGGTGCAGTGTCGTTCCAGTTTACAAGATGACCACGAAGAAGGTTATGTTTAAAAAAAGACCAGTCATAATTTTTATCCACGCCTTTTAATACAACTCCCTGTATATCAGTGCCCGCTTTCATAATGCCAGGCTTTGTTGCAAAAATCTGAATGTGCTTTACTCCTTTCACCTGTTTTATCTTATTCAGAAACGGCTGCTGGGTTGAAACGGCTGAAGTTTCGTAAGAAACATTAGAATCGTAGTTAACCAGTTGTATATGTGATCCAAAGCCAATAACTTTGTTCCGAATTTCTTGTTTAAAACCTGTGACTACTGCCACTGAAATAATCATAACGCTAAGACCCAGTGCAATACCAAGTACAGCAATGCGGGAAACGTGCTGTGAAATGCTGTTGGCGCTATCTTTTCCCAGCACAATACGACGGGCAAGAAAGAGTTCTGTTTTCAACCTGAAATTATTTTAAACAAAGCCGGCAAATTCCGGTCGGCACAAAAGTAAAGAAAAATAGCCGCTGTTGATGAGTAAAATAGCTAGTTGTATTATTGTCGCGATATTAACTGTGTGGACGGTTAAAGCACAAATTCGTTGCGGGAGCGAACGTACCGAAATGTATTTTAATTCACTAAAAAACTGCAATATTGCCTTGGTTGTAAACCATACGGCAAGAGTTGGGCAGGTTCATTTACTTGATACTCTTTTAGCTGCAGGCATAAAAGTAAAAACGATATTTGCCCCCGAACATGGTTTTCGCGGCGTTGCTGATGCCGGGGAACATGTTCATAGCAATGTTGACCAAAAAACTGGAATCCGTGTCATTTCCCTTTATGGGAAGAATTTTAAGCCCAAAGCTGCCGATTTAGCCGGAATTGATATTGTTGTATTTGATATACAAGATGTTGGCGTTCGTTTTTATACTTATTTATCAACAATGCACTATGTAATGGAGGCCTGTGCTGAGCACAATATTCCATTTATAGTGTTAGATCGACCCAATCCAAACGGAGCTTATACTGACGGACCTATGCTGGAATCCCGTTATCGTTCTTTTGTAGGAATAGATCCTATTCCGCTTGTTCATGGAATGACATTAGGAGAGTTGGCCCAGATGATTAATGGTGAAGGGTGGTTGCGTAATGGGCTTAAATGCAAATTGATTGTGATTCCGTGCGAAAATTACACGCATCAAATGTCTTATAATTTACCGGTAAAACCATCACCTAATCTTCCTGATTCGGTGTCGGTGCGGCTTTATCCTTCACTTGGATTGTTTGAAGGTACTGTAATAAGTGTCGGACGAGGGACTGACATTCCTTTTCATACATTCGGACATCCGCAATTGACAGCAGGAAACTTTTCTTTTAAACCAAAATCTATGTCAGGAGCAACAAATCCCCCTTATTCAGGAGAAGTGTGCAGAGGACTCGATCTTAGTTCGGATACCAGTCGGTTTACCCTACGATTTTTAATTTATGCCTATCAGCATTATCCTCAGAAAGAACGATTTTTTAATAACTTTTTCGAAAATCTCTGTGGAACAGGAACTTTACGAAAACAAATAGAACAAGGACTTAGCGAAAACGAGATTCGAAAAACATGGCAGAACGATTTGCAAAACTTCATAAAGAAAAGGAAAAAGTATATGCTTTATCATTGATTATAATGAAATTGCATGGTTTTTATTGTATAACAGTGATGAATTATATCATAACAAAAATTACGGTTAACTTTCGGCTTTAAAACAACTCTAAAACCCCGGTAATATGTTTTTTGCACTATCCAAACTGCTCTATTTTGCACTCACTCCGATTTTCTGGGTTACGGTATTGCTACTGTTGTCTATCGTTACCAGCAAGCCCCGCCGTAAAACCCGTTATGTGTTGACAGGACTTATAATACTATATTTCTTTTCGAACGATTATATTTTCAATAAGATATGTCACAAATGGGAAGTTGCACCTGTACGTTACGAAACGCTGGGTAACTACGATTATGCCATTGTTCTGGGCGGCTTTTCGACTTTCGACACCGTTTACCGGAAGTTTAAACTTAGCGAAGACGGCGACCGCATCTGGCAGGCTGTTCAACTTTATGAGCAGAAAAAAGTAAAGAAGATCTTTATCTCCGGCGGGCCGGGACAATTAATGCATCCGGATGAAACCGAGGCCGATAAGGTTAAAACGTTTTTGTGCACACTGAATATTCCCGATTCGGACATTATAGTGGAAACCAAATCGCGCAATACACACGAAAATGCCGTTATAACCAGCAATTGGCTAAAGCAGAATGCACCGCAGGCAAGCTGCATATTGGTAACCTCGGCTTACCATATGCGCAGAGCTGCAGGATGTTTCAAAAAAGAAGGTGTACAATTTATTTCTTACTCTGCCCGCACCTTGTCCGAGCCGCAGAAATACGATTTTGACCTGCTTTTGCTTCCGCGGGCTGATACTTTCCATAAATGGAATATTCTGCTGAAGGAATGGGTTGGGTATGTCGCTTACAAAATTGTTCGCTACCTGTAATAAAAAATGTTATCCCTAAGCTTTATGTTCAGGATAACATTTTTTGTAAAAGAAAAACTATTTAACTAAGATCTTTTGCAATAGCAATAGCCGCAATGGTGCCATCAGCCACAGCTGTAGTAATTTGTCGGTATTTTTTATTGATAACGTCACCCACAGCATAAACTCCGTCGATACTGGTTTGCATATCTTCGTTTGTTTTGATGTATCCCCATTGGTCAAGTTCAAGACCTTCGCCAAGAATCGAAACATTGGGTTTCATCCCGATAAAAACGAACACGCCGTCGCTTACCAGACGTTTACGTTCGCCGGTTTTCAAATCTTCAACCTCTGTTATCATTTTATCGCCTTCTTTGATAAAAGCACGAGGTTCGTGTTCAAGCAAAGCCGTAATTTTAGGATTCGAGTGCAGTTTTTCCTGTGCTTTTTTGTTTGCCGTAAACTTGTCAAACTGATGAACGATCGTGATTTTATCAGCAAATTTTGAGATAAAGTCCGATTCTTCTACTGCAGAGTTTCCTCCTCCAATTACCACCACTTCTTTTCCTCCGAAATATTTAGCATCGCAGGTTGCACAGTACGAAATGCCGCGTCCTTTATATTCGCTTTCGCCCGGAATGCCCATTTTATTGGGCGATGTGCCCGTAGCAATTACAATGCGTTTGGCATGAATGGTTTCGTAATCGTCTATTACAATTGTTTTGTTTTTAAGGTCAACATGAGTAATATCGACGGCAACTTTATAAGCTGTTCCACAGAGTTTAGTTTGCTCGCTCATGTTGTGCGAAAGCATGTAACCGGCCTGCGGCTCAATAAATCCAGGATAATTAGATACCTCGTGAGTGGTCGAAACATGGCCACCGGGCAGGGCAACATCTACAAGTACGGTGTTTATTTTAGCCTGACAGAGGTATAGTCCGGCTGTTAACCCGCCAGGACCGCCGCCAAGAATAACTACATCATACTCAGATGTAACAGGAGTGATCTTTTTACGGATTTCTGTAACCCGTTCGGGCGAAATCATGGCATCGAGTTCGCGAATAATTTCGCTGCGTTTAATACCGCCGGACAGTCGGTTGCGTACTTCTTTGCCTTTATCGAAAAATAACAACGTAGGAGACGATTTAACGCCTAGCTGATCGGCTAAATCTCGGTTCTTTTGCCTGAACATTTTTAGAAACGTAATATCCTCTCCATATAATTTAGAAAGGCCTTCAAATTTTGGTGCGAGTGCTTCGCAGGGAGGGCATTCGGTCGAATAGAAATCGAGCACAACTTTGGTTCCGTTCATTACACGCTGATCGAATTCAGCGGCATTAATTTCTTTCATGTTCTTTGTGTTTCAGGTTATAGTTTGCTGGTTAGTTGTCTTCATTCAAATAGGCTGCAAATCCTAATTGTAATAGTTCTTTTACCGGACGGCAGTCCGAAGAACAAACATTGCCGGTACGGTTTTTTGCCACCGAGCCGCAACCTCCACCACAGGCTAGCTGTAAACTACAATCGCGGCATTCGGCTATAGCCATCACATCGCGCTTTTCCCATTCCGATACCGGTTTATCATATAACACCGTTTCCGGGAAAAAAGTTCCGAGCACCTCATCTTCTTTTCCTACAGTTGCGGTACATGGATAAATTTTGCCGGTATAATCGAAAGCCCATTCAGTTTTACAGGCCGGACAGGCATCAAAAAGAGGATCAGGTAATTCTCCGTTTTCCGACAAAAACTTGGCAACAGAATACGCTGGTTTGTAAAATTCTGTAATATACGGATGATGCTTAACCTGCTCATAAATATGTTCGTACATGGAAATTCTGGTAAAAAGCCGATCGTGAGCAGACTGGCAGTGGTGCAGTTCATAGTTACGCCCAATCTGTGTTTTAAAAAACGGACTCGAAGTCCAACCTTTGTCAATTGCAAAACGGGCAAGTTCGGGCAGATTACCAATATTTTCTTTGTCAAGCACCATGCGCAGGTTTACCATTATCTGGTTCGACAGGCAGGAATCTATACCTTTTATTATAGTATCGAAAGTAGGTTTTTTGTCTTTGAGGAAACGACGATTGTCATGCACCTCTGCTGTACCATCGAGGGTAACCTGTATTTCGCGAATGCGGCCCTGCTTTAAAACATCAATATAGTCGGTTAAAGTGTAGCCATTGGTAACAAAGCAAAGGTCTAATCCCTTATTGTTTGATCTATCGATAAGGTAACGGATAATTTCTTTTTGTCGTTCACCGGGTAGCAAAGGTTCGCCACCAAATACGGTAATATATTTACGCCTTCCGGCAAAATTAGTCTCGATATAACGAAAGAAAGCATCGACAATTTCTTTGGTGCATCCTAATGCCGGATTGGTATATTCATCCTGAAAACAATAAGTACAGGCAAAATTGCAGGCATAGTTTGGAACAAAAAACAACTGAATCTCATCGGTATCGCGCGAGTCGATAAAATCGAGATATTTGTTACGGTAAAGCGAATTTTCGACTTCCTCGTCAATCCAATAACCTTTTTCGGTAAGCTCGGCAATAAAAGCAGCATCACTGGTGTTTCCATTTGCTACCTGCTGATAACGCAAAGCTTCAGCGGGCCCTAAAATATCGGCATTACCGCTAAGAATATTGACCAGAAAAAAGTTTTGACTGTTTTTTACTGGCCCAAAAATTGTATGTTTCGACAGTTGCATGCTTGCCTTTTATTAAAACGTGCCTAACAAGATTGTAGGCACGTTCCGATTTATTAACTTTAATCGTGGCAACCAGCCACATTTTTCGAAGTTTTAGCACAACATTGAGCAACTTTTGCATTGTTGGCTTCTTTCTTCTTCTTAATCATACTTTTCATAATCACTTCAAGTTATTGGGTTAATAAAATTTCGTTGATTGCTTTTACAAGTTCTTCTTTAGGTTGAGCACCAACTGTTCCCTGTGGTTTGCCTTTTACCGGACAGAAAACAATCGTTGGTAAACTTTGTATTCCGAAAGCCTGAGCAACTTCGGCTTCTTTATCAGTATTCACTTTATAAATAATAATCTTGCCGTTGTATTCTTTCGCCAATGCATCCATGGTGGGCGACATCGAACGGCAGGGCATGCACCAATCGGCATAAAAGTCAATAATACAAGGCAATGAACCCTCATACTTCCACTCTTTATTATTTGCATAGTCGAAGATTTTCTTCTTGAATTCGTCGGAAGTAATATGTACAACTGTGCCACTTCCTGTTGTTTCTGATGTTTCGACTTTTGCCGAAGTAGTTTCTGCTTTTGATGTATCTTTTTTGGGACTTCCTGCGCTGCAATTCGTCAGCACAAGGATCGATGCCCCTACGATAAAAATCAGTACCCGTTTCATTATTCTATTTTTTAATTTCTACATTATAATTAACTGCAACAGCAGCATCCTCCAGGGCGCTTGCCTGCAATGGTAAAGCTACAAACCTCGGCCTTGCCTTTACTGTAAGGAGTAGATTCTTCCAATACGTCTATCGATGTAAAACCGGCCTGAGCAAGTACATCCATGTATTCGGTACGTGTAATAGCACCAGCCCAGCATTCAGCAACAGCTTGCGGGTCATTCCTGTATTCGTCGGCAATAGGCGATGTTGCATAAATATCGCTCACGACAAACCGTCCTCCTTTTTTCAGAATGCGAAATATTTCGTTCCAGACTTTCTGCTTATCGGTAGCATGGTTGATGGTGCAGTTAGAAATTATCAAATCAGCCGTATTATTAGGTAACTGAATGTTTTCCAATTCACTGTGTATAAACTGAACGTTTTTTACCTGTAGTTTTTCTGCGTTCTGTCTTGCTTTTTCGAGCATACCTTCGGCAACATCAATTCCAAAGACAAAGCCACTATTGCCAACCTGTTCGGCAAGTCTTATTACATCTGTTCCTCTGCCGCTACCTAAATCGACGCAAACTTCGCCTTCTTGTACTTGTGAATAATTAATTGCTCCGCCGCACGAAAGGCAACATTCGCTTCCTGCCAATTCGCTGTATCGTTTATCTATTTCTTTTACATCCATCAGTTAATGGTTTAAAAATTAAGAACAACTTCTGCAGGGACTTTTAACCAGCATTAAGCCGAAAAAGCTTCCAAACAGCGTGCTTAGCCACGGATTACCGGTTATCGGACAAGAACCAGAGCTGCATCCTATAAAATGGTAGTATAAAAATCCGGCTAAGCCACCTAAAGTTATGCCTAAAAAAGGTTTCCAGAAATATCCGGAACGGATAAAATCGCGAAAATTCTTTGGTTTATTTTCAATATTACAATTGCTATCCATTTATTTACATGTTTAGATGTCTGCAAATATAAAAAGCTTTTCTTTTAAATCGCAATATTATCACTTAAATCTTTTTAATATCACTCTTGTTTTTTATATTTGCATGATTAACAAAGCAAAATGTCACGTTTATTTTCCGATAAAATCAGTGAACAAGCGTTAAACGAGCTTTTTTCGGACGACGAGAAATGTCTTGAGTTTCTGGCTAACTTAAAATGGGCGGAAGGTTTTCGCTGTCGTAAATGCGGAAACGACAATTATTGCGCGGGCAAAGCTCCATTTTCGCGCCGTTGCACAAAATGTAAAACAGAAGAATCGGCTACCACCGGAACACTTTTTCATAATTGTAAATTTCCGATTAGCAAGGCTTTCTATATTGCCTGGAATGTGTGCAAAAACAAAGAAGATGTATCAACCTATGAATTTGCAAGGCGTCTTGCTCTCCGGCAGATGACATGCTGGAAATTTAAAGCTAAAATTCAGGTTTCGTTACAAAAATTAAATGGAATAACAACCGTAGAACAATTTGATATGCAGAAAATTCTAATGCAGAAAATTGATTGTTAATTCTTTATTATCGTTTACCCAGAAAAAATTCTTTCATTATATTCATGCATTCAGCCTCCAGTACTCCGCCTATAATTTCTGTTTTAGGATGTAAAATCCGTTGGTTAAGAGTGTTTACGCCACGCTTAGGATCGGCTGTTCCGTAAACAATACGCGATATCTGAGTCCAGTATGCGGCACCGCCACACATAATGCAGGGTTCTACAGTTACATACAACGTGCAATCTGTCAGGTATTTTCCGCCAAGAGCTGTGGCTGCTGCTGTAAAAGCCTGCATTTCAGCATGAGCAGTAACATCGGTCAGCGCTTCGGTTAAATTATGAGCACGAGCAACAATTTTGTTACCTGCAACAATAACGGCACCAACCGGTACTTCATCCCGATCAAAGGCTTTGCGAGCTTCTTTCAATGCTTCGCGCATAAAATATTCATCGTTAAATTCCATATAATGTTATACTTATCTGGTTAAATATTTTTCGACAAAAGAATAAAGAAAATATTTGCAAAGGAAATTATTATTTATTTATATTTGCATACCATTTGGTATGTATGACAGACACTCGAAAACATATTCTTGATACTGCTTTTGCCTTGTTTTTAAGCAAAAGTTATAAAGCAGTAACGATGAGTGAACTTGAAAAGGCAACAGGACTTACCAAAGGCGCGTTCTATCATTATTTTAAAAGTAAGGAAGAAATTTTCACAGAGATATTAAATTCGGTTTTTCTGAAACAGTCTACCGATATGTCTGAATTAGATCAATGCAAAACATTAAGAGAATTTATTGACGTTTATCTTGATATTTTACAGCAATCTATACATCCGATAGAGGTTGTGATGGGAAAAAATGCAGGAGCAAAAGCCGATCCAATGTTACTTCCTCTGATGATTGAGGCAAAAAACTATCATGCTAATTTTGATGAGAAATTATTGCAACTTCATCAGCGTAAAAGTAACAGCTGGGAGCGCATAATAGTAAAAGCCAAAGAAATAGGAGAAATACGCTCTGATGTTGATGCTTCTATTTTAGCCGAAAATTTCTTAGCCATGGGATATGGTATGATGAAATCAATGTTTTTTAATTATTCGGTAAACGAAACGTTTAGCTTGGTAAAATTGCAACACGAACAACTTTATCGATTATTGAAAATATAATTTTTTTGACTTTTTACATACTATGTAGTATGTATTGATCGTTTAAAGTAAGCATATCATGCTTATAAAGATATTTTTATCAATGAAGACAACTTCTATTTTGTATGAGTTGGTATGGAATACTCAGAATAGGATAAATTAAGTTTTAGAAGGCGGGTTTGGGATGCCTGGGGTTTAGGGACAAATAGGATAAGGTAACCCGAGCCTGCCTTTTTACAAAATATAAAGATGCTTTTTTTTACCCGGAGAATGCTTGAATTATTTTTTTAATCCTGTGCCTCTCCGGGTTTTTAGTCTAAAAATTATCCCTTTTCATAGCAGAATAAGTTGTCTGTCGTAGCAATTCTGCTCTCTCAGGACTGCTCTCATTCAAAGCAGTCCTTTTTTATGTCACTTAAGCGTATAAGCGCAATAATCTGCACTTTGAGCTACAAGTCGAAATGGTAGTTGGGGCTGCTTAATCAGTACATGTCTGTTTATTAATAAATAGAGACAACCTTGATTTGCAATATCTTTCAAATAATTAACATCCGCTACTTGTGTATTATTGATTGTCCAACCTTTCCGGTGGGCTAAATAAAGCTCCTGAGGATTACCGCTACCATTGACTGCAATAAGATTATTTCGTTGAGAAAAGCTATCGGCAAATTCTTCGAGCGAAATCTTATATTTTTCTGATTTCTTAATACTTAAATCATGTAACTGATTCAATAGACCTTCTATCATACAGAAAGTTAATAGAATTATGGCAAGCTTTTTATTAGACAGATTTGCAAGTCCATAACCAGCCAATAAAGCTAATACCGGAACAAACGGAATGATATAATAGTCGTGATGGTGAAAAAAATAGCCTGCTTTAAACATAAACAATAGAAAAATAGCAAATAATGTGGCTGCTACCAGCAAAATAAGAGTATTTCGCTGGCTTACAATAAAATATAAGCCAGTTAATAGAGCTATAATGGCAAGATAAGATTGTAAACCGGTAAAATAAAAACGTTTAAAAACTACAGATGAATTGCGGGCTAACTCTTGAGCACCTTCTTTAAGCGGCATTCCGATGTTATACCACAGTCCAAATTTTTGACTTAAAAACGGATTCCAATAAAAATACCAGTAAAAATTAGCCATAATGATTGGTAGAAAAGCAATGGACAAACCTATTTTACGTTTGTTTTCGAATGTTTTGTCAAAAAAGCATAGACCCAAAACCGGAAGTAAATACACCGCATTAATTTTAGACAAAACACCAATTGTTGAGAAAAACGAGAAAAGAACAAGTCGCACCCAACAGCCTTTAGACAAGTATTCCAAGCCAAACCATAAACCTATTATCGTCAGAGATATACAAAAAGTATCGGGCATTGTTTTTCGTGAAAAAGAGAACCATATAGACGTTAGTAAAACTAATGTTGCATAAAATGCCGAACGTTCATGTAGATAACGTTTTACAATTTTATAAAAGTAAAAAACACCTAATGTTGTAATAATCAGATTTATTAATCTTCCATACCAATCGTGAAATCCGGTGAACAGAGAAAGCAGATACATTAAATAATTCAATAATGGGAATTCCATTCCTACCACTCCGCTTTTACCATAGGTATCATCTACCTGCGGATATAACAAATTCGAATTGGTTTCGTAAAAATTGCGGGCAACCATAATTCCGGTACATTGCCGCCAATTATGCCCAGCTTCCAGCGGAGGATTAGTTATTCCATAAAGACGAAAAATGAAAAAGAATATAAGCCAAAACCGAATATCCTTAATAATGTTGATGTTAATCAATTTAAAAGAGCGAAACATTGTTCTATTTTTTTACAAAAATAAAATGTTTCAATCCTAATTACGACTATTGCCAAATCAGACAATAAATAACCTTAACTTTATAGTTGTTTTATATTCAAAAGCCAACTTTTATAGTGAAAGAAAAAGGACTTTATAGCAAAGGAGCAGATAACAGCCAAATTTGGAATTATTACTGGGAACCCGACTCGAAACCCAAGGCCGTAATTGCTTTAATTCATGGTTTTGGAGAACATTCGGGAAGATATGCTCATTGGGCTTTGCGTTTTGCTGAAAGAGACATTGCTTTTTGTGCATTCGATCTTCCCGGGCACGGAAAATCAGATGGAAAACGAGGATATACAAAATCTTATCAAGATATAATCAGTGATATTGATCTTTTTTTAACTCATTTACGAAAAACATACCCTAATATTCCTATTATTCTGTATGGTCACAGCATGGGCGGTAATCTTGCAATCAATTTTGCAATTACGACACGCAATAAATTCGACATGCTTATAGCATCTTCACCGTGGCTGCATTTGTCTATTCCTCTCGCAAAATGGCAAAAATGCTTAATATCAATTTTATACAAAATATATCCACAATTTACTGTTCGTACACCTCTCAATGCCGAAGATATGTCTCACAACCACCGAGAAGTGACAAAATATAAAAACGATCCGTTGGTAAATAACCGGATAAGTATTCAATTACTGCACGAGGTTATGCATTATGGAAAAAAAGCTATCGGTAAAGTATATAAAATAAATGTGCCGATGCTGATTGTACATGGTACTGCAGACAAAGTAACATCTTACAAATCGTCCGAAAAATTTGCCCGGAATACAAGTGATAATATTACCTTAAAACTTTGGCCCGATATGTGCCACGAAATGCATAATGACGAATGTAGTGATGAATTATTTTCTTTCATTATCAATTGGATAGATGAAAAAGAGCCTCATATCAAGCCGTTATAAATATCAGACATATTTTTTATGGATTTTCGTACCGAACTTTTTCCGGACAAACCGAAACAATTAATTTCGCATCATAACTCATTGATGTTTATAGGATCTTGCTTTTCGCAAAACATTGGCCATGCTTTTTCAGATGGAGGTTTTACGACGTTTATCAATCCATTTGGTATTGTCTTCAATCCTGTTTCGGTAGCTAATACTTTAAATTATTTATTATCAGATTATTCATTTAAAGATTCGGATTTAATTTTTCATAATGGATTATGGTATTCTTGGCATCATCATGGTTCATTCTCTGATATTTCTAAAGAGAATCTTTTAGATAGAATATCAATTGAACAAAAAAAGGCTTCTGATTTTATAAAAAAGGCTTCTTTTTTATTTATTACGTTCGGTACAGCTTGGGTTTTTAAACATCTCGAAACCAATCAGATCGTTGCAAACTGCCATAAAGTTCCGGCAAATCAATTCGAGCGTTATCGACTAACAAACAGTGAAATAAGCCAGCAATGGATTCCTCTTATAGCTAAGCTTAAAAGTATAAATTCCGAACTTCAGATTGTGTTTACCGTAAGTCCAGTAAGGCATTTGGCTGATGGTGTTCATGGAAACCAGTTAAGCAAGTCTACATTGCTACTGGCTGTTGAAGAATTTTGCCAAGAAACAGAAGCAATTTATTTTCCGGCTTATGAATTACTATTAGACGATTTGCGCGATTATCGTTTTTATGATGCAGACCTTGTTCATCCTTCGGATACAGCTATTGCTTATATACGCGAAAAAATGTTTGATAGCTGGTTAAGTGCTCAATCCATGCAAGTTACTAATGAGGTTGTTAAATTAAAAAAAGCAGCGCAACATCGGCCACTAAGTGATAATGAAGAAAATATTATATCTTTTAAAACATTGATAAGAAGTCGAATTATAGACTTAAAGAACAAATATCCCGAAATAAATGTAGAGGAATTATTAAATGAAATGAATAAATAAAGAAAGCCAGTTGGACACCCAGCTGGCTTTCTTTATTGTGCTTATTGCCTTAAACTAAAATTAATAGGAATAGTAAATAACTGTTTAACCGGTTTTCCTCCCTGTTTAGCAGGAATCCAAGCCGGAGATTTCAGAATACAATTGATTACTTCCTGATCAAGTGCGGGGTGAACGCCTCTTAAAATTTTAACATCAACAACTTTACCTTTAGAATTTACTGCAAATTGCACAGTTACCTTACCCGATACATTTGCATCGACAACGGCATCAGGATAAACGATATTATTTGCTACCCAATTGCGATAATTGTTAATATCACCTCCTTCAAATGTTGCAGATTCCTGAACGACAACCATCCCCTGTTCATTGTCGTCGCTCGGATCAATTGCAGGTTCGTTATGATTGTCTGTCACTGCTACCAGATTTGCAGGAGGGGCAATATTTACAGTTGATGCCTGTAAATCAAATATATCTGCAGTTTGAACATTTACATCAATCGAATCAACGACTTGAGGTACAACAAAATGAATCTGAGCAATTTTAGGTTCAGGAATGTCCGGAGGTTTTGGAAGATCCACCGGAGTATCAATTTTATCAACAACAGCTGTAGTTGTTTTTGTATTTATTGTACACCCATGTCCTTTAAGTCGGTAAGCGTTAATCATTGGATACGCAACAACCGCTGAAATAAGGGCAATAGCAAGTAAAAAAGAGGTTAATACAAATCTTTTGTAACGGTTACGCAACCAATATGCGCCATACTCTTTGTTGCGATTTTCGAAAATAAGTTCGTCTAAATTTTCGTCTCTTTTATTAAGAGTGTCTGTTGGATAGGTTTTCATAATGAAAAGGTTAGATCGTTATCAAAACAATGTTAACTTGCTTATACAACTTCTTATTAAAAGAAGTCGAAAGATCTACAAGTGCTCAAAATTGAATAAACAATATGAACAATCGTTATTTCATCTAGAATATCAAACAATGCTTACATTTCTTGCTTTCTGTGATTTTTGTCAGGTTGTTTTTATGCGAAAGCAAATTATAAAAAGACGTCTTACGAAATGTTTTATATGCGTAATAAAGATAGTTTTCGTTGTTGAAAAAAACAACATAATTCAATCTTTTTTGATGAAAAATTCAGACTTTCGTCATATAAAAAAGACAAGCCTGTAAGCAAGCTTGTCTAAACCTTAAAAATAATTGTATAATAGATTTATTTATAATTATATAAGATTCAATCTAATTATCATTCTCAAATAATCGGATTGTATAATCCAGTAAATCGACTCCTCCGGGAACGCCATGCCCCGGTACTATAATTTTTACGTCTGGATAAGCTTTTGCCACCTTTTTTACCGTTTCTGACCACGCTTTTACATTTGCTTCCGAAATGTTTCCTTTATCGGCTTTCAGCGCCTTGATAAGACAACCGCCAAACATAATTTTTTCCGAAGGAATGTAGCTGACAATATTGTCGCGGGTATGACCTTCGCCAAAAAAACGGTTAATAATTTTTACTTCTCCAACCGTTATTATTTGCAGACTGTCAAACCCATGCTGAGGTACGGTTATCTGCTCTTCTTTTGCAAATTGCTGTGTTAGTTTACAGGAATACGAGGGTATTTTGTTTTTATGAAAGGTTTTTAAACCGCCTAAACAATCGGTATGTGAATGATTTACAATAACAGCTTTTATCTTCGCTTTCAATGTATTGCGTATCCAGAGAATAAGCTCTTCGGAAGCTGTATTGTCGGTTGGAGTGTCAAAAACAATAGCTTCACCTTTATTTATATATACCATACCATTACAAGGAACATTTTCGCCATTAAATTTCAAATACGAAATATGAACATAAACGTCTTCTGCAAGACGTTCTATTTTAAGATTTTCCGTTTGATATACGAATTTATCAGCTTTTGATGTTTGCACTGAACAAAAAGAAATGCAGGCAAACAAAATAAACATTAATGATTTCATTTTAAGTGTTTTAATCAAAATATACAGACCTATCGTGCACCATAACCTTATGGTATAAATCTTCAATCTGCGATTTCAGGATACGGTCTTCTGAAATTTCAGGTAATTCGTCGATACGATAAAAACGAACATCTGCAATGTCAAAGCCAGAACTGATTTCGATACTTGTCATTTCGCAGAGAAAAATCAGTTTATAAACATAAAATGGCTGAGGTGGATACGGATGACATTTTTTATCGTAAACGGCCATAAGCCTCAATACGTTGACCGATAAACCTGTTTCTTCCTGGACTTCCTTTTTTATTACTTCGGAAGGCGAAAAACCAATATCGCCCCAGCCTCCCGGCAAAGACCATTTTCCATCCATTTCCTTTACCAACAGAATTTCTTTTGCTTCGTTCAGTATCACGCCACGAATATCTACTTTAGGTGTCGGATAATCTTTGTCGGGCAAAATAAAATCGGTTAGAACTTCCAGCGGTTTATTAGAAACATCGCTAAGTAAACGAAGACTTATTGCACGCATTTCTTCGTAACGTTCCTGATCATAATCGGACTGAGCATATACAAGTCCGGTATCGGCCAATGCTTTAATTCGTTTTATTAGTTCTAACTGATTTTGATTGTTCATCGTTTTTGTTATTCTTCACTTTTTCTTTAAGTAAATAAAAGTACGTTTTTTCATATTGGATTTGATTGTCGGCTTTAAAACAAAAAGCGGCATTATTTATATGATAATAAATAAAATAAGTTTCTCCTCTTTCGTTCCAGAGCAAAGCATATTCTTTTAAAGGATCTATTTCGTACAGTTTTAAAATATTTTTGTATCCAGATGAACAGTCTTTTAGTTTTTTTGATAATCTAATGATTAGACTAAATCTTTGAGGAAACGACAGATGCAATGCTAATACCGTTCTTTTTTCTAAAATGGAAAATGTCTGCAATTTTCCTCTTTTAAAATAATACATTTCAGGGAGATATAACGAAGAATCATTTAAGTCGACGGTTAAATAGTAACATTCTAAATCTGTTAGAACGCTATTAATTTTAATATAACGTCTAACTATTTTATTATAAGTATAAGACTTAGGCCATCTCATCAAATTTCCCTTCGAATTTTCAAAGTCTGATCGTAATTTATCTTCAAAAAAGTCTGGAGAAGGGTCGATAATAGGGCCATCATATTCAGGAAGATTAAATTTGAATACAGCTAAAAAATAGATGATAATAAAGATTATCACAAATACGCCTATTTTTTTCTCTATTCCCAATTTTATAAGGTTTGGTAATTTCCAAATGTATTGAAATTACAGCCTCGAAACTTTTTTCATAGGCATAAAATTGATTTTTTCTTTACTCTATATTTCTAATAAAAACTATTACTATTTAATTATCTTTGCACAATCGATTGTTCATTTGAAATAAAAGATATTTATCATGACAATAAAATACGAAGTTCGTTATGCTTCACATCCTGAAGATGCTAAACATTATGATACAAGTAAATTACGTAAAGAATTTTTAATTCAGAACGTAATGGTTAAAGATGAAATTAATTTAGTCTATTCACTTTATGATCGTCTCATTGTCGGGGGAGTCATTCCTATTGCACAACCGATTGAACTGGAAACAATCGATCCGCTAAAAGCAAGCTATTTTCTGGAACGTCGCGAACTTGGTATCATCAATGTTGGTGCAGAAGGCTCTGTTATTGTTGATGGACACGAATTTATACTTAACAATAAAGAAGCATTATACGTAGGTCGAGAAAGTAAATCGGTGAAATTTATATCAGCAAATCCTTCGCAACCTGCTCATTTTTACTTGAATTCAGCTCCGGCACACAAGGTTTATCCTTGCAAAAAAATTACCATGAAAGAAGCCGATGTTCTGGAAGCCGGAACCGCTGAGTTATCGAATATGCGAAAAATTAACCGACTTATTATTAATAGTGTCGTTCCAACATGCCAGTTACAAATGGGTTTAACCGAACTCAAACCCGGCAGTGTGTGGAATACCATGCCTCCACATACGCACGATCGCCGTATGGAAGCCTATTTCTATTTTGAGGTTCCCGAAGATCAGGCTATCTGTCATTTTATGGGACAAATGAACGAAACCCGCCATATATGGATGACAAATGAACAAGCGGTTCTCTCTCCTTCATGGTCAATTCATGCTGCCGCCGGAACTTCAAATTATTGTTTTATCTGGGGCATGGCCGGTGAAAATCTTGATTACAGCGACATGGACAGTACCACTCCTGATAAAATCAGGTAAATCGTTGATTTATAAATAAAAACTACATTATACTTTTAATATATACCTCACATGTCATTATCTCTTTTTGATTTATCGGGCAAACGAGCGCTGATAACCGGAGCTTCTCACGGCTTGGGAATGGCTGTGGCCATGGGGCTTGCCAAAGCTGGTGCCACAATTATTGTAAACGGAACGTCTAAAGAACGTCTGGATAAGGCCATCGGAGAATACTCCGCACGAGGAGTAAAAGCTCATGCTTACGTTTTCGATGTTACCAACGAATCTGAAATTATAACGAATGTCGAAAAAATAGAAAAAGAAGTCGGATTCATTGATATTCTGGTAAACAACGCCGGAATAATCAAGCGAATACCGGTAACCGAGATGGAATTACCGGAATGGGAAAAAGTTATCTCGACTGATCTTACTGGCCCATTTTTGATGTCTAAATATGTTGGAAAAAAGATGATTGCCCGTAGAGCCGGAAAAATCATCAACATGTGTTCGATGATGAGCGAAGTCGGACGGGAAACCGTTACAGCTTACGCCGCCGCAAAAGGCGGACTTAAAATGCTCACTAAAAACATGGCTACCGAATGGGCAAAGTATAACATTCAGGTAAACGGTATTGGTCCAGGCTATTTTGCAACCGAGCAAACAGCCCCAATTCGTGTAAACGGAAATCCGTTCAATGAATTTATTATAAAACGGACACCGGCCGAACGTTGGGGAAAACCGGAAGATTTACAGGGTGCTGCTATTTTTCTGGCCTCTCATGCCTCGGATTTTGTTAATGGACACATTCTTTATGTTGACGGAGGAATACTGGCCAGTCTTGGAAAAGCTGCAAACGAATAGAAAAGGGGAAGCCGGAATTTTAATTTCCGGCTTTTTTGTATGCTCATCAATCCATAAGTTGAAAAATCTCTAACGGACGGTATTGAGGCCCAAACTGAAATAATTTGCTTTCAAAAAGAATCAGTTTAGAAGCATAAAATTCAATGGGCTCTGTCAATAATTCGT
Source organism: Bacteroidales bacterium (assembly GCA_041907825.1). Taxonomy (GTDB): domain Bacteria; phylum Bacteroidota; class Bacteroidia; order Bacteroidales; family JAYRGN01; genus JAYRGN01. The sequence goes on along the minus strand of JAYRGN010000004.1, from coordinate 209,092 downwards.
CTTCTAATGCACTTTCAAGAAGCGGCGAAAATTCTTGCCGTGGCAAAAAACGGCCCAATGTTAAATGTGGTCGGTATATTTTGTTTTCGGGCAGAAAGCCTAACGTTTCAACAGCTTTGTCTATTGCTTTTTTCATTTCGAACATCTGTTCGGGAGCTTGAACTCCTAACCATATTACCCGGGGTTCTTTGCCTGCTTTAAAAAGGCCTGGTGCTGTAACCGAAAATGTAAACGATGAAAAACTTTTAACCGCCGAACGCAAAAGAACCTTTAATACAGGTACTTGATGTATCGGTATTTCTCCGAAAAAGAATAATGTTAAATGAAAGTTTCGTTCGTCAACCCATTTTATACGGTATGGATGAAGCTTTTTCTGCAAAGTAATCAGCTTTTCGGCCAACGGATTGACAGGTTCAAGAGGTAATGCCAAAAAAACTCTTTTTTCATCCATAACTCAATTTTTTGCAAAGAAATAGAAATTATTCGGGGATACCATTGTCTTCATTCTCAAGTTTATCAAGCATTTGAGGTTGCATATTTTTCGAAGTTCGGGCTCCCAGTTTACGGATACCTTCCAATCGGTTTACAATGTTTCCTTTTCCTGTAGTTAACTTATTCATAGATGTCTGATATGCCTCTTTCGATTTATCGAGTAAATGACCAACTTCTGTAAAATCGCTGGTCAACCCCACAAATTTATCATACAAAGCTCCGCACTGACGGGCAATTTCTTCGGCATTGCGGTTCTGATTTTCAAGTCGCCAAAGATTTTCCACAATACGGAGAATGGCAATCAGGTTTGTTGGACTTATCAGCACGACCCGCTTTTCCCATGCATAATTCCATAATTCACTATCATTTTGTATTGCAAGCAAATAAGCAGGTTCTACCGGCATAAACATCATTACCGAATCGAGAGAACCCGAACCTACCAGGTCCTGATAGCGTTTGCCACTCAACTCATCGACATGTTTTTTTACCGACAACAAATGTTCGCGTAAAGCAAGAGCCTGCCCGTTTTCGTCTTCAGCAGCACAAAAACGCTCGTAAGCAGTAAGTGAAACTTTCGAATCGATCACTACACAACGCCCATCGGGAAAATGCACCACAACATCAGGTTGAAAACGTTTACCATCGCCACTTTTAACAGATTCCTGTACAAAATATTCCCGGTTACGGGTTAATCCCGACTGTTGAAGGATGCTTTCGAGAATCACTTCTCCCCAGTTTCCCTGTGTTTTGCTTTCGCCTTTCAACGCCTTTACCAGATTATTGGCCTCCATTTTTACCTGCTGATTAAGTTCAGCCAATCTTTTTACTTCTTCTTTGAGCGAAAATCGCTGTTGAGATTCCCTGTCATAAGCCTCTTCAACCTTTTTCTCAAAATCTTTGATTTTATCGCTCAAAGGCTTTAATATCTGACTGATATTCTGAATATTCTGTTCTGAAAACCGTTTCGATTTGTCTTCGAGAATTTCGTTAGCCAGATTTTTAAACTCGGCTTTAAATTTATCTTGTAACTGCTCAATATCAGCTTTTTGATCAGTAAGTTTTGCCTTGGCAAATTTAAGTTCGGCTTCGTAAGATGCCAGTTCACGGTTTAATATCAGAAGTGCATCCTCAGCTTGTTTCTTACCGGTTTTTTGCTCTTCTAACTGGTTGTTTAGCAAGGCTGTTTTTTCATTACCTGAAATTTCGGCAAAGCGTATTTTTGTCCGAAAAAACAGGCTTGAACCTGTAATGCCGATAATTACACCGATTAAAAGCCAGATAAATTCCATATTCAAGAGTTTTGACTAAGATAAAAACAAAAATGCGCCGCCCCAAACCGGAGTAGCGCACAACCAACAATCCACGCACACTTTATTCAACAAAAGGAATGCGATAAATCTGCTTACCCAGAAAACGTTCTATTTTACTGAATTTCAATTTGTCTTTATGATTGACAAACGTAAGAGCGACTCCATTGTTATCTGCTCGTGCCGTACGTCCAATACGATGGATGTAATCCTCCGGATCGTGCGGAACATCGTAATTAATAACCAGCGAAAGGCCGCTAATATCAATACCTCTGGACAAAATATCGGTAGCAACTAGCATCTGTAAACGTCCATTTTTAAACTCGCGAAGGGCTGCCTCGCGTTCTTTCTGATCCAGATCCGAATGAATTGAACTGACATTAAAACCTATTGCTTTCAATTCTTTTTCGAGATTCTTTGCCGTCCGTTTTGTCGACGTAAAAATGATGGCATTATCCATTGTTTTACCTTTCAGTAACGTACGGATAATGTTAAGTTTTTGATTGTCTTCGGCCATGTAAATGCCCTGCAAAATATTTTCGGCAGGTTTTGATACAGCAATGTCAACCTGTAACGGATTATGTTGAATAGTTTTTGCCAGGCTGCGAATTTTGGGCGGCATTGTGGCTGAGAACATAAGCGTTTGCCGTTCTTTGGGTAAATAGGCAATAATCTTAAGAATATCGTCAATAAAGCCCATTTCAAGCATACGATCGGCTTCGTCCAGTATCAGGCATTCAACATGCGATAAATCAACATAATTAAAATTCATGTGAGCCATCAGTCGTCCCGGGGTACCAATAACGATTTCGGCACCTTCTATCAGAGCCGATTTCTGCTGTTCCCAAAGCTGCGAATCATTTCCTCCGTAAATGCAAACCGAACTTACCGGACAGAAGTATGAAAAACCTTCAATCTGCTGGTCAATCTGAATGGCTAATTCGCGGGTAGGTCCAATAATAAGGCAACGTATTGCTTTTTCGGCACGCGGAGGGGTACTCGTAATATTGTGCAACAACGGAAGAACAAAAGCTGCCGTTTTGCCTGTTCCTGTCTGGGCACAGGCAATCAGGTCTTTCTTTTGCATGATAACTGGTATTGCTTTTTCCTGTATGGGAGTAGGCGTGGTATATCCCATTGAAAGCAAGCCTTCTGTTACCGATTCATGGAAATGAAAATCTTCAAATGTCAAAGCACTTAGTTTTTTAAATTAAAAAGTCCCGGCTATAAAACCGGGACAAAGGTATCGTTTAAAAAGCGTATTTTACTGCTACTGTTGGAAAAACCTGAACGGATTTAGCGCCAACTACAAAATTCTTTGAAATTTCAACTTCGCCACCTACCGAAAACATTTTGTTGAAATTGTACCACAATTGTGGTTCGGTAAGCATTACTAATTGTTTGGGATTTGTTTTGCCCAGTTCTTGTTTTGAATCCTGTGACCATAAATCGAAGAAACCATCAAACGAAACTTTACCATTAAATAAAGGATAAAACCAAACAACGGTAAACTGAGCATTTGGGCTTTCGTCACCAATAATATCTTTATACATTAACTGTAATTCGAGGCTAAGACTTCCGATATTAGTTGCATAAGCACCCCCGAATAAAAGTGCATTTTTAAAGTTTACTACAAAATTATCCTGAGCTTTTCCTTTCATTCCTCCGTTAAATTCGGCATGAGCCATAATCGGGCAGCTTCCGATTTTAAGGTTTCTTGAAATTTCCATGTATGCCAACGATGGATTTTTATTTGTTGCATCGTAATCAAAATCAATAAAATAAAAGGTAGATCCCCACTGGTCGGGTTTAAACTGTTCTACTGTTGAAGTAAAATAACGACGCTCTTTTTTCCAATCATAATGTAACTGAAGATTTTGAGCCGAAGCGGTCATTCCTCCCAATACTAAAATTGATGCTGCAAATAAAATCTGTTTCATATATTTCAATTAAAAGTTTTGTGTGTCTTCTCGCTTATTTTTTTAAGCCGGCGCAAAGATAATAAACAGTTTAATTTATTTTAACAGTGCATCTTTACTGTTCATCTAAAGTATAGTAGATCACATTGTCAATTTATTTTCGACGCGGGTAGAGGATCTTAGAACTGTAAAATTTAGCAGGCTTTTTATACAATATTATCTGCATCTTTGTCGTACTTTCTGAAAAATTGTTACGTGAAGAAATACAAGCATCTTTTTTTCGATCTCGACCGTACCTTGTGGGACTGGAACGCAAATTCAGAGACTTCTCTGCGCAAACTTTACCAGCTTCATCTCTCTCATTCGGGCTATACCTATGAAGAATTTGAGCGGTATTATAATCAGTACAACGACCAGATGTGGGTGCTTTTTCGCGAAAACAAAATAAAGAAAGAAGAATTTCGGGTACAACGTTTTCGATTATCTTTAAACGAAATAGGTATTGATTCGCAAGAACTTGCCGAAAAATTATCGACACAATTCATGGACGAAAGTCCAAGAGGAACCCGATTAATGCCTAATGCGTTAGAAATTCTTGATTATCTGCAATCGCGCTATCATCTGCATATTCTTAGCAATGGCTTTCGAGACATTCAGCATATCAAAATGTCGGGAAGCGGGCTTACTCCTTATTTTAAGAAAATAATTACCTCCGAATCCTGTGGGTACCTGAAACCCGATAAACGCATTTTTCATTACGCATTAAGCAGCACCAATTGTCGCAAAGAAAATGCGTTAATGATAGGAGATGAAATAGATGCCGATATTATGGGCGCCCTAAATTTTGGAATCGATCAGGTATTTTATAACCCGCAAAATGTAACGCATAAATTGTCTCCAACATTTGAAATTGACAATTTAAAGCAGTTAAAGGAGTTTCTTTAGAAAGGAACGTCGGTACTGAAATTAAGGTTTGGACCTATATTGGGAGGAAAATCCGATGAACCATCAGGTTCCGAATTAATACGCGATCCAACAGTCATAATCTTCGGTTCAGCCGATGCCATGCCTCCGTCTTGACCATCGTAATAGCCCGGCATAATATCCGGATCGCAGAACTTGGCCAGATAATCTTTGAACTGAAGCCGCACATCGCCCAAGGCACCGTTACGATGTTTTGCTATAATAACTTCGGCCATTCCGACGCTTGAAGTTCCATCGTCAAATTCAAGCAAACCATATTTTTCAGGACGGTGAATGAACAGAACAACGTCGGCATCCTGCTCAATAGCACCCGATTCACGAAGGTCGGACAGCTGCGGTCGTTTATTTCCTGTACGCATTTCAACCGAGCGGTTCAACTGCGAAAGTGCAATTACCGGAATATTTAATTCTTTGGCTAAAGCCTTAAGAGAACGAGAGATCGTAGAAACTTCCTGTTCTCGGTTTCCTCTTGTTTCGGGAGTTCCGGACATTAACTGCAGGTAGTCGATGATGACCATCTGGATGTCGTACTGCGTTTTGAGCCTGCGGCATTTTGCTCGTAGCTCGAATACCGAAATTGAAGGTGTATCATCTATATAAACAGGGGCATCCGACAGTTTTCCGATACGACTTTCAAATTGCTGCCATTCTTCGGGCGATAATTTTCCGGTACGTATTTTTTCGGAACCTAACTCGGTTTCGGAGGATATCATACGATTGGCCAACTGCAAAGAGGACATTTCAAGTGAAAAAATGGCCACTCCTCGCTGATGATCGACCGACATATTTCTTGTCATCGAAAGGATAAACGCAGTTTTACCCATTGACGGACGAGCTGCGATAATAATAAGGTCAGAAGGCTGCCACCCATTGGTAATTCGGTCGAGTTGCGTAAAACCCGAAGGAACTCCGACAAGCCCGTCCGGTTTTTTTGCCGCATCTTCCATTTGCCTTGTAGCTTCACGTACAAGTACATTCATGGACATCGACTCCTTTTTTACATTGCCCTGTGCAATTTCAAAAAGAGCGGCTTCCGAAAAATCGAGCAAATCGTCAACATCAACCGCTTCGTCAAACGAACGGTTCTGAATATCAGTTGAAACGCGGATCAGTTCGCGCTGAATATATTTTTGTGCTATAATGCGCGAGTGTACCTCAACGTGAGCAGCCGAAGCCACTTTGTTGGTAAGCTGTGCAATGTAATATGGTCCGCCAACTTCTTCAAGTTCCTTGTTTTTCCGCAACTGCTCGGTGACCGTAAGCATGTCAATAGGTTGCAGATTTCCGGAGAGTTGCGAAATTGCATGGAAAATTTTCTGGTGTGCTTCTTTGTAAAAGCTCTCGGGGCGCAAAATATCCAACACCGTAATAACCGCATCTTTTTCAAGCATTAATGCACCAAGCACAGCCTCTTCGAGTTCAACTGCCTGTGGTGGAACTTTGCCAAAATCAGATGGAGAAATTGTTGCTTTTTGTGTTGTAGGTTTGCGACCAGCCATAATTTAAATTTTCAGCCTCCAAAAGTAATAAAGTTTACGGTTGAAGCTATTAAGAAAGAAGATGCGAGATGCTCAATACCCTGACAACTCACTCATCTTAAACATAGAAGAAAATATATTTTTTTAATAGTATTTGAACCGGATTGACAGTTAGTACTTTGACGTATCAATCCGATACAAACTACCTGCTTTCCATGAAGTTCCAGGCCAGCCATGCCATCGTTGAAGCTCCGGTAATCAAAGCCCGCTCATTGGCTACAAACTTTGACGAATGCAACGGGTGCGAAATGCCATTTTCGGGTTCAACGCCAAGGCGATAGAATACTGCCGGATATTTCTGACCAAAATAAGCAAAATCTTCGGAGGTCATTCGTAAATCGAGTGGCCTAACATTCTCTGAACCATTAATCTCTCGTGCAAATTTTATCGCTTGTTCGGTCGATGCTTCGTGGTTTACCACAACCGGATACCCATGTTCAACATGCAAGTTGGCCGAACAGCCGAGTCCTTCGGCTACTCCCGAAGCAATGCTTTGCATACGCCGGTGCGCCTCGGCCCGCCATTGCTCGTTCATTGTTCTGAAAGTTCCTTCGGCTTTAACCTCCGATGGAATAACATTGGTTGCTCCGTTTGCAATCAGCTTTCCAAAAGACAGAACCGTAGGGATCATCACATTCGCATTACGACTTACAATTTGTTGCAGGGCAACTAAAATCTGAGCCATTGCGATTACCGGATCTGCTAACTGATGAGGCATTGCGCCATGGCCGCCTTTTCCTTTTACTGTAAGATAAATTTCGTCGCTCGAAGCCATGTACATTCCCGGTCTGAAGGCAACTATTCCTGTCGGAATGTTAGGTTGTACATGTTGTCCTAAAATAAGTTCGGGCTTAAACTCGTTAAACAAGCCCTGTTCCATCATTAGTTTTGCACCACCGGGTAATAATTCCTCTCCGGGTTGAAAAATAAGCAAGACAGTTCCTTTTAGTTGAGCGCGAAACTCATTTAAAATCCGTGCGGTGCCTAAAAGCGAAGTAACATGAATGTCGTGTCCGCAGGCATGCATTACACCGTCTTTTTCAGAGGCAAACTCACATCCCGATTCTTCGGTAATTGGCAAAGCATCCATGTCGGCACGGAGCGCAATGCAGCGACCTGCTCCGGCCTGTCCTTCTATGCGGGCCAGAATACCTGTTTCTGCAAAACCTTTTTTATACGGAATTCCCATTTCATCGAGCTTGGAGGCTATGTAGCCCGAAGTTTCATGTTCCTGAAATGATAATTCGGGATGAGCATGCAAATGATGCCTTATTTCGAGCATCCATTCGTATATATTTTCGGCAAGAGCCTTAAAACCTGTAGGTGTTGCATTCATTTCTCTGTAATTTTCGGGTAAAACGGAGTGTCTTTTCTTACCATACGAAATTAGTGAAAAAGCGGGTGGATATGAATTTAGTCATCGTCAGAGTATATATTTGTTCTGATATTTTAAATATACCTAATATAAGGTGCTGCAAACATATCTTGAATTAAATTTGCCGGCAGTAGTGCCACCATTTCGGTATCCGGAGCTGCGCTTTACAGACGAAAAAATTGAGAATGAAAAAAATACTATTCTTATGCGGTGTTGTAATGTTTGTTTTGAGCATGCATGCTCAAAGTAAGCAGGCAACTATAAATTTTCAGACTACCGACTACAATTTCGGGACGATAAAAGAAACTGCCGGAAGTGTAACTACCAATTTTTCGTTTGTCAATAAAGGTAATATTCCACTGGTGATAACCAGCGTGGTAACCTCCTGCGGTTGCACGGCCCCAATGTGGACCCGTGAACCGGTATTGCCCGGCATGAAAGGAACGGTAAGCGCAACTTTCAATCCGGCAAATCGTCCGGGACATTTTGAAAAAGAGATTACCGTAAGGTCAAATAGTGCAGAGGGTGAAGTTGTTTTGCGTATCAGCGGGGATGTTATTCCCCGCGAAAAAACAATTGAAGAGCTTTTTCCGGTTCAGATGGACAGTCTTCGTTTAAAAACATCCATCGTTTCGTTTTTAAATGTTTATACCGGCGAAAAAAAGACACAAACGCTGGAAATTGCCAACCCCGGAATGGCACCGGTATCGGTTGGTTTTGCTTCGGTGCCTCCTCATATTAGCATTAAGGCTGTTCCCGAAACCCTTGAGGCGAAACAAAAAGGAGTTATCGAAATTACGTTTGATGCTAAGCAGCGAAAAGACTGGGATTTGGTTACCGACCACGTTCTTGTTTTGGTGAACGGACGAAACGACAAGTATAACAAATTGCTGATAACGGCTAATATAACGGAAGATTTCAGCACGATGAGCGAAGAAGACAAAGCAAATGCTCCTCATGCCGTTTTCGACCAAACGGAATTTGACTTTGGCACCATTAAAAAAGGTAAGAAAACAAACTTCTCCTATAAGCTTACCAATACCGGCAAGCGCGATTTAATCATTCACAAAGTATCTTCGAGCTGCGGCTGTACGGTTGTTAACCCCGAATCGCCGGTTTTAAAGCCGGGCGAATCGACCTTGCTGCACGTTACATTCGACTCTACAGGCAAAGACGGGGTGCAAACGAAAACGGTTAACGTTATAACCAATGATCCCGAAAAGCCGAAACATGTTTTGTTGGTTCGTGGAAATATTGAATAAGAGCCTCTTTCAACACATGCTTTATTTTTCTGCCTGTCTTTTATGAAAAGATACGGTTGTCGGTTACGCTTATCCGTTGCAGCCCTGTGGCGATTTTCCGTAACGCACCGACGGTCTCCCGCACTACTGCGACAACCTTCCGTAAGGAACCGATAGTCGGCTGCATGCCTGCGGCGAACAGGCGTAAACCACCTAAAGTCGGTCGCAGGGTTACGAGACACTTCCGTAAACCACCGACGGTCTGCTGCACAGCTGCGACAGACTTCCGTAGAGCACCGAAACCCTGTCGCACTGCTACGGCAGCTTTCCGTAGAGCACCGAAAGGCTGCTGCACTGCTGCGGCTAACTTCCGTAAAGCACCGACAGCTTGCCGCAGGCCTGCAACTGAAAAAATGCAATTTCAAATGCCGTCGCGCATCACAAGCCTGTGCCAGATCTGGTGTTTTGCCTAAAAGTGCATTATTTAAAATTCTCTTTCTTCCGATAATAATTTGCATTTTTTTAACTTATCCGAAGGTTTGCTAACCCAGAAAAAACAGCATCCCAGGTGCGTTTAGAAGCTAACATTTAATATTTTATAGAAGAATAAGTACAGACGGTGAAATAGGTGTCGTTTTTACGCTTTTATTCATTTGTCCACCCAATTTACAAACTAGTCCACCTTGATTGAACCGGTATGGTTTAGTTTTAAATCCAGAAAAATAACTTAACAATTAAAAATACTAACTAAAGAAACGGGTTTGTAAAACGCCTTCACAAGGTTTATTATAGGTACTCGTTTTGTAAAGCCTTTATTCATGAACAATAATCTACGTTTGCTTCATGCAGTTCAAGGAGGTAAAAATTATCTGAAAAGACCTCCGCCATTCCTACCAATGCTGTTTCAAACACTTCGCTTTTTGCAATTGTTAATACAAGAAACAGCAGAGATCTCATCCATACAAATGGAAAAGCAGTGTACAAACTGCCTATGATGTCAGAAGCAACTGCCCATATCTTGAAACCATATGAGTGTGTTGGTTTCAAGACTACCGACTTATATATAGAATAATTCAATTACAACTAAATTTATGAAAACAACTAAACTTTTGAGGAGCGCTTTGTTCGCAGCAGTTTTAGCAGCATTGAGCTTAGTTGGGTGCGAGAAGTTGGATCTTTATTCCATTAGTTCGCCCTCCGACTTACAGAGCAAAATCGACTCTATTGCAAATTCGAAATCAAAAACAGGAGACACAACTTATCTCACCATCACTACAGCAATAGTCGGAGCTGAAGATAACAGTTCTGCCTGGTGGACTTCATTCTCTGATTATTTTACCATTCCTACAAACAAGTTATTGCATTTGGAATTTGTTAACTACGGTTCCGGAGCTAACAACTGGAACAACTGGAATCTTGCGGTAGCTAACGCAAAACGCGATGCTTCCGGTTATGCCGAATACTTTGTTCTCCGTTCTGATGCTTACGGCTGGGGAAATAGTGATTACAACGGGAAAATGATTACCAATAATTACCCGGACACCAACGGCGATGGCTCTGTTTGGGACGATTTCCGCACAACCATGCAGGGCGCTCATGTTTCGATGGACATTGACCACTCTGCTACCGGTAATGTATTTGTAACCGTTAATTCTGTTGGAACAAATGGTACAACGCTGACCGAAACATATCAGCAACCGGTTTCTGCTACTGCTGATATCTTGTCGTTCTTAATTTGCGATGGCAGCCATTTCCTGATGAAGAAAGCATACCTTATTCCATCTAAGGTTACGGCTATTAAAGATGTTAATCCGGTTTCAATTGCCATTACCGGCGCTCCTACTTCTGTTGAATTAGGCAACAAAAACTTCTGGGGCAGTGCGAAAGCTACTGTTACCTTCGCCGACGGATCTTCCAAGCAAGTTGATTCCACCGATTTATCGCTCAACGTTATGCCAGACATGACTACCGTTGGTACCAAGACGGTTGTTGTTGCGTATAGTAAAACCAAGCAGGGGGTATACTGTCAGGCTGTATCAAACTTCTACACGCTCGAAGTTACTAATCCGGTTGCAAGCTTAGCGGTTACTACTATGCCAAACATATCCACATACTATTTTTACAACAGTGATCCTATTAAATTTAACACGACAGGTCTTGTTGTAACGGCTACATATTCTGACGGTACAAAAGGTGTCATACCTAATGCCAATCTTCAGTTTGGTACAATTCCCGCTGCTGCAGGATCACAGTCTGTTTCCATTTCTTATGTTGGTGCATCAAAAACAGTAACTACAACTTGCCCGATTACGCTTATTAAAGGTACAAGTCAGGTTGGTAATACCGATTTTTCTTCTGCATGGTGGACCGCATTCTCTTCCGACAATACCGTGGCTTCAGGTTCAACCAAGACATTTACCATGTACTGTTACTCCGACAACCTTGCAAACTGGCACAGCCCCTGTGTTGTTCTTCGCAAAGCTTCTGCCTTACCTACATCTACTGAAAATGCAGTAGTTCGTATGGATAATTACGGATGGGGTACAGGCTATACCACCGCCATTGCTACAAGTGACTGGAACTTCGACGTATTCCAATCCAAGATAAGCGGCTCTAAAGTGGTTATCACCGTTAAAAACAATGGTAATGGCACCGCTGATGTTGTTTACAATGTTACGTATGCTACCGGCGAAACGCATTTCCAAAAGTATGCAGGTATAATGGTTGATAGTAATGATCTGAGTTGCGCACTCGTAACAGAAGAGTCTTATCTCGTACTTGTTAATCAATCAAGATAAAATATTTAAACGGATGAGACCCTGCATGCTTCTGCTATAACATAAGCAGAAATGAAAATCATTTTCAAACATGTGTGGTTCCATCAGACCTTAACAATAAAATTATTTACAGATGAAATATTCATATTTAATCCTGTTGGGATTGCTGGCACTTGTACCGGCAACATATGCAGAAGGTAACGGTAGTACCGACCAGATGTCAATGGCTCAACCAGGTAAAATAACAGTAAAAGGTAAGATCGTTGACGAAAAAGGAGAGCCGCTACCCGGTGCAACCGTACAACAAAAAGGTACCACCAACGGTGTTGTTACCAACGTTGATGGTACGTTCTCTCTTTCGGTTCCTTCTGACGCCAAGCTGACCATCTCTTATGTAGGATACACAAATGAAGAAGTAACCGTTGGCGGGAAGTCCGATCTCGGCATCATCACATTAGGTTCGGATGTAAGAGAACTCGAACAAGTAGTCGTAATAGGGTACGGTACACAACGCAAGGTTGACCTCACCGGTTCTGTCGCCATTGTTAATGCAGATGAGATGAAGAAAGTTTCCAACTCAAACATCTCAACCATGCTCGAAGGTAAAGTTTCCGGTGTCCAAATTACATCCGACGGACAACCGGGAGCTGACCCAACCGTTCGTATCCGTGGTATCAGCTCGTTCGGTAGCACGGCACCTCTTTATGTTATCGACGGAGTGCCAATGGGAACATCAATTCGCGACTTCTCGCCAAATGACATCGAAACACTTCAGGTTCTTAAAGATGCTTCGGCTGCCGCTATTTACGGTTCGCGTGCTGCAAACGGTGTGGTTATCATTACCACTAAGCAGGGTAAAAAGAACCAGACCATGAAGATAGACTACAGCGGTTATTATGGTTGCGACCAGGTGCCAAGTGGTGTATACGATGTTATGGATGCTTCTCAATATAAGCAATACGTTACCATGGCATACAAGAACTATAAAAACATGGCTGTTCCTTCCGGATATGATCCTACCAGCGCAAACTATTTGTACAATACTGATGGTAGCGCAAAAGTGAACACCGATTGGTTTAAAGAAGCATTCAAAACAGGAATTCGTCAGAATCACAACCTCAACCTCTCGGGAGGTGGAGAAAAGAATACGTACAACATTGGTCTCGACTATTATAACCAGAAGGGAACAATGGTAGGTTCCGGCCCTAATCTCGAACGCTACACTGCCCGCATAAACAATACGATGGACGTTAAGTTTATCAAATTCAAAACAAACATTGTATACAGCCACAGTTCTCAGGACAATATGGCGCTCAGTAACGCCAACGAGTACGTACAAGGTTTGTATGGCTCTCAATATCCAGTCATGGCTTCTGCATTGATTTTACCTCCAACCATTAAGGCTTACGATCCCTCTACCTGGTGTCTTGACGATAAAGTTTCGGCTGCATCGAATTACAGCTACGACTCGTATGGTTTTGGTACCTATTACGATGATGTTCATGGAGACTTGCGTGTAACAAATGTGCTGCTCGAAAATAGTTTAATCAAAAGAAACACAACCGTTGACCGCGTTGTAGCTTCGGGTTCTGCTAATGTTGATCTCATAGGCATGTTCGGACAAAAGAGCAGCAATAATAAGTTAGAATACAACCTTAACTTGTCTTACAGCAAAACTTTTGCTAAAGATTTTGCGTTCGTACCTGCTTTTATACAGAGTACAACAAACTACTTATCAAAAAGCGACGAAACCTTGTCTGAAGGATATCGTAACTATGGCGATGCTCTTATTGAAAACACCTTAACCTACGATGGTAAATTTGGACGCAATCACATTAATGCCGTTGTTGGTCAAACATTCGAACGCGAACTATTTCATACACTCACCGGCAAAGGTGTTGACCTGCCAGAACCTTACTATCTGCAGGTAAGCAACGCTTCAACAACAGCATCGGGAAGTAGTGAAACGGAACATGATTTGTCATCGTATATCGGTCGTGTTAACTACGATTTTGATGAAAAATATCTTTTATCGGTAACTGCCCGTCGTGATGGTTCCAGCCGTCTTTCTTACGATGATCATTGGGGTTGGTTCCCATCTGCATCAGCAGGTTGGCGTGTAGAACGTGAAAACTTTTTCCCTGAAGTTGCCAAATCGACAATCAACTTGTTTAAAATTCGCGGTAGCTACGGTGAACTGGGTAATGAAAACATAGGCGATTACCAGTATATGGGAACAATGTCGAGAGGTAACTACACTTATAGTTTTGACAATACCAAGGTTACCGGTTCTGCAATATCAAACTATGTGAACACCGCCCTCAAATGGGAAAAGAAGAAAACACTCGACTTTGGTTTCGACCTTGGAATGTTCAACAATCAGCTGGAATTCACGTTCGACTGGTACAGGGCAACATCAGAAGACCTTCTGTATGATGTTCCCGTTCCTCCCCAGGCTGGTGCTACTAACACAACAGTAACGATGAACGCAGCAACTATGGTAAACAAGGGTCTTGAGTTTTTACTTGCTTATCACAATCATAAAAATGCGGTTAAGTACGATATTTCAACAAACGTATCTACTTACCAAAATGAGGTAACTAAACTGGGTGTTTCTGGAGAACCCCGTACCGATGGATACTGCCGTACAGAAGTTGGCCGCGAAGTTGGGCAGTTCTATGGCTACGTTTCCGAAGGTATCTACAAGTCACAATCAGAAGTAGATAATCGTGTCAATTCAAAAGGCGGACACATTACTCAGAACGGAGCAAAAGAAGGAGACATTAAATATGCCGACCTCAACAACGATGGCACCATTTCCGATGCAGACCAAACATTTCTGGGTAGTGGTATTCCTAAGATCCATTATGGTTTGAATGTACGGGTAGAGTGGAATGGTTTTGACTTAAGCGTAGCAACTTATGGAGCTTTAAAATTTAAAGCAGTAGATTATGTTGACATTGCTTTACATGGCTCTTATGGTGCACTTAATAAAAGCGTTGATCTGTTGAAGGCTTATAATTCAGAATCGGATGCAGCAATTAATGGATTACCGGTTAACACAAACACCAATGTGCCCCGTGTATCATACAAACCGGAAGGCTCTATCACCAACGATATGTTCAGCCAGCGTTTTATTCAGGATGCTTCTTATCTGAAAATTGCCAACATCGAATTGGGTTACAGCTTCCCTGACAAGTGGTTTAGCGGTTATGTTAAAGGCCTTCGCGTATATGCATCGGCTCAAAATGTGACGACCTTCTCTAAATACAAAGGTTACAACGTAGACTTTGCCGGAGGAACAATGACTCCCGGATACAACTATTGCTCGTATCCTACACCACGAACCATCATGTTGGGAGCTCACTTCTCATTCTAAAAACATAATCTAAAAGAGTTTAATATGAAAAATTTAAATATAATTCTAACAATGTTGGCGCTTATTGGAGGCTTGACTGCCTGCAATAAAGAACTCGATGTTAAGAATCCAAACTACCAGACAACCTATGATTTTGGTAATACAGAGTCAGATCTTCAGGAAGCTGTCATTGCATGCTACAATCGTATTCGCCTTGAAGGTACATTTGCCCGCGTTGGTTACACGCTGGATGCTGTACGTGGCGACGAAGTCTGGAATTCATCGCAACAGTGGTATTTGGAATACGACAATCTCAATGCAACCGCTTCTGATGAAATTGGTAACCTGTGGATATGGCGTGACTGCTATCATGTAGTAAACCGTACAAACTTTGTATTGTCTAAAGTTGATGGTGTAAAGATGTCGGACGATTCTCATAATCAAATAAAAGGTCAGGCTCTTTTCCTCCGGTCTCTGGCATACTACGAACTGGCTACCTACTATCAGAATGTTCCTTTAATTACAGATTATGCTTCTTATTCGAACATGAATACGATGTATTCTCCCAACGTTTCTCAAGATTCGGTGCTTGATAGAGTAGAGACAGATCTCAAAGAAGCAATACAACTGTTACCATCGCGCGATAAAGGCGGCGAATGGGCTAAAGGCCGTGCTACCTGCGGATCTGCAGCCGGTTATCTGGCCCGCACCTATATGTTTCGCCATAAATACTCAGAAGCTTATGCTGTACTGAAGGACATTATCGCTGGTAAATACGGGACTTACGGACTTATGGCCGACTATGGCGACAACTTTAAAGAAGGTTCGGCATACGAAAATAACAAAGAAAGTCTCTTCGAAGTTCAATTTATGGACTACGGAACAGGTGGTACCGACCAGGAGTGGACTCCTGTAAATATAAGTGTTCAGGCAACTCAGGGTCATGCAGTAGAAAGCAATTACGCTTCTCAGGATTTAGGTAGCTGGGGCGACCTGGCTGGTGCACCCTGGTTATATAACTTATTTAAAAAGGAGAACTGTACAGATGGTCGTCTCGATCCTCGTTTATACTGGACATTGGTTACCTACGAAGATGAATACAGTTCCTATACCGGTATAAAAACTGCTGCATATCCTAATGGAGATCCTCGTTGTAATACTGTTTATCAAAAAGACTTAAAGAAAGAAGACTGGCTTTATAAAGTTAGGTCTAATACTGCACAAGGTGGAATTTCGATCGCTAAGTTCACCAATGCCAGAACCAACATCTATAATACGATTACTACAGGTTTGCATTGCGGTATTAACCTTCGCCTTATGCGTTACAGCGATGTTTTACTGCGTGCAGCAGAATGCGAAAATGAACTCAATGGCCCAACACAAACGGCTATCGAATACATCAATCAGGTACGCCGGCGTGTTGCTCTCGCAGATCTTAAACTTGCCGACTTTCCGTCTAAAGATGCTCTTTTTGAACAAATAGCAAACGTTGAACGTCCTAAAGAATTTGGTTGCGAAAACGGACGCGGCATCGACTTAATCCGTTGGGGTTTCTTCTACGATGCGACCCGTCTGAACCAGATAAAAGAACATGCTTATTATAAGTTAGCACCAAAAGCTACCTTTACCGTTGATGGTAAACAACAGGAAATGGTAGTGATCAGTACAGATGAACTTACTGCTGAAACAGCCAGCTCTTCATCATTCAATTCTTTCTATAAAGGGCATGAATATTTCCCGATCTATCAGGGTAATCTTGATTCTAACCCTAATCTTACCGGTAACTCGGCAAACAAAAACACTGATAATGGACCTGCTTTCTTAGCTAAATGGACTGTTCATCCTATCTATACTTTAAAAAAATAGGATTCTTCTCTTAAATTAGAGACTTCCTTGTTAACGGCTTCTTAAGCGTTGATGAGGAAGTCTTTTTATAAAAAACACGAACATGATAATTAAGTATCTACTGGTTTTTTCTATCAGCATATCTGCTCTGTTGTTTGCAGGGTGCAAGAAAGATAGTGTTACACCTACTCCGGGTGGAACGGATACCGTTACAACTTTCACCATTCCGACGTATGCCGACGATTATTCGGCCATATCATCGTGGGCAAACCGTGACAGCTGGAATCTGGCCAATGTTCACGATCCATCGGTTGCGTACTACAATGGTTATTATTACATGTATGGCACCGATGCTTCGTATGGCAATGCGGCCGAAGGGCATGGACATTTTCAGGGCAAACGCTCAAAAGATCTGGTTAACTGGGAATGGGTAGGCGGTCCTTTTTATGATCCTCCCACCTGGGTTGCCGACTCTCTCAATGCTATTCGTTCGCGCATGGGGCTTGCAGCCATTGCCAAAGCTGACATATCATACGGATACTGGGCTCCGGTGGTACGCCATATTACTGTTGGCGGGAAAGATATATTGCGCATGTACTACTGCGTAGTTATCGATAACTACATCAAAACGGGAAAGGTTAACACTTCTGCCAACTTTGACGGAAGCTGGACCGAACGTGCTTTTATCGGTATGTGCGAATCGTCCGATCCGGCCGGTGCTGTGTGGACCGACAAAGGTTTTGTTACCTGTTCGTCATCCGATCGTGGATTAAACTACAGCCGTTCCAGCTTAAATGACTGGAGCGCTTATTTCTATTATAACGCCATCGATCCTACCTATATCGTAACTCCCGATGGAAAACATTACCTGCTACATGGCTCGTGGCACAGTGGTTTTGCCCTTTTGCAACTCGATCCGACAACAGGTAAACCGCTCAACACTCTCGGTGAGCCTTACGCAAGCAGTACAAGCGAGCTGACAGCCCGATATGGTGCAAGAGTTGGTACCCGTACAGCTTTGTCGCGCTGGCAGGGCAGCGAAGCGCCCGAAATTATATACAAAGATGGGTATTACTATTTGTTTATGGCTTATGATGGCCTTGCTGTTCCGTACAACACACGAGTAGTTCGAAGCACAAGCATTGAAGGACCATACTACGACATCACCGGACGTAACTTTACCGCCGGTGCAGGCGACTGCTACCCTATTGTAACTCATCCTTACAAATTCAATCTTAGTTACGGATGGGTCGGAATATCGCACTGTTGTGTCTTCCAAAAGGAAAATACCAGCGAATGGTTCTACATGTCGCAGGGACGATTACCCGAAAATGTTGGTGGCAACGCTAATTCCAATGCCATTATGATGGGACATGTACGCCGCCTTGTGTGGTGTCCGGCTTCTGTAAGCGAACCCGATAATTTATGGCCTATCGCATTGCCCGAACGTTACGCCGCTGTACCGGATTGTGGCACTATAACCAAAGACTCGCTTGTCGGAACATGGGAACACATAAACCTTAAATACAACTATGGGCAACAAGATGTCGCCACTGCATTAACGCTTAATGCAGACGGCAGTATGTCGGGAGCACTGACAGGCAACTGGAGTTACGATGCAACAAAAAAACAATTGACATTGGGTAACGTTATTGTTTGCGTTGAACGCGAAGTCGATTGGGAAGCTTCTCCACGTCATGTTACATTGGTATATGCCGGAACGCAGAAAAACCTGAATGCAACCTATTGGGGCAAAAAGAAAAAATAAGATTGATGCCGGATTGAAATAAGTTTCAGGTAGAAATTATTTTTTATCAGATTCGCAGTTATGTAAAGCAAAGGCTATTCAATGTAAAGTTGGATAGCCTTTGCTTTATTATACCCGATCGCAGCCCTGCGGCAGCCTTCTGCAACGCACCGACAGGCGGCTGCATGCCTGCGGCAAACAGGCGTAGACCACCGAAAGTCGCTCGCAGGGTTACGAGGCACTTCCGTAAACCACCGACGGTTTGCTGCACTGCTGCGACAGCCTTCCGTAGAGCACCGAAACCCTGTCGCACGGCTACGACAACTTTCCGTAAAGCACCGAAAGGCTGCTGCACTGTTGCGGCTCACTTCCGTAAAGCACCGACAGTTTGCCGCAGGCCTGCAACTGTTTGGCAGGATTGGGATGCCTGCTTTTTTAGACATTTTCACTTTTCGGAAGCAATATTTTCAACGCTAATTCAATTTCGTTTTAGAATAATATAGTACATTGGCCTCGCGTTTTATATGCGTAGACAATACAATTCAGTTGCTTATCTTATAACAGTAGGGGGAACAGTTATAACAGTTAGCAGACTTGTAGCGTTTTTATTTAGTAACACTATTAACGTATTATTCCACAATGGAAAAATTAGATGTTTTACTTTCCAGACTGAATAACGGCGACAATGCTGCATTCAAAAGTCTTTACGGAAACGATAGCGCAGTGCTTGCCGTTCAGGGCAAACGTTACGCCGGACTTGTTGAAACCTTCAAAAAAAGTTTTAATGCTTCCGAAGGCTATTTCTTCAGCTCCCCCGGTCGTACCGAAATTGGCGGAAACCATACCGACCATAACTTTGGTCGTGTTTTAGCTGGTGCCGTTAACCTCGACAATGCTGCTATTGCCGGCAAAAACGGCAGCAACATTGTTCGCATCGAATCGGTAGGTTATCCTAAATTCGAAGTAGACCTTGGCAACCTTACGCCCAGCAAAGACGAATACTACACTTCGGTTTCGCTGGTTCGCGGTATTGCTGCCCGTATGAAAGAACTTGGTTTCACCATCGGCGGTTTCGATGCCGTTATCGATGGCGGTGTGCCAAAAGGTTCGGGACTTAGCTCGTCGGCTTCGTTCGAAGTGCTTATCGGCGCTATGTTCAGCGTTCTGTTCAACGACGGCAAACTCGATCCTATCCAGAATGCCATTATCGGACAATATTCCGAAAATAACTTCTTCGGAAAGCCCTGCGGTTTGATGGATCAGACAGCCTGCTCGGTTGGCGGACTGGTTACCATCGATTTCGAAGACCCTTCGAAACCCATCGTTAAAAAAGTTGATTTCGATTTTCTCTCAACCGGCTATGCTCTTGTCATTACCAATACCGGCGGCAGCCATGCCGACCTTAACGACGATTACGCTTCGCTGCCTACCGAAATGAAAGCCGTTGCTGCCGAACTCGGTGCAAAAGTGCTTCGTCAGGTAAGCCTCGAAAAAATTGTTGACGCTATGCCTTCGTTGCGCGAAAAAACCGGCGACCGTGCTCTTCTTCGTGCCTATCACTTTCAGGGCGACAATGCCCGCGTGGTAAAACAGGTTGAAGCACTCGAAAAGAAAGACTTCAACGCATTTTTGCAGATGGTGGTTGAGTCGGGCTACAGCTCGTACATGTACAACCAGAATATTTACCAGTCATCTAATCCAAGAGAACAAGGCGTTTCGCTTGCACTTGCACTCAGCGAAATGGTGCTCAAAGGCAAAGGCGCATGGCGTGTACATGGCGGCGGTTTTGCCGGAACCATTCAGGCCTTTGTTCCGCACGATCTGCTCGACACCTACGTTAAAACACTCGAACACGTGTTTGGCGAAGGCAACTGCTTCAAACTTTTCATCCGTCAGCAGGGTTCGGTAAAAATTGACTTATAATTTTCTGCTTAACTATAATCAGAGAGCCGTGCAACCGCGTGTTGTACGGCTTTTTTATTTTCATAAGGGCGTGCCCCTCCGGGTCGGGCTATTCGCTGCAACTCCTCGCTGCGCACAGCGGCAAACGTGAATCTCATCGGCTTACAATTGGCGCGACTGCGGGGTTTCCGCTGCTATCCCTCACGCGGCGGTATGCGGGCTGCTGTGCCATTAATCATCCCGAAACGGTAGCCTAAAAACATCCGCATTCGTGCTTATTTCGTGTTAAAGCGTAATTTTGCCGCAAAATTAAAAGTGGCAACCATGCGCGACTGCTTTTATAAAACCGAATGTTTTAGTTATTTACAGAATATTTAATATGATTTCAGAATCCAATAAAATTGCGGCGCCCAATCCGGCAAAGCTTATTCCGCTTAAGCGCGGAGCCGGCAGCCGCAAGCTCTATATCGAAACCTACGGCTGCCAGATGAACGTTAGCGACAGCGAGGTTGTGGTTTCCATCCTTTCGTCGGGTGGCTTTTCGGTTACCGAAACCATGGACGATGCCGACCTTATTCTGGTTAACACCTGTTCTATCCGCGACAATGCCGAGCAGCGCGTTCGCGGACGGCTCGATGTTTTCCGGCAGCAGAAGAAAAAGCGCCCGCACGTACTGATCGGTGTTATCGGCTGCATGGCCGAGCGGCTGAAAGAACGACTGCTTGAAGAAGAAAAAGTGGTCGATATTGTGGCTGGTCCCGATGCTTATCGCAATCTTCCTCAGTTGGTACAATCGGCTTCCGACGGACAGAAAGCGGTAAATGTGCTCTTATCGGCCGAAGAAACTTATGCCGACATTGCGCCGGTTCGTCTGGACGAAAACCGGGTTTCGGCTTTTATCTCTATTATGCGTGGCTGTAATAATTTCTGTTCATACTGCGTGGTGCCTTACACCCGCGGACGCGAACGAAGCCGCAATCCGCAAACTATTCTTGCCGAGGCTCAGGATCTTTTCGACCGTGGCTACCGCGAGGTTACGCTGCTCGGACAGAATGTTAACTCGTACCACTGGAAAGAAGACGGCACGGATGTAGACTTTGCCGATCTTATGGCATTGGTGGCCGGTGTTAGTCCGTTGTTGAGGGTACGTTTTGCGACATCGCATCCCAAAGATATTTCCGATAAACTGCTCGAAACCATTGCGGCTCATGCCAATTTATGTCACAGCATTCATCTTCCGGCACAATCGGGCAGTTCGCGCATGCTTAAGTTGATGAACCGTCATTATACCCGCGAAGAATACCTGAACCGCATTGAGGCTATTCGCCGTATTTTGCCCGATGCTTCCATTTCTACCGATATTATTGCCGGGTTTTGCTCTGAGACAGAAGATGATCATCGCGAAACGCTTTCGCTTATGGAACTGGTGCAATACGATTTTGCCTACATGTTTCAGTACAGCGAGCGCCCCGATACGTATGCGGCAAAGAAAATGCCCGACGATATTTCCGATGAGGTAAAGGGTCGTCGTCTGGCCGAAATTATCGAATTGCAGAACCGGCTTTCGCACGAAAGCAAGCTGCGCGACATCGGTAAAGTGGTAGAAGTGTTGGTAGAAGGGGTTTCGAAAAAGAAAGCCGACGAGCTTTCGGGCCGTACCTCGCAGAACAAAGTGGTGGTTTTTCCCCGCAAAGATTATAAAGTTGGCGATTATGTCAGGGTGAAGATCAACTCCTGCACTTCGGCAACGCTTATTGGCGAAAGTATTGAATAAAGATAAAAGAGAATGAGCGAATTAATTGACGATTTCCGGCAATACCGCGAGAAACAGAACGAACGTATTCTGGCCACCGACAATCTGGTGCTGAAGCGTATTTTTAACATCGACACCAATGCATACATGGATGGTGCTTTGCCTGCCCGTACCAAAGAAATGCTTGGTTTGGTTGCGTCTATGGTTCTTCGCTGCGACGATTGTGTAAAGTATCATGTCGAAAAGTGCTACGAGCAAGGCGTGTCGGGCAAAGAGATGTACGAGATTTTTGCCATTGCCAATCTGGTGGGAGGTACTATTGTAATTCCGCATACCCGCCGCGCAATTGAATACTGGGATGAACTCTGCCGCGAATACGGCGAAAAATAATACGTAAAAACATCCGGCAAATGGGTTGTTGTCGTCACCGTCTGGCGCTAATAACCCATTTTTCATTTTTTGAAAGTTTTGATGGTATTTTTCTGTTGCTTTTATTCTATAATTGTAAAAAAAAGCAACGTTAATGAGGTACCTGATATTCCCGAAACTCGCGGTTTCCGGTGTGCTGTTGTTTATATTGAGCGGTTGCCAGAAACAAGCAGTTGATGCATTTGGTATAATGAACATTGAACATCTTGCAACAGCCAATCCTGAGCCTTTTGTTTTTAAACTTACCGACGAAGGACGAACAGAGAAGACCTGTTTTAAACCCGGAGAGCAGATTTATTTTTGCTTTGAACTTTCGAATATTTCTAAAACAGATACGGCACAGTGGCTTAATTACAAAGAGCTCTCGTCATCTGTCAACGATTTTGTAAAAATATATCACGGTTTTGATGCGCTGGGAACACCTTATGGACGAATCGATAATCTCTCAACAAAATCGTGGAAATTAGAACCTTCGTCAATGGTTCGCTTTACCATGAGCTGGATAAACAGCGATACTGCCCGCAACGAATATCTGGAGTTGGTGCCGACCAACCCGCTTAATATGTTTCTGGAAAAAGGTGATTATTCGGTCAAGGTCGTTTTCCCACTTACGTATAAAACCAATACAGGAGCTTCAGCTACGTTGTATTGCAATAAGGTTGTAAATTTTACGGTAGGAGGGGAGCATTAAAAAAGCCGACACCTTGGAAAAGTGCCGGCCGGAAGTAAGAATAGAGTGTAAAAATTAAAGTTTTACAGATACTTTCTGAACATCTTCAACCCTGTTTTCATGAACATCGGCAACGCGGCCTGACGGGTCTGTATTCTTCTGCCATTTAGGAACCCATTTCAATACCGATTTAACGGCACTTTCCTGAGGAAAATGTTTTTCGAAAATATTTCGGAAGTAGAATGCTTCTTTGGTGGCAGGTGTGTTGTGCGGAAAACGTTTGGCAGCGGTTGCAAATTCTTCGTCTGATACGGCATTGTTGCAAAATTCAACCAATCCGTCAATCCAGCTGTAACCTACGCCATCGCTGAACTGTTCTTTTTGTCTCCACAGAATTTCTGAAGGCAGGTATGGATTTGTTTCATCAGCAAATGCTGCACGAAGAATATATTTTTCAGGTTTTCCTTTCGATTTATCCGGACGTTTGGCCGAAGCATTCATTGACATAACATCGTCAAGGAAGTGACGGTCAAGGAACGGCACGCGAGCTTCCAGTCCGTGAGCCATAGTCGATTTGTCGGCACGCAAACAGTCGGCGGTCGAAAGCAAACCTACACGACGGATGGTTTCTTTCTGGAAATCTTCTGCCGATGGGGCGTTGTGAAAATACAGGTAGCCTCCAAATACTTCGTCGGCACCTTCGCCCGAAAGCACAACTTTTACACCCATATCGGTAATGGCTTTCGAAAGGAAATACATCGGCGTTGAGGCGCGGATAGTCGTAACGTCGTAGGATTCGATGTGCCAGATAATTTTTTCGATAGCGGCAATACCTTCTTCAACCGAAAAATAAACTTCGTGGTGTTCTGTTCCGATAAATTCAGCAACCTTGCGGGCTGCAATCATATCGGGTACATCTTTGTTCAAACCAACTGAGAACGAATGCAACTTTTGGCCGGTTCCTTTTACCAAGCGGCTGGTAATGGACGAAATAAGGCTCGAATCCAAACCTCCGGAAAGCAAAACGCCGAGCGGAACATCGCTCATTAAACGTTTGCGGGTGGCATTGGTAAGGCTTTCGCGAAGCTTAACAAGATCTGCCGGATTAGTGCATTTGGTGTAATCCTGATAATCAGGTTTGTAATATTTTACAAGTCCGTCTTTGTCGGTATAGCAATAACCCGGAGGGAAGGCTTCGCACCATTCGCACTGATCGACAATTGCTTTCATTTCGGAAGCAAAATAAAGATAGCCTTCTTTATCTTTTCCGTAGTATAAAGGTTTTACACCAATCGGGTCGCGACCTGCAATAAATTTGTCACCGTCAATGGCAACAAAAGCAAAATCGCCGTCGAGATCGTTGCAAAAATCGTAACCGTATTTTTCAAAAAGGTGAACAATAACTTCGCTGTCGCAGGTCGTACGAAAAGGAACATCAGCAAGTTTTGTTCGTTTTATTTCTTCGTGATTGTAAATTTCACCATTGTGAACTACCCATGCGGTATCAAGTCCCTGTATTGGCTGTCGTCCTGTTTTTAAATCGATGATTGAGAGACGTTCGTGAGAAAGGATAAAACCGTTTGGAGCAACATAAATACCACTTTCGTCTGGTCCGCGGTGGGTCATCCTTTTAGATAAAGCTTTTACCTGTTCTACATCTCTTTTTCCTATTACTGCTAAAATTCCACACATAACTCTTACTTCTTAAAAATGTTATCTGTTCTTTCTTTTCATTTAATTACAAAAATCGTAATGATTGTGCAAATATGAATGAATCTGCATTTCAAAAGTATATAATTGAAATTAAAAATCAAATAAAAATTATAAATTGTTACTTGAACGCAAAATGCCTTTTTTCTTTATGATTTTCCATCCAAAAACAGGGGGTGATTATGGTCTTCCATTTTTCTACAGATATTTTTGTTAAAAACAGAGGGGTACTTTTATGTTTTTTAGTTTTTAAGATTACTATTATTTGATATCCTAATCTTGAAAAGTAATGGAAAAACGTCAGTTTCTGTTTTAAAATGTAATTTCGAAAATAGGATGATTAAAAAAATAGTAAAAGAACATATTATCCGGTGTTACTTTTTTAAAGAGCATTGTCTGTATTTTTGCAAAACTGCTTAATTATCCGAAATGCCAGACTTTATGCCTGATTTGAACAATATTATCAAAGAACAAGCTTCTTTAATGGGGTTTGCTGCTTGTGGAATTGCCAAAGCGGAACGGTTACAGGAGTCCGAAGTTTATTTCAAGCAATGGCTTGATGCTGGGTTTCATGACGGTTTGACGTATATGGAGCGCAATTTTGAGAAGCGGATGGATCCGACGTTATTGGTGGATGGAGCTAAATCAGTCATAGTGGTTCTGGTCCCATATAATAAAGTTTCGTTTGTAAACGAACGTGCACCACGCATAGCCCGGTACGCTCAGGGTATTGACTATCATGATTCTATACGGCAAAAATTATATGATTTATTGAATTTTATTTGCCAATACACCGGCGACAGTTCTGTTTCGGGACGTGCGTTTGCCGACTCGGCTCCTGTTTTGGAACGAAAATGGGCCGTAAAGGCCGGTTTGGGCTGGCAGGGTAAAAACAGTTTATTGCTGAATAAAAAACTGGGTTCTTATTTCTTTATTGCAGAGTTGATTCTAAACATAGAATTACCTTATGATAATTCCTTTAACGGTAGTTTTTGTGGGCAGTGCAACCGGTGCATAAACGCGTGCCCTGCAAAAGCAATTGAAGCGCCAGGGATTATAAATGCTGGCAAATGTATATCTTACAGAACAATAGAACAAAAACAAAAAGCAAAAAGAGGAGATGAATCTTTACATGGTTGGCTATTTGGTTGCGATGCTTGTCAGGAAGTTTGTCCGTGGAATGTGAAACCGTTGAATTCACGTCCCGAATGGTTAAAAACAATAACCGAATGGCCTGTAGATAAAGAAGAATGGTTGCAGTTGACTGAGGTTGAATTCAACTCTCGTTATGGCGAAACTTCGCTTTCAAGAACAGGTTATGAACGTCTTATGGCAAATTTGGATTTGTTGTAACTATTCGGTCCATGTTTTAAACGGGTTTCTCGACAGGTACGAATTGTAGTAGCGTTTGTCGCCTGTTACCTCTTGTTCAATCCATTCGGGAAATTCAATCTGTTCGGTTTCGGAGTTAAGCTCAATTTCGGCCAGAATAAGGCCTTGGTTATCTCCTTCAAATTCATCAACTTCCCATAATTTTCCGGCAAACGTAAGTTTACAGCGTATTTTTTCGACAAGCGGGCCAGAGCATAGTTGCATAAGCGCCAGCGCATCGTCCGACGGAATTTCATACTCAAATTCGGCACGAGATATACCGTTGGTCTTTCCTTTTATCGTAATAAAGCCTTTAGAACCAGCAATGCGCACTCTTACTGTACGTTCCGGTGTTGCCGTTATATAACCTTGTTTGTATGCCGTATATGTGGCTTGTTTACGGGCTTCGGCCCATTTTGCATAATTCACAAGAAATTTCCGTTCAATTTCAATTCCCATAATTCAAATTTTGAACAAAAGTACGAAAAGATGAAAAACGGAATATTTTGTGTTTTTCATCAAAAGAAAAGCTGTAAACAAACACATTTAATCAGAATTTGATAAGATTGTGTATAAAAACAGAGGTTTTTTTCAAAAAGATACATTTCATGGAAAAAATAGTTCGTTCTGATAACCGTAATGCCGATTTTTTAGCATTAATCCGGCAATTGGATGCTGATTTATCTGGTCGCTACCATGAGTTACAAAAACAATACGATGCGTATAACCTGCTACCGGACATTGATACGGTTGTTCTCATTTATAATGAAGATATTGCAGCAGCCTGCGGTTGCTTTAAAAAGATGGACGAAACATCGGCCGAACTGAAACGAATGTTTGTGAAACCCGAATACCGACGCAGAGGCTATGCTAAGCTTATTATAAATGAGTTAGAAAAATGGGCGACAGAATTGGGCTTCAAAAAAATGGTTTTGGAAACTGGCAAAAAACAACCCGAAGCAATTGGTTTATACACTGCTTCGGGTTATCGGATAATTCCCAATTTCGGACAATATCAGGGCAATGATAATAGTGTATGCATGCAGAAACAATTATGTTAATGACATCCGCAATTGCAGGACGCGGATGAATTTGCCATTTTTTCAAAACACTCACGGCCTTCTTTGTACGAAAACCAGACCAGTGCAAGCGACCCGATTGTGTCGGCATATGCAAAACCGGTGAATTCGTATATAAGACTTGCTGCAAGTAAAACTATTGACATATAAATACATACCAGTGTACAATTAGCATCGGCCAGTATCGGAGCAGAGTTTAATTTTCGACCTGTACGGCGTTTTGCCAGCATCAACCATAGCATTACGACAATGGAAATGAGCGAAATAATTACTCCCCAAAAAGTAGTCTGAGGTTTATTCCCTTCTGAAACATTGACAATTACAGTAGCCGTTAAGCCTGCGGCTAAAATGTAAAAGGAAATTCCGGTAATGCGAAGTGCTTTATTTTCAATAGGTTTACGAGGAGAATCGGGCGACTTTTGCAATCGTAAAATCATAATTAATACTCCAATGCCCGAAAGCGTTTCAATAAAACTATCGAGGCCGAAACCAAAAAGGGTGAGAGTCTCGTCTTCAAAACCGAAGTAGACCGATACGAGACCTTCTATGATATTATAAGCTATCGTAAAGATACTTAATAATATAGCAGTATGATACAATTTATTATTCATTTATTTAGATTAAATACACGCAAAGATGAACAAAAAGAGAATACGAAGCAAAAGCGGAGACATGGCAATCATAAGCTTTTAGTGTGAGGGTTTTTATTATTTTTGTGGGTTGTTGAAAACGGCACGTCGTGGCGTGCATTCTAAAATGCTAAAATAAAATGGAATATAATTTTCGGGAGATTGAAGCCAAGTGGCAGAAAAAGTGGAAAGAACAGCAAACATACAAAGTCGAAATCAGTTCTAAACCAAAATATTATGTACTCGACATGTTTCCGTATCCCTCTGGGGCTGGTTTACATGTTGGTCATCCGCTAGGTTATATTGCTTCTGATATTTATTCCCGCTACAAACGTTCAAGTGGGTTTAATGTTTTACACCCAATGGGTTACGATGCTTTTGGCCTTCCGGCCGAACAGTATGCTATACAGACAGGCCAGCATCCGGCAAAAACAACCGAAATCAATGCAGCACGTTACCGTGAACAATTGGATAAAATTGGTTTTTCGTTTGACTGGGACCGTGAAGTAAAAACTTGTGATCCAGATTATTATAAATGGACACAGTGGGCATTCATTAAAATGTTTAATCATTGGTACAACAATGATTTACAAAAGGCAGAACCCATTGAAAAATTAGTCGCCGAATTCGAAAAAAACGGAAATATTCAGGTTAATGCGGCTTGCAGCGAAACTGCTCCGTTTACGGCTGGAGAATGGAAAGCCATGTCGCATAAGGCTCAGCAGACAATTTTACTAAACTATCGTATTGCATATCTGGCAGATGCACTTGTGAATTGGTGTCCGAAGCTGGGAACTGTTTTGGCCAACGATGAGGTAAAAGACGGCGTGTCGGTTCGTGGCGGACATCCGGTAGAACAACGCAAAATGCGTCAGTGGCAGCTTCGTATTTCGGCCTATGCTCAACGCCTTTTGGATGGCCTCGAAACAGTTGACTGGACCGATTCGCTGAAAGAAATCCAACGCAACTGGGTTGGTCGTAGCGAAGGAGCTGAAGTTTTGTTTTCGATAAAAGATACTGATTATCAGTTTGAAATATTTACAACCCGTCCCGATACGATTTTCGGGGTAACGTTTATGGTGCTTGCTCCCGAAAGCGAATGGGTTGAAAAAATAACGACAGCCACACAAAAGGTTGCTGTTGATGCTTATTTGCTGGATGCAAAAAAGCGTAACGAACGCGAACGTATGGCCGACACCAAAACTGTAACCGGTGTTTTTACGGGTTCTTATGCTATCAATCCTTTTACAGGCGATGTTATTCCAATTTGGGTTAGTGATTATGTTTTAGCTGGTTATGGAACCGGTGCAATTATGGCTGTTCCTGCACATGACAGTCGTGACTTTGCTTTTGCCCGCCAGTTTAATTTGCCTATTACACAGGTTGTTGCAGGCGAAGGGGCTGTTTCGGGAGATACTTCAACCTGGACGGAATCGTATGATGCTAAAGAAGGGAAGTTAATAAATTCGGGTTTTCTCAATGGTTTAGACGTAAAAGTTGCGATTAAAAAAGCGATAGAAGAAATTGGCAATCGCAAAATTGGACGACTTAAAGTAAATTATCGTCTGCGCGATGCTATTTTCAGCCGTCAGCGATACTGGGGAGAACCGTTCCCTGTTTATTACAAGGATGAACTTCCTTTTATGTTGGATGAAAGCAAATTACCGCTTGAATTGCCCGAAGTCGACGCTTATTTACCAACCGAAAAAGGCGAACCTCCACTTGGACATGCTAAAAACTGGAAAACGGAAGATGGTTATCCGCTGGAATTGAGTACAATGCCCGGTTTTGCAGGTTCTTCGGCCTATTACATTCGCTATACCGATCCGCATAATAGCCAGGCTTTAGTTTCGCCCGAAGCAATGAAATATTGGGGAAATGTAGATTTGTATGTCGGTGGAACAGAGCATGCTACAGGGCATTTGGTTTATTCTCGTTTCTGGTGCAAATTCCTTTTCGACCTTGGCGTGGTAAATTTCGAAGAGCCTTTCCGCAAATTGATTAATCAGGGAATGATTCAGGGACGTTCGAATTTTGTTTACCGTGTAAAGGGTACGAATAAGTTTGTAACACTTTCTAAAAAAGATGATTACGATGTAACATCTATTCATGTGGATGTAAACATTGTGGACAATGACGTTTTGGACATTGAAGCTTTCAGAAACTGGAATCCCGAATATAAAACAGCCGAATTTATTTTAGATGACGACGGAAAGTATCGTTGCGGCTGGGCTGTGGAAAAGATGTCGAAATCGATGTTCAATGTGGTAAACCCCGATGTGATGATTGAAAAATATGGGGCTGACACGTTGCGTTTATATGAAATGTTCCTTGGTCCGATTGAACAGTCAAAACCCTGGGATACAAAAGGGATTGACGGGGTTCATCGTTTTCTGCGTAAGCTCTGGAGATTGTTTCATGCTAATGGAGAAACCAGCGATGCGGTAATCAGCGATGAAAAACCTACCGAAGCTGAGTTCAAAGCGTTGCATCGTGCCATTAAAAAAATTACAGACGATATTGAACGATTCTCGTTCAACACATCGGTTAGTAATTTTATGATATGTATAAATGAACTTACTGATTTAAAATGTAATAAGAAAGATATTCTGGAACCTTTCGTTGTGTTGCTTGCGCCGTTTGCTCCGCATATTGCCGAAGAACTCTGGGCTATGCTGGGGCACACTACTACGGTTTGCGATGCTTCGTTCCCAAAAGTGGAAGAAAAATATCTGGTTGAAAACACCTTTGAATATCCGGTTTCGTTTAACGGAAAAATGCGCTTTAAACTGGCTTTGCCGCTGAATCTTTCGCCAAAAGAAGTAGAAACTGCTGTATTGTCCAGCGAGGCTTCAGCCAAATACCTTGACGGTAAGCAGCCTAAAAAGGTTGTTGTTGTGCCGGGCAAAATTGTAAATGTTGTGATTTAGCTCTCTGATTTAATGATCGAATAAAAGGCTTTTTTGCATTAAAATGCAGAAAAGCCTTTTCTGTAAAAATACAGTAGCTTGTGATGTGGTGCATTTTTGCTTGCATCAGGGTAAAAACAATGAAGGGATTCTGATAACAAAAATTAAGACTTTATGCGAAAACGCATTGTTGGTATGATTCAGAAAATTCACTTTTGCAAATTATTTAACTGCTAATATTTTGATTGTGAAAAACATTTGGGCATTGATATTACTGTGCTTACTGGTTACATCGTGCAGGCAGGCAAAATATGAGTTTATTCAGGGTAAAGCTCAGGGAACAACATATCATATTACCTACGAAAATCGTACGAATAAAAATTACGCCATCTCAATCGATTCTATATTAAAAGCTTTTGATAAGTCTCTTTCAATTTACGATCCGGCTTCAATAATCTCCCGAATAAACGAAAACGAACCCAATGTTTTGGTTGACAGTATGTTTATAGCAGTATTTAAAAAGTCAGCCGAAATAAACCGATTATCGGGTGGTGCTTTCGATATTACGGTGGGGCCAATCGTTAAGGCCTGGGGATTTGGAGTGACGCCAAAGGCTAAGCACGATTCGGCTTACATTGACAGCTTGTTACAATTTGTCGGTATGCAAAATGTTAAGCTGGAAGGTAATAAAGTGATAAAAAATTTTCCGGGAGTAAAGCTTGATGTAAATGCCTTGGCACAAGGCTATTCGGTTGATGTGGTCTGCGCTTTTTTTGACCGTCAGAAAATAAAAAATTATATGGTTGAAATTGGCGGAGAGGTGAGGGGTAAAGGTTTTAATCCGCACAGAAAATGGTGGCATGTTGGTATCGATAAACCTAAAGAAGATCAGGAAGAACCAGGCTCTGATTTGCAGGCAGTTATCCGGATAAAAAACAAATCAGTTTCTACATCAGGTAATTATCGCAAGTTTTATGTAGAAAATGGTGTAAAATATTCGCATACCATTAATCCGAAAACAGGTCGTCCGACACGAAATACATTGCTGAGTGCTACCGTAGTTGCTCCCGATTGTATTACCGCAGATGCGCTTGCTACTACTTTTATGGTACTTGGAGTCGAAAAAGGCAAGCAACTTGTTGCAAATCTTAAAGATATAGACGTATATTTCGTTTATGATAACGGTAAAAACGGTTACGGCGTGTTTTCAACCAAAGGGATGGAAAAAATAATAGTAAATCAAAATAAATAATTTTTTACTCTGCTTATGCTCAATAATTACTTTAAAATCAGCGAGAACAAGAGTACGGTTCGTACCGAAATTATGGCAGGTATAACCACGTTTATGACGATGGCGTATATTCTGTTCCTCAACCCTAATATCCTTTCGGTGACGGGTATGGACAAAAACGCAATCTTTTTTGCTACGGCTGTAGCCGCCGGGGTGGTTACCATTGCAATGGGGCTTTTTGCGAATTTTCCTATTGCGCTGGCTCCCGGAATGGGACTTAACGCGCTTTTTGCTACTGTTGCTATTGCCGGTGTCGGCGTTATGTCGTGGCAAGTTGCGCTTGGAGCAGTGTTTATTTCGGGGTTAATCTTTATTGTGCTTACTGTAACTAAAATACGTCAGCTATTGGTAGTTGCAGTACCTAATTCGTTAAAGAGAGCGATTACGGTTGGTATTGGTCTGTTTATAACCATTATAGGACTTAAACTTTCAGAAGTGATGGCCGTTCATGCACAGGCTATACCTTCAACGATAGAAGCAATGCAGCAGCATGGCGGAGCTGCCGATCTTAAGTTTTTCGAATGGAATATTGGACTTGGAGATCTTCGCAATCCAAGTATGCAGTTATGTCTTATAGGCTTGGCTATCACGGCAATATTAATGGCTAATAAAGTAAAAGGTGCATTGCTTTTTGGTATTGTTGCCACAACCATTATAGGCATTCCTATGGGTGTGACAGTTATTCCTGAACATTTCACGTTGGTATCATTGCCTAAATTCAATAGCCTTGCCGTTGGCGCGCTTGACATCAAAGGCGCTCTGCACATGGGCATCTGGACGGTTGTGTTTACTTTTACTTTTGTCGAATTGTTTGATACATTCGGAACTCTTGTTGGTACAGCCAATAAGGCAGGTCTTTTAGACAAAGACGGAAACTCTCCTAAAATTGGAAAAGCAATGTTGGTCGATGCGATTGGTGTTTCGTTTGGTGCATTAATGGGAACCAGTACCATTACCTCGTATGTCGAAAGTGCAGCAGGTATTGGCGAAGGCGGCCGGACTGGACTTACCGCTGTTACAACAGGTCTTTTGTTTCTTGTAGCGTTGGTATTGTCTCCGCTAGCCCTGCTCATTCCAAATGCTGCTACTGCACCGGCTTTAATTATTGTTGGTGTACTCATGGCTTCTTCGGTTGTTGATATCGATTTCACCGATTTTACCGAAGGTTTTCCTGCCTTTGTAACTTTTATTCTTATGCCGTTTACGTACAGTATTGCCAACGGTATTGCAGGAGGTATTGTATTTTACACGCTTCTTAAAGTTTTAACCGGTAAACCAAAACAAGTACATTGGCTTATGTATATCCTTTTTGCCCTTGTTGTTGTTCGTTACATCTTCCTTTCCGAATAGAATTTAAGCGTTCTACTGTACACAATATAGAATAAGGTTTATGAAACGGGGCATAGCTTCGACATAAACCTTATTTTTTTGAAAATTATCAGGGCGTGTCCCTTCGGGCCGGGCTATCCGCTACAACTCCTCGGCTGTTGCCTGCGGGGTTTTCGCTGCTATCCCTCACGCTGGTGATATACGTTTTACTGTTTTTCATGGTAATGTTTAACGTACGATTAACCTGTAATACTTAAATTTCTCCAAAATTTAAATTTGCATGGAATCGCAGCAAAAAGTATTGTTCGATCTTGACCGCATGATGCGCGAGAGTGATTCTTGGTGGGTTCGTCATGTTCCTGCATTTGTTCGTTATTTCTTAAAAAGAATTGTCAGAGAGCAGGATGTCAATAGCTTGTATCAAAAATGTCATAACAAAGAAGGCTTTGAATTTGCCTCACTTGTTCTTCGCAATCTTGATATAACACTTGACGTAAAAGGATTTGAAAATATACCGGTTAACGGCCAACGATACGTTTTTATTGCCAATCATCCTTTTGGAGCCGTGGACGGAATGGCCATGCTTAAATTGATTGGTGAACGGTTTGGAAATGTTAATTTTATTGGTAATCAGCTATTTGATTATATTCCAAACCTAAAATCAGTTGTTACACCGGTTAATGTTTTTGGGAGAAATAGCAGAGATGCGGTTCGTAACCTTAACCGAACTTATGCCTCCGATATTCAGGTACTAAACTTTCCTGCCGGCGAAGTTTCTCGTAACTATCAGAAAAACAGAATAGAAGATTATGAATGGCAGAAAAGTTTTTTAGTAAAAGCCATAGAACATAATCGGTTTATTATTCCTGTTTTTATCGAAGGTGTAAATTCCGATCGTTTTTACCGTTGGTTTACTTTTCGACGTAGGCTGCATATTCCTGTTAATTTTGAACTTATGTTGCTGCCTCACGAAATGCTTAACAAACAAGGGCAGACAATTCATATTGTATTTGGAAAACCAGTAAATCCTGAAATTTTCACATCCGATTTACAAACCGGACAATGGGTAAAGCAGCTTCGGAGTTATACTTATTCTTTACAAACAGCCAGCATTATAAACGAATATCGCCCGAAGTTGCAATAACTAAGGGCGATATCTGATTTCTTAAAATGGTTAATACTTTTTGAAGAATTTCCGGAATACGTTAAAATTAATCGATTCTGCCTTTTTTTCGTTGTAAAAAACCCGATAAAAAGGAGCATTCTGACCTGCTGCCGGCACATAATCGAAGTTGTAAAAATTGTCTGGCAAAAATTCTGAATTGCCTTCAGACGTGCGTAGCGCCTCTAAACATTTGCACCTATTCATAGCAAAAATATTTGGTTACCTGGAATTGGGAAGTTTTATTCACTATGCAAAAGTACGGTCTATTGATTAATCTCATGTTAACCAATATGAAATATTTATTAACTTATTAAACGATATTATTAACAAAGGTTAGCACAAAGGCTTATATTTCAAGAAAAATGTATATAAAATAAAAAAGCTCCGTGAGGAGCTTTTTTATTTTATGCGGTAATAACTGGTATCACATAATTTGTAAAACAAAGCGCTACAATTGCAGTCCCATATTCTTTTTGAGGGACAAAGCTTTGTGTCGTTTTTTCAATATCGCCTAATTTATATTGCTCAGAGAAACCGTTGAAATAAAGCTCTTCTAAACTTGCTTCAAGTCGGTAATTGAGCTCATTGAGGCTGTAATTGCCATAGTGCTCACACACTAACCCGCCAAATTTATTACCTGTTTCTCTATCGTGTAACCATCCATAGATGATTCCGGCCGAGGCAGTCTCGCCTTTTCGCGCATTACACACTGACATAATGGTTTCCATTACACATCCGTGAGTAATTTGTTCCGGGCGTTCTACTTTGTTTGCTATTCCAGGTAGGATAGATGAGTATGTCATAATGTTGGCCATCTCAATGCCTGCCTGCTTTAAAGCCAAATGGTAAGATCCTGCATGAATTGTAATATCACTTTCTCCTACACCTTTGGTAACAAAGTAGTCCTTCGGAATTCTGTTACCCACAAGAATTCCCTGCAAATCTGTCTTTCCTTGAAGCAGATTCGGTTGTACAGCCAGATTGATCATTTCCCCTCATAAAAGATTAATTGGTGAATACTGTAGGAATATAATCCTAATTTAGCGGCGCAAAGATAAAGCAATAATTATTTCTTAAAACACATTTGAATATTTTTTTCCAAAATAAACGAATTGCTTTTTCTTGCTGAAAACTATTTGTGATATAAGCCGTTATAGCCTTATCGTATAAGACTTGGGAAGCAATATAGACAAGTTGCGGATGTAAATCCGGCAACAAAGCGAAATAAAAAGTGACATTGAAGAGCAATGTCGTTGGTTTGAAAGACGAAATTTCATTCTCGTATACCTAAAAGAATTTCACCTGCTTCAACCCCCTTTTATTCTGTTTGCCCCTTGTACGGATTTGATTGACAGAATGTCGGATTGATGTGCTAATATATAAAAAATGAAGGATAGCCAAAAGATCCGCTTCCTTTTTTAATTAAAAGTTTTTGCTTTACTGAAATTGTGAAAACAGCGTAGGCTGATCGTCAAATAACGAAGGATAATCCTCATCGTATTTCTTTAATATAGCAGTAATTATGGTTTCTCTCATGAATTTGCTCTGGTTGGTAATTTTATATTTACGACAGTAGCTGTCAATAACTTTTTTTTCGCGCTCGTTGAGCAACAAGGATTTTTTGTTGGTACGGCGCAGTACCTCTCCGTTGGGAAGCTTCTTCATTGCGGAAATCTGTTTTTAATGATGAGTGTCGTATTGACTTCGACAATATTTTCGGTGGCTAAATTAAATAAAAGCTTAAAGTTATCGGTTGTTTCTATGTATAAGATATTAACGTATTAGCCTTTTTTATGTTGATAACCTTTCGGAAAAATTAAAAATTAGCCCGTATTTCGATAGTCGCAGTATGAATAGGAGCTTCTCCTCCCG
Source organism: Bacteroidales bacterium (assembly GCA_041907825.1). Lineage (GTDB taxonomy): Bacteria > Bacteroidota > Bacteroidia > Bacteroidales > JAYRGN01 > JAYRGN01. The sequence continues at coordinate 172,400 of JAYRGN010000004.1, read as the reverse complement.
TACTTCGTCCGGTGTAAGATAGCTTTATTTCTAAACCGTTTTGCAATGATTTTAAGTAGTTTAAAGACCATGTGAAATTATTGCCGGCTTGTAAACCCTGAAGCATTTCGTAGCCTACAGAGGTCGCGCTTTCTCCTATAAATCTGATAAGTATATAGTTGGCTGTTACTCTAAAATTTCCTTTTTTAAGAGCTGAGTAATCATAGGTTGTTCCGAAATTTAATTCTCTGGACTGTTCGGTTCCCGGAATATTCTTTTTGTAATTGAAAGTGCAGGTTAAGCCAAAACTTCCGTTTTCGCTCGTTTGCCAGTTGGTGCCAAGTTCGGAAGTGAACAGACGCAGATTATAATCACGACTTGTCATATATCCGGAGGTGTAACTTTTTTGCCCAATACTGGTATTAAAAGTCGAACGAAATTGAACAAAAGGTTGCCAGCGCAAATGTAATCCGTGAGAGTATTGTTGCTGATTGTCAAGGCCGTTTACAAGTAAACTGCGGGTTCGCAAATTCAGATACTGATAGTCTGCATTCCATTCGTTATTGTTACTTTGAAATGACAAGGTATTGCGAATTTGCAGATTCAGACTGGTAATATTACCGGCGCTGAAAAATGGAAGAAACGGATTGTTTTGTTTCAAAAAAGAGGTATTGGTATTATGGTTGCCAAGTATAAACGAAAATTGATTGGCAAAACGTGAAACAACAGATTGCCATCCTGTTGTACTTTTCCATTTTCGGGCAGGTGTCAGGTTGAAATTATGACTTAACGAGCTGGTATATACTCTTAAGTATTGATTAGTAGGAACAAAGACACGAATGTAATTAGCTTCGTCGGCAAATGTGCACAGCTCAAATTCGTTTAGTTCCTGAAGTCCGTTTTTATTATAATCGACCCATTTATAAGAACCCTGGCCGGTTGTGACTTCTACATACGAATATTCTTTTTTATTTTCCATGCCTGAGCCTAACTCAAGGTACGATGAAGAGCTGTAAAAATTGTCGGAAGAACGCAGCGAGTGGTCAAGTCTGGCGAGGAGTGTCCCTTCTGGTTTAGTAATTGTGTCTATTTTTCGGATTAGTTCTAATTTACGGTATGAGAGCGAGATTGCTGCATTTTGTTGTTTTTGTTTAAGAAGTTGTGCTTTGGCTGTATATTCCTGTGCCCTTGTATAATGTAAAAGCTTTTCGGAGAAAGGCTGATAATCGTCGCGTATGGCATACGACAGGCTTGCGTTATGTTTCAGCGAATCTCGGGTTTGAATAAACCATTGATTTTTATAATATGAATACGACGAGGATAATAAGGTATCCACGTTACGGCTGCGCCATAAATTTTGTTCCTCGTCGTGTCTGAATCCTATGTTTAAAGGACCAACAGTGCGGGTATACGAGCCATTTAAACGTAGAAATTGGGTACGATTGGTACTGTCGACAGAGCTTAAAAAACTTCCGGAAAAAGCGATCAGGTTATGAGTATCCGAGTAACGGTTTTCTGCCGAAAGGCGTTTTCCGTTGTAAGATGTTCCGCGGTGAAGCAACTCAAATGTATAATCGCCAGATGCTCGGTTGATTCGCTTAAATCCGAATGTTGAAGCAAGGCTTAACTCATCGGTTCCGGTTTGGCTGATACTGCCTAAATTCCAGTCTCGTTCGTATTCAACAGAGCGAAAACGATCTACTGCATCAAAATTTTTCTGGATATAGCCGGTAACCAAGTTGGAATAGGCAGTCCAGGCTGAATCGGAGAAATGAATGTTCCGACTAGCCGTAATGCGGAGAGCAAAACCCTTATTGTTATTATCGTCGAGGTTAGAAAAAGTATTTTTATCGTTATCCGAAAAAGCCATTTCGGTGCTGACCGAAGTGTTTTCTCCAAGTTTTGTTTTCCCGCCAAGGGTAATAACCTGTTTTTTCTGAGGCGCAACAAGCAATGCAAGAGGTTCATATTCGCCTTGTAAAAGTCCATTTATAGGAGCGACCCAGCGATAAACGGTTCCATTGGCAAGAGTCAGAGACTGAACATAATTGCCCTTATTGGTTCCTTTTTTTGTAAAACTCAACTGATAATGAGCCGAATCTGAATTTGTCGAAAACCGGTAATAAGAATAAGTGGAACCATTAATAATAGTGTCCGCTTTGGTATAAAGAATCGAACTTTTTGAAAAAGCAACGCTGTCGGCTTTTGGATATAGTGCGGAGCTGGTATTATCGCCAATTTGCGAAAGAAATTTTTTTTCGTTGTCATTAAGAGTCTGGTCGAGCGGTTGACTTTTGATGTCGTTTTCGGAAAAATAATTTAGCCAGAATGAACTTCGTTTGGTTTCGAAACGATTGGTCTGAAATAAAGTATAGCGGGCATAAGACTTGTCGGAATATTCAAATTCGACCACAATACGCGAATCTTTTGTAATAGGTTGTTTGGTTGTAAAAGTTATTTCGCCGGCGTTATAATCGACGGTATAATCGTTGTCTTGTCCGCGGGTAAGTTTTCGTCCGTCAATGTAAACTTTTTCGGATCCGGCAAGCAGCACAATGTAAGTTTCGTTCTGCGCACCGGTAAGTTTGTAAGGGCCTTGGTTGCCTTCCGTTCCCTGAAAGTTATTTCGATTAAATTTCCCTTTTGCAGAAGAGGCACTAATCTGAGCGGTATAAATTGTTTTGTTATCCTTTCCTAATTTATATTGTCCCTGATAAAGAGCTCCTTGAACTTTTCGATTCATTACCATAAAATATCCCTGAGGCTTTTCCAAATCGAGGTCGCCGGCCTGAAGGCTGTGTTTATCGTTGTAAACTTTAATGAAAACTTTGTCGAATTCGCGGATTTGTTGCGAATAACCATCAGGTTGAACGGGAATATTATTATCGGTAATAACTGCGCTAAGATACAGATTATCTTTTATTTGTCCGTTTAACTGAAGGTTAAGGTTTGAGTTAACAATAACATCCTGCGAATTACCCATGCTGATAGATCTGCTGATACTTCCAGACTTGCTCAGTCCCGGAGCATCGAATAGTGCATCGCTGGTTATTGCTTTTTTAGTCAAAGACTGAGGTTTATTGCCACGAGCCTGCATATCGTTCAGAAACGGAATACTATCGGAATGTAAAGGATATGGTTTTCTGAAATCAAACGGAAATACTCTATATAATATATGTATAGGAAAAGAAAGATTCGATGAGAACTGAATAATGCCTGTTTCGTAGTTTACAGATAGGCAGGAATCAGGGAGGTTTTGCCCGAGATTATTGATTATTCGCAGGCTTCCGGGTACAATAAGCTGTGAATCAAGCTTTGCCTCTGTTTGAGGTTGTAAAAAAGTATGGGTACGAAAGCTTCCCCATTGCTGTCCATGCAAATAGTTGAACAACAGTAGTAATAAAAAAGCGCAGGCAAAGAGGCGACGCAAACGGATAATTTTTTTTCGCATTTAAAGGTATTGAAATAACGGTATTTCGCGAGCTTTGTTATAAGCATCTTCAGGCATTTATTATTGTTTAGATACGGCCTTTGTCCGAAATCCTTACCTTTGCCCGCAAATAGAACATACCGGATATGCATCTGATTTACGAACTTGCCATACGTTGTTACACTCTGATTATAAGAGTTGTATCGCCTTTTAATATAAAAGCACGTCAATGGACCGATGGACGGGAAAATATTTTTGAACGTCTGGACAGCGTATTAGGGCATGGCGACCGGGTTGCGTGGTTTCATAGTGCTTCGTTGGGCGAATTTGAACAAGGCAGGCCTGTAATAGAAGAATTTCGTAAGCGTTATCCTGATGTTAAGATTTTGCTCACTTTTTTTTCGCCATCAGGTTACGAAATCCAGAAAAACTATCAGGGAGCAGATTATATTTTTTACTTACCGGCAGATACGAGAGCCAATGCCATTCGGTTTATAGAAAGAGTGAAACCAGAAATGGTCTTTTTTATCAAGTATGAATTTTGGTATAACTATTTGAATCAGTTGCAAAAACGAAATATTCCGGTGTATTTATTTTCGGCTATTTTTCGTCCTGAACAAATCTTTTTTAAAAGGTATGGCGGAATGTTTCGCCGGATATTAGGTGGATTTAAATTCATCTTTGTTCAGAACAACGAATCTGTTTCTTTACTTCAATCAATTGGTGTAGAACAGGTTAAAATTGCCGGAGACACTCGTTTTGACAGAGTTGCCCAAATTGCTTCTCAGGCTCGACAGTTACCCGTAGCCGCTTCTTTTTGTGGCAGTTTTCCCGTTTTTATTGCCGGTAGTACATGGCCTGCCGACGAAGAGATGATTATCCGGTATCTTAATCAATGTAAACATTCTGTAAAAACGATTATTGCACCGCATGAAATAGAAAAGTCTCATGTTGAGCAAATTATGTCGCTTATTTCACGTCCGGCTATTCGATATTCGGAAGCTGAAGGAAAAGATCTTTCGGAATATGATATTTTAGTGATTGACAATATTGGCATGTTGTCTTCCTTATATCAATATGGATCAATTGCTTATATAGGAGGAGGCTTTGGAAAAGGAATTCACAATACACTCGAAGCGGCCACTTTTGGTTTGCCGGTATTGTTTGGGCCTAATTATAAAAAATTTGCAGAAGCCTGCGATTTGATCGAGCGTGGAGGTGCATTCAGCATTTCGGACTATGATTCGCTTAGTGAACAACTGGATTGGTTTTTTACCAATATCAGACAATGCAAGCTTACCGGCAAAATAGCATCGGATTATGTTGCCGAAAAAACCGGAGCCTCTGGAATTATTCTTGATAGCATAAAACAGTAGCTTTTTTATTGCTTTTTAAGGTGCTTTTCCGGCGAAATGACCGGAAAGAGGCTTTGTTGCCCTAAATTAAACCTTTTTTTGTTGTATTTGTTTTATTTTCAATTATTTATAATAATGTTCAGCTACAAATCTTTTATTTTATTAACAATAGACGTTGATAAAAAACAAGAGAAAAAAATGAGGAACCTCTTGTGCTTTTTTTATAAAAAAACGATATTAAAAAGCCAACACAACACGTAAGCTATTTTATTCAAAACAAGCAAGTTACATTCATTGTTAATAACTCTGCCGGAATGTTCATAATTACAAAAAGCAGAATGAAACTTTTACCATGAATACGAAATAACTTGCACAGCATTAGACCCAAAAATTTGAATAAAAATAACCCTCACTTAACAAGTGATTTAAACACTTCGGCCATGCAAACAGACGATTTGATTATTGATAGAACCAAAAAAGAAGAGGAAAAAATGACCAAAAAATCGCAGTCCGGGTTGAAAACCTACACCTATGAAGAAGTTCACAAAGCTTCTCTTGAATATTTCAAAGGTGATGATTTAGCCGCCACTGTATGGGCTAACAAATACGCCCTGAAAGATTCGTTCGGAAATATTTACGAACTTTCGCCCGATGATATGCATCGTCGTATTGCTCGCGAAATAGCTCGTATTGAATTGCGCTATCCAAACCCGATGAGCGAAGACGATATTTTTTATCTGTTAAAAGATTTTCGATATATAGTTCCACAAGGTAGTCCGATGACAGGAATTGGCAATAATTATCAGATTGCCTCTTTGTCAAACTGTTTTGTTATAGGAAATGATCGTCCTGCCGATTCGTACGGAGGAATAATGAAAATTGACCAAGAACAGGTACAACTGATGAAACGCCGTGGCGGAGTTGGGCACGATTTGTCCCATATTCGTCCAACAGGCAGTCCTGTTTTAAACAGTGCTCTTACATCAACTGGTGTTGTTCCTTTTATGGAACGGTATTCGAATTCGACCCGCGAAGTTGCGCAAGATGGCCGTCGTGGCGCACTTATGCTTTCGATTTCGATCAAACATCCTGATGCTGAGAAATTTATTGATGCAAAAATGGAATCGGGCAAGGTTACCGGCGCAAATGTTTCGGTAAAAATTGACAACGATTTTATGAAGGCTGTTATTAATGATGCCGATTATAAACAGCAATATCCGATAGATGCTCCAAATCCGAAATATACCAAGGTTATTAAAGCCCGCGATTTGTGGGGCAAGATAATTCACAATGCATGGAAATCAGCTGAGCCAGGAGTCCTCTTTTGGGATACCGTTTTAAATGAATCAGTTGCAGATTGTTATGCACATCTGGGATTCCGTACGGTTTCCACTAATCCATGTGGCGAAATTCCGCTTTGCCCTTACGATAGTTGCCGCTTGCTGGCCATTAATCTTTATGGATATGTGGAAGAGCCATTTACACCGCATGCCCGTTTTAATTTTGGCCTTTTCCGCCAACATGTGCAGCTCGCACAGCGTATGATGGATGATATTATCGATCTTGAGCTCGAAAAAATCGACGCTATCATTGGTAAAATTGATGCAGATCCAGAAGACGAAGAAGTAAAACGAGTAGAACGTAAACTTTGGGAAAATATTAGACGCAAGGCACTTATGGGACGTCGTACCGGCGTCGGCATTACTGCAGAAGGAGATATGCTGGCTGCTTTGGGACTGCGTTATGGAAGCGAAAATGCGACCGATTTTTCGGTAGAAGTTCATAAAACAGTGGCTTTGGAAGCTTACCGTTCGTCTGTTATAATGGCAAAAGAACGTGGACCTTTCGAAGTATTTGATGCTCAGTTGGAACGCAATAATCCATTTATCAGTCGTTTACGTAACGAAGACGAAGAACTTTATCAGGATATGGTTCGCTATGGCCGGCGCAATATTTCGTTACTTACAATTGCTCCAACCGGAACCACCAGTCTGATGACCCAGACAACTTCTGGAATTGAGCCAGTTTTCCGTCCGTTCTATAAACGCCGTCGTAAGGTTAATCCTACAGATCAGAATGTTAAAATTGCTTTTACCGATGAGGTTGGCGATTCATTTGAAGAATATGCTGTTTTCCATCATAAATTTATTACATGGATGGAAATTAACGGTTATGATGTTCTGAAAGTTAAGGAATACTCAGACGAAGAGCTGGATGAATTAGTAGCGAAATCTCCTTACTATAAAGCAACTTCGGCAGATGTAGATTGGATTAGTAAAGTTAAAATGCAGGGAGCAATTCAAAAATGGGTTGATCATAGCATTAGTGTTACGATAAATCTTCCGGAAGATGTAGATGAAAAACTTGTTGATAAACTGTATGTTACAGCATGGGAAAATGGATGCAAGGGATGTACTGTTTATCGCGAAGGTTCTCGTGACGGTGTTTTAATTTCGAATAAAAAAGATAAGAAAGAAGATCAATCGCAGCCGCAGGTACAATTACAGGAACCGATTCGTCGCCCGAAGGTGCTGGATTGCGATATTCTTCGTTTTAAAAATAATAACGAAAGCTGGATTGCCTTCATCGGTTTGCTAGACGGTTTTCCTTATGAAATCTTTACCGGTTTGCAGGAAGAAGATATGTTTCCGATACCGAAATCGATTACTAAAGGGAAGATTATCAAGAATAAAGACGAAGAAGGCAATACTCGTTATGACTTTCAGTATACCGATAAATATGGTTACAAAAATACACTTGGAGGCTTGTCTCACCAGTTTAATAAAGAGTACTGGAATTATGCCAAGTTGATTTCCAGTGTGTTACGCTATCGTATGCCTATTGTAGATGTTGTAAATCTGGTAGCCTCGTTACAGCTTGACAGTGAAACAATTAATACCTGGAAGAATGGTGTTGAACGTGCTTTGAAGCGTTACATTCCCGATGGAACAAAAGCTAAAAAAGGGAACCGCTGTCCTAAATGTGGCAATGATACACTGGTTTACGAAGAAGGTTGTTTAAAATGTACTTCGTGCGGTGACACAAAGTGCGGATGATTTTGTCTTACACTTTCAATTCCGAATAATCTGAAAAGTGACTCCCCCGGTAGGGTCAGTCCTTTATTCTCAACAAAAGAGCGACTCTCAATTCGAAAGTCGCTCTTTTTATTTTGTGTTATTCTACTATACCTGAAATTTTCAGGACAAAAGCATGTTCGCAAGGTTTTTGATCGGGCATTTTCAATAATAAGCCGTCTTTAGTTTGCATCCATTGCAGTTTTCCGTTGTATCCGAGAAGCGAAACGTCGGTAATTCTCTTATGATTAATGTATTCTGAGCCTAATGCAAGCGATTTGATGCAGGCTTCTTTAGCATCGGGCCAGCCCATTAAAAATGCATATAATGTTTTCTCTTTTTGAGTAAAACGGACATCGTCGGCGGTAAAATTTTTCAAAGCACCTTCATTAAACATGCCCGATTTTACCTGAGTTGGGCCTTCTCCATAGATTTTCCAGGGACGTGTTCCGAAAATAGCTTCGCTGTTTACGTCCATCCATTTTCCCATGCCTTCGAGAAAGGCAATTTCCAGCGAATCAATAGAGCCATCGCCACGCATCGGGATGCTGAGCAAAAGATTACCATTTTTACTGACAATATCAATTAATGAACAAACAATTTGACGGACAGTCTTATAGCGATTTTTTTCAAAAATATCCCGGTTATAATGCCAATCGCCTATGCAGGAACAGGTTTGCCATGGTGCAGGTTGAATTTTATCGCTGAAACCGCGTTCGATATCTTCGACTAAAGCCGGTCTTTGTTCAGGTTTCAATTCTTTAGCGTTGACGACAACATCAAGCTTACCACTTCGTATGATGCTGGAATTATAATAATGCGCAACAAGATCAAGACCTGCCTGACCAAGCGGAAGACCAAAATCGTCGAAATAAACAAGATCGGGATGATATTTATCGACAAGATCCTGACAGCGTAAAAACCAGTTTTTTGTGAATTTTGGATTTTGAACGGGAGCTTCTTCTGTCCATTGACGATCGTTTTTTTCGTGCCATTCTTGTTGGTCTTTTATAGTCTTAATTCCGTCCGGGATGACCATATTGGATCCCGTGTATAGTTCCTGAGGATCAAGACCTTCCCACCATTTGCCTTTACCGTCGGCTTTTGTAAGAGTAGCGGCATCATAGCGGACACCTGCAAGCGAACCTTCGGCATCGTATCCGTAAGCAGTTTGTAACCAATGCCATGCGTGAGCAGAGTGATTACTTACGCCGAAATGTAAACCATTTTTACGGGTAATTTTCTCCCAGGTTCCGACAATATCTTTTTTGGGACCAACACGAACCGAATTCCACTCGTGGTATTTCGAGTCGTAATTATCGAAATTATCGTGATGATTGGCCAGCGTTACGAAATATTTTGCTCCGGCATGTTTGTAAAGAGCCATTAATTTTTCAGGATTCCAGTTTTCGGCTTTCCATAGATTGTCCAGTTCCATGAAACCAAATTTTGAAGGATGACCGTAATGCGCTACGTGATAGTTGTAATAACGATCACCTTGTATATACATTCCGCGGGCATACCAGTCGCCTTGTTCCGGTACGCATTGGGCTGACCAGTGAGCCCATATTCCGAATTTTGCATCGCGAAACCATTCTGGACATTGATAATTTTTTTCCAACGACTCCCACGTCGGTTTAAAAGGACCCGGAGCAATCTGTCTCGTGCTGTCTTTTTCCTGACAATAGCTTATTGCACAGAAAGTAAAAGCAAAAAAGAATACTGTTGTTTGTTTAATTAGTTTATTCATTATTAGTTGTTTAGTAAAGTGCAACAATCAGATAAAACACCAATTTAACGGTGTTTTATCTGATTGTTTAAAAAATTAAGAAGATTGAATAGATTGATTTGATGATCAATCTTTTACTTCGAGAAACACAATTGATTTAGCAGGCATTTTAATACTCAGACCTTCTTTCGTGATTTTTGCACCATTAAAATCTTTAGGCTGAAGTTTGTTTGGATTGTCAAACGTATTGTGATCTTGTAATTCGGGAGAAGTTAATACCAGACCTGTTACCGATTTAGGACTTGCACCACGCATAGCACAGCTAACTTCAATGGCTTTATCAGGGTCGGAGTTTACAAGAGTGATATGGATTCTGCCGGTTGTATCGCGTGAAGCAGAGGCATTAACAGCCGGGAATTTATTTTTATTGTATTCGAGCATTGGCGATTCGATATCCAATGGTAGCAGCGTTGCATCTTTATGTGCTTTATACATCATAAACACATGATAGGTAGGCGTTAACACCATTTTATCGTTATCGGTAAGGATGAGCGATTGTAAAACGTTGACAATCTGTGCAACATTTGACATTTTTACACGATCGCAATGGTTGTTAAGAATATTGAGTGTTGTTCCGGCAACGATAGCATCGCGCAATGTATTTTGCTGATAAAGGAAACCAGGGTTTGTACCAGGTTCAACATCCCACCAGGTGCCCCATTCGTCAACCATTAAGCCGATGCGTTTGTTTGGATCATATTTATCCATAATAGTTGAGTGCTTGGTAATTACATCGTCAATATCGCGACATTTCCAAACAGTCCACAAGTAATCCTCTTTGCTGAAGTTGATAGCAGAACCTTTGCTGCCCGACCAACCTTTGCAAGTGTAAAAGTGGAGAGAGATACCATCCATATTTCCGGCGGCTTTGCGCATCAGCGTTTCTGTCCAGTTATAATCGTAATCGCTTGCACCACTTGCAATTTTGAAAAGTCGATTGTTGCCGTAATTACGTGCATAAGTACCATAACGGCGGAATAAATCGGCATAATAATCGGGATTCATGCTTCCTCCACAACCCCAACTTTCGTTACCAACGCCAAGAAATTTAACATGCCAGGGTTTTTCGCGACCGTTTTGTTTACGAAGATTTGCCATGGGGCTTTCACCATCAAAAGTCATGTATTCCACCCATTTAGCCATTTCTTCAACAGTTCCGCTACCAACGTTTGCACTTATATAAGGCTCACAACCAATAAGTTCACAGAAATCAAGAAATTCGTGAGTTCCAAAGCTGTTATCTTCGGTTACACCGCCCCAGTTTGTGTTAACCATTTTGGGACGTTTTTCGCGGGGGCCAATGCCATCCATCCAGTGATATTCGTCGGCAAAACAACCGCCAGGCCAGCGAAGGTTTGGAATCTGTAAATTACGCAGAGCTTCAACTACATCTTTACGGTAACCTTTAATGTTCGGAATCGAAGAATTTTCGCCAACCCAGATGCCGCCATAAATACAATGTCCCAGATGTTCGGAAAACTGACCGTAGAGATGTTTGCTAATTGTATTTTTTCCTAAATCGGCATTCAAAATAATTTTGCTGGTATTGCCATTTTGAGCTTTAAGCGTAAAAAACACAATTATAAACATAAAAAAAATGGTCGCAACCCTTTTCATAGTCATAGTTTGTTTTAAGTTAAAATATTAAAATACAGGTAAATAATGTTTTCGTAATCGAAAGAGAATGTCAGGTATTCTAACGGCAGAAAAGTAGTTTAATTTTCTTAAAAATTAAAAAATGCAAAAAAATCCCTTTTTTGAAAATCTTCTTATTTTCTTTTTTTACTTGTTGTAGAAGAATAGATCTCTTTCTGATATCTATAACAAACTATGAAACATTTAGTTAAAGAAGAAGGTTGAAATATTGTATTTTCAACCTTCTTCTTATTTAATAATCTGAATATTATTTAGTTAATCTTATTTTTGATTCTTTTATATTATAACCCGTAATGAGAATTTCAGGAGAAAGAGATTGGTTATCGTCAATTTCAACCTTTACTATTTTACTTTCACCCGGAAGTAAGTTGAAGTAGCCTTCAGAGAAATAGGCTGGAAGAATAATTTCTTGTGCTTCGGGGTTATATGCATTAAGTTCTAAGCTAATTGCCAGAATTTTAGAATTATTTGTTAATCTGAATGATATGCTGCATTTATTATTGGATTTAGTTATTTTCTCGATTTTTCCGTTCACAAATACTTGAGGTAAAGAATTGAATGATTGAAAATTACCACAATTTGTTTTCCAGTACTCATTTTCAGAGATTATTTCTCCTTTGTTATTGAATAGTTTTGCACGTATAAGATATACGTTATTAACGTGTTGTGTTTTTTTCAGAAGCATGATATTGGTGAGTTGATTTGCTTCCACATCAACTTTTTTTTGCTGATTACTAATTTGATTTCCGTTCAGATCAAAAAATTCAATAATAGCAGTTGCATTATTTATTTTATTTAAAGTTGTATTAGAAACAACAACATTGTTGTTATCTTCATTTATTTGGATGTGAATAGGTTCGCAGGCTTTTTGTGCGCCAAAATACGAACCAAAAGTTTCTTTATCCCATGAGTAAACCTGCCACATAACACTTGGCCAGGCCGGATGTGTCATCCATAATAGTAAACCACTGGTATTGTTCCACATACGGCTGTTCCATGCTTCAAACATGGCACGATGACTGTCGTAATTTACCAATTGTGCTTTTTTGCAAAATTCATCAATGTTTTTAGACTTACCATACAGATAATCAATGGCATTGATGTATTCTTTCTGTCCAAAATGCAAATCATGGTAATACCATACATCGCTGATTGGCCACAAATCTTCTTTTGCAATAAATTTTCGAAGAGTGGAAGAGGTCGGTAAAGAAGGTGTACCTAGCTCTGTATCAAATCCTTTTGCTTCATTTTTGAAATAATCGGCAGCATCGGTAAAATAGTGCCATGGACCACTCGGGCGCAGATTCATGTAACGCGAGTTTGGCTGATAATGTCGTGTGCCATCTTCGTGTACCACAAGATAAGCAAGACTATCTTCCAGTTCTGCAGGTGCATAACCTTCGTTACGAGGGCACCAGATGGCAATGGATGGATGATTTCGAAATCGGCGGATAACTTCGCGGGCATTATCTAAAAATAAACGAGAATCGTTTACATTCAGATTGTAACCTTCAGTTGAAAGCCAAAAATCGTTCCATACCAGTAATCCGTATTCGTCGCAAAGTTCGTAAAACGTTTCTTCGGTGCTTTCTCCAGTCCAGTTGCGAACCATATTAAAATGAGCGTCGCGGTGCAGCCGGAAATACGGCTCAAGGTATTCGCGTGAGCAATTTTTCATGGCATCATCCATACCCCAGTTTCCTCCTTTGCAAAAAATGCGTTTGCCGTTCACTTTTATAACTAAAAATGGTTGCATGCTAGTATCTTCAGATGTAATTAATAACGAATTGTTTACATCGTTTCTCAGACTTGGAATCCAGGTGCCCGGACAAAATTCTCTGTGATTAACATTATCAAACAGCGGTTTATTTCCTTTTGCTGCCAAAACAGGGTTAAATTCGACGCGCCAGCCTTTTTTAGAAGGGGCATCTATCGTCATTTCGTACGAAAGTTCGCGAATGCCAAATTTTATAACCTTACTGTCCGATAATTGGTTATCGGTATTTGCCGAAAGAGCAAGAGTATACAAATTAGGACTTCCGTATCCGTTTGGCCACCACAATTTTGGATTTTTCAAATTAAGCTGGGCAAATTGATCGGGAGAGAAAGCTACCGTTTTTTGCTCTCCACCATTAATTTCAACCTGCTGATTGAATGAAATATCACCTATTTTTCCCGAAAGGGTTATTGTTTTATTTTGATTGGAATAATTAGCAAGTCCCACTTTTATGGTTAAGCCGGCATGAGTGGTGTCGGGCAGGGGAAGTTGAGAAATAACTTGTGGATCGATAATACGCACATCTCCAGTATAGCAGAGTTTTACGTCTTGCCATATTCCAATATTCCGGTCGTGGATACCGGGAACCCAGTCCCAGCCTTCAGACGAAATAAATGTTGGTCCGTCGAGACATAACTGACCACCGTTGGGGCCTCGCCCGGCGACAGCGGATTGTTCGTGCGGAATGCCTGGATTAGGCGGAGGAAGTATATGTACGGCTAAAATATTTTGCTCGTTTGTTTTTGCTATTTTGCTGATATTGAACTCTCCGCGCATAAAAGCTCCATTAATGGAGCCTAATTTTTGACCATTAAGCCAAATATCTGCTTTATAGTTAATTCCGTTAAAAATGAGCCATGGTATTTTATTGCCAGGATTGGCTGGCATGTTAAAAGGAATACGATACCACCAGTCTGTACGACAAAGAGATTCTGGTATCGCCAGATTGTTGATTCCAAAATAAGGATCGGGATAAATACCCTGATTAACCAATGAGGTTAAAACAGTTCCGGGAACAGTGGCATTATACCAGTTTGTCGTATTTAAATTTTTGTCAAACAACGACTTGTCTGAATTTATAATTTTATCCGATTCTGCCAATTCCCAACCATTGGTTAAAATCCATTCGCCATCTCGAACTGGCTTTAAAACAGTATTTTGATGGAGTTTGGCCTTTCGGTTGACTTGTTGTACGGCAACTGCCGATTTGGGAAGAGTAGAGGACTCTTGTGGCAGCGAGAGCCCAAAATTTAGCTGTCCGTATATTGCTGATAATGATGTTATTGATAGGACAGAAATCAGAATCAAACTTTTGGTTGTATTCATGTTGTTGAGTTAATCACAAACAATTATCGAAATTCTTTTAAATGTTCAGTTAGCTGATTTATAATGAGGTAGCATGCAGGTCCGACAACGGTGTTGTGGTTAAAACCTGCTAATTCGTAGATGGATACGTTTTTATTTCCAAAAGCCACTAAATAAGCCTGTAGCAATGCATTTTCTTCATAGCGGGCGGGTAGTTCCAATCTTCTGTCACCCGTGATAATTACGGTAAAAGGGATGCTGTTATGTACATGGTTTACAGGAGCAAACTGATCGGCAAATGGAATATCGTCGGACAATCCCATTTCCTTGCGAATGGTACAATGGGTAATAGTTTGCCCGCTAATGGGAAATAATCCGGCAATTCGTTTGTTATCAATATGATAAACCGAAAGCCAGCGGTTATCCAGTCCAAGCATTAATGTAAGGAATCCTCCTGCTGAATGACCTGATACAAAAATGAGGGTGGAATCACCGCCGTATTTCGAAATATTCTGAAAAGTCCATGCCACGGCAGCCGCTGCATCATCAATGTATGCCGGATGTTGAGCTTTGGGACTTAGTCGGTAATTAACGGCAACAATAGCTATTCCTTTGTTTTTGAGTTCTTCCGGAATATATTTTTCTCCGGCAACCAGATTTCCTCCGTGAAACCAGACAATGGTGGCAAACTTCTTTTTATTTACTGGGTAGTAAATATCTAATTTACAACGGTTTTTTGCATATTCGTCGGCCGGTTTACCTATTTCTGCCCGATATGCAATGTTTTTGTCTGTTTTATAAATCAGCGAATCTTTTTGTTGAGCAGTTACGAAACCATCTATAACAAACTGAAAAGCAAAGAGTAATAGAAATTTAGTTGCTTTCATACAATGTGTTTAGTTAAAAAATTGAAATACAAACGGTTATTTTCGGATGTTATTTTTTTCAACATCAAGAATAAATACCTGTTCTTGTTTCGATTTTAAACTGAAATTCGGAATAATCAAACCTTTCTGAGTCATTTTTAACTTCGTAGTATTTGAGGCAAAGCCTTTTTCTGGAATAAAACTGGTTAATGTGTAGGCCTGGTTTTCTAACGTAGGTAATAAAATGTTAGAAGTAAGTTGTTTGTTCGTATTGTTCAGAATGTAAGTAAAATACCGGTTTCCGCATTTTACAGCATACGCTTCGAGATGGCCTGCGTTGATTGGAATAATCTCGAACGATCCATTGCCTGCTTTTAACATCAGATCGCTTATTGTTCGTACGTTTTGGAAATAAGGAGTCATTCTTTGTTCGTCAAAAAATTTCCACCACCAGGTCATTGGTAGAATGGGAGTTGGGTTAAAAAGTCCATACCACAAACCACGTTTGTAATCAAAATTCAATTCGTTAGTAATGGTTTTGAAATCGATATTCCAGTCCCATTCGTAGCCAAATTCGCCAATAACGTATGGTTTGTTAAAAGAGGCCGAATAAGTTTTTAAGGTACCAGCCAGTCTATCAGTGCGTTTGTAAATATGTTTCTGATTGAAATCGAGGTATGCCGAAGCGTTCATACCCATAATGTCTCGGTGCGATATACTTGTGGTTACCAGATGGTTATAAGGATCTGTATTTTTTAGAAACATAGCCATTTCGTCGTGCCACTGGGCAATGGCGCTGTGTGGAATAAGAATGCTGTCGTGAGAGTTGAAAGCGGCATTATCGATTTCGTTAAAAAATTCCAGTGCGGCAATGTGAGTACTGTATCCCCAACGGGCTATGATATAGCGAAGTTTGTTCTTGTATTTAGCTTGTGCAGTTTCGGAAGTGAAAAACTCGGAAGGTGTGGCAGCCGGGCCTCCATTCGCTTTATTGTATGTACTTGTTTTCCATTCATTATCGGCTATTAATGCACCGTGCCAGTCGAGTGTTAGCATCAGGTACAGGTTGAGCGAGTCAATCATTTCAACCAATTGGTCCATTCGTTTAATACCGTCGGGATTGAAATATTCGGCAGTGCTCTGGTAACGCTGAGAATCGCGGATCTGTTGCCATTCGAGAGGTAAGTTCCAGGCACACATCCAGGTACGAAAAAAATTTGCACCATTTTTAGATAAGGTAGGTAGTAAATAATTGTAAGTCCATTTAGAATTCTCCCAATTACGGGCTTCCCAGGCTACATTTTCGCCAATACCACGAAATATTTCGCCATTGTCGAAAACAAAAGTCCAGTTGTTATTTTTGTGCAAAAATCCCTTTTTATCAGAGTTTTGCGAAAAGAAGGTTTCTGGTTTGGATTGATTACTTTTCCCCTGAGCTGTAACGCGGAACGAATAAGTGTAAGAACCCGTATCTTGCGGAGTAAATCTGGCTTTCCATATCGATTCGGTACTATCACCTTTTATAAAAAAACAAGGCAGCACCAGTTCTTTGCCGGCCGGAGAAATGAGCAGCATGTCGACACTAATATCGCTTGCGTTATAAGGATTTGAAAAATAAGAAGATACGGAAATATCCCATTCAGCTTTTTCATACAGTTTCACTTCTTTTTTTAACAATAAAGAGTGATTAATAACCTGAGATTCAATATCTAATGAAATTGAAGTCAGGAAAATAAACAATGAAAGTCGGATAAGTTTCATACTGATAAATAGTTGAGAAGTCGGACATTGTTTATATGTCTGACCTTAATTTTAATAAATTACCATGCTGTACATTTCAATTTGCTGACCGGTAGAACTCAAGCTTCCTGATGTTCTCTGAGTTGTTCCAACAAAATTCCAATAATTGTTTTCCGAATTTTGGAGTGTACGTTTATAAGTTTTTCTAATTAAAAACAGTATCTATAATTCTTTTATACAACAATTAAGAGCAAAGCGTATAAAATGAAAGCATACTTTTTACTGACAGGTTAGTGTAGTTAATTGCTTAAATAATAGATATTTATTTTTAATTCGGTTTAAAACGATACCGGACCTATAACATTTGACACAGAAGAAGCCCCTGTTGAGTTTCGTGCTGTAATACGGTAATAATAGTTGATACCTGATATGGCACTACCATCTACATACGGAGAATAAGGAATAGCGTCTTCCATGGCATGATTGTCGATAATTGTCCATGGTCCCGAAGTTCCGGTAGCCCGTTCTAATACGTAAAACTGAGCGCCGGTTGAACCTTGCCATCTTAATTGGTTTGGCTTGCTTTCGGGAATAAAATATGGAGCATCAGGAACAGGAAGCTTTGGCTCGTTGAGCTTTTGAATAGCATAGGCATAAGTTTTAATCTGAGCCATTTTGGTGGCTTCGGATGTCGCGCTTGCCGAAGTAAATCCGGGCCAGCGAAAACAGGGAGTTGACGATACTGTTGGGTCTTCGTGATAGTAAAAACCTCCACTTTTACTGTGGAATCGAAGACTCCACAACAGTGCTCCCGAAGTTCCGTTCGATAATACGGTACCAAGCAAATTTTCGTTTACGACAGGATCGGAGCTATTAAATTCGCCTACATAAAATACCTTTTTCCCTTTACATAAATTTCTCGATTTTTGGCAGGCTGCGACATAATCTCCCCAATAATAGTGGTCGGTAATTATGTCAGTATTAGGGTCATTAAGTTGTGAGTCCGAAATACCATAGCGGTAACAATCTTTGCCATCCTGAACAAGATGATTTTTGTCGATACTTTTAATATAGGCTGTAATTTCGGTTGTCCATTTATCGAGTAGGCCTACATTATTTTGAGCATTTTCGGGTCCAAGTTCGTTGCCGGTTTCCCAGGCAAGAATAGACGGATCATCTTTATATTTAATGCCGGTTAGTGTATTAGTACGATTTAAAACATAATTTATAAATGCCTTAAAATTAGACTTTACAGTTTCGTCGGTGCAAAAATCAGCTTGAGTTTTTCCACAAAAGGATGCAAAAATAGAAGTTCCGCCAACCCAATTCCAGTTGTCGATAAATGGAATGATAAGGTGTATTTTGTATTCGTTGGCAAGTTTAAGTACCAGATCAAGATCTTTGAACATATCTTCATCATAATTACCTGGACCATAGATATGTGTTTTCTGATTTGTAGTAGAAACGCCTCCCTGAATCGAGAAGGTGTAGGTGCGGGTTACCGTTCCACCCATTTGCCGGATGGTTTTGAAAATATCGCGGAGTTCAAATTCATCAATACGATGCCAGCCACTGGCTCCCCATGCATAATCTTCTATTACCATGATGCTTGGCGTATTCATGCCTATGAATCGAAATTCCTGATTACCATTCATTAGCTTGTCGACAGAACGGGTTATAAAGCCAAAAGTTTGTGTGGATGATGTTGTGTCGGTTTGTGATGGTTTTTCAGTATCTGATTTTTTGCAGGATATTGTAAGAGGATTGAGTAGTAGCAAAGCAAAAATAACCATCCAGAGAATACCACTTGGTTGATATTGTATATGTTTCATAATTAGTTGTTTGTTGTCGCACTGTTTTTTCGAGGCTTTTGTGTATTTCCTGCAGTTTCGATGTTTGTACATCAAAGCTGCAGGAAGATTCACAATTCTAACCTAACTACTAACCTAATTGAAATTAACTATATACGACAGAGAAAGAAAACTATCTGCTAACCACACTATTATTGACAGTCAATTCACAATCCCCGAATCGTCCATAATAGATATAAATCTGGCAGAAATTGATTAACAGATAGTTATTTTAATTTATTACTGCTTTTTCAGCACATACCATATTTTCGTGGCAACACAGGCTTTGTTATCGTTGTTGCCATAGTAATCGCCCCAATTAATAGAGCCAGGACTAAATGGTGCAGGGTCTAGCCGGTAAGTCATAACAGACCCGTCGGAAGCACTTGCTCCTTTGGAACTAAAGGATTTACCATTAACAACAACCGTTACCGTGTTATCGGAATTTATGTAGTAGTTTCCTTTTCCTGCAGGTAGCTGTCCAAATTTATTCGTCCAGTCTGTTCCGGTCGATGTGTTGACATAGGAAGCAAACTGCCCGTCAGTTCCTGCTGTACGTTCGTATGAACCATACACAGCTCCGGCTGCGTTAACACCAGTGAGAGGACCAAATGCAATAATGTCGTCCAGTCCCGATGCGGTTGCCGGAAATTTTGAAGCAACGGCTGCTTCTCCGCTGTTGCCCCAGCCATTACCATCGTCCCAGTCAAATGTAAAACTGTTAATAGTCCAGTTTCCTTCGTATGGATTATTGAATAAATCGATCACAACAGTCCATTTACGTTGTTGACCCGACTGAGAAGTAACCGTGTATGTTACAGCATGATTTGGGCTAGTTGTAAAATCGGTAGGAGTACCCGATGCTGGTGATATTGTGGCACCGTACGAAAGTGTAAATTCGGGAGCAATGGTTTTTAAATCAGACGATTGTCCGAACACCGTAACTTTTACTAACGAAGTATCCGTATTAAGCGTAACAGCAGGAGCTCCGACACTGTTTTTCACCGTCATTCCTAAAATTGCACGTTCGTTGCTTTTTATATCGTCGATGTAGTAGTCTTCTTTGTCGTTTTTGCAAGCCGATAGACCGACAAGAAGAAAAAACATCATATATAAAAGATTATATTTTTTCATCGTAATAGTCTTTAATGTTAGAAACATTCTTATTTGCTGTTTAACGCAGGATTATTATCAATTTCGCGCTGCGGAATAGGATAGAAATAAGCATAAGCATCACTGTTGTGGATGTTTTTGCCATAAATTCCATTTAAAACAGCTTCAATATTGTGCGTTCTTCTTAAATCGTAAAAACGGTTCATTTCAAAACATAATTCAAACGAACGTTCTTTCAGAACTGAGTCGCGGAAAGCTTCGGTACTTAAACCTGTTGTAAGATCTGGTAAACCGGCACGGTTGCGGACTTTGTTAACCCATGAATATGCTTTAGAATCGGATGGACCAGCAGCTTCGGCATAAATAAGGGCAACATCAGAGTAACGTAAAACAGGAATGTAATGTCCGGAAGCTTCACCTGTTTGTGTTTTATCTATGTATTTGAGCGTAAATGGATAAGCTAACTCTCCCGGATAAGTGCGAATAGAGCCATCGGAGAGTTTTACCGATTTTACAATCCATGCATCGCGACGTTTATCGTTGCTGGAGAATGTATTATAAAATGGAATATTGGTCTGTGTTTGCGACCATCCGTCGGGAATGGTTACGTTAAACGATGGTCCTAATGATATTTTTGCACCGTTTACATAGGGAACCATATTCATTGACAGCTTTGAATAATTTCCTTCAGCTTTACCCGATTTGTCTACTCCAATACTGAAAATAAATTCGTTACCAACTTCATTGTCTATGTCCCACATCGCAGTAAGATCTCCTGTCCAGAAGGTGTAAGTTGACTGTGACGGGTCGAGCACTTTTGCAGCTTCGGCAGCCGCTTTGCTGTAGTACGAGTTAGCGTCGCTTACAAAATCATATCCGGGGCAACCGGTTGCTTTAGAAGATGCCATGGTAAGATAAACTTTTGATAACAAGCCTTCTGCTGCAATTTTATTGGCGCGGCATTCTATGAAATTAGACGTCATCAACTGTTCTGCTTTTTGCAGATCGGAAATGATAACATCGTAAACATCAGAAATAGATGATTTTGGAACAGCAACCTGATTCGAACTGGTAATGGGTTCTGTACGAATGGGTACCGAACCAAATAACCGAACGAGGTTGAAGTAATGTAAAGCTCTTAAAAAATAAGCTTCGCCAACATATTGGTTACGGGTAATGGTATCCATATTAATGCCCGGAACATGGGATATAAGCGTATTGCAACGATCAATACCCATGTAGGCATCTTTAAAAACTCCGTCAAGCAGCGTATTGCTGGGGTCTACCGTCCAGTCGACTAACTGATGGACGTCCAGACCTCCGTCGGACTTAGTAACGTATTCTTCGCTGGCATAACCCGGAACATAGTGCAATGCCCGGCTGTAGTAACCAACTTCGGGTAAAAAAGAATAACAATAAACTAATGCCGATTGAGCATCGCTGGCTGTTTTATAAAAATTGTCGGTACTTAAAAAACCGTATGGCGTTTCTTCGAGTGAACATGCGCTGACAGCAAGGGCTATACTGCAAGCCCCGATTATTTTATGAAATATTTTCATGGCGTCAGATTTTTAGAAAGTTAAGTTTAAGCCGCAGGTAATAGTTCTGGGTCTTGGGTATCCTCCGTTATACAATCCGTTGGTTCCGCTTTCGTAACCGCTGTTGATGTATGAAGGAGACAATTCAGGGTCGTAACCGGTAAATTTGGTGAATGTTGCTACATTTTCGCAGCTAACATACAAGCGGATGCTTTTTACCCCCGGAACCTTTTTTTCGGTATTGGAAAAATTATAACCCAAGGTAATGTTCTGAATTTTAAGGAACGATCCGTCTTCGAGCCACCAGTCAGAGAAGTAAACTGCTCTGCCGGCATTTAACCTTGGATACTGGTTATTTGGATTATCGAGTGTCCAACGCTGAAATTGAATACTTCCTTCGTTCATGCGTTGCAGGTTTGCAATTTTATTGCCGTAAGAACCGTTGCAGGCGATAGCGAGATCAAAGCCTTTATAATTCAGCTTAGTATTGAATCCGTAATTGAATTTAGCTTCAGGACTACCCAGAACATCCATACCCGAACCGTCACCACCGTTATAGTTTAAGTATTTGATTTCTCCAGGATTAGCCATTTTTCCCGTAAGTCCGGCAGCAAGCCCTTCTGCTTTGGTTTGAACAATACCATCTGCTTTGTAACCATAGAATACGCCCATTGGCTGGCCTTTAACCAAATAGTTGGGGTTACCACGGAATTGATCGAGATATGTTCCGAATTTCTGAGGAATGGTTGAACCATAATCGAGAATTTCGTTTTTGTTGTGCGACATATTGAAGCCAACATTCCACGAAAAATCGCTGGTATGCAGAATATTTGCATCAATAGCCAATTCAAAACCTTTATTCGACATTGAACCCGAGTTCTGATATTGCTGATCGAACCCAGAAGAGATTGCTACATTAACAAGACGTAAAATATCCTGTGTCTTTTTGCTGTAATAGTCGGCTGTAATTCTGATTCGTTGATTAAAAAGGCCGATATCTGTACCTATGTCAATTTGTTGGGTAGATTCCCATTTCAGTTTGGTATTGGCTAAACCCTGATAGTAATTTCTAGACTGAGAATCCTGATAATAGATAACACCCGGGCCATAGCCTGTTGCAAAACCTAAACCAGAACCGAGCCAGTATTGGCTGCTACCAAGCCGGTCGAGTGTTTGATAGGGAGGAATAGCCTGATTACCGGTAATACCCCAGCTTCCTCTGAATTTGAGAGATGAAATAGCTGACGATTGAGGGAAGAAAGCTTCTTTGTCTACATTCCATGCGGCAGCTGCCGATGGAAAATAGCCCCATTTGTTATCGGCTCCGAATTTTGAAGAACCGTCGGCACGCATTGTAAAAGTTAACAAATATTTATCGGCAAAACCATAAATAAGACGACCAAAGTATGAATTTAATTTTGTTTGTTGAGCTGAATTTGAAAGTTCTTCCTGAGCAGCTCCCGATAAACTTTCGTTTCCTAAAATATCGTTTACAAAATTTTTACCGATAAGGTTCGACGTACGTTCGTGATAACTTTCGTACGAAGTACCTGCCATTAATGTTAAATCGTGTTTTTCTGCAAACGTTTTTTTGTAAGTTAAAAAATTGTCGTTTACGACAGTAGTGCCTTTGTAATTGCCGATACTTCCGTAGCCGTTAAATAAATGACCCGTAGAACCATACTGACGGGGTTCGTAGTAATCGGACAACGACTCGCCGTATTTGAAACTCAGATTTGAATGAAGTGTAAGGCCTTTAACAATTTCCCAGTCAACATAACCTGTATTTAAGAGGTCGATAGTCTGATTTTTATTGGTGATTTCGTTTGCAACAGCTTCCGGATTGTAATAATCGCTCAAACCAATGGTAAAATAAGCACCAGTTGAGTCGCGTACAGGAAAGACAGGCGAACGGCTCTCACCCCCAACAGCATTGGCCTTTTTGTTGTCAGTGACGGTAAGTTTGGAATCAATACCAACGCTTAAATTTTTCAGTAATTTTTGGTTGATTTTAAAATTACCGGTGTATTTATCGTAATTATTACCAATAACCATTCCTTTCGTGTTCATATAGCCTAACGAAATGGCATATTGTGTATTTTCGGAACCGCCACGCGCTGCAACGGTATTATTGCTGGTAACGCCAGTTCGGTATACTACATCTGGCCAGTAGGTTTTGTATTTCCATGTTCCGTTTTGTATTTCGGATAACGAGGGAAAATAAGTTCCATACTGACTTTTACCTATGTAAAGCGGAGTATATGAACCAGGTGAATCGCTGTTGGCATTATTGTACGATTCGTTCGACAATTGTGCATACAGATAAGGATCGTAAATAAGATCAAATGGCTTAGGTAAAGACGAGAAGCTCAGTTGCGAATTTATTTCGATAACCGACTGGTTAACTTTTCCTTTTTTAGTTGTAATCATGATAACACCATTTGCTCCACGAGAACCGTAAATGGCTGTGGCCGAGGCGTCTTTTAAAATGTCCATCGACTCAATATCGCTGGGGTTAACCTGTATAAGGTTTCCTGCATCGCCAACTGGCAAACCATCAACAACATACAAAGGGTTGTTGTTTTGTCCGTTATTAAAAAATGAGTTGTTACCACGAATACGAATAGTTGTTCCGGAGCCGGGTTCACCGGTAGAACTCATAACCTGTAAACCTGCACTTTTTCCTTTTAACAAGCCATCGATAGAGGCTGCCGGTGTAGCACTAAGGTCGCTGGCTTTTACCTGAGAAACTGATCCGGTAAGATCGCTCTTTTTTTGTGTTCCGTAACCTATAACAACAACTTCATCAAGTTTTTGTATTTCGGGAACAAGTTTCACGTTAATAGATGATTGCCCGGCAACCGATACTTTTTCGGTGGCATAACCAACATACGAAAAGATGAGGAAAGCATTATTTGCCGGCATGTCCAATGCATACCGGCCGTTTACGTCGGTAACAACACCTTTGGTTGTACCTTCTATAGAGACGTTAACACCAATAAGTGCTTCGCCTGTAGCGGCATCTGTAACAATCCCTGAAAGCTGTTTTTGCTGGATTTCTTTTGCCGGAGCAAGTACAATAACCTTGTCCATAACCTTATACGAAAGATTACTTCCGTTTAGTGCATTATTGAGAATTGTGGCTACCGAACCTTCGCTTTCATTTACCGATACCGATTTATGGGTATCGACTTGTGCATTTTTATAGAAAATTTTATAATCGCTCTGATTTTCAATAGCTTCTATGACATCTCCTAATGTTCCGGATTTAAAGTTTAGGTGTAATCTGGCATTTTGGGAATGTCCAATAGCTGAGATGTGTAGAATGCCAATAAATAGCAATGCTGTTGTTAGTTTCATGGTCAGCAGTAATTTTTGGACAAAATTCATCGGATAAGAATCACGATGAAATAATTCTTTTTTCATAGTTTTGGTATGTAAAGATTTGACATAGCTCAAGTAATTAAGCAGACTCTGAGCTTTTAATGTTCTTTATAGATCGGGGAGTGTTCCAGCATTCTCCGATTTTGTTTTTGTTTAGCGTTATCTCACCATAGGCAGCTGTTCGTTTTTTTAATTATTGGTTTTTATTTTGCTCGTGTTATAACCACTTCGTTATTTTTTGCTTTATACTGAATGGGCGTTGTGAGCTTTATCGCCTCAAGCACCTGATAGATTGTTTCGTTCTGGATAAATTTACCGGTATATCGTTCGGCTTTTAATTTTTCGTCGTTTATTTCGATTTTTACGTTGTACCAGCGTTCCATTTTTACAATCATTTCGCCCAGCGGTTCATCGTTAAATACAAGTAACTGATCTTTCCAGCATGTTACTACCTCTGGATTAATGTTTTCTATTGCAATAAGTTTACTGTCTTTTTTGGTTGGTATTGCTTGTGCCTTATTTTGAGGACGAAGTACTGCCATTTCTTTAGGGTGAATAAAGACGGTTTGATGATCGCCAATAAGCGATTCGACTTTTACCAATCCTCTAACTACGGTCGTTTGTGTTTTCGTTTCATCGGCATAACACTTTACATTAAAGGCTGTTCCGAGAACGTCAATTTTGGCATCGCGGGTGTTGACAATAAATTCTTTGCCATTCTGTTTTGTTACATCAAAATAAGCTTCGCCTTCCAGAAAAACATTGCGGCTTTTTTTACCAAAATTTGATGGATATCTGAATTTACTACCCGAGTTAATCCATACGTGAGTTCCGTCGGCAAGTATAATTTGTGATTTTTCGCCGGTAGGGACAATTACCTCACAATAAGCATTTTCGTGCGAATTTTGTAACGAATTGCTAAGCCAGTTCCAGAGCGAGGCAAAACCAATTGCAAAAACAATAACGGCCGCAATACGAATCCATGTTGAGTTAAAATAATTTGCGATATTGTGTGGTCTTTCCTGTCGTTTTATCTCGTGAAGTAAGGCGTTGAGTGCTTGTTCTTTTTCAACAGGAACTTTTGTAATAGTATGGTTAATAAGTGTTTTCAGAACTTCCTTAGCCTTTTCGAATTCTTTCTGATTTTCAGGATGAGATTCGATCCATTCATTCCAATAGCGAATGGAACCAGAATTGGTTCTCGCTACATATTCCCGGAATGTTTCGTCGAGAATAAAATCTTCAAAATTTATTGTCGAATTATTCATGGATAGAAAAAGATTTACTCATCCGTTTTCTATATACACGGACGAGTTGGTTTTTTATACTCAGTTTTATCGGGAAAATTTAGAAACAATCGGAAAAAGGAAATTGTTCTTTTCCAATCATTACTAAAAATGAAGATATTAGCATCAGATCGCGCATAACCTGCATTCCTCTGAAAATAGTATTTCGAACAGATTGAATGTTCATTTCCATCACATGCGCAATGGTTTCGAAATCCATTTCTTCAAAATATCGCAGATAGATTGCTTCGCGTTGGCGGGGAGTAAGCTGATTGAGAGCCTCGATAACCCTATTGCGGGTTTCTTCACTTACCTGGCTGTTTATTAGAAAATCTTCGGGTGAATATTCGACCTGAAAAATATTTTCGTCCGTGTTTTCGATGGACGTGGTATTGTTCTGAGATAGTTCAAGACTATCATGTAAATGATTGCGAAGCGAACGTAAAAGATACGATTTGATGTGTTCAACCTGCTTCAGACGTTGCCTGTTTTTCCAGAGTTTAAGAAATAAATCCTGGATACAATCTTCCACTACATCTTGATTACCTGATAGTTTTAAGCCATATCGGAATAAATCGTCATGATACGACAGAAAGATGCCAGACAATGCGTCCTTATCTCCGCTTTGAAATTTCTGCCATTCGATGCTGTCGCTCATTTCGTGTGAAATTCTATTTTTCACAAAGGTTAAAAAAAGAATAGTAACTTCTGTTTTAAAAAAAGAGCTTTTGTCTTGCTGTTTTTGATTCTTAAATTTCGATTAATTGTAAATTAATGATTACCTTTTCTTTAGCTAAACAAATAGCTCTTGCGCTTTATCATTCCCTGTCACAAATGTCGATTTTAATTTTGTTGCATTTAGAAATAAAGCCTTTCAATTTCATAAACAACTACTTAATTATGACATTGTTTCAAAATAAGACACTTTACAAAAACATTGAAAGTTATGTTATTACAACTTTTGGAGTTTTTCTTACCTCTTTAGGATGGATGGGGTTTCTTATTCCCTCGGGCATTACCGGAGGTGGGGCTAGCGGTGTTGGTGCACTTATTTATTATGCCACGGGTTTGCCGGTTGGTATTAGTTATTTTGCAATCAATGCAATACTTATATTGGTAGCTATTCGTGTTCTTGGTTTTCCTTTTGGTGTTAAAACAATTTGGGGCATTATTTCAATGTCTTTTTTTCTTGGTCTTTTTCAGGGCGTTATTCATCACCCACTGGTTCAGGATGGTTTTATGGCTACGGTTATCGGAGGAATGCTTTCGGGAGCAGGTGTTGGACTTTGCTTTTCGCAGGGTGGTAGTACCGGAGGTACCGATATTGTAGCCATGATGGTTACAAAATACCGAAGCACATCGCCCGGAAGAGTTAGTTTATATTGTGATCTGATTATTATTTCATCATCATATTTTCTTTTTCATTCGATTGAAAAAATGGTTTACGGATATGTGATGATGGCGGTTTCGTCGTATGTTATTGATTTGATGATAACAGGATTGCAGCAGTCGTATCAGATGCTTATTATTACCCGAAATCATGAAGCAATAGCCAGTCGCATCGAAAAAGAAGTAAAGCGAGGTATCACCGTTTTGGATGGACAGGGCTGGTATTCAAAGGCTGAGATGAAGATATTGATTGTAATTTGTCGTAAGCATGAAGCTACTCAAATCTTTAGAATTGTAAAGCAAGCAGATCCTACCGCTTTTTTATCGTTTGGAAGCGTGATGGGAGTTTATGGGCATGGTTTTGATCGGATAAAATCGTAAAAACTTAAACAAGAAAGTCCCGGATTCTAAAATCCGGGACTTTCTTGTTTTTAGAATCCAAAATAATTTTTGGCATTGTAATAACAGATGTTTTCTATTGATTGTTGAACAAAAGAAAGTTCCTGATGTGGAATTTCTCCGCTTTCAATGTCGTTACCATATAAGTTACAAAGTATACGTCTGAAATATTCGTGTCGCGGATAAGAAAGAAAACTACGCGAGTCGGTAAGCATTCCTACAAAACGACTAAGTAAGCCAAGAGTCGAGAGCGTATTCAATTGTTTTTGTATTCCATCTTTTTGGTCGAGAAACCACCACGCAGCGCCAAATTGCATTTTTCCGGCAGTAACGCCATCATTAAAGCTATTTATAATGGTGGTCATCAATTCATTATCTCTTGGATTGAGATTATAAACAATTGTTTTTGTTAACTTTTTAGCCTGTTCGATGCGATCAAAAAAAGCAACCATATTTCTACCTATCTCAAAATCGCCAATGGTATCGTATCCTGTATCAGGGCCTAACTCACTCAGCATACGGGTATTGGTATTTCTAATTACGCCAACATGATATTGCTGAGCCCAGTTTTTGTCAGCATCCATAACTGCGAAGTGAAATAGTAATGCACTTTTAAATTTTACAATTTCCTTTAAATCAGGCTGTATTCCAATTCTGACTTTTAGAAAGATTGTTTCAATTTCTTTGTCTGTATAAGGTTCGGCATAAAAAGTTTCCATGCCATGATCGGAAATGCGGCAACCCATTTCGTGGAAAAAGTCATGGCGCTTCTGCAGAGCATCCATAAGTCCGTTAAAATTCCGAATTTCCATGCCTGCTGCATGCTCAAGCTGTGTAAGATATTGATTATAAGTCTGTGTATTTTCTATAGCCATTGCTTTGTCGGGTCGCCAAGCTGGAAGCATTCGTAATGTAGCATTCGAATTTTTCATTTTCTGATGATATTCCAGCGAATCAGCGGGGTCATCAGTAGTGCAGACAATGTCAACATTCATTTTTTGCAAAATTCCCTGAACACTGAACTCTGGCGTGCGAAGCATGGCTGATACTTCTTCGTAAATTTCTTTTGCAGTGTACGGATTTAATATTTTATGAATGCCAAAAGGGCGGGCAAGCTCCATGTGTGTCCAGTGGTACAACGGATTGCGCATGGTGTAGGGAACTGTTTCTGCCCATTTCATAAACTTTTCAAAATCAGAAGCATTGCCTGTAACATATTTTTCATTGATACCATTAGCACGCATGGCCCTCCATTTATAATGGTCGCCCTGAAGCCATGCCTGAGAAAGATTTTCAAATTGATAATCTTCTGCTATTTGTTGTGGATTTAAATGACAGTGATAATCTATAATTGGCAGATTCTCTGCATGCTGATGAAATAAATTTTGAGCGGTTTGCGTTTGCAAAATGAAATTTTCGTCAAGAAACGTTTTCATAATATTGATATTGTTTTAGTTACAGGTCGCAAGCAGAAATACATTTTCATTAAAAATCCAGACCATAATGTTTATCCTGTGATGTATTCCTGAAAAGGAAGATTTTTTCATCTGATTCATTATGAACAGATAAAAGAGAATTCTCCTTTCGTGTGCGCACACGAAATTACATTTTTAATTGCTTTCTCAAAATTTTTAATTGTTATTTTTGTTTACACAGAAAACAAGTATTTGCGGGATTGACACCAAAAAACGCAGTTCGTTTTTGACTATATTTAATTGATTATTAAACATTGACATCGAAAATTCGAATAGTTGATATTGCCCGGCTAGCAGGAGTTTCTCCTGGCACAGTAGATCGGGTCTTGCATGATCGTTCGGGCGTTTCCGACGAAAGTCGTAGAAGGGTACTTCAAATTATTGAAGAAATGCATTATGAGCCCAATCTTTTAGCACGTTCTTTGGCTTCTAAGAATAATTATCATATTGTTTGTGTACTCCCTGATTTTCACATAGATAATGCTTATTGGGAAGCTCCGTTAAAAGGAGTACAACGAGCTGCTAGTGAAGTGCATGATTTTAATGTAACAGTAACGATTCTTTCATTTAAGCATCTTGATTTACAATCTTTTCGCTCAATAGTAGCGCAGACAATTCATATTCAGCCTGATGCAGTGCTTTGTGCTCCTGTTTTTCGCGAAGAAACGATATCGTTTGCACAACAACTGGATAAAGCATCTATTCCTTATTTATTAATTGATTCTAATATTGAGGGACTTGGCAATGTCGCGTATATAGGGCAGAATTCGTGGCAAAGCGGTCAGGTTGCGGCCAGATTGCTGCAAACGGGCTTATCGGACGGAGCCTCAATTTTAATTGTTCGTCCCGTTGGAGCAGGTGTTTCTGCGCAAACCATTGAACGAGAACATGGTTTTATGTCTTATTTTAAAGATCGGGGTTGGCTAGATCGTTATCAGATTCAAATATTTACATACCAACTTGATACTAAATTTGATAAAAGACAGAATATTAGCAAAATGTTAAAGTCCGTACAGGCAGCCGTAATGTTTAATTCTCGTATCCACGAACTGGCTTCTTTTATAACACGTAATAATTTGCCCGGCATTCGCTTAGTTGGCTATGATCTTACGCAGGGTAATGTCGATTGTTTGCACAAAGGCTCTGTTTCTTTTTTGATAGCACAACGACCTGAAACACAGGGATACTTAGGTATTATGACGTTGTTTAATGCACTTGTTTTGAAAAAGGAAATTATTAAGACTCATTACATGCCTATTGATATCTTATCAATGGAAAACATTGATTATTATAAAGATATATAAGTTATATTTTCTTCAAAAGTGACGATTCCCGAATTTCCAGGTCTGTATTTAATACGATTCGTTTTGGAATGGAAAGCGTTTTTGGGTCATTAATTCCTTCGAAAAATAGTTTTGCAACGCTTCGGCCAATTTCAATACTATGTTGATCCACAGAACTCAGTGAGGGTGTTAATACGCTGTCATGAGGTTCATTAGAAAAACCGACAATGGCAACGTCTTTTGGTATTTTAATTCCTAATTCTTTGAATTTTACTATTGCTCCCAATGCCGAATAATCGCCAGCCGAGAAAATGGCGTCGGGTTTCAGCTTCATGTTATTAATTTTTACAGCTGCGGCTTCGCCTGTTTCAAGCGTAATTGTATCAGCAAAAAATAAATTTTCGTCAAAAGGAATATTATGTCGCTGAAGTACTGTTTTATATCCTTCAAATCGATTACGATAGATGCTAATATGTTGAGGTCCTGCAAAATGAGCAATTCTCTTGCATCCTTGTAACACAAGATGCTCTACGGCTTTTGCTGCACCGGCAAAATCGTCTACTTCTACTTTATTCGCTTCAATGGTGTCCGGAACGCGGTCGAAAAAGATAAGAGGCAGATTCCTTTTTTTAACGTCCTTAAAATGAGAAAAATCAATAGTTTCACTTGCCAGAGAAACCATAATACCGTCAACTTTGCCATTCAGTAAGGTTTGTACAATCGATTTTTCACGCTGATACGAATTATAACTTTGGCATATAAGAACATTATAACCAGCTTCATAGGCAACATCTTCCAAACCTCGTATAACAGACGCAAAGAATGAGCGGTCTATTTGAGGTACGATTACGCCAATTGTATTACCTCTGCCTCTGCGCAAGCTTGCTGCAATTGAATTAGGTTGATAATTAAGTTTTTGAGCCAGATCTGCAACTTTTTTTCGCATATCCTCACTAATACGAGGATGATTTTGCAATGCTCTTGAAACCGTTGAAGCAGTGGTATTTAATTCTTTTGCTATATCGTGTATGGTTACTCCTCGTTTCTCCATTTCATTTCAAAAATTTCTACAAGTTTACAACTTATTTTGTAACAATATATTTCTCTTTGTATAAATACGTTGGAATAAGTAACAATTCTTTTAATAAAATTATTTTAACAGGGCGTTAAGATTTTTTGTCATTCACAATACAAAAAAATAAAAAATGTTTTAATATTGCGCTATCGATTGCGCAATATTGATCGCTTTTTTGAGAGGATCTGAAATATGAACGACAGAGTCGCCACATTTGGAGCAAGAGTGCTTCGGTTAAAAATATCGGGTTACGCACATTTTGTGCAAGCAAAATTATATCAAGTAATCTATGGAATAGGTGAAGCTAATGTTAAGGTACATCCTGTTAATTATGATGTTTTGGTCAATTTTATTTTTCGTTTATCTGAAAATGGAATTGGTGATGTTTTGAAAGGTGAAGCAAATGATGACAGATCTGAATTCGATTGTCGTCAGTTGTACAATCGATTTTCTAAAGTAAAGAAAATTATTATCACAATGAGCGGGTTTGTCAATGCAGATCATAATACAGGTCAGTTGTATTAAAGAATGGAGAAAAGCTGCTTTGTTAGCTGCAGTATGATGTTACTCACATTGTAGATTGGGTAAGCAGTGATGATTCGTTTAGGGGAAAAAACTCATCCTGTCACGTTTAAAAAATAAATGTGACAGGAATAACAAATTGCAAGCAAATGTTTTTAACTATTTACTAACATGACACAGACTTCCTCTAAAATAGGAAGATACCGGTGGACAATATGTACACTGCTATTTTTTGCAACTACCATAAATTATATGGACAGGCAGGTAATCAGTATCCTTAAGCCTGTACTGGAGTCGGAATTGAAATGGGTTGATTCCAATAATATTGAAAAAGAATACAGTTACATTATTATGGCTTTTCAGGCAGCTTATGCCATAGGATTATTACTTTTTGGTTGGGTTATTGACAAAATTGGAACGAAGAAAGGATATGCTATTTCTATTCTCATTTGGGGACTTTCTTCTATCAGTCATGCATTTACAAAAACATCAACTGGTTTTGGCTTTTCTCGTGTCGGGTTAGGTTTAGGCGAATCGGGAAACTTTCCGGCGGCCATAAAAACGGTTGCCGAATGGTTTCCCAAAAAAGAGAGAGCACTAGCCACAGGTATTTTTAACTCAGGAGCAAATATTGGTGCTGTAATTGCGCCTTTGCTAATTCCTTGGGCAATATATGCTTTTGCATCAAATCCTTCACATCCTGCATGGCAGGCGGGCTTTATTCTTACAGGACTTTTAGACCTTATCTGGTTGTCTTTTTGGTTGTTTATTTATCAGAAACCAGAAAGGAAAGAAAAGTTATGTAAAACGGAATTAGAGTATATCCATAGTGATAAGATTGAGGATAATACCGAAAGTGTTCCGTGGATTAAATTATTCCGTTGTAATCAGACATGGGCTTTTTTACTTGGCAAATTACTTACCGACTGTATTTTCTGGTTTTATCTCTTTTGGCTACCGTCTTACCTGAAAGATAAATATCATGTTGATATAAAGGATATTGCCAATTTCGCGCTTCCTCTTATTCTGATATATTCTATGACGACCATTGGTAGCGTGGGAGGCGGGTGGCTTTCTTCTTCATTCCTTAAAAAAGGATGGTCTGTTAACAAATCCCGTAAAACTACCATGTTGATATGTGCACTGTTGGTAGTGCCCATTGTCTCAGTCAAATATGTGTCATTATGGCCGGCTGTTTTACTTATAGGTCTAGCAGCGGCAGCTCATCAGGCTTGGTCGGCCAATATTATGACAACCGTTTCTGATATGTTTCCTAAAAAGGCAGTTGCTTCTGTTACTGGCATTGGGGGGATGGCCGGTTCTGTTGGAGGTATTGCTTTTGCCTCTGTTACAGGTGTTTTACTTGAACATTATAAAACAATAGGGACGATAGAAACGGGCTATTCCATTTTGTTTGTTATTGCTGGCTTTACTTATCTCTCAGCATTATTGATTTTTCATTTGCTTGTGCCAAAAATTAATTACTTAAATATTTGATATATAGTTGATTTAGCTAGTTTTTATATAATTGTTAGTAAACAAGGGTTAGTTTGAGATTGTAGTTCAGAGGAATCAGGCAGGACAGGTTTAGTCCTGCCTGAAAAGAGAAGAAAGATTTATTAATTCAAATATAGAATGAAAACATTACTTATAAATTCTTGTCAGTTATTGCTTTTTGCCGCTTTTGCCTGTAATGGCGGTAGTTTATTTGCACAAAATAACGAATGGTCTACACAAAAAGCGAACGAATGGTTTATTAAAAGCGAATGGGCTCATGGATTGAAAGCTAAAATTCATAAGAGTGTTAATATTCAGGAATTTGCAATACAGTATAATCAAAATCGTCAGGTTTGGGATAAAGTTTATCGGTTTCTTAAAGAGACTGATTTAGAAAAACTTGCGGTTGGAAAATATTCGATAGCCGGAGACAGTGCTTTTGCTATGGTTAGCGAGAATGTTACCAAAGATCTTGTTGATGTTAAATGGGAACATCACGAAAAGTATATTGATATACAATATGTTATAAAAGGCGAGGAAAAGATGGGCATTGCTCCTTTTTCCGAAGCAATTGCAACAGATCCTTATAATGAAACTAAAGATATCGGATTTTATAATCTACCCGATTCTTCTACAAACTATTACGATGCAACACCGGCTGATATTCTCATTTTCTTTCCACAGGATGCTCATCGTCCGTCTCTGAAAACCAAAAAGTTCGATCATAATAAGAAAGTTGTCATAAAAGTGAGAGTTAAATAGTTGATTATATAATGTTTAAAACATTGCCTATGGTGTAACCATTGACTAAATACTAACAAACATTAAGAAGATCGAATCTCTGATCTTCTATTTCAAAAATTAATAGATAGATATATTAATCTAACCAACAAAAATCATGAGCAAAAAATGGATTATCCGCATTCTGTCACTGTTCAAAATGCCGTCTAAAATCTTTTTGACCACTATTATTGCTATGAGTATCATGCTTATAGCAAATGCTTCAATCTATGCGCAAAAGCAAAAAGTTTCAGGAGTAGTTACCGATGCTACTACAGGTGAGGCTATTATTGGTGCCAATGTAATCATTGAAGGAACAACAACTGGCACAGTTACAGACATTAATGGAAAGTTTACGATTGATGTCCCTAATCTCAACGTAACGCTGGTTGTTTCTTATTTGGGCTATTTGCCCGAAAAGGTAACAGCAAAAGGGCCATTAACACTTAAACTTGTTTCAGATGTTAAAAATCTCGAAGAAGTTGTTGTAGTGGGGTATGGAACCCAGAAACGCTCGGATGTTACAGGTTCTGTGACTTCTGTAAATCAGTCTCGATTGGCTCAATTGCCAGTTACTAATGTAATGACTGCTATTGAGGGGTCTGTAGCAGGAGTGTCGGTTTCGCAAACTTCCACTGTGCCAGGTAGTACCGCTTCTGTACAAGTTCGTGGAGTAAACTCAATTAATGCCGGAACAAGTCCTTTCATTATTGTTGATGGTGTTCCTTTCGAAGGTAGTATTAACTATATCAATCCTAATGATATAGCTTCGATGGAAATTTTGAAAGATGCTTCGTCTGTTGCTATTTATGGTACACGTGGTGCTAATGGGGTTATTCTTATTACAACCAAAAAAGGAGCTACGGGTAAACCCGTAATTCGTTATAGTGCTTATGGAGGGATTGAAGATATCCCTCATATTTTAACACCCAGAAGCCCGGAAGAATATCTTCAGAAGTACGCAGATTATATGTCTCAGACAGGACAAACCCAGTCAAGTCCTGTCCCTAATGCTGCCGAATTAGCAAATTATAATGCAGGAATAACAACCGATTGGATAAAAGAAACTACTCAAACGGGTATAATTCAAAATCATAACCTTTCAATTTCGGGAGGTAGTGAGAATTTTAAATACTATGTATCTGGCGATTATCTCAAAGAAAAAGGAGTAGTAAAAGGTTATAATTACGAAAGATTTGGTATCCGATCGAATTTGGAAGCTAATGTTACCGATTATTTAACATCAGGTCTTTCATTGTTTGTTGTATCAAACAATTATGATGGTGGTCGCGCTAACCTCCTTTTTGCTTCAGCTATGAGTCCTTATGGTCAGTTTAAGGATGTTGCAACTGGTAAATACGCTATTTACCCAATGTATCCCGAACTTTTATATACGAATCCGTTATTGGGATTATATTCAGATAATGTTGACGAACGTTATGACATGAATGCTAATTTCTTTACCGAATTTAAACCAACCTTTTTGCCTGGATTTAAGTATCGCCTAAATGTATCATATGATTTTAATCCGACAAGAACCAGCTCTTATACCGGTCGCGATGGAAACAGTACATTAGGTTCCGCATCTATTGGCAATACCGAGTCTAAAATGTACATTGTTGAAAACATTGTTACGTATTCAAAAGACATAGAAAAGCATCATTTTGATTTTACCGGTTTGTACAGTGCTCAGCAGAAGAAATATTTCTCATCTGGATCTTCTGCTACCGGCTTTATTAACGATGCCGAAACCTATAATAATATGGGGTCCGGAGCAACGCAAACGGCAAGCTCTAACGCAACCAAGTATAACATGCTTTCGCAGATGGGGCGCCTTAATTATTCGTATGATAGTCGTTACCTGTTTACTGCAACTGTTCGTCGTGATGGTTATTCTGCTTTTGGTTCCAATACAGATAAGTATGGTGTATTTCCATCTGTGGCGTTAGGGTGGAATATTGCAAATGAGTCGTTTATGGAAGGTTCTAAAGAATATGTAGATAAACTGAAATTAAGAGCTTCTTACGGTAAATCGGGAAATATGGCCATTGGAGTAAACCAAACTTCAACTACCGATGCTACTGTTCGTATGCCGTTTAACGGCGTTAGTACTATTGGCGTTTTGGCTAGTACAATGGGTAATAAAGATTTACACTGGGAGTCCACAACAGGTTTAAATATAGGAGTTGATTTTTCGCTTATAAAATCGAGAATCAGTGGTAGTTTGGAAGTTTATCAGACGCAGTCGAAAGATTTACTGATGAAACGTAATATTCCGCTTACTTCAGGTTATTCGTGGGTCTGGGATAATTTGGGAAAAGTTCAGAACAGAGGTCTTGAGCTCACATTGAACACGGTTAACCTTATTGCCGGCGATTTCAGATGGGAAACGAACCTGAACTTTGCCGCTTTCCGCAATAAAATTGTCGATTTGTATGGAGACAAAAAAGATGACGTGGGAAATGGCTGGTTTATTGGACATCCGATTGGTGTAATTTACGATTATAAGATGGTGGGAATTTGGCAAAAAGGCGAAGATTATTCAAAATGGGATCCGAGTGCAAAAGCTGGTTACATCAAATTTGCCGATGTTAACGGAGACCACCAGATTAACGCAAGCGATAAGGTTATTCAGGGACAAACACAACCTAAATGGAGCGGTGGTATTACCAACACCTTTCATTATAAAAATTTTCATTTGAATGTATTTATCCAGACATTTCAGGGAGCAACTAAATACAATCCTGATTTGAATTACTCGGACGAACAGGGACGCCGAAATACACCTAAAGACATTGGGTACTGGACAGAAGCAAACCAAAGTAATTCTAGGCCTTCGTTAGCTTACAATAATACAAGAGGTTATGGATATCCTTCGGACAACAGTTATACCCGTATTAAAGATGTCACGTTAAGTTATACCTTTCCCAAGTCCATTACAGACAAAACAATGCTTAGCAGTTTAACACTTTACGTCAGTGGTCGTAATTTATATACGTTTACTAACTGGGTAGGTTGGGATCCTGAAATGAATTATTCGATGAGAGGTTCCGGAGACTGGACCAACAATTATCCTAATGTCCGTTCGTTTATCTTCGGAATAAATGCTGCTCTTAAGTAATTGCTCTAAAATGTATTACAAATGAAAAAAATAATATATATCGTTGCTGGTTTGCTTCTTGTGATGCAGACATTTACATCTTGCGAAAAATCGTTTTTGGATGAAAAAAATTATTCTTCGTATGCTCCCGAAACGCTTACCGATTCGTTAGGCTTTGAAGCCTCTGCGGTTGGTTTATACACCCAAATGAGCTATTTTTTCAGTAAATCCGATGCGCAGGGATGGCCGTGCGTTTGGCAGGTTGGTACCGATGTTGCATATTCAACACCTAACCAGCAGGGGATTGAAATTCCTTATTACGATTTAACACAACTTACCTCAACCGATGGTGCTGCATATTCAACCTGGCAGTGGGCTTATCAGATGATTAATAATACCAATAATATTATTAAAAGTATTGAATCAAAAAGCCTTTCGGGAATGACTCAGAATAACAAAAACCAAATTGATGGAGAAGCTCGTTTTTTCAGAGCTTATGCATACAATATTTTAGCAACGTTATTTGGTAAAGTTCCTGTAATAACAGAGCCATTAACCAAGCCTAAGACTGATTTTGTCAGAGCACCTATTGATTCGGTTAATAAATTGATTGAGAAAGATTTATTGTTTGCCGCAACATATTTACCAACTATCGATAATGTTAAAAAAGCAAATGGTAAAAGCCTTTATGCCCGTGTAAATCAGGCCTGTGCTCAACAATTACTGGCTGAAGCATATTTGCGTATGGGACGTCCTGCAGATGCCGAAACGCAATGTGTAAATATTATCAAAAGTGGAAAATTCAGTCTCAATACAGCTCGTTTTGGAACTAAAGCATCACAACCTGGCGATCCTTTTTCGGACATGTTTATTTCCGGCAATATTCGCAGAAGTCAGGGAAATATGGAAGCAATATGGGTTATGGAACAGGAGAATACCAGTAGCGTTGTTGGTGGTTATACGGGAGCTCCGCAACAGCGTCGTTGCTGGGGTGCTGCATACTATCAGATTTCCGGATTATCGGTATGCGATTCGTTAGGAGGTCGGGGTATTGCACGTATGCGCTTAAATAACTGGGTGTTATATAAACTATATGAGCCTACCGATATGAGAAATTCTCAGTATAATATTCGTCGTCGATATACGTATAATGACCCTTCAAAGACTAGTTTATATGGAAAACTTGTTCCTTATAGCGGTGCTGATACTATTTATAAAATATGTCCTTGTACTACAAAATGGTATCAGTTCGATCCGAACGATGTTTTTGGCTGGGCAATGATAAAAGATTTCACCTTAATGCGTTATGGCGAAACTTATTTACTGTTAGCTGAAGCTCAGTATAAACAGGGGCATTTAGACGATGCAATGAACTCTATTAATGTTATTCGAAACAGAGCGCATGCAACTCCGTTAACTAATTCGGCACAGGTAACAATGGATTTTATTCTGGATGAAAGAGCCCGAGAGTTAATTGGAGAAGAAAACCGTCGTATGACATTGATGCGTACCGGAATGCTCTTTAAACGTGCACTTCGTTTGAATAACGACACTAATTGCCCCCATCCAATTAACGGAATGGACAGTACAACAACTAATAAATTTTTAATGCCTATACCTCAGTCAGAAATAGACTTGAATAAAGATGCTGTCCTCGAACAGAATCCTGGATATTAAATTCTGTTCTTTTTGTTAGCAGAAAGCCTTTAAACTTGGGCTTTCTGCTATTTCATTATATTTTATTTAAATTATTTAGAATGAAATTTTTAACTTTTTTGCTACTCTTTTTTTCTTTGATGGCTAATTCTCTTTTTGCGCAAGATCAGCAGGGTAAAGAGTTAGCCGAAAAGAACCGGACGCTCTGGCTTTCTTATATGGATAAGGTTGCTCGTCCGGTAATTTATAATCTGGCTAACGATCAGCTCAAAGAAAAAATGCCGGTTGTTTTATCTGATATTATTGACAATAAGACGCATAGAGCAAAAGTGGCTTATCTCGAAGCTTTTGGTCGTACGTTTGCCGGAATAGCCCCTTGGCTAAATGTCGAAGGTGGCTCAAAAGATGAAATTGCGCTTCGTAATCAGTATCGCGAATGGACGTTAAAAGCCGTTGCGAATGCGGTAAATCCTGAAGCAAAAGATTATTTGCAATGGACAGGAGGTCAGCCTCTTGTAGATGCTTCGTATGTTGCCTTGGCAATGATTCGCTGTCCGTGGATTTGGGAACATCTCGATAAAAAAGTTCAGAATCAATTAGTTGATGCTATTAAATTATCGCGTTCTACTGTACCGGTTTATACCAACTGGATTCTTTTTTCGGGAATGGTCGAAGCTTTTTTCTATAAATATGGACTTGATTATGATGCTGTTCGTATTGAATATGGCGTACGCGAGTTTACACAGCACTGGTATACCGGCGATGGAATGTTTTCTGATGGAATGCAGTTTCACCTTGATTTTTACAACAGTCATGTTATTCAGCCATACCTGAATACGATTGTTGAAGTGGTTGACCAGAAAAGCAATCGTTATAAAAAGGAAGAACCTATGCTTGACAAAATAAGCAAGCGTTATGCCGAAATTCAGGAACGACAGATTAATATAGATGGGACCTATGCTCCAATTGGACGGTCAATCGTTTATAGGGGAGGTTCTTTTCAACATCTGGCCGATATGGCATTACGTAAACGGTTGCCAGAGTCGTTAAAACCAGCCCAGGTTCGCGAGGCGTTGGCTGCTGTTTTCCAGAAGACGCTCGATAAGACTTCGTTTACAAAAGATGGTTGGCTTCAGATTGGTTTGTACGGAAATCAACCTAAACTTGCTGATTTTTACATCAATACAGGAAGTTTGTATATGGCATCGCTTATTTTTCTGCCTTTAGGTTTACCCGATACGGATGAATTCTGGACTTCGGTTCCATTGCCCTGGACTGCCGTTAAAATCTGGACAGGACAAGATGTTCCTGCCGACCATGCGTTGGATTTTCACTATGTTGATTAGTTTTTAACAAAAAAGCAGACGTAATCAGGTCTTTCCCCCGATCTTTTTATTCTGCTTTTTTATTTTCAATACACTGAACAATAATATATTCTCTTCGTTGTTATCTGTTTTAAAGCCATATTCAATGAAACGCCTGCTTTTCTTTTTTTCTTTTTTGTCTGCATTTTCTATCTCGTCTGTTTTTGGGCAAAATTCTTTGCTTGAACTTATAAATGAGAATCTTGATTTTGCAGCTCGTCAGTATTGCCTGATGGCCATGTCGTTGCAAGATAGACCCGGTTTATTACCTCGTTCAATCGATGCTAATGGAAAGTTAATTACTTGCAAATCAAATTGGTGGACAAGTGGTTTCTTTCCGGGTACGCTATGGTATTTGTATGAAAATTCACATGATGACAAACTTAAACAGTTTGCCGAATCATTTACATCACGAGTTGAAGATCAGCAATATACAACCAATAATCACGATGTTGGATTTATGATTTATTGTAGTTTTGGAAATGGCTATCGTATTACTCAAAATTCTCATTATAAAAGTGTTATTGAAAATGCCGCAAAGTCTTTGAGTACCCGTTTCAGACCTGCTGTGGGCTGTATTCGTTCGTGGGACTGGGGCAAATGGCAATATCCTGTAATCATAGACAATATGATGAATCTCGAGTTGCTTTTTGAGACCGCTCGCCAAACAGACAACAAAAGATTTGCAGATATTGCTGTTTCTCATGCCAATACAACTATGACGAATCATTTTCGACCTAATGCAAGTTGTTATCATGTAGTTTCTTACGACACTATTTCTGGCAAAGCACTTACGCATCAAACCAGACAGGGATATGCCGACGAATCGTCGTGGGCTCGGGGGCAGGCTTGGGCCCTTTATGGATACACGATGTGTTATCGTGAAACACACGATGTAAAGTATCTTGTTCATGCACAAAAAATTGCAACATTCATTCTGAACAATCCTCACATGCCCGAAGACAAAATTCCGTACTGGGATTTTGATGATCCGGCTATTCCCAATACATTTCGTGATGCATCGGCTGGAGCTATAATATGTTCTGCATTAATTGAATTGAGCCAATATTCCGACAAAAAATCGGCAAAAAGATATTTAAAAGTGGCCGAGCAGCAAATCCGGGCACTTTCTTCGCCTGCTTACCGGGCAGCTTTGGGAGCCAATGCCAATTTCATTCTTATGCACAGCGTTGGGTCTAAACCCGAAAACTCAGAAGTTAATGTGCCGCTTTCTTACGCCGACTATTATTACGTTGAAGCGTTGGTGCGTTACAAAAAACTATTGATAAATAGAAAGTTATAAGTTTATTTTTTCAGGAATGCTTTTTCAGATAGAGTTATTTGTAAATGTTTGTTTTTTAGTTAAGTTGTTGATAGATATAGAAATAAAATGAATCGATTTTGTGCTTACATTTTTCATAAAGGAATTCTAATGTTTGGGCTCTTTTTGCTTTTTATTTCCAGTCATGCACAGGTAAGAGTGTCGCTCGATAATTGGTTTAATCACGAAACCGATAAAAACGGACGACCATATCATTATTTGTGGACCGATTCTGCTTTCAGTGGTTATTCGCAATGGGGAAAATTGTTTACAGCTCGTAATTCTGAATTATTAACAATCAGTAAACCAACTTCAACGACTTTATTGCTGGCTAATGTTTACATTATTGTAGATCCTGATACAACGAGCGAAAATCCGTCGCCCAACTACATTTTACCTGATGATATTTCAGCCATTTCTCAATGGGTAAAAAAAGGAGGCGTTTTAGTCGTTTTAGCTAATGATCAGCCTAACTGCGAGTTTACTCATCTTAATTTGTTGATGGCTAAGTTCGGAATGGCTTTTGATTCTCGTACGCAACATCGCGTTCTCAATGATAAATGGGATTTGGGCGGATTTACAGTTTTCCCCGAACATCCTGTTTTTAAAGATGTTTCTAAAATTTACATGAAAGAAACTTCAACGATCAGGTTGACAAATAAATTGGCTAGACCTTTACTGGTGCAAAATAATCTGATTTATATGGCAGAAACTTGTTTTGGTAAAGGTTGGGTTATTGCGGTTTGCGATCCCTGGATTTACAACGAATATATCGATCATGCCCGTTTACCTGTTGATTTTGAAAACTTTAAAGCTGCTCGGAATTTTACGGATTATATTTTAAGTAAAGTCGTTAAACGATAGTGTTTTTAATTGATTATCAGATGAAAAGCAAACTCGTTGTTTTGTTGCTATTTACATTTTGTTTTATAAGTGTCAATTGCCAGAAATCGCACCTCTTATCATCTTTATCGCCTCAGTTTTTGTCTGATAATGTTCAGTCAAAGAGTGCTTTTCATCCTTTTCCAACCGTAAGCGACCGAGAAAAGTGGACAACGAAGATTCCCGATTCTTTAAAAGCGAAGTACATTGCCGACGGAGAAAAATTATTACATTATCGATGGGATGTTCTTCCGGTAAGTGATTTTCTGTCGTTTTACCGTAATGGAAATCGTGATAGCTACCAGTCTATACTTTTTAAGCGACGTACTGATTTATCTCAATTAGTTATGGCAGAGTTGCTTGAAGGAAATGGACGTTTTCTTGATGATATTATAAATGGAATTTGGGCCGTTTGTGAGGAAACTTTCTGGGGTGTTCCTGCTCATCTGGATTATCGTAATAAAACAAAAGGTTTTCCTGACGCTGATAATCAAATAGTTGATCTTTTTAATGCTGAAACAGGCAGTTTAATAGCATGGACTTATTATTTACTTGGTAGTGAATTGGATGGCGTATCTCCTTTTATCCGACAACGAATGTACAATGAGGTAAACCGTCGCATTTTTGAGCCTTGCCTTAAAAACGATTACTGGTGGATGGGTTTTAACAGCAATACTACTATAAACTGGAATCCTTGGATTAATTCTAATTGGCTTACATGTACGTTGTTAATGGAGTCTGATTCTGTTCGGCGCAATGCTTTGCTGGTGAAAAATCTAAAAAGTCTCGATAATTTTATAGACCATTATCCGCTTGATGGTGGTTGCGATGAGGGGCCAAGTTACTGGAACCGGGCCGGAGGTGCGCTTTATCAGGCATTGGACCTGCTTTTCCGTGCTTCAGGTGGTGCGATTAACTTTTATTCGGATACGCGTATTGCCGAAATTGCCCGTTACATTTATCGTTTACACATTGATGGCCATTATTTTGTCAATTTTGCTGATGCCAGTGCGTTGGTTTACCCCGATGTCAGCCTTCTTTTTGATATTGGACAACAGACAAGAGATTCGCAAATGCTTGGTTTTGCTGCATATCTGGCTAAACTTGACAGTTTTGGAAACAAATCCGAAAAATCGGAATTCGGTTCGTTGTACAATGTTCTTGCTTCACTCGAAGCCCAGAAGCTGAAAGACATTAAGTCCGTAGCTCCTATGCTGGCAACAAGTTGGTTACCAGGTATTCAGGTTTGCACTGCTCGTTCGCACGAAGGTTCAGATAAAGGATTATTTTTTGCTGCACTTGGAGGTCATAATGCTGAAAATCATAATCATAACGATGTTGGTTCGTTCATTTTATACTATAATGGGAAACCTTTATTGGTAGATGCGGGTGTTGGAGATTACACCGCGCAGACATTTAGTGCACGGCGCTACGAAATTTGGACAATGCAGTCTGCTTTTCATAATTTGCCTACTATCAACGGTCAAATGCAGAAAGATGGAGCCCAATACAGAGCTACCGATATTAAATTTAATAGCAACAAAAGAAAAGTCGAATTTTCACTCGATATTTCGAATGCTTACCCGGAACAGACTATGGTAAAATCATGGAAACGTACTTACTCTTTTATTCGCGAGACAGGCTTAAATATCAATGATACATATGAATTACAATCATTTAAAGAGCCATTTTCACTTTCTTTTATGTCTTTTCCCGAACCTCTTTTGGTAAAGACAGGAGAGGTTGATTTTCAGGTAGATGGTCGAATTTTTAAACTTTTGTATCCTGAATCGTTATTCGAAGCTTCGGTTGAAAAGAAAGAATTTACCGATAATCGTTTGTGTAATGCGTGGGGCAGGGGATACCTGTATCGTATAATTCTGAAGTCGAAAACCAATACATTGAGAGGCGATTATGGCATTTCAATTTTGCCCGAAAATGGAAAACTTTGATCAGAATTTTAAATAAAAATCTTTTGTGAGATTTTTATAATCAGCTGAATATTCGTTGTTTGCCGAACGGATTACCAAAGTACTTCGTTCGGTTTTTTCGTATTGTTTCGAAAATTCTAAAAGAGCGCGCTTTGGGGTAATGCCTTCTC
Organism: Bacteroidales bacterium; assembly: GCA_041907825.1. Lineage (GTDB taxonomy): Bacteria > Bacteroidota > Bacteroidia > Bacteroidales > JAYRGN01 > JAYRGN01. The sequence goes on along the minus strand of JAYRGN010000004.1, from coordinate 127,414 downwards.
TCGTTTCTATTAATGTTACTCGTCGTTCGTAAAATCCATTGAATAAAGCAATTGTGATAAAATCACTGGCTTCAGGCCAAGGTAGAATTACTGAAAATGTTCCATTATCATTCAGTAAATCAAATGATTTTTGAATTAACGATTGCCAGTCTAGTTGCAGTGTGTGGCGAGCAAGATTTCGGTTATACAAATTGCTTTTCAGCGATTGGTTAAAAAAAGGAGGGTTTGATACAATTCTTTGATAACTAGTATTTAAATCGGGCATAAGTTCAATAAAGTTTGCCTGATGAACAGTAATCTGTTGTTTCCATGGAGAAGCTTCGATATTTATTTTAGCCTGCTCGCATGCATTTTTCTCTATATCAACAGCATCAATTGCGTTACAACCGCGTTGGGCAAGCATTAGCGCAATAAGTCCCGACCCGGTACCGGCATCCAGAGCAATATCACCTTTTTCAGCATGAGCCCATGCGCCAAGCAGCACGCCATCGGTTCCTACTTTCATGGCACAGCGGTCGTGCCACACAGTAAATTGTTTAAATTCAAAAAAAGGTGTCGGCATTTTCTCTCGTCGAACTGATTTTATCGGCAAAAATATTGATTGAATTTGATTTTCTTAGTGGCAAAAAGAGAAGACTTCTTTTATGTAGAATCATTAAAAATAAATAGGATTTGATCATTTTTTTTCTGAAATTTACTCTACAAAAGAAAAAAGTTAATTCATTTTCTGAAAAATAAACAGATAGACATGTCATACGATGTTATTGTAATTGGAAGTGGACCTGGAGGTTATGTGGCTGCAATCCGGTCATCGCAGTTGGGATTAAAAACGGCTGTTGTTGAAAAAAGTGAATTAGGAGGTGTTTGCCTTAACTGGGGTTGCATTCCAACCAAGTCTCTTTTAAAAAGTGCACAAGTATTTGAATATGTAAAACATGCATCCGATTATGGTGTGATAGCAGGCGAAGCAAAACCCGATTTTGAGGCAATGGTAAAGCGTAGTCGTGGTGTTGCTGAAGGGATGAGCAAAGGAATTCAATTTTTGTTTAAAAAAAATAAAATTGAAGTCATAAAGGGAACAGGTAAACTAGCTGGTAATGGAAAGGTTACTGTTACTGCGGATGATGGTTCGGTGAGCGAAATTTCGGCAAGCCACATAATTTTAGCGACAGGGGCACGCTCAAAGCAACTGCCTAACCTGCCGCAGGACGGAAAGCACATTATTGGCTATCGTGAAGCAATGACATTACCCAAACAGCCGGCATCTATGGTTGTGGTCGGTTCGGGTGCAATTGGTAGTGAATTTGCCAATTTCTATCAGAGTATTGGTACAAAAGTAACATTGGTCGAATTTTTACCTAATATATTACCTCTTGAAGATGAGGAAGTTTCGAAACAGGTTGAACGCTCGTTTCGTAAAGCTGGAATGACGGTAATGGTTTCATCTTCGGTAGATTCGGTTGACGTGAAAGATAATATTTGCCATGTTTCTGTAAAAGCTCCTGATGGAGTAAAAACAATTGAAGCAGAAATCGTTCTCTCGGCTGTTGGCGTTGCCACAAATCTTGAAAATATTGGTTTAGAAGAACTTGGCATCGAAACAGAAAAAGGAAAAATAAAGGTTGATGATTTTTATGCCACTAATATAAAAGGGGTTTATGCCATTGGAGATATTGTTCATGGACCGGCACTGGCTCATGTAGCCTCGGCTGAAGGCATTTGCTGTGTGGAAAAAATTGCAGGTTTAAATCCTGAGCCGGTTAATTATGCTAATATTCCGGCTTGTACATATACAACGCCAGAAGTTGCATCTGTAGGTCTTTCGGAAAAGGCTGCCCGCGAAGCTGGTTTCGAAGTTAAGATCGGTAAATTTCCCTATACTGCTTCAGGAAAGGCTAGCGCTGCTGGCGCAAAAGATGGTTTTGTAAAGTTGGTATTTGATGCCAAATATGGAGAATTGCTTGGTGCTTCGCTCGTAGGTCTTAATGTTACCGAAATGATTGCTGAACTGGTTGTTGCACGAAAACTTGAGACTACCGGGCATGAGCTGATTAAGACAATACATCCTCACCCAACCATGTCGGAAGCGATAATGGAAGCAGCAGCTGCTGCATATGGAGAAGTAATTCATTTATAGATAATAACCTGTTTTTATTGAGAACGGGCAGTCTGAATAGATTCGCCCGTTTTTTTATTACTGTTTGTGAGTTTTGTTAAAAAGAAACATTTAGCATAGAAATCTCAGAATGCTTTTTCGAAGGTCTCAAATTATTCTTTATCTTGGCTGTGTTGAATTTACACCAATTAGTACTCAATTAACAGTTACATGATTAAACAAACACTTAAATTAAAAGAAAAGATTGGATATGGCTTTGGAGACATGGCGTCGTCAATGTTCTGGAAAATCTTTGGTATGTATTCTCTGTTTTTTTATACAGATGTTTTCGGTTTACCTGCCGCTGCTGCCGGTACCATGTTTTTAGTTGCCCGTTTGTGGGATTCCTTTTTTGATGTCGGTGTTGGTATTGTTGCCGACCGTACCCGTACCCGTTGGGGAAAATATCGCCCATATCTGCTTTGGTTTGCAATTCCCTTTGCGGTAATGGGTGTTATAACATTTTACGCACCAAGTTTAGGACAGACACAAAAGCTCATTTATGCTTATGTGACGTACTCGCTGATGATGCTTGTTTACTCGGCTATTAACGTACCCTATGCTTCTTTGCTTGGCGTAATGTCGCCCGATCCGAACGAACGTAGCGTTTTGTCTTCGTATCGTATGAGCTTCGCGTTTATTGGGAGTTTCATCACTTTTATGCTGTTGCAACCGTTGGTCGACTTTTTTTCAAAAACGTTTGATGCTGCAAATTTCGAGAAAGCAAAAAATGCTGCCGGAGCTGCCGCCGAAGCATCTATTAGTAATTCACCTGTCGGGTGGGTATTTGGAGTAGCAGTAATAGGTGCTATTTGTACTATTTTGTTTTTCCTTTGTTTTAGTTTTACGCGCGAACGCGTTGAAGCCGTAAACAAAGAAGACAATGAAAATGTATCAGTAAAACAAGATCTTAGCAACCTGTTTCATAATGCTCCGTGGTGGATTTTGGTTGGAACCGGTTTAGCTGCATTGTTGTTTAACGCGGTTCGTGACGGTGTTGCCATTTATTATTTCCGAGATTACGTTGGTATTACTTACCGGATGCCATTTTTTGGCTGGGATATGGCGACGATGTATTTTCTGGTTGGTCAGGCTGCTAATATTATTGGGGTTGTTCTGGCACCTTCGCTTTCGTCTAAATTCGGGAAACATAAAACGTATATGGCAGCCATGTTTATTGCATCTGTCCTGAGTGTTATTTTCTTTTTTATACCTAATAACATTGTCTGGATTCTTATTTTGCAGGTATTAATTTCAATATGTGCTGGTTATGTACTTCCGTTGCTTTGGAGTATGTTCTCTGATGTTGTAGATTATCAGGAACATAAAACTGGTCGTCGTGCATCGGGACTTATATTTTCTTCGTCATCAATGTCTCAAAAATTGGGATGGGCTTTTGGCGCTGCTTTAGGTGGTTGGATTCTGGCTATATTCAAATATAATCCTGCCGTGCTGCATCAATTACCTCAGACAATTTTAGGCGAAAAGCTGATGCTTAGTATTTTTCCTGCTGTATGTGCTTTGATTGCTGTTGTATTGATGTCTATCTACCCATTAAAAGAAGCAATTTTGAAAAAAATTGAAGAAGAACTTAATGAACGTCGTGCAAAAGCAGGAATGAAAGCTGAATAAAATGAAATAGTAGTTTTTTAATAAACTTGTTGGAAAAATTGTAAGAGGGTGTTTCTAAAAGGAAATGCCCTCTTATTATTTTGTAAATAATGCAGTTATAAAAAAATGATCTTTCAATTTAAATTTATTTATAGAAAATAAAATCCCTATTTATGGGTATTGTATGCTTCAGAATGCTGGCTAAAATTTGTAAATATTATTTTAAATTAAACCAGATAAAAATGAATATAGGGATATTTTATGGTTCTTCAACCGGGAATGCCGAAGGTGCAGCTAAGAACATACAAAAGCAATTTGGTAGCGATATTGCCTCCGTATACGATACGTCAAAAGCTTCTCAAAGTGATATTGAGAAACATGACTTTTTGATTTTAGGCAGCTCAACCTGGGGTTTAGGAGAGTTACAGGATGATTTTGATGTGTTTTTGTCTGTTCTTAGACAAACAGATTTAACGGGTAAAAAAGTAGCTATTTTTGGTTTAGGAGATCAGGAATGTTATCCCGATACTTTTGCTAATTCTATAGGTTGGATTGCCGACGTGGTAAAGGGTAAAGGCTGTAAACTGGTTGGAAAAGTCTCGTCGCTAGGCTATTCTTCGACAGGTACAAAAGCTTTTGATGGCAATCAATTTTATGGACTTCCTCTTGATGAGGATAATCAGCCGGAACTAACGAATGAGCGTATAATCAATTGGGTTAATGAGCTTAAAGAGAGTTGAGTATTAAATTCTAAAATTTTTGACTAAGGTAAAATGTTTATAAAAGAGCATTTTATCTTAGTTGTTACCAGCGAGGTACTTCATTTGTTGAATCGTCATCAGGAGAAAGATTAAGCTCCTTATAATGAGGATCATTTCGAATACTTTTCCATAAGCGTTCTTTGCATTTTGATCTTCTGTTTTTAGTGTATTGAACACTGCTATAGTTCATTATATGTGTTATTATTTCTAATGAATTTCCATCCATGATGAGTTGCATTAATTGCTTGCATTCATCTCCAAGTTGTTCATAGTGAATTTTGAAAATGTGCAGACGCTCTGCTTCTTCTGCTAACGTATGATATTCTGTAGATGTATCTGCAAGGTTCAGAGGTATTTCGCCTATTTCGTTTCGTACTCGTCTGCGTCTTAATTCTCTAAGCCACATATTTTTAGCAACGGAATATAAATATGTACCGGGTGAACAGCTTAATTGAATACGTTGTATATGTAACTTATTGTACAATAAGAGTAAAGAATCTTGAAAAATATCCAAGGCTTCTGCTTCGGTTCCGCTATTGCTGACAATATAATGCTTCACTTCTTGGAAATGCCTTTTATATAAATAATTAAGCATTTCCGATTCGTTATCACCTAGCAAGCCATCAATAATAGCTTGATTTGTAATATACCTCATAAAACTGATTTTAAGAATTGACAAAAATCAACCCTCCCCTGTTGATCAGCTTGTTAAAGGTATCAAAATCTTTAATATATCTGTTTTATAACAGATTATTTTTAATGGTAAATCTGACTGAATGTCTCTTTCTTCTTATTAACCTGATCAATAAACATATACATCTTTGTCTTTAAAGAAGAATTGAAGTATAAAAAACGGAAAAGAATCAAAAACTTTAATTCTTTTCCGTTTTCAATTACGACAGACTCAGAATAATCCTGAGATTACACCATTGTCATCTATGTCAATATTTTCGGCAGAAGGCGTTTCCGGAAGTCCAGGCATACGTAAAATATCTCCGGTAATTGGAATAACAAAACCTGCACCTGCGGCAATTTCAATTGTGGCAACTGTAATCACAAAATCTTTGGGGCGACCAATGAGTAATGGGTTGTCTGACAATGATTTTTGTGTTTTTGCAATACATATAGGAAGTTTAGAAAGGCCTAAACGATTAATGCGTTCCAGATCGCTTTTTGCTCGGGTTGTGTAGTCAACCGCGTTAGCGCCATAAATTCGCTTTGCAACTGATTCTATTTTCTTTTCGATATTCCAGTTAACATCGTATAGAAAATTAGGTTCGGTTTCGGCATTATTGGCAGCTTCTGCAACTAATGCAGCAAGTTCTAGCGCGCCCTCGCCTCCTTTTCCCCAAACATCAGCGACAGCAACTTTAACGCCTAATTCCTTGCATTTTTCTAATAATAAAGCAATTTCTTCGTCGGTGTCGCTAATAAATTTATTGATAGCAATAACGGGGGTCAAATTAAACTGTCGGATGTTTTCGATATGTTTTTCGAGATTTTCAAAACCTTGCTCAAGTAATTGCAAATCAACTTCTTTTAGTCGATTTAACGGCATACCTCCATGGTATTTCAATGCTCGGATTGTTGCAACTAGAACAACTGTTGATGGGAAAAGGTTAGCCGAACGACATTTTATATCAATAAATTTTTCAGCACCCAGATCGAACCCAAAGCCACCTTCAGTTACGACATAATCGCCTAACGATAAACCCATGCGAGTTGCTATTACGGTATTAGTACCTTGTGCGATGTTGGCAAATGGGCCACCGTGAAGAATAGCCGGATTTCCTTCAATTGTTTGAACCAAATTGGGTTTTATGGCATCTTTTAACAAGGCTGCCATTGCTCCACCTGCATTCAGGTCGCGTGCATAAATTGGTTTTTTATCGTAAGTAAATCCGATAAAAATATTGTTTAGCCTTCGTTTTAAATCGGCGATGTTTTCAGAGAGGCAGAGAATAGCCATAACCTCAGAAGCGGCAGTAATATCAAACCCTGTTTCGCGGGGAATACCAAAAGCCGTTCCCCCAAGCCCGACAACGATGTGGCGTAGCGAACGGTCGTTCATATCCATAACCCGTTTCCACGATACGGTACGAGGATCTATGTTTAGTGATCGTGTTTTGCTTTGTAAATTATTATCAATGAGGGCTGCCAATAAATTGTGTGCTTTTTCGACAGCCGAAAAATCGCCGGTAAAATGCAGGTTAATATCTTCCATGGGAAGTACTTGAGAATAACCACCTCCGGTAGCACCTCCTTTTATTCCGAAAACCGGACCGAGTGAGGGTTCACGTAAAACAGCCACCGTTTTGTAACCCAAGCGATTCATTCCTTCGGCAAGGCCGATTGAAGTTGTCGTTTTTCCTTCACCGGCAGGTGTTGGTGAAATGGCAGATACTAAGATTAACTTGCTTCTTTCCATCTTTTCGCGGTTGATCAGCGAAAGCGGGAGTTTTGCTTTGTATTTGCCATATAATTCGGGAATATCGGCAGAAATATTCAGCTTTTGAGCAATTTCAAGAATCGGTTTTAGTTTAACCTGACGGGCAATTTCAAGATCGGTCATCTATCTTGTGTTTAATATTCAGATACTTATGGATTATATTTTGAAGCTGCCAAGATAGCCATATAATTGTTGTTTTCCATGAGCGATGACAGGGTTACCGATGTGTTTTTTGCCATATACCGTGCTATAATGCGATAGCCTAGCCATGAAACAGCTCGTCCTGGCGATTCTTTCGGAAAATCTTTGGTGTAGGGAGCCTCGTCCAAAAAACGAGAATTTGTGAATGCATCAGTTGAAAAAATGAGTTTATGTTCAACAAGAAAAGTCCACATTTGTTTTTCATTTTCGGGACACCATTTTATTTGTTTGTCAGTATAGCCAAATACAAGACTATCAGCCTCGTCGGGAAGCATTTGTTTTACAAAATAATAGATTTTACCCTGATAGAGCATTTGGCTAAGAAGATCTTCGGCCGAATCGGGTAGCGCAAAACGATTCATTCCCCAGGTAAAAAAAGCATCGGATGCTATTTTTTGTGGAATAAACCGTTGACAGATGTACTCCGGTACGCCCATTCGTTCGTAAAAGCTGCATTTTGCTCCCAGATATTTATCGAGGCCAATCCCTAAAACAGAATCGGATGCAAACATGTTTTGATTAAGTCCTGAAATATAGGTTGCAACAATTGGAATGTTGGCATTTGGAAAATAATATTTGTAATGTTTAAAACCCCATTCGAGTCTTTTTTTCAGCGAATCGGTATTGGCAAATATTTTTTGTGTTTCGTTATAGACATCAGTAACAGTGGGATCGGTAATAAATCGGATCAAATAAGTTACATAACCTGACGAATAGGATGAACCAATATTTATAATTCCGGTGTTGAATAATTCAAAGAAACTTCCATAATGTTTTCTAAATGAAGGTAATGAATCAGAAAGTTTGGTTTGATCCGTATTAAAAAGTTCTTTATCGAAACGTCTTAAATCGAGTGTCAATGTAATTTTTTTTACATTTGGTCCTTCATTTTTATGCCCGCATGATGCTAAAATAAAGCAACTTATCAAAATAAAGATAATTTTTTTTGCTCGTATATTAATCTGGCTCATTGTTTCGTTTTTTTGTTCAAAATTAGCAGTAACCGGCGGATTTGAGGCAGGTATCTTCTAAAATACTATTAAAAACTAGTAATTATCTTACGTCTACACTGGTTTTTTTTACTTTTGTAAAAACTCTGATTATGCTCAAAAGAACAATTCTTATATTATTGTTATTGCCTATGTTTCATGTTTATGGGCAATTTTATCAATTTACTATACGTTTTAATCCTGTTATTAGTTGGTTTAATTCCGATAATAAAACGGTAAAACCTAATGGAAATCGTTTAGGAATTGACGGAGGTTTGGATATAGATCGTTTTTTTGCCGAAAGATATGCGATAACGACAGGTCTTTCGATTGGAGGTTACGGAGGTGAATTAAAAACAACCTCTAATGTAACCGATTTATTTTCAGGATATACTGTAACACCAGATAAACCGGTAACATTGAATCTTAAATATTTGAGCATTCCTTTGGGTTTAAAATTTAAGACTGAAGAAATAGGCTATACAACGTTCTACGCTCAAATAGGGTTTATTGGTCAGGTTTGTCTCAGAGCCAGAGCTTATTCAGACGATCCTGCAATTGATGGTTCAAGTGTTATGGATGATATTAATATTTTCAATTTAGGTTATCAGATAGGTGGAGGTCTTGAGTATTCGATAACTCGCTCTACTGCACTTGTTGGCGGACTTATTTACACCTCGTATTTTACCGATGCGCTGGCTTCTGATAAGTATTCGGCAAGCCTTTCTAATCTTGCAATTCGTTTAGGCATTCGTTTTTAGTTATAAATAGTATGAAAATCGCACTTGCACAATTAAATTTTCATGTCGGAAATTTTGAGTTGAATACAGCTAAAATTCTTGAGCATATTGAAAAAGCAAAAGCCGAAGGAGTTGATCTGATTGTTTTTTCAGAGCTTTCTGTTTGTGGCTATCCTCCATACGATTTGCTTGAGCAGCGTGATTTTGTATATTCATGTATTAATGCAGTTAATGATATTGCTAAACATTGTAACAGTATTGCTGCTATAGTAGGAGCCCCTAGCTTAAATCCTAATCCGTCAGGCAAGCAACTGTTTAATTCGGCGTATTTTCTTTCGGATGGAAAAATCCAGCAAATTGTAAATAAATCATTACTACCAACTTACGATGTTTTCGACGAGTATCGTCATTTTGAACCTAATCGTCAATTTAACATCGTTAATTATTTAGGTAAAAAGATAGCAATTACCATTTGCGAAGATTTGTGGGACGATCAGCCGACCGAAAACAGTTTTGGACGTACTCGTTTGTACACCCGTTCGCCAATGGAAGAATTGTCTAAATTCGCACCTGATTTGGTCGTTAATATTTCGGCATCTCCTTTTGCGAGTAAGAAATCGTTAATAAAAAAATCTTTGTTTACAGGACATGCAAAGCGCCATCATGTACCTCTTTTTTATGTAAATCAGATTGGAGCAAATACCGAATTGATTTTTGATGGAGGTTCAATGGTGGTAAATCCATCAGGGACGATAATTGATACACTTTCTCTTTTTAAGGAAGATTTTAAAATTTATAATTTAGATTCTGTAATACAAGAAGTTAACGAGCATAAGACGATCGATATTCAGGAAATAGAAAAGATTCACAGTGCTTTGATTTTAGGCATTCGCGACTATTTTTCAAAAATGGGTTTTAAGCGGGCATTATTAGGTTTGTCTGGAGGAATAGATTCTGCTATTGTTGCCGAGCTTGCAGCAGAGGCATTGGGTAGCGAAAATGTTCGTGTGTTATTAATGCCGTCTAAATATTCATCGGATCACTCTGTAAAAGACGCTATTGATCTGGCTGATAATCTTGGTATTCAGTATAATATTGTGAATATCCAACCTATTGTAGACAGTTTTCTGGGTGTTTTGATTCCTTTGTTTGAAACGGATAAACTGGGACTTACGGAAGAAAATTTACAGGCCAGAATACGGGGAACACTATTAATGGCCGCATCGAACAGATTTGGAAATTTATTGCTTAATACTTCAAATAAAAGTGAAGCTGCAACAGGCTACGGAACGCTTTACGGAGATATGTGCGGCGCACTTTCGGTAATAGGGGATTTGTATAAAACAGAAGTGTATGATTTGGCTCGATTTATTAATCGTCAACGTGAAATAATTCCTGAGAATACAATCTCGAAACCGCCTTCAGCCGAATTACGTCCAGATCAAAAAGATTCAGATTCTTTGCCTGATTATAGCGTTTTGGATGATATTCTGTTCCATTTTATTGAAATGCAGCAGTCTCTTAGCGAATTATTGACGGATGGAAAGCCGGAAGAAGCTTCAAAGAAAGCGTTACGGTTGTTAAACATAAACGAATATAAACGATTCCAAATGCCACCGGTATTAAGAGTTTCTGCTAAGGCTTTTGGTTTTGGTCGTCGTATTCCTATAGTTGCGTCATTGCCTCGTTAATAACCGCTTAATAAACCATTAGCTTTAAGACAGAAACCAAAAGCCAGGTGGTTTTCTATTAATTCGCCGTTGTCACCTGCTATTTTTATTCCGATCTGAATATCAGGTTTTATATTAAGCTTTTGCGTTATTTCTGCTAAATAAGAAAATTGTTTCTTTACGGAAGAGTAAGGAGCACTATTGGTTCCATAATTACGGCTGTGAGATACAATACATTTATATTCGGTCTGGGGGAAAATATTTCCCATAAAACCTAAATAATGCGCTATAATTTTGTTATTAATAGTGCCGTATTGGTTTCCCAGCAATGCAGGAGAAGAAATAAAAGGCGTTCCAATTGACATTCCTTCATAAGTCCATCCACTCATATAGATGCCATTATTAAAATAGTCATCATTTCCACCGCGTCCTTCTGCTGCATTTAGAGCAAGAGTAGGACCACTTTGATTTGTTGTGTGAATGAATTCGTATACAATACGGGAAAGGTATCGTTGTTTTTTAAGTTTAAAAGATATACCCCATAATCCGTCTTCTCTGTTTTGACGCATAAAATTCATGCCACTGCCATCTTCGAAAAAGGTTTGTTGGTATAGTAATGCACTCCAGTTTTCAAACTGAATATCAAATGCGTAATTAAAAGAACCTAAATGATTTCCTAAACTGTTTTCAGTTTCGTTAGCTAAATTTGGGTTTGAGCCTTTTGCATTTTTACCTAAAAAAACCCTAATAAAATCAGACATGCTTGAAGGTAATTTTCCTATATTATTATCTGAAGATGTTCCTCCCCATTGAGCATAATGCTCTAGTCCCCAGTAAAAATGATAGTGAGAATCAAAATTTACGCGAAAGTAAATGTTTTTGTGATGTAGATAAGGTGAATGCACGTAGCGATTTTCTTCAAACCAGCCATGTTCTAGGCGTCCTTTTATTGATAAAATTTTATTAGTGAACGGAATATCTACATAATCATTAAAGCCGGCAGATATTCTTGGCATAGGTCTGGCATTCGAAGAACACAAAGCTCCACCGCTGCTTAGAAGAGAATCTTCAATTCCGCTAAGTTCGCAACGACGTCCAGCCATAAAATAAAGTTTTTTGTAATTAGCTTCAAACCATATTTCCTGAACCCAAAGTTTACCGTTTGTTGAAGTTCTTCTTCCGACAGCATCTGCATCATATTTAAGAAAAAATTTGCCAATACTGTCAGCCGCGTTAAGATGTAATTCTGCGAGTGAGTTAGAGGAAGAATAGTGATATTTTCCCCATTGGTTTGAAAAAGCCCAGAACGGCAAACCTTTTTCATTGGCATACCAACCTTCAGTAGCTACACTCAATTTTGGTCGTATTAGGGTAGTTTGAGCCAAGACAGAAGTTGCAAAAAAAAGGAAAATCAGAAGAAAAAACTGTTTCATAAAGGGCTGGGTATTTATAAAAAAGGGGGTGAATAGACACCCCCCTTTTTTATATGTAGTAATAAAATTTAATTACTGAACGATAGACTTGAAAGTATCGTCGTTGAAATATTTCAGGAATTCAACGTCTTTCTTTGCATAATCTTTAAGTTTTGGATCTTTTCCAACGGCAGAACGGAGACTGTTGTAAAGTAAATCTGTTTTACCGGTACGAGCGCCAAGAACAGCTTTTAAATAATAAACTTTAGCATTATCGTCTTTAACATTGTTAAGAGTTACAATAGCTGCTTCGTTTTGTCCGTTAAGTGCTTTTGCAAGGCCAGCATTGTATTCATTAGCTCCGCCAAAATAATTGCTAGCTTGTTTGTAATCACCTTTCATAAGGTTTACAATTCCAAGGTTGTAGTTAACAACATCACCAGCACTTAAAGCAGAAGTGAATAAATCGTTAGCTTCGTCAACTTTGTTGTCAAGAAGAGCAACTACACCAAGGTTATTTTTAACAGTAGCATTATCGTCAATAGCTTTAGCTGCTTCGAAAGCTGCTTTTGCATCGCTGGTACGACCATCTTTCAAATAGCAGAAACCTAAAGAATTCTGAGCTCTCCAGTCTTTTGGAAAGTTAGCTGCTGCTTTCTTGTAAAGTTCAATTTTTTTGCCATTATCCTGAACAAGAGATGCGGCATGAAGAATTTCTTCTAATTTGAGCTTGTCAGGATCTGTGTTTGCTAATTGAATGAGTTCTTCATCTGAATAACCAATTAAGTCAACTTTAGCAATAAGTTTTGAACGACGAAGTTGTGGTAAAATCTTATCTGCAATCTCTTCAAATGCTTTTGAAATATTACGGATTTCTTTTTCTCTAACTTCAGGATCGCTGTACATTGAGAGAACGCGAAGAACTAAGTCTTTATCTTGAATATTAGATTCTTCCATTAATTTTTTGAAACCGTCCCAGTCTTCAGGAGTAGATACTACTGAAAGAAAATCTGATTTTGTTCCGTCTGAAATTTTATCTTTTTTCAAAGATTCAGTCAAAGCTTTTTCTGCAGTTTTACCACGGTCTCCTGATAATGAAGTATTAAGAGCCATAGAACCATCAGGAGATGCATAAGAAGAAACTGTAACTCCTTTTAATTCTTTACGCTGGTCTTTCTTTACGTCGCTTAAGTACTGGTTAAAGTTCTTAATTTCAGCTTTTTTCAATTCAGCAGGACGTACTTTAGATTGATCAATTAAATAAAGAATAGAAGCTTCTTTTGATTCAGAAGTTACACGAACATAGTTGTCACCAACCCAAGCAGGGCGAGGATTATTATCAACTAATCCATTTGTAGCAATAATACCATCTGCAAGTTTTACAGTAGGAAGGTCTACTGATTTACCTGTTTTTGATTTTAAATAAGCTTTTACACGAACTTCCAATTCAGAACGTCTCATTTCGTTCGAATAAGGAACTTTATCGCTATATTGGGCTGTTCCTCCGCTAAGATAGCTGATAACTTTGTTATTATCTTGAACGCTTTCGCCCTGAACTGTTACAGGTTTAAGGGCAACTTCGCCACCTTCGTATTTAATAACAGGGGTAGCTTCGAAGATAACGTTTTTGTTGAAGTACTCTTTCGGGAATGTGGTGTTGATTGTTACTGGTACTTCGCCTTTATTGGTTTCTAGAACTTGGGGAACAGCCTCATACTTAATATTCCCTGCATTCTTTTTCATTTTATTTAGCGGATTGCAACTACTTACAACCAAAGTAGCTACTAAAACAGCTAAAGCACTGAACCTAAGACTTCTCATGGTTTCTACAGTATTTGTTAATTGAATAATTTATGTTTTCTACACAATTTCACAAATTTAATAATGTTTTCAATAAAACATAACTATCATGCAAATACCTTGTGTAGTGCAATTGAAAATTTCCAAAATAAATAGAAAGACCGGAGTTTTTTGTCCGGTCTTTCTATTTATTTTGGAAATTATTCTTCTGTTTTTTCAGGTTTCGGCCTTTCACTCCTTTCAGGCTTAGGCAGTAAAACTTTACGGGAAAGCTTTAATTTACCTGTTTTTTTATCAACGTCAATAAGTTGGACATCGACTTCTTCACCTTCTTTCAGAACATCTTCTACTTTTTCTACACGTTTCCAATCAAGTTCAGAAATGTGGCAAAGTCCATCTTTTCCGGGAAGAATTTCAATGAATGCTCCAAAAGCAACTATTGATTTTACTTTTCCATGGTAGATTTCTCCAACTTCGGGAACGGCAACAATATTTTTAATTTTTGTTCGTGCTATTTCTATTGCTTGTTGATTTTCACCAAAAATATCAACAACCCCTTGATTATTAACTTCCTCAATAGTAATAGTTGCACCTGATTCACGTTGAATTTCCTGAATTATTTTACCACCAGGACCTATAATAGCTCCAATTGAATCGCGAGGAACTGTTAACTGAACAATACGCGGTACATGTGGTTTTAATTCCGGACGTGGCTCTGAAATGGTATCGGTGAGAATTCCAAGGATATGTAGACGACCTTGCTTTGCCTGTTCAAGTGCTTTTGCAAGAACATCATAAGAAAGACCATCAACTTTTATATCCATTTGGGTTGCGGTAATTCCATCTTTTGTTCCGGTCACCTTAAAGTCCATATCACCAAGATGATCCTCGTCGCCCAAAATATCAGAAAGTACAGCATATTTACCTGTAGCAGAGTCTGAAATAAGCCCCATTGCAATACCAGATACTGGTTTTTTGAGCTTTATTCCGGCGTCCATAAGAGCCAACGTTCCAGCACAAACTGTAGCCATTGAAGAGGAACCGTTAGATTCGAGAATATCCGAAACAACGCGTATTGCGTAAGGATTTTCGCTACCTTCTGGAATCATGTTCTTTAAAGCACGGTGAGCTAAATTTCCATGACCAACCTCGCGACGGCTTAATCCACGTGCGGCACGAGCCTCGCCAGTTGCAAAAGGAGGAAAATTGTAATGAAGTACGAATTTTTCAGTACCCTTCATCATTACTTCGTCGATAACCTTTTCATCTAATTTAGTTCCAAGGGTAACTGTAGTAAGTGATTGCGTTTCACCTCTGGTAAAAATTGCAGAACCGTGAGCAGCGGGTAAATATCCGATTTCGCACCAGATAGGGCGTATTTGATCGGTTTTACGACCATCCAGGCGAACGCCTTCATCTAAAATCATGTTACGCATAGCCTTTTTTTCCACATCGTGGTAATAACGACTAACTAACATAGCTTTACTTGCTTGGTCTTCTTCCGAGAGGCTGGTCAAAAATTCTTGTTTGATTGCGTCGAAAGCATCAGAACGCTCATGCTTTGCTAAAACCGATTTAGCAATGGCATAAGTTTTATCGTAAGTTTTATCGAAAATTAAAGCGCGTAAATCTTCGTCGTTTGCTTCGTGGCAATACGTACGTTTTACTTCTTTGTCAACAGCTTTCATTAATTCGAGCTGAGCTTGGCAATGTTTTTTAATTTCAGAATGGGCTAATTTGATGGCTTCGAGCATTTCTGCTTCCGAAACTTCTTTCATTTCACCTTCAACCATTAAGATGTTGTCAATGGTTGCGGCAACGATCATATCGATGTCTGCATTTTTCAACTCGGAAATACCCGGATTGATTTTTAATTCGCCATTAATACGAGCAACACGAACTTCAGAAATAGGCCCATTAAAAGGAATGTCTGAAACAGCTAAAGCTGCTGAAGCAGCTAAACCGGCTAATGCATCGGGAGCAATATCTTTGTCTGCAGAAATCAGGTTTATAGTTACATATGTTTCAGCATGGAAATCTTCAGGAAAAAGAGGACGTAAAGCCCTATCTACCAATCGGGCAATTAATATTTCGTAATCTGAGGCTTTCGATTCCCGTTTCATAAACCCACCAGGGAAACGACCAATTGCTGCAAATTTTTCTTTGTACTCAACTTGCAGAGGCATAAAATCGACATCTTCTTTAGCGTCTTTAGCAGCACAAACGGTTGCTAATAACATTGTGTTGCCCAGCTTTACAACTACTGAACCATCAGCCTGTTTGGCTAATTTCCCGGTTTCGATGGTTATAATTTTTCCGTCGCCGAGATCTATCTGTTTCTGAACTATTTGCATATAAAATCCTGATATTTATTCTGGACTGAATTCAGAGCATTAAATACAAAAAAAGGCAATGAATATTGCCTTTCTTATTTTCTTAAGTTTAAGGATTTCAGTACACTTCTGTACCTTTCAATGTCTACATCCTTAAGGTAGTCGAGCATTCTGCGGCGTTTACCGACAAGTCTCATAAGCGACCGCTGTGTGTTAAAGTCTTTTCTATTAACCTTAAGATGTTCGGTCAAGTGATTGATTTTGAATGTGAAAAGGGCTACCTGAGATTCGGGCGAACCAGTATTGGTTGCTGATTTTCCGTACTCGGCAAACAATTGTTGTTTCTTCTCTTGTGTTAAGTACATTGTAATTATCTGTTTATTACCTTTAATCTGATTTTAGAAATGCAAAAATATAGATTTTTTTCAATTTATCAAGTTGTATCTGGTTTTTATTTCTGAGTTGTGAAGGTTAAACCAACTTATTATTAATGAAGTGAGTTTGGCATATGTACTGTCCTATATTACAGTTCACGCAGTGATGCAGACGACAAAAATGAGTTTCGAGTTGAATTAATGCTTGGCTTTCTAATGCATTTTTAGGAGAGATGCCTGCTTCGATCCATTGTTTAATAATATTATTTTGTTCTGGATCTATTTCTTCAAGAAAATCGAGCGCACGTTCACATAATTCAGTTTTTGCTTTTGCTTTGCCATAAGCAAACATTACAGGGAGCACTGCATTGATAATGAGTAAAGAAATAGCCGTTGTTCCTAAATGTTTAGAAATTCGATCATGTTGTTTTCCAAATAGATAATGTGTTTCCCAATAAGGAGAGGTGTTTGTATTAAAAAATAGCTGAAGGGAACTTAAGTCTCTAAATTGTAAACATTGTTCGAGAATACGTGGTGCAAGATTAAAAAGCGACGATAATTGAGCAATTCGTAAAGTAGGAAAATTGGCAGGACGAATTCTCATAAATCGCCACAGGTTACTTTGCAATGGCTTTAACGAGAACTTGTTTTGCAAAAATGAATATTCGATAGCCAATGAATGATGGTAGTCATCAAGAAATGGAGGATGTAAAAGACCAGCCTGTCCCATAAATAATGCTTCTATTTGCTTTAGATTTCCACATAGTTTTGATACTATTATTATAGGTGTAGATTTTGCTAATTGCTCGAAGGCAGAGTTGTTTATTCCGAATCCAAAACTTCGAATGATGTTGTTATAAAATACACTCTCCCAATCATTATTAACTTCTTTAAGTTGATTGTTTATTTTCCGACACCGATCTTCCAATCGTTCGGCAGCAAGTTGAGTTAACCAATGTGTTAAGTGCAATTTGTTGATATTTTTTAACTTATCGGCACATGCAATATTCGATGTCGAATTAATAAGTAGATTTAGTTGCGTTTCAATGATGTTATCATATTCTATTTCGATAGTGTTAACAGCAAGACCTTTAGAATTGATTATTTTTTTATCATTATACTTAACGACATGAAGTATAACATTGTCGTAATTCGAATCTGTATGGTGTTCATGCAGGTACCAATCAGAAGCTTTAACATGGATTTCAATATTTCCAACCCATAAAAGTCCGTCCGATTCTATTTTAGCTTCCGTAAAATCAGCACCTTGTCCGGTATTAAAATATCCAGGAAATTTTATTTTAATGCTTTTTCCGTTTTGCGTTGTGTAGATTTTATCAGTAAACCAGCGGTTTCTCCATATTGCCTGTAAAAAATCTTCGGTCATTAAATATTGGTTTATAGATTTATATGGAAATTATAACTTTTTTTATGAAAAAAGAAATTATATATTAAAAACAGGAGCTAAATCGAGTATTTTTGAAAATACAAACCATGGAATAATGAAAAGCAACATAATTATCCCTTTGGTATTGCTGTGTGTTTTGCTGGGAGGTCAAAATACAATAAGCGCAGGCGATAAAACAGATAGCTTAAAAACGCTACTAGCTACAGCTAAAGATACCGCAAGATTACAAATTTTGTCTCAGCTCTTTATGGAGTATAGGGATGTAGATCCTGTTCAATCAGAGAAATACATATTAGAAGGACTTGCTTTGTCTCAGAAAATGGGTAACGAAAAGTGGGTTATGAATTTTCAGAGAAATCATGGACAATTTTATCATCGGTATGGAAAAGAAAAAGAGGCCCTTGCTGAATATTCTGCTGTTTTGCAATATGCAATTAAATCTAAAAATTCTGGTTTAGAAGCATCTGTCCGGATTAATATGGGCGCTTTGTTTTTTGACAATGCTATTTATGATAAAGCTGCAAATCAGTTGGTTCGTGCCATGCGCCTTTTGGATAAAATTCCTGTTAACTCAACAAATATAAAGGACAGATCAGCCTGTTATACCAATCTTGCTTCTGTAAACATGCAGACTAAGCGGTATGATCTTGCTCGTTTTTATTTTGACAGGGCTTTAATCTTGAAAAAGCAAACGAATGATATCAAGGGCATTGCGCTAATTTATAACAATCTGGGAGTAATGAACCAAGGAGAAGGCCATGCTACAGAATCTTTACTTTATTTTAAAAGAGCTGTATTTTTTTACAATAAAGCAGGAGTACTTCGTGGAAAATCAATGGCTTTATCAAATGTTGGAAATGTTTACCAGCAGAAGGGGGCTATCGATTCGGCCTTGTTTTATTATACAAAAGCATATACGATTGATTCTATTCTAAATTCGCCAGCCGATATGGCAACATCGTTATTGTGTCTGTCTTCAGCTTATTATGAAAAAAAGCAACATGAGAAGGCAAAATCGCTGGCATTAAAGGGTTTATCATACGCAAAAGAAGTAAACAGTCTTACCGATCAGGCAACAGCATATGAATTACTGAAAAATATTTATCGCTATCAAAAAAATTATTCAAAAGCTTTTGAGTGCTATGATAAGTTAAAAAACATATCGGATTCTATTTATAATGAAAAGGTTATAGGGCAAGTATCAACCCTTCAGATGAAGTATGAAACAGAAAAAAAAGAACAGGAAATAAAGTTGCTTCAAGCCCAGAATAAATTGAAAGAGAGTAATTTAAAAATGCAAAAATCAATTATATGGGGACTTGGCCTGTTTGTTTTGTTTGCTGTTTTATTGGCTTATGGTTTCTATAATCGAATAAAATTGCGAAATGCAAATAAAGAAGCAAAAATGGAACGAGATAAGCTTGATGTTGAAAATAAGCTACTTAGAGTCCAAATGAATCCTCATTTTATATTTAATGCATTAAATTCCATTCAGAGTTATATAACTGTTCATGAAGCAAACCTTGCCGAACTATATTTGGCAAAATTTGCTTCGCTTATGCGATCCATATTGCAAAACAGTACACAAAATGTTATTTCGCTCGAAGAAGATCTGAAAACATTAAGGTTATACTTGGAACTCGAACAACTTCGATTTAATCAACGTTTTGATTTTACAATAAGGGTTGCCGATGATGTCGATGAAGAATTCACCGAGATTCCTCCAATGCTTATTCAGCCTTTTGTCGAAAATGCAATAAAACACGGCATTGCCAATAAAACGGAAGGACATGGAATTATTCAGATTGAAATTACGGCGAAGCAAAATATTCTAAGTTGTTGCATTATAGATAACGGTGTTGGTCGTGAAAAATCGGCAAAATTAAAGCAACATATTCCTGGATATAAATCAATGGGAATGCAGCTTACCTCTGATCGACTAAAACTGCTTAAACAACAACATAATATAAATATCGATATTCAATATATTGATATAAAAGGAGAAAATGGGGAAGCGCTGGGAACTCGGGTAGACTTGCTCATCCCTTTTAATGAAATAGATTAAAATCAATTAGTTATATTTACTTTTTATAAAACTTGATATGTTAAAATCTGTTATCATCGACGACGAGGAGCCTAGTGCAAAAAGTCTTAATCTGATGCTTTCGAAATATTGTCCTCAAATTGAAGTTATTGGAATTGCAACAGGGGTGGAAGAAGGCGAATATCTTATTCGGAAGATGCAGCCAGAGGTCGTTTTTCTGGATATTCAGATGAAAGATGGTACTGGTTTTGATTTATTGGAACGTTTACCCGAAATTAATTTTAAACTTATATTTACAACATCGTACGATCAATATGCAGTTAAGGCATTTAGATATAGTGCATTGGATTATTTACTTAAGCCAATAAATCCCGAAGAATTAATTTTATCGGTTGCTCGCTTAAATGAACAAATCCGGATTCAGGATATTGAAAAACAGGTAAAATTATTGTTGAAAAGTCGAGACAATTTTGAAAAAGTGGCCTTGCCAACTTCAGAAGGTATTCGTTTTGTGAAGGTTAATGATATCCTGCGTTGTGAATCGAATGGAAACTATACTTATATTTATCTGATTTCTGGCGAAAAACTATTTGTAGCCCGAACATTGAAAATTTATTCAGAAATATTGCCTTCTGATACATTTTACCGTGTTCATAAATCTCACTTGGTTAATTTAGATCATGTAAAACAAATCGTTAACACAAATGGTGGCTACCTCGTTATGGTTGATAATGCGAGAGTTGAGATTGCACAGCGCAAAAAAGAAGAATTTTTGAGAATTATTTTAAGTCGGGGGAAATAGTTCTCTACCCGACTTAGCAAATTCCTTTTTCTTTCAGTAAATCAGCCATTTCTTTTTGCATTTCGGCTGCTTTTAAACTTGCTATTTCTGCAAAATCACTTCCTTTTGATGCAAAAATAATACCACGCGACGAGTTTACTAAAAGCCCACAATGATCATTCATTCCGTAGCGAGCTACTTCAGAGAGGCTACCTCCCTGAGCACCAACTCCTGGAACCAAAAGAAAGTGATCAGGAACTATTTTACGGATATCTGTCAGCATTTCGGCACGAGTAGCTCCGGCAACATACATCATACGATCTGGCCCTGCCCATTTTTGCGAGCGGCGTAATACTTTTTCAAAAAGGAATTCGCCGGTTTCTGCATCGCGGGTAAATTGAAAATCATCAGCACCTTTATTCGATGTAAGCGCCAGCAAAGTAACCCATTTACCTTCGTACGACAAAAATGGAGTAACCGAATCCTCGCCCATATACGGAGCAACGGTAACCGAGTCAAAAGGTAGTTCGCTAAGCAATGCTCGGGCGTACATTTTTGAAGTGTTGCCAATATCGCCACGCTTAGCATCAGCTATAATAAAAATTGATGGATAGTTACTCTTTATATATTTGACAGTTTGCTCGAGCGCAATCCAGCCTTTGGCTCCATTGGGTTCGTAAAAGGCAAGATTTGGTTTATAAGCTACTGTATATTTAGCTGTTGCATCAATGATTTGTTTATTGAATTTAAACACACCATCCGAATCTTCTTTTAGATCTTCGGGGAGAAGTAAAGGATCGGTATCCAAACCAACACACAGAAAGCTTTTTTTTATTTTAATCTGTTCAAAAAGTTCGTTGTAAGTCATTTGCAATATTATATAAAGGTGTGCAATATTGTTTGTTATAATCCGCTTTCTTTCAGGCGTTCTGCATTTTCGGCAACCTGTAACTCATCAATTAATTGTTGAATTTCGCCATTCAATGCTGCATCTAAATTATAGAGTGTAAGATTGATACGGTGATCGGTGACTCGACTCTGTGGAAAATTATAGGTACGAATTTTTGCCGAACGGTCGCCTGTCGAAACCATTGTTTTACGTTTTGAGGCAATATTGTCCAGATATTTCTGATATTCCATGTTATAAATACGGCTTCGAAGCTCGATTAAAGCTTTGTCGAAATTTTTGAGCTGCGATTTTTCATCCTGACATTGAACAACAATTCCGGTTGGAATGTGGGTAAGACGAATAGCCGAATAAGTTGTGTTAACCGATTGACCTCCAGGTCCTGAAGAGCAGAAAGTATCTTTTCGGATATCGTTCATATTCAGTTCAATATCAAATTCTTCGGCTTCGGGTAAAACGGCAACGGTCGCCGCTGACGTATGAACACGTCCTTGTGTTTCGGTTTTTGGTACACGTTGCACGCGGTGAACTCCAGATTCAAATTTTAACACACCGTACACTCCATCTCCTTTTACGTTCATTACCACTTCTTTATAACCTCCGGCTGTACCTTCGGCAAAACTGGTAACTTCGGTTTTCCAACCACGGTTTTCGCAATAGCGGGTGTACATTCTGAATAAGTCTCCTGCAAACAGAGCAGCTTCGTCACCTCCTGTTCCGGCGCGTATTTCAACAATAGCATTTTTAGAATCTTCGGGGTCTGAAGGAAGCAGCAATAATTTGATATTTTCTTCCAGTTTTGGAAGCTTTGCTTCAATTTCATCTAATTCCATTTTTGCCATTTCGCGCATTTCTTCATCTTTTTCATTCTGAAGTATATCGCGGGCACTTTCTTCATTTTGTAATAGAAGGGAATATTCGTTGTAGGCTTTAACAACGGGTTCCAGATCTTTGTATTCCTTATTAAGCTTCACAAAGCGCTTTACATCTGCAATTATCTCAGGGTCGGTTAATTGTTGTCCAACTTCCTCAAAACGCAGGTTTACGCCCTGAAGGCGTGAAATAATCATATTTTCGCTCATATTCTTCTACCCCTAAATTATTGGCGTGCAAAGTTAGCGAATATTCAGAGAAAGCAGAAATATTCGAATGAAGTCGATATTTTTTTGTAAAAAGAGAGAGCCAATATTTGCGAGTAGCTTGGTTCTCCAATATTGGCAAACTATTAAAAGCTATATGTAATTTCTGCGGTTATGTAACCAGAATTGATTAGACCGGAATACTTAAAAGGGATGTTTCTCTATATCAGAGAAACATCCCTTTTAAGTATATTTCTTATAATTAGATAATTAATAACTAAACTCTCCGAAAGGTGTTTTTAAAGTCAGTTCTTTTGACTCTGCGGCGAGACAACGCCCAACAATTTTACCTTCAATACCAAACGAGGCCGCTATTTCGATAACAGAATTGGCAAATTCTTCAGGCAAATAGAATTCAAATCGATGACCCATATTAAAAACCTGATACATTTCTTTCCAGTCTGTACCTGATTCGTGCTGAATTATTTCGAATAAAGGAGGTACATCAAAAAAGTTATCCTTTACAACGTGCAGTTTATCAATAAAATGTAAGATTTTAGTTTGAGCCCCCCCCGAACAATGAACCATTCCATGAATGTTCGATCTTAATTTTTCTAATACTTTGAGCACTACCGGAGCATAGGTACGGGTAGGAGAGAGCACTAGCTTTCCTGCATCAATGCCCAGATTTTCAATAATATCGGTAAGTTTATACGATCCTGAATAAATTAAGTCTGCAGGAACCGTAGGATCGAAACTTTCGGTATATTTTTCGGCCAAATAATGGGCAAAAACGTCATGACGAGCAGATGTAAGTCCGTTACTACCGGTACCTCCATTATATGAATTTTCGTAAGTGGCTTGACCATAAGATGAAAGGCCAACGATAACGTCTCCAGGCGCAATATTAGCGTTGTCAATGACATTTGTACGTGGCATACGGCAGGTAACAGTCGAATCGACAATAATAGTCCGGACCAAGTCTCCGACATCAGCCGTTTCGCCTCCTGTTGCATAAATTTCGATGCCTTGCGAACGTAACTCCGCTAATAATTCATCAGTACCGTTAATAATAGCAGAAATTACGGAACCAGGAACAAGATTTTTATTTCGGCCAATAGTTGATGAAAGTAATATCGGACCGGTTGCTCCAACGCAAAGTAAATCGTCCAGATTCATTACGATAGCATCCTGGGCAATACCTTTCCAAACCGAAATATCACCCGTTTCGCGCCAGTATAGATAAGCAAGAGAAGATTTGGTTCCGGCGCCATCGGCATGCATAATGTTGCAATAAGTTGGGTCGTTTCCCAGAATATCGGGCATTATTTTGCAAAAAGCCTTAGGATAAAGTCCCTTATCGATGTTTTTGATAGCGGCATGAACATCCTCTTTTGCGGCCGAAACGCCACGTTGCATATAACGCGAATTGCCCTGAGACATAATTACGATTATTAATTAGAACTGAACGCAAAATTAGCCCCGATTTTTCATTCGTCAAACTACCATGTACTAAAATGATTGAAATAGGGACGGCTAAAAATAAAAAATCAGAGAAAAATCATTCGCTTATATGTTTTAATGAACATTATCAGGTATCACTAAAAACAGAGTAAAAAGAGTAGAGACATGACGATTTTCATATAAATTATTCTTAAAAATACATTTTTAGAAAAATATATACTGATTTTTAGTGCCTTTGTTTTGTGAAACACTAGTAATAATTATTAGACACCCCTAAAAAATAAGATGTTTAAAATTCAAACAGTATTCTTTTATGTTGTTATAAATAAGGGCTGTTTTGTTGTTTTTTGAAAGTAATTGTTTGGTTTTTTCTTTGTTTTTTCCAATATTTGCGATTGGAAAATTTATATTGTTAATTCAAATTGACAAAAATCAAATAATTTGTAAGGCAATATAAATTTTCTCAGAACAGATAAAATATTAGCCATTTCCAAACTATGTCAAAAGTTATAGAAGTACCAGGCGGTTACACACCTCTGCTTAATTTAGATAAAACAGAAAAAGCCATTAAATTATTAAAGGATTTTTTTGAATTAAACTTGTCTGCCGAGTTACGCTTACGTCGGGTTACAGCACCTCTCTTTGTTTTAAAGGGCACAGGAATAAACGACGATCTTAATGGAACTGAACGCCCGGTTGCTTTTCCTATAAAAGATATGGGTGAACAGCGAGCTGAAGTCGTTCACTCTTTGGCAAAATGGAAACGTTTGGCATTAGCCGATTATGCTATTAAACCCGGCTATGGGTTATATACCGATATGAATGCTATCCGTCCTGATGAAGAGCTTGATAATTTACATTCTTTGTATGTCGATCAGTGGGATTGGGAACGTTCTATGAGAAAAGAAGATCGAAATCTTTCTTTTCTGAAAGACATTGTAAGAAAGATATACGAAGCATTAAAAAGAACAGAATACGTTATCTATGAAAATTTTCCGGAAATAGAGCCGGTATTGCCAGAAGAGATAACGTTTATACAGGCTGAAGATTTACTTCAGATGTATCCCGGTTTACCGGTAAAGGAACGCGAAAAGAAAGCGGCCGAAAAATATGGCGCAATTTTTATTATAGGTATAGGAGGTTCATTAAGTGATGGCCAACCTCATGATGGTCGCGCTCCTGATTATGATGACTGGAGTTCAATTTCTGAGAAAAATTATAAAGGATTAAACGGAGATATTGTATTTTGGAATCCTGTATTACAATTAGCTCACGAAGTTTCGTCTATGGGAATTCGCGTAGACGAAAAAGCATTGGAATTCCAGCTTAAAGAACGTGGATGCGAAGATCGTAAAGACCTTACATTCCATAAACGATTATTGAAAGGTGAATTACCTTACTCCATAGGTGGAGGTATTGGGCAGTCACGTTTATCGATGTTCTATCTTCGAAAAGCTCATATTGGTGAAATTCAAGCTAGTATTTGGCCCGAAGATATGATTAAAGAATGTCGAAAACGTAAGATTACGCTCATTTAATCTGAAACATTGCAATATTCAGAGTCCGGTTAATGACTCCGAGCAAAAGGCAAATGTTTCGGAATCATTAATCGGACTTTCGCTGTTTTCAAAACAGCATTAAACAGTATTAGTTCATAAGTTATATATGCATTCATCCAACTGTTGTTAAAGGTATGAAAGAACAAGGAGAACAGTCTTTGTATGTGCCATCGATGGAGCATGATTCGTGCGGTATCGGTTTCATTGCAAGTCTGAAAAATCAAAAGTCGCACAAGATCGTCGAGAATGCGCTCGACATGCTCGAAAACATGGAACACCGTGGCGGTACCGGTTACGATCCCGCTTCGGGCGATGGCGCCGGGGTTTTGATTCAAATCCCTCACAAGTTTTTTGCAGAAGAGTGTAAAAAACTCGGTTTCGAACTTCCTGAATATGGAAAGTATGGTGTAGGAATGGTTTATTTTCCTGCAGGTGAGAAAGAAAGAGAGTTTTGCCGAACAATGCTTTATCGTTGTATCGACGAACTTGGGTTTCAATTACTGGGTTACCGCGAAATCCCGACAAACCGCGAAGGTATTGGGGCTAGTTCGCTTACAGAGGAACCTCACTTGGAACAGGTTTTTGTAAAGCATAAAGAAGACCTTGATCCTGACACACTTGAACGGAAGCTTTTCGTGTTGCGTAATTATTCATCGCACTTAATCTGTAAAACGATTACCGAAGATAAAGGCGATTTTTATTTTGTAACGTTCTCTCATCGTGTAATTGGCTACAAAGGTCAGTTTACAACATGGCAGGTTCGTTCTTATTTTCCTGAATTGACAGACAAACGGGTTGAATCTGGTCTTGCCATGATCCATTCTCGTTTTTCAACCAATACTTTCCCAAAATGGAAACTGGCACAGCCATTCCGTTTTATTGCTCATAACGGCGAGATTAATACAATTCGGGGGAATGTAAACTGGACAAAATCTCACGAAACAATTTTCGAATCTTCGCTTTTTACGCGCGAAGAAATCAGAATGCTTACTCCTGTTTGCGATGAATCGTTTTCTGATTCGGCAAACCTCGATAATATGATCGAAATGCTGGTACATGCCGGACGCTCGCTTCCGCATGTGCTCATGATGCTGATTCCTGAAGCACATCAGGAAAATTCACAAATGCCTGATTATAAAAAAGCTTTTTATGAATATCATGCAGGAATTATGGAGCCATGGGACGGCCCTGCTTCTGTATGTTTTACCGATGGTCGGGTAATTGGTGCAACACTCGATCGTAACGGACTTCGTCCTTCGCGTTATTGTGTTACGGACGATGGTTTGATTATAATGTCTTCTGAAGCAGGAGCTTTAACGGTCGATCAGTCGAAAATTGTAACGAAAGGTCGTTTGCAACCCGGTCGTATGTTTATTGCTGACTTGGAACAGGGACGTATCATTTCGGACGAAGAACTTAAACGTACAATTTGTACTCAGAAACCATATCGCACTTGGGTTGAAGTAAACGAATGTCCGGTTAGCTCGTTGCCAAAACCTGATCGTCTGACTTATAGCGAAGATCCTAAAACGCTTTATTTGCGTCAACAAGCGTATGGTTTTACGTTCGAAGATTTTAAATCAATCCTCGGACCTATGATCACCGAAGGGAAAGAGCCTGTTGGTTCAATGGGAGCCGATGTGCCATTGGCTTGCCTTTCGGAACAAAGTCAACATCTTTCGAATTACTTCAAACAGTTATTTGCTCAAGTAAGTAATCCTCCAATCGATCCAATTCGTGAACGTTTGGTTATGTCGTTGAATTCGAGTGTTGGTCGTACCTTCAATATTCTTTCGCAAACTCCTGTTCATGCACGTAACATTACCATGAAACAGCCGGTACTTACCAACGAAGAACTTGAAAAAATCCGCAATATTAATCACTCGGATTTTCGTTGTAAGACTCTTAATGCTGTCTTTAAAGCTGATGGTGCTGCTGGTCGTCTGGAAGAAGCTATTGATAAGATGTGCGAAGAAGCCGATTCTGCAATTATAGACGAAGGCGTAAACGTTATTCTTATTTCCGATAGAGCTATCAGTAAAGACTATGCTCCAATTCCTTCGTTACTGGCAACCGGAGCTATTCACCATCACCTCATTAAAAACGGTTTACGTGTACGGGTAGGAATTGTGGTTGAAGCCGGAGATGTTCGTGAAACACATCATTATGCAACTATTATTGGTTACGGTGGTAACGCTGTTAACCCGTATATGGTATTTGAATCGATTTCTACTTTGCGAGACATGAAACTTCTGCCAGAAGGGATGTCGGATGAAGAAGCAAAGAAACATTACATAAAAGCTGTTGGCGGTGGATTGTTGAAGATTTTCTCAAAAATGGGTATTTCGACACTCCAATCGTATCATGGAGCTCAGATTTTTGAAGCATTAGGTATTGGCAAAAAGGTAATAGATAAGTGTTTCAAAGGAACAGTTTCTCGTATAGGTGGTCTTGATTTTGATGGTATTGCACTTGAAATCACGGTACGTCACAAGCTTGCATACAATGAACTGACGAATGAAAAACGTCCGTTAGAAACAGGAGGAATGTATCAATGGAAACGTCGTGGTGAAGAACATTTGTTCAATCCGGAAACTATTACACTTCTCCAGCAGGCTACACGTCGTAATGATTTTGCTACTTATAAAGAATATGCAGAAAAGATTAACGATCAGTCAAAACACCCGATAACATTACGTGGTTTGCTCGAATTTGATTTTTCAAAACGCAAATCTGTTCCAATTGAAGAAGTCGAACCAATCGAATCAATCTTCAAACGTTTTGCGACCGGTGCAATGTCGTTCGGATCTATTTCCCACGAAGCTCATACAACCATGGCTATTGCCATGAATCGTATTGGTGGTAAAAGTAACAGTGGCGAAGGTGGAGAAGATCCTATTCGTTTCGAGCGTAAACCAAATGGAGACTGGGAACGTTCTGCTATTAAGCAGGTTGCATCAGGTCGTTTTGGTGTTACCAGTTATTATTTAGCTAATGCCGACGAGCTTCAGATTAAAATGGCTCAGGGTGCAAAACCGGGTGAAGGTGGTCAGCTACCAGGACCAAAGGTTGATGAATGGATTGGACGAGTTCGCCATTCAACTCCTGGTGTAGCGCTTATCTCGCCTCCTCCTCACCATGATATTTATTCAATCGAAGATTTAGCTCAGCTTATTTTTGATTTAAAAAATGCTAATCCAGAGGCTCGCATCAGTGTTAAGTTAGTATCCGCAGTAGGTGTAGGAACTGTTGCAGCAGGTGTTGCAAAAACGCATGCCGATGTTGTGCTGATTGCCGGCCATGACGGGGGTACAGGTGCTTCGCCAATTTCATCGGTTCATCATGCAGGTATTCCATGGGAACTTGGTTTGGCTGAATCTCACCAAACATTGGTAAAAAATAATCTTCGTAGCCGAATAATTGTACAGACTGATGGTCAGTTACGTACAGGTCGCGATCTCGCTATTGCAACTTTGCTTGGAGCCGAAGAATGGGGTATTGCTACTGCAGCACTTGTTGTTGAAGGTTGTATTATGATGCGTAAATGTCATCAAAATACCTGTCCTGTAGGTGTTGCTACACAACGCAAAGAGCTTCGCCAACGTTTTTCTGGAAAACCAGAATATCTGGTTAATTTCTTTACGTTCCTTGCTCAGGAACTTCGTGAATATATGGCTCAGCTTGGTTTCAGAACCATCAATGAAATGGTTGGTCAGGTAGATTGCCTTAAAGTGCGCGAAAATACCAGTAACTGGAAGGTTAAAACGCTCGACCTTAGTCCTATTTTATATAAACAACCAGCCGATGCGTCAATTGGTTTATACAAACAAATTGAACAGCAGCATGGTATCGAAACGGTACTCGATCGCAAGTTAATTGAGGCAGCTAAGCCGGCACTTGAAGATAAAAAACAGGTAAAAGCATCGTTCCCAATTTGTAATGTAGATCGTACTGTTGGCGCAATGCTTTCGAATCAGATTTCGAAAAAATACAAAGACGAAGGTTTACCAGAAAACACAATTCATTTTCATTTTCGAGGCTCAGCCGGTCAAAGTTTTGGAGGATTTTCCGCTAAGGGATTGTGCTTAGAGCTTGAAGGTGAGGCTAATGACTATTTTGGCAAAGGTTTATCTGGAGCTCAATTGATTGTTTATCCTGATCGTAACGCTAAAATTGTTGCGAATGAGAATATCATTATTGGTAACGTTGCATTTTACGGAGCAACTTCGGGTGAAGCTTATATCAGAGGTATGGCCGGTGAACGTTTTTGCGTACGTAACTCAGGTGCAAAAGCTGTTGTAGAAGGTATTGGCGATCATGGTTGCGAATATATGACCGGTGGTATTGCGGTAATACTTGGACCTACAGGACGCAATTTTGCAGCAGGAATGAGTGGAGGTGTTGCCTATGTTTACGATCAGAATAAAGTATTCGGAAAACTTTGCAATAAAGAGCTTGTTGATTTTGAAGAACTTGATCTTCAGGATATCGTAGAGATGAAGAAGCTGATTACCAATCACTACA
The DNA here is from genome assembly GCA_041907825.1 of Bacteroidales bacterium. Classification (GTDB taxonomy): domain Bacteria; phylum Bacteroidota; class Bacteroidia; order Bacteroidales; family JAYRGN01; genus JAYRGN01. The sequence continues at coordinate 97,153 of JAYRGN010000004.1, read as the reverse complement.
ATTTCACAAAGAGTGAAGTTGCAGAACGTATCCTTAACGATTGGACAAATTCATTATATTCTTTTGTAAAGGTTATGCCTCGAGAATATAAAGCCGCTCTTGCTAAGATTAAGGAATAATACTTTTATATCAGGTAGCACCACTATGGTGTTACCTGTAAAAAACAAATTAATTAGAATTATTTATACATAATAAAATGGGAAAGCCAACAGGTTTTTTGGAATATAAGCGGGAAACCCCTGCACAACGCGATCCCAAGGAGCGCATCAACGATTGGAAAGAAATCTACATCGAGATGTCGGACCGCAAAAAAAATGAACAGGCCGCCCGGTGTATGGATTGCGGAGTGCCGTTCTGCCATCACGGATGTCCCCTTGGAAATTTTATTCCTGATTTTAACGATGCTATTTATCGTAAAAACTGGAAACAAGCTTATCAGGTATTAGATTCAACCAATAATTTTCCTGAATTTACCGGTCGTATTTGCCCAGCACCTTGCGAACAGTCATGCGTGGTTAATCTTGAAGGAGAGCCTATTACTATTCATTTCAATGAGCGTAATATTATTGAAATGGCATTTGAACTGGGCATTGTAAAACCCAATATGCCACTTCAGCGTACAGGCAAAAAAGTAGCCGTAATTGGTTCAGGACCTTCAGGTTTGGCTGCAGCATCGCAGTTGAATAAGGCCGGACATTCCGTTACTGTTTTTGAACGCGATGACAAGGCTGGCGGTTTACTTCGTTATGGTATACCTGATTTTAAACTCGAAAAATGGGTGATCGATCGTCGTATTGCTGTAATGGAAGAAGAAGGTATTGTATTCAAAACCAGTACAAATGTTGGGGTTGACATTAAAGGAGATCAACTTCTTAAAGATTTTGATGCTGTTGTTTTAACAGGTGGAAGCACAATACCTCGCGATCTTCCGGTACCCGGACGTGAACTTAAAGGTGTTTATTTTGCAATGGAATATCTTAAGCAAAGTAATAAGCGAGTAGCTGGCTATAAAATTGAAGCGGGAGAAGAAATTAATCCGGTTGGTAAAAATGTTGTGGTAATTGGTGGTGGCGATACCGGTTCCGATTGTGTCGGAACTTCTAATCGTTTGAAAGCAAATTCAGTAACTCAAATTGAATTAATGCCAAAACCTCCGGTTGAAAGAGAGGAATCTAATCCTTGGCCTCAATGGCCATTGACGCTTAAAACATCATCTTCGCATGATGAAGGTTGTAATCGTTTTTGGTCAATCAATACCAAAGAATTTATCGGAGACGGTAAAGGAAATTTGAAAGCAATAAAAGTTGTTGATGTTGAATGGGATGCTCCGGCACCAGGTAAACGTCCTTCATTCCATGAAGTTGCAGGGTCAGAACGAGAAATTCCATGCGAATATGTATTTCTTGCTATGGGCTTTCTGCATCCCCAGAAACAAGGCTTGATTGAACAGCTTGGCGTTGAACTTGATGAACGTGGAAATGTTAAAGCAAAAACGTATCAAACTAGCGTCAAGAAAGTATTTTCGGCAGGGGATATGCGGACAGGACAATCGTTGGTTGTTCGTTGTATTGCAGATGGTAGGGAAGCTGCTAAAGCGGTTGATGAATATCTCTCCGGATTTTCTTTACTGGAATCTATTAATCTTTCACTTGCAAATATTGCGCAGAAAGCATAAAAAGAAAATGTTCATATAATATTCCTTTAATAGTTAAGAAAAAGGCTCGGAATTTCCGAGCCTTTTTCTTTTTTCATTTGTTATATATTCTCTCTTCCTGTTTTTTAGAAATTCTTCCTGCTCTTTAGGTTTTATAGAAAATTAAATGCCATCAATTTTAATATGTGGTTTAAATTTTCATTTGTGTTTTAAAAAATCAAATAAATCATGTCTATTGTTATGAATTGTATTAAAAATGCACCAATTAGTATCATATTGTTATTTTTTTGATGAAAAATGTTTGTGAAAAATTTTTTTCTATAAAAAATAGTAATATTTTTGTCATGTTGATGTTTAAAAAAAGGGTGTCTTCGTTTAAAAATTAAAAATTACAAGATTAGTCCCTGTTTAAAACGGGTGTATGTTAAATTAAAATCATTTTTATGAAAAATGCGTTTGTAGCTGCCGGATTACTGACGATGGTCGCAGTATTCGGATTTATGCCAAAAATGTCAGCCCAGACATCGGGTGGCCCAACAGTTAAAGTAACAGCCGACTTGGTTAGTAGTTACGTGTGGCGTGGTGTGAAATCTACCAATACGCCTAATTTTCAGCCAACTCTTGCATTGGTAAATGGTGGATTTGAGCTTGGAGTGTGGGGTTCTTCTGATTTTTCGGGTAATTACAAAGAAGCAGATATTTATGCCACTTATACCATTGGCAGTTTTAAACTGGGATTAACCGATTACAACTGGAATTTTAAGAATCGTTATTTCGATTATAAGAATAAAGAAACGGATCACATATTAGAAGGAAGTGTTTCTTGGGCAGGAACGACAGATTTACCTCTTAGCATAAGTCTGAATACCATGTTTTTTGGTGCCGACAAAAAATTTGATAAAAGTATTGGTGCTCAGGATCCTTCAAAGCAGGCCTATTCAACCTATTTAGAGTTTGCTTATACGTTTCCAAAATTTACAGCTTTTGTAGGCATGACACCTTCTGATGGATATTACGGAGATAGTTATGGAAAAGCAACTGGTTTTGGAATAGTAAATGTTGGTGTATCTGCCTCTAAGGATCTAAAAATCACCGATAGTTTTACGTTGCCTGTTAAGGCCACCTTTGGCGTTAATCCACAACAGGAAGATGTTTATCTGGTATTCGGTTTCACGTTTTAAAGTAAAAAACCTCTACTAAAAATATTATTTGTCATGAAAAAGATTGAAGCAGTAATCCGAAAAGCAAAGTTTGACGAAGTAAAACAGGCTTTGTACGATGCCGGTATCGAATGGTTCTCTTATTGGGATATTACCGGAGTTGGAAAATCGAAAGAAGATTTACTTGTTCGTGGACAAGTATTTCAGTCGAGCTATATACAGCGCAGAATGTTGTCGATAGTGGTACGAGACCAGAATCTTGAAAGAACTATTAATGCAATTATGAATGCCGCACGTACGGGCGAAATGGGTGATGGAAAAATCTTTGTTTCCGATATCGAATCGACCTACCGTATCCGTACCGGCGAATCTGGCCCTGAAGCCTTATACATCAAGGAATAATGAAGTTATTGTTTATGGTTTTACTTATGAAATTTAAACAGATGAAAAAATTTTTGATCGCAATATCGGCACTATTTACATTATGTATTTTGCCTGCTGGTGCTCAGACAGCTGCTGCACCTGCCCCAACGCCTGTTATTAGTGCAGGCAACACTGCTTGGCTTATTGTGGCTTCTGCTCTTGTAATGTTAATGACAATTCCCGGTTTGGCCTTGTTTTATGGAGGTCTTGTTCGTCGTAAAAACATATTAAGTGTTTTGATGCAGTGCTTTATTATTACAGCCGTAATCAGTATTGAATGGGTTGTTGTTGGTTATAGTCTTGCATTTGGAAGCTCTAAAGGAGCACTGGCTCCTTTTATTGGTGGTTTTGACTGGGCTTTTCTTAAAGGTATCAGTATTAACGATGTAAGTCCGTACTACATCTCACAGGCAACCGAACGTATCCCTCACCTTTTGTTTGTTCTTTTCCAATGTATGTTTGCGGTTATTACTCCTGCTCTTATCATTGGTGCTTTTGCCGAACGTATTAAATTCAAAGGTTTCTTGTTCTTTACCATTCTTTGGGCTTTATTTATCTACAATCCTATTGCACACTGGGTTTGGTCGGCTGATGGTTGGTTATTCAAATTAGGAACTCTCGATTTTGCCGGAGGTACAGTTGTGCATATTAATGCTGGTATAGCAGCCTTGGTTACTGCTTTGATGCTGGGCAAACGTCGCGATTATGTAAATCATGCAATTCCTCCTCATAACATTCCTTTTGTTGCCATTGGGGCTGCTTTACTCTGGTTTGGCTGGTTTGGATTCAATGCCGGTAGTGGTTTGGCTGCTGATGGTTTAGCCGTTAGTGCATTCCTTGCAACTCATCTTGCAACTGCAACTGCTGCATTTGTTTGGGCTTTATTAGATTGGATTATTGGCAAAAAAACGACAGTGGTTGGTATAAGCACCGGTGCTGTAGCTGGTTTGGTTGCCATAACTCCTGCTGCTGGTTTTGTTGGTGTTACCGGAGCTTTAATTATTGGTGTTGTCGTTTCAATTGTATGTTTTATTATGGTTGCATACGTAAAATCTAAACTTGGATACGACGATTCTCTTGATGCTTTTGGTGTACACGGTATTGGTGGTATTATCGGTGCGCTTGCAACCGGCTTATTAGCAACACCTGCTGTTCAGTCCGCTTATAGTGGGGCATTTTATGGCAATCCAAAACAATTCTTAATTCAGTTAATTTCTGTTCTTGCAACTATTGTTTACTCAGGTGTAGGAACCTTTATTCTCTTTAAAATTGTTGAGAAGACAGTAGGAATAAGAGTTGCAGATAAAGCTGAAGCTATTGGTCTTGACGAATCAATGCACGGCGAAACTGCTTATACTGCAATTGATTAATCGTTTTATCTTTCTGTTCTTTCATTTATCTAGGCTGACAGAGAGAGTATGTCGTGAGACATACTCTCTCTCTTTTTTGGGGATTATAAGGAAATAGCGTTAAATAAATAGATGCAGGCGTTCATCCGTATTTTTCTATCGTTTAATAAATTGCTGTTGCCAAGAAATTTTGTTGTGCTTATCATTGTAATAAATAAACCCTAAAGTTCAGATACTACGTTTTTATGAAAGAAAGAGAAAATACAAGATGATGATTGAGGAAATTTTTAATTATTATTGATTCAAAGCCCTCTTTTAAAAGCCGACTGAAAATTTCAGTCGGCTTTTAATTTTTACGGAAAGACGTAATAGCTTCCATTTTCATCATCCAGTTGAAAAACTCGCAGTAATCCAAAAAATCAGAAGCTTTTTTATTATTAAGAAGTAAAATCTCGTCGCCCAATTTTAATTTTACTTGCGCACTGTCTTCTATTACAATATTTTCAACAATAAATTTACTACTGTCAAGATCGACCGAAAAAGGTAAATCGCGATAAATAGACTGGCGCGGCAGGATTTTTTTAGAAAGGTATAATTTATGTTTTCTATTATCAACACTCATTGTTTTTAAACGTTCCAGAAATTTTGTACCAATACGGCATTCTTTTTGTTTTCCAAAAGCAATAACAACGCTGTCAATGTCGTAATTGTAAAAACGAATTTTACCTAAAACACGTAACGAAGTATCAGGTAGTGCTTTTCCATATAAACCAGACGATGTCTGTATTTTATGATATTGATTTTGAGGTTTTGCCGTTGTATATAATTTGTCGTAAAAGCTGAGGGGTAACTCAATTTCAAAACTTCCACCCCAGTCCAGCATACAGTTTTTTATTGTAATTCTGTTTATCGAAATATCAGTAAATATCCGATTTCCAAATAAATAGTGTAGCGGTAATTCTGTTGAGTTCGTTGTGTCGATTACTCCATCCGTAAGTATGAGTGTCTTTGCCTTAAGGTCTGTCTGCCAGTTGCTTTTTCGTAAAACGGTGTTTCCTAAGATACCGCTACACATGCAGTTGAGTTTAGTAATAAACTCGGTACGGGCTAGCGATGTATTCTTATAATTTATTTTTCCGATTCGAATATCGCTTTTCGTTTCAAGTTCCAGATTTTTCTTTTTTCCATGCGCATCTTCAACATTCATGTTGTTCTTTTGGCCAGAAGTTGTATCATTCTTAAAGATTGAAATTCCGGCACCGGTATCGAAAATAACGATTGTTGGAACTTCATTAAGAGTTATTGGAAATGTGATCCAGTTAAGTTTTCGGTCAAAATGAATAGTGTCCGTATAATTTTTTTGCACTACGGAACCTTTTTCGAGTAAGCGATTTCCGCATCCGACGAAAATCAGCGATGAAATGAAGCAACTGAAAATGTTGGTTTTGAAATTCAAATTCATGGGGTATTTTTTATATGATAAAGCATTAAAAATAATATCTTTTTTCTTTTGTTGTGTGGCATTGTAAATAACTTGTTAACATCTCATGGCGCAAAATTAACGCCAAATCGAAGGGCAATATGTAATTTAGCCAGACTTTATAAACATAAACAGCCATGGTCGAAACGCCCTTGATGAAGCAGTATATCAGTATTAAAAGCAAACATCCGGATGCAATTCTGTTGTTCAGGGTGGGCGATTTTTACGAAACTTTTGGCGAAGATGCTATTCAGGCGTCTGAAATACTTGGAATTACACTTACACGTAGAGCTAATGGTTCGGCTCAGTTTATTGAACTGGCAGGCTTTCCTTATCATGCGCTTGATACGTATTTACCCCGATTAGTGCGAGCAGGGCAGCGCGTTGCCATTTGTGAACAGCTCGAATTGCCATCTCAGACTAAAAAGGTTGTAAAACGAGGTATTACAGAGCTGGTTACGCCTGGTGTTGCGCTGAGCGATAATGTGCTCGAAAATAAAGAAAATCATTTTCTGGCCAGTGTTCATTTCGGTAAATCGGTGGCTGGCGTCTCTTTTCTCGATCTTTCGACTGGCGAATTTCTCACCGCCGAAGGTTCTCTGGAATACATTGACAAACTGCTTAATAGCTTTCAACCTAAAGAAGTTATTTTTGAAAAATCGAAAGCAAACGAGTTTACTGAGGCTTTTGGAACACGTTTTTATACGTATAAACTTGATGATTGGATTTTTACCCGCGAAACTGCTGAAGATCGTTTGCTAAAACATTTTCAGACAACAACATTGAAAGGGTTTGGAATCAGCAATATGGAATTGTCTATTATTTCGGCTGGAGCTGTACTTCAGTATCTCGAAATGACAAGTCATACCTGTTTATCGCATATTGCAACGCTTTCGCGGATAGAAGAAGATCATTACGTATGGCTTGATAAATTTACGGTTCGTAATCTCGAACTTTTTCATTCACCTAACGAAGGCGCCCGGACTTTGTCGGATGTTATCGATCGAACACTTACACCGATGGGTGGGAGAACACTTCGACGCTGGCTGGCTTTACCTTTAAAAGATATTGCGCCGATTAACGAACGGTTGGATATAGTTCAGTATCTGCTCAATAATCATGAAGTTGGAGACACTATAGCTGAGCAATTTCGCCAGATTGGAGATTTAGAACGTATGGTTTCCAAAATATCATTTGCAAGAATCAATCCACGCGAAGTCCTTCAGCTTAAGATTGCGTTGGCTGCTTTGCTCCCTGTTCGCGAAACATGCATGAATTCGGGTATTCCTGCGCTTAAACGTCTGGCTGAACAAATTAATCCGCTTCCTTCTGTTGTTGCGCATATTGCCAGTACAATTCATAATGATCCTCCGGTTCAAATAGGAAAAGGTTATGTAATAGCAGCGGGCGTTTCGGCTGAGTTGGATGAGCTTCGACATATTCAGACTTCAGGAAAAGATGTTCTTATTCAGGTTCAGCAACGGGAGAGTGAAAGGACCGGAATACCCTCGTTGAAAATTAGTTATAATAATGTATTTGGTTATTACATAGAAGTACGTAATACACACAAAGATAAAGTTCCGCAGGACTGGATTCGTAAGCAGACGCTGGTAAATGCCGAACGTTATATCACGGCTGAACTGAAAGAGTATGAAGAGAAAATATTAGGAGCCGAAGAAAAAATACAGGTACTTGAGCAGACACTTTTTAATGAAATGGTTGCATCGTTGGGCGAATGTATTCCGGCTTTACAGCTCAATTCTGCATTAATTGGAAGGCTCGATACGTTGCTTTCGTTCTCCGAAGTTTCGCGTAGTAATAATTATGTGCGGTCCGAATTGGAAGATTCTGATTTACTTGATATTCGTCAAGGCCGCCATCCTGTAATTGAAAAACAGCTGCCCCGTGATCAGGAATATGTTGCCAATGATCTGGAACTCGATAGTCATAATCAGCAGATTATAATTCTTACAGGGCCTAATATGTCTGGTAAATCGGCATTATTGCGCCAGACCGCACTTATTGTAATTATGGCACAGATTGGCTGTTTTGTGCCTGCACAATCGGCTAAAATTGGCTTGGTCGATAAAATTTTCACCAGGGTAGGGGCTTCTGATAATATTTCGGCAGGCGAATCGACTTTTATGGTTGAAATGACCGAATCGGCCAGTATTTTAAATAATCTTTCGCCGCGCAGTTTAGTGCTTCTTGATGAAATTGGCAGAGGTACAAGTACTTACGATGGCATCTCTATTGCCTGGTCAATGGCTGAATATATACATGAACATCCTTCGGCTAAAGCCAGAACCTTGTTTGCTACACATTATCATGAACTGAACGAGATGGAAAAGAGCTTTGCTCGCATTCACAACTATAAAATTTCGATAAAAGAAGTTGGCAATAAAATTATTTTTCTAAGGAAACTTGTTCCAGGCGGAAGCGAACACAGTTTTGGTATCCATGTGGCACGAATGGCTGGAATGCCTAAAAGTGTGGTACATCGGGCCGACGAAATTCTTCGTCAATTGGAATCGGATCGCAATGAAAATGTACCTTCGAGGCCGGTAAACGATATTGCAACTAAAAAAGAAGGAATGCAACTAAGTTTTTTCCAGTTGGATGATCCTGTTCTTAAAAAGATTCGTGATGAAATAAAAAATATTGATATTAACACGCTTACGCCAATTGAAGCGTTAAACAAGTTAAATGAAATCAAAAAAATTGCAGGTTTGTAGCGGATTTCCGCGATTTTTTTGAAAAAAATTATTCAGGAGAATTTGGAGGTTTAGGTTTTTTATATACCTTTGCAACGTCAAAACAAAACAACATTACAGCAAACCAAAGTTAGTTATGTTGTTAGATGACAATAAGCGGGAATAGCTCAGTTGGTAGAGCACAACCTTGCCAAGGTTGGGGTCGCGGGTCCGAGTCCCGTTTCCCGCTCTAACATCCCGAGAAATCGGGATTTTTTATATCAAAAATATATACCAGAGATATTTTGCCTTGGTGGTGGAACTGGTAGACACGCAGGACTTAAAATCCTGTGGCCATTGCGGCCGTGCGGGTTCAAGTCCCGCCCGAGGTACAAAAGCTCAGCATTTGCTGAGCTTTTTTGTTTTCTTCTGTTTTGAAAAACAAAATGAAATCAAAAGCCGTTAATCATATAATTAACGGCTTTTGATTGTTTTAAAATAAATTCAGAATTACCTTATTTTAGCTGAGATCCCGAAACTGATATTCCAAATATCCTGAAAATCAATGTGTTTATTCTTTAAGTAATAATACATGTAATAATCGAGTGTTGAAATTTCGGTAAAAACGCTAAAGTTTTTTAAACGTTTAAATTTAAAATTTTGTCCAAGTATAATTGATACATGTAAAGCATTGGTAAAATAGTATTTATGAGGAAAATAGCTCGGAAAATTAACATAAGTATTGTGAGCAAAACATCGCAAAACAGCTGTTCCGACATATGTCGAAGTCGTTAATTTAGAATTTATAGTAATAGGTAATAACTTAAAAGTTCCTTTTACTGCAATCGTGTTTACTTCAACTCCGTTTACCCACTCGGGCAGGTAACCATAAATAAAATTAACAGCCCCCTTATCTTGCATAAACGTATAACCAGCCCCTATTGATACTAAACCCATATCTCCTGCATATTGAAGTTGTACTGTTTTGGGAATCAGATAATTCCTTACTGGTTCTGCTCCAAAACCGACAGCGGGAATCAGTATTACTATGATCAGAAAAACTATTGTAATCATCTAAAAACTAATTCGTTTTATAGTATAAGATTTACCATATAAGCTTATAATTGCGTATTTGCGTAAGAGCATAGACCCTATTAATTCATGATGAATGCCATTACGAATAGTGTCTTTGTTGATATGATCATGTCCATGCAAAGCTAGAATGAGCGAATTATTTTGTAAAACGCTGTCGTATTTCTGGCTGTTAGAACCTTCTAACTGGTTAGACCACAAAGGAATATGTGAAAGAAGAATATTATGAGTTTCACCTTTCATTTGCTGATCAAGCCATTCAAAATCAGGTCTTTGGTTATTATGTTCCCATACGATGTCATCAAAAACGATGAATTTATAACTGTTTACATTAAAGCTATAATTTGTTTCGCCGAACATTCGGGTAAATATTTTTTCCCCGTTTCCCAGATAATCGTGGTTTCCTATGGCAGTGATTAAAGGGTATTTGAGCCTTTTAATCTGATCATAATACCATTCAAATTCTTGTGTGTTACCCCAATTGGTAATATCTCCCAGGCATATTACAAACTGAATATCCTTTTGTTTATTAATGCTGTTAACAGCTTCGTGCAGTTCGTCATACCAATTATGGGAATCAGAGATTACTGCAAATTTTAGCGTATCACCTTCTTTTAGCAGGTTACTGGCTATTTGCTCGGTGTTTTCTTTATTCTGATATTCTCTTTGAATATCAACATCATATGGACTGTATTCTATCCACTCTCTACAAGATGAGAAAAAAAACATTGAGACAATAGCACAAACTTTTAATGCTTTCATTGTCTTTAATTTAAAATTGAAAGAGGAGAGGGACAAAAGAGGATGAGAGGAATAAACTCCTTATAAATACTAGATATATAATGTATTATACTTTTAATAATCGTTGAAATTTTACAGATCAAAATACATACATACTAAATAGTATGTATGCTGGATTATTTACTATAGAATTATATTATTTATAATAAGGTATATAGTGATTAATTTTTTATTTCTGATCTTGAAATTTAAATTTTAGAAATACTAAAAAACATTATAATATATCATTTAATCAGATATTTATGATTAAAATAATACATACTAAATGGTATGTAAAACTATCAAATATTCTTTTTAATGTGTTTTTTATTAATTGAAAGTTTTCTAAAAGAATGTTAACAAAAACATACAGATAAGTAATAGAGAAAAGAAACAAAAAAGGCTTCTCTTTCGAGAAGCCTTTTTTGTGGTACCACCAGGAATCGAACCGGGGACACACGGATTTTCAGTCCGTTGCTCTACCAACTGAGCTATGGTACCGCTTTGTTGTGATTGCGGTGCAAAAGTACGGATTTATTCGAAACCTCCAAATCTTTTCTTCAAAAAAACGCTATTATTTTTACTTTTACATCACAAAATATACGAATGGAATTTTTTACATATCATCTCCCTAACGGGATTAGATTAATACACAAACAAATAAAGTCGAATATCGCTCATTGTGGTATCTTTATTAACGCAGGTTCTCGCGACGAAGAAGAATCAGAGCATGGTATGGCTCATTTTTTGGAACATGCTATTTTTAAGGGAACAACTCACCGTAAAGCCTATCATATTTTATCCAGATTAGATGATGTTGGCGGAGATCTTAATGCGTATACCACTAAAGAAGAGACTGTTGTTCATGCTTCTTTTTTAAAAACATATTCTGAACGCAGTTTTGAACTTCTTAGCGATCTTGTTTTTCATTCTACTTTTCCTGAAAAAGAGATAGAACGAGAAAAAGATGTAATTCTTGACGAGATAAATTCGACTCGTGATAATCCGGGAGAGCAGATATACGATGATTTTGAGGATCTGATTTTCAGAGGACATTCGCTGGGACGATCTATTTTAGGTACTCCTGAAAAAATAAAAAGGTACACTCGTGAAGATGCTTTGCGTTTTGTTGCCAATAATTATCATACTGATCAGATTGTAGTAAGCTCTGTAAGTAGCCTTAAACCAGATCGTATTGTGAAAATTGTTGATAAATATTTCGGAAATATCCCTGAAAATCTTCGCAAGAAAAAGAGAACTAATATAATATTGCCTTCGTCTCGTTTGCTCAGCGAAAAATATAATACAATACAAACTCATTGTATTATAGGTTGTCCAGCTTACGATTACAATAATCCCCGACGACTGGCTTTAATTCTGTTGAGTAACTTGTTGGGAGGACCGGGAATGAACTCAAGGTTAAATTTAGCTTTACGTGAGCGTAATGGGCTAACTTACAGTATAGAATCTTCATATACTCCGTACAGCGACACCGGTATTTTTTGTGTCTACTTTGCGCTTGATAGCGAAGATCTGGATAAAGCAAATTCTTTGGTAATGAGAGAGTTTAAACAGTTAAGGGAAACTAAACTGGGAAATATTCAGTTACATAAAGCAAAGCGGCAACTTATCGGGCAGTTGGCAATTTCGGCAGAGAATAACGAGAGTTTAATGCTGTCAATCGGCAAAAGTCATTTGCTTTATGAACATATTGATACACTTAAAGAAGTGTACACTAAAATTGAAGCATTAACCGCTTCAGACTTGCAGGATGTTGCCAATGAACTTCTTGTATCTGAAAATCTTTCAACACTTATATTTCATGCCTGAAATTACACCTTCTTATGTTAATTGTTCGGTAAATGAACTCGATGAGTATCTTTCGGCTCATGCAACTCCCGAATTACCTGTATTGTACGAACTATATAGGGCGACGCATCTGCGGACGGTTAATCCACGTATGTTATCAGGTCATATTCAGGGTAATTTTCTACGTTTTATTGTACAGATAACTAATTCATCGCGAATACTTGAAATCGGGACGTTTACTGGCTATTCTGCTATCTGCATGGCTTTAGCTATGCCTGAAAACGGGGTGCTACATACTTTTGAGGTTAATGATGAGTTAGAAAGTATTGCTCGTGAATTTTTTGCAAAAGCGAAACTGGACAATAAGATAAGAATGCATATTGGTGATGCACTGAAACTTGCGCCTACTCTTAACGAAACCTTTGACCTGATTTTTATGGATGGCGATAAGAAGGAATATCCGGCTTATTATAAAATGTGTATGAAATTACTCAGATCAGGAGGAATTTTACTTGCTGATAATGTATTATGGAGTGGTAAGATTTTTGATCTTGAAAATAACAACGATAAATCTACCATTGCTGTTGAGAAATTTAACCAGATGGTGACTAACGATCCGTTATCCGAAAATTTCATTTTACCATTGAGAGATGGACTCATGTGCGTTCGCAAAAAATGAAGAGCGGAGTGTTAGTGGAAAAACACAAAAAACATATTTTTCATAAAAAGACGTTTTCTATTTAAGTTACGTTTTTTTCTTTTAAATAAAAAAAATAAAGGCATCAAAATTTTGCATTTTGATGCCTTTATTACTTATTATTTAGGTAGTTATATTGTAAATATTCGTATTCATTTCAGTAAATTTGAGTAAGACCATAAAAAACTGAAAAAAATGACGACATACGAATATCAACATAATCTGTTAAAACTTGAAGAAAGTTTGAAACGCTTTGCCAGCAGTCTTACTTCAGACAAGGAAGAAGTGAAGGATCTGATTCAGGATACTTTTTTGAAAGCATTAATTTATCAAGATAAATTTGTTTATTACGATAATCTAAAGGCATGGACGTTTACGATTATGAAAAATACTTTCATCAATAATTATAGACGTACTGTAAGGCAAAATGCCAATAAAGACAATACTCGCGAAATGTTTTATCTTAATCAGTACGTTTCGACCGGAGCGGACGATCCTAATTCTGCTTATTCGCATAACGAAATTACAAAAGAGGTAGAGATGTTGTCCGACGAATTTCGCATTCCATTTAAACTACATCATGCAGGCTTTAAGTACAAAGAGATTGCCGATGAGCTTAACCTTAATATAGGTACGGTAAAAAGTCGTATCTTTTTTTCACGAAAAAAATTGATGGAATCGCTAAAAGATTACGAATAAAAGCAAGAAGAGGAGAGCTAGTCTCCTCTTCTTGCTTTTATTATTTTCTGGCAGTTATAATAACACTTTCCGTATAGTAATACCCACTTCCTCCCGATACATTTCCTGAAGTGATTGGAATAATAGATATAACATCCCACCCTTCGGATTCTAATTCATTAGTTTTATCTTCTATTTCTTTGGCTAAATCGATAGCATCAACCTCTAACTCTTCATGTTGTTCTCGGTTGGTCCAATAAGAGGAACGGCTACGAATCGTAACTGTTTTATACATAATGCTTTTTTATTTTTTAGGTGTGCAAAGATAAGAAATGTGAGATATATAATTATGTATTTGTTCGAAAAATATTCATAATTAATTAGTTGTAAAAAAACAGAAGGTATACCTCTTTATTTAATAGCTATTCGTTACGAAATTGATAAGCATTCGCCCCATGCTAAATTCTTAATTTTTGATTCAACTCCTTTATTATGAGCTGATTCTAATAAAACTTTTATTGGATTACTGAGGGGTTCGTCTGAGAGGTCGAAGGTGCCGTAATGCATGGGAATCATCGTTGTTCCGTTTAAATCAAAAAAGGCTTGCAATGCATCGTCAGGTGAGTTGTGATTGCCCTCCATCATCCAGCGAGGCATATAAGCACCTATACCAAGAATGCAGTAATCAAAATGACCAAATATTTTTTGAGCATCGGTATAATGTTGATCATAAGCACTATCGCCGCCGAAGTAAATAATTTTATCATTGGTTTTGATAACGAACGCGCCCCACAGACGTTTATTCGTATCGCAAAGGCTACGTTTACACCAATGTCTGGTAGGCATATAATAAATTTCGATATCTGTCGGAGTGTTAAATTGCTGATACCAGCCAGCGGCCTGAATGTTTTGAGAATTGGTACATTCTTGTATCAGTTTGTCGTTGCTTAGGCCGGTAAGGTATTGTGTTTCAGGATTAAATTGTGCAAGATGTCTCAAACTGCTTTTGTCAATATGGTCGGTATGATCGTGAGAAAGAAGAATATAGTCGATACCTTTTAGCTGGTTTTTATCGACAGGCAATTCTGTATATCGGCAGTTAGAAAATAGCCTTCCTAAAACAGGATCGGTAAGAAGTGTGTAACCATTAATACGCATAAAAAAGCTGGCGTGGCCGAGCCATACAAAACAATCATCAGTACTGGTCAGCCAGGAGTTGTCTTTTATAATAGTTGGATTATAATGTTTTTTTTCTTCTCGTTTTTCGGCGGCATAGGGATTCCGGCTTAGTTTCCATTTGATAACCATTTTAATTGTAAGCTCTAACGGGTGCCAGAGATTAATGTATCGACCATGCTCATCGAGCGGTGTTCCTTTCCATTGGTCTTTGCTTAGAATAGTTTTTAATTTTGGATTTTCAGTGTATGAATTTATCATGGTTCTCTTGTTTTCTTACTTTGTTTGATTTGCAACTGCTGATATTCTAATATATAAAGTATTATATACATTTATTCTAAAAATCGCATTTTGTATTTGACGTGCACTTTTCCTTTGGAGATACGAAAGAGTTTACTTTTGAGCAAAGTACGAATGATAGGTTTTAAATGATCAATAAAAATAACACCTTGAGTATGATCGTATTCATGTTGTATAACACGAGCAGTGTAACCTGAAAATGTTTTATGTAAAAGTTCGAAAGCAGGAGTGTGATACTCGATGGTTATAGTCCAGGGGCGCTCAACATCGTTGCTTAGTCCGGGTAAACTGAGGCAGCCTTCTTCCATTGTCCAGTTATCGCCCGACGATTGTATGATGCGGGCATTAATAAAGGTTTCGACAATGCCATCGTCTCCCTCAAAAAATTCAAGGCGTTCGTCTTCGTTGTAGTTTTCATATACTTGTTTTGTATCAACCACAAATAGTTTTACAGGCAAATTTACTTGCGGGGCAGCTAGGCCGACTCCATTGGCGGAGTACAATGTTTCCCACATATTACTTATAACTTTTTGTAGATGAGGATAGTCATTATTAATTTCACCGCATTGCTGGCGCAGAACACTGTGTCCGTATGAGATAACCGGAAAGATCATAATTGGGCAATTAATCAGAATATTACATGCTTACAAGTTAGTAATTTTTTGAGCTGTGCTTAATGCAAAAAGCCGGAAATTAAAAGATTCCGGCTTTTTGCATTTTATCGAAGTTATATTGCTATCTTTTTTTATCGGAGTTAGTCCGTATTTGTTTGAGCAGATATGCTTTAAACTGAGTTTCGCCCTGATAGAGCAACATTACTTTGCGGGCCGGAATAACAGCCATAAAGCGGCGGTGGTATGCTTCGCGCAATTGTAAATCCTGCCTATCTAACTGAAGAAATTGGGCTGCAAGTTCGGCTGATTCTTTATCACTCAGATTTGTAGCCGATTGGGCTACTTTGCGATTAAGCTTTACTTTATCGCGGTTAATGGCCTCGCGTTTTGCCGCAAATTCATTGTATACAGGCCAGAAACGTTGAGCTTCGGCTGGTGTAAGTTTCATGTATTCAGTAAGAAATGACACACGTTGTGAACGAAAATGCTCCATTCGCTCGTCCTCTTGTGCTCTTAAAGGTAAAAGGAGAACAAAACTTGCAAGTACGATAAAAAGGTTCCGGATATTCATGGTATCTTTAGTTAAGAGCCTCAACTATATCGTTCAAATTTACATCTTCACTTATCACAATCTGCTCAGCCGAGGTGTTTTTCTCTGTTTTTTTTATATTTTTTGTTTCTATGTATGCTTCAGCAAGCTGATTTTCATCAAAATATATTGCTGCAGCTATAGTCATATTTTTGTCAGCTTCGGTTTCACCAGTAGTGGCAAAACTTTGTTGCTGGCGGGCAGAAAAATAACGAACGGACATCCACGTACCGCCTGCAATTAGTAACAGCATAGCTGCCATGGTTAAGTAGGGTTTCAGTACGGGCCATAGTATACGGGTTTGCGATTCGCTTTTTTGTTCGCGAATGCGCTGCTGTATTTTTCCCGGAAGCTCGTCGAAATAACTTTCGGGAACCTTATACGGAATTTTTTTGTTCCATGGAGGTTGCATTATTTCGTTACGGTTATTCATTTTTATTTGGCTTTATTGTTTGGACGAAAAAAAAGGCTAAAGGTTTAATTATCTCCAAGTTCTTTTTCTATTTTTTTTACTGCATGATGAAATGATGCTTTTAGTGCTCCTTCTGATGTATTCAGTATTTCTGACATTTCTTCATAACTCAGGTCGTCAAAATATTTCATATTAAAAACCAGACGTTGTTTTTCGGGCAATTTCAGTATTGCTGTTTGTAGTTTAAGGCTTGCTTCATCGCCGTCAAAATTAGTATCACTTTTCAGTGTATTGGCCAAAACGGACTCATAACTTGACAACGAAAACAAGTATTTCGTTTTTTGTTGTTTCAGAAACGTAATACTTTCGTTGGTTGCAATGCGGTATAACCAAGTAAATAATGATGATTCTCCTCTGAAAGTTTCTACGGCATTCCACGCCTTTATAAAAGTATTCTGGACAATGTCATCGGCATCTTCGTGGCGTATAACCATTTTTCGGACATGCATATACAGGCGTTGCTGGTAACGGTTAACCAAAAGATTAAATGCATAATCTCTTGATTTTTCGATTTTCAACATTTCCAATAAATCTCTGTCATCCGTACGCCCCATTCTTCTCACCAAGAATTATTGATAAAGCAAAAGTAACCGATTTTCAACAGCTTCAAAAAAACAAAAAGAGCCCGCAACTGCGAGCTCTTTACTTACTACCAAAATTACCTGCTAAATTGCTGGTCACAGCGAAATCACTTCGATGGTTCTGTAAAGCAAATGTAGTTGGGCAAGGTTATCTCAGTGCAAACTCAGTATTAGCGAATCTTTAAAAGTTGAAATTTTTGAGAGAGTCTGATATTAGTCAGTTTATCTGTTATAATATCTTTGCCACAGGTAACAAAAAGCAATAAAAAACAAATTGCCGAGGTTGCAGTGAGAACATGTCGAACCTTTGCATACATTGATCCAAATTAAGATGTGTTAAATTACAGTTAACGAAGAGTCCTTTTTATGCAAAAAGTAATACAAAAACCAGTATATTTTTTAGATTTTATAACATTTCAATTTACAATCGTGTATTTTTACGGCCTTAAAAATTAATATTTCATTTTTTGTATGAGAAAGTATTTATTTCTCGTTCTTTTTATATCTGCTTATAGTTCTGTTAGTTTTGCAAACAGTCGCTATTGGGTGTTTTTTAAAGATAAAAAGGGAACAACATTTAACCCTTCCGTTTATTTCGACTCGCGGACTTTGCAGCGTAATGCTTCATTGTCATTATTGTCCGATAGTTCTGATTTTCCGGTAAGCGAACAATACATTGCGCAAATTAAAGGTTTTGCGTCTAAGGTGGGGTATGCTAGTCGATGGCTTAATGCGATAACGGTGGAAACTTCTGATTCTAAACTGAAGCAGATTGAAAAACTTCCGTTTGTTTCTGATATTCAGCCAGTAATGCTAACGGCTAAAACAATGTCTGCAAATTACGAAACCGATTTGGACGACGAAGATTCTGAATTACTCAAAGAACAGACTCAAAGCATGCAGCGTGATAGTTTTGCGCTTCGTGGCTACGACGGGCATGGTGTTCGTATTGCAATCTTCGATGCCGGATTTCCAGGTGTTAATACCAGTCCTATATTTGAGCATCTGCGCAGTAGCGGTCGCATTATTGATACTTGGGATTTTGTTCGCAACAAGCCCGATGTCTATTCTCATAACGAACACGGAACCATGGTTTTATCCTGTATTGCCGGTTTGGCCAACGGTAAACCAATGGGTATGGCTACAGGTGCCGAATTTTTATTGGCACGTACAGAACAGGAGTCGGAGCCTTTTTCGGAAGAAGAAAATTGGCTTGCTGCTGTTGAATGGGCTCATAAACACGGTGCCGATATTATAAGTAGTTCTTTGGGATATACTTACCAACGATATTTTCCAGAGCAGATGGATGGTAAAACTAGTCTTGTTGCTCGTGCAGCCAATATTGCCGCAGCTAAAGGAATGCTGGTGGTTAATGCCATGGGTAATGATGGTGATAATTCATGGAAATACCTTAGTACTCCTGCTGATGCTGATAGTATTTTATCGATAGGAGGGTTAGATCCTGAAAATTTTTTGCGTATCGACTTCAGCTCGTACGGCCCAACCTCAGATTTTCGTCGCAAACCTAACGTTTCTGCTTTTGCAAAAGTAGTGGTGGCTTCGCCTAAAAAACTTACTGTTTCGTATGGAACATCTTTTTCAACACCCTTAATTACAGGGTTTGCAGCCTGCGTACTTCAGGCTACTAAAATAAAAGATCCGATGAAACTGTTGCATTTGGTTGAATCGGCGGGGCATCTTTATCCATATTTTGATTATTCACATGGTTACGGACTTCCCCAAGCTTCCAAAATATTGAATGAAAATTATAAATCTCAGCCAACTTTTAAATTTACAGTGGCTAATGATACTGTAAATCTGGTAATTTTCTCACATGAAGGTTATGAAGGTCCGGGTAAGGGAATGTTATATTTTCATTTTCGAAATGAAAAAGGAGTTATTACACATTATTCGGTGGTTCGCATGAATGATGCTAATCTTTATCAGTTTGAAGCTTCCGAATTTGAAGGAAGTAGTGTAATAAGTGCCTGGTATAACGGTTATACTTCCGAATTGAATGTCAGTGCTATTCGTAAAAACGAAACTGACGGTCAATCTCTTTAAACATATATTTTACGAAAAAACTTCAGAACATATACTAAACTATTTGTAATGAGAAAAATAGCAATTCTGTTTGCAATAGTGGCTCTCGCTCCGCTAAAATTACATGCACTTCCTAACGATTCTACCGAACTTGTTATCGATGAAAATAATATAGAACAGGGATATGTACCTTCCGAAAAAGGGCCGAACCGTAAGATTTACAGACAGTTTTTTCTGGAACTGGGTTTTATGGCCGATAATTCAAATCAGGGAGCTAACACTCGCTTTTTTTATACCAACGAAAAAGCGCTAGGATTTCGGGTGAAACGTCGTTTCAATAATTATTTAGCTTCAACCTTAGAACTTGGTTATCGTACACCTGTTTTTAATCTCAAACAGGAAAGGAGTAAAATGGTACCTGATAATTTTCAGCATGATGAGGAAAAAATTGACGTTCATACCATTACAACAGCTTTACATTTGCGATTAAATTTAGATAAACGGCGTGGAAATTATCTTGGCACTTTTATCGAAGGTGGAGGGTATTTTGGATATGTACTCACTTCCCGCCATTTAACATGGGACAAACCTGATGGTTCGTCAGCCCGCGTTACTAAAGTGGTTGAGAAGGGTTTGCATTACGTAAATAAATACGATTACGGATTGTCGGCCAAACTGGGACACAATCATTGGAGTTTGTATGCCCGCTACCGATTGTCTGATATGTTTAAGAAGTATAATGGAATTAAGTATCAGGAACTCTCTAAATTGACAATTGGTGTCGATTTAGGCCTTTAATTCACGATCAGCAAAATCTAGCAAAATTCCGGGGTCGCATTCTGCAGCTGTTCCCACAACTGCCACATCGGCTCCGGATTTATAAACTTCAAGCAAATCTTTACGATTCCGGATTCCTCCTCCAATTATCAGAGGTACTGTAATATTTTTTTTCACCTCACTAACAACTTGTTGCTGCAATTTACAATCAGCTCCCGAGCCGGCTTCCAGATAAATTAACTTCAATCCAAGCATCTCGCCAGCCAGCGCTGTTGCTACAGCAATTTCTGGTTTATTCGATGGTATGGGTCGCGTATTGCTCATATATTCTACCGAAGTAATACTACCGTTACCAATAAGTATGTATCCGGTAGGTATAATTTCAAGTTCGGATTTTCGAAGCATGGAGGCTGCTGTAACATGGTTGCCGATAAGCAATTCTGGGTTACGCCCCGAAATTAAGGATAGGAATAGAATACCATCAGCCATTGTGCTGATTTGTAAAACACTGCCGGGAAACAGAATAATTGGAATTTTACTTAATCGACGAATAGCGGAAATAGTGCTCTCAAGTGAATCGCTGACCAGACTTCCGCCAACAAAAAAATAATCTGCCTTACAGATAGTTGCATTACGAATAATTGCTTCGAGTTGTATATCCGAAACTTTTCCCGGATCTATCAATACAGCAAGCTGATTTTTACCCGAGACAATTTGCTGATAAAGATTTACTTGGTGCACCACACAATTACATAATTGTTCATTATAGTAAAGTTCATATCAAAATGTTCTATACCATACATATTGTGAACAGTTCCGCGAAACTGACCTTCATCTAAAGGTTCAAAAGACGAGAGTGTGAGGTTTTTGCGAAAATGAATATCCTGTTTATCACATATTTTATAAAGTGCCTCTTTGGCACACCAATGTATGTATATGTGCAGCGGACGTAATGATGTATTATTGGTAATTACCTCATTTTCATTGATAAAATAACGAGAAACCTTTTCAATATCGTGAGACATAAACTCAAGGTCAATTCCTACTCTTTTCTTTTTACTTAAAAAGATGGATGTGTATTTTTTTGAATGAGAGATACTTATATTGTAAGAATTATCGTTCAAAAAAGGTTTTCGCTTTTCGTTATAAACAATTCGCATTCCGGGTCCTAAAATAGAAACGACCAGTGCACGAACGCTAAGCCACTCGAGTTTGCGGGTATGACTACGAAAACTGTTTACGCGACATAATTCACTTTCGGTAAGATCTACCATTTGCATGAGGGTATCATAATCCTCGGTAATTTCCCACATGCCTAAAACACAGTCTCCTTCGTCAATATTTTTATGTAAAATAACCCCCATGCAATGCTATTTTTTTAAAGATTTCCAGTTAAGCGTTTGAATCATTGTGTCTATATCCGCTCTTACAAATGCTATAACAGGAGCCAGTGAGTCTTTGTTTGGTTTCGACATAAAATATAAAGATCCTCTTAGAAAATTGTGAACACTATCAGTCAGATAGAATTGAAGCGGAGATGCCGCATTTCCTTTTATTTCATAAACAAGCCCGTACACTTTATTTTTAGGATTGTTGATTACAATTTCTCTGATGGCATCTGCTTTTACCGCATGTTTGTAGGCGAGGGTATAGGCTTCTTCTGTTAATTGTGGCAGATTCTTGTTTACCGATTTATAGGTTAAGTGAACCGTGGCATTTAGCTTGTAAATACGGAGGTTATACCAGGTCGGTAATGCATTTCGATCGCTGTCGGGCTGCAAAAATGCATATACTGGACATCGAAAAGTAAAAGGAGCTTCGCCTGTATAATTCTGATATGCTTTTTGAGGATAATCGACTCGCAGATATCCTGCAGGTTTTGGAGTTGTCGATCGTTTACACGAACTAAAAGTGGCAATGGCAACGATCAATAAAAGGATAGTTCTTGAAATTTTTCTCATTCGTCTATTTGTGGGTCAACAAGAGGAGCCTTGTCTATTGTAACTTTTATTTGTTTAATTCTTCGTTTGTCGCTTGACTCCACTACAAAGGTAAATTTTCCATAATGTATCTCGTCGTGTTTTTCGGGTATTTCTCCTTTTATCTCAAGTATAAGTCCTGCTAGCGTTTCGGCTTCACCCCTTATTTCGGCTAATTCTTTTTCTTCAGTCTTTGTAATCTTATGAAAATCATTAAGTTGTGTTTTGCCTTCAAATAAAAATGAATTTTCTGATAATTTTTTGTAATTCAATTCTTCATCGTCCGATTCGTCGGTAATATCACCAACAATTTCTTCCAAAATATCTTCTAGCGTAAGAATACCAGATGTTCCTCCATATTCGTCAACTACAATTGCCATATGCACCTTGTTAGCCTGAAAATCCTGTAATAAATCGTCAATTTTTTTTGATTCAGGTACATAATAAGGTGCACGGATAAGTGATTGCCATGCAAAATTATTTTCTTTATTGATATACGGAAGTAAGTCTTTGATATACAATATTCCACGAACCGTGTCAAATGTTTCTTCATAAACAGGAATGCGGGAATATCCTGATTTTATGATGATTGAAATAAGTGAAGAAAAAGATTCGTCGTAATCAACAGCAACCACATCGATACGAGGTTTCATAATTTCATGTACCGATATGCTTCCAAAGCGAACAATTCCATGCAATATGTTCTTGTCTTCGGCAATTGTTCCCTGTGTAAGCTCAAGAGCGGTAGACAAATCTGAAACAGAAATATTTTGTTTTCTACTTGCCAAACGGTTGTGAATGATGCGTGTAGACGATATAAGAAGATTAGACAGTGGCTTAAGGAACTTTGAAAGATAAAATAAAGGAACAGCCATGAATAACGTAAACGATAACGCGTGGCTATTGGCATAAATCTTTGGCATTATTTCACCAAATAGCAATAACAAAAATGTAATCACAACCACGTCGAACAAAAAGCCGACCAAAGGAGAGTGAGAAAAATCGAAAAGTTGATTAGTAATGTAGGTCGAAAGAATAACTACCCCAACACTGATAAAATTATTGAGAATAAGTACGATTGATAGTAAACGATCAGGATTTTCAAGTTGTTGCGTTGCCAGTTTGTATTTACGGAGTTTTTTACTTTGTAACTTAAACTTTTCTTCGGGCGAAAGCGAAAAAAAAGCAGTTTCGGAACCCGAAATTAAAGCAGTACAAAATAAAAGAAGCACTAAAATTAATAATTCAAGGCCGGCATTCCATGTAAATGGTTTTAAATCAACATTAGATAGAAAGCCGGCCGTTATACTATAGGAATCTGTTTCCAAAATTCTAAACAATTGTGGTTTCTAAGCACAAGTATAACAAGATGTTCTTAAAATGGCAAGTCATCAGAGCTATCAAGCGGTGCCAGATCGTTTTCGATATTAGCCTGATTGACTGGTGATGATGCTATTTGCGGCGCTGATTGCTGATTGGCCAACGGTGCAGGTTGTTCATCAGATTTACGACCCAGCATTTGCATAGAATTTGCATATATTTCAGTAGTATAATGCTTTGCACCATTCTGATCATCCCATGAACGGGTTCTTATCTGCCCTTCTATATATAATTGAGAGCCTTTTCGAACATATTTTTCGGCAACTTCGGCTAAACTGCGCCATAGTACAATATTATGCCATTCAGTGCGGGTTTCTCGCTCTCCGTTTTTATTTCGGAATGATTCACTGGTTGCAAGAGGAAAATTACATACGGCTGCGCCATTTTCCAAGTAGCGAACTTCTGGATCTTTACCAACATTGCCGACCAAAATAACTTTATTAACTGACATAGGATTAGTGATTTTAAAGTTGTTTTGAAGTAAAACTACAAAATAAAATGAGATAATCAAAACTCAGGATAAAGCTTCATCTCTTCCATAAAACGATCTGTTAATCTGGAAACAGCAAAATTACGGATCGATTTGATATCAATTGCCTGCATGTTTTCCGTTAAATTAGGGAGCGAGTCGACCTGTACAATAAAAAATTGAGCAAAAATATCCTGGTGAGATAATATGTGTTTGTATGTTTTTGAAATTTTGATTGAGACTGTTTTAGGAGATACATTTAACGATTTCCATAACGAACTTTCAAAAATATAATCTTCTGTTAGCTTCGTTTGGCTTTCGATGAGCGGAAATTCATACAAACCAGCCCATATATCGCCAGCATTTCTTTTTTGTAACACAAGTTGTGTTGCAGATTTTAGTGCTATATAATAAAAGTATCGCTGTTGCCGGACTATCTTTTTTTTCTTCACCGGAATTCCATTTATAAGATTGTCGCGCAAAGCAATGCAATTATCAGAAACCGGGCATTCTGAACACTTCGGCTGTTTTGGGGTGCATATTAAAGCTCCAAGATCCATGAGCGCCTGATTATATTCGGATGGAGACACGCCTGTCATTAGTTGTTCTGAAAGATCAAAGCACTCTTTAAAAGCTTTAGGACTTCCGGCAGCCGATGTTAGCCCGTAAACACGGGATAAAACACGGTGAACATTTCCGTCGACAGCCGGAACCTGTTGATCGAATGCTACTGAGGCAATCGCTGCAGCAGTATAATTACCAATACCTTTGAGTTTTTTTAATTCATCAAAAGTTTCAGGAAATCTTCCGTTTAATGTTTTACATACATATTTAGCCGTTGAATGTAGGTTGCGGGCGCGTGAATAATAGCCGAGTCCTTGCCATAATTTCAGCACCTGATCTTCGTCGGCTTCTGCAAGTTTACAAACTGTTGGAAATGATTGAATAAAAGAATGATAGAATGGTATTCCCTGTAAAACCCTGGTTTGTTGCAGTATAACTTCTGATAACCAGATTTTGTAGGCATCGCGGGTGTCTCTCCACGGTAATTCTCTGTGGTTTATTTGATACCACCTTGTTATTTTCTTTGCAAAATCCATATCTTTGTGCCGATTAACACTGTTTAATCGGCAAAAATAATTGATAACTATTTCTTTAAACGGAAAAAAAACTTTTATATTTGCACTTCGGATTTCGAAAAACAAGTCTAAATAATTGATAATTAAAGGATTTTTGCGATGACAAAAGCAGATATTGTAAACGAGATCTCTAAAAGTACTGGGATCGAAAAAATCACAGTCCAAAAGACTGTTGAAGCTTTCATGGAAGCAATAAAAGACTCTTTAGTAAAAGATAAAAACGTATACTTAAGAGGTTTCGGAAGTTTTGTTATTAAGAAAAGAGCTAAAAAAACAGCTCGTAACATTTCTAAAAACACAACGATTATTATTCCGGAACATTCAATTCCGTCGTTTAAACCTGCTAAGACTTTTGTCAGCAAGGTTAAATCGAATGTTAAATAATTAAAATAAAGCAATTATGCCTAGCGGTAAAAAACGTAAACGTCATAAAATGGCGACACACAAGCGCAAAAAACGCTTGCGTAAAAATCGCCATAAGAAGAAATAATCATTGATTTATTTCATTATCGGACATAAACCTAAGAGGCCCCGGTTGCTTTTTAGGTTTGTTCGTTTTATGGTGTTATCTAATTCAAAATGAGTAACCTCAAACAACCACATTGAATTGAACAATGAACTTGTAATTGATGTTACTGCCTCTGAAATTGCTATCGCTTTATTGGTTGACAAGCAACTAGCTGAGATTAATAAAGAGAAAAGCAACCTACAATTTGCTGTAGGGGATATTTATCTGGGAAAGGTTAAAAAGACAATGCCTGGACTAAACGCTGCATTCGTCGACGTTGGTTACGAAAAAGATGCGTTTTTGCATTATCTTGACTTGGGACCCCAGTTTTCATCCCTGAAAAAATTCGTGAATGCAACACTTGCCCGAAAGGGTAAAGTGCCTATGCTTCAGCGATTCAAAAATGAACCAGACATCGACAAAAATGGAAAGATTGCCGATGTTTTGGCTGCAGGCCAGTTTGTACTTGTACAAATAGCCAAAGAGCCAATTTCGACCAAAGGCCCTCGTTTAAGTTCTGAGATTTCGATTGCAGGACGTAATCTGGTACTCATTCCTTTTTCGGATAAAGTATCTGTATCACAAAAGATTGCGTCTAGTGAAGAACGAAACAGACTTAAAACATTGGTAACAAGCATAAAACCCAAAAACTATGGAGTTATTGTGCGTACCGTTGCCGAAGGGAAAAAAGTAGCGGAGCTTGATGCCGAGCTGAAAAGTTTGGTTCGTAAATGGGAAAACGCTATAGATCAGATAAAACCGAATGAAGCTCCTCGTATTGTAGTAAGCGAACTAAGTCGAACATCGGCTATATTACGAGATATGCTCAACGGTTCGTTTAGTAACATTTGGCTTAACGATGAAGCTCTGGTCGATGAGGTAAAAAGCTACATTGCAACTATTGCTCCTGAGAAGGAAGATATTGTAAAACTTTACACAGGCAATGCTCCGATCTTTGAACATTTTGGTGTCGAAAAGCAAATAAAATCGCTTTTTGGGAAAACCGTTTCAATGAAAAGCGGAGCCTATCTTATCATTGAGCACACTGAAGCGCTTCATGTGATTGATGTTAATAGCGGGAATCGTTCGAAATCAGCACAGGATCAGGAAACGAATGCTCTAGAAGTCAACTTGATTGCAGCAACAGAAATTGCACGACAGTTAAAGTTGAGAGACATGGGGGGGATTGTTGTGGTCGACTTTATTGATATGCAAAATATCGATCACAAACAAATGGTTTTTGACAGGATGAAAGAAGCAATGGCTAACGACAGAGCCAAGCATAATATCCTTCCCCTGAGTAAATTTGGGTTAATGCAGATAACGAGGCAGCGGGTACGTCCCGAAATGAACATCGACGTTATCGAAAAATGCCCTACTTGTAATGGTACAGGGCAAATTCGTCCGAGCATTTTGCTCGACAATGAAATTGAAAATCAGCTAAAATCTATCTTAGATAGAGAAAAAGTTGGTTTTGTAGAAATAAGGGTTCACCCTTTTGTTGCGGCTTATTTTAACAAAGGTTTTATTCCTTTGAGTCTTAAATGGTCACTGCATTACAAATGCAGGATAAAAGTGACAGGATCGACTTCGTACGATTTTCTTCAGTATCACTTTTTTAACCGCAACAAAGAAGGCTTTGTGATGTGAGCCTAAAAGAGAGAATCAAGCTCCCGATTACCTGTCGGGAGCTTTCTTTTTTGTCAAAAGCCTAATAGTATTTCAGCTTGTATGTTTAGCGAGTTGAGCGCATTTCTGCGCAGCCCTGTATTGGAACAGTGTGTGGCAAAACGATAATTGCTGGTTACGCCCAGGCTAAATCCGTTTGAGAGAGAATAAAGTAAATGCATTGAGGGTTCTACGTATAAATAAGCTTTTGTAAAAGAATTGCCACCATCAGTTCCGGTATCGTAATAATTGGTGTACGATTGCATTAAGGCGCCAATTCCTCCTGTGGCACCTGCTAATAGGGTGAAGTTGTATTTATGAAAAGGAACAATATAATATCCCAACCCTGCCTGTGCCGTTATATAAGTATAATATAAATCAGATTGTAGTTTATCTTGTGTATCTTCTGTTATTTGTAACGAGAAGTCAAAAGCCCAGCCTGTTTTGAAGTTTTGAATACTTCCAAATTTAAGGCTGAAAGTAACCGTTTGCAGAGTGTCTATTTTTGTTCCTCCTAATCCCGCCATTAAAAATGGATAATTTGTAATACCTGGCTTGCCATTGTATATTAAATCTTTAGGAGTTTCCTGAGCTTTTATAATTGCGGGGAAAAGAACAAATACTGCTAAAAGAGTGTTTATTGTCAATCTTTTATGCTGTATTGTCTTATTAAATAAATTGATAAGTGTAGATAAAACCATGTTGAGAGTTATTCTAAATTTGAAGTTATGCCTGATGTTTTCTGGGTTTTAAGAACAAGGATTGTGCCATTGCATATAATCCAATGAGTGCAGAAAGGAAGAGACATAAGCGCCCCAGATAATCACCATGCCGGGTATAAAATGTCAGTTTATCGTTGGCATTAAGAGTGGCTTTAATGACATCCTGTTTCCACCATGTGGTGCTTTGTAAAACCTCGCCACGTTGGTTTATAAATGAAGAGCGTCCTGTATTTGCCGAACGAGCAATATCGCGGCGGGTTTCGATGGCTCTGAGTCTGGAGTAACTATGATGTTGTTTATATCCCGGAGTATCGCGCCACCAGCCGTCGTTAGTGATTACAAACATCAGGTTTGCTCCGTTTTTGACATATCCGGAGAAAAACTCTCCGTAAATTGATTCGTAGCAAATTGCTGTTCCGACCTTTGTACTATCTTTTGGATTTACAAACACATCACGAGTTTCCTGCGTGCCTAAACTACCAAATGTTCCTCCAAGGTCGATCGCATATTTGCTTAGAAAGCGCATATATTTCGGATATGGCAGCATTTCTACACCAACTACTAATTTTGATTTATGATAGATTGGTATATAAGACGTTGAATCGACCTGCATAGACGAATTAAAACTGTCGTACCAAAAACCGCGCTGTTTATTGTATTGTGCTGTATATGAACGCTCTAATGAATCAATATACATTCTGTGTGAAAAAATACCAGAAATCAGACAAGTATGAGGATAATTGCGCATAAAACTACGAACCTGACGAATAGACTCGTTGTCTTCAATAAATTCTTCCCAAATTCCATTATCGATGGCTGTCTCAGGAAAGACGACGTAATCGGTTTGCTTATCGGTTTTTTGAGCCGCAAGACTGAGCATTCGATTCAATTGTTCTTCCCAGCTTAAGCCGTCAAATTTTTCGTTATAAGGATCGATGTTGGGTTGAACCACAACTACTGTGCGGGGATTAGGCTTTTCTTTATATGTGGCAAATAATATCCATGAAATCAGCATCGGAAAAAGCAAAATAGTGGGTAATGCAATAATTTCAGGTTTTCGCTGCTTTAATGGCAGATTTTGGAACTTAATATCCAATACTCTGAATATTAAAATATTAATAATTAAAACCCAAATGGTTCCACCTAATGTTCCGGTGTATTCGTACCATTGAATGAGATGAATATTATTGGCAAAACCATTACCAAGATTTAACCAGGGCCATGAAATTTCTGCGTTTAAATAAAAGTATTCAAAACCAGTCCAGTAGCAAATGAGTGCGGCAAATGCAATTACCTGATTTGTTGCTTTATGCGTTTGGTGGTAAAGCCATAAAATACTGGTAAACAGCGAAGCATTGATAATAATGGCAGCTACGGCTCCAAAAAAGGTTGCATACCCAATCCACCAAGTGGCAATTATGTTCCAAATAAGGAGAGCTTCAAGGGAATAAAAAAACATGCGACTTCCGGAATGAGAAGTTCCCTCTCGAAGAATAAACTGTTCAACCATAAAAAGAGGAACAAAAGCAATAAAAAGCGAAAGTCCAGTACCCCATTCCATCCACGCAACAGATAAAAGTAAGCCGGAAATCAGTGCGTGTAAATGCAATCGAAGTTTTTCCATAGTATCGTTTTTAATTTGAAGTATTTATTTATTAAGCAGGATGTTATAGAGAAATAGGCAATAAATTTTCTTTTAAAAATTCTATTTCCTCTAATTTTTCAGGCTTCTAAATTAGTGTTTCTTAGCAAGTCCTGTTAATGTACGAATGTAACATTTTTGTTAATGGTTATGCCATGCCCGGTGTTTCGTTTAACTTTGTAAACGGAGATTTGTAATGTACAAATACTTGTAACTTTATTACTGTTAACATGGTAATGTCTTGTAATCACATATTTTACATTTATTTACAATTTGATCGAATAATTAATTCTGTATTTCGTGAAACTTAGCTTAGGTTTTTCAACTTGTCCGAACGATACATTTATCTTTGATGCACTGGTAAATAAGCGAATAGACAGTAAAGGACTCGAATTTAGTCTACACATGGCAGATGTAGAGGAACTTAATAATATGGTGCTGGCGCATGAATTAGATGTCAGCAAAATTAGTTATGGAGTATATCCTTCTATTTCTGATAATTACATTATTCTTAATGCCGGAAGTGCTATTGGCCGAGCAAACGGTCCGCTGCTAATTAGCCGACGTAAAATATATCCCGACGAGGTTAACGATTTGAAGATTGCAATTCCTGGCATTCATACAACTGCTAATTTATTGTTTAGTACTGCTTTTCCCGGAGCAAAAAACAAACATGAATACTTGTTTTCGGATATAGAAGAAGCCGTTTTGAGTGACGAATGCGATGCTGGTCTTATTATTCACGAAAGTCGATTTACTTATCAGGCGAAGGGTTTGAACAAAATTATTGACATTGGTGAATATTGGGAATCGCATTATGGGCATATGGTTCCGCTTGGTGGAATTGTCGCAAAAAGAAGTTTACCAGATAAAATAATCAGACAGTTAAGCAATTCTATTGCCGAAAGTGTACGCTTTGCCTTTGCTAATCCTGAAGCTAGTCAGCCGTTTGTATGTCACCATGCACAGGAAATGAAAACTGAAGTGATGAAACAGCATATCGATTTGTATGTGAACGAATATTCTGTAGATTTGGGCCCGAAAGGACGCTCTTCTATTCAGTTTATGTTTGAACAGGGGCATTCTGCCGGACTTTTGCCTGCTATTACACATGATATTTTTATTCAATAACAAAAAATACTCCGTATGATTATTGTTACCGGAGCCGCCGGATTTATAGGTAGCAACCTGGTTGCCCGCCTTAACGACGACAATTTTAATGACCTTGTTCTTGTTGATGATTTTAATCGTCCCGAAAAGGAAAGTAACTGGAAAGAAAAATGTTACAACCAATTAGTTGATCGTAACGAATTTGCATCATGGCTCGAAGCCAATCATAAAATGGTTGAGTTTGTTTTTCACCTTGGAGCTCGTACCGATACTACCGAATTTGACAAAGCTGTTTTTGATAAACTGAACGTTAGTTATTCGCAGAAAGTTTTTACACTTTGTACACAGTACGGAATACCAATGGTTTATGCATCGTCTGCTGCTACTTATGGTGATGGAGAACTGGGTTATAATGATGATCATTCGATAATTGGGAAATTACAACCTTTAAATCCTTATGGCGATTCGAAAAACGAATTTGACAAATGGGTTTTGAAACAAGAAAAAACACCTTTTTTCTGGGCTGGACTTAAATTTTTTAATGTTTACGGACCTAATGAATATCATAAAGGACGCATGGCTTCCGTTATCATGCACGCATACAACCAGATAAAGTCAACCGGAGGGATGAAGCTTTTTCGTTCGCATAATCCGAAATATCGTGATGGCGAACAACTGCGTGATTTTGTCTATGTTAAAGACGTTTGCGAGGTTATGATGTTTTTAATGAAGCATCGTAAGAACTCAGGAATTTATAACCTTGGAACAGGTAAGGCGCGTTCGTTTCTCGATCTTACCCGTGCAACCTTTAAATCGATGGGTGTACCCGAAAATATTTCGTTTGTCGATACACCAATCGATATTCGTGATAAGTATCAGTATTTTACCGAAGCCAATATGAGCAAATTAATAGGAATTGGTTACGACAAACCTTTTACATCGCTTGAAGATGGTGTAGCCGATTATGTTACCAACTATCTGATGGCTGATGAAAGAAGAAGATAACTATTGTTTATCAATTCAATAAAGGAGAAAGGCTCTGAAATAATTCGATTTCAGAGCCTTTCTCCTTTAAAAGAAAAAGTCCTGATAAAATCAATTATCAGGACTTTGCTGTATGGTATTAAAATTTACTTTTTAAGTAAGCTAACAACCTGTTCAAAAACATTCTGTCCGGTGAATCCGAATTTTTCGTCCAAAACTTTGGCTGGAGCAGAATAGCCAAAATGATCGAGACCGAAAATTTTACCGTTAGCTCCAACTAATGTACTTAATGCAGCAGGCAAACCGGCTGTAAGTCCGAATGTCGGAACATTTGAAGGTAAAACGGCTTCCTGATAACTAGCTGGTTGATTGCGGAACAATCCAGCACTTGGAGCCGAAACTACACGTACTTTCAATCCTTTTTGCGATTCGAGCAATGCCGCACCTTCAATAAGAGTCGAAACTTCTGAGCCACTTGCAACTAACACAACGTCAGGATTACTGGTTTCTTTTACTACATAAGCACCTTTTTCTGCATTCAATGCTTCTTTGTAACGATTGCCCGATGCTGCCGGAATATCTTTAATATTCTGGCGCGAAAGAACAAGAGCTGTAGGCGTTTCGATATTTTCCACAGCCATTTTCCATGCAACCGTTGTTTCGATGGCATCGGCAGGGCGAAGAACTAATGTCGAGTTCTTACCATGATGATTTTTAAGCTGTTCCATAAGACGAAGCTGAGCCTCGTGTTCGATAGGCTGATGGGTAGGACCGTCTTCGCCTACGCGGAAAGCATCGTGTGTCCAGATATATTTAACAGGCAATTGCATCAGAGCCGAAAGTCGGAGTGCAGGTTTCATGTAGTCGCTAAAAACGAAGAACGTTCCGCAAGCAGCATAAACACCACCATGGAGCGTAATACCATTACAAAGAGCAGCCATAGTAAGTTCGGCAACTCCAGCCTGAAGAAAAGCACCACTGAAATCGTCTTTGGTAATGGCTTTTGTATTTTTCAGGAAGCCATCGGTTTTGTCGCTATTAGAAAGGTCTGCAGAAGCAACGATAAGGTTTTCCATGTTTTTGGCTAAGAAACCTAATACGGTAGCAGAAGCTGCGCGTGTTGCAATACCTTCTTTCTGTGCTATTTGCGAGAAATCAAATTCAGGAGCAGAACATGAGAAGAATTTGCGCCATTTAGCAGCAAGTTCGGGATTTGCAGCTTCCCATTTTTGTTGTTCGGCTTTACGTTCGGCTGCATATTTGATTTTTTCCTGAAGTTTATTCTGATAATATTCTGCAACTTCAGGGAAGATTACGAACGGATTAGTTGGGTCTCCACCTAAGTTTTCAATCGATTTTTCGTATGATGCACCTGCTTCGCCAAGAGGCATTCCGTGTGTTGCACAGTTATTTTCGAACGAAGAACCGTCAGCTTTACGGGCACCTTTACCCATTACAGTTTTACCAATAATAAGTACAGGCTTTTCTTTTTCGGCAACCGCTTTTTTCAAAGCAGCACGAATTTCGTCAGCGCTGTTACCGTTGATGGTATAAACACGCCAACCCCAAGCTTCATACTTCATTGCTGTATTTTCGCAGGTTACTTCTTTAACCGTTGTCGAAAGCTGTATGTCATTGGAATCGTAGAACATGATAAGGTTATTCAGGCCCAAATGACCTGCAATACGTCCTGCTGCCTGCGAAATTTCTTCCTGAACGCCACCGTCTGAGATGTACGCATAAGTTTTATGGCTCATCCATTCTCCAAAGCGGGCAGCCAGAAAACGTTCGGCAATAGCAGCACCAATACCCATTACGTGTCCCTGACCAAGAGGGCCGGATGTATTTTCGATGCCACGGGCAAAGTCAACTTCGGGGTGGCCCGGGGTTGGAGAGCCCCACTGACGGAAGTTTTTGAGTTCGTCCGTTGAAAACTTGCCGCAAAGAGCAAGGATAGAATACAGCATGGGCGACATGTGACCCGGGTCGAGAAAGAATCGATCACGATTAGCCCATGTCATATCGGTTGGGTCGAAGTTTAAAAATTCGCTGTAAAGGATATTTACAAAGTCAGCTCCGCCCATGGCTCCGCCCGGGTGTCCTGATTTTGCTTTTTCTACCATAGATGCCGCAAGAATACGGATGTTGTCGGCAGCAAGTTCGGTTACATTTTTCATTTTGGTTTTGTCTTTGTATTAAAGTGTTGTAAAAATAGTTATTGTTAGCGTAATTTATACGTTAAGCATAAAATTGTTTTTACAAAAAAAGAATGTTTTTCACTAAATCGTTGCGAAGGTAGGTAAAAAAACATACGCTTACTATAAAAATAAGCGTATGTTAAACACTTTAATGTTTAAAAATGTAAATTATTATTAATGAATACCTTTCATCATCTTATTCAGTAATGGTGAAACGGCCAGCAGAATAACTCCGGCACAGAGTGAAGTTATGGTAAGAAAATGAAAAAGAGGCATTTGTGGTAGGTAATTATGGAGAATAGACTCAAGCATTCCGGCCATATATTCGGCAAGTGCCAGGCTGGCAAACCAAACACCCATCATTACCGACACAATATTTTGAGGTGAGAGTTTTGAAATCATTGAAAGTCCAATAGGAGAGAGACTTAGTTCTCCTATTGTGTGAAAGAAGTAAACGCCTATGAGCCATAAAGGACTAACTAACTGTCCGCCTGCAGCTTGTTTGCTGGCGAAGCTCATTAATAGAAATCCGGCTCCGAGCGTAAGTAGCGCTATTCCAAATTTTACAGGAGTGCGAGGATCTTTATTACGGTTTCCCAAAAATGTCCACAGGCCGGAAAGAACTGGTGCTAAAGCAATGATAAATATGGCATTAATCGATTGAAACACCGAAGCTGGAATTTCACCAAAAAATGTCATACGATTGGTATTTTCGGCAGCAAAAAGATTAAAAGTACCTCCAGCCTGTTCAAAGCCGGCCCAAAAGAAGATGTTGAAAAAACAGAGAATAAAAATAACGCCAACCTTGCTCCATGCTTCCTTACCCTTTGTGTTGTTTGCTATTACATACAGTAAAGCAATAGCACCCAGAATGCCTAAAATTTTGAATATCAAAGACCAGGTTGTTTCGGGAATAATGGTAATAAACTTTAAGAAACCGACAACCAAAGCAATACATGCTACAATGTACACTCCTATATCAAGCCGGTCTTTGCCCGTAAGCTGATGTTTTTTGTCTGTATCGAATTCTCGTTGAGGCGGGAGTCCTGCTATCCCAAGATGTTTTGATTCAGCAAAAAACCAGATAATACCGATTAACATACCAATTCCTGCTGAACCAAAGCCATAAACCCATCCAATTGTTTCGCCCAAAGTTCCGGCAATAAGTGGAGAAAGAAATGCACCTAAATTAATGCCCATGTAAAAGAGTGTGAATGCAGAGTCTTTTCGTGGGTCGTTTTCTGAGTAAAGTTTTCCGACAACGGTAGAGATATTCGGTTTAAAAAAACCATTTCCCATAATGAGAATGCCTAGTCCGGTTTGCAGCACAAACATTCGCGATTCTATTCCTCCATATTCCGATGCTGCAATAACAAACTGTCCTAGTGCTATAAGAAAAGCACCAATATAGATCGCTTTTCGTTGTCCCAGTATTTTATCGGCCAAATACCCCCCCAGTAACGGTGTCAGATAGATCAGACCAGTAAAAATTGCATACAATTCAAGCGCATTTTGTCTGCTTTCGCCAAACCCACCGTTTATCATTTTAGAAGTAAGGTACAATACCAGCAATGCCCTCATTCCGTAATAACTAAACCTTTCCCACATTTCCGTAAAGAACAGAACGTAAAGCCCTTTCGGATGTTTTTTTGTTACATTCATCGTATATATTTATCTCTAATTATTTCTTTTCAAATAAATTACGAACAGATAAGGCTTTTAGTGTTTTATCCGTAAAAATCAGCTTTCGGTAAAAAAGAACTAATTTTACTCCTTATGGCATATTATTGCCGCTTTGGCTACGAAAAAATATATTTTTAATAAAAACCGTGCTAAAAATAGATACAATTACGGTTTTTAAACAGAAAGAATGTCAGACTATTGTTTTTTTTGAGCTTTTACAAGAATTTTTATAGTGATAATGAAAAACCCCTTTTAGATTAACAGATATGAAGATATTCTCGGCTACTGATCGCAGAGCTATTGATATTTTTACCATCGAAAATGAACCATTGAAATCTATTGATTTAATGGAACGTGCAGCATGGCGATGCAGCGGATGGCTCAGTGGCGGTTTCGACCATTCTCAGCAATTTTATATTCTTGTCGGAGGCGGCAACAACGGTGGAGATGGTTTGGCTATAGCTCGTATGCTAGCTGAACGTAATTACAAAGTCGTTGTATTTTTATGTAATCCTTCAGACAAGTGGAGTAGCGATGCTGCGATAAATCTTGTTCGTCTGCGCGAACAGGCTAAAGCTGAGATTATAACAATTGCCGATATCGAACAACTGCCACATACGCGTTCGTCAGATATTTGGATTGATGCTTTGTTTGGTTCAGGACTTAATCGGCCCATCGAAGGTCTGGTTGCTGCATGTATTGCACGAGTTAATAAACTGAGAGGAAAAAAAATAGCTATCGATATACCCTCAGGTCTGCTTGATGAGCAAAATTGCCGGGAATTCCGTAGTACTATATTTCGGGCCGATTATACATTAACATTTCAGTTTCCATACCTCTCGTTTTTTTTTGCCGAACACGAGCAATTTGTTGGTAAATGGATTTTACTTAACATCGGACTTAGCCAGCAGGCTATAACACATACACAAACGCCCTATTATCAAATATTAAAAAATGAAGCACGAAGTATCCTTCGTTATCGGAATCGTTTTGCGCATAAAGGTTATTTTGGACATGCATTACTTATAGCTGGTAGTAAGGGAATGGGAGGGGCTTCTGTTTTAGCCGCTAAAGCTTGTTTAAGAACAGGCGTAGGATTACTTACCGTTCATGCTCCGCAATGTAATTATTCGGTTTTGCAAACAGCAGTACCTGAGGCAATGTGCGACTGCGATGCATCGGAAACTCATTTTACGTCTTTTCCCGATGTGTCGAAGTATTCGGTTGTAGCCATTGGCCCAGGGCTGGGTACGAACGAAGAATCGGCCAAAGCTTTTGCGCAAATGCTTGATTACAATGAAAAACCAATGATTATTGATGCTGATGCACTCAATTTGTTGGCTCAAAAGTCTGATTTATTTGATAAACTTATTCCGGGGACGATCATAACGCCGCATCCCGGAGAGTTTGAGCGGCTTTGCGGACCATCGGAAAACAGTTATGTCCGGTTGCAGAAAGCACGTGAGCTGGCTTCTCACTATAATATATATGTAGTGCTAAAAGGGGCTTATACTGCAACTGTTACACCCGAAGGTCGCTGCTATTTCAATTCTTCAGGAAATCCGGGAATGGCAACCGGCGGCAGTGGCGATGTTCTTACCGGCATATTGGCTGCTTTGATGGCACAGGGGTATCAGTCGGAAGAGGCTTGTTTATTAGGTGTTTATCTGCATGGATTAAGCGGCGATATTTCGGCTCGGCGTGCTTCGCAGGAAGCTTTGATTGCGTCAGATCTGGCAGACAATCTTGGTGCAGCTTTTCGCTCTCTTTTAAGCTAAAAATGTTTAAACGGATATACTAATACCTTGTTTACTAGTATTCTAAAAAAACAAAATACGATCTTATTGTAGTTGAGTTAAATAATTCTGCATAATTCACGTTAATTTTGTCGGATTATAAAAAGACTCGATTAATCAACAAATTATTCCCAATATGAAGAAGGTTCTTATTTCAGCCTTAGCTTTTGTAGCCCTGATGACGGCTTGTAGCACGCCCTCATTTGTGGTAAAAAAAGTAGGCCCTTCCGATAATGTTGTTAGCGAAGGTCATGTTTTTTACCAACTGCCGGTAACTTCATTTCAGATAATTGTAGAACAAACACACACTGTTTTTATTCCAGGCCCTTATGCCGCTTACGCTACCCGTTATTTAGGTATCGAAAATGCATCAACTCAGGGAACAGACTCGTATGATGTGGCTGTTGTAAAGGTTAATGCGTTAAGTCAGCCCGACCCTCAGTCTATTTTCATGTTAGAGCCTACTGGAAATGTTCATTATTCGGATGCTTTAAATAAGCTGGTGCTGAAAGGTCTTGTTGCCGATCCGCTTGATGCCGGAAAAGTGGTTTCGCTTGATGCAGAGTCTAAAAAAGCGGAGTCGGTAGTGCCTGATTTTCTTGATCTCTCCATCTCCGATTTTGAAGGCGAAAAAATTGATACGCTTTACAAAACAGTTTTTCGCGATTCGGGTTATGTGCGTGTTCCGGTTACTAAAAAAGTGGTGGCAGCCAAAGATGCTGACGACAAAGCCCGCGAAGCTGCTCAGTTAATTACAAAACTTCGCAAACGAAGGTCGAAACTGGTTTCGTGGCAATACGAAAATGTAAACCCATCGGGCGAAGCCTTACGCTCGGGATTGGAAGAAATGAAGCGGATTGAAGCTGAATATCTCAGTCTTTTTATCGGAAAAACGTATGTTGAAAAGAGTCGTCGCGTTTTCTACGTAACACCATCGGCTACCGATAAAACAAGTCAGACCGAAATTTTTCGTTATGACTCGGCTACCGGAATTTCTGAAAATGGACATACCGGAAGTAAGGTGGTTTATTTGAAGCTTTCAACGTTGGCCGATAAGATGAAAAACCTCACACAGGGTCGTCAGCAAGTTGATCCTTTGCGTGGGGTGACGAATAGTTTTTATGTTCGCATTCCCGAAAATGCAGATATTGCTGTTGTAAACGGAAGCAAAGAAATATACAAAGCTACCGTTCCGGTTTTTCAGTTAGGAACCATTGTTCCGGTTTTATCTTCTGTCGACAAATAAAAGAAAGTGGATAAAAAACAAGAAGAGGAGATTGCAACAAACATACCATGCAATCTCCTCTTCTTGTTTATGTGATGAACGGTCGTTTATTCGTCTTCTTCCAGCAAATCGCGCAGGCTTTCTGCAATAACGTCTTCCCAACCTTCCGCTATATTATCAAATACTTCGTCGGGAATATTGGTGTGGTTTACTTCCATGCTGGTACCTTTCTTGTCGGGATGAAATTTAACGGTAACAATAGATTCAGCTTCTTCTTCATCTCCGAAATACCAACGCTGTACGAGTTTTTTTCCGGTTTCAAATTCAATATTTTTTCCGCAAATATCGCCGTTCCACCACGAAAATTCGGTGCCCGCTTTCTCTTCCATTACCACATCTTCACCCGTCCAGATCTCAATAATCGATGGATTGGTAAGTGCGGCGTAAACATCCTGTGGATCAGCTTTTATAATAAAATGTTTTTTGAAATTCTTCATGGTGTTTGCGTTTATGGGCACAAAGGTAGGTATTTATTGCAAACCCCGGTTTTCTGACAATAAGGAGAAAAGGAACTCGTTTGCCGGGCAGACGAGCAGAACCACGTTCAGTTCTTGTCGTTTCCCCGGCAAACGGACAGAACTGCGTTCGGTTCTCGTTATTTGCCCGGCAAATGAGTTGCCGGAGCAAAAATTCTTGTCGTTTCCCCGGCAAATAAGAAGAACTGAGCTTGGGGCAACCCGTCAGCCCGGCAAACGAGCAGAATTTGGCTGAGTTCTGCTCAGCAGCCCGGCAAACGAAACTTTTTTAAACTATTGCCTGAAACATTGATAATCAAAAAGCCGTTTCGGGTTTCTCCGGAACGGCTTTTTGATGTTTGTTAAAGAAACTACACTTATTGTTTGTTCCTTTTAATCCATTTGAGTGCATTAACAAAAGCTTCAATCCATGGTGAAACTTCGTCGTTAGCGCGTTCTGCCGGGTAATAAGCCCAGTTCCACGGATAGGTGGCGCGTTCGAGGTGCGGCATCATTACCAAATGGCGGCCATCGTCAGAGCAAAGACCGGCAACGTTATAGTCCGAACCATTTGGATTTCCCGGGTAACCGGAATAACTGTATTTCATTGCTACATTATAACGGCTTTCTTCGTAAGGAAGTTGAAATTTACCTTCGCCATGAGCAACCCAAATTCCGAGTTTAGAACCAGACAGTGTACTCAACATAATTGAATTATTGGTAGGGATGTCAACCGTAAGGAAGCCCGATTCGAACTTATGTGATGCATTGTGCAGCATTTTTGGCTTTTCGGTATGGTCGGGAGTAATCAATCCCAGTTCGATAGCCAACTGACAACCGTTGCAAACGCCAAGACTCATGGTGTCGGGGCGGGCATAGAAATTGTCGAGTGCTTTCTTAGCTTTTTCGTTATAAAGGAAAGCTCCGGCCCAGCCTTTTGCCGAACCCAGAACGTCTGAGTTAGAGAAACCTCCAACATAAACAATCAGGTTGATGTCTTCGAGCGTTTCGCGACCACTGATGAGATCGGTCATGTGAACATCTTTTACATCGAAACCGGCTAAATACATCATCCAGGCCATTTCGCGGTCGCCGTTTACTCCTTTTTCGCGGATAATAGCGGCTTTTACACCTGATTTTGTACGACGTTTGGAATCAATACCATATGACGCATAAGTTCCGTCGAATTTTGCCGGAAATTTATACGTCAGTTCCTGTACTTTATAATTTTTGAAACGTTCGGCAGCCAGTGTATAACCGCTTTGTTTACGGTCGAGAAGGTATGAACTCTTATACCAACTGTCGCGTAAATTGTTGATATTAAATACGTATTTTTCGTCGTTGTACAGCAAATCGAACAAACGATCGTTGGTTACTTCTCCGATTTTTACAAAGCAGATACCATATTTGCCAAGTATTTCTTCGGTTTTGGCAGGGTCGCTAACCTGAATTACCACACCCGGATTTTCGGCAAACAAAGCAGTGATCAAATTACCATTGGCGCGTTCGCCAAGGTTTATTTTCATACCTGTTTTATTATCGGCAAAAAGCATTTCGAGTAACGTTGTAATCAATCCGCCCGACGAAATGTCGTGTCCTGCAAGTACCTGTTTTTCTTCAATTAATTGCTGAAGGGCGGCAAAAGCATTGCCAAAATATTTGGCGTTACGAATGGTAGGTGCTTTTTCGCCAAGGCGGTTAACAATCTGACCAAAGCTGCTGCCTCCTAACAAAAGTTCATCAGAACTCATGTCGATGAGGTAAAGTTTTGAGCCGGGTTTGTATACCGCAAGCGGAGTAACAACGTTGCAAATATCTTTCGATTCGGCACCAGCCGATATGATAACTGTTCCGGGAGCCATTACCACATCGCCATTCGGATATTTCTGTGTCATCGAAAGCGAGTCTTTACCCGTAGGGATGTTGATACCCAGGTCGAGCGCAAATTCGCTTGCCGCTTCTACTGCACGGTATAAGCGAGCGTCTTCGCCTTCGTTGCGGCATGGCCACATCCAGTTGGCACTGAGCGAAACGCCGCTCAATCCTCCTTCAATAGGAGTCCAGACAATATTGGTAAGTGATTCGGCAATTGAGAGTAAAGAACCGGCTTCGGGATCGACCAAGGCTGCAACAGGTGCGTGACCGATAGAAGTTGCAATACCTCTCTTTCCCTGAAAATCGAGCGCAACTACGGCAACGTTGCTCAACGGAAGCTGAACTTTACCAATAGTTTGCTGACGGGCAATGCGTCCGGTTACCGAGCGGTCGACCTTATTGGTTAACCAGTCTTTACAAGCAACAGCTTCAAGCTGAAGTACCTGTTCAATGTATTGCTGAATTTTGGCTGGATCGCCTGTTACAGGAGCCAATGTTTCGCTTACCGAATTGTCGCGCATAATGGTGCGAGGCGGCTTGCCAAACATGTATTCCAGTTTCCAGTCAATTGGTTTTTCGCCGTTTGTCTTATTTTCGAAAGTAAACTGCATATCGCCGGTAGCTTCGCCCACCACGTACATAGGAGAACGTTCGCGGTCGGCCACACGATGCAGGTATTCTGTATCTTCAGCCTTCATCACAAGTCCCATACGTTCCTGCGATTCATTGCCTACAATTTCTTTAGCCGAAAGAGTAGGGTCTCCAACGGGTAATTTGTCTATTTCTATAATTCCACCGGTCGATTCAACCAATTCCGAGAGACAGTTGAGGTGTCCGCCTGCGCCGTGGTCGTGGATGGATACGATTGGGTTGTTGTCACCTTCAGCCATTGCGCGGATAGCATTATAAGCGCGTTTTTGCATTTCGGGGTTCGAACGTTGTACCGCGTTTAGCTCAATGCTGTTATCGTATTCTCCGGTAGCAACCGAAGAAACAGCTCCTCCGCCCATGCCGATGCGGTAATTATCTCCGCCGAGTAAAACTATTTTATCGCCTTTTGACGGTTCGTCCTTTAAGCTGTCGCGATGACGGGCAAAGCCAACACCACCGGCCATCATTATAACCTTGTCGAAAGCAAATTTCTTTTGATTTTCAAAATGTTCGAAAGTAAGTAAGCTTCCGCAGATAATAGGTTGACCAAACTTGTTACCAAAATCGGACGCTCCGTTTGAAGCCTTGATCAGGATTTCTTCGGGGGTCTGGTATAACCATTTGCGTTCTTCGGTTGCTTTTTCCCATTCACGGGCACCGTCGGGACGCGGATAAGAGGTCATGTAAACCGCCATTCCGGTTAAAGGAAACGAACCTTTTCCTCCTGCCATACGGTCGCGTATTTCTCCGCCGGTACCGGTTGCTGCACCGTTAAACGGTTCAACTGTGGTCGGGAAATTATGTGTTTCGGCCTTCAGCGAAATAACCGATTCGGTATCTCTTATTTTGAAAAAGTCGGCTTTATCCTGAGTTTCGGGTGCAAATAATTCGATATTCGGACCTTCAATAAAAGCACAGTTATCTTTGTATGCCGAAACTACTCGATTAGGATTGGTTTCGGTGGTTTTGCGTATCAGTTTAAAAAGTGAAAGATCTTTTTCTTCGCCGTCGATAATAAAACTTCCGTTGAAAATTTTGTGACGGCAGTGTTCTGAGTTTACCTGTGAGAAACCAAAAACCTCACTATCCGTAAGCTGCCTTCCCATTTTTTTTGCAACATCTTCGAGGTAATTGATTTCGTCTTCGCTCAGTGCTAATCCATGTTGCTGGTTATAACTGCGCAAATCGGTAATGTATTCAATTGGCTCGGGTTGCTTGTTAATGGTAAAAATTTCCTGATCCAAACCATTGTAACGACGCTGAAGCATAGGGTCGAAAGCCGTATCGGCCTCAACTTTTTCGAATTCTTCGATGCGAACAATGCCTTCGATGCCCATATTCTGGGTAATTTCAACCGCATTGGTACTCCACGGAGTAATCATTTCGCGACGCGGGCCGCGGAAATAACCGTTTAACTCAGGTTGTTGAATTTGTTGGGCATTGCCAAAAAGCCAGCACAATTTTTCGATGTCGTTGTCGGAGATCTCGCGGCTGGTGCTTACCGCGAAAATGGTTTCGGACGAACCGCTAAAGAATAAGATCATTGCATTCAGATTGAATGGTTAGAAAATCCGTCACAAAAGTAATGATTTCTGTGAGAGAGACCTTCTGTAAGCGTCAGGAATATGAAGCAGAATTATGAAAGGTTTCTGAAAATGTAGTTTTAATTGGGTAAAAAGCTGATAATTTTGGGTAAAATAGACAGAAAATACAGTATTTATTGGCAATTGACTGATAATTTCTGACGCATGACTGTGTTGAACGTCAATTGTCTCGCTTTTCTCTATTTTTGCATAAAAATGAACAAACATGGTTGTTTTTCCGAATGCCAAAATAAACCTGGGACTGAACATTCTGCGCAAGCGTCCTGATGGATACCACGATATTTCTACAGTTTTCTATCCTATCGGGCTTTCTGATATTCTCGAAATTACAAAGCAAGAAAAACCGGGTGTCGAATGGGTGAATACCGGTCTTGAAATAGATTGTCCGGCTGAGAAAAATCTGGCAGTGAAAGCATATGATCTTCTGCATAAAGAGTTTGATTTACCCGGTGTAATTATGCAGTTGCACAAAATTATACCCTTTGGGGCTGGGCTGGGCGGCGGTTCTGCCGATGCTGCTTTTGCGCTCACTGCGCTTAACTCGTTTTTCGAACTTAATATTTCAACCGAAAAATTAGCAGTCATGGCGGCAACACTGGGCAGTGATTGTGCTTTTTTTGTGTACAATCGCCCGTGCAAGGCTTCGGGGAGAGGCGAAATTCTGGAACCAGTTGATCTTAGTTTAAAAGGAAAATATCTTTTATTGATAAAACCAGATGTATATGTAAGTACGGCTCAGGCTTATGCCGGTGTTACGCCTCGTATTCCTTCGGTTTTGCCTGAAGAGGCTATTTCTCAGCCTGTCGAAAAATGGAAAGATTTATTGGTTAACGATTTTGAAGAATCGGTTTTTCGTCAGTTCCCTCAGTTAGGCGAACTTCGCGATAAATTATACGCTGCCGGAGCCTTTTATGCAGCCATGAGTGGTAGTGGTTCTTCAATTTTT
Organism: Bacteroidales bacterium; assembly: GCA_041907825.1. Classification (GTDB taxonomy): domain Bacteria; phylum Bacteroidota; class Bacteroidia; order Bacteroidales; family JAYRGN01; genus JAYRGN01. The sequence goes on along the minus strand of JAYRGN010000004.1, from coordinate 52,692 downwards.
GGTTTATTTGATTCTGAACCGCCACAAATTGAAGGTATCGACGGACTTTTTGTCTGGAAAGAACTGCTGGAATAAATCTTGATTGTCGTAAAACAAAAAACAGTAATTATGAGAATTGGATTTGGTTACGATGTACACCGCCTGGAAGAAGGTTACGAATTTACGCTGGGCGGGCTTAAAATAGAACATACGAAAGGCTCTGTAGGTCATTCGGATGGCGATGCGCTCATTCATGCCGTGTGCGATGCGTTGCTGGGTGCTGCTTCGTTGCGCGATATTGGTGTCCATTTTCCTGATACCAGTAGTGAGTATAAAGGTATTGACAGTAAAATTTTACTAAAACGGACGGCAGAGTTATTGGACGAAGCGGGTTATTCAATCGGAAATATTGACGTTACCATTTGTCTTCAACGACCAAAAGTAAAAGATCTTATTCCGCAGATGCAGAAAGTATTAGCAGAAGTGCTGAATATTCCGGAACGAGATTTTTCTATTAAGGCGACTACTACCGAAAAATTAGGTTTTGTCGGGAAAGAAGAAGGCATTGCGGTTTATGCCGTTGTTTTAATAAACGAAAAAAAATGAGCCATTTACAATTACTTTTCTTCGAATCTGAAAATTGCGGTGCCTGCCATGCACTTGAACCGAAAATAAGAGAATTGTGTCGCGATTTTCCGGAGTGGGAGTGTGAGTTCATTCAGGCTGCTGATCATCCAGAACTTTGCGGACAACATCTGGTTTTTTCTTTTCCGGCTGTATTATTATTGGTCGATGGAAAAGAAATCTGGCGTAAGGTTGGCGTTTTTGCGCTTGGCGAACTGAGCGATGCGCTTACTCGTTTTGGTAATTAAGCTTTATTTATCAATAAATTAAAAAAGGAAATGAGAAAAACGTTCATTTCCTTTTTTAATTTAAAATCCTGTTTAGTAACGGGTAAGCGTATCTTCGTAATTTACAGCAGTTCCGCTTCCGTCGTCGACGGTATAATCGAGGGTAATTTTAGAAAAGCTTGTGTTGATAAGTCCATATCCCTGAACAATATAACCATCAGATGTTTGCTTTGAAATAGTGATAGAATGTTCTGTAATTTCACTTTTGATAGAGATGTTCAAATTGTTAAAATTACTCATGATAATGAAACTGTTTTCTGTTGCCGGAACAATTGTTACGTAAAAAGTATGTGTTTGTCCATCAATGATTTCTTGAGCCTTCCAATCTCCTTTTATCTTCTCAATAATCTGTTGATCGCTAAGAATTTCGTCATTTGAAATGTCGCATGCGCTGAATAGCGATACGGTTAAAACCACAGCCAATAAAAAATATCGATAGAAGTTTAAATGCTTCATTTGTAATGTGATAAGTTAAATAAGCAACAGGGACTTGCTGCTTTTCCTTTTATCTGACAGATAAGGCTTTATGCCGGGGCAAAAACGTAACAAAGATAAGCTACTGTTTTGAAATACTAAACCTGCAGGTTTCCGACAATTTGTCACAACATAAAAGGCTTATTTACTGACACAAGGTTAGCTCTGAAATAATTCTCATCTTTGGAATAGCTTTTGATGAAAATCAAACATCTTGTTCTTATAAAATTAATCAAAGGGCAGTTGAATAACCCTGACCCTCAAAAAACAATTCGAAACAGAATATGAAACACAGATTTAAATCGATAGCATTATTGCTGTCAGTCATTACGTTAGTTCCGTTTATGTCGGGATGTGGCTATAATAAAATGGTAAGCCTCGAAGAAGGTGTAAAATCGCAATGGGCTCAGGTTCAGAATGCTTATCAGCGTCGTGCCGACCTTATTCCAAATCTGGTTAACACCGTAAAAGGCTATGCCAATTTTGAAAAAGAAACACTTACACAGGTTGTAGAAGCCCGTGCAAAAGCTACATCGGTAAATGTGGATGCCTCGAAGTTGGATGCTAATTCGTTCAAAAAATTTCAGGAAGCACAGGATGGACTGAGCAGTTCGCTTTCGCGTCTGATGGTGGTGGTTGAAAAATATCCTGATTTAAAGGCTAATCAGAATTTTCTGGAGCTTCAGGCTCAGCTCGAAGGCACCGAAAATCGTATAACAGTTGAACGTCAGAAATTCAATCAGGCTACACAGGAATATAACACTGTTATTCGCAAATTTCCGCAGGTGATGACAGCCAAGATGTTTGGTTTTAAAGAAAAACCATATTTCGAAGCTAAAGCCGGAGCAGATCAGGCTCCTACCGTTCAGTTTTAAATTATGAATGCTTCAAAATTTTTCACGCAGGCCGAAAAGGACGAAATCCTTTCGGCCATTCGTGTTGCAGAGAGTGAAACATCTGGAGAAATACGTGTTCATATTGAAACGCATTGTAAAATAGATGTTTTGGACCGTGCCGCCTATATTTTTGGTAAGTTAGAAATGCACAAAACAGCCCTTCGTAACGGGGTTTTGTTTTATGTGGCAATAGGTGATCGTAAATTTGCGATTTTGGGAGACATCGGAATAAACCGAAAAGTCCCCGCCGGGTTCTGGAATTCTATTTCCGAACATCTTTCGCAGCTTTTTCGTCAGAGAAAATTTGCGCAGGCTCTTTCGGAAGGAATTCTTATGGCTGGCGAACAATTAAAACAGCATTTTCCGCATCAGGACGATGACATTAACGAACTTAGCGATGAAATATCTTTTCAAAAATTATAGACAGTTTTTATGTGCTGTCTTTTTCTGTTTTGGGTTAGTGTTTTTGTCTTCTGGTGCTTTTGCTCAGATTCCCGATAGACCAAATCCTCCTCGTCTGGTAAATGATTTTGCCAGAATATTAAATGCCAATCAGGTATCGACGCTTGAACAGCAGTTGGTTGTTTTTAATAATCAGACCAGTACACAAATAGCAGTCGTTATTGTTCCTGCTTTTGAAGGTGATATTTCGATGTATGCTTACGAACTGGCTCATAAATGGGGTATTGGGCAAAAGGGGAAAAACAATGGTTTGCTTATCCTTGTAAAACCTAAAAACGAAACAAAAGGTGGCGTGTTTATAGCGACCGGATACGGTGTGGAAGGAGCTGTTCCTGATGCTGTTGCAAAACGCATTGTTCAGAATGAAATGATTCCGAGGTTTCAGAATAACGATTATTACGGAGGAATTACCGCTGCGACCAAAGTCATTATAGATTTGACTAAAGGCGAATATACGGCCGATCAGTACGCTCATAAAAAACATAAAAAAGAATCGAGTAGTATACCTACCATCTTGTTCATTGTCTTTGCTGTTATTATCATTGTGGTAATTTCGTCGGTCAAATCTTCATTTACCACACGGGACCATGCAAGTATAGGCCAGTCTGGTATTCCGTGGTGGATATGGCTAACTATGCTGGGATCCGCAAATCGCTCACAACAAGGTGGTTTTGGCGATTTTAGTTCCGGAAGTGGCGGTTTTGGAGGTTTCGACAGTGGTGGTGATAGTTTTGATGGTTTTGGAGGCGGCGACTTTGGTGGTGGCGGTGCAGGTGGTAGTTGGTAAAAAACGCTGATTTTATGATAGTTTCCTGGATAGTACGTATTGTTGTTTCGGTATTGTTGTTGCTTTCATCGGAAAAGAAAGTTCATGCACAACAGGTTCAAATTCAACCGCAAACAGTACGCATGGTTTTTGGCGGAGATGTAATGGGACATACTCCGCAGGTAAATGCTGCTTTTGACTCGTCGGTTGGAGATTGGAATTACACTTCATGTTTTCAGTTTGTTACCGATTATATTAAGTCTTTCGACATTTCAGTAGCTAATTTGGAAGTAACTCTTGCTGGGCCTCCGTACAAAGGCTATCCACAGTTTTCGAGTCCAGATGCACTGGCCCGCGATCTTAAAAAAACAGGTTTTGGGGTGCTGGTTACGGCAAACAATCATTGCATTGACCGTGGAAAGCAGGGGCTTTTACGTACCATAAGTGTGCTTGATTCGCTGGGTATTGCACATACGGGCACTTTTCGCGACAGCGTTGAGCGTAATGCTCATGTTCCGCTGTTGCTTGATAAAAATGGAATTCGCATAGCGTTACTGAATTATACTTATGGAACCAATGGAATTCCAGAGCCTAAGCCCTGCATCGTAAATTATATAGATACAATAGTAATACTGAAAGATATAGCAAGAGCTCATCAGCTTGGTGCCGATTTTATTCTGGCTGTAATGCATTGGGGTATAGAATATCAGCGGCAGCCTAATGCAGAGCAAAAAAGTCTTGCGTTTTTTCTGGCTCGCAATGGCGTTGATGCGATAATCGGTTCTCATCCTCATGTTATTCAGCCTATTGAGAAAATTTATCCGACAGATGATTCGTCTCATGTTGTGCCGGTTTTGTACTCGCTTGGCAATTATATTTCGAACCAACGTGAGCGTTATAAAGACGGTGGTTTGATGTACGAGCTTACTTTACAAAAAAATCCGCGTAAACTAGAATGGCATTATACGCCGGTATGGGTGCATCGTGGGCAGCTCCATCAAAAGTATCAGTATTATATTTTACCACCGGGCAGAGTTCTTAAACATGCCGAACAGTTTGATCTTTCGCAGGAGATATTCAACCAGATTCGTCAGTTTCAGAACGATACTAGACAACATATGGGAAGAGAATCTGAATCGGATTATTTTTCCAAATAATTCCACTTTCTGCAATGCTTTATTAACTTTGAGCGCATTAAAAGGTCAAAACATACAGGTTTAGGCCATCCTTATGATACAATGAAGGTACTCATTATACAAACAGCTTTTTTAGGCGACGTTGTGCTGGCTACATCGGTAGTGGAAAAAATTCATAGCTATTACCCCGATGCACACATCGATTTTCTTTTGCGAAAGGGAAACGAAGGCTTATTAAGGCAACATCCTTATATTTCAACTGTTTATACTTGGGAGAAAGACAAAAATAAAACGCTGAATCTTTTCAGGGTTATTTTACAAATTCGAAAAGAACGTTACGACTATTTGTTTAATCTTCAACGTTTTTTTTCAACCGGAATGATTACGGTTTTTTCAAGAGCCAATCATACAATAGGTTATGATAAAAATCCACTTTCTGTCTTTTTTAAGGATAAGGCTAATCATGAAATTGGAGGCGAGCGCAATCACGAAATTGATCGATATAATGAACTTATTGCTCCGATTACCGATCGTATTCCGGCAAAGCCGAAATTGTATCCTTCTGAAGCTGATTTTAAGTTTGTAAGCGATTACAAAACAACACCATATATAACGTTGGCTCCAACTTCGGTCTGGTTTACCAAACAATTTCCGGCTGAAAAATGGATTGAGTTTGTTCATATCCAGCCATCTGATCTGAAAATTTATCTTTTAGGTAGTGCTGCCGATTTGCCGGTTGCAGAAACTATTCAAAACGCAGCTCCTGATAAACAGATTGTTAATCTTTGCGGAAAACTCAGTCTTTTGCAAACTGCAGCATTGGTGGCCGGTGCCCGCCGTAATTATACTAATGATTCTGCTCCTTTGCACATTGCTTCGGCAATGAATGCTCCGCTTACAGCTGTTTTCTGTTCTACTGTTCCTGAATTCGGTTTTGGTCCGCTTTCTGACGATTCTAAGGTTATTGAAGTGCAAGAGAAATTGCCTTGCCGACCTTGCGGGTTACATGGTAAAAAATCGTGTCCGTTACAGCATTTTAAATGTGCTTATGCCATTAAAGTAGAACAGTTTAACCAATAAATTTTTGAAGAAATGATATAAGAAAGGCGGAGAATCTTAAATTTTCCGCCTTTTGCTTTTATTATCTTTATTCTATCACTGTTCCTGTAAGTGTTAGCGTGTAGGGAGTACTTGATGCTGTGGTAAATACGGTAAGTGTTTTAGTGAATTTTCCCAGATTAGCTGCATTATAATTGGCTGTTACTTTGGCTGTCTGGTGTGGCGCAACAGGTTCTTTCGGATAATTGGCAACCGTGCAGCCACAACTTGTTTTTACTTCTTTTATTACCACCGGAGTGCTTGATACGTTGGTAAATACAAATTCAACCGATACAGGTTTTCCTTTTTTTATTTTACCAAAGTCGTGATCCGCTTTCTTCCACGAAATCTTATTAGTTAGACTGTTACTGCTGCCTGAGTTGTCGGGACTAATTTGCGCCTGACTTACCGAAAACGTAAAAACGCAAGCAAGAATAAATAAAATATGTTTCATATATAACTACATTAACTATTTTACAATCATATAATTATCAAAGAAGATGGTGATGTCTCTAATTTTCCGGTATAGTTTGTTAGCAAATACCTTACCATTTCTGATTACATCTATTATAATATACAAAGTTAAGACACTATATTTTTTGCAGGGTTAATTATTTGTCAAAGAAATTTAAATTGCAAATTATTTATAAACAGTATTTTAAGATGTTTATGTCAAAAAATTGTGATGTTTGTTAATTATTTTTAATTTTGACAGCAGTGTCAAACATATCTGTCAACCCCAGCTAAAGGATGGAACTACCAACAATTACTGATACAGAAAGTAAAATTATAGAAGCAGCCAAACGAATCTTTATCGAAAAAGGGCTTGAATCTACTTCTATGCAGGATATTGCAGATGAGGCACATATCAGTCGTACGGCTATTCACTATTATTACCATAACAAAGAGATGCTTTTTGAGGCAATTCTCGATAGTGTGTTGCAGAAATTTGTTCCTCAGTTACACTCTATTCTTCACAGCAATTATTCTATTATTGAAAAATTGGAGCAATTGGTTGATAATTATACCGATATGCTAAAAAGCAATCCTATGCTTCCTCGTTTTATGCTGGTTGAAGTTCAGCGTGACCCTAAGCATGTTTTGTCTTTGTTGACTCAAAAAGTAAACGAACAGATTGATATTCCAGAAGTTATATATCAGCTTAAGAATGAAATAAATGCAGGAAAAGTGCGGTCAATCGAATTTCCTCATCTACTCATTACCTTCTACAGCCTTTGCATTTTTCCGTTTCTGGCACAACCGCTTTATAGCGAAATGTATGCCTTTGACAACGAAATGTCTTTTCAATTTATTGATAAACAAAAAAATATAACCAAAGAACTTCTTCGTAGCTTTTTAAAGCCATAGTTCTGCATCACCTCCTTCTAAAAACAGACGTAATGATGACGGCAAATTACTACCATGTAGGTTTAGACATAGGCTCAACCACTCTTAAAATAGCGATTGTGGACGATAGTGGCAATATTTGTTTTACCGCCTATCAGCGGCATAACGCCGATGTAACCACAGTTATGCAGCAGGTTTTTACACAGGCATTCGAAAAATTGGGCGATTGTGAAATTTCGCTGGTTGTTACAGGTTCTGCAGGAATGGGAATTGCTGAAGTATATCAAATTCCTTTTGTTCAGGAAGTTGTAGCTGCCGCAGAGGTGGTGAAACATCGTTACCCCGAAATAAAAACATTGATTGATATTGGAGGGGAAGATGCTAAACTTATTCTTTTTGAACCGAATAAAGCGCCTGATATTCGTATGAATGGTAGCTGCGCCGGCGGTACCGGTGCATTTATCGACCAGATGGCCACTTTGCTTAATATAGAGGTTTCGGAACTTGGTAAACTGGCTGGCGAATCTAAAACCGTTTATCCGATTGCTTCGCGTTGCGGAGTTTTTTCGAAAACAGATATCCAAAACCTGCTGAGTCGCAATGTAAATCGAGCTGATATTGCGGCATCTATTTTTCATGCAGTTGCTTTACAAACGGTTACAACACTTGCTCGGGGTTGCGATATTTTACCTAAAGTGTTGTTCTGCGGTGGTCCGTTTGCTTTCATTCCTGCTTTGCGCGATGCTTTTGTAAAACAGCTTGCTTTGCAGGATAGCGATTATATTATTCCCGAAAATGCTACGATTATTCCGGCTTTAGGCTGTACTTATGCCAAAAAGGATGAAAAGACAATGCTGAAACTCTCGGATTTTATTCGTCGGATAAACGAGTATAAAGTTTCGGAAGGTCGTATACAACAACGTCTTGAACCTCTTTTTACCGATGGAGCCGATTATGAAGAATGGAAAAAAGAAAGACAGAAACATTTTGTAGAACGTATTGATCTTAAGGACTTAGAAGACAATTCACCCTGCTTTCTCGGTATTGATTCGGGGTCAACAACAACTAAAATTATTGTTACCGACGATTCTGATCGTGTGGTTTATCATTATTATGCCCGGAACAACGGAAATCCACTCGAAACAGCCAAAAATGGATTACAATTATTTCAGCAGGAAGCTCTTACTGCTGGCGTTCAGGTAAATATAACGCGCAGTTGTGTAACAGGTTATGGCGAAGATCTGCTTAAAGCTGCATTCGGACTTAATGATGGAATGGTTGAGACTATTGCGCATTATCTGGCAGCCCGCAAACTGAATCCCGATGTCTCCTTTATTCTCGATATTGGCGGACAAGATATGAAGGCTATTTTTGTTGAAAATCAAGCAATTAATCGAATTGAAATTAACGAAGCCTGTTCTTCGGGTTGCGGTTCGTTTATCGAAGGATTTGCCAATACGTTGGGTTACACTGCTCCGCAATTTGCTGATGCTGCCTGTGCTGCGCAAAATCCTTGCGATTTGGGCACACGCTGTACGGTATTCATGAATTCGAAAGTAAAACAGTTTCTTCGCGAGCGTGCTTCTGTCGGAGATATTGCCGCCGGCTTGTCGTATTCGGTTATTAAAAACTGCTTATATAAAGTACTAAAGCTCAAAGATATAAAAGAACTTGGCGAACATATTGTAGTTCAGGGCGGAACGTTCCACAACCATTCGGTAGTACGTGCACTTGAACAACTTACAGGTAAAGAGGTTATTTTTACCGATATTCCTGAACTTATGGGGGCTTACGGTGCTGCATTGTTTGCGCACGAAAAAGCAATGTTAGAGTCTGTCGATAGCACACCGCTTGAACAACTTTCTGTTTTGAAGGAATATTCTACACGTCAGCTTAATTGTTCGGGATGCGAAAACAAATGCACGGTTAATCAATTTAAGTTCTTTAATAACAATATTTTCTATTCAGGAAATAAGTGCGAAAAAATCTTTACAAATAAAGGTGAAGGTTTTCAGAGAGGCTTAAATCAGTACAATTTCAAATACGATGCTTTATTTAACCGTGAAGAGATTGAGAATAAAGACAATATAAGTATTGGTATTCCCCGGATTTTAAACATGTACGAAAATTATCCATTTTGGTATAATTTATTGACCATGTGCGGATTTAATGTTATATTATCAGAGCCTTCTTCTTTCAGAATTTACGAAAAGGGTGCATCAACGGTAATGTCCGATAATATTTGTTTTCCGGCAAAACTGGTGCACGGACATGTATTAGATCTTGTATCACAAAAGGTTGACCGTATTTTTATGCCTTATGTTATTTTTGAGCAGAAGGAAGATGCAAATACGCAAAACAGTTTTAACTGCCCTGTTGTTTCGGGTTATTCGGATGTGATAAAGAGTGCGATTGATACGCAGGAAAAATATGGTATTCCGCTCGATGCTCCAACTGTTGTATTCAACGACCTTGTTTTGCTAAAAAAAGCATGTAAAATCTATCTGAAATCGGTTTCACCTAAATTGTCGACTCGTCAGTTTGAAACAGCATTTGAATCGGCTCTTGCTGCACAGAATATTCATTTTAAGAAACTTGCAGACGAATCTTTTCGTCTCTACAAAAAATCGCAAGAGCAGGAACGAATGACGATTTTGCTGGCTGGCCGTCCTTACCATGCCGATCCGCTTATTCAGCACAAAATCTCGGATATGATTACCGAGTTCGGGGTTAATGTAATTACTGAAGATATTGTACGACACGAGCCGGAAGTATCAGATACCCGTTTGGTAATGCAATGGGCTTATACTAACCGTATTGTAAAGGCTGCTCAATGGGTTGCTAATGCCGGAGCAGAGGTGCATTTTGTTGAAATTACTTCGTTTGGCTGTGGACCGGATGCATTCATTATTGATGAAATTTCGGATATTTTACGCAAAAAAGGTAAAAATCTCACTTTACTTAAAGTTGATGATGTCAATAATATAGGCTCTTTGCGTTTGCGTATTCGTTCGCTGATTGAAAGTCTTCGGTTTAAAAATCTGGAAAAACAAATTGAAGAACAGGACGATGTGCAGTTGCCAATTTTCAGAAAAGAAGACAGCAAAAAAACGATTTTAGTACCGTTCTTTTCCGAGTATTATTCGCCATTGGTGGTGGCTCTTTTCCGAGCTGCCGGCTACAATATGAAAAACCTTCCGCCCAGTAATCAGCTTTCGGCCGATTATGGCTTAAAATATGCTAACAACGAAATTTGTTACCCGGCAACGTTGGTGGTTGGCGATATTATAAAGGCTCTCGATTCTGGCGAATATAGCAGCCAGGATACTGCCGTTTGTATTACTCAGACAGGAGGTCAATGTCGTGCTTCTAACTATATTGCGTTGATAAAAAAAGCGTTGATAGCTGCCGGGCATGGAGATTATTCGGTGCTTTCGCTAACAATGGACGATGCCCTGCAAAATCTTCAGCCTGGTTTCGAAATAAAATGGACACGCATTATTCGTACAGCATTAGTAGCTACGCTTTATGCCGATAGTATTTCTAAAATGTATTATGCAACAGTAGTACGCGAGAAACAAAAAGGAATGAGCCTTTATTTGCGCGATTTGTATATACAAAAAGCAGAAATATTTGTGGAGCAACGAGATACGAAAGCTTTGTTTGTTTTGCTCCGGGAAGCTGTTCTTGCGTTTAATGAACAAGCTGGAGATGAGATTGTTCCCAGAATCGGTTTGGTTGGCGAAATTTATGTGAAATATAATTCATTCGGACATAAGAATATCGTAAACTGGCTTACCGAACAGGGGGTTGAAGTGGTTATTCCGCCACTTATTGATTTCTTCCTGCAATATTTTGTTAATGCACCGGTTAACAGTCGTCAGTATGTGCAAAAAGCTGGAATGCCACGTGTTATACTTAATACACTTTATGCATTGGCTAATAGTTATGTGAAAAAAGCCAACAAAATTATTGATGAATTCAAGCATCCGATCTTGTTTTCCGATATTCGCAGCGAAGGACGTAATGCTTCGCATATTGTAAACTTGGCAGCTCAGTTTGGCGAGGGATGGCTTATCCCGGCAGAGCTTATTGCTTTTGCTCATCAGGGAATTTATAATGCAGTAAGTATTCAGCCATTTGGTTGTATTGCTAATCATGTTATTGCCAAAGGAATAGAACGAAAAGTGCGTCATCTTTATCCGAAAATGACTTTGCTTTATCTCGATTTTGACAATGGAGCCAGTGAAGCTAATATTCTGAATCGTTTGTACTTTATGATACAAAATGCCCGTGAGCAATGCGAAAAGGAACGGCAACAACCGCCGGTTTTAGTTTAAATCGTATTTTTAATAAAAGGAGGAATTCTGACAGGATATTTCAGCAGAATTCCTCCTTTTAATTTTATAGTAGTTGAGTTCCGTTTACATAAAGCTTATAACCATTGGTCGTTATGTTGGAGTTCGAAGTATTTGCGTTAGTAAAAGAAGTAAGATAAGTGTTTCCTGTAAGAGACCAGGAACTGGAGCTATCGAGTGTAACAATTGCTTTTTTTGCTTTGTTGTCGGTATTGACCCTTCCCGAATAAACGGAACTATTCTTTAATTCCAGCACAACATCGCTGTTTGCGTCGGCATAGACTAAACCACTGATTGTTTGTCCGCTGCAAATCAGATAAGTATTTCCTCCCGAAGTTGCTGAAGAACCGCCCCAGCTGCCTAAAATAGAACGAACCAAAGTGTCGCAACTATTATTTATGGTTACCCCATTGAGATATATTTTTGCGGTGTCGTTTGTATTATAGAATAAACCGCCATTAGTTCCGGTGTAGGTAAGCGATCCGCTGTTAATTGTAAGTGTGCCGATAGCGCCCGAAGCATCACCCGACATGCTTTGGTATATAAGTGTTCCCCATTTATTTTTAGTCGATTTGGTTGTGCAGTTGGTTAGCGTAATGTTGTTAGCACCTTCAATTACAAGAGATTCTGCTCCATTTGCTGTGAGCGTAGAGCCATTGCAGGTTATAGTTCCTGTTGAGTAAATAGCTGCAGAATTAGATCCACTGGCAATATAGGTACCGCCGGTTACATTAATTGTTCCACCTCCGCGGTCTGTTGCAATAACACTGGAACTACCTCCGGCTGAAGTCGAATAAACATTAGTTGCATTGATGGTCCCGCCACCCGAACACATAATTCCATGCGCATACTCTCCTGTACAGATTACCGTATCTCCGGACATGGTAACAGACCCTGATCCATAAGCAAATACACCATTAGCTCCGGCTCCTGTTGTTCGAATAGAATCGTTTGTTAAGGTTATATTTCCATTGTAGGCAAGAACTCCGGCGTTTAATCCATAAAAGCTACTGTTGTCATTGGATGAGGATTTTCCACTTGACCATATTCGGCAATTGCTTAGCGTAAGACTGCCCGAGCCTGTCACTTTAACAGCGGAAGTGTCCTGAACAGTTGAATAATACGTTTTCCCGCTCAATGTGGCAGTTCCTTCACTCTGGCAATACCAGGTAGAAGTGGTCGTTGTCGTGTTTGTGTTTGAAGTTGTAGAAGAATCGTTGTCGTCTTTACTACAACTAAAGGCTGTTACTGAAAATACAGCCAGCAGCAATACAGTTTGTCTCTTCATAGCCATTAACTAAAAGGTTACTATTTTGTAATTAGGTATTAAAAAGATGCAGTATGCAGCAGCAACATTTTACAAGAAAAATAAAGCTTTTAAATAGCTGTTTTTCCGAATATAAGGGCTTTGGCATTTACTGCATCTGGTTTATACAACCATATAGTTAACAGGGATGAGATTTTAAGATATATTTAACAAAAATAACGTTTGTTGCAGGAAAATATTATCAGAACGAAAAAAATGTTCATGCTTTTTATTGAGAGTATTTCGGTTTTATATCTTATTAAGATGATAACTCTTTGAATACTAGTATATATATTCTGTTTTGATTCTCATTTTATATTCTTCCAAAATGCGTATTCCGAAAATGAAAAAACAGTAACTTCGGCGCAAAATATAAAAACCAGCTATGACGCTCATTAAATCTATTTCCGGAATACGGGGTACTATTGGTGGTAACATCGGTGATAATCTTACCCCTCTTGATATTGTAAAGTTTGTTTCTGCTTATGGCTCATGGGTTAAGCAACAAACTCCCGGCAAAAAACTGAAAGTAGTAGTAGGCCGGGATGCCCGCATTTCAGGTCCTATGGTGGATCCATTGGTTTGTTCAACTCTTACAGGGCTGGGAATTAATGTAGTAAATATAGGTATGGCAACTACGCCAACTACCGAAATTGCTGTTACTGCCGAAAAGGCGGATGGAGGGATCATTCTTACGGCCAGCCATAATCCTCGTCAGTGGAATGCGTTGAAACTGCTTAATTCGTGGGGCGAATTTTTATCGGATGCCGATGGTAAGCTGGTGCTTTCGTTGGCCGAAGCCGGGACCTTTGAATATTGTGATGTTGACGAACTTGGTGTTGTTGAACAGAAAGATTACACGCAATACCATATCGATGCGGTGCTCAATCTTAAATTAGTTGATAAAGAAGCTATCCGTAAGGCAGGATTTCGAATTGCTGTTGACGCGGTTAACTCGATCGGAGGCAAGGTTATTCCAGCGTTGCTTCGTCAGTTGGGCGTTGCCGAAGTTTACGAATTATACTGTACTCCGAATGGTCAGTTTCCTCATAATCCCGAACCACTTCCCGAACATTTGGGCGATATTTCAAAACTAGTTAGTGAAAAGAAAGCACATGCCGGTTTTGTTGTTGATCCAGATGTTGATCGTCTGGCTATTGTTTGCGAAGATGGTTCTATGTTTGGCGAAGAATACACACTGGTTTCGGTTGCCGATTATATTTTAACTCACACGCCGGGCAATACCGTCTCTAATCTTTCTTCAACCCGGGCATTGAGCGATGTAACCAAAGCACATGGCGGAAGTTACACTGCAGCTGCAGTAGGAGAAGTTAATGTGGTTACAGCCATGAAAAACACTAACGCTATTATAGGAGGCGAAGGTAACGGCGGGGTTATTTATCCTGAGTCGCATTATGGTCGCGATGCGCTTGTTGGTATCGCCTTATTCCTCTCACATCTAGCACATAAGGCAATGTCTTGCTCTGATTTACGTAAATCTTATCCTAATTATACCATTTCAAAAAACAAAATTCAGTTAACGCCTGATATTGATGTTGATGGAGTATTGACAAAGATGAAAGCAAAATACAGCAACGAACGTGTAAACGATATTGATGGTGTAAAAATCGATTTTGCCGAAGAATGGGTACATCTTCGTAAATCGAACACCGAGCCTATTATTCGTATTTATGCCGAAAGCAAGAGTGCAGAAAAGGCTGAAGCACTTGCTCAAAAGATAATTAGCGATATAAAAAGTCTGATTTAAGAATAGACCTGAAAAGAGAGGCATCTTTATAATGAACGATGTCGCTTTTTTTGTTTTCGAAAGTAAAATTGATGGCAAGCTGACATAAGCTTCCGATATACTTTTGATATTCTTGGCAGAACGTATGCCGGGCAATTATTATGTAATCAAAAAAATAATATATTTGCCCTTCATTTTAGAAAACATAGAATAATTTCAAATACTTCTACAATGCAGAATAAAGGTGCCATAAGGTTATTTGCAATCCTGTTTGGGGTTGTCTGCCTTTACCAGCTTTCGTTCACGGTAGTGACAAGCCTGGTTGAGAAAGACGCCAAAAAATACGCGAAAGGCGATCCTCAGAAGGAAGTTTTCTTCCTCGATTCAGTTGCCAGTAAACCTGTTTACAATTTAGGTGTTAAAAAATACACCTATAAAGAATGTAAAGAAAGACAGATTAATCTTGGTCTTGACTTGAAGGGTGGTATGAACGTTACCCTTGAGATTTCGAATGCCGACATTCTCAAATCGTTGTCAAACAACAACCAGGATCCTACTTTCTTAAAAGCGCTTGCTCAGGCACAAAAAATGCAGAACAGCAGCCAGAAAGATTTTATAACCCTTTTTGGTGAAGCTTTTGCACAAATTGATCCTAACGCCAAGTTAGCAGCTATCTTCAACACCTTTGAGTTGAAAGACCGTATTAACTTCAATTCGACCAACAGCCAGGTTCTGGATGTTCTTCGCAAAGAATCGTCCAGTGCGTTCGATAACTCATTTAACATTCTGCGTAATCGTATCGACCGTTTCGGTGTTGTTCAGCCAAACATTCAGAAACTTGCCGCTACCGGTCGTATTCTGGTTGAATTACCTGGTGTTAAAGAACCCGAACGTGTTCGTAAACTTTTACAGGGGTCTGCTAAACTCGAATTCTGGGAAACCTACGAAAACAGCGAAATTTACCCTTACTTAATACAGGCAAATGAACGTATTAAGGCTCTGGCTCCTTCAAAAGAAGCTGCTCCCGCTGTTGTCGACAGTCTTAAAGCTCAGAAAACAACCACAGCTGCAGAACCAGCTAAAAAAGATTCTGCCGATGCTTTATTAAGCAAACTGGATAAGGATACTTCTACTTCGGTAAAGAACGATTCTTCTAAGGCAAAAGCAAAAGCTGCTGTTAAAAATGGATCTGCTGCTGAATATCCTTTATTCTCAGTACTTCGTCCTAACGTACAGAACAACCAGATTGCTGCTGGTTCTGTTGTAGGTTATGCACATTATTCCGATACCTCGAAGGTTAATCGTTATTTTGCAAATCCTCAGGTAAAATCTGTTTTCCCTCGCGATGTTCGTTTCTACTGGTCGGTAAAACCATTTAAGTACGATAAATCGGGTAATATTTTTGAACTTCATGCCATTAAAGTAACAGGTCGCGATGGCCGTGCTCCTCTTGATGGTTCTGCTGTTACCAATGCCCGCGCTGACTTTGGTCAGAATAAGGCTGTAGCAGAAGTATCAATGTCTATGAGCGGCGAAGGTGCCAGAACATGGGCTCGTCTTACCAAAGATAATATTGGTCGTTGCATTGCTATTGTTCTGGACGATTATGTTTATTCTGCTCCTCGTGTTCAGTCTGAAATTAAAGGAGGAAGTTCTTCCATTACCGGTGACTTTACCATTGACGAAGCAAAAGACTTGGCCAATATTCTGAAATCAGGTAAGATGCCGGCTCCTGCACACATTATTCAGGAAGCTGTTGTTGGTCCTACCCTGGGTCAGGAAGCTATTAATGCCGGTTTTGCTTCTTTCATTATTGCGTTCATCGTAGTTCTTTTTTACATGATTTTCTACTATGCACGTGCCGGATGGGTTGCTGATATTGCGCTTATCGTAAACTTATTCTTCCTTGTAGGTATTCTTGCTTCGATTGGAGCTGTACTTACGTTGCCTGGTATTGCCGGTATTGTGCTTACTATGGGTATGGCGGTGGATGCGAACGTTATTATCTATGAACGTATTCGTGAAGAGCTTCGTGCAGGTAAAGGTGTTCGGTTAGCAATTGCTGATGGTTTTAAACATGCCTATTCTGCAATTATCGATGGTCAGTTAACGACATTGATTACCGGTGTTATTTTGTTCATCTTTGGTTCCGGACCTATTCAGGGCTTTGCCACTACATTGGTAATAGGTATTTTAACCTCGTTGTTTACTGCAATCTTTATTTCGCGTCTTGTTTTCGAACGGATGCTTAATCAGGATAGACCAATTTCGTTCTCCCATCCTTTCACTGCAGATGTTCTCCATAACGTAAACATCGATTTTATGGGTGTTCGTAAATGGTTCTACATTGCATCGTCCAGTCTTTTGTTAATAGGGTTTATTTCTATGTTTACAAAAGGATTCCATTTGGGTGTAGATTTTACAGGTGGACGTACTTACGTTGTTCGTTTTGATCAACCGGTTAAAACGGTAGATGCTCAGGAAAGCCTTGGAAAAGTATTTGGCGATTTACCTGAAGTAAAAACGTTTGGACCAACTAATCAGATTAAGATTACTACTAAATATATGATTGATGCAAACGCTGCTACTCAAAATGTAGATAGTATTGTTCAATCGAAACTGTACGAAGGTTTAAAACCAATGCTTAATAATGCCGATGTTCAGACTTTCAATACTAAGCATCTGCAAAGTTCCGAAAAGGTTGGACCAGCTATTGCCGACGATTTAAAATCTTCCGCAGTATTGGCCGTAGTCTTCTCGCTTATTGGTATATTCCTTTATATCTTCGTCCGATTCAGAAGCTGGGAATTTGGTGTCGGTGGTGTTGTTTCTCTTGCTCACGATGCGCTGTTTGTAATGGGTGCCTATTCGTTGTTGCCGGAAATAATGCCGTTCTCAATGGAAATTGACCAATCATTTATTGCCGCTATTCTTACGGTTATCGGGTATTCTATTAACGATACGGTTATCGTTTATGACCGAATCCGTGAGCATACCGCTCTTTATCCTAAACGTGGATTAAAAGAACTCTACAATACCGCTATCAACAGTACATTAGGTCGTACAATGAATACTTCTTTAACGGTATTGTTTGTACTTATCGTGATTTTCATCTTTGGTGGTGAAGTTATCCGCGGCTTTATCTTTGCATTGTTGGTTGGTATTGGTGTCGGTACTTATTCTTCGGTACTTATTGCAACTCCTATTGTTTACGATACTGTTTTGCGTCGTAACCGTAAAAAGGCTGCAGTTGCCAAGAAATAAATAAGATTCTTTAAATATGAATGAAAACGCCCGCCTTGTGTGGGCGTTTTTGTTTTTGTTACATTTGTATTCGTTTGAATCTATTATTATGAGCGGAGGCGAAATTCTTTTAATCTTTTTTGTTGCTTTATTGCTGTTTGGATCGGAAAAACTTCCGGGATTGGCTCGTGCTTTTGCCCGCGGGATGCAGGAGTTTCGAAAAGCTACGGATGAAATAAAAAGAGAACTGACGGAAAATCCCGAAATATCCAACATAAAAAAAGATCTGGATGGTATCCGAGAAAACCTCACGGGGAGTTTCAATGAAATACGCCAGTCGGTTTCGTCGCCGGTAGAATCGGCTAAGCAGACGATAAATTCGGAAGTGGAAGGCGTAAAAAATACGATGAACGACCATGCTGCGTCTCTTAATCAGGAGGTAAAAAACATAGAACAGGCAGCTTCGGTTGCGCCACAGTCCGAAACTGATTTTCATTACGATGTGTATAAAGAAGCCGAGAAAATACGGAATATGCAGGAAGCACATCCCGAACCGGAAACACCACAGCCCGAAATACACAAAGCCGCAGAAAGCAGGGAAATACCCGGTAAAGAATAATCCTGACCGCTGCTGTTTCTTTTCTGTTTAGCTACAATCTTATTTTTCGTTTATTTTTTTCTTAAAGCCATTCATACTAAAACGACTTTTTCGTTGTTAAAGTAGGGTAACACAAATTGTCGTTGTGAAAGGATGAAGGGGGTCTGGTTTATTTCGTATGCTATCTGTTTATTGTCAACACCGTTATTTGCACAGAATTCTGCGGCTCCGCGGAAGGTTCTGAATGCCGTGAGAACGGCAAAAGCGCCTGTAATAGACGGCGATTTATCCGACGAATGCTGGACGAAAGCTTTGCCTGCAACCGATTTTACCACAACTTACCCGAATATCGGAAAACCTTCGGCTTTTCGGAGCGAGGTAAAGGTTATTTACGACGACGATGCGCTGTATGTCGGTGCAATGTTGTATGATCCGGAGCCGGAAAAGATTCTGCACGAACTGAGCGGCCGTGATTACGGAAGTTGCAACAGCGACAAGTTTTCCATGCAGCTTAACACGTACGACGACGACCAAAACGCTTTCCACTTTGAGGTTACTGCTTCCAATGTTCAGAAAGACATTAAAATTTCACCCACCCAATGGGACGGACAATGGGATGCCGTTTGGGAAAGTGGTGTAAAAATCAATAAAAAAGGCTGGAGCGTAGAGTTCCGGATCCCTTACAGTCAGATACGTTTCCCTAAAAAACAGGTACAACAGTGGGCCGTTAATTTTTTCAGGGAAAACAGACGTACTTCCGAGTCGAGCTCATGGAATTATTACGACCGCAGTCGTGGAAGCCAGCTTGCACAGGCCGGATTGATTAAAGGCGTGGAAGGAATTAAAATGCCTTTTCGTTTAATGTTCTATCCTTATGTTTCGGGTACTTTCGAGAAAAGCGAAAATGGCAATTCGTATGCCTATTCGGCCGGAATGGATTTGAAAATGGGTCTTACCGAAGGTTTTACCCTCGACATGATGCTTATTCCCGATTTCGGACAACGCAAATCGGATTACGACGTGCTTAACTTATCGCCCTACGAAACCTATTACGGCGAAACCCGCCAGTTTTTCTCCGAAGGAACAGAACTTTTCTCTAAAGCCGGATTGTTTTATTCCCGCCGCATAGGCCGGCAGCCCCGCCACTATCAGGAAGTGAAAGACAGCATAAAAACCGGCGAAACCTTAATAGATGATCCCGACGAAACCAAGTTGATAAACGCTGTAAAAGTAACCGGAAGAAATACCAACGGTCTCGGAATAGGTTTCCTGAATGCCGTTACCGAAAATATTTATGCCACGGTACGCCGTGCCGACGGGCAGGTTGCCAAAATTCTTACCGAACCGTTTTCCAATTACAACATCATGGTTGCCGACCAGAGTATCGGTAAATATTCCTATCTGAATTTCACCAATACCAATGCTGTTTTCTCCAACATCAGGCGTGCAGCCGATGTTTTAGGGTCGGCTTTCAGGTTTGCCGACGAAAACAACGACTATGCTTTTTACGGAAGAACCGCTTTCAGTTACATATATGATGGGTCCGAGAACGAAACCAAGCCCGGAGCAATGTTTGACCTTGGTGCCGGAAAAGTAAGCGGTAATTTCAGGTATTCGTATGGCGTAAAATGGTATGGAAAACAGTTTGACATCAACGACATGGGCTACCTGAGCCGCAGCAACTTATTTGAACACAACCTGTGGGCAAAATACGGGGTGTATGAGCCGAAAGGAAACTTTCTGAACTGGTCGGTAAGTGCGGGACTGCATGAAAGCGGCCTGTCGCAGCCTGTTCGGTATTCGTCAACGTACATTGACGCCAGTTTTAATGCAACGTTTATGAATTATTTTTCGGTTGGAACCTGGGTAACGGCACATCCGATTACCGAACGCGATTTCTTTGAACCGCGCGAGTGGGGGCGTTATTCGAATTCCGGAAAATGGTTTGGCGGTTCCATCTGGTATAATACCGATGGCCGCAAACAGTTTTCATTCTCCAATTCTTTTGATCTTTATCACGGAAAATACGGCAACACCTACGGTGCCAGTTACGGATTAAGCTACCGCGTAAACGATAAGTTTTCCCTTTATCAGGGAACATCCTGGAGCCTGGATCAAAAGAGCTTCGGCTATGTGGAAGCCATTAATTACGATACCGTTTACTTTGGTCGCCGCGACGTTCCCAACATAACCGTTTCGTTATCCGGTTCGTACGTTTTCAACAATACCAGTTCGCTGAGCCTCGACGTTCGTCACAACTGGACAAGAGTCGATTACAAAGATTTTTTCTTTCTTAACCCCGACGGATCTTATGGCGCACCGGGTTCTTATAACCCCGACGACAAAGACATTAACTACAATACGGTTAATGTTGACCTTACCTATTCGTGGAATTTCGCCCCCGGAAGTTTTATGACCTTTATGTGGAAAAATAAGATTTACAGCGACGATACCGTTGTCGATAACCAGTTTTTAAACGCTGTTGACAATTTTAAACATACTTTAAATCTTCCGCAAACCAACACAGTTAGTTTTAAAGTTTCATATTATTTGGATTATAAGTACCTTACACGGCTAAAAAAATTGAAGGAATCGTGATAAAGGCTACCAATATTCATAAATCATTTGGCACCCTCGAAGTGCTTAAAGGAATTGACGTTGAGTTTTCTGAAGCCGAAGTGGTTTCTATTATCGGATCGAGTGGCGCAGGCAAATCTACTTTGCTGCATATCCTCGGAACGTTGCTCCGACCCGATAAAGGCGAAATATTGTTCGACGGCGTTAACCTGTCGCAGTTAAAAGACAAACAACTGGCCCGTTTCCGGAATAAACACATCGGTTTCGTTTTTCAGTTTCATCACTTACTGCCCGAATTTACTGCCCTCGAAAATGTATGTATGCCCGCTTTTGTTGCCGGAACCGGCAAACGGGCTGCCGAAGCCAGAGCCAAAGAACTATTGGGCTTTTTAAACCTTGGCGACCGCCTACAGCACAAGCCTACCGAACTTTCGGGCGGCGAACAGCAAAGGGTGGCCGTGGCAAGAGCTATGATGAATCAGCCTTCGGTAATTTTTGCCGACGAACCGTCGGGTAACCTCGATACCAATAACAAACACGAGTTGCACGAGCTGTTTTTCCGTTTGCGCGACGAGTTTAAGCAAACCATTGTGGTGGTTACGCACGATAACGGGCTGGCTGCCATGACCGACCGGACGATTACCATGTCCGACGGAACCATTTCCAACGGATAATTACTTCCCGGTGAAGCGGCTTTGCATTTTCCTGCTGTTGCTTTGCTCTTTTATGCCTTTGCTCAGGGCACAGCAACATCTTTTGCTCTTTAATCCCGAAAACAGGCACCTGAAAATGTTTTACCCGGGGCAATGGGTAAAAATAAAATACCAGCTTCAGGGACAGAAAAGCCATAATGCTCAGGGATACCTGATTGCCATTAACGACAGTGCCCTGCGCCTGATGGAAGTGCATCCTCTTTTTCATAAACCACGCATCGACACGCTGGAAATAGCCGTAGCGCAATTAACCCGCATTGGTACGTATCATCCGGTGGGCGAACCGCTTTTGCGGGTGGGCAATGCACTGGTGTGGACAACCGGTGCCATTGTGCTGGTAACGGCATCGGGTGGGGGAGTGGTTGTTTTTTTACTCACCGAGGCGGTTGCACTGCCGGTTTCGTATGTTTCCGAAAAAGGCTTATCGGCTCTTTTTTATCCTTTGTATCCGTTAAACGGAAAACGCTGGCGGCACGTTACCGACGAGCAGCTGCGGCGTTTAACTTCACCTGCTTTACCATGACCGATACCGAATTAAAAGCATTGCTCGACGAGCGCTGTCATGCTTACGCTTCTTCCGGTTTTATCGAAACCGATCCCATACAGATTCCCCATTTGTTTACCGATGCCTCCGACATCGAAGTCTCCGGATTCCTTACCGCCACGCTGGCATGGGGCAACCGCACCAGCATTATTGCCAGCGCTCGAAAGTTGATGCATCTTATGGACGATTCGCCCGCCCGTTTTGCCCGCGATGCTTCGCCTGCCGAACTTAAAAGACTCTCGTCTTTTGTTTACCGCACCTTCAACGGAACCGATGCTGCCGTATTGGTGTCGGCTTTGGGCAAAATTCTGAAAGAACATGGTTCGCTCGGCGCTTTTGTGCAGCAACAGTATCGCGAAAAAGGCGATGTAAAAGAGGTTTTGGCTGTTTTACGTTCCGAACTCGTTAAAAACGGACTCGAAGGGCATACCTGCAAACATGTCGCCGATGTAGTTTCGGGCTCGTCGGCCAAACGGCTGAATATGTTTTTCCGCTGGATGGTGCGCCCCTGCTGTTACGACGTCGACTTTGGCCTTTGGACCGATATTCCCACCTCGGCGCTGTTTCTCCCGCTCGATGTGCATTCCGGAACCATTGCCCGACAGCTGGGATTGCTTAAACGCAAACAGAACGACTGGAAAGCGGTTGAGGAGGTTACCGGTGTGCTCCGTACATTCGATCCGGTTGATCCTGTGCGCTACGATTTTGCCCTTTTCGGACTTGGCGCTTTTGCCCGAAAGGGTGAAGAATAACCTGTTTTTGCCGGCAGAAACTTTGCCGCCGGCTTTTATTTCAGCTTATATTGCTTTTTCAGTTCGTTTATCAGTCCGGTCGATTTGTCTTTCAGCGCTTTCATCTTTTCGCAATAGTCATTCAGGGTGCTGGAGTATGCCATCAGCTCGTTCTGAAAAACGTACAATTCTTTTTCGCTCTGGTTTTTCTTGAAAAAGGCACGGGTATTTTTGTTGTTTCGTAAAGGGAACAGGTGAACTGCATTGTTAAAATTGTCAAGCAGCATTTTAGTCAGATAATCGGTTTGTATTTGTCCTTTTTCGATGGTTTCGTAGTACGATACAATTTGTTTGGAAACCGATTGCCGGGTTATCAGTCGTAATCCGCCCGAATGCAACAGTTGTTTCATGGTAGCATCGTCGGAATAAAACGGATAAAACATGCCAATATGGTTATACGCCAGTGTGGTGATGCTGTCGAAATCGGCAGCTTTGTTTCGGTCGAGCAGAATAACCAGACTGTCTATTCCTTTTCTCGAATTGGAATTGCGGATGTATAATTTGTTCAGTTGGGCGGTGTCGGCCGTAAGGTCTTCAACCATACTGATGATGTATTCTTTTTCTTTATGCCGTTCGGTAATGTTTTCGCGTATGTTTTCCATAAAAAAACCGGCAGTAACGGCAACAAACAGCATAAAAAACTCCGATAAATATTTACGGACAGATTGTTTATTGCCTGAAAAATGGGGATGGTAAAATTCCATGGTGTTGTTTCTTTTTGTTTGGGTACAAGTATAAGAATTATTTGAAACGACCCGAACGAAAGGCTTGTAATAGCAGGCAAAAGATGCTTTTCTGAAAGCAAAAAAATGTCCGGCAAATAATTATTTGCCGGACACAGACTACTAAATCAGTGACAAAAAACCAATAAAACCTATTCCGTTTTCTTTTCTGCCGTTTTCGACGCCGGAGCTGTACTTGCCGTAACGTCGTAACCCCATTCGCTGAGGCGTTTCATGTTCGCACTGTTTATACCTGTCAGAATATCGCGGCTGGCACGTATAATCTGAGTGGTATTGGTCATCAGCAAATCGCGTTCGCGGTATGCTTCTTCCATTTTTTTCTTTAAACTTTCGGCTTCCAGATGTTTTTCTTTTGCCTGAGATAGTTTCGGGCCTTCAACTTCCCATGTGTAATCGACCAGTTGGTTTAACGGAGATGTTGCTCCCTCTGTCTGATGTTTTTTGTAGATGTCTTCGCCAAGATCAATTAAATCTTCGGCTCCCTTTGGGATATCTACCCGCATTTTTGTTGTGGGCATACAGCTTAAATTAATAATTAGTTAATAAAATTGTTAGAACTCGTAATAAATTTAAAAAAATAAAATTGACAAGAATCATATTTCTGCAATTTTTTTAATGCCATTGTGTTGTCTTTCTATACGTTGAATGCTGAAACCTGCGCCGGACGCGGATTTGCCGTTGTTTTATTTTTTAGGGGTTTGTTAACGCTTACTTAATCTTATTCCGGCAATGGCGTTGCCTGTTCCGGAACCGGAAAAAGGTGTTTTTTTCACGGAAAAGGCAATTCCATGCGTGGAAACGCCGATTCTATTCATGGAAACGCCGTTTCCATGAATGGAAAACCCTTTTCCAACGATGGAAACGCCGATTCCATGCTTGCAGCCCCGCCGGAAAGATTGGAATCGCCGTTTCCAGAGATGGAATTGCCTTTTCCAGGATTGGAAACGCCGTTTCCACGATTGTTTTTGGCATTTCCACGATAAAATGGGCTATTTCGATAATAAGACAGGGAGGTTTCGGTGATAAAACAGGATATGTCGATGATAAACAGGATATGACGATGATTAAATAGAATATGCCGATGTTGGTCTTGGTAGAGACGGGTTTCAAACCCGTCTCTACGATTGCGGACAGCCTTTATTTTTTCGAAATAACATCAAAAACAATAACTTGATAAGATCAAACTATTGTTTTTTTACTAGTGAGTAATATAGATTAGGTTGAATTTATTTTTATTCAGATAAAGTAATATTAAAAGTGTACTTACTTATTTAATGGAAAATAAAATGTTTATATCATTTGTCAATACGTTCCAGTTTATATCTTTTTTTCCCTTTCAATATTATTTTATTTGAAGCTATTTTGAATTTATATACATCATATTTATCAATATCATTGGCCAGATTGGTATTTCCATAGTTATATTTTACTTTATAAGTTTGTAAATTATTATTAGACATCAGATACAATTTATAAGAATAAACGCTTTTGCTATTTACGATTTCTTCGAAACTCACTAGTACCGCCATATTGTTATTTTCATCTTTGCCCAAGGCAATTGTATTTTCTGATATGTAATGCGCGATTATATTATTAACCTTTTTCATTGCAGAATATTCTTTAAATCTTTTCACGAAAAAGGCATTAACAGGAATTAGCTTTTTGTAAGCTGCATTTATTTGATAGAAATCATCAAAAAAGAGATATACAGTATCATTTACATGTAAATGAGTTTCTTCTCCAGAAAAAATAGTATTTGCAAAATCATAATCTAACATTAATTTGCAAGAATCATTATATTCTGATCCTGAGAGAAAAAAACTAGCATTAAATAAAGACTTAATAGTATCATTTTCTACATAATTTTGTAATAATTGGCATTTATAAATGTATTTAAGAGGATATTCTGCTATTTTTCCATTTGGACAAGTATCATTTACATTTTTTTCTATTCTTTCTTTTATCAGAACCTTTGCTATATGCTTGATCCCAAATGTTCCAGTAAATATTAGCTGAGATTTTACTTCTGATATAGAAAAAAATAAGAACAATAAAAGTGCTATCAGTAATTTATCCATTTGTTTACCTTTTTAATATAACAACAACGATGAGTTATTTTAAGATCAACTTATCTAATTATAGATTTTGCATTTCTTTTAATGCAAATACAAAATATTTTTGTTTTGAGTTTTATTTGACAATTGCAAGTTTAAGTATATAAATAGCATATTATATAATATTTTAATTTTTCCAATTTATGTGATTTATAATAAAGAGGGAAGATAGATTATATCAAATAAGGAAAAATGATCTTTTAAATTTCATATAATAAAGGTTTATCTATAATATTTTATACCATCAAACCCTAAACGCTAAAATGGTTATCTTTGCACGTTTTTGAATTTGGAAATAATAAACGTAACGTTATAAATGGGACTTCAGTGTGGTATAGTCGGATTGCCCAATGTTGGTAAATCCACCCTTTTTAATTGCTTATCCAATGCCAGAGCGCAGGCAGCCAATTTTCCTTTTTGCACCATCGAACCCAATGTGGGCGTCATCACCGTTCCGGACGAAAGGCTTAACAAGCTGGCCGAACTGGTTACTCCCGACCGCATTGTGCCCGCCACGGTCGAAATTGTTGACATTGCCGGGTTGGTAAAAGGTGCCAGCAAAGGCGAAGGACTGGGAAACAAGTTTCTGGGTAACATCCGCAGCACCGATGCCATTATTCACGTTTTACGCTGTTTCGACGACAACAACATAACCCATGTCGACGGGTCTATTAATCCTGTTCGCGACAAGGAAACCATCGATTTCGAACTTCAGATGAAAGACCTCGAAACCGTCGAATCGCGTATCCAGAAAGTAGCCAAGGCCGCCAAGATTGGCGACAAGGATGCCAAGAAGCAACTGGATATTCTGGAAACGTACAAGGCACATCTGGAACAGGGAAAGTCGGCCCGCTCGGTCGATCTCGAAGAAAAAGAACGGAACCTCATTCCCGATCTTAATTTACTTACCGACAAACCTATTTTATACGTCTGCAACGTCGACGATGCCTCGGCAGCCAACGGAAACCCGTATGTAGAGCAGGTAAAAGAAGCCGTAAAGGACGAAAATGCCGAAGTTATTGTGGTAACAGCCGCTACCGAAGCCGAAATTGCCACCCTCGAAACGTACGAAGAACGTCAGATGTTTCTCGAAGAAATGGGATTACAGGAACCGGGCGTAAACAAACTTATCCGTTCGGCTTTCAGACTTTTAAACCTCGAAACTTATTTTACTGCCGGTAAAATAGAAGTTCGCGCATGGACTTACCATAAAGGAATTGGTGCCCCGCAGGCCGCAGGGATTATTCACACCGATTTCGAAAAGGGTTTCATCCGTGCCGAAGTAATCAAATACGACGATTATATTAAATACGGTTCCGAATCGGCTTGCCGCGATGCCGGAAAAATCTCGATCGAGGGCCGCGATTATATTGTACAGGATGGTGATATCATGCATTTCCGGTTCAACGTTTAGGCGCATCTCGGTTTTACTGTTTGCGTTTACAAATTCGGTACTTACGCTTAGCGCCCAGTGCAAACTGGACACAACGGGCGCAAATGCCGAATTTGTGCATTATGGCGAGGCCATATTCTGGTTGAAACCTGCTTCGGTTTTGCTAAAAGCAAACCTGCAGGGAGTGTCTATCGATAAAGTAAAGGGCGATTCGGTCCGGGTTTATGTTAACCGCAAAAACTACAGCCGCCTGTTTTTGTCCGGAATTGGTTCCATACGGTTAGAAAAGAAACCAAAGGCTTCCCGATCGACGGTTTCGTACCGTAATTACAGCAGCATGATTGCCTACGCCGACAGTTTACAGAAAAAATATCCCGGAATTTTAACGGTCGACACTATCGGGTACAGCACCAACAGCCGGGCCATTCTTTCGCTGGCCTTTGCCAACAAAACGGTAAGCAAAGTAGTGCCGCAAATAATGGTTGCTGCTGCCATACATGGCGACGAACCGCTGGGTTATGCTGTTTTATTGCAGTTTGCCGACAGTCTGGTAAACGGTTATACGGCAGGTGCCGAAAACATTCGCAAACTGATCGACAGCACTAAGCTTTTTCTTATTCCCGACGTTAATCCCGACGGTCTTTTTTACAACAACGGAACGGTAAGTACCTCTTCGACCCGCTACAATGCCAATACGGTTGACCTGAACCGCAATTTTCCTGATATTGTTTACGGTTCGTCTCCCGACGGTCTTACCCGTCAGCCCGAAACGCAGGCCATAATGGATTTTGCCGCCAAACACAACATTGTTCTTTCCCTTGCTTATCACGGAGGTTCCGAAGTGGTAAACTATCCGTGGGATTGCAAGTATGCCCGGCACCCCGACGATACCTGGATACAGAAAGCCGCGCATGTTTATGCCGACCGCGCACAGTCCGACGGTCCTTCGGCTTATTTTACCAGTGTTTCGAGCAACGGAATAACCGACGGCTACGACTGGTACACCATTTCCGGCGGTCAGCAGGATTATATGACCGGGATTATGGGCAGTCGGGAGTTTACGATAGAGATTACCGACAATAAATGGATAGATCCGGCACAGCTCGGGCTTTACTGGAATTATAACAAGCAGGCACTGGTTAACTTTTGCCTTATTGCACTTACGGCAAAGAAAGGCCAGCTTACCGATGCCACCACCGGGCTTCCGGTTGCCGGAAAAGTATGGCTCAGCGACCGCGACACGGCCAATTGTGCCACCCGCACCGATGCCAACGGCTATTTCTTCCGGTTTATCGATGTTTCGAGCCCAACATTTTACGCCACCGCCACCGGATACAGCGTTTCTGCCGTTACCCCGAACGATAAAACGGCTACCCCTTTGCAAATCACACTCGCAAGTGGTTTAAATCCTTCGCTGGGTGTCGAAAATATAACCGGCAGCAGTGTTTCGCTTTATCCCACCATTTTCGACAATGCCTTAACCCTTTCGGGGAACAACGAAAAGAGCACCGTTTATTTCTACGACCTTAACGGGCGAAACATCTATACCGTAACCTTACAGTCAGGCGAAAGTTCGATTACCGTACCTGCCTCTTTTCCCCGCGGATTGTGCATCGCCAGAGTGGTATCGGCTTCGGGCACGTCGGTCTTTAAACTGGTAAAAGAGTAAAAAGCCAAAAACCGGTCTGCGTTCTGCAACAACCGGTCTACACTATTTTCAGGTAATTTTTCGTCAGGCTGCACAATAAATGGCTTAGCCTGAGGTTATTCTTCTGTGGGTTTTTTAGTGTAAAAATGACATTAAGTTCATTTATTTTATACTGATTTTAACATTTACGAACCCAAAGTTCATCATTTTTGCCTTGTATTTTAAATCGAGTCAGAAAGGGCTTTGCCTGCAAAGGGTCTTTCTGTTCATTATAAAGTTCAAACTTATAACCAATATTATGAACTGCCGATTAACTACACTACTGCTGACGTTAACCTTAGGTGTTGCCTTAAACGCCCAGCAAAAAGACAACAGCTTAAAGCTGAATGATCAGGAATATTTTGAGATGCCGGGACTGAATGTGATGGTATTTCAGGATATTTATCCCGAAGGACACCAGGGCGGTGTCGGAATTATTCAAAACGGTGTCCGCGTTGCCACCAATGGCGATATCCGTCTGGAACCATCTCCCGGACAATGGGCACCCATCCCTGTTATGCACAAAAGAACCGTTGACAAAGCCGGAAACAGAATTTCCGTTTCGCTCACGTATCCCGATTCGTCGAGAAACCGCAAAGGGTTTAATCCGATCGATTATCCCGATTTGTATTTTACCTACACCATTAATGTAAAAGCCGAAGGCGCCGCTATTCATGTAACGGTCGATCTGGATAAGCCTCTTCCGAAAGAGTGGGAGGGAAAAGTAGGCTTTAATCTGGAGTTTTTTCCTCCGGCTTTATTCGAAAAAGGCTGGTACCTCGACCAGCAATCCGGGTTTTTCCCGCGTCAGGCAAACAGTTCCGTTGCGTACGATGAAAACAACGAAATACAGTCGTTACCTTTTGCTTCCGGAAAACGATTGACTATTGCGCCCGAAACAAACGATCAGCGCATGATCATTGTAAGCCGCGGAAAAGATATTCAGCTCTTCGACGCGCGTAACAAACACAACAACGGATGGTTTGTTGTACGTTCGCTGGTTTCCGAAGGTGTTTCCAAAGGTGCAATAGACTGGACGATAGCGCCCGAAGCCATTTCCGGATGGAAATACAAGCCGGTGATTCATGTTTCGCAAATCGGCTATCATCCCGGACAGCAAAAAAACGCTGTAATTGAACTTGACGCAACCGATAATGCCCGTGACAAAGCCGTATTGATGAGAGTTTCGGAAAACGGAGCTTCGGAAAAGGTTTTATCGGCCGAACCTAAACCGTGGGGAAGGTTTTTAAGGTTTAATTATGCTCAGTTCGATTTTTCGGGTGTTACCCGCGAAGGTTTATATTACGTTCAGTACGGCGATTCTAAAACCGAACTGTTCAGAATATCCGGCAACGTGTTTGCAAACGATGTATGGCAGCCTACGCTGGAGTATTTTTTGCCTGTTCAGATGTGTCACATGCGTGTAAACGAAAAATATAAAGTCTGGCACGGTCTCTGCCACATGGACGATGCCCTTATGGCTCCTGTAAACCATGTTCATTTTGACGGATACCTTTCGGGACCCAATACTCTTACCAAATACAAACCGATGGAACCTGTTCCCGGGTTAAATATTGGTGGCTGGCACGATGCCGGAGACGACGACCTTCGTGTTGAATCTCAGGCCGGTGAAGTTTTTATTCTTTCTATGGCTTACCAGAACTTTAACATTAAGTACGACAATACTTCCATCGATCAGAATAACCATCAGGTAGAAATTCATCAGCCTGACGGAAAGCCGGACCTGTTGCAACAGATAGAAAACGGTGCGCTGACAGTGGTTGGAGGATATCGTAATCTGGGAAGGCTTTACAGAGGCATAATAAGTCCGACGCTGAAACAATATACGCTTATGGGCGATGTGTCTAACCAAACGGATAATCTGGTTTACGATCCGTCGTTAAAAGAAAACCAGAAAGCAGGAGTTTCGTCGGGCAAACCGGACGATCGCTGGGTGTTTACAGAAGAAAATACAGCAAGGGAACTTTCGACGGCAGCCGATCTGGCTCCGGGATACCTTACGCTAAAAGGATTTAACGATACGTTGTCGTCGCAATGCCTTTCGGTAGCCGAGGCGTTGTGGAATGCACATAAAGCGGACGAGTCGAGAGTCGGCGCAAAGCTGGAAGCAGCAATAGAATTGTTTCTGGTAACTCAGAAAGAGGAATATAAGCAATACATTCTGGCACATCAGGATGTTTTTAA
The DNA here is from genome assembly GCA_041907825.1 of Bacteroidales bacterium. Classification (GTDB taxonomy): domain Bacteria; phylum Bacteroidota; class Bacteroidia; order Bacteroidales; family JAYRGN01; genus JAYRGN01. The sequence goes on along the minus strand of JAYRGN010000004.1, from coordinate 21,604 downwards.
ATCGAGAATTTATCAGTTGGGATGGAGGATAGGAAGGGCTTTGCCTCTGATTAACGATGCGGGATTTACGGCAACTATTCGCGAAGCAGTTGCAGGATATGCAAAGCAGATTGAATCGTTGCAAAAGGAAAATCCGTTTGGTATTCCGTATAAACCCTACATCTGGGGAGCAGGTTGGGACATTCAGCGGTTTGGTGTAGAACAGTATTTCCTGCATCAGTCTTTTCCCGATCTGGTTAGCGATAAATGTATGCTGAATGCGTTAAATTTTGTGCTTGGTTGTCATCCGGGACAGAATACGGCATCGTTTGCTTCGGGTGTGGGAACAAAATCGGCCACTATTGCATACGGGTATAACCGTGCTGACTACAGTTATATACCGGGTGGCGTAGTTTCGGGGACGGCGCTTATTCGTCCGGACTTTCCGGAATTAAAAGAATTCCCTTATCTGTGGCAGCAAACAGAGTATGTACTTGGCGGAGGGGCTACCAACTTTATGTTTCTGGTTCTGGCAGCCAATCAGATACTGGCAAAATAGTCGTATTGAAATGTTTTTAAAAAGGAAAGAGCTCACGATGAATGTCGTGAGCTCTTTCCTTTTTATGCGGATGGAACTTATAAAGAGGCAAAAGCCTGTTCGAGGTCGGCAATAAGGTCGTCGGCATTTTCGATACCGATTGAAAGACGGACGAGATCGGGCGTAACACCGGCGGCAGCCTGTTCTTCGGCGTTAAGCTCGGCGTGCGTGGTGCTCGAAGGATGGATAACCAGCGATTTGGCATCGGCAACGTTGGCAAGGAGTGAAAACAGTTTCAAACTGTTGATAAACTTTTTGCCGGCTTCTTCGCCGCCTTTAATTCCGAAGGTAAAGATCGATCCTGCACCTTTTGGCAGATATTTTTTGGCTAAAGCCTGGTATTTATTGCCTTCGAGTTCGGGATAATTAACCCATGCAACTTTAGGATGCCTGGCGAGATAATGCGCAACCTTACGGGCATTTTCGACATGGCGTTCTACACGCAGCGAAAGGCTTTCCAATCCCTGAAGGAACAAAAATGCATGCAGAGGAGCCAGCGCCGCACCGGTATTACGCAATAACTGTACGCGGGCCTTGGCGATGAAAGCGGCGGCACCTAAATCCTGTGCGTAACGGATACCGTTATAGCTTTTATCGGGTGTGGTAAAGTCGGGAAACTTACCGCTTGCTGCCCAGTCGAATTTTCCGGCATCGACAATAATACCTCCGACAGCCGTACCATGTCCGCCAATAAATTTGGTGGCCGAATGAACCACGATATCGGCGCCGTACTCAATAGGACGAACAAGATAAGGCGTTCCGAAGGTGTTGTCAATGATGAACGGGATTTTATTTTCGTGTGCGATATTGGCAACAGCTTCAATATCGAGAACATTAATGCGTGGATTACCGATAGTTTCTCCGTAAAGCGCTTTTGTTTTCGGGGTAATGGCTTTTCTGAAGTTTTCGGGATCGTCTGGATCTACAAATGTTACGTTTATACCCAGTTTACGAAGAGTTACGTTGAACATTTCGAAGGTTCCGCCATATAAAGTGCTTGCGGCAACAATTTCGTCGCCGGCATTGGCTACGTTTAAAACGGAATATAAGATAGCAGCCATTCCCGATGAGGTTGCAAGAGCTCCTATACCGCCTTCGAGGGCAGCTACACGTTTTTCGAAGACATCCTGAGTCGGATTCATGATACGGGAATAAATGTTTCCGCTCTGGCGAAGATTAAACAAGTCGGCAGCATGGTCGGCGTTGTCGAAAACATACGATGTTGTCTGATAAATAGGAACAGCCCTGGCTTTTGTAGAGGGGTCAACATCTTGTCCTGCGTGTACCTGTAAGGTTTCGAAATGTAATTTTTGTTCAGACATAATTTCTTGCTCTTTGATGTTCAACAATTGTATGATGTAAAAGTAATTACCTGTTTTCTAAAAAAGGATACCCTTTTAATGGTATCTTTTTTAACACAAACAGGGTATCTGCAGCCTATGTATATAAAACAAAAGCAGAACATTCTTGTTGCGGAATGCCCTGCTTTTGCTCGTTTGCCTGTAGCGGACTGTTATTTTTTCTTTTTGACAGGAGAATTATAGATTTCGTCCAGTTTTTTAATCAGATCGCTTTCGCGGAGATTTTTGGCAATAATAGTTCCGTTGGGATCGAGCAGAAAATTGGCAGGAATGCTTCGTATGCCATATAATCTGGCGGCGGAATTGTCCCATCCTTTCAGGTCGGAGAGCTGGGTCCAGGCGAGATTATCATCGGAAATTGCTTTTGCCCAGTCGGTTTTATCTTTATCAAGTGAAACGCCGACAATCTGGAAACCTTTGCTTTTGTATTTGGCATAAGCTTTTACCACATTAGGGTTTTCGGCGCGGCAGGGGTGACACCATGATGCCCAGAAGTCAATCAGCATATATTTCCCGAAAAGCGAAGAAAGTTTGGTCTCTTTTCCGGTTATATCGGGCATCGAAAAGTCAGGAGCAACCATTCCTATTTCAACTTTTTGCAGAGTCCGGATTATTTCATTCAGTTCTACTACGTAAACCGAGTTGGCAAGTTCCGGAACAAGCTTTCCGGCCAGAGAAGTAAGTTCTTTCAGATCGAGTTCGTACGAAAGCTCGTGCAGCAAAGCATAAGCGGCAACTACCGATTGCGGATTATCGGCGATAAACTTCTTTACGTGATTTTTCTCCAGTGTTGAGGTTGAGTCTATTTGCTTTTCTATCCATTTTTTCTGCTGTGCATCGGCAGTTTGATAGATGCTATACAATTGCTCGAGCTTGTCGTTAAATACTTTCAGTCCTTTCTGATAATCAACATATAAATCGTTGCTCTGCGAACCTTTTACTTTGGCAGCGCTGATAGAATCGGCACTGGCTTCGATTGTAATAGCCGAATTTTCGAGAAAGAAATCAATGGAACCAATGCCTTCAACTTTTAACGTGTACATTTCGGCAAGCGGTTGTTTTCCTTTAAAACTGAACGTTCCGTTTTCGGTTTTAACCGAATCAACAGCGGTATATTTTTGGTTTTCGCGTTTTAAAAGCCAGATGTATCCGCTTTGCATGCCTTTTATTGTTCCTTTCAGATCGTAACTGTCGCTTTTCTTAACGTTTGAATTACAGCTTCCTGCAACTAATGCCAACGCTAAAAGGTAAAATAGTATTTGTTTCATGGGTGTGTACGGTGTGATTTTATTTAGTTGGTTGCTGTTGCTCAAAATAATGATCGAGCAGATGCCGTGCGGCAATAAAAGAACTCATCCGGTCGTTGAGAACCATCTGTTCGTAAATTTCGAGTTCTTCGTTAATCTGCGGATTACGGTAAAAATGGTTCAGCAGGCTGTTGTTAATCGATTCAATCATCCAGTAACGGGCCTGATTGCGGCGTTTCTGATCAAAAAAACCATTTTCTGAAGTAAATTGACGATATTCTTCCACGATATTCCATACCGAATCGATGCCGGTATTTTGCAACGACGAGCAGGTAAGCACTTTTGGCGACCATTTCGATTCGCTTAAAGGAAAAAGGTGAAGTGCATTCTGGTATTGAACTTTTGTTTGATCGGCTTTCATAATATTTTGCCCGTCGGCTTTGGTAATGGCAATTGCATCGGCCATTTCCATAATGCCCCGTTTGATGCCCTGCAATTCATCGCCGGCTCCGGTGAGCATAAGCAAAAGGAAAAAATCGACCATCGAATGCACGGCGGTTTCCGACTGACCAACGCCTACTGTTTCAATAAAAATGGTATCGAAACCGGCGGCTTCGCAAAGAATAATGGTTTCGCGTGTTTTGCGGGCAACTCCGCCCAATGATCCGGCTGAAGGCGAAGGTCGGATAAATGCATTTTCTTCGACAGAAAGTTGTTCCATACGGGTTTTGTCGCCCAAAATACTGCCTTTACTGCGTTCGCTGCTCGGGTCGATGGCCAGTACGGCAAGTTTGTGCCCTGCCTTGGTAAGGTAAAGTCCAAGCGATTCGATAAAAGTACTTTTACCGGCTCCGGGAACACCGGTAATGCCTACCCGAATTGATTTTCCGGTGTAAGGCAGGCAGTTTTCGATAATTTGCTGTGCAATATCCTGATGGTCGGCACGACTGCTTTCAACCATCGTAATGGCCTGACTGAGAATAATTCTGTTTCCGTTAAGGATACCTTCGGTAAATTCTTTTGGCGTAAGCTTTGCCCGGCGTGCTTTTTTGAAACGGGCAACCGATTCGTCACTTACAATATCAGGTTGTGCAACGCCGTCGTTTACGGTAAGTGCACTTTTAAATTCGGATGTATTGTTTTCTGATTCCATGTTGCGAAGGTAAAATACTTGTTTTGCTTTTTCAACAGTAAGGCACTTTTGTCTGTCAACGACATGGTCGAATCGTTGCTCTTTTGTGTTGTAGCTTGTAAACAGGGTATTAAAAAGAGAGAGGCACCCGAATTAAGTTTCGGGTGCCTCTCTCTTAAGTATGTGAATGTCAATTTTAAATTGTCCTTCCGGGATAGACTTTTAATGCTTCTTCAATGCATTTTACTGCTTTTTTAAGCTTATCGATGTTTAGCACATAGGCAATACGAACTTCATTTTTCCCTAATCCCAGCGTAGCATAAAAACCCGAACCCGGAGCTAACATAACTGTTTGGTTTTCGAACTCGAACGAGCGAAGCAGCCATGCTGCAAAATCGTCCGAATCTTTAACCGGAAGCCGGGCTATGGTATAAAATGCACCTTTGGGCATCAGACAATGTACACCCGGAATGTTGTTCATCGCGTTAACCAGATAATTACGTCGTTCGAGGTACTGGTCGTATGCCATTTTAAAATATTCGCGGGGAGTATCGAGCGCAGCTTCGGCTGCAATTTGTCCGAAACTGGGCGGGCTGAGCCGTGCCATGGCAAATTTCATAGCCGTTTCGATAACCATTTTATTGCGGGTTACCAAAGCTCCGATACGAACACCACACGCGGAGTATTTTTTGGATACAGAGTCAATCAATATGGTGTTGTTGCGAATGCTTTTAAGTTTAAGCACCGAGTAAAACTCTTGTCCGTCGTAGCAAAATTCGCTGTAAACTTCATCGGAGAACAGGTACAAATCGTACTTTTTTACAATCTGAGCCAGCTTTTCCAGTTCTGCTTTCGAATACAAATAACCGGTAGGATTGTTTGGATTCGAAATAAGGATAGCCCTTGTACGGTTTGTAATAACTTTTTCGAACGCACTGATGGGCGGAAGCGCAAAGCCATTGCTCATCTCGGACGATACCGGTTTTACATTGACACCTGATTGTACGGCAAAACTGTTGTAATTGGCATAAAAAGGTTCGGGAACAATAATTTCGTCACCGGGATTCATGCAGGTCATCATGGCAAAAAGGATGGCTTCGGAGCCTCCGGTTGTAACCATAATATCGGAGTATTCGACATCGAGACCTTGTTCGCGGTAACGCGCCGCCAATTTCTTCCGGAGTGATTCGTTTCCTGCTGAGTGGCTGTATTCAACCACATCCATATCCGCCGCCTTTACCGCCGCTAGCATGGTTGGTGCTGTAGGGATGTCGGGCTGACCGATATTAAGGTGATAAACGATGCGTCCCTGAGCTTTGGCTTCTTCTGCCAGCGGGGACAGCTTCCGGATCGGGGACTTGGGCATCAAGTTCCCCTTTTCTGAAATGTGCGGCATAAAAATTAAAGGTTAATTACTATTTAGACTGCTGCTGTGTCTTAGGCTGAACAACGCCTTTGATATGCAGTACGATTGGACCGTTTTTGGCATTAGAATATACCGTGATGCTTTTAGCAAAAGCTCCTTGTATGTTGGTGTTGTATTTTACTTTAATAACACCAGATTTACCTTTGGCAACAGGTTCTTGCGACCATTCGGGGGTAGTGCAGCCACAAGATGCCTGTACACGGCTAAGAATAAGAGGCTCTTTTCCTTCGTTGGTAAATTTGAAGATAAATGTACCGTCGGCACCCTGTTCGATTGTTCCAAAATCGTGTTCGAGCACTTCGAATTTAATTTCTACTTTATCATTCTGTGCTGGTTGATTTTGCGAACACGCAAATGTTACAGATGCCATCATGGCAACGAAGCCTAAAATGATCTTTTTCATGATATAATAAGTTTATAATGTTTATACTCAAAAGTCAATTACAAAAGTTGAACCAAATATGATTTTTTTCATCTTTTTGGTTCGACAATATTACAAATTATCTTTTGTCAGTGGTTTATCCGATATGAAAAAATAGGGTATTAACGTTTTTTATTGATGAAATAGCTGTTTTTTGGGACAAACGGTCATCCGTGTTGTAGATTTAATGCACAGCAGTTGGTGTAGCCGCCGCGTGAAGGATAGAAACGGAAACTCCTCAGCCGCAACAATTAATTTAATTTATTTAGAATAAGCCAATTATGGTAAAGAGCTGAAATTAGTAGGCAGACAAGCAGAGGTAGCCATGAAAATTACTCATCTATAGGTGTTTATTTACACGCGAAGCCATCAGGGTGGTAAGAAGTCCCAGAATTGCAATAAGCGTAAATGAAAGGCGCAGATTAACCAGTTGCGCGATAAAACCGATAATTGGCGGACCAAGCAAAAAGCCTGCAAATCCGATGGTTGAAACGGTCGCCAGTGCCACACCCGGGAGCATAACCTTTGATTTTCCGGCAAGGCTGTAGCAAAGTGGAACTACCGAAGAGGTGCCGACACCAACCAGCAGAAATCCCAATGTTGCGGTTGGCAGATAAGGAAATATGACGGATGTAAGTAGTCCGGTTGAGATTAAAATGCCGCTCATGCGCAACACCCGGGTAATGCCAAAACGCGTTACAAGCCAGTCGGCAGCAAAACGTCCGCCGGCCATGGTGCTCATAAAAGCAACAAATCCCAGACGCACATATTCTTTCGACGGGTGGATGATTTTTTCGAAATAAATATTGCTCCAGTCGAACATGGTTCCTTCGCAAATCATGCTTCCGAAAGCGATAAGGCCCAATGTAACAATGAGCTGATCGGGTTTTACAAATATACGGGAGTTCGATTTTTCGCTGTGACTGGCATCGCGTGGAAGAACCGATTTGCGCATAACCAGAATAAGCACCAGAACAATTCCATACATGATGCAGAAATGCTCAAAAGGCAGAATATTATTACCTACCATAAAGGTACTTATGAGACCACCAATAAAACCGGCCAGACTCCATACCCCATGAAAAGATGCCATGATGCTGCGCCGATAAAGTCGCTCAACACCAACGCCTTGTGTATTAACTGATATATTACAGAGGTTTCCGCTCATTCCAAAGAAAAACAAACCTATAGATAATTGCCAGACTGCAGAAACCAATCCCAGACACACCAATACACTGGGATACAGAACTGCTGCAACTAAAAGCGTTTTTTTACTTCCGAATTTACTAACCAGGTAACCCGAAAGAGTCATAGCTACCAATTGTCCAATAGGCAATGAAAAAAGTACGGCGCCTAAAGCACCATCGCTTAATTGCAGTTTGTTTTTAATATCGGGAATGCGACTTGCCCAGCTCGAAAAAGTTAATCCCTGAATGAGGAAAAATGTGCTTACCGCAAACCGGTAATAACGTTGTGTAGTGAAATTTAGCGAAAAATTCATTGTTATATTAAAATCGCGGCAAAGGTACGACAGTTTATCTTTTGGTTAACTACATCGGTTGTTATCTAAATGTTATAAATACACTCTGTATTTCAGTAATAGACTGATAAGCAATTGTTTTTTAAACAAAAAAAACACCAGTATAATTTTTGTTTATATACTGGTGTTTCTCTTTACAAAGAAGATGTTGTTAATTAATAGCTTCGGCTTTATACCCTAATTGAGATAAACCTTTAATAATCTCGTCCTGAATAGGTTTTTCGGTTTCAATGGTGAGGATTTTCTGAGGATTTGTCGTTTCAACATCCCATTTGTTGATGCCTTCTACCTGATTCAGAAAAGGAGTAACCTTGGCTATGCATCCACCACAGTTGATGGTCGTTTTAAATTTTAATGTTGTCATTTTTTTAAGTTTAAAGTAAATTATTCTGTTAATTTTTTGAATTTCAGCCGTAAGCTGTTGCTAACCACCGAAACCGAACTGAAAGCCATGGCCGCACCGGCAATCATCGGGTTGAGCATAAATCCCCAAAGCGGGTACAAAGCGCCAGCTGCAACAGGTATTCCTATCAAATTGTAAATGAATGCCCAAAACAAGTTTTGACGAATTGTTTTTACTGTTTGATGCGAAAGTTGCAGTGCCTTCGAAATAAGCATCAAATCGGATGAAATGATGGTCATTTTAGCTACATCCATTGCAATATCAGAGCCTTTGCCCATGGCGATACTAACGTCGGCCTGCGCCAGCGCATGTGAATCGTTAATACCATCGCCAACCATTGCCACGATCTTGCCTTTATGTTGTAAATCAGCAATAAAACGAGCTTTATCGGCCGGTAGCATTTCAGACTGTACATGCTCTATGGCTACTTTATCAGCCACGGCCCGGGCTGTAGCGGCATTGTCGCCGGTAAGCATATAAACGGAAATACCTTGTTTTTTAAGCGTTTCTATGGCTTTAGCTGAAGATTGCTTTATTTTATCGGCAATGGCTATAATTGCCAGTAAATCTGATTGACAGCCAAAAAGAACGACTGTTTTACCCTCAGATTCTAATTGATTAACAGTCTTTTGCTGTTCTTCGGTAAGAATGAGACCCTCTTCTTTTCCCAAACGATTATTTCCAACCCAGTATAACTGCGATAGAACAAGGGCTTTTACCCCTTTACCGGTAATACTTTCGAAATCTGATAATGCTATTTCCTGAAAATCTTTTTCTTTTCCGAGATGTTGGACTACAGCTTCGGCCAGAGGATGTTCAGAACGAGTTTCGATAGCGCGTAAAATGCTGGTGTATTTCTGTTTATCATTAATCTTGTTATTCCAGATCAAATCAGTTACTTCGGGTTTGCCTTCGGTTATTGTTCCGGTTTTATCAAGAATAATGGCATTTACTTTGTGTGCAAGTTCCAGACTTTCGGCATCTTTTATCAGAATACCGTTTTCGGCACCTTTGCCCATGCCAACCATTATCGCAGTTGGTGTAGCCAGACCAAGTGCGCACGGACAGGCAATTACCAAAACAGTAACCATTGCCATTAATGCTTGTATTACTGCATTTTGCCCGCCAAAAATTAGCCAGAGAGCAAACGTCAAAACGGCAATCGAAATAATTACAGGCACAAAAATGCCGGCAACTTTATCAACCAGTTTTTGTACTGGAGCCTTACTTCCCTGAGCTTGCTGTACCATTTTGATAATCTGAGCCAAAACGGTTTCGTTGCCAACTTTTCGGGCAATCATTACAAAACTGCCTTTTTGATTTAAAGTACCGGCAAATAATTGATTTCCAGTTATTTTTTCGACAGGAACAGATTCTCCGGTAATGGTACTTTCGTCAACAAAAGAGGAACCCGTGAAAACTTCACCATCAACAGGAATCTTATCGCCCGGCTTTATCATAATTTTATCGCCCGGCTGAACCTGCAAGACAGGAATGGTCTGTTCATTTCCCTGATCATCAATTAAGAGTACGTTTTTAGGCTGAAGACCTATTAATTTGCGGATGGCCGACGAGGTGTTCGATTTAGCACGTTCTTCGAGTAATTTTCCTACTAAAATAAAAGAAATCACCACAGCCGAAGCTTCGAAATAAACATGGGGATGCAGGCCTCGGTTATACCAGAATTCAGGATAAAAAGTATTAAAAACGCTGAACAGATAGGCAATGCCGGTACTCAGTGCAACCAGTGTGTCCATGTTCGAACTGCGTTTTAGTGCAAGTTTAAAGGCATTTACAAAAAAACGTCGACCGAAGAAAACCAGAACAGGCGTTGCAAGGAGCAACATAATTTGATTGGCATCGGGAATATCCATACCAAACATGGAAATACCTACCAATGGTATTGAAAAAACAATAGCCCAGGTGGTATCACGTACCAGTTTTCTATAATGTTTATGTTGTATCTGCTGAATATATTCGGGGTCAAGCTCTGATTCTTCAACCAGTAAGTCGAAGCCTACAGATTGTATGGCTTGGCGTAATTCCTGCTCGCTTATTTCGTCGGTCGAAAATTCGACCTGAGCCATGGCGTTAGCTATATTTACCGAAGCCTGTCGTACGCCTTTCTGCCCGTTGAGCGCATTTTCGGCATTCAGCGCGCATGAAGCACAGCTCATTCCGGTTACCGGATAGCTTTTTTTGACAATTTTTTCCATTTCACTGACTTTTTACCAAAGGTAAGGTTCCGGAAAATGGAAGATGTTACAGAATTTTTCGATTTGTTTGTAAAATTTACAGTCAACCAACCTGATCGAGTGGTTTTCGTTTTTGTGTTCGTAATTGCTTGAAATAGCTTGGGGTAAGGCCTGTAACTTTTTTAAACTGGTTCGAAAGATAAGCAACACTGCTATAGCCCATTTTATCGGCAATTTCGCTCAGCGTCATTTCGTCGTATACCAGTAATTCTTTTACTTTTTCAATTTTCTGAAGAATAAAATATTTTTCGATGGTAATGCCCTCTATTTCCGAAAAAAGATTGCTCAAATAGTTGTAATCACGGTGTAGCTGACCGGCAATATATTCGGAATGGTTAACGTTAAGCGGCGCGTCGATATGATGAACTAATTGAATGATAGTAGTTTTTATTTTTTCAATCAGGCGACTTTGAGAATTATCGATCAGTTCGAAACCCAGATTATTCAGGCTGTTACCAAGTTCTGCTAATTTTCCGGACTGAATTTCCTCTAACGTTTCGACTTCTCCCAGTTGCACATTAACAGGCGTGAAACCATGTTTCTCGAACTCGTTACGTACAACCATTATACAACGGTTACACACCATGTTTTTGAGGTAGACTTTCATTACAGATCTGTCTTTATTTTACTTCGAAGTTAGTTTTTCCTGCCGATAGTTGCGAAAATCATCTGGTCTGAAATTTTTTCATAAAAAATAACGAGTTGTAACATGGGTTACAGTTTTCAGGCATCGGGTCGCTTTACTTTTGCGCTGTAAATAAGAAAAAACGATTAGCAATGAAGCGAACCATTATAAAAATAGACGAAGAAAAATGCAATGGCTGCGGTCAATGTGTAAGTGGTTGCTACGAAGGTGCTTTGCAACTGGTTGATGGCAAAGCCCGTATGATTAGCGAATTGTATTGCGACGGACTTGGTGCCTGCATTGGCGAATGCCCGGTTGGAGCTATTGAATTAGTTGAAGCAGAAGCTCTTCCATACGATGAAACAGCAACTATTGAACGTATTGCCGCTAACGGGCGTAATACGGTTATTGCTCATTTAAAACATCTGGCAAACCATAAGCAGGCTGAATATATCCAACAGGCAGTTAACTGGTTGAGAACCAATGGGCACGATATTAAACCTTCTGATTTTATGCCCGACGAAGCAACACACCAGCAGTTGCATGCTCAAGCTCATAGTTTTAAACCGGCAACTTCTGCTCGTGCACATGGTGGCGGAGGATGTCCGGGGTCGGCAATGCACGATTTTCGTCAGGTTATTCCAACTCCGGTTGCTGCCAATAATACTAATGTTTCTCAACCTTCGCAATTACGTCAGTGGCCGGTGCAATTGCATTTGCTTAATCCGCAGGCACCTTATCTTAATGGTGCAGATTTGCTGGTTGCAGCCGATTGTACCGCATTTAGTGTTGGAAACTTTCACGACGGTTTTTTAAAAGGAAAAGCTTTGGCTATTGCCTGTCCTAAGCTCGATTCAAACAAAGAGATTTATGTCGAAAAATTAACCGAAATGATTGATCGGTCTCGACTTAATACCATTACCGTTATGATGATGGAAGTGCCATGCTGTGGAGGATTGCAACAGTTGGTGTCTATGGCATTGGCAAAAGCACAACGCAAAGTGCCTATGAAAAAAATTATCATAAGTATTCAGGGCGAAGTGTTGGAAGAAGAATGGGTTTAAGTATAGCGAAAAGACAATAAGCGCTTTCCTCGTTTTATAAAATCATTTGATTAGTAGTGTTCTAAAATATGCATTGCAGTCTGAAACTGCGATGAAGGATATTTTTTGTGTCAATTATTTAAAGAAATAGAAGAATGAGTATGTTTTGTTTTCAGTGTCAGGAAGCAGCCAAAGGTGTTGGTTGCCAGATAAAAGGCGTTTGCGGTAAAACCGACGATGTTGCCAATTTGCAGGACTTGTTGATTTTTGTTCTGAAGGGTATTTCTGTTATTAGTACCGAAGCCCGCAAAAAAGGTATCGTCAATGCCGAAACCGATAAGTTCGTTTTCGACGGTTTATTTGCAACTATAACCAATGCTAATTTCAGCAAACAAGTATTTATCAATCGAATAAACAAAGGATTGATTATTCGCGAGAAACTTAGAAAAGAAGCCGAAGCAGCCGGAATTGTTTTCGCCAGTTTACCGGAAGCTGCGGTATGGAAGGCCAATAATGAAGAAGAAATTGTTCTGCGCTCGCTTACGCTTAATTATCTTACAGCAGAACCTAACGAAGATATCCGTTCTCTTAAAGCATTGGTCGAATTTGGTTTAAAAGGTATGGCAGCTTATGCCGAACACGCATGGAATCTTGATTACAAAGACGAAAGCATCTATGCTTTTATGCAAAATGCACTCGCTCAGCTTACCCGTACTGATATTTCGGCTGACGAATTGGTTGCGCTCACGCTCGAAACCGGTAAATATGGCGTAAACGTCATGGCGTTGCTAGACAAAGCAAACACCGAGTCGTTTGGTAATCCCGAAATCTCGAAGGTGAATATCGGCGTAGGCACTCGTCCGGGAATTCTGGTGAGTGGTCACGATTTGAAAGACCTTGAAGAACTGCTCGAACAAAGCGAAGACCAAGATATTGATATTTATACTCATAGCGAAATGTTGCCGGCTCACTATTATCCTAAATTAAAGAAATACAAACATCTGGCAGGAAATTACGGAAGCTCGTGGTGGCACCAGAAAGAAGAATTCAGCACGTTTAACGGGCCGGTTTTATTTACTACTAACTGCCTTGTTCCTCCGGCAAAAGATGCCGTGTATGCCGATAAGGTATTTACAACAGGTGCTTCCGGTTTTGATGGTTTTCCGCATATTGACGATCGCAAAGAAGGTTCACAGAAAGATTTTTCGGCAATTATTGCATTGGCAAAAACATGTAAAGCACCCCAATCTATTGAGCAGGGCGAAATTGTAGGCGGCTTTGCCCACGAACAGGTTTTCGCACTGGCTGATAAGGTAATAGAAGCTGTAAAAACCGGAGCTATCCGTAAGTTTATTGTAATGGCAGGTTGCGATGGCCGCATGCCCGGGCGTGCTTATTACACTCAATTTGCTGAAAAGTTACCGAAAGATACCGTAATTCTTACCGCAGGCTGTGCCAAATATCGTTACAATAAACTTCCGCTGGGCGATATCAATGGTATACCTCGTGTGCTCGATGCCGGTCAGTGCAATGACTCGTATTCGCTTGCTCTTATTGCTCTTAAACTAAAAGAGGTTTTTGAGCTCGAAGATGTTAACCAGTTACCTATTGCTTATAATATAGCCTGGTACGAACAAAAAGCAGTAATTGTGTTGCTCGCTTTGTTGTATCTTGGTGTTAAAAACATCCATCTCGGACCTACTTTGCCGGCTTTCCTTTCGCCCAATGTGGTAAAAGTTTTAGTCGAAAATTTTGGAATCGGTGGCATTACAACGGTTGATGAAGATATTGCTCTAATGGTTGGTTAATATTTAACATACAGCATTATAAAATGCCGTAAGCAAAAGATAGCTTACGGCATTTTTATTGAATTATGCCTACATTAATTAGATATGTTAAAAAAAGTAAATCTCAAAAGAACACTTTAGCGTATACTTTGTTTACTTCTTACAAAGAAAACAACCTTGTTTAACATCTACTTTTTTAATATAGGCTTATGAGAATTAATGATCTGAATACGAAAAGTAAACTACGTCTGGGATTTGGTTTGTTAGTGCTGCTTACAGTTTCGATTTTTGTGGTAGCCGCAATCCTTTCCTCCAGAACCATGCGCCAGAATGAAAAGTATGAAACCATTTTGTCTGCACAAAAAGATTTTTCGACATCCGGTGTTTTTCTTCAGATTTACCAGAACACACACGATTCGGCGCAATATATTTCTTCTTTAGCTCGTATGGATACAACGATCACAGAAGTTAAAAGTGTCATACCTTCTTTACAGGGAGAAGAGAAAGATCTTTTTGTTTCTATTACTTCAAATCTTGAAAAATTCAGAACAATAATTCTGGATGTGCACCAGAAAATTCTTATTCAGGATAAAACTGCACAACGACGTAAGGATACGCGGAACATTTTTTTGGCTGAAACACAAAAAGCAAATCTTTCGCGCGATCATAACCTTAACTACTATTTTAATCAGGCCCGATTGAGTTCCGTTTATCTGCTGTCGGCCATTAAAGATGAATATTACACAGATGCGAAAGAAAATATAGACAAAGCAATTGCCGAAGCACAGAAATTAAACGATCCGGTATTGGAGCAAGCATTAACGAATTACTGGAAGTCAGTAACCGATTATTATACATCAGGCAAAGAACTTGTTAACCTGAATAAAGAACAGACCAGACTGGGACTTGACATTGGCAATTCTACCGAAAAAGGGATTATGCTTATTCACAAAAATCTTAGCGATGTTAAACGAAATGCTACATTGCTAATGATTCTGATTTTGATCTTAGTTGTTGTTTCATCGGTTAGCATAAGCCAGTTGTCTATTAAATATTTCACTTCGTCGCTTCATCGTGGTGTAGCAGTTATGAAAACCTATGCATCCGGGAATCTGGATGTAAATTTCACAGAAAAAGAACTAAAATCGAAAGATGAGTTTGGCGATTTAATCCGGGCTTTGAACGAAATGGGAACTAAACTCAGAGAGGTTATTTCCAACATTTTAAATGGAGCGCAGGAACTGGCTCAGGCGAGTGAGCAAATAAACGAAACCACACAGCAAATTTCGCAGGGAGCGAGCGAGCAGGCAGCTTCGGCCGAAGAACTTTCATCATCTATCGAAGAGATGACGGCCAATATAGACCAGAACAGCACCAATGCTGCCGAAACGAATCAAATTGCAACCAATTCTTCGAAAAATATTATTGAAGTTTCGGAATACTCATCGCAAAGTCTTGATTCAGTAAAACGAATTACGGATAAAATCAATATCATCAACGATATTGCGTTCCAGACTAACATTCTGGCTCTCAATGCAGCCGTAGAAGCAGCTCGTGCCGGCGAACATGGTAAAGGTTTCGCCGTGGTAGCTGCCGAAGTGCGCAAATTGGCTGAACGTAGTAAAGACGCTGCGAACGAAATCGTTGAACTTTCATCTAAAACCTTGTCTGTTACCGAAGAGGCGGAAGAAAAATTACAGTCTATTGTTCCTGAAATTGAACGAACGTCTTCATTGGTTCAGGAAATTTCGCTTTCCAGCCAGGAACAGAAAAACGGAGCAGAGCAGATAAACATGGCCGTCCAGCAGTTTAATCAGGTAACGCAGCAAAATGCGGCTTCGGCCGAAGAGCTGGCTACCTCGGCTGAAGAATTGGCAAGTCAGGCATTTCAGTTACGCGAAACGGTTTCGTATTTTAAGGTTTGATCGTATTTTCTGAACAAGTAAAAAGCACAGATTCTGCAACGGGTTTCTGTGCTTTTCTTTTGTTATACTTCTTTCACATTGTATTTCGTGTTCTTTAACAATACAAACGGTTAAGTGGAAACTTTAATGGTTACTTTTAAGCATTCACCAATTCTTAAGGGACATGAAAAAACTTTTACTCTTCTCGCTGGCAGCCCTTCCGTTGGCAGGCCACGCACAATTAGGCTCCTATAAACTTAGCGATTACTTGAATCCCGATTATCATTATCAGAGTCTCGATTTTCAGTTTAACGCCAGTAATGCTTACAATCCGTACACAACAATACAAGACGGAGATAAGAATACTGAAACTAAGAGTAAAGCTAACGGATCGTTAGTCGGTACGTATTACAGTTATAGAAATAGTCGAAACTATCAGGGCGATCTTACCGGCTCTCTTTCGTACTCAGGAGCGTATAGCTATGATAAAGATGGATCGGCAAAAACAAAAAATTATGGTTATGCGCCATCTTTATTTATTACGAGTAATAACCGTTTTTACGGCAGCAATTTGTATTTTTTTGAATTATCGCCATTGGCCAGTATAAATTACAGTTATAGTAAAACAAAAACGACAACAGAGAGTACTTCAAAAAGTCTGGGTACAAATTTGGGTTTGTCTGCATTGGTCGGAAAAGGGCGCATAGAACAGGTGCAGGATGCCCGCCTTGCATTATATATATTAGATGATTTAAAGTCGGCAGGATTGCTGTCTCACGAGCCTTCGAACGAAGAATATCTGGCATTGGCTGCTGAAATCACCAAAATAATAAACACTCGTTTTTTTGATGCCCGTATTCATAAAATGGCCGAATTAAAAGCGCTGGATACTTATTTACAGTCTAAGGGGCTTATTTCAAAAGAAGGCATAGATTACTTTAATATTTTGAATGATAACTGGGATTATTCGGCAGGGCCTGCTCGTAATTCAGGGTATCGGGTTTCGACAGGTTTTTCCGCTAATAATCAATATTACTGGACAAATGATAATATTGGTTCAGGAGATGGCATTGAAAAAAGACGCTATTCTACGGTTAGCTATCTGATTAATTTTTCGCACGAAAAACCAGTAAGTCGCTTTCTGCAACAATCATTCAATGCAAATGCTGCTTTAGGATATTCATGGTTTAGAGATGCTTATTCCGACGTTGTTGCAAAACAAAAATCTACACCTACAATTTCTGCAGCAGTAGGATATTCAATTGGATATTATCCTAACTCAAGAACATACATAAAAGGTACAGTTTCTCAAAATTACACGCATGATTTCACTAAGGAATATGGTATCGGAAGAACCTATACTACAACAAGCGGACTCTCTGGTTCGGAAGGTATTAATAATGAATTTCTGGGTTTGACCAGTAATTTAAGAATTAATGCCTACTACTATTTTTCTCCGCAATTGAGATTAACGGCAACTTTTCAGCTTTCTTATGTATATTACAGAGATCATGTAAACCTAATAGATGCAGGTACCGAAAATAACACCCAACGAGATTTTACCGAAAACTTTAATATAGGACTTACTTACAGTTTATTCTAAAAATGAAGAGAGCAGACACTTATGCCTGCTCTCTTCATTTTTAATACATCATATACTGCAAATATTGTTTCGTGCAGTTATAGCCCGAGTCTATCAGTTTTAGCTGGTTTGACTGAGGCATCCAGAAATCGGCAAAATTGTATCCCAGATAATTTATAAATACGGTTCGCTGGGCATCTTGCGAAAATTGAAGATTAGTCGGAAGATGAATGCTTGCCGCAATAATCTGTCCGTAATCTTTCAACAACGAAAAGAATCCTGACAAATCGCAGGTAGATTTGGTATTATCAATAACCAGCTGAGTTTTTTGATCTAAAGACAGCCTGCTGTCTAGTAGTTTTGACATTGTATCCGAAGCAGACATTGAATTACCCTGATCTTCGTTTATTGAGCTTAATAGCTTTTGTGTTGACTGGCTACTCGATTGGTTAATACGTTCCAGATCATACATCGTATTAAGAGCTCCTTCTGCAATTGTTTTAACCGTTTCGCTGCAATTTGTGGCATAAAGCAGCCAGTGCAAAAGTAGTGAGAGGGTCGTTTCTTTACCGTACGACATATTATCGAGGTAAAAACCAAGTGTGCGTAGGTTTACCCCGTCGTTATCAAATGTCGAAACAGGATAATTGTACATTACTCCTCCGTCAACAAATTTTCCGGGATATTTCTGGGCTAAATCGCCGCTGAATTTCCAGGGCTGAAAAAAGAACGGGATAGACATAGACGCACGTACTGCTTCAGCAATAGGAACGTCGGGTGTTGTCTGGTACGAGAATTCGTACAGTTTTGCCGAATCTGCACAATACGAATAAACATGCAGGTCTTTGTACTGCGAATCGGCAGAACTTAGTTTCCACAAATCGGCAAATGTCGGGTCTGGAGCTGAAGGGGCTACGTTTAAACTTCGTTTTACCAGAGCTTTCATCCATTCCAGAAATTTATTGCCATAGCATAATCCTTCGTGCGCAATAGCATTAGGATCAATGTCTACAAAGGTTGCATAATTCATGTTAGCCTGTTCTGTTGCAACCTGTTCGGCGCTTAGCCCCATGCTTATCATTGCACTGAAGATAGAACCGGCCGATGTTCCGGCAACTCTTTTTACATTTCCCAGCGGAAGGCTACCTTGCTTGCCGGCCAGCATAGATTCCTGCAACGCATTAAAAGCTCCTACATAAGCGGTTCCCAAAACGCCGCCACCTTTAAAAATAAGGTTCTCGATTGTTTTCATAATTCTGAAAATTTATGGTTTTTGATGGTATATAAATTTAATACTTTATTTAAAATGCGGCCCTTTTTACTTGATACTTGTCATTTTATTTGTGCCCGATATGTCAAAATGTTACCTTTGGGGTCTCATTTTTTGAACGAAAACACCATGGAAAGAGACAACGCGATTTTTTCACTTATTGAAAAAGAACATCAGCGACAGGCTCACGGTATAGAGCTTATTGCTTCCGAAAACTTTGTAAGCGATCAGGTAATGCAGGCTATGGGTAGCTGTCTTACCAACAAATATGCCGAAGGCTATCCCGGCCATCGTTATTATGGCGGTTGCCAGGTGGTTGACGAAGTTGAATTACTCGCCATCAACCGTGCCAAAGCCCTTTTCAATGCCGAATATGTTAACGTTCAGCCGCACTCCGGTGCTCAGGCTAATGCTGCCGTTATGCTTGCCGTTTTAAAACCCGGCGACACTTTCCTTGGTCTCGACCTTTCGCACGGCGGACACCTTACCCATGGTTCTGCTGTAAATTATTCAGGACTTATCTACAATCCGGTTGCTTACAGCCTTAACCGCGAAACCGGACGTGTTGATTACGATATGATGGCTCAGAAAGCCCGCGAATGCAAACCTAAACTTATTGTTGCCGGTGCCTCTGCTTATTCGCGCGACTGGGATTTTAAACGCATGCGCGAAATTGCCGACGAAGTTGGCGCGCTGCTCATGGCCGACATCGCTCACCCTGCCGGTCTTATTGCAAAAGGATACCTTACTCATCCTTTTCCGCATTGCCACATTGTAACCACTACCACTCACAAGACCCTTCGCGGACCTCGTGGCGGTATGATTATGATTGGTAAAGATTTCGAAAATCCATGGGGTATTACCACTCCGAAAGGCGAAATCAAAAAAATGTCGCAGCTTATCGACAGTGCGGTATTCCCCGGAATTCAGGGTGGTCCGCTCGAACACGTAATTGCCGGTAAGGCCGTTTCGTTTGCCGAAGCTCTTTCTGACAGCTACGGACAGTATATTGCTCAGGTTATTAAAAATGCTTCGGTTATGGCCGATGCTTTTACCAGCAAGGGCTATCAGGTTGTTTCGGGTGGTACCGACAACCACTCGATGCTGATCGATTTGCGTACCAAAGTGGCCGACATTAACGGTAAGCAGGTTGAAAATGCACTGGTTAGAGCCGATATTACCCTGAACAAAAACATGGTTCCGTTTGATACCCGCTCTCCGTTCCAGACTTCGGGTGTTCGTGTTGGTACGCCTGCCATTACAACCCGCGGTGTAAAAGAAGATGTTATTCCGCAGATTGTAGATTACATTGACGAAGTAATTATGCACATCGACAACGAATCGGTTATTACCGATGTTCGCAAACGCGTTAACAAACTGATGGCCGATTACCCAATGTTTGCCTGGTAAACTATCCGATAATTATTAATATTGACAAAACGTCCGGTTGCTCTTTCAGCCGGACGTTTTTGTTTTATTGCTGTTCCGTCGCCCCGGCCGACGAGCTCAACCACACGTCAGGCAAGCCGTCGCCCCGGCCGACGGCCTGCCTGAGACAAAATCCTGTTCGTCGGCGCGGCCGACGAGCTGCCCGAAGCTCAGTTCTTGCTGTCGGCGCGGCCGACGATGAGAACTGAACAAAAAACACTCCGTCGCCCCGGCCGACAAGGAGAACCACGTTCAGTTCTGCCCGTCGCCCGGGGCGACGAAGAAAAAGAGTTATAATCCGGACAAAATTTTAAGACAACGAATGAACCCAGATTGTAGAGACGGGTCTGAGACCACTGGTGTCCGCTAAAATAATTTAAGATTAAAATTGCTTACATATTGAAAATTATCTGAAGATTCAGTTCGAAAAAGAAACTCTTTTAAGTTTTCTTTTTCGAACAAAGAGACATTTAAAACTCGCAATAATTCAAATGGTGACATTTTTAACTTATACTCAGCACCAACTAAAGCCACCAGACAATATGCTATTATCCCAACATATATTTGAATCTTTACAGCATTTTCAGACGTTCCATAAAATTGTTTTATTTTCAAATGCTGCTTTATCCATTTGAAATACAATTCAATCTGCCATCTGCATTTGTATAGCAAGGCTATTTTATCTGCTTCTAATTCTAAGTTGTTTGTGAAAAATTCCAGGATACAGTTCTTCTCTTCACAGTAATAATAGATTATTCTTAAAGGTTTTTTATATCTGGTTTTTGCCCAGCGATTCGATAGAATGATCTTTAAATCTCGTAAAACACCATTTTTACGAGCATCACAATTGTATTGCTCTATAATTTCGAAGTTCATCTTCTTTTTTCTCCGAACCACGAAATACCCACCTATTTTATCAATTTCGCTTAAAGAATGTAGTTTAATATATGCCTTGTCAAAAATGTAAAAGGCATTGGGTTCATAAGGGAAGCTATCCATAACACTTTGATCTCTTATATTATGATCTGTTATAATGTTATAAACAGGGATGCTCGTAAGAATATCGAATAATGTATGTATTTTTATTCCACCTTTCCCATTTTGCACTTTTGACCAGCTAAACTTCTTCAATTCAAAAGTAACTGTTGTTGAATCTAATGCAAATACACGATGAGGAATCCCTTCCAGGAACAAATCGTCAATTGCAATCTTTTTCTTCTGTGCTATTTCTACAATACGCTCAGCAAACAATCTAAATATCTCGACATTACGCTTTTCATTTGCTTCGGATAATGTTGTACGACAAACACTTTTACCAAACCCCAAACGATAAAACTTTAATTTATGAGCATTAAGTGAACCGATAATATCGCGTAAGCTTTCTCTTGTTGTTAATTGAGCCCACAAAAGAACCATAAAATGATTCCAACATGTAAATGACTTTATATACTTATCACCATCATATTTATCAACTAGAACCCGTTGTGCATTTAGGAAATAAAAAAGTTGTTCATTGAATTTTGGTTATAAATTCGTATATTTATTTGACTACCAATCATATAAATAGATGAACAACTTTAATGCAAGTTACCAAAAGATCCTG
>JAYRGN010000003.1:0-350302 GCA_041907825.1 Bacteroidales bacterium | reverse complement strand
CTGACCTGTGCGTAATTGTTCTAATGCCAAGGCCTGCATGGCCTTAATGTCTTCTGAATTCATGTTGGTCTCCATCTGTGTACAAGTATAATGGTTTTTATTGTACTAGACAGAGTTCTGTTTACAGCCTCCATTAAATACCGCAATTTTACAACTCTCTGCAATTATACCCTCCAAGAATTACACAACAAGACATTCCTTTTTCTACATTTGCTGTAAATGCCGTAAAACCAATATTTATGAAAAAATTTCTCAGGCTTCTACTGGCCAATTTTGTGGCCAATCTTATTTTATTAATTCTGTTTATTGTACTTGCATTTATAATAGCAGGCTCTGTTCTTTCATCGTCCGAAGAACCGGTAAAAATAGATTCGGGCAGTGTGCTTAAAATTACCCTTAACAAAGCTATTCAGGATCGTAGCAACGATAATCCGCTGAGTCATTTAAAACTGAGTTCATTAAGTTCCGACAATCCGTTGGGCCTTGACAAAATATTGGCGTATATCGGCAAAGCCGCAACCGACGAAAACATCAAGGGAATTTATCTCGAAATTACCGATGTTGCTGCCGGATGGGCAACCGTGGATGAAATACGACAAGCATTGCTCAAATTCCACAAATCGGGCAAATTCATTATCGCTTATTCCGATTTATATTCGCAGAAAGCCTATTTTCTGGCTTCGGTTGCCGATAAAGTTTTTCTGAATCCACAGGGCGAAATGATGTTTACCGGTTTATCATCGGAACGTTTGTTTTACAAAGGAGCATTTGAAAAACTGGGCATCGAACCGGTAATTATCCGCCACGGAAAATTCAAAAGTTACGTGGAACCTTATGTGCTCGACAAAATGAGCGACGAAAACCGCCTGCAAACCATGACCTATCTTAACGGAATATGGAAATATGTTTTGGGCGGAATTGCCGAACAACGCAAAACTACTGTTGACGCACTCAATAAACTGGCCGATGAACTTACCATCCGCAATGCAAAAGCAGCCGCCGACAATAAATTAGTTGACAGCTTGATGTACAAAGATCAGGTGTTGGATTTGCTAGCCAAAAACAGTGGCGCCGCCGACAATAAACCAAAATTTGTTTCACTCGAACGGTATATGGAAACCGCAGCTCCCCGCAACAGCGAAGGACTGGCAAAAGATAAAATTGCTGTAGTCTATTTCACCGGAACGGTAAACGTTGGCGAAAGCGACGAAGACAATATCGGCAGCGAACGATTCTGTCGTGCTTTGCGCGATGCACGCGAAGACAAATCGATAAAAGCAGTTGTAATACGTGTAAACTCCGGCGGAGGCTCGGCACTGGCCAGCGAAGAAATATGGCGCGAAGTAACGCTTACCCGTAAGGTTAAACCTGTTATTGCTTCGTTTGGCGATGTAGCCGCTTCGGGTGGTTATTATCTGGCTGTAGGTGCCGATGCAATTGTAGCCTCTCCTGTTACTATTACAGGCTCTATCGGAGTTTTCGGGATGCTTTACAATGCCCAAAAATTTATGAATCAGAAACTCGGCATTACGTATGATGTGGCCAAAACAAATCCATTTGCCGATTTAGGCATGCCTACTCGTCCCGTAACAGCTCAGGAAAAAGCAATTATGCAAAATGCAGTAGAAGAAATGTATTCTACGTTTACCGAAAGAGTTGCCGAAGGCCGCAAACTCCGTAAAACGTATGTGGACAGCATTGGTCAGGGTCGCGTTTGGGTTGGCAGCAATGCACTTGAGCTTAAACTTATTGACGCTTATGCCGGTTTAGACTCGGCTGTACGCATAGCCGCATCAAAGGCCAATCTGAAAGAATACCGCACAGTGGCTTTGCCTAAATTAAAAGATCCGATTGAAGCATTATCGAATAAACTATCGGGCAAACCAAGCGAAAAAGCACTCGAACAGGCTTTGGGCGAATGGTATACAACCTTTAAGTTTATTCGGGAATCCTATAAACAATCTGGTGTTTATGCCCGTTTACCTTTCGAGGTAAATATCCGGTAACCAGTAACTGACAAAAACAAAAGAGGCAAACTGTATGTTACGGTTTGCCTCTTTTTTGTAAAGGTTCGGTGTTTTAACCTTCTTCGCCTTTTTTACCTTCGCGTTTTGCCTTTTTTTCAGCACGTTTTTCTTTCAAAGTTTTGGTAGGCTCTTTTTTATTCCTTCCCGATGAAATGTTTTTCTCGTGTGACATAGCTTTAAGTTTTAAAGACAACCGAAAGTTAGTATAGCTTTAAAAGAATTGTCCGCTAAAAAATGTTAATTTCTTTTGTTTATAAGGCTTACAACCATACCGTTAACATTTGCAAACCGAACTGTTGCCGACACAGAGCATCTTGTCTGTAAACGCTTATTTTTTACCAGAGAGCAGTCTTAAAAAAAAATTCCTGTTTTCGATAATCAGAGTGGGATACGGGTAAGAAGCAAAACCCATTAAAGACAAATCTGCCGGACAATTTTTCTGCCAAACAGGAGTGCTTAAGGTAAATGCTTTTTCTGCCTGTTGGTGTATAATATTATCGATCAATGCCAGCAAAGCATGTGCTTCAATCCCCTCGTCATTTACCAGCTGATGAATAATACTCATTTTATGTTGAGACCATGCCCATGCAATTATAGCACAAGGTTGTTTATCCGGATTATAGGCAATGCTGATCGCTCCTGTATTTCGCTGAATCAGCTCATTCATCAGTTGCCTGAATATCCGGATGTTGTTCTCGTTGTATTTTACAGGAGAACAATCGGTATTCAATGCCCAGAACTGCTGTAAATCGGTTACCGGTGCATTGTGTGCAATTTTAAATCCGGCCGAATGAAAAGCAGAGATACCCGTTAATGCGATATAACTGTATTCGGCCTTCAATCGCTCATACGTCTGAATTAAATCCTTTTCCCAAAACGATGTAAAAGAAATCTTGCCGACAGGAAAACAATCGACAGGATTCATTTTATTAAGAACCAGCTTAACAGACCGAAACCGATTTTCAACTTCAGTATAGAATTGATTTAGTATAGCTGGTAAAATAAGATGATTGGAAAAGATCCCCAACGATGGCGTATAAAGAGGCTGGCATGCATGTTTTTTTCCATTGTGTGAGGCAAAGGTAAGCGGCATTACAGTGTGGTACTGTTCATCGGCCAATGCCTCCCAGCCGGGAGAAACCTTGTCGAGATACCAGCTATAAGCAAATAAACTATTGTTTACGGACGTATCAATGCATTTGTCCCAACGGGCATCGTTGATTTCGTTTCGTGTAAGATAAATCAGCTTCACAGTATAAAAAATTGGAACCGCGTTTTACAACAGGCCTTCATCGGCAAAGCTAAGGTAACGGTTTCCGGCCACGATGATATGATCGATAACTTCAAGTTCCAATAATTTTGCTGCTTCTTTTAATTTATGGGTTATCTGGATATCGGCCTGGCTGGCAGTAAGGTTTCCCGACGGATGATTATGACTCAAAATAAGAGAGGAAGCCTGATGCTCAAGCGCTAATCTTAAAATAACCCGGTTATCGGTAACTGTTCCGGAAATTCCTCCCTGACTGATTTTCTGTTTGCGAATAAGCTTATTGGCCCGGTTAAGAAAGATTACCCAAAATTCTTCGTGGTTAATATCGGCCAGATCGGAATGAATAATTTCGAACGCATCGCGACTACTCGTTACTCCGGGTTTTTCGGGATAATCGCCTATTTTTCTTCTGCGCCCCAGCTCAAGTGCTGCCATTAGTGTAATAGCTTTTGCTTCACCAATTCCGGGCAATTTAATGAGTTCTGCAACCGTTTTTCGACCTAATTCGCTTACATTATTGCCTGCAAGTTCAAGCACTTTGCGAGCAAGTTCCACTGCCGAGAGATTGCGAGTGCCGGAACCCAGTAAAATCGCAATAAGTTCGGCATCCGAAAGTGCGGCAGAGCCATGCTTGGACATTTTCTCTCGCGGACGATCGTCTTCGGCCCAATTTTTAATGCTTAATCTGAAGGGTTCTTCCATTGGGTTATTTTTAAAAACATTAAATTCTTATTTTTATCTAAGCTATTAGATGTCAACACTAAATAATTAGTTTCCCCAACACTTTATATGTGTGCATTTCCAGTCAATGCTATCGTTTACAAAACTGCACCGGAAATGGCTCCGGGTATACGGACGATAAAATTCAACAACAGCCTGTCCAACATCTATCCGTTGCAAAACCACAATCAGACAATCAATAGGGCTTTCGCCATTTACAAGATTATCGCCTGCAACAATAAGCGAGACACCGTTTGACAATGAATACAGACGATGCGGAAGATAGGCCGAAGAAACAATAATTTCATGGTTAGTCTCATCGGCGTAAGGCAACAGACTACGGTAAGGAGAGCGTACGAGCGTGTCCAGCGACAGCACAATAAGCTCTACGCGTCTGCTGGTACTTGTTTGCGGGCATAATTTCTGCCATGAGATAGAAAATAAGAGCATGGTGCAAACAAGCCTAACTTTCATATTATTAGTTATTCGTAGGTCTTGCATTCAAAACAGATAGTAGTAGTTAGTTTTCGTTCAGAAAAACGAAGAAAGTGTATAATGGATACTTTCCTGATTGTTCTTCTTTGTCAAGCAGGGCTAATTTCGTAAAATTGTGCCAAAATAAAAACTACTACTTACTATTTTAATTTATTCATTTTGAAAGAGGGGGAAAGGGCTTTAGTTATGCGTGGGGTTATTCAGGTTATCAAACCGTTAACAGAGGGGAAATTGGAAATATGTGCGGCAAATTGCATTACTCAAGTCGAAAATTTAATCTTATCTGATTATAAATCTGTTCTTCCTATACGCATCGTTTTTTTTGTTAATGCTCGTAATAATTCTGATTATCAGGATATTCTTAACTGTATCCGAAATTTAATCGGACAAACAAAACTATCAGTCGTTCCTTTTAGTGTTGTATCTCAACCTCCATACGATACTCAAGTTTGTATGGAAGTTGAATGGCCCGAGAAAAATGCAAAGGTTGAATATAAAAAGGTTGAAGGAATTTCATATGCGCTGTTGCATAACTCCGGTTGTTTACAACTTATTGCATCGGGTATTGGTTTATCACTGAATAATAAAGAAACAGCCAATCTATATGTTGCCGCTTTCGAGTCGTTAAAAAATATTTTGGCCGCTGAAGGTATGAGCTTCCAACATATTATCCGTCAATGGAATTACATAGCCGGCATTTTAGCAAATGAGAATCAAAGCCAGCATTATCAGACTTTTAATGATGTTCGTACGCATTATTACAATACCGTTGAGTTCGACAAAGGATATCCGGCTGCGACCGGAATTGGCGAAAATGTTGGTAATGTATGCATTGATGTAATTGCTGTAAAAGGCAATGCCTCCATTGTTCCTATTAAAAATCCCGGACAGATTGATGCTCACCATTATGATGCAGATGTTCTGAAAGATAGCAATCTAATTGAAGGACTGCACAAATCGACTCCTAAATTCGAACGGGCAAAATATTGTAACGGACGAATTTACATTTCGGGAACAGCATCTATTATAGGTCAGAAAACGGTTTGCCTAAATGATATAGAAGGTCAGACAGATGTAACACTTGACAATATTGAAGCATTAATTTCGAACGATAACCTTTGTTTACATGAAATTAAAAATCAACGAATCAACCTGTTATATCTTCGTTTATATGTCGCCCGCAACGAATATTTCAAGCCGTCTTTAAAGCTTATAGAAGCTCGTTATCCGGATATTCCTGTAATTGCGGTTGTTGCAGATGTCTGTCGGAATGATCTTTTAGTTGAAATTGAAGGAATTGCAGAAGCGGTATAAATTATACTGTTTCTATAGCCGTTGCTGGCAGCAGCAACAGAATAAAACGAAAGTCGTCTACATTATACTACACATTCGTTTTAAATCCTTTACGGTTTGATTATTTTTGTCACAAAGCATACAAAAAGTGAAACAAGAATTTATAATACCGTCACTCGAAAAATTACCCGCTGTTGCGGAACAGATAATGCCTTTATTGACAGAAGGAGAAGGCAATGTTATAGCTTTTTACGGCGCTATGGGCGTTGGAAAAACAACTCTTATCTGTGAATTATGCCGTTGTTTAGGCGTAACGTCGGTAGTAAACAGCCCTACCTTTGCTCTTATTAATGAGTATTTTACCGATAAAGGAGAATCGATATTCCATTTTGATTTTTATAGAATAAATTCAATATCAGAAGCATACGATTTTGGCTACGAAGAATATTTTTATGGAAAATCACTCTGCTTTGTCGAATGGCCTGAGAAAATTGAGTCGCTTTTGCCTGAAAATACCACGTTTGTTATTCTCAACGAAAATCCTGATGGTTCGCGGCATGTAATGGTAACCAACGAACCTGCAGTAAATTAGAATTCATTAATAAACTACCCAATGACACCTCACGCTGAATTACGCTTTGCTTTCGGAAAAGGAGGCCTTTTGCCTCAGGAAGAAATGCTTGAAGTTGGTAAAAAAACCAAGCGCTTTGTTATTGGAATCCCCAAGGAGGACCACCGAGTTGAAAATCGTATTTCACTCACTCCCGAAGGGGTTGAATTACTAATCTCGCACGGTCACGAAGTGCTTGTTGAAAGCAATGCCGGGAAAATGGCCAATTACACCGATCGCGATTACAGCGAACGGGGAGCTATGATTGTTGATGGGGAACGTTCGGTTTTTCTGGCCGACATTGTTATGAAAGTTACTCCGCCTTCGTTAAAACAAATTGATTATTTGCGTGGTAATCAAATTCTTATTTCTTCGATGTTGCTAACCAACCAAAGCGAAGAATACTTCAGGCAGCTGATGCAGAAAAAAATTACGGCATTGGCATTCGAAAATATAAAAGACGAGCATAACGATTATCCTATTATACGTTCAATGAATGCTATAGCAGGCAGTTCTGCGTTGTTGGTTGCATCAGAATTACTTAGCACAGCCCATGGAGGCAAAGGTGTTTTATTGGGTGGTATTACAGGTATAACGCCCGCCGAAGTTGTTATTATAGGTGCCGGAAGAGCAGCCGAGTTTGCTGCTCGTGCTGCATTCGGTTTAGGCGCTTTTGTTAAGGTTTTCGATAATTCCATTGAACGGTTAATCGATTTGCAAAACAGTGTTGGTCAACGTATTTATACTTCGTTATATCATCCTCAGGTACTTGAAAAAGCACTTCGCTCTGCCGATGTAGTAATTGCCACCCAGCAGACTTACGACACAGGTCCTCGCTTTTACATTACCGAAGACATGGTTTGCAACATGAAAAAAGGTACCGTAATTGTCGATTTGAGCATTGCTCATGGTGGTTACGTTGAAACATCGGAACTTCGTACACAAGAGGATCCCCACTATGTAAAACATGGCGTTACACATTATAGCATTCCTAATATTCCATCGAGAGTTGCCCGTACTTCGTCTATCGCACTGAGTAATGTGTTTTTACCATTATTATTAAAAACTGCCGAGTCGGGAGGTTTTCATCAGCAGTTGAAATCGGATTATGGCCTTCGTCACGGAGTTTATATGTTTAATGGTATTTTAACTAATTCATTTATAGGTAATTACTTTAATATACCGTCGAAAGACATTGATTTACTGATGGCTGCATTTTAAAATAGAAAGATTATGGTACCACGCAAGGAATAACTACAAATAGCCAAGACGTGCTCTAGTTGATTTTACTTTCTATTTTCCCTTTTTAGTCACAAACCTGATAATATCAGCAACTTCTAACTGCCTGCTTAATATTGCTACTGCAAAAACGGCGATCCCAGAAATAGTAAATCCTGCAAACCAATGTATTCCTGACATTTGTGCAAAAAAAACAGTAGCAAAAGCACCGGCAGGAAGTAAAAGCCAGGCAAAAGCATCGCGCAATCTTAGTCCGATATTTATTTTCCTGACAGATAAATAAATTTGAACGCCTGCCGAGAACCATTGTGTTGAAACACTGGCAACTGCCGAACCTATGGCGCCAAATTTTGGTATAAGTATGAAGTTGAGTAAAATATTAAGTCCCAAACTTACGGCAGCCATACGGTTAAGCGCTTTAAGGTCTCCATGTGCAGTGAGCAGTGTACCAAATATATAAGTGGTAGCAATACCTCCAAAACTAGTCATAAGCAATGCCAGAATAAGCGCCGAACGCCCGCTTGCTCCGGGATACATAAGCTGCGTAAGGTCTCCGCGATAAAACCAACAGCCGGCAATGAGAACTACAGCTCCCGACATGATTATGGTATAAGCCATACGAACCAATGGAGCTAACGGTTCGCGAGAGCGAATCATGCGCGAAAACATAGGTAAAAGCAAACCTGCAAAAAGGTAACCAATCATCTGCACGGCATCGAGCAGACGAAAGCCTTGCGCATAAAGGCCGGCTTCATGCTTCCCGTCAGGGTAGATTCGTTCGAGCATAACCCCGTCAATCCGGTTATAAAATGCCATGAGCAGAACCAGTAAAGCATATGGAAGACTTGATCGAAGTATTGGTATCCATCGTTTTACATTTACGGACGCTAAAGGTCGACCATAGTAAACCACAATTGCACCAGCAACTAAAACGGTAAGTAATGTAGCTACGGTCTGCGCATAAGCAAACCATTCTATGGTAAAAGCACTAGCCCATGGGCCCCATAAAAGTGTGGCACAAAGCAATATCATGAGCGTTTTATCAAGAACCGAAAGAAAACTATCGGTGATATAAAGCTGCATTCCCGAAACGTTGGATCGCAGATACGTTACCATAGATTGTAAAAACTGGTTAACAGCCAGAAATAAAAGTAAATACATCTGTCGGCTACTATATCCGACTAAATATCCGACCAACAGACAGATAAGCGCATACACAATACCCAAAACAAATTTAAGTGCCGATAAACTGGCCAGATAAGTGCCTGCTCGTGAATGATTACGAGCAACCGCGCGATTATTAAAATTAGTAATACCGGCATCGAGTATGATATTGAGCACCATTGCCAAACCAAGAAGTGAAAAATACATTCCGTATTCCTGCGCACCTGTGTGATTCTGAACACTTCGGTCGATGCCGAATATCCAGAAAGGTTTAATCAGCAGGTTGAGCACCAGTAAAATAATAAGATTGAGTATGAACGTCTTTTTCACAAGCTGAAAGAATAATTTTGGCAAAAATAATCGCCTCTAAGCATTTAGATGCAAAAGAAATCAATAAAAAGCACAAGTTCTCTTTACCATTCGTTTTGATAAAAATAACACTTATTGTTCAACTGGTTTCGGCTCAATCATTACCTTTGTCATTGTTCAGATAAATGACTACAAATTTTACACTTGTCTATGGAACTATTATTTGTGCACTGGAATGTCGATCCTACGCTCTTTAGTATTGGGGCGCTTCATATTCGTTATTATGGTCTTTCATGGGCTATTGGTTTGATTTTAAGCTATGTGCTTTTTAATCGTTTTTTTAAAGACGAAAAATGGAGTCAGGAAGAATTAGACCGTCTTACCACTTATGTAGTTGTAGGCACCATATTAGGTGCACGCCTCGGACATTGTCTATTTTACGAACCTGCTTACTATCTTTCTCATCCTGTTGATATTCTCAAAATATGGCAGGGCGGATTGGCCAGTCATGGAGCCGCTATAGGAATTCTTGCCTCACTGTTTCTTTATCACCGTAAAAATAAAAATGTCTCAATGTGGTGGCTACTCGACCGGATAAGTATAGCTGTAGCCATTGCCGGTGCTTGTGTACGTCTTGGAAACCTTATGAATTCTGAGATTTACGGAACCGTTACGACTCTGCCCTGGGGATTTATTTTTGAACGCAATGGCGAAACATTGCCAATGCATCCTACTCAGCTTTACGAAGCTTTATCATACCTCTTACTGTTTATCTTTTTGTTTTTTCAGTACAAGAAAAAGCGCAATAATATCCCTCAAGGATTACATTTCGGAATATTTCTGGTAGTGCTGTTTATGGCTCGTTTTCTTATCGAATTTATTAAAAATGTACAAGTTGACTTTGAAAAAAGTCTTGTACTGAATATGGGACAAATGCTTAGTGTTCCGTTTATTATATCAGGAATTGCTATAATTATCTGGTCTTTAAATAATAAGAAAACAAATCGGGAGAGATAAGATAAACCTTCTCCTGATTTTCTCTTAAATTCCAATCCTGATCAGAACTACAAACCCCAAATAACCATGAAAATACAAGGCTGGCTTGCCCTTTACACCAAACCCCGCAACGAAAAAAAGTTGCACGATGCTATTGCCGAGCAAGGTATAGAAACATACCTTCCTTTGCATGAAACAATCAGAATCTGGAGTGATCGACGTAAAAAAGTACAGGTTCCTCTATTCCCTTCGTATGTCTTTGTTCGCCCAAAAAACAGGCAAGAATATTATAATGCACTAAACTGCCAGGGTGCTGTTCGATTTATCACTTTCTGTGGCAAACCAGCTATAGTTACCGATAAAGAAATAGAAGCTATTCAATTGTTGCTCAACGAAGAATGTAATTATGAAGTTGAAGCAAGTAACGAAACTTTTCAACCCGGTGAAATAGTTGAAATATTCAAAGGTGCTCTTCGTGGTTACCAAGGTGAAATGATCGAACACAGAGGACAATATAAACTTATCATTCGTATTGGAGTTCTAGAACAATCGCTTTTAGTTACGGTTCCTCTTTCGGATGTAAAAAAACTAGAAACAAAAAATAAGAGCAGTGTTTAACGTTCTGCTCTTATTATAATTTGCTAATTATCAGATATTACCAACCCATTAAATCTTTTAAGTAGTTTGTTAACTCTCCTGCTATAAGTTTATGTTCTTCGAGATTTGGATGATTATCACATCCGTTATTAAACCTTCTGGAAAAAAAGAACTTATGTACATTTTTATCGCCTGAAGTATTCATGTTATCAACAACACCTGTAAGGTAATTTTTCATAGTAGCAGTTAATTTCGCATCAGCCATTGGACTTGTAAGGCAAATTAACTGAGCTTCTGGATATTTACTTCTAATATTCGTAAGCAACTTTACATAAGTCGAGCAAAATGCAACAGAATCCTGAATGCCATCATTTTGTCCCAGACAAATGGTAACCACATCAGGTTTATAACGAGAAAAATCCCAACTAATTCCATTCGGCAAAAGATTCAACTTATCAAAAATATCGGGCATAGTAAAACCCAGCTCACAACAACTGCGAATTAGCCCTATCCCTGAATACGAACTGAGCTGCCACTGTGCATTCAGTGCCCGGGCTGTTGTTGGTCCATAGCTCAAATATGCATTGTGCTGATCATGCCAACGTCCAGCACCACACTTTACTGCCGACTGGTCGCTGCCGGTTCCGCAGGTTATAGAATTTCCGTAACATTCAATTTTTCGTAAAGGTTTTGCTGGCAACGGTAATAATTCACAACATATCAATCCTTTAAATTCTATATACCCGATGTTAGTCTCGGTGTTTTTACAAACCAAAATGGTATGCTCTTTATCGGGAAGATCTTTTACAACTTTGATAATATTCTCTTTAGCTGTTGTCTGGACGCGATACAGAAGAGTATCATCCACCACTATTTCTAAATAATTGAACGTATTGCCTCCCATAGCCTGATCATTTACAAGCACATCGCAAAAAGTACCCTTAAATTTCGCTTTCATGTAAACACCCGGAGCCCACGCTCTTGGTAATTTCGAATTTGAAAAATCAATACGCCCGGTGTACTGAATATTTGGATTGTCGGCTGTAAAAAATTTTCCGGAATCGGCTTTCACAGTTTCTCCGACTGAACAGTTGGCGAATATTCCAATTTCGACAAAAGCTATAACTAAAAGAAATACAAATCTTTTCATGAATTAAGATAATTGGTTAACAAATTAATGGCAGTTGTTCAAAGATAGCCATTCGATACAATCCGTTCGGATAAAGAGATGTTATTCTTATTCTTCAACATTATTTAAGACAACAAAATGAATGCATTACGCCATTTTCTCAGCAATTTAATTCGCTAAACCAATTGAGAACGTATCTTTGCAGCCAAAACATCGAAAATCATGTCTTTGTCTAAAAAAGCTATTGCACTTATTTTGTTGATTTTATTTGTAGATCAGCTTGTTAAAATATTGGTAAAAACCCACATGATGCTGGGTGAAGAAATTAGTTTGCTCGGAAAATATGGTTCAATTCATTTTATCGAAAATAACGGAATGGCTTTCGGAATGGAATTCGGAGGCAGTTTCGGTAAGATGATTTTGAGCTTATTCCGCTTGGGAGCGATCGCCGCCATTGGCTATTACCTCTGGTTTCTTATTAAGAATAAAGCTCATCAAGGATTGGTACTTTGTATTGCCGGAATTTTTGCCGGAGCTATCGGAAACATCATTGACAGTGTATTTTACGGAGTTATTTTCAGCGACAGCTATTATCAGGTTGCTCATCTTTTTCCATCGGGCGGCGGTTACGCAACATGGCTAAAAGGACGAGTGGTTGATATGTTCTATTTTCCTATCCTTCAGGGCCATTTTCCTCAATGGTTCCCGATATGGGGTGGCGAAGAATTTGTATTTTTCCGCCCCGTGTTTAACCTCGCCGATTCGGCTATTTCGGTAGGCGTTATCCTTATTCTCATTTTCCAGAAACGCTTTTTTGGCAAAGCCGATGAAAAAGTAACCAATGATGTTCAGTAAAAACAAACTGTTTATAACAGCAAAAGCCATCTCATTACAGATGGCTTTTTTATTTGAATGAAAGCTAATTACATAATAAATATGCGTTTCCAGAATTGATTGTTTTTTCTAAAAACACACATTAATAAGAATCGATCAATGAACTTAGTTTTATTCCCAACTCATTAATTGGTATTTCTTTCTGCAACAACAATTTTACTGTAACATTCTGTCCGGGAAGCAAATCAAAATAGTTGTCACTTAGCTGTCCATCATTGCCATCGGCTGTTTGAATAAAAATGTTTTTCGCCAATACATTGGTGCTGAGTTTTATACTATATTCTTTGCCACTGCCATTAACTTCAAATTTTAAATCAGGCTTTAACAAATTAAGATCCTTAGGCTCATTAAAGTAGAATAAATTAGTTGCCAGCATCTTATTTTCACTCTGCAAAACAGTGACAAGAACCACATCTGACTTGTCGTTTGTTTCTAGCATTTCTTTTATATCTGCAGAAAAATATACTTTGCTGGCGTTAGGCTGCACATTTATCGATAATTCTTTATTCCATAACGTTTTACCTTTAAAATCGAGTAAAGTAAGTCGAAGCTTTGCTGCACGCTGTTTAAGATTATCTGTAGCTATAGAAATATCAACTTTACCCTGTTTTTCGGTTGTAACAATCAAATCATTCTGATAAGCCTTTCGGGCAAAATAATGCAATGCTTTCCACTTCCTATAATAGTCTGTACTTGACCAACTTGCAACCGGCCAACAATCGTTTATCTGCCAGTAAAGAGTACCCATACAATATGGCATACGGCTTCGATGAGTCTCAATTGCATATTTAATAGCATCAGCCTGAAGCAGATGGCTTACATACAAAAATGAAGCAAAATCTTTCGGATCACGATAATGATCTTTCATGTATTGCTTTATGCGCAAATTACCAATACCACTGCGCTGGTGCGAAGCCATAACCGGTGAATTGATGTCAAAATCTTCGGGCAAAGCATATTTCTTGACCGATGCCAATTCAGGAAAAGACTGAAAACCATATTCACTCATGAATCGGCCAACATTGTTTGGAAATTCCGAAAATGGATGCAACCCGTGCCAAACACCCCAGTAATGAACATCGCCCGATGTGTAATTAGCCTGTTGTCCCATTCCTGCCGACGGCGACGAATGCCAGTAAAACGTTAAAGGAGATTCAGCTTTTACAACCGTTGGCAAAATATGATGAAAAATCGTATCATACGCAGCCCATATCCGTTGCTGTTGTTGCGGAGTATACCCTGATTTCCAGCCCCAGCCGTTACCTTCATAAGGCCCCCACGCCGATTCTATTTCATTATTTCCACAATATAACGCAATGCAGGCATGATTTCGCAATCGCTTTACATTGTCTTCTGCTTCTGCTTTAACATTATCTAAGAACGGTTTATCATCCGGATACATGCTACAGGCGAACATGAAATCCTGCCATACCAGTATTCCGTATTTGTCGCAGAGATCGTAAAAAATATCGTTTTCGTAAATACCACCTCCCCAAACTCTTAGCATATTCATGTTCGCATCAACTGCAAGATGTACAATGCGATCATATTCATCAGCTGTAATGCGGGGAATAAACATATCGCTCGGAATGTAATTAGCCCCTTTTGCAAAAACAGGAACACCATTTAACAAAACATTAAAGCTCGTTCCTTTACCGTCGGTATCAGGAATACGCGAAATGGTAAGCGAACGTAAACCAGTTGTAACCGAATATAAATCAGATTTTTTACTGTCTGATACCTTTCCGGTAAACGTATAACGGTGAGGATCTCCCAATCCATTGGTCCACCAAAGTTTAGGATTCTTAATCTCTGCTTTCAGCTCAACTGTCGATTTACCGGCCTCTATCTTTACAGTTTTGGTTGTCAGTATTTTACCTTCTGTTTCTAATGAAAATACATATTCACCACCTTTTGCCGAATTAACTTCAAAAACACCCGTAACCGAAGCCAATTTAGCATCAACCTTATCTTGCCTAATATATAAGTCATTAATTTTTAAATCATTCCATACATTTAGAAAAACGGGGCGCCAGATACCCGACGTTACAAAACGCGGACCCCAGTCCCATCCGTAATGATAACCGGCTTTGCGGGTAAACACGCTCAGACGATTTGCTCCTAGTCCGCCAAGTTCCGACTGATCGTTCACTGCCGGAAGCAGAAAACCATACGCTTCGAGCTTTGCTAAACCTTCTGTAATAGGCGAATGGAAATAAATTCGAAGTATATTTTCTCCGGTTTTTAAAACCTTTTTGCAATCCACCGTCCATTCACGGAACATATTATCGGCCTGCAACATAAGTTTATCGTTAACATACACATCGGCGTAAGTATCAAGACCTTTAAAATCGAGAGACAAATGATCGCTGTTCATCATCTGTTCATCAACCTGAAAAGTTGTTCTGTACTCCCAGTTAACTTTATCAATCCATTGCTGATCGCGTTCGTTTAAACGATAATACGGATCTTCAATTTTCTTATTCTCAATTAAGTCTGTATGAACTGTTCCGGGAACTGTGGCTGGCATCCAATTCAAAGTTCCTATTTGTCTGAATTGCCAGTTTTTATTAATAGAAATTAATTCTCCAGACTGGCTGACGGCTTTAATTGCTGAGCCTACCATCAACAGCCCCAGCAAACAGATAAAGTATTTGCGCATGATTAATCATTAATTGGTTAATATTTAGATTTATATGTAGTTTTACCCTGGCAGGGGGAATAAAAAACAGCCTGATACTAAATGCTCAGGCTGAAAATTAACGTAATTTTTTATGAAGAATTGTGATAAAAAAGATATTATCCTTTATTCTTAAAATTGAATTTTGCTGCAAATACCTGTTTATCATCCGAATGTCGGATTCCTCCGATATGCAGATCGTTCAAATCGCCTTCCGAAATAAGATCAATAACATCTCCGGCATGCGCTTCGGCTAGGTAGTTAACCGAAAAACCTACCAATTTCTTGTTTTTCAAATCCTCAACAGGCAAAAAACGCATTACCCATTCGGGATAACGAACATGATTAGCATGCTCATTAAGATCTATATCCGGAAAACTAACTGTATATTGAGCTAAAGGTGAACCATTTGCAGGAATTGATAGTTTATCTGCATCGTGAGGTAAAGCACTTTCTGTAAGACCATGGCTAAGAGCATCTTTAGCAATCTCAGGCCGTACCGGACGGCGCGAGGTCATATCGAGTACCAGCCAGGTAGAAACCACGCGAGCCAATACACGACCTTTCATATCTTCAACCAGAAAATCACGGTAAGCCATAATTTTGTCTATACCTCTGTGCCAAGTAATTACCCGAATCGTTTGATTCCAGAGAGGCCATTCATCAATCTGCATCTGCAATCTTAAAACTACCCACACAAAGCCCTTGTCGTTTGTTTCACTCCAACCAAATCCCAGGTGGTTTGCATGACGCCAAGCCGTTTCTTCTAAAAAACCACATAACGAAGTCAATGTAAGTCGCCCAGTACAATCAGCATCGAACCAGTTAATCCGGTACTCATCAGTCCATTTGCTTTTTTTCTCCGATTTTACTGTACCTCTTTGCATGTTTTTCCTTTTTTTACAAAAGTAAATCAAACCAGACGAAGCAAGTTTTAGTAAATGTTAAATGAAAAAAAACTATGCTATAATATTTTAATTTATAGTTATAAATACTTTCTCGAGATAGATTTCATTTCATATAAATCAGTATAATATATTATTCTTACTTTTTACCTCTTGCCAGAGATGCAAATATTCCAAATAGACATAGAATACTGAATGTCAAAAACATTACATGCGAACTTCGAAGAAATAACGCCGAATTCTCATAAGATAAATGAGCTTCTCCTATAAACACATGAATAATAAGTGTAGAAATGCCCATACTCATCATCTGCCCGGTCAGTCTCATTGTTCCAATAGTTGCCGAAGCAACACCGAGATAATTCTTTTCAACAGAACTCATCACCGAATTCGTATTAGGTGACGAAAACAATCCAAAACCAATTCCTAAAACTATCAAACATAATATGATATAAGAATTAGCCGTGCTGAACGATATTGGCATAAGCATAAGTAATCCTATCGTAATCAGCCCCATACCTGCCGAAGCCAGAATCCGTGAATCGTATTTATCGGACATTCGCCCTGAAACAGTTGAAACCAACATCATAAAAACAGGTTGAGCAACCAGCAATAAACCAGCATGTTGAGGAGCATAACCTTTTACATATTG
Organism: Bacteroidales bacterium; assembly: GCA_041907825.1. Taxonomy (GTDB): domain Bacteria; phylum Bacteroidota; class Bacteroidia; order Bacteroidales; family JAYRGN01; genus JAYRGN01. The sequence goes on along the minus strand of JAYRGN010000003.1, from coordinate 333,322 downwards.
CAAATACAAACTCAAAATGAACGATACGGCATAAGTCGCAGCATAATTAATTAGCGCTGCCAGATTTGAGAAAGCAAATACACGATTGGTTCTAAACAATCGAATATTAAGCACTGGAGAAGAAATATTCATCTCCATCTGAACAAAAACAACTAAAGCAGCAAATCCCAAAACGGTAAATACAACCGCATGAATATCGGGTAATTTTGAAAACCCATACATAAGCGACGATATTCCTGCCATATAAACGAATGAGCCTTTTATATCAAGCTTATCGTCTTTTGATTCAGCCCATTCTATGCCTTTCAAAATCAAATAAGAACTAATTATAATAACAAGCCCAACCGGTACAATAATCCAGAACAAACTCCTCCAACCCAGCGTATGAGTCAGAAATCCTCCAAGAACAGGAGCCAGCGATAAACCCATGTAAACAGCAGAAACATTAATACCTAATACTTTACCTCTTTCGTTTGCCGGAAAAACAGAAGTAAGAATGGCCATACTGGTTCCAAAAAACATCGCAGCTCCAATGCCCATCAGTGCCCGAAATATAATCAGCATTGTTCCTGATTGACTTAAAGCACTTAAAACAGCTGATAATGTAAAGATTACATTTCCTAAAAGAAAAATACGTTTTCGCCCTTTAATATCCGCCAGCTTTCCCATCGGAAGCAAAAAAATAGCCGAGCTAAGAAGAAATGACATTGAAATCCACCCCATTGAAACTGCCTGTAACGAAAATTCTTTGCTTATCTGCGGAAGCGCAATATTAATAGAAGCTCCGGTGAAGGGATTTAAAAACGATGTAAGAACACACATAAACAAAATCATGTGCTTTTTTATTGGTCTGTGCTCGGTCATATATTGTTTTTCAAACTATTAGAAAACTATTTTATTCTCTCAAATGAAGTCCTAATTTACTCCAATAATCAAGGCTTTAGCAAAGTATGACCGGGGATTTTCGCACGCTGCAAGGCTAAAACCTTTATCTTTGCAAAAAATTATTGCCATGCCACAACGAAAAGTACGCGTACGTTTTGCGCCAAGTCCTACAGGCGCTTTGCATATTGGAGGTGTACGAACAGCCCTCTACAATTATTTATTTGCCCGAAAGAATGGTGGCGATTTTCTTCTTCGCATCGAAGATACTGACTCAAACCGATTTGTACCGGGTGCCGAAGCCTATATCATTGAAGCACTTAAATGGTGTGGCATTATCATTGACGAAGGAATTGGTGCCGAAAAAGAAGGACCACATGCTCCTTATCGTCAGAGTGAACGTAAAGAAATTTATCTGCAATATGCTCAGCAATTGATTGATAATGGCTTCGCTTACTACGCTTTCGACACTCCTCAGGAACTTGATGCTTTGCGTAAAGATTGTGAAACTAACGGCAAAACATTTACTTATAATTACGAAATACGTTCACAATTAAGCACTTCGTTGAAGTTGAGTGCAGACGAGGTTCAACAACGTATTGCTCGCGGCGACCAATGGGTTGTCCGTTTTAAAATGCCTGAAAACGAGCTTGTTCACATGCACGATCTTATTCGTGGCGATATTACGGTAAATACTTCAACCTTAGATGATAAGGTTTTATATAAATCAGCAGACCAGTTGCCAACCTATCATTTGGCCAATATTGTTGACGATTATTTGATGGAAATAAGTCATGTAATCCGAGGCGAAGAATGGTTGCCTTCACTTCCGCTTCACATCCTGCTTTACAGAGCTTTTGGCTGGGAAAATGTTATGCCGCTCTTTGCCCATTTGCCTTTATTGCTAAAACCCGATGGCAAAGGAAAACTCAGCAAGCGTGACGGCGATCGCCTTGGTTTTCCGGTTTTTCCGCTGCATTGGGTTGACCCGAAGACAAAAGAAGAAGCTTCGGGTTATCGCGAATTTGGCTTTTTCCCCGAAGCTTTTATTAATTTTCTGGCCTTATTGGGATGGAACCCTGGAACTACGCAGGAAATTTTCTCAATGGATGAACTTATTCAGGCTTTCTCGCTTGAACATGTAAGCAAATCGGGTGCCCGTTTTGATTTCGAAAAAGCTAAATGGTTTAATCATAATTATTTAGTTGAAAGAAGCAACCGCGAATTAGCAAGCATGTTTGCTAATGTTTTGAAAGAAAAAGGAATAGAAAAGGAAACTGCTTATATTGAAAAGGTAGTTGAGCTGGTAAAAGCACGCGTAACATTTGTAAGCGAAATGTGGGATCAGGCATCATTCTTTTTTGTTGCGCCCGAAAATTACAGTCCGGAGGTTATCAAAAAACGTTGGAAAGAAGGAATTCCAGCACATTTACAAACGATTATAGAACTTTTGGAAAATGAAGCCAATTTCACCGGCGAACGTTTTCATGATATTTTACACGATTACATTACTGAACAACAGGCTAATATGGGACAAGTAATGAATTGTGTCCGCCTGTCGTTAGTCGGAGGCTCTTTTGGTCCTGATTTACAAGAAATTGCTTCTTTGCTAGGTAAAGACGAAGTAATAGCCCGAATACGTAAAGCGATTAAAACCATAGTAATAGCATAATTCTCATTTACTAGATATTTCAATAAAAATGTCGGTAGAAAATTTTCTACCGACATTTTTATTTTCTGCTATCATCTGTTTATTTTTTCACCCCAGATGGGTTAATAATCTGCTGTTCTGCTATTTTACCCAACCTAACAAATCGTTTTTGATTAATACGGTTGAGTCGCATTGTATCGAAGTAAGTAATAATCTTACGTAAGATATCATAATAGAGTACTATAAAGAGAGCAACACTAAAAAGCCATATAAAGAACAAGTTAAACCAAAATGTATCAATCATTACGGAAAAGACACGTTTAACTGGTGCATAAAAATGGGCTCTGCCATTATTAGAAACAGGTATGCGGTAAATTGCATCTTTAACAGGCACCAACTCATTATTGAGAATAGAGTAATCCATTACTTCTTTTTCATTCAACACAACGTTGGCCAACTGCTTATTATAATAACGCTGCTTAAATGCCTGAAACTTATCGTCGCCACCTAATCTGCTAACCAATAGATCATATCGACTATCTCTCTGATTTACACCAACTTTATAACGCCTGACATATTCTTTTTCTGTTTTGTTTAAAAATCCTGTCGTTGAACTAATTAACGACGAGGTATATAACTTAGCAGACAAACTATCAACAAACGAAGGTGCAGGCAAACCAAGATCGTCTGCTATTTTTCTGGTTTCGTGCTGGATTAAAAGAAGCTTATTATTTAGACCAAGAGTATCTTTTCCCTTATGCAGGTTATCGCATTCAACCAGAACATTGCGCAGTTTAGGAATTGCATATGATCGATAATACGTTGCATTACGGATGTTCTGCTCTGAATTATAAAACTGTCGCTCATACCGATTATCCTTAAACTGAGTAACCATAAGCGCTTCATAAGCCCAACGAGACGCCATCATATCGCCAATAATCGGTACATTTTTGTCAGAAGCAATCTTATCGTGCATCTTGTCAAAATCAACTACAACTCCGCTAAAAAGCAATTGAGGAACCAGTATAATCGGAACCAGTATATAAATAGTAACCACCGAGTTAAGTCCCGATGAGATATTTAATCCAACAAGATTTGCCCAGCACGAAGCGGTAAATAAAATTGCCCAGTAATTAAAAGCCATTCCTCTGATTTCCAGCATTGTATTGCCTATTATTACAAAAATAAGCGACTGAATTGCAGAAATAGAAAACAGAATAATAATCTTAGAAAACAAATAACTGGATCGACTCAAGTTCAAGAACTTCTCTCTTTTCAGAATTCGCCGATCTTTAAAAACTTCTTCGGCACTGATAACCATCCCCAGAAACAAAGCCACAATTACGGCCATAAATAAAAACGCCGGAATATTTGGATTTTCTCCAAAAATATATTTAGGAATACCGTCTAAGTATGTAAACTTCTTAGTGAAAAAAGCGAGTAAAAAAGCCAGAAGCGGAGCTTCAAGAGCATTAATTAAAAGGTATTGCTTATTATGAAATTTTGCCAGTAAATCTCGCCCCAGAAATATTTTAAACTGCCGAAAGTGATTGGGAATCTTAAAGTTACTTTTGGGTACCGACGAATCGTGCTCGCGCTGGGTTTGCCTAACCCTCACATCCACTTCCGTAAGATATTTCTGGTACCATTCTTCGGGTGTCGTTTTACGTTTACGCGTAAGACGACCATTCGAATCGACCACACGAGCTTCTACTATGCGCAGAATTTGTTCAGAATTTACGTTTCCGCAACTTGGGCACTCACTCTCTTCTGCATCAGCATAATGCGAAGCTCTCTTAAAATAGGTAATGGCACTTATCGGATTGCCATAGTAAACTACTCGCCCGCCCTGATCCATTACCAGTATTTTATCGAGCATTTTGTAAACATCCGATGAAGGCTGATGAATATTGGTAATCACCAGTTTACCTTTAAGCGCCTGACGTTTTAATAAGGTAATAATTTTTTCAGAATCGGCTGATGAAAGTCCAGACGTTGGCTCATCTACAAACAAAATAGAAGGTTCGCGAATAAGTTCCAGCGCAATGTTAAGCCGTTTACGCTGACCTCCACTGAGAATAGTTGTAAAAGCATCGCCAACATTAAGATCGCGTGCTTCAAGTAAATCAAAATCAACTAATGCTTTTTCAACCAGATCTTTTATTTGGTTTTCCGTATAATCACTAAAACAAAGTTTAGTATTATAATATAAGTTCTGAAAAACTGTAAGCTCCTTTATAAGTAAGTCATCCTGAGGAACATACCCAATAATACCCTTCAGTAACTCTTTGTTTTCGTGAATGTCATAACCGTTTATCCGAATATGTCCTTTCCGAGGTTTTAGGTTACCATTCAGCACATTAAGTAATGTCGATTTTCCACAGCCGCTTCCTCCAATAATACCAATAAGCCTACCCGAATCTTCGGTAAGATTGAAACACTTAACCCCGTTATTACTATTACGATAGCTGTACTCAATATCCTCGGCTGTAAATACAAATTTATATTCGACGCTTGCCTGAATAAACCGTCCGGCCATCCGACTAAAATAAATCGACCCTACTTTTGAATTTTTAATTACCGAGCCAACCGACCATATATAAGAACGGTTGGGTTTGATATTATGCCCGTTTATAATAAGGGTCAAATTCCCGTAATACCTGAAAATATACGTGTTAGTACTAGGCACATGTAACACCACAATCCGGCCTTCCATTCGCTCAACATAAAAATGTTTAATACGAAGATCCGCTGGTGGTGAACCTGCATCAATAAACTGCAGACAATCTTCATGAGTTATTTCATCAAGATCTCCAAAAGTGAAATTTTTAATATCCGAAAATTCGTCAACGTCAATTTTCAGTTGTCGTGCAACGGTTGTTACAAACTTTAGTTCTTTTTCGGTAAGCGAATCACCACGATTAATAAAGTCGAGTAAATATACCAACACTATTACTCGTTGCTCCTGATTAAGTTCTTCGTTAATCTGATCGCACAATGAAACAATAACTCCCTCATTAATGGTATGTTGCTTTCGGGTTTCGGAAGCATTCAGATACATCAATTCAGGATGATAAAATTTAACCTGCTCGTCGAAATATTTGAGAAACTTAAGGACAATCTCCTGACTATACTGCATGTCAAGATAATCCGATATAATGCCTCGTTCATTATCCGAATGACCGTCTCTATCAACATCGGCTACAATGGCAAATAGCCGCATGAGTGCTTTTAAAATCGACTCGTTCATCGTCTGCCTGTTAAAAAAACAGCCCTTTACATCCAGTGCAAGGGCTGTTTAATGTGATATTAAAAATCGCTACGAAACCAACGACTGACGTATCGATTTAATAGTCTTTAAAATAAGCATATAATCCTGCTGAGACAGTCCTGTAGCTTCTTTTGCAAAAGCAGGTTTTAAAACACTTAACTGAGTTTCAAGAGTCTTAATGTCTGCATTAGAATTATGCTGAGCTAAAAGCCCCATTAGCTTTTCGTACGAATCTTTTTGTTTGGCTATCAGATTTACCATTCCAGAAAAATGATAGGTATCTTCTGAAATATTTGTTGCAATATACATCAATTCGACCCACATACCCGATACCATCATAATTGCATGATCAGGATTTCCTTTTTCATTCAGGAATTTATAGGTGTCAACAAAAGTATTGGTGATAATCTTAGAAAGTGTGTCTTTGTTGTTGGCTTTTTCCTTAAACTTATCAGACAAGAATGCGCTGTAATCAATGTTAATGCCCAATTGGTCAACCAATGTTTTTACGGCTGTTGAATATACTTTAACATCCTGTTTTTGGTCGTATGTTGCAGCGTAAGCCAAATCGGCTCCGTATACTCCAAGGTTAAGTGCTTTATTTTTTTCGGTAAAATATTTTTCAACTTTATTCGCTGGGTTGAGAGAAGCTGCTACATATTTTGCACCAATTTCATTCAGCATTTTGGTCATTTCAAAAGGTGTAGGCAGCGGATAAACAACCGATTTAACGTCTTGCGAAATTTTAGCCATGCTTGTAGAATCTCCCGTTGTCTGCCCATTCGAACCCGATTTAGATCCGCCTCCACAGGAACTTAGCACAACAACTGCAACAACTGCAATAGAAAAAGTGCCTTTAGTTAATTTTTTTAGTTTCATAGCGATATGTTTTTAAAGTGTTTCTTTCTTCACAAATATAATTATTGTAACCAATAAAAGCTTTTTATACCTTCCGATTTATGTGAGAATTATCATTTGCTACCGACTTCATGCAAAAAGGGGTATCCTTTCGAATACCCCTTCATTTTGAAAATTTTATTTTAATTTTTTTAGATCATCTATCTCCTCCTCTGTTAAATGAGGTAGCTTACCATTGTGCTGCAAATTAGAAATAAACAATTGACCAGTTTTTTCAGCCGATTCTCTGGAAGGAAAAGCTTTATTCCCTCCAATTGCAGGAATTACAGGTTGATAAATATAAACCTTGTCTTTTACAAGAATTTGAAAACCCCATCCTTCTTTTATCTGAAATACTTCAAGTTTAATGTCTTTCTTCGTATTCCTCGCTTTTTTTATTGATAAAAAAAGTGAGAGTCCGATAATCAAAACAGAAAGAACTGCCGCGCCTGCAATTAAACATTTAGTCGTTATTGTCTTTTGCATTATTTGGTAAAAATTGACGTAAATCCTGAAGATTTGTACTTCCGTTTATACCAGTCGCAATAAAACCATGACCTTTTGAATTGCTGTCTACCAAGCTAAAAGAAACAGCATTCGTCCTTATAGAACCCTCTCCCGCTGCGCTAGAAAGACCTGTTTTTTTGGTCCACAAATCAGTTGTCGGGTCATATTCCCATGCATCGCTACGCAAACCACTACTGTTACTTCCTGTAGTAAAATAAGCTTTACCATCAATAACAAAAGCAACACCATACTGACGAACAATATCATACTCATCATCATAACTATCGGTAGAGACGTTTGCTATTTTTCTTAGCTGAGTCCAATAACCATAAGGTTTTTTAGGATCCTGTGTTGGTAAGGTCGGATCATAAACCTGAAAATCTTTAATAAGTTCATTGCCTTCATCCTTTCCTCCTACAAGATAAGCCTTCCCATTGATAACAAATGTAGATGCTCCAACAACATTGCTATAAGGACCAATGGCTTCTGTCCATTTTCCGGTTGCTACATCTAGTTTATAAAGATCTCCTAAATAGCTGCCATTATAACCTCCACCGACAAAACCGCCTTGCCCGTCAATACCAAATGCAAAAGCACCTGAGCGAGAAATTGGTAAATCTTCGATTTGAGCCCATGTATCTGAATTAGGATCGTATTGCCAAAAATCTTTTAAATAAATAGCCTCATCTGTGCTATAACCTGAGCCAATATAACCTTTTCCGTCAACAGCAAATCCTACTGCAGAATTGCGGGCTTTTCCCGGAAAAGAACTTAAATTTTCCCAATAACTTGTATTTTCATCAATGTAAATGTATACCCAGAGATCTTTAAAATCTCCACTTCCGACATTATCATCAATGTATCCGTATCCTCCACAAATATATCCTTTGTTTCCTATGCTAAAAGATGCTGCTTTTGAACGAGCATTCCCTTTAAAGGATGTCATTTTCTTCCAATCACCAACCAAATCTGTACTATCACTATTAGTACAGGCAATAAAAGCCGTTGCAACAAAAAGCAAATTGAGAAAAGAAAGCTTGTACCTCCTCATAACTTAAATATTAAAATTTTCAAAACGTTTCAAAATTAGAACGTGGGTTTACAAAATAAAAATTCAATCTACATGCAGGCAATACCCATAGATTGATTTGCTTTATTTATCTGCGAAATGCAGAACCTAAAACTGCCGTTCGGGTTTTGTATTAATGGACAAAAATATTCTTTTTATCCAGTTTATCGCTCATTTAGTATATTCTTTTTTTTCAAGAAATTTATTGTGAGTTTCTTCGTTTTTCAAAGTATGCTGCTTAAGTTTTAATTACAAGTGCTACATTTGACCTTATTTTTGACACTCGCTATTTAAAAGTTTAAAGAATACCGAATGAGAATAACACCTTTGTTATTAATTGCAATATTAGGAACACTTTTTACTGTCTCATGCAGTAAGGATATGACGATAGGAAGTGATCTTATAAACAGTAACGCAAATATCACATTTATTGATACAAGTTCTGTTTTGATGTCTACTATGTACGTTGATTCTGTAGTAAGTTCTGAAAAAAAGAGCTTTTTAGTTGGTAATTATGGGACAAATAACACCGATACGCTGATGGGTTCAGCTATTGCGTCATGCTTTGTTTCATTTGCTTCACCGGCTGAAGTTAGCAGTGGGAACACCAGTACTTTTGTTCTTAATCAAAAAGCTGTATTTGATTCTATTACACTACAACTAAAAGCAAATACCGACTACTACGGAGATACGCTGAAACCGCAGAACATTTCTGTTTACCGCTTATTAAAGCCTGTAAAATACCGATTTCACGATAATTCTTATTATCCTTTTTATAATACTTCTAAAATTAGTTACGATTCGGTTAACGTTATTGGATCAAAATATTTCGCAAGAAAACCATTGACGTATAAAAAACATGAAATTCGTTTGGACGATAGCATCGGAACAAAAATATTCAATGTCCTTCAATCTAAAGTAAAGACAGCTCTTGACGGAGATTTGTTTCGATTATTTTTTCCTGGTCTTGTTATAACTTCAGGTTATTCAAATTCCTCCTTGTCTGGATTTTATACCGACAGTACAAAGCTTCGTCTTTATTGTCATGTTCCGACAGAAGGGAAGGATACGATTGTGAATTTGTCTATTGCTACAAATTCTTCTTCTCAGAAATTACAATTCAATCGCATTCAGTTTAACAGAAAGGGAACAAAACTTGCTAACCTTAATTCTGTCAACAAAGAAATTAGCTCAGTTTTAACCAACCATAAAACTTACGTGCAAAACATGAGTGGAATTTATACTAAAATTCAATTCCCTTACATAGGTTTGCTTTTAAATCAATGGACTTATGGCGAAGTAACCAAAGCCGAATTATGGGTTTATCCTCCAGCAGGAACTTACAGAGATGGTTCTCTTCCTCTTGCTGACACTATAAGCGCTTACGCATCTGATGTTTACGACAATGTAACGGCATTAAAGAGTTCCAGTAATGTAGCTTTAACCGGAAACCTGCATGTTGACAAAAGTAACCACATCGATACCCGCTATACCTATGATATTACCTCTTTTATCCAAAGTATAATAGCCAAAACAGGTTCTTCGCAAGAATTTTTATTATTGAAAATTCCAAATGGGGGAGCTCCACGTATGGTTGTATTTGGAGATCAAAACTATACAAACTACAATTACAGAATTAAACTCAAAATTTATTATACGCATTATGACTCTTATTAGGATCTGTTTTTTAGCCCTTGCTTCTTTAGTGTTGTCTATTGCTCTATCTACCAAAGTTGCAGCGCAAAACATGACCACTTCTCCATATTCAATGTTTGGTATCGGCATTATTGATATGGGAGAATACGGGCGTAGTGCTGGTATGGCTGGTACAGGAATTGGAACCAATTTTGATAATACGCTGAATACAAATAATCCTGCATCCCTAAGTTCAATTGATAGTATGCGGTTTATTTTTGATTTTACTACTGAAGGAAAATATTCAAAATATTATTCTCAGGGATCAATTCGAAATTCACCTAATGCTAACTACCGTCGTTTAGCGGCTGGCTTTCGTTTTTCTCCAAGATGGGCTACAAGTGTTGGTATAATGCCTTATTCTGTTGTTGGTTACCATATTTTATCAACAAAACAGCAAGATGGAACGACAGCTCTTGCTGATATATCGGTTGAAGGTAGAGGCGGTCTCAGTAAATTATATTGGTCTAACAGTTTCAAGCTGTTTAAAGGATTCTCTATTGGTGTTAATACTTCTCTGATTTTTGGAAATATTACACAAAAACAAACCTTAAATGACTGGACCATAACCAAGCAGTCACGTACTTATTCTTCTTATTTTGATTTTGGAGCGTTATATTCTGGTAGTATTAATAAAGACTGGAAATATACTGTAGGAGGAGTATATGGTTATACAGCTAAGTTACCAATGACTGATTCTTTGCAAATTACGACCAGCAGCCAGCTAATAAAAGCAACCTTTACCAGTACTACCCGACAATATATTCCCGAATTTTATGGCGTTGGGATTTCGTTGTGTAAAAATGAAAAATTGACATTAGCCGCCGATTATAAATTCCAGAAATGGTCTAAACTTTCGACCAATAATAGTTCCAGTTGCAGGTTTGCTGATGTTCACCGGTTTTCGATCGGATTAGATTATATTCCAGAACCACGAATTGCTACAAGCTATTTTCAGAGAGTAAATTACCAATTTGGATTTATGACTAGCAATTCGTTTATAGAAACTGCAGTAATACATCCTCGCGATTATGCGGTTACGCTGGGAATGGGTCTTCCTATTATGAATGGTTCAAAAATTAATTGCGCATTTGAATTTGGAAAAACAGGAACCACTCAAAATGGCATGATTCGCGAAAATTACGGAAAGATTATTCTCAACTTTAATATTATGGAAGGTTGGTTTTACCACCGTAAAATCAATTAATATTATCACATTCGTTCCGATTTCTGCTTTAAGCTGAAATTCGGAACGAATTTTTCAAACCCTTATTTTGCTTTCAACTGCAATTATTCTTGTTTTGCTTTTCAGCAAAAGCGTTTTATAAACATCCGTTAAAATTTCTAATTTAGCAAAATAAGAATCGACCTGTCGGAAAAGGCTAAAAGACTAGATATTTCAGATACGCGAGCAACGTAAATAATTATATGTACGAATATATACAAGGCACTATAACTGAGCTTACACCAACCTATGCAATTGTTGACAATCATGGCATAGGTTATTTTATTAATATCTCCATAACAAGCTTTTCAGCATTGTCTCTGAACAAACAGGTGAAATTATATCTTCATCAGGTAATCCGGGAAGATGCCCATTTGCTTTTTGGATTTGTCGAATTACACGAACGCGAAATTTTTAGACTATTACTTTCTGTATCAGGCATTGGAGCTAACACTGCTCGAATGATTCTCTCGTCACTTTCTCCTTCAGATCTCATTTCTGCAATTTCGTCAGGAAATCTTAATATACTAAAAGGAATCAAAGGCATTGGCGCAAAAACAGCCGAACGAATGCTAGTTGATTTACGCGATAAAGTCGGAAAAATGTCGGGAGGCGAAGATTTAACAATTCCGGCAAACAATACAGCACGTACAGAAGCGTTATCTGCTTTAGTTACATTAGGTTTCTCCCGTCCTTCAGTCGAAAAAGTTCTCACGCGGATTGCTCGGGAAGAACCTAATAGCGGTGTTGAAGACCTCATCCGTAAAGCACTTAAATTGTTGTAAATTAACCTTATTTTGAAAAAACCTGTAAAACATATTATAGCCGGCATTGCAACATTATCGCTTTGTACGGTTATCTTAACCAGCAGGGCTACTCGTTCGGGTAATCCTCAGGTTTTTCAGGCTTTACCTCAGGCAGATATCGAAATTTCGACCGATACAATTACTCGTCCAACCGATGGTACGCCACGTCGCCAAAGTCGTGATGTTCCCGAAGAACAAATTGGGAAAATACAGGAGCAGGACGGGGTTCAGCTTAAAAATCCTTCGAATATAAAATCAGAAGCTGTTTACGATCCTTCTACCAACGAATATATTTTCAATCAGAAAGTTGGTTCGCTCAATTATCGTACACCTTCGTCTATGTCGCTGAAAGAATACAGCAATTACGAAATGAACCAGGCTATGCAGGATTACTGGCAGGAAAAAGCTTCTGCAGGCCGCCAAAATAATAAAAACAGAGCGTTTGCCCCAAGTTTTAATGTAAACAGCGAAACATTTGATAAAATTTTTGGTTCTAATGCTATAAATATCTCTTTACAAGGCTCTGCCGAACTTATTTTCGGATATCAGGTTGCCAAAGTAGAGAATCCTACCATTCCTGAAAATCTGCGTAGTACGCCATCGTTCAATTTCAATGAAAAAGTGCAGATGAACGCCCGCGGAACCATTGGCGAACGGCTAAAAGTTGGAATAGAATACAACACTGAGGCAACTTTTGATTTTGAAAATAAAGTGAAGCTGGAATATACTGGTGGAGAGGATGATATCGTTAAGAAAATTGAAGCAGGAAATGTAAGTTTACCTCTGTCTGGATCGCTTATTTCGGGTTCTCAAAGTCTTTTCGGAATAAAAACCGAAATGCAATTTGGCAAATTGTACATTACCAGTGTTGCCTCGCAGCAAAAAGGTCAATCGCAAGTCATTAATGTCCAAGGAGGTGCGCAGGTAAGCGATTTTTCTATCAATGCCGATGCATACGAAGCAAATCGTCACTTTTTTCTCTCACATTATTTCAAAGAAAAATTCGATAATGCCATGAGTGCACTGCCTGTGATAAATTCGCAGGTGTCGATTACTAAAATGGAAGTTTGGGTTACCAACAAAACCAAAAACTACACTAATTCCCGCAATATCATAGGTTTTATGGATTTGGGCGAAAGTCAGGTTCTAATTTCTAATCCTAATGGGAAAGGCTCAAAAACGCCATCAAACACAAGTAACAGTCTGTATAACAATGTGAAAAATAATGTAAGAAGTTATACCGGCATAAACCTTCCTGCCTACACTCAAGGCCGCGATTATGAAAAAATTGAAAATGCCCGGTTATTAACTTCTCAGGAATATTCCTACAATGCCAAATTAGGTTTTATCTCGCTCAATAGTGCACTCAATTCAGATGAAGTCTTAGCTGTTGCATATCAGTATGTTGTAAATGGAACCACCTATCAGGTTGGTGAATTTTCGACCGATGTATCAGCCCCTCAAACACTTGTTTTAAAACTTATTAAAGGGACTAGTCTTTCTCCGTCACTACCAAACTGGGGACTGATGATGAAAAACATCTATTCTCTTGGTTCATCGCAAATTAGTAACTCAAATTTTAAATTAAATATTCTTTATCAGGACGATAACACTGGAAATGCTATCAATTACCTGCCTTTAGGAACAAGCAATAAAGAATCGTTACTTACCGTAATGGGACTCGACCGCTTAAACTCCCAGCTCCAGACTTCTCCCGACGGAATATTTGACTACGTTGAAGGCTATACAATTAACTCTACTTCGGGTAAAATTATTTTCCCCGTAAGGGAACCTTTTGGCAGCCATTTAAAAGAATATCTGATAAAGAAAAACGTCTCGCAAGACCTTATCAATAATCTGGTTTATCAGGAATTATACGACTCAACTCAAACCAAAGCCAAACTTATTGCCGAAAAAGACAAATTTATCATGTCTGGATCGTTCAAATCGTCGGGCGGATCGGAAATTATGCTCAACGCCATGAACATTCCCGAAGGTTCGGTAAAAGTAACAGCCAGTGGAAGAACGCTTACCGAGGGCACCGACTACACCGTCGATTATACCTTGGGTAGGGTTAAAATTATTAATTCGGGATTACTCGAATCTGGAACACCAATACAGGTTTCGCTCGAAAACAACTCGCTGTTTAATGTGCAAACCAAAACAATGGTGGGTACTCACCTCGATTATAAATTTAACGACGATTTTACCCTCGGCGCCACTCTTATACACCTTTCCGAGCGACCACTTACGTCTAAGGTGAACTATGGAGAAGACCCTGTTTCAAATACCATGCTTGGTTTAAACGGAACTTATAAAACAAATTCTCAGTTTCTTACAAAAATGGTTGATAAACTGCCATTTATACAAACTAAAGAAACTTCAAGTGTTTTGTTTACCGGCGAATTTGCCAAACTCATTCCCGGCACACCAAGCTCAGTGAATGATGAGTCGTATCTTGATGATTTCGAGAGCAGTCAGACTTCTATCGATATGCGTACATCGACTTACTGGTCGCTTGCTTCTGTGCCGCAAGGTCAGAATTTGTTTCCTGAAGCAAGTTTGATCAATAACGTTGCATCGGGATTTAACCGTGCTAAATTAGCATGGTATACAATTGATCCTCTGTTTCTTAGAAATTATTCAACAACGCCTGCCAACATAAAAAATAATAAAACTGAACAGGAATCTCATTTTACAAGGGAAATCTACGAGAAAGAAATATTTCCTAACAAAGAGAGTGTCAATAATATAGAAACAACATTGCCTATTCTTAACCTCGCATTTTACCCAAACGAAAAAGGACCATATAACTACGATACATATCCAAGTTCGTATTCTAAGGGGATCAATAACAAAGGGTTACTCAATAATCCACAATCTCGCTGGGGTGGTATTCAGCGCTCAATTACTTCAAGTGATTTTGAGGCTAATAATGTAGAATACATTGAGTTCTGGCTGATGGACCCCTATGCTGAAGGAAAGATTAAATCGAGTGGCGATTTGTATTTCAATTTAGGTAATGTTTCGGAAGATGTACTGAAAGATGGTAGAAAATCGTTTGAAAACGGCCTCCCCTCCAATTCGCAAATAACTGATGTTGATTCTACTGCTTGGGGTATAGTTTCAACCAAACAGGAACTTTCCAAAGGATTCGATGTCGGTTCGCAAGTTGCTCAGGATGTTGGTTTTGACGGATTAAATAACAATAATGAGCAAACTTTTTTTTCGTCTTATGTCAATCAGATAAAATCTATTATCAATCCTTCCTATTTAACTCCTTATGTCAATGACCCTTCCGGCGATGATTATCATTATTACCGCGGATCGGACTACGATAAAGAAGGTTTAGGCATTTTAGCCCGTTATAAAAAATACAATGGAATGGAAGGTAACTCTCAACCTTCCGGCAGTTCTACCGAAAGCTACCCTACTGCAGCTACCAATGTGCCTAATAGTGAAGATATTGATAATGATAACACCCTCAGCGAAACCGAAGCTTATTACCAATATCGGGTTAGTTTAAAAAAAGAAGATCTGATTGTTGGCCACAACTTTATTACCGATAGTTTGCGAGTAAAACCATCAAATGCCGAAACAGAGGTCACCTGGTATCAATTCAAAGTTCCAATTTCTGATTATGAAAAAGTTATTGGCGGAATAAGCGACTTTAAATCAATTCGTTTCATGCGTATGTTTTTACGTAATGTAACCGACAGCATGTTATTACGTTTTGCAACCCTGCAACTAATAAGAGGTGAATGGCGCAAATACGAGCTTTCGCTGAAACAGGGATCAGAAGATCTTAGTTCTCAGCCAACAGAAGGCAGTCTTGATATTTCGGCTGTTAATATAGAAGAAAATTCAAGTAAAACTCCTGTTAATTATGTACTTCCGGTCGGATTGAGCAGAGCCGTCGATCCTTCAAATCCTCAGTTGTTACAACTGAATGAACAATCAATGGTCTTAAAAGTTAATAATCTGGCAGATGGCGATGCTAAAGCAGCTTATAAAACTGTTAATTTGGATCTTCGTCAATACAAGACATTAAAAATGGATATGCACGCGGAAGCTTTACCTTCTAATATTCTGAAAGACAAAGAACTTACCGTATTTATCCGCATCGGCTCCGATTACCGCAATAATTATTACGAATACGAAGTGCCCATAAAAGTAACTGCGGCAGGAGTTTACAATAATAATTCGGACAACGATCGTCTCATTGTATGGCCTGAATCAAATCGTTTCGAGATTTCACTCGATGTTTTGAAAGCAGCCAAAGTTGCCCGCAATAAGGCAGAAAGTGTCTCCGGATCAAACATTACCAACCAAACCGTATATCCGTATGCTGACGGAAGCAATACCATTTATGTATGTGGTAATCCTAGTCTTAGCAACATAAAAGCCATTATGATAGGGGTTCGGAACCCTAAAGGCGATGTTTCAAATCCCGCAACTCAAGGACGGCAAGTTTCAGGTGAAATTTGGGTTAATGAATTACGAGTAAGCGGATTAAGCAATAAGGGAGGATGGGCCGCCAATGCACGTATGCAGGCCAAATTAGCCGATTTAGGTATTGTAAACGTATCGGGGACAACTAGTTCTGCCGGATGGGGAAGTCTGGAGTCTAAAGTTAATGAGCGCAACAAATACGAGCAAATGCAATACGACATTAACACAAACCTCGAGCTCGGAAAATTTTTCCCTAAAGAAGCAGGCGTTTCTATTCCTATGTATGCATCTCTTTCTGAAACATTTATAAATCCAGAATACGACCCGCTTGACCCAGATGTGCTTTTCTCGGATGCGCTAAAAAATGCATCCTCTCAAAGCGAGCGTGATTCACTGAAACGAATCTGTGTTGATTATACCCGACGTCGAAGTCTTAATTTCACCAACGTTCGTATTCAGCCTCAAACAGCAACCAAACAGACAATGCCTTGGAGTATTTCCAATTGGTCTGCTAGTTACGGATATAACGAGTATTACACCCGAAATATTAATACCGAATACAGTTTTCAGCACGCATACAAAGGAGGGCTAAACTACATTTACAACCTTAAACCTAAAAATGTACAGCCGTTTAAAAATGTACATTTATTTGATAACAAATATTTTAGACTGATAAAAGATTTCAATTTCTATTATCTGCCGAGCAATTTTTCGTTCAGAACAGATATGCAGCGAAATTACAGCGAGACCAAAATACGCGATATTGACCTTTCGGGAGTCACTTTTGAACCTACTATAAGTAAGGATTTTACATGGAACAGAATGTATGATTTGAAATTTGATCTTACTCGTTCATTAAAATTCGACTTTTCGGCAACCAATACGGCTTACATCGATGAGCTCGAAGGAGCTATGGACAAAAGTAACTGGTCTGACTATGAGAAGAAACGTGCCGAAATTTGGAACAATATTCTCTCAATGGGCCGTACAACAAGTTATTATCAACAATTTAACGTCAATTACAATACCCCGATCAATAAATTACCAGGTCTCGACTGGACCAGTTTAAGTGTGCGATACCGGGGCGATTACGGTTGGGATGCCGCTCCGCTTTCGACTACATCGACAATTGGGAATACCTTAAAAAATTCAAACACAATACAATACAACGGATCTTTAAATTTCCGTTCATTATTTAATAAAGTTCCTTATTTGCGCCAGCTTGATCAAAAGTACCAGAATCGTGCCCGCGGAACTGAAAAAAAACAGATGGTAACCGTTAAATACAGTCAGGAAATACCATCAATGAAAGCTGGTCGGGCTCGGTTTATCACTCATAAATTGTCTACAAAAGACGTAAAAGTAGTTCTGAGTGATGCTTCGGGCAAAGAAGTTCCGGCCAAAATTGATGTAATTACTCCCGATAAAGTGAAAATTACACCCGATGTCGATGCACGAAACGTTAACATTTTGATAGAAGGGAAAGTACCCCAAAAAGATAATCTGCTGAAATTATTGCTCGAAGGAGGAATCAGAGCTGCAACCAGTCTTCGCGACTTTTCGGTTTCCTACACGCAAGACGGTGCAACTTATATGCCTGGCTATAAGGAAGGTGCAAAATTATTTGGAAGTAGCAGTTCGTCTACACCCGGATTGCCTTTTATCTTAGGTATGCAGGACGAAAACTTTGATAATTATGCCTTTTTACACAACTGGCTGGTAAACGATACGGCTTCGGAACTAGACCCTGTTACTTATAAAAAACAAAATACACTCAATATTCGTGCAAGTTTAGAGCCTATTACCGGCCTTAAGGTTGAGCTTCAGGCAAACCGAGGTTACTCTCGTATTATTAATCGCTATTACAACTCCGAAATCGGTCATTTCGATCCTGCTTCGGACATGGTAACCGGTAACTTTAGCATGAGTGTCTGGACTTTCAAAAGCGCCTTCGAAAAAATCAGCAGTGGCAGCACCTATTCTTCATTGGTATTCAATAAATTAAAAACAAACAGAACCATTATTTCCGACCGGCTAGCCGAAAGACGTGTTCTGCTTGACCCAACATATCACCGGGACTCGATTATCCTGACAGCAACCGGAGACTCGACCATTCACAATTTTGGGTACGGAAAAACTTCGCAAGATGTACTCTTACCGTCGTTTATGTCTGCATATATGAATGTCGACCCGAAAAAAATTCAGCTTGACTTTATGTCGAACCTGAGTAAACTTTCGTGGAAATCATTTGCTATGCTTCGCCCCAACTGGCGTGTAACATACGACGGTTTAGCTCGCATACCGTTATTTGCAGAATATGTCCGAAGTATTGTTCTTGGACATGCATATAGTTCCTCGTTTATTATCAGCTCGTATGCCAGCAACAGCCTTTACTATGATAATAACAAAGACGGACTTTCCGACTCTATTAACTCATCGTATAACTATATTTCGCGCTACGACTTAGGAACCGTTTCAATTCAGGAACTTTTCAGCCCATTAATGAGCATTGATGTAAGCTGGAAAAATAATTTAACTACCCGTTTAGAATTCCGCCGTTCGCGTTCGGTAACCCTCAGTTTTTCAAACGGTCAGGTTATGGAAATTTTAACCAAAGAATATATTTTTGGAGTTGGTTATCGGTTTGATAATTTGCCATTTAATATTGTCGCTCCATCGGCATCCTCTAAACTGAAAAACGATCTGACACTTAAACTCGACATTACCATTCGAAACGATAAAACTATTCTGCGAAAATTAGTAGAAGGTTATAACGAAATAACCGATGGCAAACAAAACCTTAAAATAAGCTTCTCTGCCGATTATCTGGTAAGTGACAAAGTTACCATACGCTTTTTCTACGACCGAATAGTCAATACTCCATTTGTCTCAACAACTTATAAAACATCTAATACCAATATCGGATTCAGTGTTCGACTTCAGCTAATGTAATAAGGCTACCGTCATGTTTTGATTCGTTTTATTTCTTTATTTTTGGCCATACAGAATCATCCGATTATTAACAATATAACTGATATACAATGAATGTTCCTTCAAATTTAAAGTACACAAAAGACCACGAATGGATTCGTATTGAGGGCGATACCGCTTTTATCGGGGTTACCGATTTTGCGCAGCACGAACTTGGAGATATTGTTTTTGTTGATATTGAAAGCGTTGGAAAAACAATTGCTCGCGAAGAAGTTTTTGGAACAATTGAAGCAGTAAAAACTGTTTCGGATTTATTTATGCCTGTTTCGGCCGAAATTCTTGAAAAGAATCCTGCTCTCGAATCTCAGCCAGAACTGGTTAACACAGATCCTTACGGCGAAGGCTGGATGATTAAAGTTAAACCAACAGACATTGCAGAAATCAGCAACTTGCTTTCTGCAGAAAACTATCAGAATTTGATAAACGAATAAAATAATTAAAAAGAGAAATGCCTGAATCAATTGATGATTCAGGCATTTCTCTTTTTAATTTTCAGTAATTAGCGAATCCAAAACCTCTTCGATAGTTGCCGGAGCCACCAAATGTATGCCAATCATACCTGCAGCGCAGGCCGCACGGACGTTTGCTTCCACATCATCAATAAATACGGTCAGCGAAGGTTCTATATCGGATTGTTCGCAAACGGTACTAAAAATTTCCATATCAGGTTTACGCATTTTTAGTTGATGCGAATAATAATCAGCTTCAAATAAAGCACTGAAATCCTCTATCCCAAAACTTTCATTTAAATATTGATTGAGGTGATTTAAATGAATTTCATTGGTGTTGCTCAATAAAAATGTACGGTAACGAGACCCTAAATTGGCCAGAAAGTCAATCCGGTCTTCGGGTATTTCTACCAACATAGCACTCCATGCCTCATCAAATTCTTCGTCAGAAATGGGTGAAGCATAGCTCGCTTTTATGCCTTTTCTAAATTCAGCCGACGATATTGATCCCTTTTCATAATCTTTATAGATCTTCTGAACTGTTACAGTATCGGTGGTTAACGACAACTCATGAAGGCCAAGACGACGAAAAGCTTCAGTAGTTTTGTCAAGATCAAGATGCATAATTACTCCGCCCAGATCGAAAATAATGTTTTCGAACGGCAGATCAGGAAGTTGGTTTACGAAGAATTTTTCCATATTTTTTAATACTTTGCTTGAATATTATGCTGCAAATATGTAATATTGCACACCAAATAAAAAATGTATAACGCATTTTTATTGGGCCTATAGCTCAGTTGGTTAGAGCATCTGACTCATAATCAGAGGGTCGCAGGATCATGCCCTGCTGGGCCCACGAAAAGGAACGATTAAAAATCGTTCCTTTTTTTGTTTATGTACAATGTGTTACAAAGATTTGTAATACAATTTATCCCATAAAAAAAGCCTTACTTGCGTAAGGCTTTTTTATCAAATGTTGTAATGTATATCTAAACTAGCTTAACATTTACTGCATTCAATCCTTTTCTTCCTTCTTTGAGTTCGAAGGTAACTTCGTCATCTTCTCTGATTTCATCTACTAAATCAGAAACATGAACAAAGTATTCTTTTTCTGATGAAAGATCTTTAATAAAACCAAAACCTTTGGTGGTATTAAAGAATTTAACTTTACCGTTATACATAATCAAATAAATAATAATTTCGGCACAAGGTAAAAATTAATTTTGAATAAACACGACGATTTTAAAAAAGTTTGACTTTATCTTAATTCCAATTTTTATATAACTGAAAATATGATGATTATAATTACTTCTATTCTTGTTACAATTTAAAAAAGCCTACTATTTTAGTCATTTCTTCTGACTGTCTTTTTAAAATTTCGGCATTTGAAGCCAGTTCTTCCGATGATGCTGCACTTTCCTGCGCCGCACTGTTTAATTCCTGAACCGAACTATTAATTTGTTCTGAACCCGAATTTTGTTCAATACTGGCAAGTGTTATTTCTTTTACCAGTTCAGCCGTTTTTTCAATTTGAGGTAACATTTCTTTTATCAGCACAGCCGCCTGATCGGAAACAGTAACTGTAGTATGCGAAAGTGTTCGGATTTCTTCGGCTGCAATTTTACTCCGTTCGGCCAGATGACGCACTTCTGTTGCAACCACCGCAAAGCCTTTACCATGTTCGCCTGCACGAGCAGCTTCAACCGCAGCGTTAAGAGCCAGTAAATTTGTTTGAAATGCTATATCATTAATAATCTTTATCTTTTCAATAATATTATGAACTGATTGCAGACTTTGTTCGGAAGCTTTTACCACTTTTTCGGCAATATCAGTCGTTTGTTGCGAGATTTGCTCTGTTTCTTTTGCATTTTGTGTGGTTAGCTCAATATTGGTAGAAATTTCTTCAATAGCCGAAGAAATTTCTTCGACCGAAGCGGCATATTCGCTACTACTCTCCGATAATACCTGTGAAGTTGAAGCTACTTCTTCGCTCGCATTCGAAATATGAAGAGCTCCGCCCTGAATTTTCGTTACCATCGAAATAAGCGTGTTACGCATAAGTTCCATCGACTTAATAAGACTGCCAAACTCATCCCCGTAAATCTTTATTTTATCGTTTTCACGCTTAGAAAGGTCTCCCTGAGATATAGCTGTTGCTATTTTTAAATTATGCCGGATTGCCTGAATAATAAATGTACTCATGAAATAGGAAACGACAGCTGACACAAGCAACACTGCAAGCCCCAGAAAAATAATAAGAATTGAAGAACCAACCGAAACCCTGCTCATTTCAGTACTCATCGCTTCAACCGATTGTTCTGATATTTTGTTCACTTTTTCGCTGGTTGCAACCAAATCGCTCAAAAGTTTATCAAGTTTTTCGCGCTGAGTGGTATATTCCTGAAAACTGGTATTAAACTGACTAAGCAGATCCATCATCTTCTCATTTTTCTTAGTCTGTGCTAACTGAATACTATTTCCCATGCGCGATTGAAAATCGGATTTTGACTGATCTTCGGGTTTATCCAAATAACTGATAGCCTTCACTAATGTTCGTTCAAACTCTAAATGCAAGATGTCATTTTCTGTAATTATTCCCTGATTAATAAAATCACGAACCTTTGTTCCATAACCCTGAATTTCGTTTTCTTTATTTTCCAGAATTTGCATTTCTTGTGCAAAAGAATGCTCAACTTCTGTATAATGATGTAAGTCTGCTGCTAAAGACTGAAGACTGTCATGCAGGCTTCCAGAAGTATTGTCTAATAATTCAGTTACTAAATCATTGATTTTATTAAGTTTGGAAGAAAGTCCGATTGCTTTTTGCGCATCTTTTTCTAATATAGCTACTCTTAGATCAACCCGAACCTGGGAAAGTGAATTCTCTATTTCTCCTACTTTCTGTGTTTTATCACTCGTGCCTTTCATTTTATGAACAGCCATCCAGCCCGATAAACCCAGTAGAAATGTTAAAACGATTATAAAAATAAAAACAAACGAGAGCTTTCTTCTAATGCTCCAATCTCTCCACTTAAACATAACTCCTCCTCTTTCAAAATATGGAAACAAAGGTATAGAATGGTTATATCGGGAAATGACAGACTTCTTTTATTTTGGTATTTTTAACTTAGACAAGCTTTATATCTTGGTAATATGACCATTAATTGCGGACTATGTCCTTATAAAAAATAAAAAAGGATGTCCTAATGATGGACATCCTTTAATCAATTTTAAAAAATAGTACTATCAGAGAGTAAAGTCGGCATCTGTTGTACCGGCATTGATCTGTACCTTATCGGCAGTAAACGTTAACTGCATTGGTCCCATACTCTGCCCCAGCGAATATGGAATCATTAAACCGTTAACCGGTTTATAATCGCTATAATCAACGGTTACGGTAACAGAACCCTGCGGACTGTCTTCGGTTTGAAGAGTGCGTAATTTTAATCCTGATTTTTTGTCAAAGAAATCAATTTTCTTTTTCCCGGAAGGAAGCGTGACTTCTACCTGCCAGCAATCGGTGCCGTTAACATCGCCCGAACCCTTGAGTGCTGTTGCAATACCTGCCGAAGCATATGTAATTTCAGGAAGAATGCTGGCTTCCAGAATCATGTCTTTAAGTTCATCACCGGTAATGTCTTTGCTTCCCTGCATACCCGATTGTTTAGCCTGTTCGCCGTTTAGAACGGTACGCATCAAAACCATCGGACCCATTTTCATGGTTACGCTGTTTTTATTTTTAGCCCAGCGTTGTTCCAGAACGATATCGCGGCCCTGAATGCTTCCTTTCATGTCAACAGCCATAGATGTTACAGCATTAATGGCTTTTTCTCCACCAACAGCAGTAATGTAAGCATCCAGCACTTTTTGTGTTGTTAAACCTTCAGGAACAGCGTCCGAGCTTTTTACAGGATGTCCCTGTGCATCATAAAACTCAACAACGCCCGACGCACTGAACTTTTTCAGCTTATCGGCTACTTCTCCTTTGTTACCAACAACCAGTATAATACAATTATCCGGATGAACATATTTTGCAGCAGTTTGCTGAACATCGGCCAAGGTTACGGCATTTACTTTTTCGAGATACGTGTCGTAATAATCGACCGGGAGTTTGTAACGTAAGGTGTTGTAGGCAAATTCGGCAAGCGTGCCGGAACGTTCGAGCGAACGGGCAAAACTTCCCGAAAGGGTATTATGCATAATGGTAAGCTCATCGGGTGTCGGTTGTGTTTCAACAATGCGTTTCATCTCAACCAGAAACTGAGTAATGGCACTATCGGTTACAGCATTGCGAACTTCGGCTTCGGCTGTAAACGAACCAACCAGCGGATCGCTGTCGATGCTCGAATATGCGCCATAGGTATAAGAATGCTTTTCACGAAGATTCTGAAACAAACGTCCCGAAAAACCGCCTCCGCCCAACAACATATCGGTAACACGGGCTTTTATGGCATCCGGGCTGCCAGGTTTTAGGTCAATTGGATAAATTATGCGAATAGTCGATTGAACCGAACCCGGTTTATCAACAAACACAACCCGGTTTGCTTTAGGCTGCTCAGGGTGAGGATATGTAAACTTCGGAACTTCTGCTTTCTTCCAGTTACCAAAATATTGAGTAGCCAGCTTTTTAGCCATTTTTACATCAATATCACCAACCATGATTAAATACGCAACATTTGGCTTAAAGAACGTATTATAATAATTGCGGCACATGTCGGATGTAATTGTTTTTACCGAAGCTTCGGTCATTACCTCTCCATACGGATGAGCATCCGAAAACATGAGTGCCTTACCTGCATTCGAAGCAATACTTCCCGGATCAACTTTTTCGTGAGCCAGCTCCGATGCCGTTTGCTTCTTCCACTTGTCTAGTTCTTCCTGAGGAAAAACAGGGTTAAGTGCAACATCGGCAAAAACCGGCATAAAAGTACCGATATGCTTGGTTAAACATCCTCCGCTAACCGACGTAGAACCGGTAGAAAGACTTGCTCCTATAAAATCGATTTCCTCGTCAATCTGACTTTTGGTGCGATTTTTAGTGCCGTTGCGCAACAACGAGCCTGCGGCATTCACATAACCTACATTTTCTTTTTCCAGAACAGGATCTACATCGAGCCTTAACGAAAACGAAACCTTAGGCAGTTTATGATCTTCTACCACAATAACCTGCAAACCGTTAGGCAATGTAAAATTGACGTGCTTTCCTAATTCAACGCGAGGAGCCGGGCCAGCTGCCGGCTGTTTGGTTCTGTCTGGCTGTGTCTGCGCACCACACATTACCGAAACTGACAGTAATGCGGCAGCAAAATAATATTTTAGTTTCATTCGATTCATGATTAACTGATGAACAGTAAATTACTTTTGTAAACTTTTGCGATTATTTCTGAGCTGTGTCCGAAGTTTTAGGCTTTGGCAGGTAATACAGCGTTACCCGGTTGGTGGTACGGAAATATTTTTGGGCAACCCGGCGAAGATCTTCGCGTGTTACTTTCATATAATTTTCGCCTTCTTTATTAGCCATTTCGGTATTTTTGAAATACGTATAAGCAGTTGCCAGATTTTCGGCTCGCTGTGCAGCAGTTCCCAATCCGCTTATTATGCGGTTTTCGTAAATATTTTGTAGTTTCTTGAAATCCTTTTCGCCGATCAGATTGGTCTGAAACTGTGTAATAATACTGTCAATGTCGTTTTTAATTTCAACCGGACTGTTGTTCATGTTAGCCAAAGCCAGAATAATCGATACACCAGGATGCTCGTTGTCGAACGGAAATGCTTCCACTTCAAGTGCTTTCTGTTTCTGATCTACCAGCGACTTGTACAGATACGAACTTTGCCCGCCGGCCAGAAGTGTTGTGAACATATCTACCGCATAAAAATCGGGAGTTCCGACAGCGGGAGTATTATAGGTCAGGAAAACGCCCGGAAGCTGAATGTTGTCGTAAATAGTATCGGTAATTTCTTTTGTCTTTTCGGGTTCAACAACCGTCGGACGAAACATTTCACGAGTTCCGCGGGCAACAGGAGCGAAATATTTTTCGACAAGAGCCTTGGCCTGTGCCGGATCGAAATTCCCCGAAAGGGTTAAAACGGCATTGTTAGGTACGTAATAGGTTTTGTAAAAATCAGCAAACTCGCTGTATGACGCCTTGTTGAGGTGCTCAAAATCGCCGATGGGAACCCAGTGGTAAGGATGTACCGTAAACGCTCTTTTAAAAGCTTCGGCCATAAAATTACCGTAAGGCTGATTGTCAACCCGCTGGCGTTTTTCTTCTTTTACCACACCACGCTGCGTTTCGATGCCAACCGAATCGACTTTTAACTCGAACATACGGTCTGATTCGAGCCACAATCCAAGTTCCAGCTGATTAGGAGGAAGCAGTTCAAAATAATAGGTACGGTCCATTGACGTATTGGCGTTAAGCGTACCGCCGGCTTTTTCGACGATTTTGCCATATTCGCCACGCGGAATGTTTGGCGTTCCTTCGAACATCAGGTGTTCAAAAAAGTGAGCAAAACCAGTTCGGGTTGGATTCTCATTCTTAGAACCTACATGGTACATAACCGAAACCACTACCGATGGTGATGATTTATCGGGTTGCAGAATTACGTGAAGCCCGTTGGGCAAATCGTATTCGCTGAAATTGATTCGTGGCGTTTGAGCCTTTGAACCCACAGCAGCCACTATCGAAAGGGTGATAGCAGCCAGGATTTTAGAGCGTATTTTCATGGATCTATTATTTGTGATAAACGAAGATAAGAACAGAATTCACATATGTTTTACTTTTAGTATCAAAAAAAAGAATTTGTTACAGATTAATCCGGAATAAAAACATTTTTTCTTCGTCAACGTACCAAAATCGGGCAAACCCCGCTCTTTTTATGCATTCTTAAATGAAACCTGTACTTTTGCGCGGGTTCGTAGTGCATAAAATATGAAGAAGGGACGGTATACTGGTCATGTGGCAATGCTCACGGCCAATCTGATGTGGGGTTTTATGGCTCCGGTTTCCAAAGCAGTGTTAATAAGTGGGTTTGTCGGATATTTGTCTCTTACTTCCTTCCGAGTTGCCGGAGCAGCAATTGTTTTCTGGATAGCTTCGTTTTTCTTAAAAAAAGAAAAAGTTAACCGTCGCGATTTAGCTTTACTGTTTCTGGCATCACTATTTGCCATTGTGCTTAATCAGGGAACCTTTGTAATGGGCGTTTCCATGACTTCTCCGATCGATGCTTCTATTGTTACCACCACAACACCCATCATTACGCTGATTATTTCGGCATTCTACCTGAAAGAAGTTGTTACCTGGAAAAAAGCATCAGGTATTGCACTGGGAGCTACGGGTGCATTGCTGCTTATTTTAAGTGGTCATCATGCCGTATCGGGTTCCCGGAACAGTAATATTGCCGGCGATTTGCTCTGCTTATTCGCTCAATGCAGTTTTTCTGTTTACCTCGTAATGTTCCGAAATATTATCCACCGCTATTCGCCTGTAACGCTTATGAAGTGGATGTTTACGTTTGCTTCCGTTTTCTGCATCCCGGTTTCGTTTTATGAGCTGTCGGCAATCCCATACAACATGCTGCCGATGTCAATCGGACTAGACATTGCTTTTATTGTACTGGGCGGAACCTTTTTTTCGTATCTGCTAATCCCGGTTGGCCAAAAAAATCTCCCCCCAACAGTAACCAGCATGTATAACTATGTACAACCTGTTATTGCTACAATTGTCTCTATACTATGGGGTATGGGAACATTCAGCGTAGTAAAAGGTTTTGCCGTTGCGCTGGTATTTTCGGGTGTATTTATGGTAACCCGCAGCAGTTCCGCACAAAAAAACTAAGCCACCGGGCTACTGATTTCGGTGAACCTTTTTACGTTTCGGTGTACAGAATCGAAAAAACGAAACGATGGTTCAACCGCTCAATTTTAAACGCTGGAATAATCTGACAGGTGCTGCCGTCTGGCTGATTTCATTTCTTATTTATTTTCTTAGCCTCGAACCCACTGCCAGTTTCTGGGACTGTGGCGAATTTCTGGCTTGCTCCGCACGACTCGAAGTCTGCCATCCGCCCGGGGCACCGCTCTTTCTGCTTGTTGGCCGACTGGCATCACTGTTTGCCAGCAATCCTCAGCACATTGCTATTTGTGTTAATACCACATCGGCTATAGCCAGTGCCTTTACCATCCTTTTTCTGTTCTGGACGATAACCTGGTTTGGCCGCAAACTGACTGCAAACTGGGAATCTTCGTCGTCGCGGAAAATTGGTATTCTGGCTGCCGGATTCTGCGGAGCCATGGCTTATGCTGTTTCCGATTCGTTCTGGTTTTCGGCAGTTGAAGCAGAAGTTTATGCAATGTCTTCCCTGTTTACAGCTGCCGTTTTCTGGTGTATTCTCAAATGGGAAGAAACATCGGAAGAAAAGAATTCGTCCCGCTGGCTAATGCTTATTGCGTATCTTTTCGGACTTTCGGTCGGGGTACATTTGTTAAATCTGCTGGCAATTCCTGCCATTGTTTTTGTTTACTTTTTTAAACTCTATCCGGCAAACAAACGAAATATACTAAAAGCCTCCATAGCCTCGGTGGTAATACTGGCCGCTATTCTGTACGGAGTTATTCCGGGCATTCCCAAATTTCTTTCGTGGACCGAGCTGGTTGCCGTAAACAGTTTTAACCTGCCGTACTACTCAGGAATGCTTGCCGGTGGCATTATTTTAATTGCAGCCATTGTAACCGGTCTTGTTATTGCTTTCCAAAAGAAAAAAGTTCTACTCTATAACGCATTAATTTTCGTTTCGCTTATTATTCTGGGTTTCTCAACCTATGGCGTAATTGTATTGCGCTCGCATGCCAATACCCCCGTGGATATGTCGAACCCCGAAGATCCGTTTGCACTCGAAAACTACCTGAACCGCGAACAATACGGAAGCCGTTCTTTGCTGTACGGCCCGTCTTTTGCCTCTCCTTTAACGGGCGAAAAAGAGCGCAGCAGTTACGAACGTTTCAACGGCAAGTACGTGCAGGAACCTTTAGTGCCCGATTACACTTACGACGAAAATACGCTGATGCCTTTCCCCCGGATGAGCAGCACTACACCGGGCCATGCCGAAGCGTATAAAGCATGGTGCAATTTTAAGGGTGTTCCTTATACCTGTGCCCGACAGGACGGAGAACAAATGCTTCGCCTGCCTACCTTTGGCGAAAACCTGCAATTTTTCTTCCGCTATCAGCTTGGGTTTATGTACTTCCGCTATTTCATGTGGAACTTTGTGGGAAAACAGGACGATGTTCAGGGGCACGGCGAACTTCTTCATGGAAACTGGCTGTCGGGAATCCCGTTCATCGATAACATTCTTCTTGGCCCGCAGGATAAACTGCCCGACAACCAAAAACAAAACAAAGGCCGGAACACCTATTTCTTCCTTCCGCTGTTGCTGGGTTTAGCCGGGCTCGTTTTTCAGTTCAGGCGCGACCCCAAAAACTTCTCGGTAATAAGCCTGCTTTTCTTCTTTACCGGTATTGCCCTTGTGCTTTACCTGAACGAAGTTCCCGTAACTCCGCGCGAACGCGATTATGTTTACGTCGGCTCGTTTTACGCATTCTGCATCTGGATCGGAATCGGAATTCTGGCACTGATGCACTGGATGGAGTCCCGCCGGTTCAAAGCAATTATTCCGGCAACTCTGTTACTGGCCGTTCCGGTACCACTGCTTATGGCCAGTCAGAACTGGGACGACCACAACCGCTCGCACCGCTATCATGTGCGAGATTATGCCCTCAATTACCTCGAATCGTGTGCCCCCAACGCCATTTTATTTACCAATGCCGACAACGACACTTATCCGTTATGGTACGCGCAGGAAGTGGAAGGCATACGCCCCGATGTTCAGATTGTACTGCTCCCTTATCTGGCCGCCGACTGGTATGTAAACCAAATGCGCCATGCGCTGCTACCCAAGCAGGGATTGAAAATGCAGCTCACCGAAGACAAAATTGTAAGCGGCAAACGAACTTATCTGCCTGTTAAAAGCCGTACCGACTCGTCCCTCGACGTAAATCAGGTAATTGCGTTTACCCTGAATGACGACCCGCGAACGATGCTCGACCTGAGTAACGGCCAGCAAACAAATTACCTGCCCGGCCGTAATCTTTACCTGCCGGCAGGATCAAAAGCCGCGGCTCATCTGTTTGGCAACCTCAAACCTGCCGACTCGGTGAAAATACATGTTGCCGGCGATTACATTACGCTCGACAACCTTGTTCTGCTCGATATTCTTTCGTCAAACCAATGGCAGCGGCCTGTTTATTTTGCTTCGGTACAGGTGCCGCAACAACTCGGACTCGACCGCTATCTGCAACTCGATGGTACAGCTTACCGGCTGGTGCCATACCAGAGCAATCCTGAAAAAGGGGCAGAACCCGGCATTGTAAACTCCGACCGTCTGTTTCAGCAATACATGCACGATTTTGCCTGGAGTTCGCTTAACGACCCGAAGGTTTACCTGGATTATACGCACCGATATACATTACGAACGATTTCGCTGCGCGAGAAGTTTGCCCGGCTGGCCGAGGTGTTGTTTAACGAAGGGAAAAAAGAAAAAGCGGTTGAAGTGCTCGACCGTATCACGACTTTACTGCCAAACGGACGACTGGATTTCGACTATTCGGTGATTCCTTTTGCCGAACTGTATTTTTTGTGCGAAAAACCGGACAAAGGCACCGGTATACTTCAAACATTATCGGATAATATACGGCAGAACCTGCGATACTTTTGCAGCCTGTCGCCCATGCAGCGGGCAGGCCTCGAAAATGATATCCGCATGAATTTATATACGCTGCAGAATACTTATCAGCTTGCCGACAAGTATTCGATTCAGAAAATAAAACAGGAATTAGAAAACTGCTGGCTTACCAACGGGCAGCGGCTAAGCGTCAATTAAAAACAGAAGTTGACAGAGACAAAAAGAGACGGATTTCAAACCCGTCTCTTTTCTTTTATTTGCAAGTATCTTTTGCAACAAAAGAAGTATCGGCAACCATAGGCGAGCGAAGGCAACTGTCGAGCAAGCCGGCCTGATTGTGGCTGTTGATATTCCCGATAAACAGCATGTAGAAAAGTCCGAGCGAAATAATTCCGGCTTTAAGGCCTAAAAGTCTGGAAGAAAACATCCAGGCAAAGAAACCCGTAAACGAATTGCTGTAAACCCGGCGGCGGGGACGGCGAAGCTGGTAATAGTTCATCAGCCGCGATTCAAGTGCACGGTCAGGCTGAATGTCGGCATCGTGCTGCACGGCACGGCGGAATATATCGGAGGTATTATCTTTAGTTTTCATAACAATGTTCTGCATTTAATTTAACTTTTTACTACTGTTCGGTACAGGGCTGATAGCGCACCAGTCGCTCCGAGAGCCGCTTTCGCGTATAAAAGAGTCTCGACTTTACGGTACCTTCCGATATTTCAAGAATCTGCCCGATTTCCTTCAGCGAAAAATTCTCCCGGTAGTGCAACAGAAATACTGTTTTGTGGATATCGTCGAACGTGTCGAGTTCTTCGAACAAATCGCGGGTAAACGACTCCAGATCGGTATCTGCCTCGTCAAAATCGGGCGGAAGATCTTCGTTCAGAAAAAATGCATCGTCAATAGGTTCGCTTTTGCGTACATCCATGCTCCGGTATTCGTTTTTGCACATGTTATGCGCAATGCTGAATATCCAGGTC
Source organism: Bacteroidales bacterium (assembly GCA_041907825.1). Taxonomy (GTDB): domain Bacteria; phylum Bacteroidota; class Bacteroidia; order Bacteroidales; family JAYRGN01; genus JAYRGN01. Next base: position 301,709 of record JAYRGN010000003.1, on the reverse strand, counting down.
TGGAATTTACGCGATGCATCAAAAGTGTCGGCTTTGTCGATAAGCTTTACGAACAGGTCCTGAAGAAAATCCTGAGCCTTTTCGTTCGAATTACCGAGCATGCGGTAAAAATAATACAGCATCCGCCCGCTGTACCGATGGTACAGGGTGTTAAAAGCCTGTTGGTCTCCTTCTGCAAGGAGGGCCAGCAAAAACTCGTCGGTATCTTCGCTTTTTATCTTTTTAAGTCCAAACATGCTTATCGCGAACGCTTCATTACCGCTATACCAATACAAACATAGCCAGCCATCAGCATTACAGGAGCCAGCGTAATTTTATGCCAGGCAAAAACCTGCAGTTCGGTGTCCGGCGCTCCGGGCGTATTCCAGCCCATCACCATAAAACCCAAAAGTAGAAGTATTATACCGGCTGCCAGCCATTTAACATTGAGTTTGACGAAATTTAACATGCTTTCGTTTTCTTTTCCGGTACACGCCAAAAACAAAAGGTTCATTCCAGAAACAAAAAATTATGCGGTTTTTCCGAAAAAAAGCAATTCTCACCATTCGTCGGCCGGGGCGACGGGGCAAACCACACTCAGTTCTGTCCGTCGGCCCGGCAAATTATAAGAACTGAACTTTGGGGAACTCATTCCCCCGGCAAATTTGTTGCCGGAAAGCTCAGGCAACAAATTTGCCGGGGAAATAAGCAGAACTAAGCTCAGGGGAAGTCGTCGGCCGGGGAAACGGTAAGAACGAAGCGTCAGGGAGCCCGTCGCCCCGGCCGACGAACTAAAACATTCTACTCAAAGCCCGTTTGAGGGGACAAATAAAAGAAGAAAAGAAACAATATCACGTTTTGCTATTCTTACTAATTTGCTGTAAATTAGATTATTAATAATCTAATCCTTTACAAAGCCATGGAAAAGTTCAGTACTAAAGAAAAGCTCTATCTTATTAAAGAAAAAGTTCAACACGAGGATAATCTTATTGTAAACCGGATAAACTGGCTCATTGTTACACAAGCGGGGCTATTAGCCTGCTTCTTTTCTTCTAGTGTCGATCCAAATTCTTTTTCCCATTATGCAATTATTATAATTGCAATCCTCTTATGTGTCGTTTTTGGAAATAGTATCCACTTTTGCGATTTATCCCTGAAAAAATTGCGTAAACGTTATAAAAAATACCAGAAAAAGATGCTTTTAAATCCTCATGATAATATTCTGTTTGTAGGATATTCCAGTGATAATGATCCTCAAAACAGTTTACTTTCTATGATTTCCAGACTTATTCTTCCCTCCTACCTGTTAGCATTTTTACTAGCAATTTTCTGGATAATAATGTTAATATGTTCCCTTGCAAGATAGAAAGATGCGTTGTTTACCTTTTATCAAACATTAAAACTTCGTTCGGCAAGCTTTCATTACCTTTGAGGCACAAAAAAGAAGGCTCGTTATGTCTATTCAGATTAAGCAGGTAAGCAAATTTTACGGAAAACAAAAGGCGCTCGACTCGGTTTCGTTCGAGGTTAACAATGGCGAAATACTTGGTTTTATCGGCCCCAACGGCGCCGGTAAAAGTACACTGATGAAGATCATTACGGGCTATCTGCCTCCTTCGGAAGGCAGCGTGGAAGTTAATGGTTTCGATCCTGCGCTTCAGCCGCTTGATCTGAAACGTTGCATTGGCTACCTGCCCGAAAACAATCCGCTGTACCTCTACATGTATGTAGAAGAATACCTGCGCTTTTTTGCAGGCGTGCACCAGTTGGGAAGCAATACCGACAAGCGTATTGCCGAAATTATCGGAATGACCGGGCTTTCGCCTGAAAAACATAAAAAGATAGGAGCGCTCTCCAAAGGCTACCGCCAGCGTGTGGGCCTTGCGCAGGCTTTGCTGCACGACCCGAAGGTGCTTATTCTGGACGAACCTACCACCGGGCTGGACCCCAATCAGATTATCGAAATCCGCAACCTGATATCGGAAATCGGCCGCGAAAAAACGGTGATGCTTTCCACCCATATTATGCAGGAAGTGGAAGCCATCTGCCACCGCGTTATTATTATCAACAAAGGAGTTATTGTAGCCAACGATACGGCAGGAAATCTTTCGGCCAGCAACAACGAAAACCGGGTTACCGTATTAGCCGAGTTTGACAAACCTGCCGACGAAACCCGCCTTGCCGGCCTCGAAGGTGTTTTGTCGATAAAACATCTGGATGGCAACAGCTACCAAATAGAAACCGGAGCAGATTTTGACATCCGTCCGGTTTTATTTCATTTTGCGGTAGATCATCAGTTAACCGTGCTGTCCATGCAGCGTCAGGAACAACATCTCGAAGAAGTTTTCCGTCGCGTAACGCATTAATTATCGTTCTACCTGACGCAAAAACAAAGCTGCGGTTTCGGTTAGCGACCGGCTCACCGGTATAAACTGAAAACCTTCTAATTCGTTCAGAATTTTTTCGTTCGAAAAGCACGAAACGTCGAAAGCAGTTTTGGCGGTTTCGCTTGTAATCTGGCGTTGCTTACCAAAAAGAGATGCCAGCCAGTCGAGTACCGAGGCAAACTTTACCAGCCACCGGGGTGCCTGTATAGAGGGTTCTTTAACGCCCATGGATCGTGCAGCATAGGTAAAAACATCGTGGTAAGAACAGTTTTCGGAATTCAGAATATAGCGTTGTCCGCTTATTTTTTTATCCAGAAGGGCAATCAGACAATGGCTGACGTCGCGCACATCCACATAGCCCATTGTTCCGGTGGTGTAAAAACGTATTCCGCTGTAAACCGCCGAGATGATAGAAGAACTACCCTTGTCCCAGTGTCCCGGACCTATGATAATAGATGGATTTACAATAACAGCATGCAAGCCTTCCTGAACACCGCGCCAGACTTCGAGCTCAGCATGAAATTTGCTTACCGAATATCCCGAATTCTTGCCTGAGTTTTCCCAGGGCGTAGTTTCGGTAACCATTTCGCCATCGGCTGCATTCCCGACAGCCGCAACCGAACTTACATAACCAAGCTGTTTTACTTTACATTCAAGACAGGCATTAACCACGTTGGCTGTGCCTGTTACATTGGTTGAAATTACTTTTTCGCGTTCAGAAGGATCGAACGAAACCATTCCGGCAGCATGGATAACCATATCGGCACCGTCGAAAGCATCGAGCAGCGAATCGTATCGCAGCACATCGCCGTTAACAAATTCGATGCGGTTAAAAAGCTCTCCGGCATTGGCATGATAAAACGACAACACCCGCCGGACAAAATAGGTATCGGCTTCAGGCCGAACAACAGCACGTATACTCTCGCCTCTGTATAGCAGTTCGGATGCTATATGAGAACCAACTAAACCAGTAATTCCGGTAATAACAATCATTCAGTAATAAATTTAGGGTTATCCCAGCGCAGTTTTTTCCCGAAACCTAAACGATTATCGGTCATCTTCAGATGATGAATTTCAAGAATCCAGAGTTTTGTATTCATTACTACTGCAAAGGGAAAGCGTTTCAGATAAGCACTGCGGGCTGTCGAAAGTTCGTCGTCAGCTGCTTCGCGCACTGTTCCGCTGAATTGTATGCCTTGTATTTTTCCAACAATATTGGTTTCGAGAACAACCGATCCGGCCACCAGTGCGTTATTTACCGCTTCGCTGATGTGACGGGTACTTTCGTCGGATGTAAAAACCAACCAGGCACGGTCTTCCACAAAAGTATAAAAGCAATTGGCGCACCAGGGCTGCAAGCCGTTACAGGTTGCAAGTGTTAAAACATGATGCTTTTGCAGAAAGTCAGTAATTCGTTTCTCCATAAAAATAAACAAGCGCCGCAAAGTTACTAAGTAATTTAAAACTAATCTTACGCATTTGTGAATAATGTATAAAAGACGCTTATGTCGTTGTCTACCCTACTCTTTCGTTTATTAAAATTATAAAAAAACAAACCTGACGAGCGTGTTATGTCTCGTCAGGTTCATCAGGTTATTTTATGAGATCTTACAAAGAAATATCAAAACCGATGTTGAATGCGGTTTCTCCGATCTTCTCCTTGTCATTGGAATTATCGGTATTGGTTATTTTATTGTACGTGTAACCAAACATGGCTTCGATTGCTACGCTTGGTGTAATGTAATAGGCAATACCTGCACCAACACCCATCATAGGACCGTTAAAAGTTGTAGTTGCGCTGCCGCTGATGCTCTGGCTGTACTTTTTAAAGCCAAGGCCTGCTTCCAAAAACGGTTTAAACTGATTTGCTCCAAAATAATAGCGAAAGAAAGGCTCAATGGCAACCTGCGTTGTTTTGTAATCTTCTTCCTTTGAATGCTGATAAGGAAGCTTTACCCCGATAAGCGCATTGTTATTAAAAAAATACCCAATCCCTACATTAAAAGTTGTTTGGGTAACGGTATATGAGTTTCCACCCGGGTCATCGGTATAATCCTGAGATAAGAAACCCAAATTGCTGGAACCGGTTAAGAATAATTTACCTGCCTGTGTCTGGGCTGAAACAAATGACACTGTACATGCCAACAGAATGACACTAACTAAGGATTTTTTCATACGTCTTTTTTATAAAATAGATTATTAAACGCGGCAAAAGTACATCTGTCAATAGTTTTTTCCTAAAACAAAGCAGACTGATAATGATAAAAAAGTTACTTGTGATTCAAAACGAATACAAAAAAGCTAAAAGCAAACTGCCTGCAACACCTTAAAAACTTTGATTATGACGCTGCAGAATGCATGGCTCAGATCAAACAGTAAGATTTGTCTCCTGCATACTACATGACCCGATTTTATAAAATAGAAAAGCCTGCTGCAAGCTGCAGCGACCTTTTAAACATATTAGAAAAGGATGCTGCAAGGTGCAGCATGCTGATATATGTAACAGAATTCTTTGCTGCAACTTGCAGCAGAGAATATCACTGTCCTGTTACCGTCTTTCTTTTACGGTTAAAGAAATCTTACTGCTTTGTAAGCATTATTCGATATTACCCGACTGTTGACGCTTGAGTAATTCCTTAGTCGAAAGCAACCCGCAGGCAGCAAAAATATCCTGTCCGCGCGAAGCCCTGATGGTGGTTAAAATACCTTTCTCGTTAAGCGCTTCTTTAAAATGCTCGATGACGGGTTCCGGACTGCTTTGCAGCGGAGTACCGGGTATGGGATGAAAACGAATCAAATTCATCCGGCAGCGCAAACCCGATAAGAGTCGGGTTAGTTCTTTCACGTGGCGGGGCTGGTCGTTAACCTTGTCGAACATGATATATTCGAACGAAACCCGGCGCTGGCGGCCAAAATCGTGCGCACGTATCTCGCGCAGAACTTCGGCAATCGGGTAAACATGCTGCACAGGCATCAGCTGGCGACGTTCCTCATCAAACGGATTATGCAAACTTATAGCCAGATGGCACTGGCTTTCGACCAGAAAGCGTTTTAAAGACGGTACCAGTCCCACTGACGAAACGGTAATTCGTTTCGGACTCAGCGCAAAACCCCAGTCGGCAGTTAAGATTTCGAGACTTTTCAGTACGTTGTCGAAATTGTCGAAAGGCTCTCCCATGCCCATGTAAACAAGATTGGTAATCTCCGGCCATTCGGGCAGGCTACGGTACTGGTTCAGAATATCGGCAACCGATAAATGTCCCTGAAAACCCTGCTTGGCGGTCATGCAAAACAGGCAACCCATTTTACAACCCACCTGCGACGAAACACAAACCGTTTTGCGGTCGTCATCGGGAATCATGGCTGTTTCGATGAACTTGTCGTCAATGGTCGGGAACAGATATTTCTTTGTGCCGTCGGCACTCTGCTGTACTTTAATGTAAGGAGTGAGCCCGAGTTCAAACTTTTCGTTCAGCCTTTCGCGTGCTACTTTCGACAGGTTTGTCATTTCATCTACCTCGGTGATGTTTTTCTTATACAACCAGTCGGCCAGCTGTTTTGCAGTAAAAGCAGGCAATCCGAGTTCTTTTACCAATACGGTAAGTTCGCTGAGCGTTTTCCCAAAAAGTTTCTCTTTCGACATTCTTTAAAAATATATTTCGGAGAAGATGCTGGTGAATTTCACGCCTTTGTTAATCAGAATATCGCGCGCATCGACCACCATCTCGGCACGACCGCAAAGATAATACCTAATATCGGGATTGAACGACGGTTGATCTACAAGCCATTCGGTAACCCTGCCGTGAAAACCATTTGAAACTGCCTGTCGGGTTACACAGGGAAGATAACGTTCGCCCAGTTTTTCTTCGAAAAATGTACGGAACCACAATTCATCCGGCAGCGAAGCGCCCTGCAAAAACAACTCTGGTAATTCTTTCCCCGACTTTAACATCGATAAAAAAGGGGCTATTCCGGTTCCCGCTGCTATCCACACAGACGGTTTACTATGGCAACGAAAATCTCCGGAAGGATTCTGGATGTAAATCGTATTGCCAGCTTTGAGTGCTGCAAGCCGGGGCGTTAACTGTCCATCGTTTACAACTTTATACAAAACAGAAGCCTGTTGATCCTGTTCGCCCGAAGCGAGAGAATATAGCCGGGGCGAAAGCCCGCTGTCGGTAGTAATTCCGACTGATTGTCCTGCGACAAACGAAAATTGCCGCGGAAAAGACATATAATAAGTACCATTGCCAAGGTACTTGTTTTCGGTAATCTGTGTTTTTTGCAACCTGTTCATAACGTCAGTTGAACGCCAATTGTTGCAGATTGTTCAATGCAGTTTATGCTATTTTTAAAATCCATTAACAGGCACTTGATTTATCTTTGAATTATAAAAAATCACGCCATGTCTGTAGTAATGGAATTTGCCATTTTCCCAACCGATAAAGGGAAACATGTAAGCCCGTATGTAAAGAAAGTAGTCAAAATGATTGAATCATTGCCCTACAAAAGTCAGTTAACCCCTATGGGCACCGTGCTGGAATGCGATACCATGGACGAATGCCTTGCTGTTATATCCAAGGCAAATGCCATTTTGGAACAAGATGCCGAACGCGTTTACTGCACGGCTAAATTCGACAACAAACCAGGTCTTTCAAATCAGATGGAACACAAGGTTAAGGCCGTAAAAACGGAAGATTAATTTCTCGCAATTTTTCATACAGAAAACAAAAAGAGAGCGTTATCCGGCCTGCCGGTAAAAGATTTCGCGCCTCTGCCCTCTTTTTGTTATCTTTGCCGGGTTTTGAACGAAAAGATGTCTGAAGAATGGAAACACAACGACAACAGAAAGTAAGCCGGTTATTGCAAAAAGAACTGGGCGAAATATTTCAGCGCGAAGGTTCATCGCTTTCGAACGGAAAAATGGTTACCGTTACGGTAGTGCGCATAAGCCCCGACCTTAGTGTAGCCCGTGTTTACCTGAGTATTTTTCCTTCGGACACCGATAGTGCTGCATTGAACCTCATTCGCGAACATGCACGCGAAATTCGTTTTGAGCTTGGTAAACGTGTTGGCAAACAATTGCGCATTGTTCCCGAATTAGCTTTCTTTGGTGACGATAGTGCCGATTATGCCGAAAATATTGATCGTTTACTAAAATCATGATTGCCTGAAAAATGAAATACGAACCGATAAAAAATTCGCTGGGAAAGGTTTTTAACCATTACGCTCCATTACGTAAACTTTTTTATAATCTGCTCGATTTATTGCTTTTGCGTGCCTGGCACATCAAACGTGAGCTGCGCATTATCCGTAACCGCATTGGAGATAAAGCAACCGTACTCGATGCAGGTTCGGGCTTTGGACAGTATTCGTATTTTATGACACGGCTTTCTAAGTTCTGGGTCATTCGCGGAGCCGAAATCAATGCCACACAGGTTGCCGATAATAACCATTTTTTCAGACAAATAAGAGAATCGGGTCGTGTTCGTTTTTTTCAGGCCGACCTTACACAATATAAGGAAGAAAGCTTTTACGATCTTATCGTTTGCGTAGATGTGATGGAACATATTGAAGACGATGTGAAAGTTTTTCAAAATTTCCATGCTTCACTCAAGCCAAACGGAATGGTACTTATTTCTACACCATCCGATAAAGGCGGCAGCGATGTTCACGACGACGACGATAAATCGTTCATCGACGAGCATGTTCGCGAAGGCTACAACATGAGTGATATTAAGGAAAAACTGAAGTATGCAGGTTTTTCGCGTATTGAAGCCCGCTACTCATACGGCAAACCGGGAAGTGTTTCGTGGCGTCTGTCAATGAAATATCCCATAACGCTACTTAATATTAGTAAGTTGTTCTTCATTTTATTGCCATTCTATTATATAATAACATTTCCCTTTTGTTTGATAATGAATTATATGGATTTAACTCATTATCATGAAACCGGAACCGGACTTGTCGTAAAAGCCTGGAAATAAAAAACAAGCACGATGAATTTTCCTTTCCTGTTAGCAAGGCGTTATTTACTGGCAAAGAAATCGCACAATGCCATTAATATTGTAGCTTGGATTTCAGTACTTGGTGTTGCTACAGGAACCTTTGCTTTAGTGGTTGTTCTCTCTGTTTTTAATGGTTTCGACAGCCTCATCCGGTCTTTATACAACTCGTTCGACCCTGATATTAAAGTAAGTCTGGCCGAAGGCAAATTTTTTGACGCCACCGATCTTGCACTTGACCAAATCAGAGCTATTAAAGGAGTTAAAGCAATATGCCCCGTACTCGAAGAAAATGCGTTGCTTAAGAATGGAAATAACCAATATATCTGCACGCTAAAAGGTATTGACAATTCTTTTCAATCGGTATCCGGAATCGACTCGATGATGGTTGACGGAAAGCTTATTCTGAACGACACCGTTGCTCAATATGCAGTTGCCGGGCAAGGAATTGCATATTATTTAGGAATAAACCTTAAAAGCTTCAACCCAACATGGATTTACCTGCCTAGCCGAAATGAAGAAATAAGTCTCGATCCAGAAAGAGCATTTCAACGCCGACCCGTTATTGTTTCGGGAATATTTTCGGTTGAATCGGAATATGACTCCAAATATTTTATCGTATCTATTGGACTTGCCCGTGAATTGCTATCGTTGCCTAAAGGTATGAGTACACTTGAAGTTGGTCTCAAACCAGGAGCTGATGCAAATGCGGTACAACAGCAAATAGAACAAATTGCAGGTAAAAAATTTGTAGTAAAAAACCGACTGCAACAACAAGAGCTTTTCTATAAAATTATGAAATCCGAACGTTGGGCTATCTTTTTTATTCTAACGTTTATTTTGTTAGTAGCCTCTGTAAATATTATAGGTTCACTAACTATGCTTATCATCGAAAAGAAAAACGAAATGATAACCTATCGCAGTCTAGGTATGAGCATTCGTCAGATTAAGCAGATATTTTTGTTCGAAGGATGGCTAATTTCTCTTGCCGGTGCTATAACAGGTATTCTGATCGGCCTATTTATTTGCTGGCTCCAAATGCAATATGGCCTAGTACAACTTCATGGAACAGGCACGTTTATAATAAAAGCATATCCTGTAGAAATACGTATCAGCGATATTCTTTTGGTCTTTTTTACTGTTTCGGCCATTGGTTTTGCCGCATCTTGGTATCCAGTACGTTATATTTCAAAAAATCTGTTCCTTTCCAACGAGAATACTACCACAAATGTTTGAATGGCACTAACTTTGTAACACGAAATTTCGTAAAATAGTTAATAGCAATTAAAAAGAATAATATTCAGATTCCATTATCGGTTGATGATAATCACCTGAATAATTGATGTTTGTTTTTGTTTTTTGTGATTTTTTTTAATAAGTTACGACTTTTAGCTTTAAAAAATCATAAATTTTATTATTATTGTTGTTCAATTTTGACCAAAAATCTCAAGTTGTTAACGGACACCCTATCATATGAAGCAGATATATACCCTAATTATTTTTAGCCTCATTTTTACGAGCATATCAACAGCTGCGAGTAAATCTACGATATCTAATTCTTTTGAGTCTAAAGTATCTACTGAATTTAATGCAAAGGCTATAAAAAGAATAGAGGCTGTATTAAATATTTCTGTGACTGTTGCAAAAGCTATATGTAGTGATGCTAATAGCGGTAAAATTTATGTTACCATTGCGGACGGGACAAGTCCTTATACAGTTGAATATTATATAAGAGTGGGGGGAACGTATCAACTTTATAAAACTCACAATGGTATAACAGATAAAAAAGACTCTTTGGTAAAAGTTGGAATAGGAGATTATCTGGTTAAAGTGAAAGATGCTGCAGGTTCTTCTTCTGATGCTAAAATGGTTACTATTAGCTATGATAGTCCTGCATTTATGTTTCCTGCTATTTCAAACAATATTTCATGTAATGGAGCTAACGACGGAAGCATTAACGCTTATGTTTACGGGGGAACAAGTCCATATCTGTTCAAGATCACTTCAACAAGTGGAACAGTAACTAATACCACCGGAGATTTTGAAAATCTGGCTCCAGGTGATTATTCTCTTTCTGTTTCGGATAATGGGGGATGTAATGTCTCATATCCTTCTGCAATAACACTTACAGAACCGACATTATTAACATTAGCAATTACATCAACAACAGATGCAAAAGGTTGTAACAATGGAGCAGTAACGTTATCGGCTTCAGGAGGAACAACACCCTATCTGGAATATTTACTCAATACAAGCACAAGTACTACTGGAACTTTTAGCAATGTTGCTCCAGGTCCATACACAACCTCTGTTACCGATAAAAATGGATGTACTGCAACAGCAGGAACCGTTACAATTAAACAGACCGTTACCCCTCTTGCAGCAACGTTCACATCTACTGCAGTAAAATGCAAAGGGGCCTCAACCGGCTCTATTACTGTAAACAGTAGCGATGGCACTCCTAATTACACTTATACCTTAGCGCAAGGAACAACTACTATTTCTTCTTCATCTGCCACAGCAAACAAAACATATTCTTTTTCTAATTTGGCTGCCGGAACTTACACCGCCTCGGTAAGCGATGCTAATGGTTGTATCGTATCTAAATCTGTGACCGTTTCTGAACCAACAGCTACTTTGGCTGTTAACTTAACCAAGGTTGACGTTTCAGTTTGTTTTGGTAATGCTAATGGTTCAATCACCGCTACTGCGAGCGGAGGAACCGTTGCTGGCAATTACAATTTCACTTTATTACCCAATACAGGAACAACAAGCCAGCAATCTGCCAGTGTAATGAAATTTAGCGGACTTACCGCTCAAAGTTATACCGTTACCGTTACAGACGATAATTTATGTACTGCAAATCAAAGTATTACAGTTGCAGCACCAACAGGTACTCCTCTTTCAGTTTCTGCTACAACCACAAATGCTACTTGTAATGGATTAAGCGATGGTAAAGTAACATTGGCCGGTGCTGGAGGAAATATCGGATATACGCCTGCAACATATTACCAGTATGCTTATACAACAGGTTCTGCTCCTACAAGTTACGGTACAACTGCTACTTTTTCTAATTTAGCAAAAGGCAGTTATACGGCTTGGGTTAAAGATGGTAATGGATGTACTGCAAGCAGTACATTCTCAATTGATGCACCTACGGCCATAACAGTTACAGCTACACCTACAGATGTTACCGGATGTAATGGAAACACTAATGGCTCTATTACAGCAAAAGCTACCGGGGGAAACGGAACCTACAGTTATACTCTTACACCAGGAAATGTAACCAACACAACCGGAACTTTCAGCAATTTAGCTGCCGGTAGTAGCTATGTAGTTTCTGTTATTGATGCAAAAAACTGTACTGCTGCAAGTCCTGCAACAACAATTAGTCAACCTACAGCTATCACAGCAACAACAAGTACAACATCTCCCCTTTGTGCCGGAGGTTCAACCGGAACAATATCAGTTGCTGCAACAGGAGGAACAGCTCCTTTGACCTACACTCTGGTTGAACTCCCTTCTGCCGTCTTTACATCGGGTAAATTCAGCAATATACCTGCAGGAACTTATACTGTTCATATTGTTGATAAAAACAGTTGTACAAAAGATATTACGGGAATTATTGTGAAAGATGCAACAGCAATAACATTAGGAACTCCTACTGTTACTAATGTCAAATGTAAAGGAAGTAGCACCGGAGAAATTGCAATAAGTGCAACAGGAGGAACAGGAACTTTTACTTATACCATCAGTCCCAGTGCCGGAAATCCATATTCGGGAGGAAAATTTACAGGATTGCCAGCCGGAACATATACGGTTACGGCAACAGATGGAAATGGTTGTACAAAAACATCTTCTTCAATACAGGTAACAGAACCTTCTTCTACCTTAACATTAGGAACGCCTTCTTCTACCAACATATCAACTTGTTATAATGATGCCACAGGATCAATAACGATGTCTGCAAGCGGAAGTACTGCTCCTTATACATTTACGTTAGCGCCTGGAGGGACTGTTATAACGGGAGCAAGTGCTACATTTTCAAATTTAGCAGCTGGTTCATATACCGTTGCCGTTGCCGATGCAAACAGCTGTGAAACAAAAACAAGTTCATCTATTCAAATTACAGCGCCCGATTCAATTGCTTTCAGCACTACTACAGTTGCCGCTGTCTGTAAAACACCGGGGTCAATTACGGTCTCTTCCGTTTCCGGAGGTGCCGGAGGTTATACATATTCTATTAACGGAGGAACACCTCAGACATCTAATATCTTTGATAAACTCGTAGCAGGAACATACGCAATTGTTGTTCATGATAAAAATTCATGTACTTCTCATACTCACAATGTAAAAGTTACGTCAACTTCTGGAACCGTTAATCTTTCAATCAGTAATATTCAGTCGGATAATGGCTTTAATAGCGGATCTTTTACTGCTTCTGCATCAGGTGGAACTAGCCCTTATCAATATGCAGTAAATGGTAGCGCTTATTCAACCAAATCGGTATATAATGGACTGCATTACGGAAATTATATTGTAACCGCTGAAGACAACAATGGTTGTGAATCAAAACCAGATACCGTCCATATTGTCTATGCACTCAATACATTAGATGTTTCTGTTACACAACCGGCATCACTTACATGCTATGGAGATGCAACTGCTAGTATTAAGTTAACCATTAATAATGGTAAGCCTGCATATACCGTTTCTGTTACGAATAGCAAGGGTACTGCTATAACCGGGACACAACCTTCCTCCAATGTTTTTCTATACCAAAATCTGGCGGCAGATTCTTATTCCATTCAGGTTGTTGATGGAACAACACCAACGGCATTAGGTTACAAAGATGTCGTAAATATTGTTGCTCCATCTCAGATTTCGATCAGTAATATTGCCGCTAGTACATTAGTATGCCACAGCGATAGTATTGCTTCATTAACTGTTACAGCTACAGGAGGAACAGGGTCTTTGTCATACTACATTGATCCGACCAAACCAAGTACAACAGGTGTTATTGATGATGTAAAAGCAGGAGCGACTTATAAAGTTTATGCAGAAGATAGTAAAGGTTGTAAGGCCAGCAAAGATGTTACCGTTACCCGCCCTGCTTCACTGGTTATTACTGCAACTCCAAATTCAACTAATATGAGCATTACGGCGGATGTTACCAGTGGAGGCACTGCTCCTTATTCGTATGCTCTTGGTAATAGCAGCTTCAGCGCAACTAACACTTGGTCGGGGCTTGCTGCAGGAACTTATATTGTGAAAGCTAAAGATGCTAATGGTTGTACAGATTCAACATCTGTAATTTTAAAAGTATCAGGACCTATAACAGTTGTTCCGGATAGTGTCTGCGGTTCAAGTACTGACGGACAAGCCAAATTGACAATTAACTTTGGTACAGCTTCTTATTCTTGTACGTTATTTCGCTCGACAACAGGTAAGAACGGAATATATAGAGCATATCCGGATTCCACAAAAGCTCCTACTAAATTTTATATTTGGTCTGGAAATACATATACTAAAACAAATCTTCCTTCTGGTTATTATATTATAAATATAACAGATCGTCTTGGTATCACGAATGTTGATACATTTTATATACACTCTAAAAAAATAAATATAACAGCCGATACGGATGGAGACAAAATGTCTATAACAGTACATGCCAGTGGAGGCTCTAACCCATATACTTATACGATAAAGGGTACAGGTGTTAATGTTACTCAAACCGATAGTATTTTTACCTCTTTAGCTAAAGGCACTTATAATGTTATAGCTGCTGATAGTAAAGGATGTTCGGATTCTATTACTGTAACGCTCAATCCATCTCAGATAAAAGTTGTAGTAACCCCTGATACTGTTTGTCACAATTCTACAGGAAATGCCAATTTTAAAATATCGACAGGAGTTTCTCCGTACACATTTAAAGTTGTTTATGCTAAAGACACTATTATTAATACAATATTGACCAAGCAGGATACAACTTTAACAAACCTGAAAAGTGGAAAATATTATTACCAGCTTTATGACCAAAGTGGGCTGTCGAGAATTGATTCTTTTGCCATTGTTGAAACAACCATAAAAATTGATACTTCGTTTAATCGAACAACAATGAAACTTACCATCCACGCAAGTGGAGGAAAAGCACCATACCAATACGCTCTGGATAATGGTTCTTTTAGTACAGATAGTGTTTTTAACGTTAAAATGAAAACTTACACCATTCATGTTGTAGATTCAAGAGGATGCGAAGACACACTGTCTGTTAATTTAAAAGGTCATTTAAAAGTTCGTTATGATTTAGTAAAAGATACCATCTGTAAAAATGATCATGATGGTCAACTAATTATTACTCCTCTTAATGGAACACCAAACTATACATTGGTTATCAATTATGATTCCGAAGAAGGAAGTATTCCTTTTACTAAAGATTATAGCTTTTCAAATTTATTTGAAGGAACATATTCTCTTCATGTCGAAGATGCCAACGGCCTTTCAAATGATACAACCATTAACATTGTTGCAACTAATCTGACGATTAAAGCCGATGCCGATTCGAAGGCTAAAACCATCACGGTACACGCCAGCGGAGGTTCAGCTCCTTACTCTTATGCATTAAATAATTGGTCCCCAATGCAATCGGACAGTATCTTTACCGGACTTTCTATTGGCAAATACTGGGTTAATGTAAAAGATAAAAATGGCTGTATTGATTCGTTACAGGTAGATATGACTTATCCTCCTTTACCTGTTACCGTCACAATGGTAAAAGATACAATATGCGAAGGATCTAAAGATGGAATAATCGTCATTAAACCTACAGGAGGTACACCTTCTTACACTTTTGAGATATTAAGCGGTACAACATCTGTAGATAAAGGTAGTTTTGCTGAAAGCGATACCATCCGGAATCTTGGCGTAGGCAGTTATGACTTAAAAGTTTTTGATAAAGACAGTACCTTGCGATTTGACAGTATCATCGTAATCGTTCCGTATCCTAAAGTTAAAATACAGCTGGTTGCTGATCCTAAATATACAGCTCCTTCAACATGTTCGGGAGGAACCGATGGTAAAATGACCGTAACAATGTCCGGAGGAACACCTCCATACAGTTCTTATTACTGGTTAGTTGACGGAAAGCAGGTTAAAGACAGTACTCTTTCAAACGTAGCAAGTAACGTCTATTTCAAGTTTTATGTAACTGACGCGTTATGTACAACCGTCGATTCTTTCAAGATAACGAGTACGTATCCACCTATTCATGTCAATGCTTTTAAAGCGGATAGTACCACCTGTACTACCAAAAAAGGTACCTTAACGGTAAAAGAAAGTGATATATCAGGAGGAACAGCTCCTTATACTTACAGCTGGACAGACCCTGATGGTAAAGCAATGGCAGAAACAGGTCTGACCCTTACTAATTTGGAAGGTGGCGGTTATACTTTAAAGATTACGGACAGTAAAACCTGTACGCATGACACAACGTTAACTGTTCCTTTTAAGAACAATCTGAAAATATCGCTCACCGCTTATAATATTATTACAATTCCAAAAGATACTTTAACAAAAGTGAATGTAAAGAATGATACCCTTTGTATCCAATCGCCTTTATTAATAGCCGCTTCTACCTACAAAGTTGCAGTAGATAAATTCACGTGGTTATGGACAACGGGAGATGTTCCTCAAATAAAAGATTACTATACAGGCACCGACTCTACTTCGATCGTAGTTGGGGCTTCCGATAAAGTAATGCAATACCATGTAAGAGCTCAGCTAGGAGCATGTAAAGCAGATTCTATCATTAAGATCAACCTTCATCCTTTCCCCGTGCTTACATTAGCACCGGAAGAAACGATAGGAAAAGGCGATTCTTACAAATTTGAACCGAAGATTATTGCCGGAACATTCGATGAATCGACTTTTAGTTACAAGTGGTCGCCAAGCTATAGTATGCTTGATAATGATACTATCAAGAATCCGACTTTTACTTATAAAGATTCTCCCTCAGGGTTAATTGATTTTCCGTTCCAGCTTCAATTGATTTATGATAACACCCACAACTGTTCTTTGGTTGATAGTACAATTCTTCATCTTGCCGGTGACGTAGACCCTCAAAGTCCTAAGCTCGGTAATAATGCATTAACGCCTAATGGTGATGGTATAAATGATTTCTGGTACATCCGTAATGCAGAATACTATCCGCTTATAAGTGTTGAAGTTTATAACCGATGGGGCGAGCAGGTGTACAAGCAAACAGGCTATGATAACAGCTCGAAAGTCTGGAGAGGAACTTATAATGGTAATAAACTTCCTTCGGGAACTTACTATTATATTATTAAGTTGAACGGCCATGCCAAAGCCTTAACCGGAACAGTAACGATTATCCGATAAACCTGCCCATGAAAACGACTTTTACAATAATGAAACTTAGCAATAATACCTCCGGAATCACAGAAAAGGAGGTGTCGGGAGTAGGTATGCTTTCGCTGAAATACTGGTTAATATTCCTTTTATTACCTCTGTTTTACACTTCTGTTAATGCACAACAGGTACCGGTTCTGACACAATACGCCTTCAATCCGTTCATTATAAACCCGGCATTGGCAGGTACTAATGATTATTACCAGGTTCGCAGCAGCCATCGTCTTCAGTGGTTAGGGTTTAAAGACGGACCGATCACAAACTGTATCAGTGCCTACGGCCCTCATCCCAGCAAGAAGTATGATATGGGTTTCGGAGGAACCATTATAAGTGATATTACCGGTCCTACCAGCAAAAACGAGCTTTTAGGTTCTTACGCTTACAATATTCCTATTAACAAGGAAATTCGTTTATCAATGGGGCTTTCGCTGGGACTTATGCAGTATAAACTAGACCAGAATGCCATTATTCTTAATGACGAAAGCGGAAGCAGTACGACAGACCCGGTGATGCAAAATTCATCGTTTTCGTCTATCGCACCCGATGCTTCGGTTGGTTTTTACCTGTATTCAACCACCTTTAATGTAGGTTTGGCCGCTACGCAGCTTTTTAACAATAAAGTAAAGACCTCCGATACCAAGGATGCTTTTAATCAGTTTCGGACGCATATTTATCTTACCGGTAGTTATACTTATTTTATTAACCGTGAGTTTAAGCTGGAACCTAATGCTGTTATTAACTGGGTTTATCCGGTTTTACCGCAGCTGGATCTTAACTGCCGGGTTTTCTATCAGAACACATTCTGGGGAGGTTTGTCCTTCCGTACTTCTGATGCCATTTCGATTATGTTTGGATACATACACGAAAAGAAAATTTACATCGGTTACTCCTGCGACTTTGCGATTAACGGAATCAGCAAATACGGACTTACCAGCCACGAACTGATGATTGGTTACCGCTTCAGCGACATCAAGAAGCATTAACCGGTACTATAAAATAATGTGAAAGGGCCTTCTACGGGGCCCTTTTTTATTGACTCGCCTGCCGGGAAAGTTTTCAGGTCAATTTTTTCGATTAGCTTTGCAACACCTTATTTCGATAAGTCTTTAATTAAAAATTATGAGGCTAAAGTTCTGTTTATCCTATCTTTTAATCGTTGTTCTTCTGGTAACCTCATCATGCCATAAGAAAAAGAAAAATGGTGCCGTTATTATTCCTAAAAAAGAATTTGTCAGCATCATGGTCGACCTGCATATTGCTCAATCCATCTCATATACCGGACCGTTTTCGCAAACTTATACGGGCTACGACTCGATAAATCTGGTTAATGTTGTGCTGAAAAAACACAACTACAACAGAGCTTCGTTCGATACTACTCTGCAGTATTACACCAGTCATGCCGATAAGTTTTACTTTCTATATGACGATGTAATTAAATCACTACTTGAGCAACAAGACAAGGTTTTTCCGAGGGATAAAAACGATAAATCGAAACGACCAGAACCATACGAAAATGCGCCGCGTTAGTGCCAATTATGTAATTTCGCCCGACAGCCGGCCCATCAAAAACGGTGTTTTGGAATTTGCCGACGACGGCACACTGACGGCCATTATCGACCCTGCCGAAAAAGAGCTTCCTCATGTAGAATGGTATAACGGTGTACTGGTTCCCGGTTTCGTTAATGCGCATTGCCATCTGGAACTCTCGCAACTCAAAGATAAAATACCTGCGCATACGCAGATGGATGGCTTTATTGGCGGAATTTTTGCCACCAGAGGTCAATATCCGTATAACGAGGCCGATGTAAAAGCTGCCGACGAGGCCATGTTCCGCGAAGGTGTTGTTGCCGTTGGCGATGTTTGCAACACCAACCAGAGCAGTCCGGTTAAAGCTCAGAGCAAAATCTGTTACCATAATTTTTATGAGGCTTTAGGTCTTAATCCCGCACAGGTCGAAAACACGGTAAATCAGTTACAGCACTATATAGAAAGCGACCGCAGGCTGAATCTGCGGGCAAGCATTGCGCCACACGCCATTTATTCGGTAAGCGAAACGTTATGGCTTGCGCTGAAACCTCTTGTCGGCGGGCAACTTTCGAGTTTCCATTTTATGGAATCGCCGGGCGAAATAGAAATGATTACCCGCCATTCGGGAAAAGTTATGGCGCTGATGCAGAAAATCAGCCCCGCCGGAAAGCCTCCGTTACCTGCCGGAAAAGACGAAGAAGAAATAATACGTCCGTTTCTTTCGGCCGCAAGGCAGTTGCTGTTGGTTCACAACTGCATGATTGATGAAGACATTGCCCGAAAGCTCAGCTCGTGGCCGATACCACTGCATTTTGTTCTTTGTCCGCAATCGAACCGCTACATTGGCAACCCGGCTCCGGATATTGATATTCTTCGCCGCATCAATGCCTCAATTTGTCTGGGAACCGACAGTTTATCGTCTAACACCAACCTGTCGATGTGCAGCGAAATGAAACTTGCCCAGCAGCAATGGCCTCACATTCCTTTTCAGGAAATTCTGGGCTGGGCAACATTAAACGGCGCCCGTGCACTGGAAACCGACACTGTTTTCGGAAGTTTTGAACCTGGCAAAAAACCGGGAGCTGTGCTCCTCTCCTCTTTCGATTTCGAAAAATTCAGATTATCCGAAAAAACCGTTGCCACGCGAATGGTTTAGTCTTGAGTCTGACCATTGCAAGCTGTAAAGAAGGTTTAAAAACCGGCTTCCAGCCAGCGACACAGCTGCGGCAGACAGACTTACTTCTACGGAAGTGAGCCGCAGAGGTGCAGCAAGCTTCCGTAAGGCACCGAAAGGCAGCCGCAGGGCTGCAGCGAACTTCCGTAAAGTACTAAAAGCTTGTTGCAGGGCTACGAGACACTTCCGTAAAGCACCGGAAGGCTGTCGCAGCCCTGCGGCTTATTTCCGTAGACCACCGACGGCTTGCTGCAGCCTTGCGGCAGAGTTCCGTAAAGCACCGACGGCTTGCTGCACGGCTGCGGCTCACGTCATTTTATTTATAACGGTCAAAAACTTGGCGGAAATAAGGTAAACTATTTCAGTTTCTGATCTATTTCACATTTTTAGTTCCCTGTCAAGCTATTATCTTT
Source organism: Bacteroidales bacterium (assembly GCA_041907825.1). Lineage (GTDB taxonomy): Bacteria > Bacteroidota > Bacteroidia > Bacteroidales > JAYRGN01 > JAYRGN01. The sequence continues at coordinate 281,794 of JAYRGN010000003.1, read as the reverse complement.
GCAGCTTCTGAATTTCGGGCGTGATGCCCTAATTATCTGCAATTATGGAAAAGAAAGACTGGAAACGATACCTCATCACCTCGGCTTTGCCTTATGCCAATGGCCCGGTGCACATTGGCCACCTTGCCGGAGTTTATGTACCTGCCGATATTTATGTACGTTATTTGCGTCAGCGTGGTAAAGACGTTCTGTTTATTGGCGGAAGCGATGAGCACGGCGTTCCTATTACTATCAAAGCCCGCAAAGAAGGCGTAAGTCCGCAGGATATTGTGGACAAATACCATAATATTATCAAGAAATCGTTTGCCGAATTTGGAATTTCGTTTGACATTTACTCGCGTACCACTTCTGAAACCCACGCCGAAGTGGCTTCCAATTTCTTCCGTACCTTGTACGATAAGGGCGAATTTATCGAACAAACTTCCGAACAATATTACGACGAAGAAGCCGGTCAGTTTCTGGCCGACCGCTATATTACCGGCACCTGCCCGCACTGCCATAACGAAAATGCGTATGGCGACCAGTGCGAAAAGTGCGGTACCTCGCTCAATGCAACCGATCTTATTAATCCGCGCTCTACCATCAGCGGTGCAACGCCCGTAATGCGTTCTACCTCGCACTGGTATTTGCCGCTCGACAAACACGAGGCATTTTTGCGCAACTGGATTCTCGAAGAACACAAGGAATGGAAAACCAACGTGTATGGCCAGTGCAAATCGTGGCTCGACCTTGGCCTCCAGCCCCGTGCCGTAAGCCGCGACCTCGACTGGGGTATCCCGGTTCCGGTTGAAGGTGCCAAGGGCAAAGTGCTCTACGTTTGGTTCGATGCGCCTATCGGTTACATCTCGGCCACCAAAGAACTTACGCCCGACTGGGAAAAATACTGGAAAGACAAGGACTCGCGCATGATTCACTTCATTGGCAAAGACAACATTGTTTTTCACTGCATTATTTTCCCGTCCATGCTGAAAGCCGAAGGAAGTTTTATTTTGCCCGACAACGTTCCGGCCAACGAATTTCTGAATCTCGAAGGCGATAAAATTTCGACTTCGCGCAACTGGGCCGTATGGTTACACGAATACCTCGAAGATTTTCCAGGCAAACAGGATGTGCTGCGCTATGTGCTCTGTGCCAACGCACCCGAAACCAAAGACAACGACTTTACCTGGAAAGATTTCCAGACCCGCAACAACAGCGAGCTGGTTGCCATTCTGGGCAACTTCGTAAACCGCGCGCTGGTACTTACCCAGAAATATTACAACGGCGTAGTTCCCGCTCCCGGCGAACTTACCGATTACGACAAGCAGGTAATTGCCGACATGCTGGCAACCAAAAAAGCAGTAGAAGAAAACCTCGAAACTTTCCGCTTCCGCGAAGCGTTGAAAGAGGCTATGAATTTTGCCCGCATCGGCAACAAATATCTGGCCGACATGGAACCCTGGTCGCTCGTAAAAACCGATGCAGAACGGGTGAAAACCATTATGTGGCTTTCGTTGCAGATAACCGCATCGCTTTCGGTAATTTTCGAACCGTTCCTGCCATTCAGCTCCGAACGTTTGCTCGGCATGCTGGCCATCAGCCGCCCGACATGGGATCGCATCGGCGCTACCGATCTGCTGCCGGTTGGTCATCAGACCGGAAAAGCAGAACTTCTGTTTGCTAAAATCGAAGATGCCGAAATAGACAAGCAACTGCAAAAGCTGGCCGATACCAAAAAGGCCAACGAAGCGGCCAACTTTCAGGCTGCTCCTGCAAAAGATAATGTCTCGTTCGACGATTTCTCGAAAATGGACATCCGCACAGCAACCATTGTGGCAGCCGAAAAAGTTGCCAAAACCAAAAAGTTACTCAAACTTACCGTTGACACCGGCATTGATACCCGTACCATTGTTTCGGGTATTGCAGAGCATTTCAGCCCCGAAGAAATTATCGGAAAACAGGTTTGCCTGCTTGTAAACCTCGAACCTCGCGAACTGAAAGGCATTACCTCGCAGGGAATGGTTCTGATGGCCGAAGACTCGGAAGGTAAGCTCCATTTTGTGGCTCCTCAGAAACCAATAAACAACGGTGCCGAAGTACGATAAAACGTAGAAACACATACATAAAAAGGAAACCCCGGAACATTGAATGTTCCGGGGTTTCCTTTTATTATATGAAATACAAACTATTTATCGTTTTCAACGGTACCGATTCGTTTACCAAAACGGCGAACCGAAAACTTATAGGCAAAGCAGGCCAGTGCAAAATAGACAAACATCTGTGCAATAATCCAGGTGATTTCGGTATGAACCGAGTGCAGCCCGACTCCCATTGTCCGCAAACGCAGGTACGCCGGAATAGCGTGCGCACACGGAAATATTTTTACCAGATACTGCAAAACTACCGGCAGCGACGATACCGGCCACGAGATATCCGACATAAACACAATAATGGGCGAAATGAACACCATAAACAGCATGGACTGTATGCGTTCTTTAAACAACATACTTATTGCTAATCCCATAAACGCAACAGAATACAGATAAGGAATCATCAGCACAAGGAGCGATAAAACATGCCCGTGGTCGGGAAACATAAATGCCCGGTGTATAATTCCCATCGGGAACAATGCGGTTACGGCAAATAACGTAACATAAGCACTGGCTTTAGCAAACACCAGACGTATAGTTCCCCATCGATAAATTACCGAACCGTTCATCTTCAGAAACTGATTCTTTTCGCGAATTGTTCCGCCCAGCATCCCGATACCAATGAGCAACAGCTGCTGCATAATAAGCAATATCATAGGAGGCATAACAAAACTGCCGTATCCGCCCGAAGGATTGTAAAGCATGTAGGTACTTACTTTTACCGGGTCTTGCATGTCTAGCGCCTGCTTCATGGTTTTACCCTGCGACAGGAAACGTTTTACCTCAACCCCGGCACCAAATGTTCCGCTCGAATAAACAGCTCCGGCATACACCTGTTTGTACAACATGAAATAGCTTACGTCGCAATATACCGTAATGGTAGTGCGGCGGGCACTCAGAATATCTTTTTCAAATCCTTTGGGTATTAAGATGACCCCGTTAATGCGGCCTTCGAAAAATAACTGTTCTGCTTCTTTTAAACTTCCGGGTTTACAGCTAACGTGAATCTGCTCGGTAGCATCGGCCATACGACTGTACTGCCTGCTGGTCGAAGTCTGGTCCAGATCGACCACGGCAACAGGCAAATCGCGAACGGTTTCTTTTTCATAACCCATGGAATAAAGCCACGAGTAAATAAATATGGCAATGACAAAAAACAGCAGCGTGCCGGCATCGGTAAGTGCCAGCTTCATCTCATCCAGATAGAAACCTGCTATTTCCTGTATAATATCTTTAGTTTTTTTCCACATATCGATATCGGATTAATATCCGTTAAATTTTACCCCAACGCCGGCGATTAAGCATTACCGATTTTAGCAACGGCAGAAACAACATTCCCAGCACAATGAAGAAAATCAGGTAAAGCATCGGAACAAGAGCCTGACTCATGGGCTCGCCCCTGAGCGACTGGCTTATGAGCAACCTTGTCCAGTACGTAAAAGGAAATATGGCCGAGAATACCTGACTGAAACCAGACATGGCCAAAACCGGAAAGGTTAATCCCGAATAGGTTAAACCCAGCATAGAGTAAGCACTTCCGAGCGAGAGACACAGTCGCAGGTTGGACGTTAATGCCAGCAGAAAAATTGCCATGCCCTGATAAGCAAGAATAAGCAATAGTTGTGTCGCAAGAATGGCGATAAAGTTTCCGCGCAAAGGCATGCCCAGTTTATTGAACAGAATGAAATCCATAAATACGGCCATGCCCAGAAAAATGCAGATGTACGGAAAAAGTTTACCCACCATTGCAGTTAAAAAATTTCCGCCTGCCGTGCGTATCCACCGGGGACCTGTTCCTTTATACAGCTCTATGCCCACAACGTATATCGATGATATTAGGAGAAAAAATACAAAGATCATCGGCATCAGCGAAGCAGTAAGGTAATACGAATAACTTGTAAACGGATTGAACAAAAGCACCTGTCTTAACTGTACCGGCATAATACGCGACATTGCCTGATCCTGCATCAGTCCGCTTTTGAGCTGCACCTGAAGTTTTACACCAGCAGACAATGTCTGCAATGCTTTCCGGATTCCGGTATTGAGCAGGCTGCCTTTTAATACATTAGTATTGTTAATGTAAAGGGCAATGTTTGCACTGGTTCCCTTCAGTACATTTTTTTCGCTTCCTGACGGGATAAAGACAATTGCATCTACATCACCCTCCTGCATAGCGGCATGAGCTTCTTCCAAACTAACAAAACTGCGGTTTATCTGAGCAATCGGAGTAGCATCCACCATGCGGGTCATCTGCCTCGAAAGCGAGGTATGATCCAAGTCGACAACTGCCACCGGAAGCTCGCGAGGTACATTGGCCGAAAAAATCCAGGCAAGCAGGACAAAAGCAATAACTGGTCCGATAATGGTAATGAACAGCATATTACGGTCATGATACATGCGGCGGAGTTCGCGATGTACCGTGTCCATAAAATAATCTGTATGTTTAAATAACATAAGCGTTCATTTTCTTTATAATTCTGGAACCCAGAATTTATTTGTTTGCAGCTTTTACTTTTTTCCAGTTAACCAGTGCGCTCATTCCCGGACGCAGACCATCGGTTTTATCAACCGGAGTAGCACGTACTTCGAAGGTTTTCATGTCAAAATCGCCGGTAGTTTTAGTGGCATTCCAGATAGCAAAAGCACCCAGCGCATTAATGTACGATACCTTAAGATTAATCTCTTTATTGCCGAGTGCCGGAAATTTTGCCGGTATTACAGAGCCCATGCGGATAGTAGCCAGCAAGTCTTCGCGCATATTAAAAGTAACCCATACATCGTCAAGCTTAACAATGGTAATGATAGGATAACCGGCTGATACTAATTCTCCGGTTTCGGCAATAATGTTAGAAATCTCGCCATCGGTAGGTGCATAAATACGGGTTTCTTTCATATACGAATTTACTTCCTTAATGGCACCTCTGGCCCTGTCAACCATTGCATTGGCAGCCTCTTTATCTTCGATGCGAGTGCCGTTTTTAGCTTTTTCCCAAACGGCTTTTGCAGCATTTTCTGTTTCGCGGGCAGCTTTCATCTGAGCTTCGGCTTCATCTTTTTTCTGAGCCGGAAGCACACCGTCTTTGTACAGATTAGAGACTCTTTGATATGTTTTGTCCGCAAGCTCCCTGGCAGCCTGTGCTTTTAAATAGGTATTGTAGGCAGCCTGAATGTCCTCGCGCTGTGCTCCTGTCCGGGCTTTTAAATCCTGCGCTTCAGCACCTTTAAGAGCAGCAGTGGCCTGATCGAGTTTTGCTTCGATTTCGGGACTGTTTAAGATAAAAAGCAATTGTCCCTTTTTAACAAAATCGCCTTTATGGACGGCAATGCTATCAATACGACCAACCAGCTTGGAGGCCACTTTTACCTGAGTAGCATCAACCTCGCCCTGTACTTCGGCAGGTTTTGGCGTACTGATGCTCCAGATTGCATATACAATAAAAATAGCCAGCGCAACAACGCCGATAGTAGTCAGAATGTATCCTCTTTTGTTCATGACTGTATTTTATTTTTTTTCGTTTGACGGGTTAATGACAGCAACATAGCTTTCGGTTTTGGCATCTTTACGCTGTCTGTAGTTTGCAAATTCTTCGGGAATACCCGAATACTGGAGCAGGCGGGCAAGGCTAAGATCGTAATTGTACATAGCCTGCAACCGTTCGATACGTACCTGTGCCAGAGAAAGATTAGCATCGACCACCTCGGTGGCATTAGACATCTCTTCGTGAAAAGCTTTTTCGCGAACGCGTACATATTCTTCAGTAAAGCTTTTGGCCGTTTCGAGTTCGATAAGCTGCTCACGATACATATTCAACTCATTGTAAAGTTTCTGAATCATAGTTTCGATGTCCGAACTGGCTTTGGCTCTTATTTCTTCAACTTCGTTGTTTTTCATGCTGGCTGCTTTTATCTTACGGTAGCGGGCAGCCCCGTCAAAAAGTGTCCATTTCAAAGCAACGCCTACCATCCAGTTAGGCATATAAGTCGAAAGGTCTTTATCAACAATATTATAAGTACCGGTCATTCCTATTTCCGGCAAATACTCGGAACGTTGTGCCTTGTAAAATTCTTCGGCTAGTTTCTTCTTACTGTCAACCTGCAAAAGCTGAGGGTTTTTTTCTTCAGCTAATTTCTTGAAATAGTTAACATCTTCGATGCTGTCAAGGTAAAATAGTTCCGAAACAGGTTCTATGTCTTCCTGTTTATCGGTAGATAATGTATTATTCAACGCCTGATTAACGGTTACCACCTGTCTGCGGGCCTTGGTTAATTCGCGTTCGGACTGTGCATAAAATACCTGAGCATGAAGAACATCGGCATTAGCGATTAATCCCTGTTTCTGCATTTTCTGCGCGTCGCTGAGATGCTGTTCCATACCGTTATACACATCCTGACGAACTTTAACAGCTTGTCGGGCAAGACATAATCCGAAATAACGTTCGGCCAGTTCGCTCATCAATTCACCCTGCTTCTGACGCGAAACCTCGCTAACTTCGTCGGCTTCAATTCTTGCAGCACGGTTTGCAATATTAATTTTGCCTCCGGCATAAATAGGCCACATCATGGTAGCAGCAACTACTCCAAACTTTTTCCGCTGAATCATTTCGTCCCAGTTGGCCGACTGGATTTGTGTAAGTCCTGTTTGTAATTGCTGTCTGACAGCCGTTGTAGAAGCAGTCTGGTCTAACTTTATAACCGTACTGGTTCCGGGAATCTGATATGGAACATCTGAAAATACACCATAATTAGCTAATGCACTGTATAAAGGTGTTATTGCGTTTTTTACCGGCGTAAGATCCAGATGAAGATTGTCGGACATAAAGATGTAGGAAGCAGCAATTCCAACCGTAGGCAAATACAGGTTTCGGCTTGCTTTTGCCGACTGGTTTTTTTCTTCTTGCAAATATTGCACCTGCTTCATTACATGGCTGTTTTGCTGCGTCATAAGCCATGCCTCGTCGAATGTAAGTTTTTGCGTTGCCGGGTTGTTTTGGGCCTTCAGCGGAAAACCTGCCGCCATCAGGAGCAAAATTAATAGAGCACATAATGTTACGCCCTTCATAAATCTTTGTTTTTTAAAAAATTTTTATAGATGTTCATTATTCTGATAATCTCATTTTCACCCAATTCGGTTCTGTTAAAAAATGATTTATACCTTAAATTAATAAATTGAATTGGATACATAAAACCCATCAGAAATATTTCTTCTTCGCCAATGCCTTTTTCTATCTCGCCTGAAAGAATTCCCTTTTCTCTGATGCGAATACAAAGGTCATAAATACGCTCACGCTGAGCATTCTCAATCGTGAACTTGTATTCACTCATTAAAACATACAAAAACTTAATCCGTTCAGGTGTTTCGTTTGCAAAACGAAATAATATGCGCAATAGCTTTTCAAATACCTCTTTTACAGAGTATTGTTCGCCAAGAAAATTTTCCAGCACATCAACAATCTCGTTAAGATTCTGAAAAAGCAAATCTTTAACCAGTTCCGTCTTGCCCGTATAATGCCGGTATAAATAGCCTTCGGCAACGCCGGCCAATTTTGCAATTTCAGAAATAGACGCACCTCCAAATCCTTTTTCTACAACCATTTGAAGGGTTGCCTGCTTGATTCGTTCAATTTTTGTTGCGTCTATTGCCCGTGCCATTTTATCAATATGAGTGAATACTCATTCAATTATTTTCAAAAGTAAATCATTCTGATTATTCCGATGGTTAAAAAATGATAAGAAACTGTAAATTTTAGATGCACATGCTGTAGCTGGATTCACCGTCGAAAAAAATTGTATTTTTGCGTTTATGTCTGAAAAAATAAGGATTTAGAATTGTAAACTATGAGTACCTTAAGCAGAATTGAAGTTAAAACACTCCTACAAACTGAAGCAGGCCAGGATGTGCTGGCAAAAGGATGGGTCAGAACCAAACGTGGTAATAAAAATGTAGCGTTTATTGCGCTTAACGATGGTAGTACCATTAATAATATACAGGTTGTAGTAAATCCTGCCGATTTTGACGAAGCTCTGCTGAAACAAATTACAACCGGCTCGTGCATTGCTGTAACAGGTAAACTTACCGAATCTCAGGGATCGGGTCAAAAAGTTGAAATACAAGCAAAAGAAATTGAACTTTACGGAACTGCCGATCCGGAAACCTATCCTCTTCAGAAGAAAGGCCATACCCTTGAATTTTTACGCGAAATTGCACATTTACGCCCACGTACCAACACTTTCAGTGCGGTACTTCGTATGCGTCATGCCATGGCTTTTGCTATTCATAAATATTTTAACGATCACGGTTTTTTCTACTTGCACACACCCTTAATTACAGGTTCGGATGCCGAAGGTGCAGGTGCTATGTTTCAGGTTACTACATTAGATTTGAATAATTTACCTAAAACTCCCGAAGGAAAAATTGATTACGAAAACGACTTTTTCGGAAAATCGACCAATCTCACCGTATCGGGTCAGCTCGAAGGTGAATTAGGGGCTATGGCATTAGGCAAAATCTATACTTTCGGTCCTACGTTCCGTGCCGAAAACTCCAATACTCCACGTCACCTTGCTGAGTTTTGGATGATTGAACCTGAAGCTGCTTTCTACGAAATTCAGGATAACATGGATCTGGCTGAAGATTTTCTAAAATATCTCACCCAGTATGCACTCGACAACTGTGCTGACGACCTTAAGTTCCTCAATGAAATGTATGACAAGGAACTTATTTCGCGTCTCGAATTTGTCGTTGCCAATAAATTCGAACGTTTGCCTTACACAAAGGCTGTTGAAATATTACTTGCTTCAGGCCAGAAATTTGAATTCCCAGTATTCTGGGGTGTCGATCTTCAATCTGAACACGAACGCTATTTGGTTGAAAAACATTTTCAGTGTCCCGTAATTCTTACCGATTATCCTAAAGATATTAAAGCCTTTTACATGAAGCAAAATGACGATGGCAAAACCGTTCGTGCTATGGATGTTTTATTCCCTCGTATCGGCGAAATTATCGGTGGTTCGCAGCGCGAAGAAAACTACGACAAACTTCTCAGCCGTGTTGAAGAATTGAATATTCCGATAAAAGATCTTTGGTGGTATCTCGAAACCCGCCAATACGGAACAGCTCCACACAGTGGATTCGGTCTTGGTTTTGAGCGACTTATGTTGTTCGTTACCGGTATGGGTAACATCCGTGACGTAATTCCGTTCCCTCGTACTCCTAAAAACGCCGAATTCTAAGAAACAATCGGTATGCTCAATCAGAAGTTACAGCAAAAGCTCCTCCAGAAGCTCTCGCCGCAGCAAATTCAAATGATAAAACTGCTCGAGATTCCGACGATGCAGCTCGAACAACGCATTAAAAAAGAGCTGGAGGAGAATCCTTTGCTGGAAGAATCGTCTTCAAACGAACCCTCTGAAGATATTGAGATTGAACCTATGCCTGAAGAAACTCCGGGATCTGATCCTGATGAATTTACGCTGGAAGATTATCTGAATGACGAAGATGTTCCTAATTATCGTTTGTCGTCCAATAATTATTCGGCTGACGATAAGCGTGAAGAAATTCCTTTCTCGTCGGGTTCTACTTTTCATGAAACATTGAAAAGCCAGTTGGGATTGAGGGATCTCTCTGAGAAACAAGAACAACTTGCTGAATATCTGATTGGTAATATTGACGAAGATGGTTATTTAAGACGCGACCTCGACGCTATCGTTGATGATGTTGCCTTTTTACAAAATGTAGAAACATCTGTAAGTGAACTTGCTGATGTTCTTAAAATTATACAGGATTTCGATCCAATAGGCGTTGGTGCGCGCGATTTACGTGAGTGCCTTCTGTTGCAAATGAATGCCCGGGATAAGTCCATTCACGAAATAGAGGTTGCAATCCGCATTCTCACTTATACATTCGAAGAATTTACGCGCAAGCATTTCGATAAAATACAACAAAAGCTAAACATTGACAGCAAGGAACTTAAAGCAGCTATGGATGAGATTTTGAAATGTAATCCCAAACCAGGCAGTGCTTTTAACGATCCTATGACGAAAGAATCGGGACATGTAATTCCAGATTTTGTACTCGATTTTAAAGATGGTGAATTCAGCCTCAGCCTTAACTCGCGCAATGTCCCCGAACTACGTCTCAGCAACACTTATAACGATGTAATTGAGGCCTATTCGGCCAATAAAAGCGGCAGTACCCGCGAACAAAAAGAGCTCGTTAATTTTGTCAAGCAAAAATTGGATTCAGCTCGTTGGTTTATCGATGCCATTAAACAACGTCACAATACGTTGTTACACACCATGCAGGCAATACTCGACTTTCAGCATGAATATTTTGTTGACGGTGACGAAACCCGGCTTCGTCCTATGATTCTGAAAGATATTGCAGACCGTACCGGACTTGATATTTCGACCGTTTCGCGTGTGGCCAACAGCAAATACATACAAACACACTTTGGTATTTTTCCTCTCAAATCATTTTTCTCCGAAGGAATGCAAAACGATAGCGGAGAAGAAGTTTCGACCCGCGAAATAAAACGTATCCTGCAAGATTGTGTTGAAGCCGAAGACAAAAGTAAACCTGTTACCGACGATGCATTGGCTGATATCTTGAAAGAGAAAGGATACCCTATTGCCCGTCGAACGGTGGCAAAATATCGGGAACAACTTAACATTCCTGTTGCCAGACTTCGAAAAGAACTCTAAACAGCTTAAGAACCAGACTAATGTATAAAAAAATAGCCCAATATATTTCTGTTGTTTTTCATCCTATTCTCATTCCGCTTTATAGCTTTTACTTTCTGTTAAACAACGATTTACTTCTCTCTTTACTTCATATAAAAGGTAAAATTTTTCTGTTTCTGATTATCGCCGTCGGAATGGTTCTGCTCCCAGCTTCGCTTATTCCTTTTTTTCGCTATTTTAAACTCATACGAAGCTACCAGATGGAAGAACGGGAAGAACGTTATATCCCTTTAGCCGTAAGCTTTGTTCTCTACATCATGACCTACCTAACGTTACGGCGTTTTCCGGTTCCGGCAATTGTTCCTTCGTATGTATTGGGAGGTGCTTTACTTGTGCTTGTAAATCTGCTGGTTATGCTTCGCTGGAAAATGAGTTTACATGCCATGAGTCTTGGCGGACTTGCAGGTATCGTAACTCTTTTATACTACACAAATCCAGGCGTTTCAGCATTCTGGGTCATTGCATCTTTGCTCCTCTCTGGCCTTGTTGCAAGTGCCCGTCTTTATCTTAATGCTCACTCTCCTGCTCAGGTTTATTCCGGATTTATTTCCGGATTTGTTATCATGCTAACGTTTTTATGGATATTCGGTTTTTAGATTTCTTCAATTGCAACTATTGATAATATTGGCAAACAGAAAATCTAAATGCTAACATTTTGCAATTTTTACTGAAAAAAACTCTATTTTCTATAAAAAAATCCCAATTATTAAGTATTAACTATAGAAATAGAATGAATATCTGTATTTTTGCGAAGAAATAAAACAAAAGTAATTTCGAGAAAAGACAAAGATCGAGCAACTCTTTCACGTTGTTTGATTAACGGTTTCAGTTATCAGTTTATTAGTACAATCTACAGCATTTGCTTTCAATGTCTCTACTTGAAGCAAATATTTAATTTGATTTTCGTCAAATTAAGGTAACAACAAAAATTAGTCTTTTCAGATAAAGCATTACCCAAAAAGGTATATGCTATTGTTTTATTAATATTTGTGAAAATATTCACGCTATTGTTTTTTTTAGAGCAGTTTATTTAAAATAAATCTAAATAATGACTAGCTTTACAATTAATAAAAAGAAAGACGTATAAAACTGTATATAAGGAGAATGGTAATGAAAACAGGGATGGACTCAGAACAAAAGAAAGTTCTGATAATCGGAGCAGGTTTTGGTGGAATTAACCTTGCCAATGGATTGAATAAATCGAATTACGATGTAACGCTCATTGACAAAAACAATTACCACGCATTTCAACCTCTTTTATATCAGGTTGCAACAGGCGGTTTAGAGTCCGGATCCATTGCATATCCGGTGCGTCGTATTTTCCGTAAATCTAAGAATATCCATTTTTGTATGGCCGAAGTTCAATCCATTAACGCTGAAGCAAATGAGATTGAAACCAGTGTTGGAAACTTCACTTACGATTATCTTGTTCTAGCAACAGGTAGTACAACAAACTTCTATGGTTTAACACCTTCCAGTAACCTGATGATGCCGCTAAAATCGGTTCCAGATGCATTGAATCTAAGAAGCTACATTCTGCAAAATCTTGAAAAAGCTTATCTTACGAATGACTCTCAACGTGCTGAAAGGCTGATTAACATTGCGATTGTAGGAGGTGGTCCTACTGGTGTGGAAACAGCCGGGGCATTAGCAGAAATGAAACGGTACATTTTACCGCACGATTATCCTCACATGAATTTTGACCGGATGAACATTAACCTCTACGAAGCAGCTCCAAGGTTGCTCCTGGCAATGAGCGAAAAATCGTCGGAAAAAGCATTAAAATATTTACAAGGAATGGGAGTTAACGTACATTTAAACTCTACTGTTTTAAAGTACACTGATTCTCAGTTAGTTTTGCGTAACGGAGATATGTTTTATACTGATACTGTAATATGGTCAGCCGGAGTAAAAAGTCAATATCCTGAAGGAATTAATGCAGAAGCAATCCTTCCAAACGCCCGTTTGGAAGTTGATGAATACAACCATGTTAAAGGATACAATAATATTTTTGCCATTGGTGATATAGCAAATCATACCACTGAAAAATTCCCCAGAGGACTCCCGATGGTTGCCCCTGCGGCCATTCAGCACGGCAAACATTTAGCTAAAAATTTAATTAGCGTACTGAATAACAAGCCAATGATTCCTTTCAGCTATTTCGATAAAGGATCTATGGCAACTGTTGGCATTAACAAAGCTGTTGTAGATGTATCGTTCATCCATTTTGGAGGTTTTATGGCCTGGGTAACATGGATGTTTATTCACCTCTTATACCTTGTAGGCTTTCGCAGCAAAGTTGCCGTATTATTCTCCTGGATATACAGTTACATCACATACGACAAAGCTCTTCGCTTAATAATACGTCCTTATGTCATTAATAAAAAGGTGATTGAACCTTAATTAGGTGTCTTCATTAATTTAGAAGTGTAGCTTATTTCATAAAAAAGTAAAAAGCACAGGTATTAACCTGTGCTTTTTACTTTTTTTATGGGAAATAGCTGAATACCTTTACATCCTGACATAAATGTATGTTTTACGCTTAATTTATGCCAGCCTGCAATCCCCTCTTCTAATATGAAAAATATATCATATAATGCTCTGTTTCAAAGGATAAAAGAGAATGACGAAAAAGCTTATGAATATCTTTTTCATGCTTTTTATGAAAAATTATGTACCTACGCTTACAGCATTATAAGAGATAAAACTATTTCGGAAGAGGTTGTTCAAGAAGTATTTGTCAAGCTTTGGGAAGAAAAGGAAACCATTCAAATCCAACTTTCGGTTAATGCATATCTCTATAGAGCGGTTCACAATAGTTGCCAAAACAACATTGCTCACAATAAGATAAAACAAAATTATATCGCCGAAACTCAACAAAATTACGAACAAAGCCTGATTTTTGCTCCACTCTCAAATAGCTATCCTATTGCAAATTTATTAAGTCAGGAAATTGAAAATGAGATAAATGCAGCTATAAACGCTCTTCCTGGTCAATGCCGAGAAGTATTTTTGCTTTGCCGTTTCGAAAATCTGACTTACGCTGAAGCTGCTGAAAAACTAGGAATTTCGATAAATACCGTAAAAACACAGCTTCAGCGAGCTGTTATAAAACTGCGTACTGATTTAAGAAAATATATGCCTGCCCTGATTCTCATCTTTCCTCATCTTTTTCGTTTTGTTAATTAATTATTAATCAAAACATAATGAACTTTTTTGAAATTTATTTGAAAAATAATTACATCCTTGTCACCTTTTTCCAAATCATAACTGTCCTATCACAGATAAATGCAGAAATAGAATCAGATACTAACTATGAACGAAGGAGTCTTCGATATTATCATCAAGCATATTAAGGGATTAACAAACAGTGCAGAAGAAACTACACTCGTTTTGTGGCTTAATGAAAGTGAAGAAAATAAACGAGCCTTCGACGAAATAAGCGACATTTGGATTGCAACCGCAAAACCTGACAAAACCAATCCGTTCGACTCAAAGAAAGCTTTTGAAAACGTAAGGCATAAACTTGAGTTAACTAAGCGTAAAATCAGAATTCCTTTCTGGAAAAATTCAACTTTCTATAAAGTTGCTGCAAGTATCATAATTTCCTTTAGTTTAGGGTTTTTAGTAAATAAAATAATACCTAAAAAACAGGTAATAAACTCTGATGTCATTACTGAAGTAATGGCTCCTAATGGTTCAAAATCGAAGGTAGTATTACCCGATGGCACGAATGTCTGGTTAAATTCAAACAGTTCTATCCGGTACAGCAGCAGTTTCAATAAACAAAATCGAGACTTAAAGCTTGAGGGTGAAGCTTATTTTGATGTTCACAAAAATAAAAACCTTCCATTTATAATAAAAACAGGTAATAATTTGTCTGTTAAAGTATTAGGAACCGCATTTAATGTAAAAGCTTATTCATCTGAAAAATATATAGAAACAACATTAGAAAGAGGTTCACTACTGGTAGAAAGAACTGAAGGAAAAAATATTTATGAAACCCGACTTGTTCCCAAGCAAAGAGCGACTTTCAATAAATCCGAAAAGAGAATGGAAGTATCGACCGAAAACGATCCGACACTATACTCTTCATGGAAAGAAGATAAACTTATTTTCAGAAATGAGCCGTTTGAATCGCTTGTAATTAAGCTTGAAAGGAAATATGGCGTATCGATAACCATAAAAGATAAAGAGATAAAAACCTTTCATTTTAACGGAATCATTCAAAATGAATCTATTACTGATGTAATGAATATTATAAAATATACATTACCGATTAGTTATACATTGGATCATAATCAGATAATTATAAGCAAAAAGCACAAGACTAACTAAAAAGTAACAGCCTATGACATAATTACTATACAAACAAAAAAGCCGACAGATGCGCTAACATCCATCGGCCAACCTAAGTTTTTTTGATGCCACGTAGCGCTAACTACAAGGCATTAACCTTAAGTATAATAATACATTGTAAAGTTATGAACAAAAAACTACTAACAAAAGGTTCATTTCAGCAAAAACTAACAAAACTGTTGCGAACGATGAAGCTAGCAGCCATGCTTATTCTGTTAGGAACCTTATCGGTAAACGCGTCGGTTTACTCTCAGGCTACAAAACTTAACCTGAGCTCAAAAGGTTCGACAATCCGTCAGGTATTTGATGAGATTGAAAAGCAGTCTAAATACAAATTTTTTTATTTTAATGAACAGATAGACGATTCGCGTAAAGTAAACATTCAGTTTACTAACAAAACCGTTGAAGAAGTTCTTAACCAACTGTTTGATAACAAGAATGTCAAATACAAAGTGTTTGATAACAATCTAGTCGTCATTTCTCCTGTCGTAGAAAACAACAATAATAATGTAGTAAATACAGATAATGAGGAAGTTAGGCAAAAACAAAAGATTACAGGATCTGTTATTGATGCCGCTACGGGCGAAGCAATGCCCGGTGTTAATGTTGTCGTAGAAGGAACCACCGTTGGCGTTTCGACAGATGTTAACGGAAAGTTTTCCATTAATGTCACAAAGCCAAATGCCATTTTAATCTTTTCTTTTATTGGCTATAATAATGAAAGAGTTGCTCTTTCGGGACAAAATGCAGTTAACGTAAAACTTATTTCGGAAGTAAAAAAACTTGATGAAGTTGTTGTCGTTGGTTATGGACAACAGAAAAAAGCCAGTGTTGTAGGTTCTATTGTTCAGACAAAAGGAGATGTACTTGAAAGAGCAGGAGGTGTTTCAAACATAGGATCTGCCTTAACAGGTGCACTACCCGGAGTTATTACGGTTTCCACAACCGGATCTCCCGGAAATGAATCTCCAAAAATTTATATCCGAGGCTCAAGTACCTGGAATAATTCAGACCCATTGGTATTAGTCGATGGTATTGAACGAGACATGTCTAGCGTTGACATTAGTTCCGTCGAAAATATTTCCGTTTTGAAAGATGCATCGGCAACAGCAGTATATGGAGTAAAAGGTGCAAATGGAGTAATCCTGATCACAACAAAACGAGGACAAGAAGGAAAAGCAAATATCCGTGTTACCATCAACAATACGATGAAGATGCCTTCCAAACTTGCAACCAAATATGACGCATATGATGCACTACGTTATCGCGATTTATCAATAGAGCGAGAATTAGGACTTTACCCTTCAGGATGGGGAAAATATACGCCTTACAGCGAACTATATAAATATCGTAATCCAAGCAGTCAGGCACAAGCTGAATTATATCCAAACATTGACTGGCAAGATGCACTGGTTAAGAAATTTACCATGGATCATAACGCAAGTTTAAATATATCGGGCGGAACTCAATTTGTAAAATACTTTACTTCTATCGATTATCAGGATGAATCGGATATTCTGAAGCACTGGGATAATGGAAAAACATACGACCCGGGATATGGATATCAACGCTGGAACGTAAGAAGTAACGTCGATATTAATTTAACAAAAACAACAGTATTTTCGGCCAATTTGGCTGGTTCTTACGGGGTAAAGCAAGATGCTTATGGACAAGATGCCTGGGAATATCGTATCTGGCAAAGTATATACAGTGTTCCCCCTGATGTTTATTACCCCCGCTATTCCGACGGGTCATGGGGATACTATCCACCCAACACGGTAGCAACCATTAACTCTGCAAGCACACTTGCTAACAATGGTGTTAGAAAAACGACTACAAAACAGATAAATACAGACTACACACTGTCACAGGATCTTGGAATGATCTTAAAAGGATTATCCGTAAAAGGAACCCTTTCCTTTGATAATACATTTGTCTCTGTTGGTGGTATTTATGACGATGGCTCTGTTCAGGAAAAATACATTGATCCTGTTACAGGTGTTGTTAAGTACAGTAGATATCTGGGTACTAATCAGTTTGACTGGATCCCATACCACTGGGGAACAAATACAGATGCAGCAAATAATGCGGCTACATTCCGCAAATTGTACTATCAGGTTCAAATGAACTATGCTCAGAAATTTGGCGAGCATAACGTAACAGGAATGGGATTATTCAGTCGTGATAATTATGCATCAGGTAATGATTTTCCTTACTTACGTGAAGACTGGGTTGGCCGATTCACGTATGATTATGCATCTAAATATTTTATCGAAGTCAATGGTGCATATAATGGATCTGAAAGATTTAGCTCAGATCACCGTTTTGCCTTTTTCCCTTCAACAGCATTAGGGTGGATGATTACCGAAGAAAAATTCATGAAAAACATCAAATTCCTGAATGTATTAAAGTTACGTGCTTCATGGGGACAAGTAGGAAGTGACAATTACGCATCCTCTTCTAATAACCGTTGGCTTTATATGACACAATGGGGATACGGTGGTAATGCCAGCTTATCAACTACCGGAGGTTCAAGCCCATATGCATGGTGGTATGTAAAATCAGAAGGAAATACAGATATTCACTGGGAAAAAGTAACGAAAAAGAATTTAGGTATTGACTACGCTTTTCTTGGGGGTTTATTTGCTGGTAGTGTAGATTTCTTTCACGATTACCGCACCGATATCCTTCTGGACGGAGGATCAAGAGCTGTTCCGTCGTATTTTGGAACAACCCCTGCCACTGCCAATTTGGGTAAAGTACGTGCTCATGGTTATGAAATAAGCCTTCGCGTAAATAAACAATTGAACAAAAACCTCAGAGTATGGGGAGATTTCAACATGTCTCACAGTGTAAACAAAATAATTGAAGCCGATGATCCTCAGTTAAAAGATGAATACCAGAAAAAAGAAGGAAAATCAATCGGTCAAAATTATTCTTACGTGACCAACGGCTATTATAACAATTGGGATCAGGTTTATGGAAGTACCAAACTTAACACTTATGACAACGAAAAATTACCTGGTACGCTCAATGTAATTGACTATAACGCAGATGGTGTGATTGACAATAAAGACCAAGCTCCATACGGCTATCCCGAAACTCCTCAAAATACCTACAATGCTACAATAGGTTGCGAATGGAAAGGTTTCAGTTTGTTATTACAATTCTATGGTGTTAACAACTGCAACCGTTATCTGGAACTGAAGAGCTTTTCGAGCAATCTGGACAACGTTTACAAACAAGGATCTTACTGGTCTAAAGATAATACCACCGCCAGCTCTCCTTTGCCAAGATGGAACTCTCACATGGATTATTATTCCGGATCAACGCTCTATTTATACGATGGGTCATACCTCCGTTTAAAGAATGTTGAAATCGCATATACATTTAAACAAGACGCTCTTAAAGAAGTTGGTATTAATTCTCTCCGCATTTACCTGAACGGAGACAATTTGCTCTTATGGACAAAAATGCCCGATGACCGGGAAGTGAATATGGGAAATTCTACCGCATATCCTACCGTGAGGCGTGTTAATTTAGGTTTAAATGTAACTTTCTAAAAAACAGGCACATGAAAAGATATTTAAATATAACTGAAAGTTTTCTAATCCTTCTAGTAATAATAGGATTAAGCTCATGCAAGAAATATTTGGATGAAGCTCCTGAAGCGACAGTCTCTTCAACAGATGCATTTATTAATTTTACTAATTTTCAAGGATTTACAGAAGAATTATATAGCTGTGTACCCGACTATACTTCTACAACTTGGGGAGACAGTTGGTTAATGGGTGATGAAGCTATAAACAGTGTAGGTGGATCCTGGACTGATGATCACTTCGATAAAGGTGATTATTGGGGCTGGATGTCATGGGTTACATCTTGGCTTTATACCGGTTCTGTCAACACTGCGATGGGAGGATTTCCTCCAACTAAAGGGTTGTGGAATAATGCATGGTATGGTATTCGTAAAGCCAACTTAGGATTAGAAAATTTAGATAAGCTTACAGGAACTGCCGAAGAAAAAAATCTGATCAAAGGTCAGTTGTTATTTTTCCGCGCATGGTTTCATTTTGAACTAATGACCTATTTTGGTGGATTGCCTTACATCAGTCATGAATTATCTTCATCCGAAAAATTAGAATTTCCTCGTCTGACTTATCAGCAAACTGCCGATTCTGTAGCAAAAGATTTAAGAGCAGCCGCCGATCTTTTGCCTGTAGACTGGGATAAAACAATAACAGGCGAAGCTACTTCAGGCAAAAACCAACTTCGCATTACCAAAATAACAGCTTTAGCTTATTTAGGTAAAGATTACCTCTACGCAGGTAGTCCTCTGATGAATAAAGAATCGACAGGTAGTGCAACCTATAATACTGATTATTGCAAAAAAGCTGCATCTGCATTTGCCGAAATGCTGAAATATGTAGATAGTGGCGAAAGTTTCCATCATCTGGTTCCTTTTAACAAATATTCTTCTCTGTTCTATTCAAACGGAAGCAACATTATACCAGGTTATCCCGAAGCCATTTTTATGAGCGAGGTTTATAATGCCGGTTTTAATGGTTGTCCCTGGGGTCCATCTAATATATTTACTCCGGCCTCTATTGGTGCAGGTTATGTATCGCCAAATGCTCGATATGTAGAAAACTACGGAATGGCCAACGGTTTACCAATTGATGATCCTGAATCGGGATACAATCCTCAAGACCCATGGTCTAACCGAGATCCTCGTTTCTATAACGATATAGTAATTGATGGAGATCAGGTAATTAAAGGATCAGCTCCTGCTAATAAAGAACAATATCGTTACGCAGCTCTATACACAGGAGGAGCATGTCGTAGTGAAACACAATGCAGCCGTACTGGCTATTTGTTAAGAAAGTTCATCCCCATGACCTGCAATGATATAGACGGTTATCCAAACTGGTGGGCTGGCAATAACTATATGCATTTGGCTTATATGCGTTTACCCGATGTATATCTGATGTATGCCGAAGCTGTATTGCAAGGATACGGATCGGCAACCAGTACCGGACCCGGCTATATTACACCCGAAGCAGCTTTAAATATAATTCGTTCGCGCTGTGGTACTGGTAATGTTGCATCAAAATACGTTGCAGACAAAGATAAATTCATGAATGAACTTATCCGTGAACGAGCTGTAGAACTCTCGTTTGAAGCAGACATTCGTTATAATGACTTGCGCCGCTGGATGTTATGGAGTAACAAAAAATATCTGGAAAAAACGGCAATTGATTTTGACCGAGGAACAACTATGGGTCAAAATGGCAAACCTGAACCAATTAACATGACAGAAAGGGTTATTCTAACCCGTGTCTTTACCGATAGAGCTTATTGGTTGCCGTTGCCTACTAACGATGTTTACCTCTATCCATCATTTGGTCAAAATCCAGGATGGTAAATGAGAATTTTCTAAACTTAAAAAGAAACAAAATGAAACTTATAAGAATAGGAATAATATTATGCGGAATAGGCATAGGTTTCTTTACCAAGGTTGCAGGACAAATTACTGATAAACAATTACAAAACAATAAAATAGATTCTTTGTCACATAAAACGGAAATAAACGATTCCTCGGTACATGTGGCCTACAGAACTGTTGCAACCAAAGATTTATCAGGAGCCATTTCCGTTTTAAACCCGTCTAAATATTTAGACAAACACTATGGAACTTACCCGCTAGAGGGAGCTGAAGCGTTTATAGGAGGTAACAACTTGTGGAGCTTAGGATCAGCTTTAGTATTGGTCGATGGGGTTCCTCGTGCAGTTACCGATGTTATTACTTCTGAAATTGATCAGATTACATTTCTGAAAGGAGTTAACGCAATTGCGCTCTATGGCAGTCGGGCCGCCAACGGTGTAATTTTAATTACAACCAAACGCGGTCAGGTAGGAAATCTGAAAAAAACGGTTCGTGTAAACGCAGGAATATTCGTACCAAAATCTTATCCCGAATATTTAGGCTCTGCCGAATATATGACTTACTACAATCAGGCTTGTGCCAACGATGGTTTGCCTGCCAGCTTCGATAACACAACAATCAGTAATTCTGCTTCGCATACCAATCCATATCGTTATCCGGATGTAGATTATTATTCATCAGATTATCTGCGCAAGTTGTACAACAACTATTCTGCAAATGCCGAATTTTCAGGAGGTTCTGAACGTGCCCACTTTTATACTTTAGTTGGTTATCAGAACCAAAATTCATTGATCAATTTTGGCGAAGGCAAGAATGATAATACTTCACGCTTAAACGTACGCGGAAATATAGATTTGAAACTTAATGATCTGATCAGTTCTTACATTAATGTTTCTACAATCTTCAACAATTCGCGCCAACCTTTAGGTAATTACTGGAATAATGCAACAACGCTGCATCCAAATTATTTTGCACCGTTGATTCCGATCGATATGATTGCCAGTAATGCAACAAATGCACATACCTTTATTACCAACAGCCATAATATTATTGATGGTACTTATTTGCTGGGAGGTTCTCAACAGTATCTCACTAATCCTATTGCTGATGTTTATGCTGCCGGATATAAAACAAATACAAACCGTAATTTTCAATATTCATCAGGCGTAGACGTTGATCTTAAGAATGTTTTAAAAGGTCTCTCTTTACACGGACAGATAGGGGTTGATTATGCCAATTCATACACTGACTCTGTTAGCTATACTTATGCGATTTATCAACCAACCTGGAGCACCAACGGAGATTCCATAACTGATCTGAAATCATACAATAAAGACACGCACAATGGAAGTCATTACATTGGCAACACATGGAATGATCAGATTTTTGACTTCAATGTACATCTGGATTATTTAAATAGTTTTAATCAGGTACATAATGTATCGGCAATGTTGATAGCATCAGGTCTATCGCGTCGTCAATCCGGAGATTTTCAAAATCGTACCAATAGCAATTTAGGCATCCAATTAGGTTATAATTACGATCATAGGTACTATGCCGATTTTAGCGGAGCTGTTGTTAATTCGACCAAACTTCCGGCAAGAACACGCGTTGCTTTCTCTCCAACCTTAAGCTTGGGCTGGTTGTTAAGCGAAGAAAATTTCTTAAAAGGTTCGAGCGTTGTAAACCGATTGAAAGTATCCGCATCTGCAGGTATTCTGAATACTGATCTGGATTTTGGAGTTAACGATTACTATATGTATAATGCCCTTTATTACTCCTCTTACGGTTTTTCGTGGCATGACGGAACCTATAGTAATTCAGCCACTTCAATCTCTCGTGGCGAGAATAGAAATCTGACTTATGCTAAAAGAAAAGAACTCAACATTGGAGCAGAAGCAAGCTTGTTTGACAACAAACTTGAAGCACAGGTCTCTGCTTTTTATATCAAAAAAACCGGAATTCCTGGACAAAATGTAAATCAGTATCCTAATTATTTCAACACCAGTTATCCAACTTCTTCATTTGTTCCTTACACCAAT
The DNA here is from genome assembly GCA_041907825.1 of Bacteroidales bacterium. Classification (GTDB taxonomy): domain Bacteria; phylum Bacteroidota; class Bacteroidia; order Bacteroidales; family JAYRGN01; genus JAYRGN01. Next base: position 259,079 of record JAYRGN010000003.1, on the reverse strand, counting down.
TATGCTGCGAATCGTTACCAAGGTATTGATTTTCAGGTTAATTTAAAGGAAAAAGTTGGAGAGGTTAATCTGATTATCGGAGCTGCCGGAACTTATGTCTCAACTAAAGCTTTAAAACGCGATGAGTTATACACTGACAAATATCGCAATCGTGCAGGTAAATCAGTTGATGCTATTTTCGGATTACAGAGTGAAGGTCTTTTCGCCGACCAGAGCGAAATAGACAACCATCCAACACAGAAATTTAGCACGGTTAAACCTGGCGATATTAAATATAAAGATCAAAACGGAGACGGTGTTATCGATGAAAAAGATGAAGTAATGATTGGCCGCTGGGGCAGCCCGTTTACATGCGGATTGAATCTTACTGTTCAGTGGAAAAACTTCACATTCTTTGCATTGGGAACCGGAGCTTTTGGTGGAACCGGAGTTAAAACCAATAATTACTACTGGGTATATGGAAATCAAAAATATTCAGCCGTTGTTCGCAACAGTTGGACAGAAGCAACAAAAAATACGGCTACTTACCCTGAATTAACAACACTTAGCAGTGCTAATAATTTCCGCTACTCCGACTATTGGGCTTATAGTACCGACCGTATTAATCTCTCTAAGGTTCAGTTAACTTATACTCTTCCCAGAAGTATTCTCACCGGATCCTTTTTCAAGGATATTAATGTCTATATCAGTGGAAATGATTTGCTGACAATTGCCAAAAACAGAAAAATTATGGAACTGAATATTGGAACTATGCCTCAGACACGTTTTTACAACATCGGTGTTAAGGCTGAATTTTAAAATGTGTAATAAAATTTAAATATGAAATTCCGCTAATAAAATATTGTTTTACAATTATTTATGGCATTTCATATTTTATCTGTAAAAGTAAACTTTAATTACATGAAAAAAACACTGTTCTTATTTATAGTTTCGACTATGATTTTGTCCGGCTGTTCAGACGAACTCATGCCTGCCGACCAAAACAATAGCACACTTGACAGAATATACTCCGATGCAGCATTTGCAGAAGGTCTTTTACTTAACGGTTATATAAAATTACCCTCAGGAAGCTACTCTTTTAACGATGTAGCTACCGACGACGCCGTTTCTAATGAAAAGACAAACAACTTTTTACAAATGGCTACGGGTTCTTGGTCATCTATTAATAACCCAATGGATCAATGGACAAACTCTTACACTGCTATTCAATACTTAAATATATTGTTAGCTCAGTCTGATAAGGTACAATGGGCAACTACGGGTCAATATGTCAATGAAATGTTCAACGATCGTATGAAAGGTGAAGCATATGGCTTACGAGCACTTTTCATGTATTACCTGCTTCAGGCTCACGGAGGATGGTCTAATGGCCAACTTCTGGGAGTTCCCATCCTTACCGAACCACAAGATGGTTCTTCGAATTTCAAACTGCCGCGTAACACTTTTGAAGAATGTATTCAGCAAATTTACAGTGATTTGACTTCAGCTGAAAGTTATCTTCCTCTTGACTTTGAAGACATAACATCATCAGGACAGATACCGTCAAAATACGCAAACAAAACTTCAGTTTCTGATTACAACCGTGTATTTGGAGCTTACAACCGTCAACGTTTAAGCGCCCGTATCATTAAAGCGATCAGAGCTAAAGTATCTTTGTTAGCCGCAAGCCCTGCATTTAAGCAAGGTACTTCCATTACATGGGAGAAAGCAGCTGATGATGCAGCTGGTGTATTGGATTTAATCGGTGGTGTTTCAGGAATGGCTAATAATGGCTGTTACTGGTATTCTCAAAAGAATGCTTCAGAAATAAATAGCGTGGCTAATGGCGCTAATCCGCAAGAAATTCTTTGGAGAACAAATGTCAGCACCAATACTAATAGTCTGGAAACCGACAACTATCCGCCTACTCTTTTTGGAAAAGGAAAAGTAAACCCAACTCAAAATTTAGTTGATGCTTTCCCCATGGCTAACGGATACCCGATTTCTGATCTTAATAGTAATTACAATCCTCTTAAACCTTATGAAGGTCGAGATCCCCGTTTAGCGATGTACATTGTAGTTAACGGAAGTTCAGAAGGACCAGGTAATTCTCCAATTTATACGCAGACAGGGAAAACAGATGATGGATTAAATGCTATCTCTACATCAACCCGAACAGGTTATTATATGCGAAAACTGCTACGTGAAGATGTTAACCTTAATCCTACCAATTCAACCGGACAGACACATTATGTTCCCCGTATCCGTTACACCGAAATATTCCTCACTTACGCTGAAGCAGCAAACGAAGCTTGGGGTCCTGATGGTACAGGCTCTCATGGTTATTCGGCCCGAAACGTTATTGCAGCTTTACGGAAAAGAGCCGGTATTTCTCAACCTGATAATTACTTAGCCTCAATTTCAACTAAAGAAGAAATGCGAACCTTAATTCATAACGAACGTAGATTAGAATTATGTTTCGAAGGCTTTCGTTTCTGGGATCTTCGCAGATGGAAAGAAAATATTACAGATGCAGCCAAAGGAATATCAATTGATGCAAACAGTAATTTGAATAGCATTACGGTTGAACCCAGAAAATACAACGATTATATGTATTACGGACCATTACCTTATTCAGAAGTTGTGAAATGGGGTTTGATGCAAAATACAGGTTGGTAATTTTTAACATGCTTAAATCTAAATGAAAATGAAAAATATATTTCTTGTATTTCTCGTAGGACTGTTCTTAATGTCTTCATGTAAAAATCAAGACGTTGAGTTCCCCGATTATAAATATACCTCCGTGTATTTTGCATATCAATCGCCTGTAAGAACGCTTATTCTTGGGTCCGATTATGCTTATGACAATTCGATAGACACCGCACATCAATGTATGATTTATGCAACAATGGGAGGTGTATACAGTAACAGCGAGAATCGTACATTAGATATTTCTGTAGATAATTCATTATGTGATAAATTAACATTTACAGATGCATCTGGCAATAAGATACTTCCGATGCCTTCTAATTACTATAACCTTGCTTCATCTCAAATCATAATCCCTGCCGGTTCTGTAATGGGAGGTGTAAAAGTTCAGTTAACAGATGCATTTTTTGCAGATCCTCTCTCTGTTACCAATACTTATATAATTCCTTTGCGAATCACAAAAGCAACCAACGCCGATTCTATTTTAAGAGGAAAAGCGCTGGTATCCAATCCGAATCCCTTTATAGCTTCCGATTGGTCAACTTTACCTAAAGATTATGTACTTTATGCGGTGAAATACAAGAATCCGTGGGATGCAACATACTTGCGTAGAGGAATTGAAAGTGGAGCAGATACAACTGTAACCTACCACCAAAAATATGTGGAATACGATCAGGTTGTTTCTACAGTTGCAACAAAATCGTTACATGAACTTTATATCACACTGAATTCGAAAGTAAAAGGTAATTTGAATATACCTTTTCAAATGTTACTTACTTTTGATGATAAAGGCAATTGTACGATTTCTAATCCGGCTTCCGCAACAACCTATTCGGTTAACGGTAATGGCAAATACGTAAAAAATGGAGATGGATGGGGAAATGAAAAGAGAGATGTTCTCTATCTTAAATATAATTTCACATCTGGTTCTGTAAATCACACCATGACAGATACCCTGGTTATGAGAGACAGAAATGAGAAATTTGAAACCTTCACTCCATATTATAATCATTAAAGCATAACTCTTGCTATTCATCACATTGTTAAATATTTAATAATATGATGAATAGCAAGATTATAGTAATTTACCTCTTTCCTAAAAAAAATTTCAGTTATTTCATATTTGTGAAAATATTGTTCATACCATATTCCCTCTAGCTACAACTTACTTATCCTTTAATCCACTCTGCTTTAAAAGCTAACAACTTTTTCCAACAATTTATTTATAAAAATTAAGCAATAAAGCGATCCTCTGTTTTAATAGGGAAAGTTTTGCTTTGATTATCAACCAATAAAACATAGACGTATGAAAAATAATACTGTACGATCGCTGCTAATTTTTATTTTTCTAATTATATGTAATACTGCAATTTGGGCCGACTCTCTTATTCCCAAATTACATATTGAAGGCAGATACCTGAAAGACACTCACGGGAATATTGTGAATTTGCATGGATTTGCCCAAACTTATTCGCCATGGTTCAACGAACAAGGAAAATATTGGACCAACTATGATATCAAAGGTTGCTTAAGTTATAACAAAGGAATTATCAATAAAATCATGGCTGCCGGATGGAAAGCCAATTTTGTTCGGATGCACATGGACCCGTATTGGTCAAATACTCCGGGAGTGTCTGTTTCCGGGGAAAATGATATTTCTGCATTTAATTTTGACCGATTTAAAACCGCTCTCGACAGCGTTTTTATTCCTATGGCTGAATATGCCATATCGAAAGGTTTATATGTTATTATGAGACCTCCCGGTGTTTGCCCCGATAAAATTGCCGTAGGAGATGCTTATAATCAATATCTTATAAAAGTATGGGGTTATGTATCTCAACATCCTAAATTGAAAAATAACCCAAACATCATGTTTGAACTGGCCAACGAGCCTGTAAACATACTCGGAACCGATGGTACTTATGGAGCAGGTACACAAGGACATTTCGATAATCTGAAAAAATATTTCCAAACCGTCGTCGACACTATTCGCTCCAGTGCTGACAATATTCTTTGGATACCAGGTTTAGGATATCAGGCATTATATCAAGGATTTGCCGTTAATCCGATAGAAGGTAACAATATAGGATATGCTGTTCATATGTATCCTGGCTGGTTCAGCAGCGGGCAAGGTTATTCAAATTTTCAAAAAGGATGGGACAGCCAGGTAAAACCCGTAGCGAATATCGCACCAATCGTTATTACAGAAATGGATTGGGCTCCAGCCAAATACAACTCCTCATGGGGAAAAGACAGTACCGGTACAGCTGGTGGATATGGATTTGGCGCTAATTTTAAAAAAATCACAGATGATTCCGGGAATGTCAGCTGGCTTGTATTTACCAGTCCGGATCTGCTTGCAAAATTTGACTCTGCAAACGTGGCAACTCCTAACGATACTACTTTTTTAAACGATCCACAGGCATGTCCCTGGCCTTGTTTTCACTGGTTTCAGGATTATGCCAAAGTAAATTATCCCCGCCCTGATTATACTTATCTGAGCCACAGTGATAATGGCGATGGAACATTTACCAATCCTGTTGTTTTTGGCGATTTTCCCGATCCCGATGTTATACGTGTAGGTAATGTTTACTACATGTCAACTACTACCATGCATAACTTTCCCGGTGCAACTATATTAAAATCGTATGATCTGGTAAACTGGGAGTATTGTAGTAACCCGTTAGAAAAAATAGAAACAACATCGTGCTATAATTTAGATGGTTGCAATCGATACGGTCATGGACAATGGGCAAGCAGCCTAAGATACCATAAAGGCACTTACTATCTTCATTTCAATACATTGAATGAGGGAAGTTATCTTTTAACCACTACCAGCCCTGAGGGTCCTTGGACTAAAAGAAAATTAGCTTCTTCTTTTTATGATGCAGGCCTCTTCATTGATGACGATGATAAAATATACATAGTATATGGTATAAATCAGCTACATATAGCTCAACTCGATTCTAATTTTAATGTAGTTAATGACCAGGCGATATCGTACGGAACAATCGAATCGGGCATCGATAATTCAGGAACAGAAGGCAGCCATTTATATAAAATTAATGGCTATTACTACATCTATTCTACAACCGGTGGATATTATGCTACACAGGTAGCTTATCGATCAACTTCAATCTTTGGCCCGTATGATGAAAAAGTAGTTTTCAATAGCAATCGTATTCATCAGGGAGCTTTGATTGAAACGCAAACCGGAGAATGGTGGACAATGCTCTTTGCCGACAAAGGTGCATATGGGCGCTTGCCTAATCTGCAACCGGTAAAATGGATTGATAACTGGCCTATTGTGGGTGTAAACGGAAAAGACGTTACCACTTATTCTAAACCAAATGTTGGAAAATCATATCCGGTTACCAGTCTTCCGACAAACGATAATTTCAGAGATTATAAATTATCACCTCAATGGGAATGGAATCACAATTCGGATAATTCAAATTGGTCGCTTGTAAAACGACCGGGATATCTTCGTTTGTATACCGCCAATGTAACAGACAGTCTGACAAAAGCAAAAAACACATTGACACAACGAATTCTTGGTTTTCCTTCTAACCAGAATTTATCATACGCAACGATCAAAATGCAAATAAACAACATGGCCGAAGGAGATGTTGCAGGATTATGTGCATTTCAGGATCCTTATGCCTTTATCGGTGTAAAAGTTACAAACGGACAGAAAAATATTTTCAGTTTAAACTCCGGAACAAAAACACAACAAATTGGAGCCTTCATAACCGATAGTGTCGTTTACTTAAGAGCTGTCGCCAATTATTTAACAAGTCAGGCAGACTTCTATTATAGTACAGATAATAAGACCTATACATTAGTAGGCTCGTTAACCATGCAGTATAATTTGGATGTGTTTGTAGGAAACAGATTTGGCATATTTAATTATGCAACGTTAGCAACCGGGGGTTATGTAGATGTCGATTGGTTCTCGACAGAAAAAAATTTCACAGAAGATATGTTTTTCGATAATTCGTTTACCGGATATAGAGAAGATGCTCTGACACTAAGTGAATTAAAAGCAGACAAGACCGATATTACTTTGCTGACAGGAAGCAACAAAAGTTTTACCATTACAGCCATATATAAAGATGGTCATTCCGAAGATGTTACACTTTGTTCCTCTTATGCGAATACCAACCCAAATATGTTGACTATTAAAAACGGTTTATTGATTGCCAAGTCAAACGGTGACGCAACCGTAACGGTAACTTTTCAAGGAGGAATGGGAGAAGCTAAAAATCTTGTGCTAAATGTGCATTCAACTTATTTTCCGTTGACAAACGATTTATTTAACCCTTCCATATTTGCAGCAGGAACATTTGATGAAACATCCCACACTCTGATTACCGGACAATGGGGTTTTGGAGGATGGAGTTATAATAACGGCTTGGATTTGTCCAACTATAAATATCTGGTAGCAAAACTCGGCAATACTACTCCCAATAGTACCTCCTTTCGGGCTTTTGATGAAAACAGTTACTGGACAACGGCTACCGAGTCTTCATTTAATTCTAATAACCAGGCTGTTATCAATCTTTCTAATTCAACTAAAACAGGAACAACTACAAAATTCACTCCGTCACATACTTACATTGTAGGAATATGGTCGGCAGGAGGTTCTCGTATTATAATCAACGATGTTTATGTCACAAACAACGACGATTATTCAAAACCCTCAATTACAGATCCTGTTATATTGATCAGTTCCAACTCTTCGGCAGGTGGAACAATAACCGGAGGTGGAATTTATAGCAACGGCTCTTCTTGTACATTAACAGCTAATCCGTCAACCGGATACACTTTTACTGGATGGGTAGAAAATGGCTCAATCGTTTCCTCTAATACAAGCTACAGTTTTACTGTTAACTCATCGCGTATTCTTATAGCTAATTTTACATTAAGCAACACCAACTGCAAAGTCAAAGGCACCAACTGTACCTGCCGTGACAGTAACGACGGCATTATAGACATTAGCTTTACCTTGCCTGATTCATACACGGTCATTGTTACTTCGGGTAATTATAGTAAAACTATCACAGCTTCAAATTCTTGCAGGTTTTCCGACCTAGCTCCTGGATCATACAATGTTAGTTTAAATGCAGCCTCATTAACAGACTTCCATCAAGACTTTACAGTTGTAATCTCTCAACCTAAAGAACTAAACGTACTAAAGATGAAGGCTGCAAGTAACATTGTTGCACAATATTCCTTGAGCGGAGGCGAGAACTATTATGTGTCTATAAACGACCAAACAATAGTTACACAATCAAATATTGTAAATATTCCTTTGCAAAAAGGGAAAAACCGGATTAACATCCGTACAGATAAGCTATGCCAGGGAGTGTACGATGAAATCATTGACTTTGACGAAAATGAATCGATAGTCCTTTTTCCAAATCCTTCTGACGGACAAATTACCATCAAAATACCAGGTACAGATGAAGTAGTAACCGTAGAAATAACTGCAATAAATGGAACTATACAGTATAAAGAAAGCCTTTTTATTCAATCAGATAGAAAAGTGCTTATCAATGTAAGTGGCCTGTCCACTGGTATTTATACCGTAAAAATTGACGGTTCAACGATTCATGGTTCCGTAAAAATGTTAAAAAAATAGCTAAGTAATTCTATACAGATTAACATAAGGTAAAAGCAGAAAAACGCTCAGAATATGCAAACAAAACAATTATTTATAATAACGGCTTTCGTTGTAACTATCCTATTATTTGATAGTTGTCATAAAGAAAGTAAAGATACACCTGTTTATCCGCCAGACTCGGTTACATTGTCCTCACCTGCAAACAATACCGCTTGTCTCAAAAGCTCTTCAATAAATGGAAATCTGGCTTCGGTTACTTTTATATGGAAGAATTCCAATAAAGCTGATAGTTATCGTTTAGACATACAAAACCTTAACACACAAAATATAACGAGCTATAATACAAACAATACATCGTATACTACCAGTCTTGATATGAACATGCCCTACTCGTGGAATGTAGTTGCAATAAACTCGGCCGGAAAAACAACCAGTGATGTATGGAAGTTCTATTTGTCGGGAACAGCTTCGAGTAACTACGCACCCTTTCCAGCAGATCTGGTTTCGCCTTCTCTTGATGCAATTATTAATACAAACGGAGCAGCTATTGTAGAAATAACTTTTCAGTGGACAGGTAGCGATCCGGATAACGATATCGCAACGTACGCCTTATTTCTGGATAACGCAGATGCATCAACGCAGGTTATAGCATCGCAAAGCGAGACTACAGCTAAACAAAATCTTGCTAGCGGAAAAACTTATTATTGGAAGGTCATAACAACTGATAAAGCCGGTAACAAATCTGTTTCGGCTGTTCACTCATTTCAAATCAAATAATTTCAAACATGTAAAATTGAAAACAATATTCAATCGTAATAAAAAGGGTGTTTGATAATCTAATACAACGAGCTATAAATAGATACCTGAAAAATATTACTTCTTTTTTTCTTTGATTACTAGTTAGTTTTTACAACGTGAGATTATTGTGTAATATTAGTTGCATCAATAATTTCACGTTGTATACTTTTATTCATCTGTTACCGTTTCAATTCTATCTTTTTGTTTTAAGTGTATTTATTACTTTTAAAATTCATACCTTTCACAACCTGCTTAAGATGAAACTAGAAGAGTTTAATTCTTTATTATTCAAATAAATATAGGAATAATAGCAAGGCAAAACTAACGAACACATAACATCATGAAAAAAGCAACTTTAGCATTTGTATTTCTATCTTTTGTGTTTTATAAATTAGGCTATTCTCAGCAAAAAATTGCAGATTATACAATTAATGGCGTACCATTTAATGCAGTGACACTCAACGACCAGTTCTGGTTGCCTAAAATTGAAGTAAACCGCACGGTAACTATTCCCGCTTCGTTCAAAAAGTGCGAAGAAACCGGGCGCATTGAAAATTTCAACCTTGCCGCTAAAAAAGAAGGTAAGTTTCTGACAACGTTTCCGTTCGACGATACCGACATTTATAAAATCATCGAAGGAGCATCGTTTTCAATGAGCGTACACCCTGATCCAGCACTTGATCATTATGTTGATAGTTTAATTACCATTGTTGCCAAAGCACAGGAACCCGATGGTTATTTGTACACAGCCCGCACCATCAACCCTGATCATCCGCACGACTGGTCGGGCAGCGAGCGCTGGGTGAACGAATCTAATATGAGTCATGAACTTTATAACTCGGGGCATTTGTTTGAAGCAGCTACAGCTCATTATCAGGCTACAGGCAAAAGAAACTTTCTGAACATTGCCCTTAAAAACGCCGATTTACTTTGCACCGTTTTTGGTCCCGGCAAACGCAACGATGCTCCCGGACATGAAATTGTCGAAATGGGACTAGTTCGTCTTTATCGTATTACCGGCGAAAAAAAGTACCTCGATCTGGCCAAATTTTTCATTGATTGTCGTGGTAAAAAAATCGATCCAAAACGTGCTTACTGGCAAGATCATGAGCCTATTACACAACAAGATGAAGCCGTGGGGCATGCCGTCCGAGCCGGTTATCTTTATTCGGGCGTTGCCGATGTTGCCGCCCTTACCGGTAATAAAGAATATCTGAATGCGATTGATAAAATCTGGGATAATATGGTCTCCAAGAAATTCTACATTACAGGAGGTATTGGATCAGAGCATGATGGCGAACGATTTGGCGATAATTACAGCCTTCCTAACCTCACAGCTTATAATGAAACCTGTGCAGCCATTGCCAATGTTTACTGGAATTACCGTATGTTTCTGCTTCACGGCAATGCCAAATACATTGATGTTCTGGAACGTAGCCTGTATAACAATGTTATTGCCGGCGTAAGTCTTGATGGAAAAGCATTTTTCTATCCTAACCCGCTCGAATGCGATATGCACTACAAATTCAATCAGGGAGGGTCAATAACCCGCCAGCCGTGGTTCGATTGTTCGTGCTGTCCTACCAATATTTGCCGGTTTTTACCCTCGGTTCCGGGATATATCTATGCACAAACAAAAGATGGTTTATACATTAACCTGTTTGTACAAAGCTCTGCAAAACTAACAATTGGTAAAACTCTGGTAAACATAAGTCAGCAAACTCAATATCCGTGGGATGGAAATATTAAAATTAATATTGCTCCTGCTAAGAAGAATCAATTTGCTGTTTATCTGCGTATTCCGGGATGGGCTGAAAATAAACCTGTTCCGAGCGATTTGTATTCGTATTTAACGCCTTCTGCGGAAGCGATTTCAATTAAAGTTAATGGGAAAATTGAGCAATACACAACTAAAAACGGATATGCCGTAATTGATCGCGAATGGAAAAAAGGCGATGTAATTGAATATTCGTTGCCAATGGACATTCATCGTGTTGTCGCAAATTCGAATGTAAAAGACGATCAAAACCAGGTTGCACTGGAACGTGGCCCGATTGTTTACTGCATAGAAGGAACAGATAATGTTAGCACATCGCTAAATGGAGTGATATTGCCTGATCATGCGAAACTCAACGCTTCCTTCGATGCTTCAAAACTTAGAGGCATTGAACAAATTACGGGTGAAGCGATCTCATTTTCGCCAAATGCCGACGGTTCAGCCATAGAATCAAAAAGACAGACCTTTATTGCAATTCCTTATTACACATGGGATAACAGAGGAGCTAACAAAATGAAAGTATGGATTCCCCGAAAAGTATCAGATATTAAGGTATCAGCAGAGTAAGTTAGTATATCATTGATGTTTCTTGTTTTCAACAATGCTACACCGACTTGAAACAATACTCCACCCGTCTCTGACATATAGCTCTTTATATTTGAGCTAGTAATCGGTGCTATATACTAGCATTATTTTAAAAATATCAAAATAACTATTTGATTAATACCTTGTTTATGAATAAAATAGCTATCGGTGCGCTTGCTTTGGCTTTAGTATGCCAGAGCGGATATAAAGCTGCCGCTCAGTCCATTAAATTATCGTTACAGGCTAATAAAACTGTTGCTGAGGTACAACCAACTATGTGGGGTATCTTTTTTGAAGATATCAATTTTGCTGCCGATGGTGGTTTATATGCCGAACTGGTGAAAAATCGTTCATTCGAATTTTCAAATCCATTAATGGGATGGAAGGAACTGAAAAACGAAAATACTTCGGGCAAAATATTAATCGAAAATCGTGGTGATGAGCACATTAATAATCCACGTTATGCTCATGTTACAGTCGATGCAAATTCGGGATCATTCGGTTTATCAAACGAAGGCTTCCGGGGTATGGGCGTAAAAGAAGATGAACAATATGATTTTTCTGTTCTCGTCCGCAATAGCGAAAACTCTCCGGTAAAAATTATCATTCAACTTATTAGTGCCGATGGTAAAACAATAGGAGAAAACACTATCGAAAATTTCACAAAAGATTGGAATAAATATTCGAGCTCTTTTATTTGCAAACAAACCGATGCAAAAGCTCATCTCAACGTTCTTTTTCAAGGTAAAGGTTCGGTTGATATTGATATGGTATCGCTCTTTCCTCATCATACATGGAAAAACAGGCCAAATGGTTTAAGAGCCGATTTAGTTCAACTTTTATACGATCTGAAGCCCGGTTTCATTCGTTTCCCCGGAGGTTGTATTGTAGAAGGTCGAGACTTAGCTAACCGTTACCAATGGAAAAATACTGTTGGTAAAGTTGAAGATCGCAAACTTATCATAAATCGCTGGAACACAGAGTTTAGCTATCGTTCTACTCCCGATTATTTTCAATCATACGGCTTAGGTTTCTACGAATATTTTCAACTTGCCGAAGATATTGGAGCTGAACCTCTTCCTATTATTAACTGTGGCATGGCCTGCCAGTTTAACACCAGCGAAGTTGTTCCTGTAAACCAACTCGATCAGTATATTCAGGATATGCTTGATTTAATTGAGTTTGCCAATGGCAATGTTTCAACCAAATGGGGAAAATTGCGTGCAGACCTTGGGCATCCTGCTCCTTTCAACCTGAAAATGTTGGGTGTCGGAAATGAGCAATGGGACGAACAATATATTGAACGATACAAGGTTATAGAAAAAATACTAAAAGAAAAATATCCCCAAATAAAACTTGTTGCCAGCTCAGGACCATCGCCCGACGGAGATCGTTTCGATTATTTATGGAAACAACATAAAGCATTAAATACCGACCTGGTTGATGAACACTATTATCAGAGTCCCGAATGGTTCTACAAAAACGTAAGTCGCTATGATAATTACGATCGCAAAGGTCCTAAGGTTTTTGCAGGCGAATATGCTTCGCACACCAAAGGTGGAGCGGCTCCGGAATCACGCAACAACTGGGAAGCTGCTCTTTCGGAAGCTGCTCTTATGACCGGACTTGAACGTAATGCAGCTGTTGTAAATATGGCATCGTACGCTCCTTTGTTTGCCCACGTTGATGCTTGGCAGTGGAATCCAAATCTTATCTGGTTTGACAATCTTCATTCTTTTGGGACACCTAATTATTATATACAAAAGGCATTTGCCAATAACAAAGGAACTAATGTAATTCCAATTCTTATTGACAATCAGATTATTGAAGGCAAGGACAGCTTGTATGCCAGCTCTGTTATTGATAAAAAATCGGGTGAACTTATTGTAAAACTGGTAAATGCGGGTTCTGCTGATAAATCGGTTGAAATAAACGTTGCAGGTGCAAAACTCAATGCAAAATCGGCTACCTGTGAGGTTTTACATTCCGATAATTTTTCCGACTACAATACTTTTGATACCCCTGTGAAGATTAGTCCAAAGTCTGTAAATGTTAAAATATCAGGCAAAAACATTTCGTTTAAAATTGAAAATCATTCATTTTATGTCATTAAGGTCAACTATAAAGAATAACTGATATTAACGGCAGGTCGTAAAAAGCCTGCCGTTAATATGTTTTTAACGTTAATTACATGAAAACAACAAGCTTACTAACAAGCTTACTGCTATTTTTTTCATTATCAAATTCATTACAAGGTAGTTGCAATAATATTGGTGATACAACTTTTCAGGCTACCGGTAATCCTGTTATTCGTTATAAATATACGGCCGACCCAGCGGCTCTGGTTTACAAGGATAAAGTTTATCTCTATACCGGACATGACGAGTGCAAACCCTCGCAAAACTTTTACGAAATGCACGACTGGTGTGTGTTTTCGTCAAGCGACATGATAAACTGGACCGAACACAGTACTCCACTTAAAGTATCAGATTTTAAATGGGCAAAAAACGATGCCTGGGCCGGACAAGTTATTGAGCGCAATGGCAAGTTTTACTGGTATGTAGCCATCGAACATGGTTCAATACCCGGGAAAGCAATTGGAGTTGCCGTATCCGACAGCCCTACAGGTCCTTTTAAAGATGCTCGTGGTTCGGCCCTCATTACCAATAACATGACAACAAAATATACCCAAATAAGCTGGGATGATATTGATCCTACTGTTATTATAGATGATGATAGACAAGCTTATCTCATTTGGGGTAATACACAATGCTATATGGTAAAACTCAAGAAAAATATGATTGAGACAGAGGGTGATATTATTCCGATAAATCTGCCAAAATATACCGAAGCACCCTGGATTCACAAACATAACGAATGGTATTACCTATCATATGCATCGGAGTTCCCCGAAAAAATATGCTATGCCATGAGTAGAAGTATCAATGGTCCATGGGAATACAAAGGTATTCTTAACGAAATCGCCGGAAATTCGAATACCAATCATCAGTCAATCATCAAATTTAAAGGAAAATGGTATTTCATTTATCATAACGGAGGGATTTCTACTGAAGGTGGCAGTTTTCGCCGTTCAATTTGTATTGATTATCTATATTATAATAAAGATGGTTCCATTAAACGAATACAAATGACAACCGAAGGTGTCACAAAATAGTAATTAAGTTTAAAATGGTTAAAAGTGACAAAGCCTGAAATTAATAATTTCAGGCTTTGTGTTGTTTGCTTCTACGACTTCCCCATTTTGAGGCAATGCTCCTCAATGTTTCTCATAATCTGGCAGAAATCATATAAAAAAATTATTCTATCAAAAATAAAAATCATAATTATTGTATTAAACTGAATTTGTACAACTTAATATCATATTCCATTTTATAACTATTCATGTAAAAAATCATTCTCAGAATTTATGTATTTAATGATTTTTATGTGTTTTATTGTCAGAATGAAGTATACAAAAATTCGTTTAAAGACAATGCTCTCAGTCAAATTTCCACCTACTAATCCACCATCAAAAAATAACAAATCCGGTATCCCTGGACTACGATAAAATCAGGGCGTATTGTATTGTTCTCCCATTACGCCTTGACAAAAAGCCCGGAAAAGCATAGCTTTTCCGGGCTTTATTGTATTACCTATCAAATATTTTCGATTATACGATTGAGATAATGGTTAAAAGGTAGCAAGGCACTAAACCTTCGTATAATTTCTTTTTCCAGCGCTTCGTTCTGTAAATAAGGCGTTTCGAAAGGAGATGTCGCTGTAAAATTCTTTAATTTAATCAAATCGATGTAAGGAAAGTCGGCTGAAAATCCTTTTGGCGGACGAGTTAATGATCCTTCGTTGTCTAATTTTCCACCATAAACCGAGACAAAATTTTTATCCTGAATTATCGGAAGAAACTCTTCAATATTTTCGTAAATATCCGTTCGTATCGCCTTTAATACCGATGTTTCCGGCATATAAACTCCCCCCGAGATGAAGCAATTATCGGGTTCAATATGAAAATAATAACCGGCAAAATTACTTTTTTTACCTCCCCTGACAATCCATGTTCCCATGTTGGTCTTATAAGGCGATTTATCGGCCGAAAAGCGTACATCTCTATAAATACGAAAGATACAATCTTTTGCATCTAATCCTCGCAATTCGTTATCAATAACCTGCATCCGTAAAATTAAGCGATCAGCAAAATCATTCAGACAATGACGCAATTCATTATAACGAGTTTTATTTTCAGCAAACCACTCGCGATTATTATTTTCTTTCAGTTCCTTTAAAAAAGGAAGCATATCGGGATGTATCATAACTAATTGAATAAAAAAACAGGATAAATGAGAATGTTTCTCATTAAATCCTGTCTAAATTAATGCTTTTACAAGAATTTATTCTACCGTTACCGATTTGGCTAAATTTCTTGGCTGATCAACATTGCACCCACGTAAAACAGCAATGTGATAAGCTATCATTTGCAAAGGAATTACCGAAAGTAAAGCTGCAAAAGCTTCCTGAGTTTCAGGTATTTCAATTACATGATTAGACATAGCACGAATTGTAGTATCTCCTTCAGTTACAACTGCCAGTACATTTCCATTACGCGCTTTTACTTCCTGAATGTTCGAAACTATTTTTTCGTACGATTTATCGCGGGTCGCAATAAAAAATACAGGCATATTATGATCAATCAAGGCTATAGGCCCATGTTTCATCTCAGCAGCAGGATAACCTTCGGCATGGATGTATGAAATTTCTTTGAGTTTTAGCGCTCCTTCGAGTGCAACCGGGAAAAGATAGCCTCGTCCTAAATAAAGAGCGTTAGTTGCATCTTTATGTAATTTGGAAAGCTCTTTGATTTCATCATTTTTTAGCAATATTTTTTCAATTTTATCAGGAACCGAAACCAGTTCTTTAATCATTGAAACATATTGTTCTTTGCTAAGCACTTTGCGTTCGTACCCAATAAGCATCGCCATCATGGTTAACACGGTAACCTGACAGGTAAAAGCTTTGGTCGAAGCAACCCCGATTTCGGGACCAGCATGTGTATAAACACCGGCGTGTGTTTCGCGCGGAATGCTCGAACCTACCACATTACAAATACC
The DNA here is from genome assembly GCA_041907825.1 of Bacteroidales bacterium. GTDB lineage: Bacteria > Bacteroidota > Bacteroidia > Bacteroidales > JAYRGN01 > JAYRGN01. The sequence goes on along the minus strand of JAYRGN010000003.1, from coordinate 242,485 downwards.
AAGAACCGTTGCTCCAGCTTCTTTTGCTAACTTTATAGCAGCCAGTGTGTCAGCTGTTTCACCACTCTGACTTATGGCTATAACAATATCATCTTTATAAATAACCGGATTACGATACCGAAATTCCGAAGCGTACTCTACTTCAACCGGAATGCGGGCAAACTCTTCGAAAAGATATTCGCCAACAGAACCAGCATGCCAGGAAGTTCCACAAGCGACTATAATAATTCTCTTTGCCTGAACGAGTTGTGGCAAAACACTATATAATCCACCCAAACGAATTTCAGTTAAATCGGCTGAAATACGACCGCGAAAAGTGTCATGAATTGCCTTTGGCTGTTCAAAAATTTCTTTCAACATGAAATGGTCAAACCCACCTTTGTCAATTTCATCAATATCAAGTGTAAGCTGGTGAATGGTAGGTTCTACCGGATCATTATAAAGTGTTTTCAGTGTAAGAGAATCGCGGGTAACTACAGCTAAATCATTATCGTTAAGATAAATAACACTTTTTGTATATTCAACAATTGGCGTTGCGTCTGATGCAATAAAATATTCTTTATTACCAACTCCAATTACAAGTGGACTACCTTTTCGTGCAGCAATCAGCTTATCGGGTTCATCGCGACAAATAACGACAAGTCCATAAGCTCCTACTACTTTATGCAGAGCCAAACGTACAGCAACCTCTGCAGCAATATTTTGACCACGTTCATAAACATATTCGATAAGGTTAGCCAGAACTTCTGTATCTGTCTCACTTTTAAAAGAATATCCTCTGTCTAACAGTTTATGGCGTAATGTTGAGTAATTTTCAATAATTCCATTATGAATAATTATAAACTTCCCGTTCATTGATACATGTGGATGAGCATTAACATCGTTAGGCTCTCCATGAGTAGCCCAGCGCGTATGCCCTATACCCATACAGCCGGAAACATTAGCTCCTTTTGCATGAAGTTCAAGATCTGCAACTTTTCCTTTGCATTTAAATACATTGGGAGCTCCGTTAACAATGGCAATTCCCGCCGAATCATATCCGCGGTATTCCAGCCTTTTTAACCCGTTTATCAAAATAGGATAGGCTTGTTTATCGCCAATATAGCCAACAATTCCACACATAAGTCTTTTGGTTTTGTGTAAGAGAAAATGATATATGAAATAATTTACTAAGAGTCAATTCAAAAAATAATAACAAAATAACACAATAAAAATTCTTTTACAAAAGTTTATTCTATTATATATCTATCAACACGTTGATTTCTAGGCTATCGTTTTACAAAAACAATACCAAAATAAATATTAGTGCATACACAGACGTTGACAATAATAGGTAAATTTTAGCTTTAGACTATAAATAACACAGATGGTTTACTTAATTTAACAATAATTAGATATAGGTCCCTATTAAAAAAGCAGCTCCCTTTTTGAAGAAAGCTGCTTTTTTAATGTAATCGCTAGATCTTATTTTCCTAGTTCAAGCACTTTATTATAAAAGTTATTGTACTCATCAATATAAACCTCAGGATTCTGATAAGGCAAGAATAATTTTTTCTGATCATTAACATAATCAACAACCTCTTTGCTCACCGTTTCGCTTGCTTGAATTGCTGCATCCGAGAAATCTACCGCCAGCTTTAGCAAGTTATCGTAAGTAGGATCGGCAATTTGTTGTATATCTCCTTCTTCAAATTCATCCCATAAAAGTTTGCTTTTCAGCGCAAAATCTAATGGTTTAGGAAATGCATCATCATAAATAGAGGTTACTACCTTTGTCCCAGCAAATAACGGATCATCAGCATAATATTTTTTGAGGTACATGGGCAACAACGAGGTAAACCATCCGTGGCAGTGTACAATATCTGGTGACCAACGTAATTTACGTACCGTTTCAATTACTCCACGGGCAAAAAATATAGCACGCTCATCGTTATCAGCAAAATACTCCCCATTTTCGTCGGTCAATGTGGCTTTTCTGTGAAAAAAATCATCATTATCAATAAAATACACCTGCATGCGGGCAGATTGTATTGAGGCTACTTTAATGATAAGCGGATGGTCGGTATCATTAATAATAAGATTCATCCCAGAAAGACGAATAACTTCGTGCAATTGATTGCGACGTTCATTCACACAACCAAACCTTGGCATGAAGGTTCGTATCTCGCGGCCTCTGTCCTGAATACCCTGAGGTAAATTACGGGCTATGACTGACATGTGTGTTTCAGGAAGATAAGGAGTGATTTCCTGGGAGACGAACAAAATCCGAACAGGTTCCATCCAATTAACAAGTTTAAAAAGTAATATACAAAAGTACGAAAAAATCTTAAAAGTTAAGGCTTCCCTTCATACATGCTCAATAACTGGCTTTTTTCTTCGGTCACCTTTATTCAAAAGGATTACATTTGTAAAATTTTTTTTGACATGTTGACTGTAAAGAAAATAGCTGATATAAAGCAACTTATTGGCAATTGGAAAGAAGAGGGAAAACAAATTGGTTTTGTTCCTACAATGGGAGCCTTGCACCAAGGACATGTATCGTTAGTAAAAAAAGCTTTGATTGATAACGATATAGTTGTTGTGAGCATTTTTGTAAATCCTACGCAATTTAATGATCAAAACGACCTGAAAAACTATCCCCGAACACTGGATAAAGACGCATTATTACTCGAATCGGTAGGTTGCAATGCCATTTTTGCTCCCGATGTAAACGAAATATATCCGGAACCAGACACTCGTGTTTTTGATTTCTCACCTCTCGATCGTCCCATGGAAGGTGCTTACCGTCCTGGTCATTTCAATGGAGTTGGACAAATTGTGAGTAAATTATTTAATATTGTAATGCCTCATAGAGCATATTTTGGTGAAAAAGATTTTCAGCAACTCGCTATTATCCAGAAAATGGTACGCGATATGAATCTTCCTATCACCATTATTCCTTGCCCTATTGTTCGCGAAGCCGATGGTTTAGCTCTCAGTTCGCGCAACACACTACTAAGTTCAGAACAAAGAGCAATAGCTCCGCTGATTTCTCAAACTCTTTTTGAAGCCGTTAAACAAGCTCCGTCCAAATCTGTTTCTGATGTAAAACAATGGGTGATTGACACGCTCAATGCAGTTGAAGGCTTTGAAGTTGATTATTTCGAAATTGTTGACAGCAAAGACCTTACATCGGTGAAAGATTGGGAACAAAATGGTGATAAACAAGGTTGTATTGCTGTAAAAGTCGGAAGCATCCGGCTTATAGACAATGTCCGCTTTAATGCGTAAATTTGCCGCGTTATGATGATAGAAAGAATAAAATCGAAAATACACCAGGTAACGGTTACTGAAGCAAACCTCTATTATGTAGGAAGTATCACTATTGACGAAGATTTGATGGATGCTTCTAATATAATCGAAGGAGAAAAAGTTCAGATTGTGAATATTAACAACGGAGAACGCCTTGATACTTACGTGATTAAAGGAGAACGTGGCTCAGGTTGCATCTGTCTTAACGGACCTGCTGCACGTAAAGCAGCGGTTGGTGACATTATTGTAATAATGTCATATGCAACTATGGACTTTGAAGAAGCCAAGAAATTTAAGCCATCAATCGTTTTTCCCGATACAGCAACCAATAAAATTGTAAAATAAATCATTGAAAACTAAACTCATAAGAGTTGTACGTTTTAGCGCTTTCTTGTCGCTGGGTATTTTATTACTGTATCTCTCCTTTAAAGGAATAAATTTTAAGAACTTTATAAACTGTTTGCGCAACGCCAATTATTATTGGGTTGCGCTTTCGCTTTTTTTTGCATGGATAGCATTCCTCAGCAGAGCTTACAGATGGACACTTTTAATTGAACCATTGGGTTATAAACCAGCAATTTGGGATTCGTATAATGCACTGATGGTCGGTTATTTTGCCAATTATGCATTTCCTCGTATCGGAGAAATTACCCGCTGTGCCATGCTTACCAAAACCAATAAAATACCAACTGATAAACTTATTGGCACCGTAATTGTCGAACGTGTTATCGATCTATTCACGCTAATTATTGTGACATTGATTGTTGTGCTGTCAAAGGCCAATTTTTTCGGTACTTTTTTAAAACAACAGGTTATAATTCCTATACTTGTTAAATTGAAAGGAGTTGGAGGTAGTCACACAATTTTAATCCTTTCATCTATTCTTCTTCTTTTTTTAATTGCGCTATGGGTTTTATGGCGTTTGAGACATCGCTTTATTCACCTGCATACTTTTAAAAAGATTCTTAATGTCCTTTATGGCATTACTGCCGGACTAAAGTCGTTCTGGCACATGAAACGTCGTAAAGAATTTCTTTTACATACTTTTGTTATATGGCTGATGTATTGGCTAATGACATGGGTTATTGTATTTTCTCTACCTTTAGGTGTAACGCTAGAACCTATTGATGGTTTATTTTTGCTGGTAATTGCAGGACTTGGAATGTCGGCTCCGGTACAAGGCGGTTTTGGTGCTTATCATGCCATAACGACTTTGGCATTAATGCTTTATGGTATCAGTCGCGAAAAAGGACTAGCTCTTGCTGTTGTCTCGCACGAATCACAGATGATCGGAATAATTATTCTTGGATGTATCTCATTATCTCGTATTTATATAACTTCGCGAAAGCAGAAACAGATTCTTCAGAAAAAATAATTACATATGATTGCTATCGAAAGAAAATCTCATTTGGAAAGAGTTCAGTCCAAAATTTATGATTTAGAAAGTCTTGTACGTCAACGTGCTGTATGGAAATTTCAAGGCAAAAAAGTTGTTTTTACCAATGGCTGCTTCGATTTGCTGCATCGCGGACATGCAGAATACCTTAGTAAAGCGGCGGATTTAGGAGATGTTGTAATTGTGGGCTTAAATACCGATGCTTCGGTAAAAGCATTAAAAGGTGATGGCAGACCCGTTCAGGATGAAACGACCCGGGCTTTGCTACTGGCCTCGCTTCAATTTATCAACGCTGTTATTTTGTTTGAGGAAGAAACTCCTTATAATCTGATAAAAACTCTTTTGCCCGATATTCTGGTAAAAGGTAAAGATTATGCGCCCGAGCAAATAGCTGGTTACGATGTCGTTATGGCTAATGGAGGACAGGTACTTACCGTTGATCTAACCGAAGGATTTTCGACAAGCTGTATTGTTAAAAAACTTTCGCAAAAATAGTTATTAGTAAATTTTAAAAAACAAGAACACCATCATTCATAATGTCTGGTTCTCTTGTTTTTTAAATCATTTTTTGTTTCTGAAACCCTTTTTTGAGCGTATTTTTGAAAAAATACATTTTGTGAACCAGAAACGAAAATTAGTTATTGCCGTTACAGGAGCCAGTGGTTCCTGCTATGCACTTCGTCTGCTCGAAAAACTTACGGAGGCTCACAAAAACGGTATCATTGAAGTAGCCGTCGTTCTGTCGGATACTGCTAAAGCGGTTGCTTTGCACGAACTGGGAAGCAACATTTTACTTGAACAACCATTCCGATATTACGATGTAAACAGCTATTATGCAGCATTTGCCTCCGGATCAAGTGATTTTGATACACTAATTGTATGCCCGTGTTCTATGGGTACTTTGGCCCGAATAGCTCATGGCACTGCCGATAATCTCATTGTCCGTACTGCCGACGTAATGCTTAAAGAACGTCGTCGTTTGATTCTTACAGTACGCGAAACGCCATTTAATCTTATTCATATCGAAAATATGAAACAGGTTACGCTTGCAGGAGGAATTATTCTTCCTGCCTCTCCTTCTTTTTATGGAAAGCCTAAAACTATAACTGAAATTATCGATACTGTTGTAAACCGGATACTGGAACTTTCGGATATTAAAAGCAATATTGTCCGTTGGGAACCAGATAATCTTTAAAATAAAGAAAATATGAATATTCTGCAGAATCGGTATATGCTTATGATCATTAGCTTACCTCTGATATTTATGCTACATAATGCTGATAAGGTTATTTCAATTCATTACTGGCTGCAAAATAATACGGAAATTTATCCTCTACGTTTGTCTTTTTACCTTCCATACGAAATAAATCCTGAATCGTTTTTTCGAAATAATGTTCTGAGCCTGATTTTCTCTTTCATTATTCCGGCTTTTTTTTCTTTGATTGCGATTTTTACCCGGTTTCAACGATTCATTTTTTATGCATTAATATTATTGTCCGTAACAATGCTTATGAATGCAATTCAACATTTAGGAGTTGCATTGTTGTTTTGGAATATAAATCCAGGAACAATTACAGCTATTGTATTGTTTGCTCCTTATTCATTTTTTATGATTAAAGCAATACGTGAGCATTGGCAGGTAAAAGAAATCCCTCGTGGTATATTTTATTTACTGCCTTTTACGCTGATTCTTCCTTTGCTCAATTTTGCATTTCACATCGGAATGAATTTTATTCCGTTATTCTAACCTCTAATTATTTAATATAAAATGCAACGTTATGCAATTCTTGTTGCCGGAGGTAAAGGCAGCCGCATGAAAACCGATATTCCTAAACAGTTTCTGATGCTTTGCGGCAAGCCTGTGCTTATGCATACCATTGAGCGTTTTGCCGCATTCGATAATGCTATAAAAATTATATTAGTATTACCTTCTTCTCAAATTGATTACTGGAAAGAATTATGCAAAGAATTTCAGTTTGAAATTCCGGTTGAAATTGCTTCTGGAGGAAATACTCGTTTTGAATCAGTGCTTAATGGATTAGCCAAAATATCAGATAATAAATCAATTGTTGGAATACACGATGGTGTTCGTCCTTTAGTTTCGCAGGAGACACTTACCCGATGTTATACACATGCTGAAAAATGTGGTACTGCAATTCCGGTAGTTGAAATGATTGATTCTGTTAGACAAACTATTACAGATGGATCTATTCCTGTTGACCGGACTAAACTGTTTTTAGTACAAACACCACAAGTATTTCATTATTCATTACTTCATAATGCTTACGAACAACCTTATAAAGAAATTTTTACAGATGATGCCTCTGTTCTCGAATCGATAGATATAAAAATAGATATGGTTGAAGGAAACCGCGAAAATATAAAAATTACAACCCAAACTGATATTGTTCTGGCTGAAGCATTATTGCAAAACGGATGTTAATAAACTTCGGCAATAATTTCAATACTAGGTAACTCTCCATAATTAATACTGATATGCTTTTCCAGAATAAGTAAAATTGTACCTTTTAGTTTAAATGCTTTTCTTTTTAATTCGGCAATACATGCTCGTTCAAGTTCATCTGCTTGAGTATGAGGATCAGGACTTTCGAATTTAAGCCGCGCATCCCCTTTTTTTTCTCTGGGTCCTATATCCTGCTGATTATCTGTTACTTTTATTTTTGTCCAGTTGAATGACGTATCAACAGGCGTGTTGTTATTGTACTCTATAACAGTGCTATAAGCAAGTAAAGTATTATTAAAAAAGAAAAATAAGACTATAACACATAGTATTATAAAAGAATATATTTTCATTTTTAACAAGGGTTAATTATCAATTGAGGCAACCGTTTGTTCAATAGTTCCTCCAAATAAGGTTTTAATTTTAGATTTTTGAGGGTTACCAGCATAACCTATATAACCTCCGGTATTTGCTTTTGCTTCAATATTTTCGCTTACTGTAACTTTTACTTTACCTCCGGTATTTGCTTCAACATAAGCTGTTTTGGATGAAAGTTGAAAGGCCGAGTATACACCTCCAGAGCCGGCTGATGCTTTTTGTGTTTCAGTTGTTCCCGAAAGCGTTATTACACTACCCTGCCCTACCGATATTTCTACAGAATTGACAGCCACAGAAGCAACTATCTGTCCTCCGGTACCTGCAACCAAATTAATTTTATCGACTGTTAATGTTTTATCGACTAACGCTGAGGCTGAACCTTGCATTTCAATTGAACGTAATAATTTGTAATAAACCGTAATACGTACCGTCTTTACATCCTGGAATAAACCTTTTACCCGGTTCAATTTCAATTCTCCATTTTCGTTCTTGATTGTAAGTGATTCTATGTCTTGCTGGGTTGGAGCATTAACTGTAATCTTTTCAGTATCACCTTGCATTAATTGAATTTCGACATCACCTAAAGCACTTACTTTGTCAAAAGCATCTAAAGTACGTTCGGATTTTATTTGTGCAACAACTGGCAAACAAATAAATAAAAATGCAGCAAACAGTGCATATATTCTTTTACGGTTTGTATTCATGGCTTACAAATTTTAAATCAGGTCTTACATGTCAATGTACAAACATACAACAAAATACAAAACAGATTAAAATTATGGATTAACAGCTTAGCTTAAAAAATGTTAGATGCTAACTTTTGAGAATTAACTAACAACAAATTAAACCACAACCCCCTTCATTCGCACATAAGAGATTGTAGTATCCTTTATAAAGGTAATATAAACGGAACCGAATAATTGCAACGAACGACCTGAGTATTTTTAAGAGTATGTTCTAACAAAAAAATAGAAAAATTCAACTATAGCTATTCTTAAAAGGATCCTACCGGGTAAAAATATGGTTTCGCCGATTTGCCATTTTAGGCTCATATCGATCAGCATATTTTTGCAATTGTTTATAATGAGTATAAAACTTTATTTGCTCTGAACAAATTAAGGTTTGTAGTTGTATTTTATAATTCAGATAATAAGAAAATCGATAATCTCAATGTTTATGATGAATGTAACAAAACGATTATTTACTCTGATATCACTGGCTCTGCTGTTTGTGTCTGGGATGGTACATGGACAAAATAAACAGACACAAAACTTTAGCCTGTCGCAGGCAATAGAATATGCATTGCAAAACAGCCCGGTAGTACAAAACTCGAGAATTGACCTCGATATTGCCAAGAAAAAAATATGGGAAACTACCGCTATTGGTTTACCTCAGGCAAATGTTAAATTATCAGCAACTTATATGCTAACTGTTCCCGGGTTATATTCGCAATTTGTAATGCCTGAAGTTATTGCACAATATTCGAAAATGAATCCAAAACCTGCAGATTCGGCCAAGTTTGTAAACGATGCATATAACAAAGCTATTGACGATATGCGCCTGTCAGGAACAGTCGATTTTACTGTTTCACAGCTTATTTTTAGTGGAAGTTATATTGTTGGTTTACAAACCTCTAAGATATATAAAGGATTGTCGGAGCTTTCGATCACTAAATCGGAAAACGACTTGCGCGAATCAATTATTAATTCATACGCATTGGTTCTGATTGCCCGTGAAAACTTATTGGTTCTTGATTCGACCTATAATAACACCGTGTTGTTGGCAAACGAAATCAAAAAAATGCAAGAACAGGGTTTGGTAGAAGAGACCGATGCAGACCAAATGGACATCACGCTGAGTAATATAAAAAATCAACGTGATATGGTTACCCGCCAGATAGACGTAGCTCTTCGTCTATTGAAATTTCAGATGGGCTATGACATGGATGCCGCAATCACTCTAACCGATGGTCTAAATATGTTTACCGCTAATGAGGTTAATTTAGAGCAATTGAATGATTTTAATCCTGAAACTAACGTCAATTATCAGCTTGCTCAAACTCAGGAAAAGCTTATGAAAATGAATCTGAAACTTAAACAATCAGATTTTTTGCCAACTATTTCGGCTTACTACCAACATGAAGAATTGCTGAAGAAAAATGCGATTTCATTTACTCCGCCTGACTTGATTGGACTGTCGGTAAGCTTACCTATTTTTACCAGTGGGCAGCGGTTATCAACTGTTAGTCAGGCAAAAATGACATATCAGAAAGCACAAAACGATACTAAACAAGCTTCCGATGGATTGAAGCTCGAATTTTTTCAGGACAGAGCAAATTATTTATCGGCTCATGATAAATACATTACTGCTAAAAAAAATCTGGATTTGTCAAAGAAAATTTATGACAGAACACTGGTCAAATACCGACAAGGAGTTACAACCAGTCTTGATTTAACACAAAATCAAAATCAATACCTTCAAAATCAGGCAACATATTACAATTCTATTGTTGACCTGACGAGCAGCAGAGCAAAATTTGAGAAACTTCTTTCGCAGAAAAATAATTAAGTAATTCAAAAACATCACGATATGAAAACCCGTTACATGGTTATAGCCGTTCTGGTACTTTTAGCTTCGTGCAAAGGCAAGAATGACAAACAAGCCGAATTGACAAAACTTATTAAAGAACGAGATAAACTTACCGAGCAAATAGTTTCGTTACAAAAAGAAGTTGAAGCCGAAACTGGTAAAGCCTCAAAAACAGCATTAGTTGCCGTTGAAGATGTTAAAATTCAAGGATTTGACCATTATATAGAAGTTCAGGGCAAACTCGATGGAGATCAGAATGTTGCTGTATTTCCCGAATCAAGCGCCAGTGTTACTTCGGTGAACGTAAAAGTTGGTGACTATGTTCGCAAAGGTCAGGTTTTAGCAACTCTCGATGCTGCAGTATTGAAACAATCAATGCGCGAACTTAAAACAAACCTTGATTTAGCTACTCAGTTGTACAACAAGCAGAAAGCATTATGGGACCAGAAAATTGGCTCCGAAGTTCAGTATCTTCAGGCAAAAAGCAACAAAGAATCGCTTGAAAGCCGCTTGTCTCAGCTCCAGCATCAGATTGACATGGCGCTTATTAAATCGCCAATTGATGGTTCGGTTGAAGATGCACCCCTCCGCATCGGTCAAATGGCAAGTCCTGCCGTTGCTGCGTTTCGGGTTGTCAATTTTTCGACTATAAAAGTTGTTGCCGATGTTGCTGAAGCCTACACTTCTAAGATTAACAAAGGTGATGCTGTAAAAATCTATTTCCCCGATATTAACAAAGAAATTGATGCACGCGTTGATTTTGCCAGTAAGTATATCAACCCGATAAACCGCACATTCCAGATTGAAGTTCACCTGCCAAGTTCTGTTAGTAACATATTAAAAACTAATATGATAACTTATGTAAGGGTAAATGATTACAAAAACAAAAAGGCTATTGCTATTCCCATTAACTATGTGCAGAACGACCAAAAAGGCAGTTTTGTAATGCTGGCTGTTAACGAAAGCGGCAAAAATATAGCTAAGCGCACCCCTGTCACGCTCGGTTTATCATACAATGGCCTCAGCGAAATTACCAATGGTTTGAAAGAGGGAGACAAATTAATTAGCAAAGGATTTTTAGACCTCGAAAACGGAGAAGCTATCTCTTTTTAATTCAGCCTTATGCAACATAAAATAAAATTTAAAGAATTTAAGCCAACAAGCTGGTCCATAGACAATAAAACCAGTATTTATGTATTGGCTATCATTATAGCTGTGTTCGGATTCTTTAGCTACAGTAATATTGCGAAAGAACAAACACCCGAAATTGTTATCCCATACTTTGTGGTAAGTACCATTTACCCGGGTACAGCTCCTGCCGACATGGAAAACCTTGTCACCAGGCCTATCGAAAAAAACCTGAAGAGTATTAATGGTGTAAAAAATATTACCAGTAATTCCATTCAGGACTATTCATCTATCGTTGTTGAATTTAACACCGGTATTGATATCGATGCTGCCAAGCAAAAAGTAAAAGATGCTGTTGACAAAACCAAAAGCGACTTACCCAACGATTTGCCCAAAGATCCTGATGTAATCGAAATTAATTTCTCGGAATTTCCGATCATGGGAATCAATATTTCGGGAAATTATCCAATGGATAAGCTTAAAAAGTATGCCGATGACCTGAAAGATCGAATCGAATCGCTCAAAGAAATTACCCGTGTTGACCTTGTCGGTGCTCTCGATCGCGAAATTCAGATCGATGTTGACATGTACCGCATGCAGGCTGCCGGTGTAACGCTTGGGCAAATCGAACAAACCGTTGCTGCTGAAAATGTTACCGTTGCAGGTGGAAGTATTGACATGTACGGAATGCGTCGGTCTATTACGGCAATTGGTGAATTCAAAAACATAGACGAGCTCAAAAACGTAAGCTTCTCGACCACAAGCGGAGCTATGGTTAAATTAAGTGACATTGCCACCGTGCGCGACAGCTTCAAAGAACGCGAAAGCTTCGCCCGCATGAACAATCAAAATGTTATTACACTTAATGTTATAAAGAAAAGTGGTCAAAATCTGCTCGATGCGGCCGATGGTATTAACACGATTATTGACGAGTTTAAAACTTCCAAATTTCCTAAAGATCTAAAAGTTGACATCACCGGCGATCAGAGTCATTACACTCGAAATACTCTTAGTGATCTGAATAATACCATTATTATCGGATTTCTTTTGGTAACACTTGTATTGATGTTCTTTATGGGTGTAACCAACGCATTGTTTGTCGGATTTTCAGTTCCGCTATCCATGGCACTTGCATATATTGTAATGCCAGGCATTGGCTTTACACTCAATATGTTGGTAATGTTTGCCTTTATCTTTGCACTGGGTATTGTAGTTGACGATGCCATTGTGGTAATCGAGAATACGCATCGTATCTACATGTCAAACAGGCATATGGATATACGAAAGGCAGCAAAAGTAGCCGCAGGTGAAGTGTTTGTCCCTATTCTCTCAGGTACTCTTACAACATTAGCACCATTCTTCCCGTTGGCATTCTGGCCTGGCATTGTAGGTAAGTTTATGTATTTCATTCCTGTAACACTTATTATTACGCTATTTGCCTCGCTTATAGTTGCTTACATTATAAATCCGGTTTTTGCTGTAGGTTTTATGAAACGCGACGACGAAGACACCATGGCTCATCTGGCCCGTAAAAAAGTCTTTTCGATAGCAGGAATAATGGCAGGAATAGCAGCCGTATCTTATTTGTTGCATTGGACCGGCTTAGGTACTTTGTTACTGTTTATTATGGTTTTCTATGTATTCCATAACATTATCGGATACAAGATGATCTATTATTTTCAGCACAAATACCTGCCGTGGATTATGAACAAATACGAGAAACTGCTTCGATATGTGCTGGTTGGCCGTCGTCCGTTCTACTTTCTTTACGGACTTATCGTACTCCTCATTTTCTCGTTTATCCTTGTTGGTATAGCCAAACCAAAAGTATTGTTCTTCCCCGATAATATGCCTAATACCATTGAGGTTTACTTAAAAATGCCTGTCGGAACTGATGTAAAAGTAACCGACTCTATTGCTAAAGTAATTGAAGAACGGGTAGTTAATGTGTTGGGTAAAGGTAATCCGGACGTTGAATCGGTCATGGCTAACGTAGCACTTAGTGCTTCGGATCAGAGTTTTGAATCGAGTGTCGTTACTTCTAATCTGGCAAAAATATCTATCAATTTTGTTGAATATCAGAAACGTAAACATCCTGATACCAATACTTATATGGATGAAATCCGCAAAGCAGTTCAAAATATTCCGGGTGCCGAAATTACCGTCGACAAGCAAAAATCAGGTCCTCCGACAGGTAAACCTATCAATATAGAATTGAGCAGCGAAAATCTCGATGAACTGATTGCGACCAGCAATAATTTTATTCGTTTTGTTGATTCTCTTAATATTGGTGGTATTGAAGAACTTAAATCTGATTTCGATAGCCGTAAACCCGAGCTGGTAATTGACATTGACCGCGAAAGAGCAAACCGCGAAGGAATTACCACAGGTCAGATTGGTTCCGAAATTCGTACAGCCGTATTAGGTAAAGAAGTTTCTAAATATCGCGATGGAGAAGATCAATACCCTATTGAGTTGCGCTACGAAGAATGGCAACGCAAAGACATTGATCGATTGATGAATCTGAAAATAACATACCGGGATATGGCAACAGGAGTTATGAGACAAATTCCGCTCTCATCGGTTGCCAAAGTTAATTACCAAAATACCTACGGAGGTATTAAACGCAAAAATCTTAAACGTGTAATTACACTATCCTCCAATGTTTTGTCAGGCTATACTGCCAATGAAATTAACTGGACATTACAGAAACAATTACCAAACTTCAAAAAGTCGGATAATGTAGAAGTTAAATTTACAGGAGAACAGGAAGATCAGAAAGAATCGGCCAGCTTTTTGAGCAAAGCCATGATGTTGTCGCTGTTCCTCATCCTGTTTATTCTCATCACTCAATTTAATTCTGTACTAAAACCGATTATTATTATTACTGAAGTAATATTTAGTATAACAGGTGTTTTACTGGGTTACGCAATTTTCCACATGTCTTTTTCTGTAATTATGACAGGTATGGGAATTGTAGCTCTGGCAGGTATTGTAGTCCGTAACGGTATTTTGTTGGTTGAGTTTACTGACGTACTGCGCGAACGTGGTCTGAGAACCCGCGAAGCTATTGTGCAGGCTGGTAAAACCCGTATTACTCCGGTGTTGCTTACAGCTACCGCAACCATACTCGGGTTAATACCTCTGGCTGTTGGATTTAACATTAACTTTGCCACTTTACTCACCGAGTTCAGACCTGATATTCACATTGGAGGCGATAGCGTTGCCTTCTTCGGCGCTCTTTCGTGGACAATTATTTTCGGGTTAACGTTTGCAACCATTCTTACCTTAGTTTTCATTCCGGCTATGTACTTTATCATGCACACTGTTGGGTTAAAAATTAAAAAAACAAGACATAAAGCAATGATTGTAAGACATTAATAAAATCAACATAAATTATACATTTGATAAAAAAGAGAGATCCGGAAGTTCATGAACTTCCGGATCTCTCTTTTTTATATATTCTAAATAATTATTTTACATAGCATTAAAAGTAGTCTCCTTCAAAATAACATCGTGAGCACCACCTTCAATAATACTGGTTGACGACACCAATGTAATTTTTGCTCTTTGTTGTAACTCATTAATTGATAATGAACCACAGCTGCACATCGTTGCTTTTATTTTTCCAACTGTAACATCGAGATTGTCTTTCAATTTACCGGCATAAGGAACATAACTGTCAACTCCTTCTTCGAATTTTAGGCTGTCATTGCCACCCATATCGTAGCGCTGCCAATTACGGGCACGGTTTGAACCTTCTCCCCAATATTCTTTTACATAGTTATTTCCCATTTTAAGCTTGCGGGTAGGGCTTTCGTCGAAACGAGCAAAATAACGACCCATCATTATAAAATCGGCACCCATTGCCAGAGCGAGAACCATGTGGTAATCCTGAACAATCCCGCCATCGCTGCAAATAGGAACATAAATTCCTGTTTTTGCAAAATATTCATCGCGTGCCTGAGCTACTTCAATAATTGACGTTGCTTGTCCACGGCCAATACCTTTTTGCTCGCGGGTAATACAAATAGAACCTCCGCCAATACCAACTTTAATAAAATCGGCACCAGCTTCAACTAAATAGTTAAATCCATCTCTATCAACTACATTACCAGCACCAACTTTTACATCTTCACCAAAATTTTGTTTAATGTAGCTGATTGTTTCTTTCTGCCATTCCGAAAAACCATCCGATGAGTCAATGCATAAAACATCGGCACCAGCCTCAAGCAAAGCAGGAACACGTTCAGCATAATCACGGGTATTAATCCCCGCTCCCACCATCAGTTTTTTATTATTGTCGAGCAATTCGAGCGGATTTTCTTTATGCGCGTCGTAATCCTTACGAAAAACAAAATATTGTAAGTTCTGATCCTTGTCTATTATAGGTAAGCAATTAAGCTTGTGTTCCCAGATTATATCATTAGCCTCATTTAACGCGATACCACTCTTACCTACAATAAGATGCGAAAATGGAGTCATGAAATCCTTAATCTTTTTATTATGATTGTCAATTCCCGGACGATAATCGCGACTGGTTACAATTCCCAACAATTTACCGTTTGAACGACCATTATCCGTAATTCCAATTGTCGAATGGCCTGTAAGTTCCTTTAGTTTAATAACATCCTCAAGAGTATTTTCGGGAGTAAGATTCGCATCGCTAATAACAAATCCAGCCTTGTATTTCTTTACACGACGAACCATATCAATCTGGCTTTCTATCGATTGAGAACCAAAAATGAACGAAAGACCTCCGTTGCGTGCAAGTGCTATTGCCAGGTTATGGTCTGAAACCGACTGCATAATTGCAGAAACAAATGGCACATTAAGCTCAATTTCAGATGTTTGTCCTTTACCGAATTTTACAACCGGAGTTTTGAGCGACACATTATTAGGAGTACATTCCTTGGTGGTTAAATCGGGAATGAGAAGATATTCGTTGAAGGTACGTGAAACCTCATTCAGAAATTGTGCCATAACCAGAAGCTTTAAACGTTAAAAATTGGGCAAAGGTAAGTCAGCGACCTAATATTACCAAAGTTTTTTTCGAACATTCAAAAGTAATTACTTTTTACGGTAATAATTATTCAAATAGTTGAATTTTAGTTTAATAATGTGTTAGACATATTCCTTAAAGACTTATATCTATCTATCTGTTGCAAATAATTCTTGCTTTTTTTGCGAAATTTATGCGACTACATCACGTCGTCTATCCTTACTTATTTTATTATAATCTTCTTCCATTAATTTGTATTATATTGTTTTTATGCACTTTACAATGCGAAGCCAATCTTTTTACGTTAACACATATATACCTAATTCTTTTAGTGTGTAAAAAAGAGGTTTGCAATTCATTTACTTCACTTTAACTCTCATAAACAAGCTTCATCTTAAAAAATTTCTATCTTTGTGCACATTTTTCGTAAGCTATCTCAAACGCAGAAAGGAAAAGGAATTTCATGAGCCGTAAGTTTGCAGAATACAAAGGATTAAACCTCTCGAAGGTAAACAAGGATGTGCTGGAATTGTGGAAAAACGAACACACTTTTCAGCAAAGTGTCGAAACACGTCGCGGAAATAAAAGCTTCGTATTTTTTGAAGGTCCGCCTTCGGCCAATGGTATTCCTGGTATTCACCATGTTATGGCACGTTCTATTAAAGACGTTTTCTGCCGTTATAAAACCATGCAGGGTTTTTGTGTTGATCGTAAAGCCGGCTGGGATACTCATGGTT
This sequence comes from Bacteroidales bacterium, assembly GCA_041907825.1. Lineage (GTDB taxonomy): Bacteria > Bacteroidota > Bacteroidia > Bacteroidales > JAYRGN01 > JAYRGN01. The sequence goes on along the minus strand of JAYRGN010000003.1, from coordinate 225,503 downwards.
TGCCAGTAGAACTTGGTGTCGAAAAAGCACTTGGCATCACTAAAGAAGACATTGGGAAAACTATAAGCGTAAAAGAATACAACGATGCCTGCCGCAAAGATGTAATGAAATACACCCGCGAGTGGGAAGATCTTACCGAAAAAATGGGTTACTGGGTCGATATGACCGATCCTTACATTACGTACGATAACCGCTACATCGAAACGTTATGGTGGCTGCTTAGTAAGCTGTACGATAAAGGCTTACTTTATAAAGGCTATACCATTCAACCATATTCTCCTGCTGCCGGAACCGGCCTTAGTACGCACGAACTCAACCAACCCGGTTGCTATCGCGATGTTAAAGACACAACCTGCGTTGGCATGTTTAAAGTTATACGCAGCGAAAAATCTGAGTTTCTGTTTGAAGGAAACAATCTGAGTGTTTATTTTCTGGCATGGACCACTACACCCTGGACATTACCTTCTAACACAGCTCTTTGCGTTGGCCCTAACATCGAATATGTACGAGTAAAAACACAAAATCCTTATACCAAGGAACCTGTAATTGTTGTTCTTGCAAAAGATCTTGTAAATCATCATATTACATTAGAAGGCGAAAAAGGAGAAGGAAATGAATTTCTTAGTCTGAAAGAAAAAAGTTCGGTTGTAGGAAAAGACCTTGAAGGTATTGAATACGAACAGCTTATTCCGTGGGTTGATCCGGGTGAAGGCGCTTTTCGTGTTATAACCGGCGATTTTGTTACTACCGAAGACGGTACCGGAATTGTTCATATTGCACCTACTTTTGGTGCCGACGATGCCCGCGTCGCCAAAAATTACGGCGTACCTCCAATGCTTTTGCTCGACAAAAACGGTGTGCGCCAACCAATGGTTGATAAAACCGGAAAATTTTTCCGGATAGAAGATCTTGATCCTCAATTTGTAAAAGATAACGTTAACGATAAATTCTATAAAGATTTTGCCGGTCGATTTGTGAAAAATGCCTACGATCCAAATCTTACCGAAAAAGACCCTACGCTCGACGTTGACATTTGCGTAATGCTGAAACAGGAAGGTCGTGTCTTTAAAATCGAAAAACATACCCACACTTATCCGCATTGCTGGCGCACCGACAAACCTGTATTGTATTATCCACTCGATTCGTGGTTTATCAAAACCACAGCTCTGAAAGAAAGGATGATGGAACTTAACAACACCATCAACTGGAAACCTCAGAGCACCGGTACAGGTCGTTTTGGTAAATGGCTTGAAAATTTGCAGGACTGGAACCTTTCGCGTTCGCGTTATTGGGGAACTCCGCTCCCAATCTGGCGTACCGAAGATGGTAGTGAAGAAATCTGCATCAGTTCAGTAGCTCATTTGAAATCGGAAATCGAAAAATCGGTTGCCTCCGGTTTTATGGCTTCAAATCCATTAGATTCGTACAACGAAACCGACATGAGTCCTGAAAATTATAATAAGTTCGACCTTCATCGTCCGTTTGTCGACGAGGTTATACTTGTTTCAAAATCAGGAAAGAAAATGTTCCGCGAAAGCGATCTGATTGATGTTTGGTTTGATTCTGGTTCAATGCCTTATGCCCAGATTCATTATCCGTTCGAAAACAAAGAACAGCTAGATAATGGCATTGTTTATCCTGCCGATTTTGTTGCCGAAGGTGTTGACCAAACTCGTGGCTGGTTTTTTACCCTGCACGCCATTGCCACTATGTTGTTCGACTCTGTTGCCTTTAAAAACATTATTTCCAATGGTTTAGTGCTCGATAAAAATGGCAACAAAATGTCAAAACGTTTGGGCAATGCGGTCGATCCGTTTTCAACTATCGAAAAATATGGTTCCGATGCTGTTCGTTGGTACATGATTACCAATTCGCAACCGTGGGATAATCTCAAATTTGACGTTGCCGGTATCGACGAAATCGTCCGCAAGTTTTTTGGTACATTATACAATACATACTCATTCTTTGCACTTTACGCTAACGTCGATAATTTTAATTACAGTGAGGCTGAAATTCCGGTAAAAGATCGTCCGGAAATTGACCGTTGGATAATTTCGTTACTCAACACGTTAACGAAAGAAGTAAAAGCAAGTCTGGAAGATTACGAACCGACCCGTGCAGGTCGACTCATCTCCGATTTTGTTACCGAGCACCTGAGTAACTGGTATGTACGCCTCAACCGCAAACGTTTTTGGGGTGGCGAATACAACAACGAAAAAATAGCAGCTTATCAGACTCTTTATACCTGTTTGGAAACCATATCATTACTTATGGCTCCCATCGCTCCTTTTTATGCCGATCGTTTATTCAGAGATCTGAATGCTGTTACTGGTCGTTTTGAAGGCTCTGTACATTTGGCAAATTTTCCCGCTATAGACGAATCGTTTATAGACAGTGAACTTGAGTACCGCATGGACATGGCTCAGCGTATATCGTCAATGGTTCTCTCGCTTCGTCGTAAAGTTAATATTCGTGTACGTCAGCCACTTAGTAAAATTATGGTACCAGTACTCGATGCGTCGTTCCGATCTCGGTTAGAACCAGTTCAAAATCTTATTCTTACCGAAGTAAATGTAAAAGAACTTGAATATCTGACTGATACAAAAGGCGTTTTGGTTAAAAAGATCAAACCAAATTTTAAAACCATTGGTCCAAAATATAGCAAGTTGATGAAAGCTATTTCAGCATGGATTGCTGCTTTAAGCCAAGATGACATTTACGAAATTGAAACCAAAGGTTTTGTTGAACCCGAAATTCAGGGAGAAAAAATAGAACTTAACCGTGACGATTTTGAAATTTCGAGTGAAGATATTCCTGGCTGGCTGGTTGCTACAGAAGGTAAACTTACCGTTGCACTTGATATTACCGTGACAGAAGAACTACATTATGAAGGTTTGGCACGGGAATTGGTAAACCGTATCCAGAATATCCGCAAAGACAGTGGGTTAAACGTAACTGATAAAATAGAAATACGTATAAGTCATAACACACAGATCGAAAAAGCGGTGGAACTTCATCTTAATTATATTAAACAGCAGACACTCGCTACACGTATAGATAAGCTTGATAATCCAGATGGTAGTGAAACAACCGTTGAACTTGATGACAACATTTACACCAGTATTCAGGTAATTAAAGTGTCCTGAATTTGTTGATATGTAAAAAATAGTATCTTTAAAAAAATTTAATTCGCCATGGCAGAAAAAACAAGGTATTCTGATCAGGAGCTTGAAGAATTCAGGCAGATCATTATGGAGAAGCTCGATAAAGCCAAAGCGGATTATGATTTGCTGAAAAGCGCCATAACCCAAAGCGAGAGCAACGATACGCAAGATACATCACCTACTTTCAAAATTCTGGAAGAAGGTGCATCCACTCTTTCAAAAGAAGAAGCAGGTAAACTTGCACAACGCCAGCAGAAGTTTATTCAGAATCTTCAGGCGGCATTGGTTCGTATCGAGAACAAAACCTACGGCATTTGCCGTGAAACCGGAGCACTTATTCCAAAAGAACGTTTACGTGCTGTTCCTCATGCTACACTTAGCATTGAAGCAAAGCAAAGTTCAAGGTAAATTAAGTACTCGCCACAAACGTATAAAAGGAATCTCAGAAGAGGTTCCTTTTTTTATTTAATTATTTTTTTCGAAAAAAAACCACCTAAATCGGAATCTCTTTCGTCTCGACTTCGATGATCTATATCACACCTACTTTCTTGTTGTTAATCGTCTTATGAAAGTAACTTTGAATTAACACCGTATAAAATAATTCAAAATATATCAGAACAATTTCAAACAAAAACCCCAAAGACATGAAGACCCTTTTCAGAAAAAACGCAGCTACCTTAATTGCTCAGGTTAAAATAAACAAATCGGGAAAAACGGTTCTTGTTTATACCAATAAATTATATAGGATAAAAAAGCAATTTGCTTTACCATAAAATACACTCTTCCAACCAGAATATATTTCTGTAACAAATTACATCAAGACTTCACTATTGCTAAAAGAAGCTTAACAGTTTCTTAAAGGATATATTATTCTTCTAAATAACCGAATAGCGATTCTTTATATTCATCCATTCAATTGATATTGATCTGTATTACAGATATTAATATTACACTTAAATAACCTATGTATCATTAAAAAACTTACAATTATGACACAGCTCAATTCTTCCGTTCTTACAGACATTAGTGCTGAAGTAAGTGGAAAAATGGTTATGACCAGTCTCGAAACAATGGGATCGTTCCGCAGTACTATTCTTCGTATTCTCGAAAGTAATGGAATTCTAAATCCTCAAAATGTAAAATGGTATCCATTATCATTGTATGTTAATGCTTTATCAAAACTCTCGCAACGAGTTGGGCAAAGTCCGATTTACATGATTGGTATGAGAGATGTTGATAAAATGTCTTTCCCCTACGGAAGCAATACCATCGAATCAGTTCTTAAATCGCTTACTTCTGCCTATAAAATGCACCACCGAGGAACAGAATGTGGACAATATATTCTTAATCAGATCGATAGTATTTCCTATTCTTTAACGTGCAACACTCCATACCCTTGCGCTTATAATAAAGGAATGATTGAGGGACTCATCATGCGCTACAAAAAACCGGGTGAATTTATTTCAGTGCACCATGACAGTACAAAACCTTGCCGTGATCGGTACGGCAGCTCATGTACATTTATTATTCGAATAAAAAAGTAAAAAGAAATTCATTTAGATACTACAAATATGTAATTATAGGCTGCCTGATAATTACATATTTGTAATATTTATTAGTCTATTGCGTCTAATAATCCTGATTATAAGATAGTTGAAAGAAGGCATGCTTTTTGTTTTAATTCATTCAATATCACTTCTATTTGATAACGCCATAAAACTATTCACTGATTTTCTTTTAGCATAACCGGGCAAAGAAATTTAGAAAAATCGTTTTTAATTTAAATAAAACATAACCTTCAGATAAAGTCTTAATTAACATAAATATAGAATTTAGATTTGTTTTTTGACACATACAATTATCATAATTATATCATTATATGACACTTATAATATTGTTTAACTAAAAAAGAAACTATGACATCATTAACCTCTACAACAATTTTAAACGCTGAAGTCAGCGGTAAAATGGTACTTACAAGTCTCGAAGCAATGGGATCTTTTCGCAACACAACTTTAAAAATTCTTGAAAGTACCGGGATACAAAATCCACAAATTATAAAGTGGTACCCTTTGCATCTATATGTAGACGCACTATCTCAATTATCTAAAAAGGTTGGTCAGAGTCCTTTATACATGATTGGAATGCGAGATGCAGAGAAGATGAGTTTTTCTATAGGTAATAATTTGGTTGAAAGAATTTTAGGATCATTAACGTCTGCATACAAAATGCACCATCGGGGAAGTGAATGTGGCCAATTTGTTTTATCTACCATTGATAATAATACTTATTCGTTAAATTGCTGTACCCCATATCCTTGTGCATACAATAAAGGATTAATTGAAGGTATTATAATGCGTTTTAAAAAACCGGGAGAGTTTATATCAGTGAATCACGATAATACAAAACCTTGTCGCGATCATTTGGGCAAATCTTGTACCTTCATTATTCGTATCAAAAGATAATTTCAAATCATAGCAAAACAATCTACCCTTCCTGATTTCTTAATATTTAGTTTTATTTATCTGTTCAGGTAAAAAGTAGTAGAGAAAATGGAATCACCATTTTATACTTTTTACCTGTATGTTTTTTATAATCAATATTTTAATTTTATATCTTCTTTCAAAAAAACATTACAATGATGTAGTTTTGATGTAGTTTCGTTTTCCTTTCAAGTGCAAACATCTCCGTTACTTTAATGCATGAAATTTTTTTTGTCCGGCAACGATCTGAATTGAATTTGGTAAGTTCAATGAAATACTGTTTAGTTGTTTGGTCTTAAAGTTATCATGCAAGCCGTTTCATAACAGTTCTTGCCGGACAAGAAGGTTTCTTTAGCATAAAATACTGATTATGAAACTACAAAGCATATTTTTTCTCTGTTTATCCACTTTTTTATTCTCCAGTTTAAATCTGTCTGCCCAGCAGTGGAAACTTGTATGGTCCGATGAGTTTAATTATCAAGGACTTCCGGATTCAACAAAATGGGGTTACGATGTTGGAGGAAAAGGCTGGGGTAATCATGAAAAACAATTTTATACCGAAAAAAGACTTGAAAATGCCCGCGTTGAAAACGGTAACCTTATTATTGAAGCACGCAAAGAACCCTGGCAAGGAATGGATTATACATCAACCAGACTTGTAAGCAGAAAAAAAGGCGACTGGACTTATGGCCGTTTCGAAATCAGAGCCCGGTTGCCAAGAGGTATCGGTACCTGGCCTGCCATTTGGATGTTACCAACCGACTGGACTTATGGTAACGGTGGTTGGCCCGACAATGGAGAAATTGATATTATGGAACATGTTGGTTACCATCAGGGATTTATACATGGTTCAACACATTGTTTATCTTATTATTGGCGCATTAATACTCAAAAAACCGATACCATTGAAATTCCCGATGCTTGTGAGAAATTTCATACTTACGCAATGGAATGGAATAAAGATTCTATCACAATGTATGTAGATAATGTACGTTATTTTACTTCAACAAACGATGGTTCTGGGTGGAAAGGCTGGCCTTTCAATAAACGCTTTCATCTGCTGCTAAATGTTGCAATAGGAGGCGATTGGGGAGGACAGAAAGGTATCGACAATTCCATTTTTCCTCAACGAATGGAAATAGATTATGTCAGAGTTTATCAGAAAAATAATGATTAATTTAAAAATACTTTTCAAACTTCTATAATTCAACAATTAACGAACTGCTGAATGAAAACAATTCAAAATTTAATAACTATCGCCGTTTTATCAACTTCGGTATTCATTTCACAATCAGCTTTATGTCAACCTTTTAAAGTATCATCAGACGATGAAAAAAAGATTGACCAGCTAATTGGCAAAATGACACTCGACGAAAAAATAGGTCAGCTTATACAGATAAGCGGACAAGGAGAACTCACCGGTCCTGTAAACCAAACTTCTGATTATATTGCGCTTATCCGCGAAGGGAAATTAGGTTCAATGCTTAATGTCTGCGGAAGCAATTATACCCGTCAGGTTCAAAAAATAGCTGTAGAACAAAGCCGTTTAAAAATTCCTCTCCTCTTTGGATATGATGTAATTCACGGATACAAAACTATTTTTCCTGTTCCTCTTGGCGAAGCAGCAAGCTGGGATCCTGCTGTCGTTGAACGCGATGCACGTATTGCTGCTATTGAAGCTGCGGCTGCCGGCCAGCACTGGACTTTTGCTCCCATGGTCGACATTGCCCGTGATCCTCGCTGGGGTCGCATTATGGAAGGATCCGGAGAAGACACTTACCTGGGTTCTCTTTTGGCAAAAGCCAGAGTAAAAGGCTTTCAGGGCGAAAAACTCGGCACTGGCAATACAATTTTAGCTTGCGCTAAACATTTTGCCGGTTATGGTGCTGCCGAAGGTGGCCGTGACTATAATACTACCGATATATCGGAACGCCGTCTGCGCGAAGTTTACCTACCACCTTTCAAAGCTGCTGCCGATGCCGGTTGCGCAACTTTTATGTGTGCTTTCAACGAAATTAATGGCATTCCGTGTTCGGCCAATGATGTGCTCATCCGCAATATTCTTAAAACAGAATGGGGTTTTAACGGCATGGTCGTTTCGGACTGGGGATCTATACGCGAAATGATTTCTCACGGAAACGTTGCTAATCCAGCAGAAGCCTCTCTACTTGCAATCAATGCAGGTGTTGATATGGACATGGAAGGCAATTGTTATGCAACTTCTCTCAAAACTCTTGTAGAACAAGGTAAAGTTGATGTCAAATTAATAGACGATGCTGCACGCCGGGTATTACGCATGAAATATGCAATAGGCTTATTCGAAGATCCTTACCGCTATTGCAACGAAAAAGCAGAAAAAGATCTTATTCTTTCAAAAGCTCATCGCGAAGCTGCCCGTGATGCCGCCTGTCGTTCAATGGTTTTATTGAAAAACGATAATCAGATACTTCCTCTTTCAAAGAATCTAAAAAGCGTTGCTCTTATTGGTCCTTTAGCCGATAACGGTACCGATATTATAGGTAACTGGAACGCACAAGGCAAAGGTGCTGATGCCGTTACAGTTCTTCAAGGTTTCAAGAACAAACTTGGAAACAATACCAAAATTATTTATGCAAAAGGTACTGATATAGAAGGAAATAACCGCTCATTATTTGACGATGCCGTAAAAGCTGCAAATGAAGCTGATGCTGTAGTTATGGTGCTGGGTGAATCGGCTATGATGTCGGGTGAAGCATTAGCTCGCATGGACATTAGTTTACCTGGCGTACAGCGTGAACTTCTCGAAGCTGTACTTAAAACTGGAAAACCATTAGTACTCGTTCTCATGAACGGCCGACCACTTACGCTTCCTTGGGAGAATGCACATGTCTCCTCAATACTTGAAGCATGGCAACCCGGAACTGAAGGAGGAAATGCTATTGCTGATGTTGTTTTTGGCGATTATAATCCGTCGGGCAGATTGCCGGCAACATTCCCCTATTCGGTAGGACAAATACCTATATATTATAATCACAAAAATACCGGACGTCCCGGCAACGAAAATAGTCGCTATACTTCGCGGTATATTGATGGCCCATTTAAGCCGTTATACGAATTCGGTCACGGACTTAGCTATACTACCTTCAGCTATTCAGCTCCTCAATTAAGTAAAAAGGAAATCAATATGTCCGATTCGCTCGAAATATCAGTAACCGTAAGTAATACAGGAAAATATACTGGCGAAGAAACTACAGAACTGTATTTCCGTGATCTCGTAGGAAGTGTAACGCGTCCTGTAAGAGAACTTGCTGGAATTAAAAAACTTACGTTAAAACCAGGAGAATCGAAGCAGGTAATTTTCACTGTTTCACCTAAGATGCTGGCTTTCTACACTCATTCTATGAAATTTGAAGCTGAACCGGGCGATTTCTCCTTGTTTATTGGAGGAACTCCTTCAACCTTACAAGAAGTTCAGTTTAAACTTATTCCATAATAAACACAAAAAGTATATAATTGATTATAAGCCTATTAAATAAATTTATATTTAGGGTTTTCGATACATTAACTCACTAAACACTTTACATGAAACACCCATTTATAACTAAAGCAGGATTGTTTTTACTTTCCTGCTTTTTTCCTTCTTTCATGCAGGGACAAGGCTTTTTGCACCGTGATGGTCAAAAAATCGTTGATGATCAGGGCAAAGAAATTATTTTGCGAGGTATGGGGCTCGGCGGCTACATGCTTCAGGAAGGTTATATGTTTGAAACTGCCGATTTTGCCCGTACTCAACATGAAATACGAGCTAAAATTGAAGATCTTATAGGTATGGCCAGAACCGATTCTTTTTACAATGCATACCGCAAAAATTATATTACTCAACGAGATGTAGATTCAATGGCAACATGGGGATTTAATTCCCTGCGACTTCCATTACATTATAACCTCTTTATTACAGAAGGTGAACAAAATCAATTCGTTGAGGAAGGTTTCACCATGGTCGATTCGCTACTTAAATGGTGCGAAAACCGGCACATGTATCTTATTCTAGATCTTCATGCAACACCCGGCGGACAAGGTAACGACGTAGCCATATCGGACCGAGATGCTTCTAAACCTTCGTTATGGGATAGTCCGCAAAATCAGGAAAAGACAATAATTCTGTGGAAAGAACTGGCTCGAAGATATGCCGATAAACAGTGGATTGGAGGTTACGACCTTATCAATGAAACCAACTGGGATGCTATGAAAGCTTCTCAAAACAAACCTCTTCACGATATTTTTGTTCGCATCACTCAAGCTATTCGTGAAGTTGACAAAAATCACATACTATTCATAGAAGGAAATTCGTTTGCCAACGACTTTACAGGTTTAACTCCTCCGTGGGATGAAAATATGGCCTATAGTTTTCATAAATATTGGAACGAGAACAACCAGGCCAGCATACAATGGGTTCTCGACCTGCGTAAACAATACAATGTACCAATATGGTTAGGCGAAAGTGGTGAAAACTCTAATAACTGGTTTACCAATTGTATAGAACTTGCTGAGAATAATCAGATTGGCTGGGCATTTTGGCCAATGAAAAAAATCAACTCTAATGTTGGCATAATGACCGTTGTTAAAAACCAAGGATACCAGAATTTACTGGATTACTGGTCGGGCAAATCTCCTCGTCCCGATGAAAATTCGGCTTTTACATCACTATTACAATTAGCTGATAATTACAAGATTGAAAAATGTAATATCCATCGCGATGCCCTTTATGCCATGTTCTGGCAGATTAACAACAAGCAAACAAAACCATTTTCAGCCAATGTTGTTCCAGGAATTATTTATGCAAGCGACTATGATTTAGGTCGTAACGGATATGCTTATAATGATAATAACTTCCAGAACACGAATATGAACAGTTGGGGCTGGAACTCGGGCGCTGCCTATCGCAATGATGGCGTTGACATTGAAAAATGTAATGACGAGCAACCATCTAATGGATATAACATTACAAATATTGAAGCAGGCGAGTGGATCAATTACTCAATAACTGCAAAGCAAACAGACGAATATCGTCTGAGCCTTCGCATAGCAGGCGAAAAACAAGGTTCTGTAACCATTAAAAATGGCACCAAAGTTTTATCAAATAAACAATTACCTGCCACAAAAGGAGATCAGAACTGGCAAAGCGTTGATATTGCCACCCTTCATCTTCAGAAAGGAAAAAATACCATCCAACTTAACTTTACCCAAGGAGGTTTTAAGTTTGAGTATTTAAAATTTGAAAAAATAAATCGTTGATTATATATTAGTTAGTTAATAAAGGCAATATCCTCTGCATTTTAAAATAAAGTGATATTGCCTTTATCAGCATTTCGCACAAAAATCATAATTTGTTATTTTCAGATTAATTGACATACAGAGAATAAAACAGGTATCTTAAAAGATATAAAACACAGGTTCAAATTATAACAGCTTTATTGTTTTTAATGAATAAATACTACATTTACAGCCTCTTTTCTCCTGCAAAGAAATAAATTAACATTAAACGTATCAACTAACAATGATTGATTTTCAGTACGACAAGCGTATTGTGATGACACTTGATGCAGGTGGCACCAACTTTGTGTTTTCAGCTTTACAGGGAAGTGAAGAGATTGTTCAACCTGTATGTTTACCTTCAAACGGCGATAATCTCGAAAAATGCTTGTCTAATTTGCGGGAAGGGTTTCATAAAGTTCTGTCACAACTCAAACAAAAGCCGGTTGCAATAAGTTTTGCTTTTCCTGGACCTGCCGACTATCCTGCAGGCATTATTGGTGATCTAAATAATCTTCCTGCCTTTAGAGGTGGCATTGCTTTAGGTCCAATGCTCGAGAATGAATTTAAATTGCCGGTTTTCATCAATAACGATGGCGATCTATTTGCTTATGGCGAGGCTTTGGCTGGTTTTCTTCCTAAAGTAAACAACCAACTAAAAGCAGCCAATAGCCCCAAAAGATTTCGTAATTTGTTTGGTATAACTTTGGGTACCGGTTTTGGAGGCGGTTTCTATAATAATGGAAATCTGTTTATTGGCGACAATTCGGCAGGTTCTGAAATTTGGGTTATGCGCAACAAAAAATATCCAAAAGCGTTTATAGAAGAAAGTGCAAGCATACGTGCTGTAAAACGCTCTTACGCAGAACTATCGGGAACAAACGAAGAAACACTTACACCACGTGATATTTTCGAAATTGCCGATGGAAAACGAGAAGGCAATCAAAAAGCTGCATTAGATGCTTTTGCCGAACTTGGAGAACTGATCGGGGATACACTGGCAGACATAGCTTGCGTTACAGACAGCTTAATCGTTATTGGAGGCGGATTGTCAGGTGCAAGCTGTTTTTTTATGCCGGCTTTGATTGAAAAAATGAATGCTCCTTTTGAAGATCTGAATGGAAATCTTGTTCCAAGACTTGAAACAAAAGTTTTCAATTTAGAAGATAATCAGCAATTTAACGATTTTATTAAAGGTGACGTAAAACAAATTGTTGTGCCAGGAAATCCCGAAAAAATCGCTTACGATTCAATGAAACGCATCGGAGTTGGTATATCTTCGCTGGGAACAAGTAAAGCAATCTCCATCGGAGCTTATTGTTTAGCTTTGCAATCACTGAAATAACTTACATAAAATTATCTGAAGTATTATGAAAGAAGTAGTTGTAGGTATCGACATCGGAGGAACATTTACCAAATATGGTATTGTTGACCGCAACGGAAACTGTCTTGCTGAAAACAGCGTATCGACCGATTTTACCGAAGATGTTAACGAATATCTTGAAAACCTTTACAAAAATATTACCAAAACATTTTCGCAATTCGCATCAGAATACGAAATTAAAGGTATTGGTATAGGTGCTCCAAATGCAAATTATTACAACGGCACTATCGAATATGCTCCAAACCTTAAGTGGAAAGGTGTTGTTCCGATGGCCAAACTTGTTCAGAACTACTTTAAAGTACCTGTTGCCCTTACCAACGATGCCAATGCCGCTGCTATTGGCGAAATGCTTTTTGGTGGAGCTAAAGGAATGAAAGACTTTATTGTTATTACTCTTGGAACCGGTTTAGGCAGTGGTATTGTTGTAAATGGCGAAGTAGTTTATGGCCACGACGGTTTTGCCGGCGAACTTGGCCACATCATTGTTCGTCCTGACGGTCGTAGCTGTGGTTGTGGCCGTACAGGTTGCCTTGAAGCTTATGCTTCAGCCACCGGTATCCGCCGTACGGTTTATAAACTTTTAGCCGACTCGCTCGACGAAAGCGAATTACGCAGCGTAAGTTTTAACCAGCTTTCGGCTGAAATGATTAGTAAGTATGCCAAACGCGGTGATAAGATTGCTATTCAGGCATTTGAATATACAGGACAAATTTTGGGTCAGAAACTTGCAGACATTGTAGCCAGCTTCAGTCCTGAAGCTATTTTTCTTTTCGGAGGTTTGGCAAAAGCAGGCGATTTTATTCTCCAGCCTACCAAAAAACACATGGAAGCAAACATGATGCCTATTTTCCGTGGAAAAGTGAAACTTCTCATCTCTGGTTTGAAAGAAGTAAACGCGGCTGTAATGGGTTCCAGTGCGCTTATCTGGAAAGAATTAGAAAGATAAGATCACCATCAAAAATACAAAAAGCCGGTTTGCAGCCGGCTTTTTGTATTTCTTATATAGAAAACCACGAACTTTTCCGGGTCTCCGCAGCTTTACGCTTCATCCTTTCAGCTTTCATCATAATCATTTTGGCAATTTTATATGCTCTCTGGTACGCTTTACCTCCGGCTTCAAACTCCATCTCTGGAAATAATTCGTTAGATTTTCGCATTGAAATAAACCGATTATGATATTGATTAATCACCATAACATCCATTTCAAAAGCAGACATATCAAACATTGACCCAAACATCGAAGGCTGCAATCTTACTTGTTCCAATGCATTATTAATATAAGTAACCGAGCTGGTTCCCATTGGAGGAACCTCGTGCAGAACTTCTGAAGGTGTTGTTCCTTCTGAAGATAGCATTCCTGGGATTATAGCAACAGGTTCGGTATTCATTGTATGGGCGTTTTTTAATGAGTCATAAAGTTATTTCATTTAAACTTTTTCTTTTAGTTAAAATTTCAGAACATGTCTTAAATCATGTTTCTGTCTCCATCCAAATTCAAAAAGTCAAATACCACTAAAACTTATAACCGTCCCATCGAAAAAATAACTAAAACAAAGGACTAAACAAACGAGCAAAAGCTTCGCGAACCTGATGTAATACAGGACGTTTATTCCATTCTTCGGGCGAGAATACCACACATTGTTTTAAGTCTCGCATAAAGGTGCGTTCAATATCTGATGCAATCTTTAAATCGTAAATAAGCGCATTCACTTCAAAATTTTGGTCAAAACTGCGAATATCCATATTTGCTGTGCCAATTGATGCAAAAATTCCATCAACCATAAGTAGCTTGCCGTGATTAAAGCCTGCATTGTAAAAATAAATTTTTATACCAGCATCAAGCAATTCGCTTACATAAGACAGTGTTGCCCAAAAAACCAGATGCGAATCGGACTTATGCGGTAACATAATGCGAACATCTATACCTCCTAAAGCTACTGTTTTTAAAGCAGTAAGAATACTTTCGTTGGGCAAAAAGTAAGGCGAAGAGATATACACATGATGTTTGGCTGTACTAATCGCATAAAAATAAACTTGCATGATACTTGCCCAATCTGAGTCTGGCCCACTTGTAATAATCTGCATCAGTGCATTTTGTTTGACAACAGGAGGACAAACGTAAACATCAGTACTCAGTTCTTTACCTGAAACAAAATACCAATCGGTAAGAAAAATGACCTGTAACGAACCAACCGCTTCGCCTTCAATCCGTAAATGAGTATCACGCCAACTACCTAACTCACTATTTCCGGTTATGTACCGCTCGGCAATATTAAGACCTCCAACAAAACCTACTCTACCATCAATTACAATAATTTTACGATGATTACGATAATTTATTTTATTGGTAAAACGAGCAAATTTAACAGGCATAAATGCATGATAGGCAACACCTGCTTCTCTAAGCGGGGCAAGAAATTTCTCATCAAGTCCCCAGCTTCCAACATCATCATAAATAAGCCTGACTTCAACTCCCTCGCGAGCTTTGCGAGTAATAATTTCTCTTATTTGCCTGCCAACTACATCATTTTCAATAATATAATATTCTAAATGAATGTGATGTCGTGCTTTTTCAAGTTCAGCAAAAATAGAATCGAAAGTCTCTGTCCCGTTGTTAAGTACTTCTATGTTATTATTTAAAGTAAGAAGAGCTCGACTACTTTTCAGCGCAAGCGTCATTATATGTTTTTTAGAAGCAATGGCATCGTTTGCATTATCAGTACTGGAAATAATTTTGCTATACTGTTCTTCTATTAATGGTTTAAACTTTTCGAACTGAACAAGACCTTTTCTCGAAAATATTTTTTGTTTACGATAATTCTGTCCAAAAAAAATATATAGAAAGACTCCTATTAATGGTAAAGCTATTACAACTAATATCCATGATATAGTTCGTAAAGGATCACCTTTCTTTCTTATAATTAAAAATATAGCAAATGCTGCCGTTAAAAAAATAATAATATTAGGCAATTCCTTAAACAACTTATTTAGTAATAGCTGAATTGTCATGCTTTATTATTTTCGTATAAACCTTCTTTTGCTAACTTTTCGCTATATAAAATGATTGGGATATCTGTTATCTTACTAATTTTTAGACTATGACTGGCTTCAAACAACGATTGTAACAATCCTTTATTCTCCTTAACCAACACTAACATATCTGTTTGTTCTTTTTCGCTTCGTTCCTTAATTCTTCCTTCAATATCTCGGCTATAAATAGTTTCAAAATCGATTTTAGAATAGCCAATCTGATCATTAACAAGCTTTTGGAAACCTAAAAATTTAAGCATTTCTCCAAAATTTGGCTTATGCTGATCGATATGTAACATACTGATATGAGGCAAATAAGCATTAAATAAATTAATAATTTGTTGTAAAACTAATAAATCACTCTCATGCAGTGCTGTGGCATAAATTATTTTATTGACTGGCCGATAACTTACATTGTCCGGAACAATTATAAGCGGACAGGCTGACTCATAAAATAATACCGAAAAATTCTTTTTCGCTTTTTCTATAAAATCACGCCCACTGGTGGAAGAAACAACTACAAATGCAGAATCAGGATAGGCTGTTTCGGCAATCAAATCAAAAATAAATTGTCCTTTAATAAGCTTATAATCAATAAAAACATTAGGCCAACTTACATTAAGTCTCTGAATCATTTGCTCAAGATTATGATGAGCAACTTCTTCTAATTTACCCATATCTTCAATAGGAAATACAGGCGTTATAATTTCTGTTTCCTGTACCCAAGTAGTATATTGATAAATTTCCAAAACATGTAATAACGTAACTTTCATGCCCAATTTCGATGCCAGAGCCAATGCGTAATTGGCAGCCCCTTCTGACGATTGGGCAAAATCGGTGGGAACAAGAATGCGTTTCATAGCATCAGGCTTTTGTGTTTCGTAAAATTAGTGAAAAAGCCTAATATCCGCAGATTTTGAAACCAGTATGTTATTTTTTAAAGATGAAATATACAGCAAGTATTAAAAAAAGAAAACCAACCAAATGATTCCAACGAAATGTCTCCGTCCTAAAAAATGTCAACGAAAAAACAGTAAATACAATAAGTGTAATAACTTCTTGTATAACTTTTAATTGCATTAAAGTAAACGGTCCTCCATTTTCTTTGAATCCAATTCGATTTGCTGGGACCTGAAAGAAATATTCAAATAAAGCGATACCCCAACTTATTAATACAATTGCAATTAACGGAAGATGTTCAAACCATTTCATCTCCTTGAATTTCAAATGCCCATACCAGGCAAATGTCATAAATGTATTCGATAGTACAAGTAAAGCAATTGTGTAAAAACTTTTTATCATTTTTCTAAATTTTGAAGGCAAATTTAGAAAGATCAAATTGGTTTAAATAACAATATATCCTTATATATACTTTTTTCTAGCTAAAATAGTTATAATAAAAAAGGGAAGATAAAACTTCCCTTTTATTAATTTTATTATCAGAAAATTAAGCCTGGTAATTAAAATACTCATATTGATTTTTTTCTTCGTTCGTTTGACGACTCAATCGGCTTTTACGTACCATACGCATAAGAATTCCTGAAAGATCAGTAGTCTTATATTCATATCCGTAAACTTCTTTACAGAAAGAAGTTACATCTCCAATTGAACGAGGCTGACTAAAGAACCCCTCATCTACAAGTTTATCAAGCATTTTTGACGGACCTGGACGATCACTCTTTACTCTGGTTCTTTTTACTTTTACCTTCGCTTTTACTTTCTTTTCTTTAGCAGCTTTAACTTTTTCTGCTTTAAGAGGATTAGGCTTACGACCTGGTTTACCTTTTACTTTTACAACAGCTTCTGAAGTTTCAATCTTAACTTCTGTCACCTTCGGTGTAAGTTTTGTACCCGGTTTGCGGCCACGTTTTTTACCTGTTACTACAGGTTTATTTTCTTCCTGAGGGGTTTCTTTTTCTGATTCGCTTGTTTCTTTTTTAGAAACTTTTGATTCTGGTATTGGGTTTAAATCGAAAGCCTTATCCTGAAAAATAACATCAATAAGCTTTAATTGAACAGCTTCTGATTTGAAAGAATTAATTATTTCAGAAAGTTCTTTCAATTGTCCTTTCACTTTTTCTAAATCATTTTTAGCCATGTTCTTCACAGATTTAATTTGCCTTTATTTTTGCAAAGATTAAAATTTAAAATAAATATACAATGTTTTTTTATTTTTTTAAACATTTGAATTACTGAAAATCAAATTTATACAATCAATTTTCGATTATAAATAAAAAATACAAAATCTAGATTTATATAAATGTTTGATTTTATGAGTATTAATCCTATATAGAAAATGAATTAATTTTAGTCATTTGATGTTTTTATAAAAGTAAATTATTATCATATAAG
This sequence comes from Bacteroidales bacterium, assembly GCA_041907825.1. Taxonomy (GTDB): domain Bacteria; phylum Bacteroidota; class Bacteroidia; order Bacteroidales; family JAYRGN01; genus JAYRGN01. The sequence continues at coordinate 207,798 of JAYRGN010000003.1, read as the reverse complement.
GATAAACACACTACATTGTGTTTATTTCATCATGTATGTACAATCGTACATGCTATTTTTTAATAAAAAATGATTATCAAGTATTCATATAATTGTAGTCTATATGTAATTAGCGTTAATTATGATTCCAATAAGACTGAATAATATCTGTTAGCGCATTAATTATAAGGATACTGAGTTAAAATATTCTGTAAAATAAAAGTGAACCTAAAAATTGAAAAAATGCTTTTTCTCCAATAGAGGTAATTAAATGCAATCGGAGTATAATTGCAATGTTTTTTATTCATTATAACTATCAATTTTTATGGCACATCACCACCACTCTCACGAACACGGGAAAGAAGAAAACTTGCTAATAGCCTCATTGTTAAATCTTTTAATTACTGTTGTGGAAATAGTGGGAGGACTTCTATCTAACAGTCTTTCATTACTTTCTGACGCTTTTCACAATCTAGGAGATACACTAGCTACTTTCCTGGCTTATATTGCCGGACGTATAAGCAAGCGAAACCGATCGGCCTCTAAAACATTTGGATTCAGAAGAATAGAAATTATTACTGCTTTTTTGAACGCTGCAGCTCTGATCGCAATCTGTATCTTTTTATTTTTCGAAGCATACCAACGCCTTGTTCATCCAGCACCCATTAATGGTAAATTAATGATGCTGATTGCCGTTATTGGTCTAATAGCAAATCTTATAGCCGTTATTTTTTTAAAGAAGGATTCTGATAAAAGTTTAAACGTTAAGGCTGCATATCTGCATTTATTGGGAGATACTTTTTCGTCGGTAGGAGTTATTATAGCCAGCATTCTTATTTACTATTTCAAAATATATTGGGTTGATGCGTTAATTACTTTTTTAATAGGGCTTTATATTATACATGAAGCTTACGAAGTTTTTCGCCAGGCATATGATATTTTAATGCAATCGACCCCAGAAGGTCTTGATTTAGAGGAAATAAAAGTTGCCGTAGAATCAGAATTCACAGAAATAGACAATCTTCATCATCTGCATGCCTGGAATTTAACAGATCGACACATTTATTTTGAATGTCATATAGACCTTAAGAAAGATATGAAGCTAAGCGAGACTGGTCCGTTGCATGAACGTCTAAATGATTATTTGTCAGAACGATATAATGTGTATCATCTAACCGTTCAATTTGAATACAATTGTTGTCCAAACAAAGCCACTATTGCATAAATATTAATGTTAAAAACAGGACGGATTAACTATATCATTTCTGCTTATTTTTTCAACATCTCCCTCATTTTCAGCGTAAGGATAAAAAGTTTTGTCTATTTTTGCGCGTTTGATTACGAAGTACACGATAAAAGATAAAAAAACAATGGCTATCAACAAGAAAGTATTGCTGATGATCCTCGATGGTTGGGGTGTTGGCAAGCAAGACAAGGGAAACGTTATTTTTTCGGCTAAAACCCCTAACATGGATGCCTTAACGGCAAAATATCCAAACTCTCAACTTCTGGCTTCTGGCTTAAGCGTAGGTTTGCCCGATGGTGTTATGGGAAACTCCGAAGTTGGTCACCTCAACATTGGTGCCGGTCGCGTTTTATACCAGGATCTGGTAAAAATTAATCTTGCCTGCGAAGATGGAAGCATTGCAACCAACTCTCAGATTGTTAAGGCTTTTACCTATGCTAAAGAAAAAGGTAAAGCCATTCATTTCATTGGTTTAGTTTCGGACGGCGGAGTACACTCAATGGACACTCACCTTTATAAACTTTGCGATGTAACCAAACAATTTGGTCTCGATAAGGTTTATATTCATGCAATTACCGATGGCCGAGATACCGATCCCAAAAGCGGTTTAGGTTTCATCACCAATCTTGTTAACCATCTAAAAACTTCAAACGGTAAAATTGCCTCTGTTATAGGACGTTACTACGCAATGGATCGCGACAAACGCTGGGAACGGGTAAAACTCGCTTACGATTTGTTTGTTAAAGCTGAGGGTGAAGCTAAAACCGATGCTGTTAAAGCTGTTGAAGATTCATATGCTGCCGACATTACCGACGAATTTATTAAGCCTGTTGTTATTACCGAAAACGGAAAGCCTGTTGCGACTATTCAGGAAGGCGATGTGGTTATTTGCTATAACTATCGTACCGACCGCCTTCGCGAAATTACTACCGTGCTTTCGCAAAAAGATATGCCCGAATTTGGCATGAAAACCATGCCTCTCGAGTATTACACTATGACGCGCTACGATGATTCGTTCAAAAATGTCAATATTATTTACGATAAAGATAATGTGCAGAATACATTAGGTGAAGTTGTCGAAAAAGCTGGCGGAAAACAAATCAGAATTGCCGAAACCGAAAAATATGCTCACGTTACCTTCTTTTTCTCGGGTGGTCGCGAACAAGAATTTAACGGTGAAAAACGTCTTCTGGTTTCTTCTCCAAAAGTAGCCACTTACGACCTTCAGCCTGAAATGAGTGCTCCCGAAGTGAAAAATCTTCTGCTTCCTGAATTGAAAAAGAAAGAAGCTGATTTTATCTGCCTCAACTTTGCCAACGGCGATATGGTTGGGCACACCGGTATTTACGAAGCAATTACAAAAGCTGTTGAAACTGTTGACAGTTGCGTTGGAGAAGTTGTTGGTACTGCACGCGAAAATGGTTACGATGTTGTTATTATTGCCGACCATGGTAATGCCGACAACGCCATTAATTCTGACGGAACAGCCAATACCGCTCACTCTCTTAATCCGGTTCCTTGTATTTTAGTTAGCAATGACTATCAATCTATTGAAAATGGTAAACTTGCAGATGTAGCTCCTACTATTCTTTCAATTATGGGATTAGATATTCCAAACGATATGACTGGTAAAGTGTTGGTTAAGAAATAAAGACTTAGCTGCATAAAATAAAAAAACCAGACACATTCATGTCTGGTTTTTTTATATCCATTAATGATTTAAATTTTATTTCGATTTGTCGGGCGGAGTAGGAATTGCTGGCATTGGTTTGTAGTTAACCAACTGTTGTTTAGCAGCTTCAATTGCCTTGTTCAGTTGGGCATCGGTACCCATGTATTCTTGGTAAGCATCGTTATCTACTTCAATATCAGGATCAACACCGTGACCTTCGATAATCCATTCGCTGCTATCGCTTGAGTATGAAGCAAATTCGGGCTTTCGCAAATCGCCACCGTCGATAAACGGAAGCGAACCGCTGATTCCAACTACGCCACCCCAGCTACGTTTTCCGATTACAGTACCGAGTTTCAGCTTCTTAAATCCGTAAGGGAACAGGTCGCCGTCGGAAGCCGAATAGTTGTCGATAAGTAAAACTTTAGGTCCGAGCATGGTTTGCTGTGGCACCGGACGGCCTTCGTCTTGTCCGCGACGCATGGTGGCTCGGCAGGCTTCGCGTTGCAGGCGTTCGAGTATCATGGGCGAAACGTTTCCGCCGCCGTTTCCGCGGTCGTCAATAATGAGCGCTTTTTTGTCGAGTTGTGGGTAAAAATACTTTACAAATTCATTCAATCCTTCCACGCCCATGTCTGGAATGTGAATGTAGCCCACCTCTCCGTTGGTCGCTTCGCTTACCTTGCGGATATTGCCCTGAACCCATTGGTAATAATACAAATCGGCTTCGCTGGCAATAGGTTCAACAATTACTTTGCGGCTGCCGGCCATTGCAGGTTTGGCGTTTACGGTGAGTTCAACCTGCTTGTCGGCGGTGTTTATGAGCAACGAATAAATGTCGTCGACCGAAGACGTTTCTTGTCCGTTTACGGCCAGAATGAAGTCGCCGGCTTTAACATTTACGCCAATTTCGGTGAGCGGCGAGCGCAACGATTTGTCCCAGTTTGCACCCGCAAGCACCTCGTCTATTTTGAAAAAGCCCGAAGCGTCGCGGCTGAGTTTTGCACCGAGCAATCCGATTGCAATACGTTTTGGTTCAGGCTTTTCACCACTATTTACATAAGCATGGCCAATGGAAAGTTCGCCAATCATTTCACCTATAATATAAGTGAGGTCGTTGCGGTGACGCACGTAAGGTACAAGTTGTCCATATTTTTCGTGCATGGCATTCCAGTCAACTCCATGCATATTAGGTACATAGAAGAAGTCTCGCATCTGTCGCCAGCTTTCGTCAAAAATTTGTTTCCACTCCTTGCTGTAATCCACCAAAACGTTCATATTCGACAGATCTACAGTCTCTTTCATGTCTATTTTTGACGATGGAAGATCGATTACCGCATACCGTCCGCCTTTTTGCGAAACCAACATTTTTTTGTCGTTGGCCGAAATCACGTAGTTATAGTTGCCAAGGTCGGTTTCTTCTTTCTTCTTCAGGTCAAATACTTTAAGCGACGATTCAACGCCTTCGAACGATGAATTGTAATAAACTTTGTCGTCTACTGCATTAATATTAAAATAATTACCCGCTTTTACCGGCAGCCCTACAATTCGCTGCTGAAGCCCATCGAGGTCGATTGATGTCGAAACTGGAGCTTTTGCTTTATCGTCAGCTTTTTTGTCTGATTTTTCGGCACTTACAGTATTTAAAACAACTTCGTTGTCTTCGGGTGCAAATGGCGATGGTGTATCTTTTGATAAAGTAATCAAGTAGATACGTTCCATGTCGGTGTAAGCGTGATTCCATTCAGTTTCGGAATAGGTTGGGTTGAAATCGCGTGCCGAAGCAAAGAATAAATATTTGCCATTGCTGCTAAATGACGGTGAATTAGACGAATACCAATTATCGGTAGCAGCGGTTATATTACTCGAAGTTAGGTCGTAAAGATAAATTACGCCGAAGCCGTTTTTCTCGGTTTTGCCATACACCACCCAGCGGCTGTCGGGAGACCAGTTGAACTGGCGGATTTCGCCATATTTGCTTTTGTCGATTAGTGTAATTTTCTTACTGTCAATATCTACCATTTGCAGACGATACAATCGGTCGTTGAACAATATTTTTTTGCTGTCGGGCGACCATTGCAAGCTGAATTTGTAAGGGGCGCCGTTGTCGGTAACTTTTACAGCAGCTTCCGATCCGTCCGATTTTTGGATATATACCTCATATTCACCCGATTTGTCCGATAGGTAAGCCACAAATTTTCCGTCGGGCGACCAACTGGCTACGCGTTCGTGAGCGTCGGAAGTTTTAGTAAGGTTGCGGGTAATTCCGCTTTTGTACGGAACGGTAAAAATATCGCCGCGCGCGCTAAACAGTACCCGCTCGCCGTTGGGCGAAACGTCGAAATTTTTGATGCTGCGAGATGCGTCTTTCCACTCGCTGCGGGCGTACAAAAAGTCGTCGGCTACGACAATCGAAACCTTCTGACTCTGACGTGTTTTAGCATCGAATACAAATATATACCCACCTTTTTCGAACACGATTTTGTCGCCATTCACCGACGGAAATTTAATGTCGTAGTCGGTAAAATTGGTCACCTTTTCAACCTTTTTGCTCTCGGTATTGTAAACAAAAAGATTCATGGTGCGGTCGCGGTCCGAGAGGAAGAAAATTTCCGAGCCAATCCACATTGGTTCAATATCTTGGTGCGGATCGTTGGTTGCATTTTCAATTTTGTGCGACTTAACGTCGTAAATCCAAATGTCGTCGGCCATGCCACCTTTGTAGTATTTCCAAGTGCGGAATTCGCGAAATACTCTATTGAATGCCAGTTTATTACCGTCGGGCGAATAGGAACAGAAACCTCCGGTTGCCAGCGGCAGTTCTTTCGACATGCCTCCGTTTACCGAAACGTTAAACAGCTGCCCTTTAAAGTCGTTGAAAGTTTGCTTGCGCGAACGGTAAATAACGTTTTTACCATCAGGCGACCAAGCCATTACAATATTATTGGGACCCATACGATCCGAAATGTCGTCGCGACCAAGTGTGGCAGTGTACGTTAAACGGCGAGGTTGGCCTCCATTGGCCGGAATGGTAAATACCTCTGTATTACCATCGTACTGTCCGGTAAAAGCGATTGTCGAACCGTCGGGCGAAAATTTTGGGAACATTTCGTAACCTACATCGCTGGTAAGTTTGCGGGCAATTCCGCCGTTTACCGCAACCGAGTACAGGTTGCCGGCGTACGAAAACACAATTTGGTTACCGTAAATGGTCGGAAACCGCATTAACCGTGTTTCATCCTGAGCTTTTAATCCATTGTAAATCAGAAAACACAGCAAAATAAAAAGAAGTTTTTTCATATATAAATTATTTAATTCTTGTAAAGCTTTTATCAACATATGCTTATTTGTTATGTATTCTTTTTAGATCATAACGTTTTTTATTTAAATACTGATTTATAAGTCTTTATATCAAAATTAAGATGTAAAATAAAGCAGGTTTATGCGAAATATCAGAGAAGATCAGTTTTTTTGAACTTTTTGCACGATATGTTGTAATATACATGACGGATTACAATACAAAAGAGATACAATTGTGATCAATTTTTATTAATTTAGAAATAGAATAAATAAAAATCATATATGCTATGTACAAACTTGTATTATTACGGCACGGCGAAAGCGTTTGGAATAAAGAAAACAGGTTTACAGGTTGGACCGATGTTGACCTGTCTGCTAAAGGTGTAGAGGAAGGTCGCAATGCTGGTAAAGTAATGAAAGAAGCAGGATTGACCTTTGATTTAGCTTTTACTTCGGTTTTAAAAAGAGCCATTAAAACTTACTTACTGGCTGCTGAAGAAATGGATTTACTATGGGTTCCCGTTATCAAAAACTGGCGCTTAAACGAGCGTCATTATGGAGCATTGCAAGGATTAAATAAAGCCGAAACTGCAGCACAACATGGAGATGAGCAAGTAAAAATATGGCGCCGAAGCTTTGATATTGCCCCGCCTGCTCTTGAATCTGAAGATGAACGCTGCCCTCACAATCAGCCTGCTTATAAAAACGTTGACAAAACTGATTTACCTTACACAGAATCATTAAAAGACACGATTGCTCGCTTTGTTCCTTATTTCGAAAGTGACATTGTTCCAGAAATTAAAAGTGGTAAAAATGTAATTATTGCTGCTCATGGCAATAGCTTACGAGCTCTGGTGAAATATCTTGATAACATATCAGAAAAGGATATTTTAGAACTGAATATCCCGACAGGTACTCCCTTGGTTTATGAACTTGATGAGAATCTGAAACCAATACGCCATTATTATCTGGGCGATGAAGATGCAATCCGCAAAGCAATGGAATCTGTCGCTAATCAAGGAAAAGCAAAATAACTCATTTTTATAAAAAGAGGCTGTTTCTAAAAATGAAACAGCCTCTTTTTATGTATTTTAGCACTAAAAGTATCAGTCTCTCCGTTTAATACGATGATGACTCTTTTGTTCCATAATCAAAGGAACCGATTCGACCGTAACATTACTAGTATCAAGTCCTAGCGAGCGAACATCAGTAATACCCATCTTCTTGATCAGGTTATAAAACATCATGACCAATTTCTGATGCAAGGTTAAATCAATATCACTGTTTATTACCCTGTCAATGACTATGTATTGAAAGTCACCGGCAATATCGTGATTATGTAACGACGGATAACGACTTATAATATCCACTTCATTCCTAACAACAAGATCCTCAAGCACCTGCTTAAAGTAAAGACTAACACGAGGCTCAACTTTGAATCCAAGTCTGAAATCTATTTTTATAATCTTGCCTTCTTCAAAAGCCGTTACTTCATATTCAAAAGTATTAGGCTCATCAAGCACATCCACATGCAAAAACCAATAAACATCAGCACGTTTAGGCTGTTTGTTAATGATCGAATAAATAATTTTAGACTCTATTTCTTCCGTACGATTAGCACGCGTAATGTACACCAGATGAGTAGCATATTTCGGAATTGACTGGTCTTTAATCATTTCGATAAGAATAGGCTGAAACTCGCGTATCTTAACGAATACCAGAAACTTATTCTTAATCTTTCTCCCATTATACCAAGCATACATAATAAGAGCAAAAAATGTTGCCAGCAAAATAGAAATCCATCCTCCGTGCGAAAACTTAGTAAGATTTGCTCCAAAAAAGCAAAGTTCCAGCGATCCAAAAAATAAAATAAAAAGATTTCGGGCAAACAATGGAACTCCGTAAATACGCAGATAGATAGACAACAACAGCGTTGTCGTTAGCATGGTTATTGTAATAGCCAATCCGTAAGCTGCTTCCATTCCTGTTGAATTGCCAAAATACATGACAACAAAACAGCAGGCAATCCACAAAAACCAGTTAATAGTTGGGATATAAACTTGCCCTTTTACTTCGGTAGGATATTTTAAACGCAGTTTAGGCCAAAAGTTAAGCGAAATTGCTTCGCTGATAAGTGTGAACGAACCACTTATAAGTGCCTGACTGGCAATAATTGCGGCGGCTGTTGCCAGAATAATACCCGGAATAAGAAACCACGCAGGCATAATAGAATAAAAAATACTATCGCCCCTTGTATAAGTCCCCGCATGACGGATAAGCCATGCTCCCTGTCCAAGATAATTAAGAATAAGTGTTGACTTTACAAATAACCAGGTTGCCCGTATGTTCTTTAGCCCAACGTGCCCAAGATCAGAATAGAGCGCTTCGGCTCCGGTTGTTGCCAAAAACACAGCACCGATAAGGGTTAAAGCTCCCGGATGATTTTTTAGCAACTCTATTCCATAAATCGGATTAAAAGCATGCAAAATTGACGGGCATTGCGAAACCTGATGTAGCCCAACAATGCCTAACATTGAGAACCACAGAAACATAATAGGTCCAAACGTGCTTCCCAGAAATTTTGTACCAAACTGTTGAAGTAAAAATAATACAGTAATAATTCCCAACACAATTGGAACAACCGGCAAAGCGGGTTTGACAATTTCGAGCCCCTCAATTGCCGAAGTAACTGTAATTGCAGGCGTTATAACACCGTCGGCCAGTAAGGCACTACCACCAATAATTGCCAGAATATATGCACCTGGTACGCGCCGGCGAATAAGGGCAAACAAAGAAAAGATACCGCCTTCACCCTTATTATCGGCTCTCAGGGTAATCAGCACATACTTAATAGTTGTTATCAACGTAAGTGTCCATATTACCAATGAAATAGAGCCGTAAACCAACTCCGGTTTGAAACTTTCAAGCCCCATTGTTATAGCCTTTACTCCATATAAAGGCGAAGTTCCGATATCCCCGTAAACAATACCCAGGGTAATCAGTAAACCAGAAAAAGAGAGCTTAATTTCGTTTTTGTGACTCATAAAAATTGAAGTAAAATTCTATCTCTATATAAATGTATATTAATTTATTATTTATCAGTATACTAGAACAATCGAAAGCCGGCATTGCTATGTTTTCTTTCGATAACATATTTCAGCATAACCGGAGTAACCAAAGTAGTTAAAACTCCCATTAACACAAGAACCGAAAACATTGTCCTGTCAATAAAATGATTATCTAGTGCAATATTCGCAATCACAAGCTCCATAATACCTCGCGCATTAAGACCAACGCCAAGAGCTACAGAGTCTCCTTTATTAAATCCGGCTAAGCGCCCACCCATGTAACCACCTGCTAATTTGCTTAAAAACGAAGCAACAATAACCACCACAGGCAAAAGCACCGATCCTATTGATTTGAATTCGAACTCTAACCCGATTGTTGCAAAAAATATTGGTGCCAGAAACCCCATAGTTATTACCGATGTGCTATTCTTAACTCTCATGTAGTTACGTTTCCCCAGAATATCGGGACTTATAATCATTGCTCCAAAAAACGCACCGATAATAAAATGAAGTCCAAGCAATTCGGTAACACTTGCAAAAAGAAGTGCAAAAACGATAACTAATGCAAAAAGAGATTCTTTACTTTTCAGGAAGCGTAAAATCCGATCCATTCCGTAGCGAAAAGCTTTTATTTTTCGTTTGGTTGCCCGATAAAGCTGGTAAAGTAAAATGATCATTACCACCAGCAATACAACTTTTGATGCAGACACAACCAATGACATGACAAGCGATTGCGTATTCTGCTTACCAGTTTCTAAGTCTAAAATAATTCCCAAAACCAGTAACGAAACAACATCGTTAAACACTGCTGCCGATATTATCTGTCTACCAATCTGCGTTTTAAGTATTCCCAAATCCATAAGAATACGAATCGAAACCGGTAAAGCCGTTATCGCAATGCACAAGCCTAAAAATACCGAAAACACTGCATTATAATGAAAACAAAAACCTGTCAGTAAACCAGCTGCCATTGGAATCGAGAACCCGAGTAACGAAATCCATGTATAACGACGCTGAACAGCCTCGCGTAACTCTTCAAAACTTATTTCGAGCCCGGCCAGAATAACCAGTAAAAAAACAGCTAAATCGGATAATGTTTTAATTTGTGGTTCAAAATATACCAAACCCAGCAACGACGGTCCCAAAATAATTCCAGCCAATACCTCACCAATCATACTGGGTTTTCCGAAACGTTCAAAAACTTCGCCCAATATGCGTGCTGATAAAAGCAGCAACAACAACGACACAACAAGAGGTACCGAATGTGGCTGAATCATAGACTTATAAAATTCGAACCAACAAAATATATTTTATGGAAATTTATCTTATTCTGATCAAACAGAAATGTACAACGCAACCCTAATATGGTTCTCCGACAAATCGAAAAACGCTGATTGTCATATAATTTCAATTTTAGGGCTATTTTAAAAAGTATGTACATCCTAATTAACGCTAAAAACGCGCCAAAGGTATAAAAACTTTCGACCTTCTATACTCCGTATAACTAGTACTTTTATAAAACAAAACATCTTGGTATCAGGCTGTTTATATGCATATTACATAAATATAAAACATTTCCTGACACCAAGATGGTTATTTATTTACACTGCAAAGGCAGTATCAGATTCCAAAAACAGTCTTAGCTAGCACAATAATAACAGCCATTGCTAGAATAAAAATGCCAACTACTGCGATAAAACTAAGTTTTGGTTTTTTTTCTATATTTTGATCCATGATAATTAATTTGAAATGAGTAATTTGAAATATTATACCATTTCCAATCTCTCGTCCCGGTGTGAAGAATGAAACGGGATGTGGCCCTCTGCGGTAAACTGCTGTACAAGCCGGAAGCAGAAACCTGCTCATCTCAAATTTGAAACTTTCTGATTATAAGATATTTTGTTCGACCAAGTGAATTCTGAACTAATAATTGTCCTAAAAAACTTTTTGAATATTTCATTACCACAAAACGCTGCCAAAAACGGACATTAATCGTTTTTTCGGGTATATTTTTTATTTGAATGTGACCGCCGTTTTCGCTTGCTGCCACAGGTAATCCTTCGGGTATACCTATTTGTATGTCTTTGTGCCTATTATTCTTATTATCTGTAGATTTACCTGATATTTGGATGTTATCATCAAAGCAAACGTCATGATTTATACTCACATAAACACTGCTTACAATGATTAATGTAAGCAAAAAAGAAATAATATGTCGTATATATTTTCGCATTCTGATTGATGGTACGAAAATAATAAATGCTAATTATATTTTCTTCAAATAAAATATAATTAAAAATTAAGCGGCTTCTCCTCTATCGTTTTCACAATAGAAAGAAAACCGCTTTTCATCTAATAACTTACAAAAAACAACACTCATTACTCATTGTAAGTTAACCGATGTATTTTTAAAAATTAGTGCAACCATATTTGCGACCTTACCAATAGTAACTTATACATTATCAATAGATTTATTAGAAAAAAGAAACTTATGTTCAAATATTACTTTATAAGTTCCCCGAGGTATGCCACAGAATAAGATAATTTCCATCAGCCCCAGCAATAGTGCTTATAATCTTACTATTAGCAATAACCAAAAATACCTGAGTAGTTCATACTTGCATGTTTTTATTTTTTCTATTTTCATATACTACATTTTTATCAATAGGTTTTGTGATTTTAAATTTTAAACCTAAAATTTAAAATATATTATTACATTAACATATCTGCATTATAAACAGGTTATTAATACAATTGTTAATGCATATTAATTAAAGTCTGGAAATATATTTTAAGCTTTGAGTTTTAAGTTTACTTAAACTTCTTACTTTAGATAGTCTTATCATTTAAAGTTTTGTAAACTACAAATCAACATTATAATGCAGCAAAATTTGTCCGATTTTTATGAGCTCAAGTATAAACAGGAAGTAACCGATTCTACTTTAAAAACAATTTCATACACTCGATTTCCTTTAGATCGATATCAGGCTTGTTATAAATACTTTATTGATAATTTTAAAGGTGGCGACATCCTTGAATTAGGTTCAGGACAAGGTCTGATTACTAAAAGTTTACTTGATTCAAATTTACCCATACAAAAATATGTTGCTTCAGATTTGTCTGACAATCGATTAACAGGGCTTCGGAAAAATATTACGGATAATCGACTTCAAACAGTCAACATAAACGCTGAAAATATTGATCCTGAAAATATGGAGAAGTTTGATGCTATTATCATGGTTGCACTAATTGAACACCTCATTGATCCATTGAAAGCTATGAAAGAAATACGCAAGCTTCTTAAAACTAATGGTTTTATATATATAGACACGCCTAACATTGCCGATTATGGTTCTAGGTTTAAACTTCTGCGTGGTCGATTTCCGGCAACCTCTTCACGAAATGAAGGACTTACCACATACGATGGAAAAGCAGTATCGCTACACGATGAAGGTCATCTGCATTATTTTACCTATCGGTCGCTAAGTCTTATGCTGAAGCAATATTGCGGTTTCGAACAAATACAAAAAGTACCTTATCCTGTGGGGTATATTATTTTAGGAAAACAATTTCACACTTTTATTGCAAAATTATGGCCGGAAATGTTCTCTTTTTTAACCATTGTAGCAAAATGAAAATTGATGCAACTATATTTAACCTACAATAGCAATTCAAATTAATAAATGTGTAATTGAGAAAAAGCCTCAATGCGTTAATCTTTGTAGATTTGCCGAAAATATTTGACACATTGAAAATAAAACAATACATAGCCTATTGCCTTGGACTGGCAATTATTTTGGGCTCATGCGCAAAGCCCGGTGCTCCTACAGGTGGTCCTATAGATTTTGATCCTCCTGTTGTGGTTAAAAGTATTCCTGCTTTTGGTTCTCCAAATTTTAAAGGAAAAAGTATTGAAATCTTCTTTGATGAATACGTCCAAGTAAAAGATATTAATCAGCAGTTAGTTATATCACCTCCTTTACCTAAAAAGCCAAGAGTTATCTCAAAAGGAAAAAGTATTCTGATTGAACTTAATAACCAACTGGCCGATTCTACTACATATACTCTCAATTTCGGAAACTCCATATCCGATAACAACGAAAATAATCCATTGAATAACTATCGGTTCATGTTTTCAACCGGACCATACGTTGACTCGATATCCGTATCAGGTCAGGTTGTAAATGCGTTTACGATGAAACCTGAAAAAGATCCGGTAACCGTAATGTTATATTCTAATCTGAACGACACAGCTCCGACTAAAACATTACCAATGTATATTGGAAAAACAGACACAAAGGGTGTTTACTCTATCCACAATATGAAAAAAGGAACATACCGTTTATATGCTGTTGCCGATGCCAATTCTAACTTAAAATATGATAAAGGTTCCGAACTGTTTGCTTTTGCCGATACCTCCATTGTACTCGACCCGTCGTTTCTTAAAAAAGTAGCAGAACCAGAACCAGCTGTTGACTCTGTCCGCATTAAGAAGCTAATGCAGATTAAGCGTGCTGAAATTGAGCGCAAGAAAAAAATGGGCGTCGAAGTAAAAGACACTTCGGTAGTTGACACCGTAAAACATCCGCAAGTGATGCTTTGGGGTGTTTTGGCTGATATGAAACTTTTTAAAGAAGATCCCGACGAAGTTTACTTAAAAGATCGTAAACGAAATGAAGATTTCAAATTTCACTTGGTCTTTAATCGCGCTCCTTATCAAAAACCTGAAATTAGATTATTGACAAAACCGGCTATAAAAGACTGGTATCTGCCTGATTTTTCAGCAACCAACGATTCTATGGTTTTTTGGTTAAAAGACTCGTCATTAATAAAACGCGATACTATTTCGCTTGAATTAAAATATAAAAGCATAAAAAAAGGAAAGGAAATTATTGTTTGTGACACACTTAACCTTCGTTTTCTGCATAGAGAAATAAAACACAAAAAAGACGAAAAAATTAAAATTCCGGTTATGAAACCTGTTTTTACTCCTGCAGATAACGCTCCGGTTGAACAATACGAAAACCTGGCTATCGAAGCGGAAGCTCCAATTTCGAAAGTAGAAACCGATTCTGTATTCCTTTATATGCAAAAAGATTCACTGAGTGTACCTGTCAAGTTCAGTTTCAAAAATGATACGGTTAACCCTCGAAAGGTGTTTTTACAATTTGATAAAGAGGAAGATGGAGGGCAATACATTCTAGACATGATGCCTGGAGCTTTAACTACCATTTATGGACGTATGAATGATACCATTGAGCATAAATTTAGCGTTCGGTCCAATAACTATTATGGCAATTTAATTGTAAGCACAGGTAAATATAAGTACCCGCTTATTACTCAGATTTGGGAGAAAGAAAAACTTATCGCCGAACAAAAAGTTGATCCTGTTTCGGGTAAAGCTGAATTTAAACAGCTATTACCTTCTACCTATATTATTAAATTGATTGTTGATAAAAATGGTAATGGAAAATGGGATACCGGAGATTTTACTGCCAAAAAGCAGCCTGAAGTAATTTTGTTTAATAATTCTAGTACTCAGGTTCGAACAAATTGGGATATTGAGGTAAACATCACCCCTCCTACTAAACCATAATGAATGATTAAAAATAGAGAAAACCGCAAAGTGCCCAGAAAATCGAAGCCTTTGCGGTTTTCTTATTTATCTTAGTCTTCTAATAATTACATAACTCATGGACAAATTTTTCTGGCTGCAATGGACCTCAATGACACCTGCTGTTATTAGCCTTTTGATTGTAACTTCCACATTTCTTATATACTGGGCTATAACGCTTAGAACCGAAAAAATATCAACCAAAACCGATGTCGAACAAGCCCGAATTATTTTAATTAACCGATTATCAGGTTTTTTACTTTTTGGCCCAATTGCTTTTCTGTTGTTCCGGTTACAAGGAAAATTCTGCCCCTGCTCTATCGGAATGTATATGCAGTATAAACCAACTGTCTGGTTTATTGCATTATTACTTTCATTGATTGCAATCGTCATTAATGCATTGGCCTCCAGAAGCCAAAGCAACTTGCAAATGTATCCACAAATGCGGTTCTCCCATTGGACTCCCGGCTGGATGCTGATAAGTACCAGCAGTTGGTTATTGTATCTTATTGGTTATGAATTTCTTTTTAGAGGATTACTGTTTTTTAGCTGGGCCAATGAATTTATGCCTGTTGCTGCCATTGCTATAAATATCTGTATTTATGCACTAGTACACATTCCCAAAGGATGGAAAGAAACATTTGGTGCAGTTCCTATGGGTATAATTCTCTGTTTATTAGCTTATAGCATGCATTCTTTCTGGCCTGCTGTTTTTGTTCATGCCTCTTTGGCTCTGAGCAACGAGTGGTTTTCCATTTACTACAACCCTCAAATGACTATCACGCTTAAACAAAAATAAATATGAACGTTTTAGTAACCGGCGCAACAGGCTTTATTGGTGAGCATCTTTGTAAAAAACTTGCCCAAAAAGGCATTACTGTACATGCCTTATATCGTTCTGAAAATAAATCTAAGAAACTGATTGATAATAATATTAAATTGTTTAAAGGAGAAGTAAACGATGTCCAGTCTTTAGAAAAAGCAATGCAAAACTGCGCACAAGTTTACCATGTTGCAGCTTTTGCCAAAGTTTGGGATAAAGATTCCAATGCGGCTTGGAAAATAAATGTTGAAGGAACCCAAAACGTATTAAATATAGCTCAAAAAATTGGTGTGCACAAAATCGTTTATGTCTCTACTGCTGGTGTTTATGGTCCTTCTCAAAAAGGAACAGAAGTCTCGGAAAGCTCAAATCGAGATAAGCGCTGTTATGGTATGTACGAACAATCGAAAGCTACAGCCGAAGAACTTATTCGACATATCTCGAACGAGATTATGCCTATTGTAATTGTCAATCCGACAAGAGTTTTTGGTCCCGGCCAATTAACAGAAAGTAACAGCGTCACCAAAATGATAATTGGTTATAAACAAGGAACATGGCGTATTATTCCGGGAAACGGGAAAAGTAGTGGTAACTACGTGTATGTCAATGACGTTGTAAATGGATTGTTGCTGGCTATGGCAAACGGCCGAGGTGGTGAAAATTATATTTTAGGTGGAGAAAATATCGATTACAACCAATTCTTCAAGTTATTATCTGGTGTTTGTGGCAAAAAGCATATGCTTTTTCATATGCCGTTAGGTATCATGCTGACCGTCGCAAAAATAATGGAAGCAGGTGCCCGATATTTTTCAATTCCTCCCAAAATAACACGACAATTAGTACGTAAATTCAACTTAAACTGGGAGTTAACAAGTAAAAAAGCTTGCCAAGAACTCGGATATGTCCCAACTTCGTTGAAAACTGCTTTTGCTGAGACACTTAACTGGTTTGATAAAAAATAGGCTAAAAACTTGTATGTTTCGAAAAAGAATACCGTAAATTAAGCAGAATGAAACATAAATTCAAAAATTTATATATCGAGTAATCTGATTTAAAAAGTAGAAAATTTCGGATCTTAAAAGTCTAAAAAAATCCAAAAAACAACTCGAAATTTGTGCTGTTTTTGCCGAAAAGAGTACTTTTAGCAAAATACAACATAATGAAAAAGTTGCAAATAGTTCTTTTATTGATTATTAGCTTTGCAAGTTCCTTTGCTGTGACAGCTCAGGTAAAGCATCCGCAAGTTGGAGAAGCTACTTTTTATCATAAAAAATTTGAGGGTCATAAAACATCAAGTGGAGAACGTTATCAGTCACGTTTATTTACAGCAGCACATCGCAAACTTGCTTTTGGTACAATGGTAAAAGTTACCAGTATAAAAACCGGAAAATGGGTTATTGTGCGTATCAACGATCGCGGTCCTTTTGTAAAACACAGAATTATAGATATCTCCAGAGGTGCCGCCGAAGAACTTGGTATTATTGGAAAAGGTTCGCACAAAGTTAAAGTTGAAGTTTATAACGGCTCAGATTTACCAATCCAAAACGAACCTGCAGTTGAAATGGCAGTAGCTCCGCCCGATGCCCGTTATTTTAACATAAGTATAGACGAAGATCGATTGACAGGATTTGCTGTTCAGATTGCCAGCTACAGCAACATGGACAGTTTGCTTGATTTCCTTTCTAAAATCGACCGAACGATTAAACAACAACTTATTACACAGGTAAGTACAATTAATGGAAAACGAGTCTACCGATTGTTAGTCGGGCAATTTGCCTCACGTGCTGACGCCGATACATATGCAGAAAAACATCAAAAATTGTTCCCCGGATGTTTTAGCATTGAAGTACCAAAAGAACAACCTGCTAATCAGCAATCAGTCGAAGATCAATCTAAGTAATTGATATATAACATATAGATATCCCGAACGGTTTCAATAAAGAAACTGTTCGGGATATTTTGTTTTTGGTTGTAATTTAGACCTTCGTAAAAGTTTTCTAATTTGATGGAACTGTTTTATTATTAAACAATTATTCACAAGACCAATTAACACTCTCATGGTGAACAAATTGCTTTACCTTTTTTGGAATGCACGTATATTATTGATTTTATGTGTGCTATATCCATTCATGTTAATTACACCCGGACTAACTAATCCTATTAGCGGTCAGGTAAAGCAAATCGGAATACCTAAGATAACCAATTATACTAAAAGTATTTACAAAGGCGGCACCCAAAGCTGGAGTATAGATCAGGATAGCCGTGGAGTATTGTTCTTTGGCAATAATGCAGGTATGCTCGAATTTGACGGGCAGCACTGGCAATTGCATCCAATCCCAAATAAATCAATTGTTCGTACAGTAAAATGTGTTGGAAACCGAATTTATGTGGGGGCTTTCAATGATTTTGGATATTTCATGCCTAACACCAATGGTATTTTACAGTATCATTCTCTTTTACAGAAAAATATAACTCCAAATGGAGAAGTTTGGCGAATACACCTTGCTGCCGACAGTTCAGTTTATTTTCAATCATTTAAAAATATAATTCACTATTTCCCAAGAAACGGGCAGCTAAAGCTTATTACACAAAATCATAATTTTCAATTTTCATTTAAAATTGGAAATCAATTATTTATACAAGATAAGGGTTACGGATTATATCTTTTAAGAGATGATAAACTGAAATTTATAGAAGGTAGTTCTATCTTCAAAAACATCGAGATTTGGAGTATGAACCGGTTTGCTGGTAAAACTATTATCGGAACTTTTAAAAACGGATTATTTGAATACGATGGCAAAACTTTCAAACCTTTAAATTTTCCGGCTAATGGATTTCTTAAAAGCAATCAGATTTTTTCGTCAGTACAATTGAATAATAATCTGGCATTTGGAACTATACAAAATGGAACGGTAATTATAGATCAAAAAGGAAATATAATAAAACATCTTAATCTGTCTAAAGGTCTGCAAAACAATACTATACTCAGTTTGTTTTGTGATCGTTCACACAATCTCTGGTTAGGTCTCGACAACGGAATTGACTTTGTTGAAACCAACTCTGCATTAAGTGTGTACCTACGTAGTTCAGAAGTTGGAGCAGGTTATGTATCAATATTTTATAATAAAAAAATATATCTTGGGACCAATCAGGGTCTTTTTGTCAAAGACTGGAATCCTCTATCTGATAATACACCTTTAACTAAAATAGAAGGTTTACAGGGCCAGGTCTGGTCACTTGCAATAATTAACGGTGCGTTAATTTGTGGACATGATAAAGGTATCTATCAAGTTGAAGGTAATAAAGTTAAGGAGCTATTTGGGAAAACAGGCAGTTGGACATTTTTCGAAATGCCCGGACATCCTGATAAAATCATAAACGGTTGTTATGATGGATTATACTTATATAAAAAGAATTCCAATAAAGGTATCACGTATGTAACCCGAATAAAAGGCTTTTTGGAATCGTGCCGCAACGTCGAAGTCGAAAACGACTCGGTATTGTGGGTATGTCACAGTTCTAAAGGTATTTATCGCGTCACGCTGAATTCTTCACTTACGAATGTTATCTCCGTAAAACATTATGGAATAAATAAAGGACTACCCGACATCTGGGGCGTTAATGTTCTGAAATTTGCCAATAAATTATTTTTTTCGTCACCTAAAGGATTTTTCCGGTACAACCCAGTAACCGATAAAATGGATCCTGATAATGATATATCACAATTATTTGGCAAACAATACAATGTAACAAAAATTATTCCTTACAATTCTTCCTCAATCTGGTTTTCACAAAATGGAGAGATAGGAACTTTAACCAAGTCTGACAAAGGTTATATGATTGATAAAAAGTCATTTAAACAACTTAATGGAACTATCAATAATACATTCGAAAATATTCTAACGATCGACTCAAAGAATGTGATCATTGCAACCGAAGAAGGTTTTATACACTTCGACCCCACTTTTCATAAACGTTATACTGGTAAATTTCAATGTCTTATACGTGGAATTATAAGTTTGCCCGATTCTGTTCTTTACGGTGGTAGTTTTGATAATAATAGCCCTAAAGGAAAAAAGAATTCCACTCTTGAAATTTCATATTCACTTAATAATCTACGATTTATATTCTCAGCAGCCGATTATCGCAGCGCAGGTCAAATCCGATTCAGCTACATGCTTTCGGGCTACGACAAGCAATGGTCTGAATGGTCGGCAAAATCTGAAAAAGAGTACACTAATCTTCCGGAAGGAAAATATTTATTCCATGTAAAAGCTCAAAATATTGATGGATCAGAAAGTTCAACAGCCACTTACGAATTCATAATTTTACCTCCATGGTATCGTTCCATTTGTGCTTATTTTGTTTATATTATTCTTATAATCATATCTTTATGGGTAATATTTTTACACTTGAAAAAACGTTTTGAACGCGAAAAAGAAATTATGCGTCAAAAACAAAAAGAAGAAATAAAACGAAAGGAAGAAGAACATAATCGCCAGATAAAAGACAATCAGCAAGAAATAATCCGCCTTCGTAATGAAATGCTACAAGTTGAAGTAGAACAACAAAAAGCTCAGGTGGAAAAAAATAAAAAAGAACTTGCTTCGCTGGCAACGTCAATTACCCGCAAAAACGAAGTGCTTGACTCTATCAAAAAAACATTAAGTAATGTTTCAGAAAATCTGCAAAGCGAGCAACGCAAAAAAATAACAAGTATCATTCAATCAATTGATAAGGATATTCGTATTGACGAAGACTGGGAAAATTTTGAACATTATTTCGACCAAGTACACGGAGACTTCATTCACCGATTAAAGGAAACTTATCCACAGCTTACTCCATCAGACCTTAGAATGTGTGCTTATTTAAAAATGAATCTTGCAACCAAAGAAATTGCGCCATTACTTAATATCTCTGTTCGTGGGGTTGAGATAAGCCGTTACCGTCTTCGTAAAAAACTCAATCTTGATCCAAGCGAAAATTTGATAGATTTTATGCTTAAAATTTAATTGTTACTGCTACATCTATAATTTTACTAATGCTTAATAAATTTATTTACATTATATTAGCATTATGAGATTTGCTTTCTTTTTAAATAGAAACAAAAAATTATTGATTTAAGTCAATAAAAATTAAATTTGTATTAGAATGATTACTACGTAAACAATAATTTATTTGTAAACCCTTTATATTGTTTAAACATTTTTATTATGAAAAAATTTAACGTAATTCTTGCACAAATTCTTTGTGTTTCAATCATTTTAAGCAGTTGTGCTTCTATGTCTAATACCAGTAAAGGTGCTCTCATTGGTGGTGGTAGTGGTGCTGCTATTGGTGCTGGTATTGGTGCCTTAGCTGGCAAAGGTAAAGGTGCTGCTATTGGTGCTGCTATTGGTGGTGCAGTAGGTGCTGGTGCTGGTGCTCTCATCGGAAAGAAAATGGACAAACAAAAAGCTGAACTTGAAAAAGTTCAGGGTGCAAAAGTTGAAACCGTTACTGATGCTAATAATCTTCAGGCTATTAAAGTTACTTTCGATAGTGGTATTCTTTTTGCTACTGGTAAATCAACTCTTAGCTCAGCGTCTAAAACTGCTTTAACAAACTTTGCTAATTCATTAAAATCAACTCCTGAAACAGACGTAACTATTTATGGTCACACGGATAACACAGGAAGTGATGCAATTAATCAACAATTATCTAATAGCCGCGCACAAGCTGTTGCCGACTATATCGTTAGCAATGGTGTAGCTGCTAACCGCTTAACAACAAAAGGTATGTCTTCTTCACAGCCTGTTGCCGATAATTCAACTGCTGCCGGTCGTACACAGAACCGCCGTGTTGAAGTTTATATTACTGCAAACAAAACTATGATTCAGCAAGCTGAAAGTGGCACTTTGAAATAATACCTTCTTAAAGATTTTGTTTATTATTTTTATAAATAAGATTTAAGGATAAGAAAAACCCGGAAAATTCCGGGTTTTTCTGTTTAACATAGATAGAACATTACTGTATAAAAGCAATTATCATGAAAAATACGCTTATGTTCAGCTTTAGTCTGATGTTTGTTTTTATTTATTCCATTGCTTTTAGTCAGAATAATCTCATTGAGAAAATCAAAACCCACACAGACAGCATAATTCTGTCACAAAATTTTACATTCGTTGCAAGTCAGGCATTACCTGCCAGAGGTGAAAGTCATTATTTAAATGGCGACTATATTTTAAGAATTACAAAAGACTCTATTCAATCGTTCCTCCCATTTTACGGACGAGCATATACAGCTCCGTTTAACCCAAACGATAACGGCATTAAATTTACTAGCAAAGATTTTGAATATAATATAAAAACAAACAAAACAAGTAATTACGAAATTTATATTCGTCCAAAAGACATCCTCAATGGCTATCAGCTATATCTTTCTATTTCGCAAAACGGATATGCAAATCTCAGTGTAAATAGTAGCAACCGTGAAACTATTTCATTTTATGGAAAAATACAGTAGATACAAAATATAAAAAACCAGACCTTTTCAATTGCATTTTTGTAAACTTGATATTGTTGTATTGTAATAAATACACTTACTTTGTTTCATAACATACTACGATTTCATTATGAAACAATTAACTACAACACTAACTTGCTGTATACTATTATTT
This sequence comes from Bacteroidales bacterium, assembly GCA_041907825.1. Taxonomy (GTDB): domain Bacteria; phylum Bacteroidota; class Bacteroidia; order Bacteroidales; family JAYRGN01; genus JAYRGN01. The sequence continues at coordinate 185,437 of JAYRGN010000003.1, read as the reverse complement.
TGCATCTCTTCTTTTATCAAAGCTCAAAAACATCTTACCCCTCAGGATGCTATAAAACAAATGATGCGAGGCATTAACATTGGTAATACCATGGATGCTCCGGAAGAAGGAACGTGGGGAAACCCGATAATTGCCGAGCAGGCGTTTGACGATTATAAAAATTCAGGGTTTACGGCCATCCGAATTCCTATTACTTGGGATAAACATGTTTCTACTTCAAAACCTTACACGATCACACAAGCATGGCTAGACCGTGTTGAACAAGTTGTTGACTGGGGCTTGAAACGAAAATTAATCATTATAATAGATGCCCATCATGAAAGTTGGCTAAAGACTTCTTATACACTAGATAATATTGCAAGATTTGATAGTATATGGAGCCAGATTGCGACCAGATTCAAAAGTAAATCTGATAGTTTATTGTTCGAAATACTCAATGAACCTTATCCTATGAGCATGTCAAATGTGACAGAACTTAATCCACGAATTTTAAAAATTATCCGTAAAACCAATCCTTCTCGTATCGTTATATTTTCTGGTAATCAATGGGCTGGCCCTGATATTGTTGTAAAAACTCCTATACCCGATGCAAATGACAAATACCTCATGGCTTATTATCATTCATATAATCCATATCCTTTCGGTCTTGAAGGAACAGGCTCTTATGGAACAGACTCCGATATTAGTACAACAAAAGCAGAATTTGATAATGTCGCTAACTGGTCTACAATCAATAATATGCCCGTTATTATTGATGAATTTGGCGCTCAGAAAAAATGCGATTACAATTCGCGGATGACATGTTACGGAACAGTTGTCGATCAGGCCCTTGCACATAATATACCATTTTTTGCCTGGGATGATGGTGGTGATTTTCCGGTTTATTACCGTCTTACCAATACTTTCAATGAGATAAAAGACATCCTCATCAATACTTATAATGTGTCACCCAATAAATTCAAATATCAGTTTACCAAATCGGGGCTGGTTTCTCTTTCGTGGGTAAACCGAACAAATCGCAATGATAGCATCGTCGTACAACGTTCATCTACTTTTGCAACAAGTCTTAGCAATTTAAAAAAGCTGGCTCCAGATGCTACTCAATTTACCGACTCTTCGGTAAACAGTGGTTATAGTTATTACTATCGTTTACAAATTAATGTCTCGGATACCATGGCTCAATCGTATCCAATTAAAACGGCCGTGGTTAATGTTGTAAAATCGGCAATTAACGAAGTTTCTGCTCAAAACGGCTATTCACTTTATCCGAATCCGGCTAAAGATCAAATCACCTTTCAACGACAGACTTTAGGTGAACCTGTTACTATCAAAATTTATGATTTGAATGGGGTTTTGCAAAAGTCTGTTTTTACAGAAGACTTGTCAACGACAATTAATCTGAACGGTTTAACTAAAGGACTGTATGTATTCAAGATATCGACAAAAACATCATGCGAATCAAAACAAATAGCAGTTTTATAATCAAATAGCAAAAATCCCGGAATCGTTGAATCCGGGATTTTTGTGTTTCATAATTTTCAACTCATAGTCTCAAAATTGCCGTTATTTGCTAATTCTACCTTCATTTTTACCATAAGCTGACTTATTTTAGGTACCACAGTCTGGTATTATCGTAATTTTGATGACAAATAATCGAAAATGGAGAAAAAAGATCAGTCGAAGGGCATTTTATTTGCTCTTGTGGCGGGAGTAATGTGGGGAGCGTTGGCTGTTGCGTTAAAAATAACCCTTAATCGTTATCCTTTATCAGCCTTTACAATAGTTTGGTTCCGATTTGCACTGGCATTTTTTATTCTGGGCGGAGTACTGATTATAAAACGACCTTCGCTTTTCCGAGTCTTTTACAAACCACCTTGGAAATTAATTGGTGCATCACTTTGTTTAGGTTTCAACTATTTTAGTTACATGACGGGGCTCAATTATACCACTCCTGGTAATGCTCAGATATTTGCACAATTAGGTGCTGTTCTTTTTGCCGTTGCTGGTATCTATATTTTTAAAGAAAAAATCAACTGGCGCCATATTATTGGTTTTATCGTTGTAATTATTGGATTTGCGTTATTTTACTGGGAACAGCTTGGAGCCATGGCCAATCAATCCAATTATATTATTGGTATAACATGGGTAATTGCCAGCTCGGTAGCTTGGGTCTTTTATGCAATCTGGCAAAAAGATTTATCAATGCGCTATTCGACAAATCAGTTAAATCTCTTTATTTATGGCATTTGTACCGTTTTGTTTTTACCCGCGACCAAAATGAGTGGTTTTTCAAGCCTTGATTTTCCGGGCTGGCTTTTAATGCTTTTCCTCGGCCTCAATACCTTAATTGCTTATGGTTCTATTGCTCTTGCTTTCAGGCATTTGGAATCAAGTAAAGTGAGCGTGATTATAACGCTAAATCCAATTATTACCTTTATTATCATGTATTTCTTTTCGGTTTTCAATATTCAGCTCATTGCACACGAACACTTTTCGTTGCTAAGTATCCTTGGTGCTACTATTGCACTAGCCGGAAGTATTTTTGTAATTCTGTTTACCCGTCCTAAAACGGAATAAATTTTGTTGTAATAAAAGCTTTGTTATATCTGTAATTCAAAGCCTTATGAGAAAGATTCTTTTCTTACTAATACCAATTAGCTTAATTTGCAATACTTTATATCCGCAACGCGGAAAGCTTGTTCAACGACTCGTCGAAAAACGATTAACCCGCAATGCTGCCGAAACTACAGGCCCGGAGCCTGATTACAGTAATTTGTATTACTGGGCTGCATCTCCCTATAAAGTTGATTGCAGCGATAGCATTCCTTCATATCTAAAAGGAGAACAACGTGATAGCAGTGTCGATATTTTTTATATCCACCCAACTTCCTTTATTTCGAATGTTAAAACCGCAGCCTGGAATGCCGATTTGAGTGATACTGCTTTGAATAATTTTACCGATACACATGCAATACTCTATCAAGCATCTGTTTATAATGCTTCGGGACGTATTTTTGCTCCTCGCTACCGACAAGCAAACATTAAGGCTTTTCTTGTTCGAACCACTCCAAGAGCTCAGGAAGCTTTCGATTTGGCTTACAGCGACATAAAAAAGGCTTTCGAATATTATTTACAACACGATAATCATGGTCGTCCCATTATTATTGCTTCACACAGTCAGGGTAGTCTTCATGCAATTCGTTTATTGCAAAATTTCTTTGACGGAAAACCATTACAAAAGCAATTAGTGTGTGCTTACATTATTGGTTACCAGATCGAAAAAAATGCATTTGCGCATATACCTGTAGGTAATTCGCCAAGCCAGACCGGATGTGTAGTTGGCTGGCGTTCTTATCAAAAAGGTGAAATACCAAAAGGAGTTGAAGCAGAGAATGGTAACTCTATATGTGTTAATCCTTTAACATGGACTACTTCTTCTCAATATGCTCCATCAGAACTTAATCTCGGTTTTATGGCAAAATATTCCTGGAAATTAAAACCTCATTATGCAGGAGTTGAAATTGAACCAAAATCGCAGATATTATGGGTTAGTCTTCCAGCCGATGCAGATTCAACTATTCTGAAAATGAAAAATTTACACCTTTACGATTACAATCTTTATTGGATGAATATCCGGCAAAATGTAAAACAACGTGTTGATGCATTTTTTAAACGTTAATTATCTATTATCCGTAACCAAGCAAAGAAAATTTTTATTTTAAAAGAAGAATATGAAGTATAATGCTATATAAACATTCTAAAATAAAAGCGGCAACATTAAGGGATTACCTTATTGTTGCCGCGAAAGAAAGAAAAAACTGTATTGTTTAAACCTTTTACATAATTCGGATTCTTTGCCCTGGTCTTAATTTATGCTTTTTAAGATGATTCATTTTATAAAGCGAAGCTACTGATACTTTGTATTTAGCAGCAATGTGCGAAAGTGTTTCTCCCCTGCGAACGCTGTGAAATCTTCCGTTTGAAACAGAATGCGCACTAGCCAGATAATTGAAAACTTCCTTATTAACAACGTATTTGTCCGATTTTATCTGATGTTGAGCAAAATCCACCATTTCGTTTGGATTAATAGGTCGTCCTAAATAACGAAGCTCAAAATGGAGATGAGGACCGGTTGAACGTCCGGTACTACCGCCTAGTGCAATAGGGTCGCCAGCTTTTACTTTCTGATTAGGCGCAATAAGAAATTTCGAAAGATGACCATATATTGTTTCGAGTTTATTATAATGGCGAAGAACCATGTAATTACCGAAACCACGACCACGCTTTGCAATACGAACCATTCCATCGAAAGCAGCACGAACAGTATCTCCTGTATTTAAGTGCAAATCAACACCATAGTGAAAACGATGGAACCTTCTTCTAAAACCAAAATCTGAATTAAGATTTCCTATAATTGGACTCTGATACCCCTTCAGATTAATGGTTGAAGTATCACTAAAGTTTTTTAAATCAATTTTATATGGGTCTACTGCTGTATTTGCCCAAAATTTATAAAGATGGTTACATGGATATTTGCTACTGGTATCCATACGGATAATTCCTTCACCGTCATAATCATCGCTGATATCAGCTTCCGGCATTTCTTCCGTTTTAGCCACAACTTCCTGTTTGGCTATTTTACGATGGTGACGATGATGTTTATGTTTACTTCTTTTTTGACCAAAAGCGCTTACAGGCAGAGCCAATAATGCCAATAATAAAAAAATAATTAGGCTTCTTGTTTTCATAAATACACAATTTTGCCATGAATAACTTAAAAATAACAAGTCTCTCAGGCAAAACAGGGCGGACCGCGATGTATATTAACAAGATAAGGATGAATGACAGGGGCTTTTGGAACATAATACCGAATATCTTCAATATAAAATTGAGGTACGATTATGGTATAAGCCTCTTCACTATTATTGGGTGAGAAAAATTTTTCTAGAGCAAGAAGTAAGAGATTAGTTTGCTGGTGTCCGTTATTCTGAACTAACAAAGAGTTATTTTCAGCTAAAAAAGGATACAGTTGCCCAACAATTTCGTTTCCTAACCAGTAACAGTGTTTTGATGCGACAACACTGTAACTGAGACAAACGAAAAGTGGCAACATTGGAATAGTCCAATAATCCTCCCTATTTATCTGCATTAACTCCAATTCCTATATTCTGTGTTCTGCAAAAATAAACTATTTCTTTTTAAATGACTAGTCCTAAAAAAGCGATATCTCTTTATGCAAAAATTTCGGTTACCGATTTGTTTTCGTTGTTTTTCATTTTATCGGGAATAACATGCTGTATTCCAATTTTTAAAGCATCAAGCATTCGTTTTTTCATAAAATGACGGTATGTAACCAAACTAATTTCGCGTACAGGAGCAGGCTGTTCGAAATAGCGAATTAGTTTAAAATCTTCGTTATTTAATTCTTTTACAGCAAGTTCGGGTAAAATAGTTATTCCTCCATTAATTTTAACCATACGTTTTAGGGTCTCAATGCTACCCGATTCGTATTCAATATTACCCGATATTTCATTCTTTTGTTTGATGTTACAAAGATTTATAATCTGATCGCGCATGCAATGCCCTTCTTCCAGAAACCAAATTCGTTTGCTTCCTAATTCTTTGATATTTATGAGATTGTCTTCTAGTAAATTTTCTTTCGGAGAAGCATAAACTACAAATTGCTCGTAATATAAAACATCTTCTTTTAATTGATTGTTATGTAGAGGAGTAGTCATTATTGCAGCATCTAATTGCTGATTTTCTAATCCTGCAATTAACTGATTGGTTGTTAATTCCGAAATTTTGAGCTTTATTTCAGGATAGTTGCGGATAAAATTACCAATAAACAGTGGTAACAGGTAAGGAGCAATAGTTGGAATAATTCCAATTTTAAGTTCGCCTTTCATAACAGCCTGCTCTTCCTGTACAATTTTCGGAAGCTGACGAATATTATCAAGTATTACTCTGGCTTGCTGAATAATAGAAATACCTGTACTTGTTGGAATAACCGGATGTTTACTTCTGTCAAATAGTTGTACACCAAGCTCTTCCTCTAGCTTTTGTATCATCATACTAAGTGTAGGCTGCGTGACAAAACAAGTATCAGCTGCTGTTTTAAAATGGCGATAGGTATCTACGGCCACAATATATTCAAGTTGCTGTATATTAATATTTATAGATTTCATAGATGTAAAGATAAATATTATCAGTTTGATTGATAAATAATATCAATTCAAATTTGTGTCGTAATCATAAAAACAAAATACAATGAATAAAATTTTATCAGTTGGATCTGAATTTCCAATCTTTAACAAGCAAGCTGTAGTTTCGACAGAACATGGACAGGAATTTGAAGAAGTTACTTCCGAAGGACATAGAAAAGAGAATAAATGGCTTGTAATGTTCTGGTGGCCAAAGGATTTTACATTTGTCTGCCCAACCGAAATTGCTGAGTTTAATAAACATCATCAGGATTTTACCGATCGAGACACCGTGCTGATAGGTGCATCAACCGATAGCGAATATGTTCATCTGGCATGGCGAAAAGACCATAAAGACTTGAAAGATTTGAAGTTTCCAATGTTAGCCGATACTTCTAAATCGCTGGCAGAAGAATTAGGAATTCTTGAATCTAACGAAAAAGTAGCTTATCGTGTTACTTATATTGTAGATCCTCAGGGAAGTATACGATGGGTTTCGGTAAATGATTTGTCGGTTGGACGTAATGTAAACGAAGTGTTGCGTGTACTCGATGCTTTGCAAACCGAGGAACTTTGTCCGTGCAATTGGGAAAAAGGTCAGGAAACAATTAAAGCTTAAAAACAGATGAACGAAACATTAGAAAGTCTCTCAAAAATAGTTGGTTATAAGCTCGAAAATACACTGCCATTTGAAGTTTTGGTAAACACAGGTCATCGATTTCTTAAAGATTTGAAAGTAAATGTATCGAATGCGCTTACTTATATAAATATCTCATCTAAAGAAAGTTACTTATTAGCTTTGGCTGTTGCAATTAACGACAAACAGAAGGCATTTATTGAATCGTTTACACAATTAGCAAAGGCAGAAAATGCTACTGATGAAGAAATTGCTGAAGTTTATGCCTGTGTGTCGCTGCTTAATACCAATAACGTTTTTTATCGATTCAGACATTTTACTCAGAAAGATTATTATGAGTCGACTCCGGCAGGAATAAAAATGAGCATTATGATCAATCCGGTGCTTGGTAAAGAATTTTTCGAACTAATGAGTTTGGCGGTTTCTGCAATTAATGGTTGTGAACGGTGTGTAAGATCACATGAAGAATCGCTTATGAAATTAGGAACCGAGCCGGCTCGTGTTTATGATGCAATCCGGCTTACTGCTATTATCAGAGGATTAGTAGTATTAAGTTGAATAAAATATCATGAAATGTGTTTAAAAGGAAAGAGCCGTAAACGTTATAATTTACAACTCTTTCCTTTTTATGATAAAATATTGCTATTCTGCATGTTCTTCCTCTTCTTTGGTGTCAATGCCCGACACACCACCCGACACGACAAACTTCATCACTTGAGCCGAAGGTATATCAATAAGCTTAACATTTTCTTTAGAAACTATAACTAATTCACCCAAAAAGCTATAAGAGTATGGAAAATAAACGGCAACTTTGCCTTCAATACCTAGTACATCTAACTCCTGTTGTGTTATAAAACCAAGTTTTTCAACATGTTCGGATATTTTTACCAGAACAGGTTCTTTAAATTTTTTGTTCGAACCAACAAAAGCCGATAAAAAATCACGAATAGAGGTAAATATCAGTTTAATAATAGGTGCGCGATTAAGCAGTTGTTCGAATTCTGTTTTTATAGGATTAGAAATCAGTCGCTTGCCAATAAAACCAAGTAATGCGATAAGAAAAAACAGAATAATGATTCCTAAACCCGGAATATGAAAACTCATTAATTTAGAAACCTGTCCGTCAATATTCTGTAAAATCCATATGATACAATAAATAGTAAGTCCGATAGGAGCAACATAAATGAGTCCCTGAAAAAAATAATCAAGGATGCGTTTAAGCACCATTTTTCTGAATCTTGTCCAGTTCATCTTTTAATTTTTTTGATAACGAGTTAACAATCAGTCTGTAAGATAATTCAATCCATTCTCGGAGTTTCAAGTCCTGAATGGATCCATCTATTATTATCGTGTTCCAGTGCGTTTTATTCATATGGTAGCCCGGGAGCACACAATTATATTCTTCGCGTAGCTCAATGGCCAATTGTGGGTCGCATTTCAGATTAATGCTCAGTTCACCTTCCAGATTGATAAGAGCAAACATTTTGTTCATAACCTTGATAACCAGCGTGTCATCACCAAATGGCATACTTTCTTCGGCGCCCGCAAAGCTAAGACAATATTCGCGTAAATATTCAGCATTCATTGCTAAAAAGAGGGATTAAATGCATTTTCAATGTGTTCGATCTTAAAAGTTTTGCCGTGTTGCATGATCGCAATAAGATCAAATCGAGATTCACCGTCAAAGTTATGCGTCATTACCCATGCTTCGGCAGCGTTTATCAGTCTTGTTTCTTTTGATTTACTAATTGCATCACGCGGATTTTCAAGACTTTGATCATGGCGCAATTTTACTTCAATAAAAACCATAAGTCCGTTAATTGTTGCAACTATGTCAATTTCAAGGTGTTGAAATCTCCAGTTTGTTGCTACAATTTCATATCCTTTTCGTTTTAAATAACTTACGGCTAAAACTTCACCTGTAAAACCTTTCTGCTGATTATTTTTATTCATACAACAATCAGTAAATAAATTAGTTAAACTATATATTTAAAGAAATTCCTAAAGTCTGGCTATTTATGGCAATTCCTTACTAATAATATAATTAAAAATTAATCAGCATTATGCGGTTAAGCTATGAGATTTCAGTAACCAGTTCCAACGTAGCTTCGATTCAAATTTTAGTAGCTAAATTCTGAAATAAGCTATTGTAATATTACAAAATAATAAAACTATAGTCAGCTGATTATTTGTACTTTATATAGGAAATAAGTTAAAAACGAATGGTAACATCGTTATCGTTGGCAACAATAGTAATTTCACGTCCCAGATAAATCGGATTATTTTGAGCAATATGTCCGGCCTTAAAACCAAAAATAACCGGATAATCCAAGCCTTGTAGCGAGGAAACTATAATTTCTTCGGCATTGGCTCCAAAAGGAATTAGGTTATCGTGCATATCTTCCATACCACCAACAATCAGTGCATTAATATTTTGAAGTATATTTCCATAGCGAAAATTCATCATCATTCGATCTATGTGGTAGAGATATTCATCTAAGTCCTCAATAAACAGAATGTTACCATCCGGTTTAATATCGGCATTAGTACCACGTAAACTGTAAAGTATCGACAGATTACCACCAGTAAGCATTCCTTTTGCCGTTCCTGTTTTGTTAAAAGGGTGTGATTTAAACTTATAGGTCAAAAGTTTGCCCTGCAATGCGTCGTGTAAACGACTTAATATATCTTCTGGTGTTTCCGAAAATTTTACAGGCATAGGTCCATGAATAGTTTCCACTCCAAGTACATGATTTACATACGAATGGAATACTGTAATATCGCTGTAACCCACTAACCATTTTGGAGATCGCATAAAACCCGTCCAGTCGAGATGCATTAACGTACGCAGACAGCCGTAACCTCCACGGGCAAAGAAAATAGCACGTATCGATTCGTCATCGAGTGCTTGTTGCATGTTTGCTGCACGTTGTAAATCTGTTCCTGCAAACTGATTGTAAGACTCATATAGCCCATTAACCTCTATAACATTGTAGCCCCAATCTGTCAGCAATTCCATTGCAGGTTCTGATTCCCTTTTTGTGATGAACCGGGCAGGAGCAACAATGGCCACTTTATCGCCACTATTTAAATATGGAGGTGTTATCATTTTGTAAATCAGATTTTAATCTATGAGACGTTAACCGGCATTTTTTTCACCTTTAAGCATATTGGCAATGGTAAGATAGATAATTTTCATGTCAAGAAGGAATGACCAGTTTTCCATATACCAAACATCGTATAAAACTCTCATTTTCATAAGCTCAGGATCTATTGTTTCGCCTCTATAGCCCATAACCTGAGCCCAGCCAGTAATACCTGGTTTTATACTTTGTCTTAGAAGATATTTATCAATAAGTTGCGAGTATTCGAGAGTATGTTTTAGCATGTGTGGACGAGGACCTATAACTGACATATCACCTTTCAGTACGTTAAAAAACTGAGGCAACTCGTCTAAGTTTGTTTTGCGCATAAAACGTCCTAACTTGGTTATACGCGGGTCGTTACGTACAGCCTGTTGCTTGTCCGCATCTTTGTTAACGCGCATAGACCGAATTTTGATGACGTTAAATATTTTATTGTCTTCGCCATTTCGTTCCTGCTTAAAAAATACAGGACCGCGCGATTCTAATTTTACCAACAAAGCCAGTATTGGTAATAACCATGATAGTATTAACAATATGATTAACAGTGCAAAAAGAATATCGAATACTCGTTTTATAACCCTATTTGTCATTCGCAAAAGAGGTTCTTTACGAATAGAAATCAATGGAATATGATCGTACATTTCAATCTGTACAGCGCGATTAATAAATCTTCTGAAATCGGGAACAATTTTAATTTTAATAAGATGATTTTCGGCAAATGAAATAAGTTTTCGGGTATGTTCTACTGCAGATTCGGGCAGAGCAACATAAATTTCATCCACATTATTTTCTAATACATACTGATAAACATTTTCTATTTTCCCTATTATAGGTAATTTATTGCTTTTTAACTGTTTATCATCAAAGAAACCAAGAAACTTAAAACCAAATTCGGGTTGTCGTAAAAGAGAATCTCGTAGTTGCTGCCCCAGTTTTCCGGCACCTACCACTATTACCCGGTTGTAATTGTAACCTGCTTTTCGGTAAGCTTTCAGAAAACGCAAAAAAATAAACCTCCAAGTTAATAAACCGGTTGTCACTAAGATAAAAAATACAGCTACGACTAAACGAGAAATGACATTAAATCTGAAAATAAAGATAGAGGTAGCCACCATTAAAAATAACATGAACAAACCTCGGAATAGATCCCAAAAAACATCCTGAATATTAGCTGTGCGCTGTATTCTGTAAAGACGAAGATTTACAGAAATTAAAACCCACGAAAGATTTGTAATCAATAACAACCATAAATTAGTAGCATCAAAATGAGCTATTCCAATTGATTTGAAACGAATTACAAAAGCAATAATATACGCTATATTCAAACATATCAGATCCCCTGTCAAATAAATTGGTTTTATTGTACGGGAATATCGTCCGCTTTCTATGATTGATTGGTTTTGCAAACTAAATTTTTTTTGAATATTCTTTCAATGCCCCAAAAATACTGATTAATTCTATTTTGGGAGATTATTTATTTTCTGTAGGCTTGTAATAAAAATCAGATTAAATGTAACTTGTGTAAACAAAATAAGTATAATAAAAGTTTATACCGTTTAGTAATTATTGATATACACTACTCTTTATGAAAAAATACCTAGTTTGTGTTGTAGCAATATTTTATCCTTTACTTATTGATGGTCAGGGAATTCAACCATACCCAATTGACCATGCTGTTTATCAGCAATACGAAAAAGAGGCACTACGGTCAGGCTATAATTTTCATTCATTTTTACAACCTGGAAGATTGGCTGCAAATGATACCGCGCTTTACCAACAAACAAAATTCTTCTCAAGGCCTGTAAAAACAGAAGGTCGTTCGTGGCTTAACCGAAAATTGTTTCATGATAATTTCTTTTTTGTCGACTCTGCCGATTATATGATTACGGTTGACCCAATTGTTGATTTCCAATACGGAAAAGCTGATGGTAAAAGCTATTACACTAACACCCGAGGTATCCGGGTTGAAGGAAGGTTAGGCAAAAATTTCTTTTTTCATTCTTCTTATTATGAAGACCAAGCTTCATTTCCTTCTTATCTTGACAGTTATATTCGAAAATGGAAAGTTGTGCCAGGTAGCGGATCAGTTCGTAATTACAATGGTAATGGATTTGACTACGAACAGGCCGTTGGCGGTTTTAGCTGGTATCCGGGAAAATATTACGAAATATCGGCAGGCCAAGGCAAACATTTCTTGGGCGACGGTTACCGTTCATTAATATTGTCAGATAATGCGTATAGTTATCCTTATTTACGGTTAAGTGCAAACTTTTGGAAAATTAAGTATACGGTATTGTATACGATGTACCAGAATATGAATTCGGTTTTCGAAAACTCTAAGTCTACGGCAAATGAAACAAGTGGTTATCAGAAAAAATACGGTGCATACCATATTTTGAGTGTGTTGCTTGGAAAGTCGGTTGAATTAAGTCTGTTTGATGCTATAGTTTGGAATAAGCAGGATTCTACTTATCAACGAGGATTTGACTGGAGCTATGCTAATCCTTTTATTTTTTATCATTCTGTTAATTTTTCAATGTCTTCGCCTGATAATTCGATGATAGGGGCAAATCTTTCTATCCGCATGGCCCAAAAAGCTGTTTTTTACAGTCAATTTATTTTAGACGATATGGACTTTGCCGAAGAGCGGAAAGCTTCGGGTGCTATCCGTACAAAATACGGATATCAGCTGGGGCTGAAATGGTATGATGCTTTGGGTATTGATGGTCTTTTTATACGAACAGAATACAATCAGGTTCGACCTTATGTGTATGCCAGTAAATACCCCGAACAGAATTGGGCACATTACAACCAACCTTTGGCACATCCGCAGGGAGCTAATTTTAAAGAATTTGTTGGCGAATGGAATTATCGTTACAAACGTTTCGAAATAGGTTCTCACATTGTATGGTGCCGCTATGGTGATGATGCAAACGGATCAAACTGGGGACATAACATCTTCTTGTCCGATTTTAAAGCCCAGTATGGTTATCCATCCGAAGGAAATGTAATAGGACAGGGCGTAAAAAGCACGCTTGTTTATCAGAACCATTATCTTTCGCTTTGTATTAATCCCCGGACAAACCTGAATTTAGTTGCAGGAGTTGAACTAAGAAATTTAACACAGCCATCGGCTACAAATAAAACAAATTTCGTTTACCTGGCATTGCGAAGTTCGCTTATGCGTTGGTATAAAGACTTTTAGTTTATAATAAAAAACGAGAAAGGCGTTGAAATTTTCAACGCCTTTCTCGTTTTCTTCAGAGAAGTTTACAAACCAAAAGCAACTTTTACTTTATCAACGTAGTCTAGTTTTTCCCAAGTAAAAAATTCAACTTCTTTTTCGATTTCTTTACCATTTTGGAAGACCGTAACTTTCTCTTTATAAGGATTTCTTCCCATATGTCCATAAGCGGCAGTAGCTTCAAAAATAGGGTTTTTCAAGCCTAAACGGCGAACAATTGCCGAAGGACGCAAATCGAATAAACCTGCTACTTTGTCGGCAATCTGACCATCCGTAAATTTCACTTTTGCAGTTCCATATGTATTAACAAAAATACTTACCGGTTTAGCAACGCCAATGGCATAAGCAACCTGAACCAGAATTTCGTTAGCAACGCCAGCGGCTACAAGGTTTTTAGCAATATGGCGTGCAGCATAAGCTGCCGAGCGGTCAACTTTCGAAGAATCTTTACCCGAAAAAGCTCCACCACCATGTGCTCCGCGACCTCCATAAGTATCTACAATAATTTTACGGCCTGTAAGTCCAGTATCACCATGAGGTCCACCAATAACAAATTTACCGGTTGGGTTTACATGAAGAATATAATCGCCTTTGAAAAGAGCTTTAAGCCGGGCAGGCAGTTTTGCAATGGTGCGTGGAATAAGAATTTCCTGTACATCTTTTTTTATCTGAGCCTGCATTTCATTGTCTGCTTGTTGCTGTGTTTTATCGCTCTGAGCAGAAACAAACTCGTCGTGCTGAGTAGAGATAACAATTGTATGAACGCGCAAAGGCTGATTGTTATCGTCGTATTCAATGGTTACCTGTGATTTGGCATCTGGACGAAGATAAGTCATTTGTTTACCTTCCCGGCGAATATCGGTAAGTTCGAGCAATAAATTGTGCGAAAGACTAATAGCTAAAGGCATAAACTCATCAGTATCGGTACAGGCATAGCCAAACATCATGCCCTGGTCGCCAGCTCCTTGCTCGTCTTCTTCCTGACGAACAACTCCTCGGTTAATATCGCCCGATTGTTCGTGGATCGCTGAAATAACACCACAGCTGTTACCATCAAACATATATTCAGCTTTGGTATAACCTATACGATTAATTACTTTTCGAGCAACCGATTGAACATCAACATATCCATTAGTCTTAACTTCGCCACTTAATACGGTAAGTCCTGTTGTAACCAATGTTTCGCAGGCAACTTTCGATTCGGAGTCCTGACGAAGAAATTCATCTAAAAGCGCGTCCGAAATCTGATCGGCAACCTTATCCGGATGCCCTTCTGAGACTGATTCGGAAGTGAATAAATAAGCCATAATAAATAGTAAATTATGTAATTAACATTTTTAAGAAAGGTGCATAAAATACCATAAAAGCATTATGCCTTTGGCTTGTTGCAACATAAAATGTTAAAGCGAGGGAAATAATATCGACACGTTTTAGCATTTTTTTATTGTGGTTGCAAGCAGTCAAATCCTTCCACATCGACGCCAAAATTAGAAAATAGGAGTTTTTTGTGCAAAAAAAAAATGCCATACACGGCTTATTTATACAATACGAAGGATTTACTCTATTGCAAGATAGAGATTCATTTATCTTATTTACAGATAGATATATTATTAATAACAAAAACTATTTTTAATAACCATTATAAATAAGGAAGAGTTTTAACGCAAAATGTCGAAATAATAGATGGTTTTTGCTTAATTAACAAGGAGATAAAGAAGAAAGCTAATAGTTTCTGTATATCAAACAGTATAACTATCAGCTTTTTAATAATTTAAGAATATTTCTTATCGATGATTTTTCAAAAAGGGATGATATTCAATAGGTTTCAAACAAAACGGATGGTAATTACCAGTAAGTCCTAATGGTTTTGCATGACGAATAGCGTAAGCCATTTCGATACTGTTGCGAGCTTCAGCTAAACCAAATCCGTTGCCCTTGAGAATTTCTTCATACGATCGGGTGTGCAAATCGGTAAATCCTTCACTGAATTCAATCTCTTTTCCTTCAATAGTAATCGAACGGAACGTACGCTGTCCACGTTCTTTAACTTCTTCTGGCAAAGCATTATAATCGACACTGAGATACCAGCGTACTCGGGCTTTTTCGAGTTCCAGATATCCGGCAGCGCGTTTAGGCTCGAGTACATGAACCTGATTATTAACCGGTTTCCCAAAAATCCAGGAAAGCATGTCGAAAAAATGGATGCCAATATTAGTAGCAATTCCTCCCGATTTTTCTTCGTTGGCTTTCCAACTGGTAAAATACCAGTTTCCGCGCGATGTAATATACGTCAAATCAATATCATATATTTTTCCGGAGGTGTCGGCATCCATCTGTTTTTTAAGTTCTATAATAGTAGGATGCAGACGAAGCTGGAGAATAGTGTTAATTTGTCTTCCAGTCTCTTCTTCAATCATTTGCAGTGCATCAACATTCCACGGATTAAGAACCAGTGGCTTTTCGCAAATCGCATCTGCATTTTGGCGCAGTGCAAAGCGCATGTGAGAATCATGAAGGTAATTAGGTGTACAAATGCTCACAAAATCAATTTTTTGTGAAGTACGTCGCAACTTATCGATATGGCGATCAAAACGTTCATATTCAACAAAAAAGCTGGCATTTGGAAAGTAGCTGTCCATAATGCCAACACTATCGTTTGGATCAAAAGCTGCAAGAAGCTCATTACCAGTTTCTTTTATAGCTCTTAGATGACGTACTGCAATGAAACCTGCTGCACCGATGAGCGCAAAATTCTTCTTTTCCATTCTTTCAATTTATCTTGTATGAAAGTATCTTGAAGCTTTATAAGCTCCAGTATTTCAGATTTTTAAATTTACCATGATAAGTGTTTTTTACATCTACCAGTAATCCATCACCTCTTATGATGGATGTAAAAAAGTTTTCGTCAAGATCAATATATTCTTTATGATTAACTGCAACAATTACAGCATCATAAGTATGTAGTATTTTGTCAGATGGTTTTGCGTTATTGTCAAACAAACCGGTTTGTAACTTTATGCCATATTCTTTTTCATAATGATCGACATCTGCTCCTGGATCTGTTGTATCTACCTTAATGCAGTATGATTCAAGTTCTTTGATAATATCGGGAACCCGCGAATTACGAATATCGGTAACATTTTCTTTATACGTTGCGCCCATTACTAAAATCCTAGCTTCTAGCAAATTGATGCCCATAGACAATAATCGTTTAGCTGTTTGCTTGGCAACATAAGATCCCATCGAATCGTTAACAAAACGTCCGGCAGTAATAATCTGGGCATGGTAGCGCATTTTTTTTGCCTTGTAAACCAAGTAGTAAGGATCAACACCAATGCAGTGACCTCCTACAAGTCCCGGATAAAATTTCAAAAAGTTCCATTTAGTAGCAGCAGCTTCTAGAACTTCAGTAGTATTGATACCTAAACGGCTGAAAATTATTGATAATTCGTTCATGAACGCAATGTTCAGGTCGCGTTGGGTATTTTCAATAATTTTAGCAGCCTCGGCAACTTTTATCGAGGAAGCCAGATGTAAACCAGCATCAACTACAAACTTATAAACTTCGGAAACTTCGGTAAGTGCAGTTTTATCGGAGCCCGAAACAATTTTAATTACATTTCGGAGTGTGTGAATGCGATCGCCTGGATTAATACGCTCGGGCGAATAACCCAGTTTAAAATCGCGATTCAATTTTAAACCAGAAATTTCCTCAAGTATGGGCAAACAATCTTCTTCGGTACATCCCGGGTAAACCGTTGATTCGTAAACAACATAATCTCCATGTTTTAAAACTTTTGCAACCGATCGTGTGGCAGAAAGCAACGGATGTAAATCGGGAGTAGTGCTGGCATCGATAGGGGTAGGAACCGAAATAACAAAAAAAGATGCTTTTCTTAAATCGTCCGGATTAGAAGTAAACTCTATGTTGGAACCTTCAAATTTTTCTTTTTCAAGTTCTTCGCTGGGGTCAATGCTCTTTTTCATCAAGTCGATTCGTTCTGATTTTATATCAAAACCGATTACTTTGATTTTGCGGCCAAACTCAAGGGCAATGGGTAATCCTACATAACCTAAACCTATTACGGCCATTGCGGTTTCGCCCGATGATAAGCGTTCTGAAATGTTCCAGTTTACTTGCATGTAAATGTTTTTATTGCTTCACAAATGTAGGAGATTTGTTCTTCTTCCAGCTCCGGATGCATGGGCAAAGAAAGAACTTTAAACGAAAGTTTTTCGCTGACAGGTAAATCTCCCTTCTTATAGCCAAAATACTGATAAGCTGGTTGTTGATGCACAGGAGTAGGATAGTAAATCATAGAAGGTATTCCTTTTTCAGCAAGAAACGCTTTTAACGCATCTCGTTTTTCTGCATCTTTAACCTGAATTGTAAATTGATTGAAAGTGTGTATTGCCTGATTATCAGTAACAGGAAGAATAATTGACTCAATACCAGAAAGATGCTGAAAATAGCAATGGGCTACATTTTGACGCGCTGCAAGATATTCATTAAGATATTTAAGTTTAACATTCAGAATAGCAGCCTGCAAAGTGTCGAGTCGCGAATTGATACCAATCATTTCATGCTTATAACGCTGAAACATACCATGATTGGCGATGGCACGGATTTGCGCAGCCAGATTATCGTCATTGGTAAAAAGTGCACCGCCGTCCCCCATTCCACCGAGATTTTTGGTTGGGAAAAACGAAGTGCAGCCAATATGTCCAAGTGTTCCTGCAGGATGAAAAGATTCGTTAACTTTATATTTACTGCCGAGCGATTGAGCATTATCTTCGATAACATAAAGCGAATGTTTACGGGCAATGGCAAGAATAGCTTCCATATTAGCAGGTTGTCCGAACAAATGTACGGGAATGATAGCCCGGGTTCGATGCGTAATCGCGTTTTCAACCGATTCGGGAGAAATATTGAACGTATACTCATCAACATCAGCAAGACGGAGTGTTAAGCCTAGCAATGCAACAACCTCAGCTGTAGCCTGAAATGTAAAAGCAGGAGCGATAATTTCGTCACCCGGTTCAAGTTTGAGCGCCATAAGTGCAATTTGCAAAGCATCGGTTCCATTGGCACAACCTATAACATGCTTTATTTTCAGGTAATTAGCTAGTGATTCTTGAAATTGCTGAACATCAGGTCCTTTTATAAAACTTGAGGATTCAATTACGTTCGAAATGGCCGAATCTATTTCGCTTCGTATTTTCTGATGTTGACGCTGAAGGTCAACCATTTTGATACTATCCATGATTGCAGTGCTCGTAAAAAACAAAAATAACAAAAGATAAAACTACCCGGTTGCTTTGTTTAGGGTAATAAAAATGGGACTTTCTCCAGTTCTGAAGATTGTCCCATTTCTGTACCAAGTAGATTACCATTATACTTTAGAACGGATACCCATCCTGTTTCGGATTTTCTCTAATAAAGATCGTTTAGGTGCTTCATCATCAATATAATAACCGGTTCCATATCCATTATTATACGAATATCCATAATTATAGCCTAAATGATAAGCATTGCCGTAATAGCCCTGATTTTGAACATCGTTTAATACGATACCAAGATGTTTAACATCTTTACGCTGGTAAATACTTTCGATAAGCGAAACCACTTCTCGCGACGAATAATTTTGACGAACTACGTACAGACAGATGTCGGCCAAAGGTGCAAGCAGTAAAGCATCGGTAACAATAGCGACCGGAGGAGTATCTATAATAATAAAATCGTATTCAGCAGAAGCTTTTTCAAGAAATTCTTTCATCTTATCAGTTTCAAGAAGTTCTGCCGGATTGGGAGGAACCGGACCGGAAGAAGCCACATATAAATTAGGTATAGAGGTTTTACGAATCGTATCCTCATAATTGCATTGTCCTGCCAAATAGGTACTTATACCATTATTCCCTCCTATGTTGAAAATTTTATCCAGTTTAGGTTTGCGTAAATCAAGTCCTAAAAGAAGTGTTTTTTTGTTAACGACCGAAAAAATAGATGCCAGATTAATTGCAACAAACGTTTTTCCTTCGGAACTCACTGTGGATGAAACTAATACAATTTTACCTTCTTTGCCTAATCCCGCATACTGAAGATTTGTTCGTAATCCTCGGAATGACTCGGATAACGAAGATTTTGGGTTGTCGTAAACCGGAATGTCAGTTTCTTTGTAATTATGTCCGATACCCCCGTAAACCGGAATTTGTGTGGCCGACTCAAGTTCTTTTCTACTCTGTATTGTATTGTTTAATAGTGATATTCCAATTAATACCGAAAAAGGAATAAGAAACCCCACGAAGAATCCGATCAGGTAGTTCATTTTCTTCTTAGGCTTAACAATCTGGGCATTACGATCCAAGGCTACATCAAGAATACGGCTGTCGGAAATGTTGGATGCTTTGGCAATACCAGCTTCAGCACGTTTTTCGAGCAGATAAGTATACATCTTGTCCAGAACATCGAAATCGCGCTTAATGCTAATTAATTCACGTTCATTTGTAGGCAATTTTGAAACTTTGGCTTCCGCTTCACGAATATGCTCATCGGCATCTTTCATGGCTAGTTTATTGGTTTCCGATAAACTTTTTATTGTCTGTAACAGTACTTTACGAGTATTTTCGATTTTAAGGTTAAGCATATCCATAGCCGGGTTATTTGGCTGAACAGAATAGCCCATCACCTTTTTTTCGACATATAAATCGTTTACATCATTAATAGCTTTTGACAAACTTCCATCGGTAATGCCTATCACAGAAGGCATTATAATATCTTTGATTTCCTTCTTCTGTTCAACGTAATTGGTAAGATAATCGAGGTATTTACCTCGTATTTCAGCCAGATTGCGGTTAACCTGTAAATCTTCAAGTTGCTGATACAATGCTTTTCCTTCTTCGCTAATGTCTATTACCATATTTTTGGTACGAAAATTCTGCATAGAAATTTCCGTGCGTTTCAATGAGTCTGAAATTCCACCTATCTGACTATCAATGAATTTAATGGTGTTTTCTGCAATGGCATTTTTAGAAGCAAGTCCATATCGTATGTAAACATCCATCAACTTATTCAAATAATCGGCTTCCTGCGAGGCAACCGAACCTTTGATGGAAAGTGTTAAGATAGAACCTTTTTTATCGTTAAGCGCAACTGCAAGTTTCCCCCGATATAAGTTAGCAAGGTCGTGCGGGTCGTTTACAGTAAAAAAGTAATGAAATCCCTGCATTTTATCGGTATATGCTTCGGGGCGACGCCATTTTATTGTAAACTTAGAACTGTCGAGTATAACAGGCTGACCAAAAGTGTATTCGTGTTTAAAATCTTTTTTACCTAATTTGGTTTCGAGCTTGTATGTTGATGGGGAAAGTAGGGTAATATGTACTTTAGCATTAAAAGGTAGTGGCGCAAGTGTATCTTCTTCAACCTGAAAAGGACAGTTGGTATAAAGTTGGTCTTCTTTAAAACCTGTCCGACCAACTTTTACATAAGTATAATGAAATTCAGGTAATTCATTTATAGCCCACCGTGCAAGTCTGTATGTTTGAAGGATGCCAATTTCGTTCTGTACACTTTTAGTTTGTTGTAAAAGTTTGAGACTTTGCAAAAAACTTTCCTGACCTCCCATCGATTTAGTATTGTCATCGTCTCGAACAATAATAGTAGAGTCAACGCTGTACATCATTTGAGAGTACCGATTAACAATAAAAGCAATGATAAGACAAAATATAATTGACATAGCAAACCAATACCAGTTTGTTATAATCAGGTAGATATATTTACGAAAATCGATGGTTTCTTCCTGCTGGTTGTTTAATGGGCTTTCCACTTTTATATTGTGTTTATTTGATGTAATTTAACAATAAAACCAAAGTTGTTACAGTTGTAAGAAAAACGGAATAGGTAGGTATATTTACCTGTAAAGTTTTAGTTGGGATAGGCTCAACATAAACAACATCATTGGGTTGAAGAAAATAAGCCTCAGAAGCTAACACATTAGGATTAGTAAGATTTACCCGATATGTTTGGTTTCCTTTTGGTGTTGAACGAATCACTAGTACGTTACGACGGCTGCCATACTGGGTGACATCTCCCGCAAGGCTTAATGCATCAAGAATGGTAAGAGAATTATTGTAATTACGAAAAACTCCCGGACGAGCAACTTCTCCTAATACCGATACTTTAAAGCTTAAGAGTTTAACAATAACCGTTGCATCTTTAAAATATTGAGTAAGTTTTTGAGCAATAATATCCTGAGCCTCATCAACCGTTTTTCCTTCTATCTTAACTTTTCCCATCACCGGGAGCGAAACAAAACCAGAATCATTTACAGCAAAGCCGTTAATAAAAATGCTGGCATCCGACTGCATGGTGTTTCCCTGTGTCTGGTTGGGAACAAGATTGAACATGTCGTTTTCGGTAAGACTAAGCGAGAACACTTTGACATACAGCACATCCTGCTTTTGAATTTTATATATTGGAATTCGATTGCTAAATGTCGCAGTATCAACTGTCGGATGGTTGAAATATACTAAATGCTTACGCTGTGTGCACGAAGTTGAAAACAAAAGAATCAGCACAACAATTAAAATGTGCGCATATATAGTTAAATATTGTCTTACGAATTTCATTCTATATGGTTTTGCCTTATGTAATTAAGATTAAAGGTCTGGTTTTTCTTTTTAAATAAAATAACTGGAGACAAAAGTATGATTATAAAGTTCATTGTAAAAACAGATTTGATAAAAATCAAACCGTTACATTGTCACCGGTTATAATGTTTAAGATACGATCGTTTAAAATCAATTGTTCCTGAAGTTTAGCAATTTTTTCTTCATCGTTTTGTTCCTGAGCAGTAAGTATTTCTATTTGAAGCTGCTGCTTCTGAGAAACAAGTTTGCGTTTTTTAAAAAAGCGAACCGCTTCGTTGGCAATACGTCTCAATTTTTGTTCTTCGGTTTCTATATAAATATCGCTCTTACTCCAGATTTTACTCAACACATAAGGTTCGGCCAGAAGATCAACAACCAATGATACGATTTTTTCATCCGGATAACGGGTAAAAAAATTACTATCAGGAACTTCCCCCTTTACATAACGTATTTTAAAGTCGTTATAAATTTGTGCGTAAAACGGATGTTCAAATTCCAGTTCATCCGCCTCAATATCAGATATAATATACTCAGCTAAAGATACTTGAGATTCAATTCCTTCCTGATCGGTTTCAGCCATTACACTTTGAGTCCCGTATTTAATAAGCAAACGGATTATTTCGCGTTCCTGCATTTCGGTAGGTAAGCCTTTTGCAGTAATAACAGGCGAAACATCAGATTGTTGGGGAATTTCGTTCGGAATGCTTTTTTCTTCGGAAATACCTTTTTTCTGACGATGAATTTTTGCCGTTTCGGTATAAAGAACCTGCTCGTCAATCTTTAGTATCGACGAACATTCCCGAATGTAAACAGAACGAGTAATTGTGTCGGGAATAATTGAAATAGACCGCACAATTTCATTGATAAGTGCAGCTCGTTTAATGGGATCATTCTGAGCATCTTCGAGCAACAATTTTGTTTTAAACAAAACAAAATCGGTCTCATGTGCTGAAATAAAATCAACAACTTCGGTGGCACTGTGAGAGCGGGCGAAAGAGTCAGGATCCTCTCCATCAGGGAGTAACATGACTTTGACATTGAGACCTTCTTCGAGCACCATATCTATTCCACGCAGTGACGCTTTTATTCCGGCCGAGTCGCCATCGTATAAAATAGTGACATTCTGCGTAAAACGTTTAATAAGCCTAATCTGCTCAGTAGTAAGAGAAGTTCCAGAAGATGCTGCAACATTTTCAATACCAGCCTGATGCATAGAGATTACATCAGTATACCCTTCAACCAAGTAGCAACGATCAGCCTGCATAATGGCTTTGCGGGCCTGAAAAATACCGTACAGAACTTTACTTTTATGATAAATTTCCGATTCGGGCGAATTCAGGTATTTTGCAGTATTCTTATCGGTTTTTAAAACACGACCTCCAAATCCGATTACTTTTCCCGAAAGACCATGAATAGGAAAGATAACACGACCAGAAAAACGGTCAAATGCCTGTCCATCTTCTCGTTGTATTGTTAGTCCTGTTTTTACCAGATAATCAAGCTTATAACCTTCTTTTTGGGCAGCAGTGGTAAGCGCGTTACGCGATTGAGGCGAGTAGCCAAGCTGAAATTTTTCAATAATGTCATCACGAAAACCGCGTTCGCGGAAATAAGTCATCCCGATAGCCTGACCTTCGCAATCATTTTTAAGTTTATCGACGAAAAAAGTTGACGCCCATTCGCTTATGAGCATTAAACTTTCGCGCTCATTCTGGTGCTCGCGCTCTTCGGATGTTAGCTCTTTTTCCTTGATTTCAATGCCGTACTTTTTGGCCAGATAACGCAAAGCCTCTACATACGAGAGGTTTTCGTGTTCCATTATAAAGTTTACCGAATTCCCACCTTTGCCACAGCCAAAGCATTTGTAAATACCTTTAGCTGGCGAAACGGTAAAAGATGGCGTTTTTTCGTGATGAAAAGGACAAACTCCCAGATAGTTAACACCTCTTCGGCGCAGACTTACAAAATCGCCTACGACCTCGTTTATCTGTGCTGCATCAAAAATTCGATCAATGGTTGCCTGGTCTATCATCAGATTATCAAGGAATTATATTTTCTATTCCGAGCTGGCAATTTAATGATTTTGAACGAGAGCTGATAGAAAAGAAAAGCTACCGTTTCGATAAATGTTTATCTTAGCATCAACCAAATAAACGTATCAATCAGGTTTTCTGCCTGTAGAAGGAAAATTAGGCAATAGCCTTCGTAAAAAAATGACAATGAAAAAAATGGTTGTTTTAACCGGCGCTGGGATTAGTGCCGAAAGTGGTCTGCGTACTTTCCGTGATATGGGCGGATTATGGGAACAATACGACGTTATGCAGGTTGCCAGTATTGATGGCTGGTACAAAAATCCGGAACTGATGATCAATTTCTATAACGATCGGCGACATCAGCTTGAACATGCTGAACCTAATGCCGGTCACATCGCCTTTGCCGAGCTGGAAAAGTATTTTGACGTTACAATTATTACTCAGAATGTTGATAATCTGCATGAAAGAGCCGGAAGTACAAAAATTATTCATTTGCATGGTGAATTAACCAAAATCCGTAGCTCAAAAAATGAAAATGAGATTATTGACATTGGTTATAACGATTTACATTGGGGAGATAAAAGCAAAGATGGCAGTCAGTTAAGGCCTCATATTGTGTGGTTTGGGGAAGCTGTACCAATGATTGAACCGGCAGCCGAAATTGCTTCACAGGCAGATATTTTTGTAGTTGCGGGAACATCGCTAAATGTTTATCCTGCAGCTGGTTTGATCGATTATATAGAACCAGGAACTCCTGTTTTTTTAATTGATCCGAATGAAGTGTATGTTAATCGTCGTCACGATGTTACAGTTATTAAAGAAAATGCATCAGTTGGAGTACCTTTATTAAAAGATATTTTGATATCTAAGCTACAATCAAATGATTAAGGTACTTCTTATAATTTCTTTTCTCTCTTTCAGTGATATTCTTTTTGCTCAAACTCCGTTTAAAGGCGGAGTTATAGTGGGTGTTGCAGGTTCGCAAATTGATGGTGACGGGCAAAATGGTTATAAAAAAGGAGGTTTAACGTTAGGTCTGTTCACCGGACGCGAAATCAAGCCAGGATTTGATTGGTACATGGAATTTCGTTACACAGGCAAAGGAGCTTCCGATCGTTTTTCTTTTCTCGATTCGGTTTCAAATCAATCGTACGAAGTGCAGCTCCATTACTTGGAATTGCCTGTTTATCTGACTTATAAGGTTGGAGCCAATTTATTTGTAGAAGGAGGTCTTAGTCTTGGATATTTGCTTAGTAGCAAAATTTATGATCCTTATAATAATACGTTTTCAGATCCCGAACGCAAATTTAAAAGTTATGATGTCGATGGTTTAATTGGAGCTCGGTTTCTCTGGAACGAACACTGGTCTATGAATTTACGATTATCTTATTCGCTAATACCATTTTATAAACCTGAAGGAAGTATATCCAACAGGCAGAGTTTTCATAATAATACATTGGAGTTAGGCTTTTTTTACTATTTACAGCAGTAAATCAGGCAGAAACCTGAACCTCAAAGCCCAGAATGCGCACTTTTTGAGCAATCTTTTCAAGTTCTGCTTGTGTTAATTTTATCAAGCCTTTGGCAGGAGTATCGCGATTAAGCGTATAAATCATCACTTTGCGCGGTTGAGTTTCTTCTATAACCTTTAACCAGGCATCAACCTCATCATCGGTGGTATTGTCAATTATTTTGCCTTCAAATTGTCCTCTTAAAAATAAGGTCTGAAGGATAAACAATCCTTTGTAATGCAAGAGGTTTTCAATTATTTTATCAGGCATAACAGCTTTGTTTACAGGCTGATTAAGCAACTGCAATGTTTCCGGGAAAGCAGAATCAAGCTTTAGGATAATATCGTCAACTTTTTTAAGAGCTTCAATTACAGATGATTTTCCCGAAAGAGTTGCATTCGAAAGAACTGCAACCTTGGCTTCGGGACAATATTCACTGCGAAGCCGGGTAACACCTTCCACAATTTCAATAAATTGAGGATGCATGGTTGGCTCTCCATTTCCTGCAAATGTCAGAACATCAGGTTTTTCCTGTTTTTTATACATGTCTTTTAACCGTTCTTCGAGGGCATAAAGTACTTCACTGGCTTTTGGCAGGCTCTTTTTCTTCATATCGAGTGTCCAACCGCATTCGCAATAAATACAGTTATAATTACAAACTTTACAATCGACAGGTAAAAGATTAATTCCCAGTGAAATACCTAATCTTCTGCTTTTTACCGGTCCAAAAACCAGTTCAGAAAAAAGAAATGTTGACATTCTGTTTTGCTCTATATAAGGCTGCAAACTTAAAGGATACGGATGAAAAAAGACCATAAATCAAAAAAAACTATCGAATACGACCATAAATAACCTGTTTTTATAATTTTGCTTTCAAGGGATTTTTTTATTTTTTTGAATGTAACAACATGAAAAGTATCGGTTTTTTATTTACAATAGTATTTTGTTTTACGCTTGATACAAAGGCTTTTAACGGCAAAAATGGTTTTTTACCGAAAGATTCGTTAAAAAAAGATTCCGTTGCCGTAAAAGTAATTCAGTCAAAAGATACAATAGCAAGAGCAATAGTACTTTCTGATACCGCTAAAAAAGTTGCAGTTGCTCCTTTAAAAAATGATAGTGTTGCTACAAAACAAGTTGCAGAAAAAACAGGAAACACTTATAGTGATGGCTATGCCCGCATATCCAAGAAAAACGGTGATGTTTTGGTTGCAACTGTAAAATCAAAAAATTTGTATGAAGTACAGGTTATTTACCCTTTAAATACTGTAATAGAGAAACTTAATACGGCCGATCTGAATGAGATCAATTATCCTGATGGGAAAATAGATGTTATTAATAACAAGCCAGAAAAAGTTGATAATCATGAGTGGGCTGTTGTAACAAGCGAAAAAGATTGGGAAAAAGTTGAAGTGACCGAAGATGACTCTAAAATTGCATCATTAGTCGAAAAAGGAAAAGTTGATGCAAAATATACGGGTAGTCAGACTGCAACAAACCAATCGCTTGAAAAAAGTGGACTAATTATTGCCCGTAAAAGAGCAGCTCGATTAAAAGCCAGTGTATTAGTAATTTCCGAAAAGCAAGTTTCTCGCCAGTACGGAGAATTACCTTTGATTCATATAATTGGTACTGCATACGGTCTTCCCGATTAATCTTAGTTTGAAAACCACAACCAAATGTCTTTCAGTTTAATAGAAGTTTGTGATAAGAAAACCGAAAAGGAATTTCTTACTTTACCTGTAACGCTTTATAAAAACGATCCTAATTGGATCAGACCATTAGATACTGATATTCAAAGTGTTTTTGATCTTTTAAAAAATAAGTATTACAGAGGCGGCGAGTGTATTCGTTGGATTCTGGAAGATACTACTACTAAAAAAGTAATAGGAAGGGTTGCTGCATTTTATAATTCAAAAGTGGCCGCACGTAATGATCAGCCTACCGGTAGCATGGGCTTTTTCGAATGTATTGACAATCAGGATGCTGCCAATATGCTCTTTGAAGCAAGTCGTAAGTGGCTGTTATCAAAGGGAATGGAAGCAATGGACGGGCCTGTAAACTTTGGCGAACGCGATCGTTGGTGGGGTTTGCTGGTTGAAGGTTTTACTCCTGCTAATTATTGCAATAATTACAATCCCCCATATTATCATAAACTATTTGAAAATTACGGATTTAGAGATTACTTTCAACAGTTTACCTATCACAGACCTATCAACAAAGAACGACTGAGCGACGAAATTCAGGATAAAGCAAAACGTATTTTTGCGAATAAGGACTATTCTTTTCGCTGTGTAGAAAAGAGTAAGCAAAATAAATACGCTAAAGATTTCAGTGAAATCTATAATCAGGGGTGGGCAAAATTTCCGGGAGTAAAGCCTATTTCAGAATCGATGGCTAATCAGCTTTTTAAAACGTTGCGACCAATTATGGATGAGAGGCTTATGATTTTTGCTTATCATCTTGAGCGACCAATTGCTTTTTTTATTATGCTACCTGAACTTAATCAGATTGTTGCTAAACTGAATGGCAATTTTAACCTCTGGGGCAAAATTAAGTTCATGTATTACAGAAAAATAGCGAAGGTCTGCGATCGTGCCTACGGGATGGTTTTCGGTATCATTCCCGATTTTCATGGAAAGGGGCTGGAAGGTGCGTTAACTATGTATTTTGCTGATGTTTCTGAAACTCCGGGTTTTCCATATAAAGATCTGGAATTAAACTGGATAGGCGATTTTAATCCTACAATGATGAAAGTTGCCCGACAGATTGGAGGGGAAGTGGTTAAACGTCACATTACTTATCGGTATTTATTTGACTCAAATAAAGAATTTCAGCGTTGCAAAAAGGTTAGTGGATCAAGCAAAGAAAAAGGGGAATAATTATTTCTTAATATATATAAAAGTGAGAAGCCGGAATTGTTAATTCCGGCTTCTCACTTTTATTATCAGTAAATTATCTTACTTTTTCTTAGTCAATAACCATATACCTTCAGTTCCTTTTTGTTGTAAGGTATGCATCTCAGCGGTTGCCTGATTTTTATCGGTAAATGATTTATAACTCGTTCTAAACCAACCACCATCGACAATCATTTCAGCAGGGTAACCTTGCTTTCTCAAATTAGCCACCAGCTTCTTGGCATTATCTTCGCTTTTAAAACTTCCGGCAATAATATAATAATGAGTACCTGTTGTTTCTGCTTTAACAGCAGGTGCAGTTGTGACGGCCTTTTTTTCGGCAATAACAGGTTTTGTCTCATTATTTTCTGACGGTTTTTTTATTTCAGTATTGCCATTTACGTCCTCAATTTTTGTAACCGATACTTTTGCTGTGTCTTTTGAGAGACTATCGTGCCGTGCAGCAGCTGCAATCGAATCTGTAATATGTTTAGTGCGTTGTTTTGCAATCGAATCAATGACCGCATCTTTCGCATCTTTTGACTGATGATTAAGCAGACTCTGAGCCCATTTTTTCACATCAGGTAAATTGGCACTTTGAGGAACATCGGTAAAAAAGAAAATAAAAATAAGTGCCGTCAACAATGCCGAAAGAGCACCGGCAATAATCCAGCCTGTAGATGACTTTGATTTTGAAAGTTTTTCTTCCTCTTTCTTCTCATCATCCTTAGAAGGTATAACTTTCTCTTTTTTAATCTTTTCTGGCTTTATTTTAGCCTTTTTTACAGGTTTAGGTAATTCTTCTTTTTTATTATCTTCCTTATTTTTAACAGGTTCTGTCTTTTCTATTACAACAGGTTTTACTGGCTCTGCTATGTCAGCAACCGGTTTTGTTTCCTCTTTTATAACTGGGGAAATTGTCGGAACAGGATTTTCTTTAAAAAGAAGAGTTGTTAATTTAACATCTCTTTTATCAGGTTCATCAAATCGAATTTCTTTTAAACCAAACGATTCCTGATTAAAATTTTCCTGCGTAAGAGAGGTAAATCTTACCAGATCGTCGCGCTTCATAAGCATACCCAGACTGCCTATCGAAACAATTTTTCCATTGTTAAGCTGATCAAGAGCTTGCAAAACAAACTCGTCAATAAGTTTTTGGGCTTCCTCTTTAGAAATATTCAAGAAGGAAGATGAAAACTGAACAAACTGGCCATCGTCTTCTGTTGCTTTTGGATTAAAAGTTAACAGTTTTGAAGGCGGGGCAATAGTTTTTGTAAACTCATTGATGCGGGCAGGCTTATATTCGAGAGAGAACGTGCCTAACTTAGGTACGATGAGATCATCATACGAGCCCAGATATTCTTTTATAAGTTCAGGTACACTCAAAACGTAACGATTTTAGTACAAATGTAGAAAAAAACGTACATGCTCAGGATGATATGCAAGCTTAAACATTATTATTAAATTTGACCTCATTTTTCAACTGCCCCCGAACATGAGTAAAACCGATTATTTTTCACATGAATCGGCCATTATTGATCCTGATTGTCAGATCGGTAAAGGATCTAAAATCTGGCATTTTTCGCATCTGATGACAGGTTGCTCGATTGGGCAAAATTGCAACATCGGGCAAAATGTGGTGGTTTCGCCTGGTGTTATACTTGGAAATAATGTTAAGGTACAAAACAATGTTTCGATTTATACCGGCGTTATTTGCGAAGATGATGTTTTCCTTGGCCCTTCTATGGTTTTTACTAATGTTTTTAATCCGCGAAGTGCAATTGTCCGCAAATCGGAATACCGTCCAACCAAAGTTTGTAAAGGAGCAACGATAGGAGCAAATGCAACTATTGTATGTGGCATTAACATAGGAGAATATGCTTTTATTGGTGCCGGAGCAGTTGTTACCCGTAATGTAAAGCCATATGCATTGGTTATGGGAAATCCGGCCAGACAAACAGGCTGGGTAAGTGAGTACGGACACAAGCTCATTTTTGATAATGAAGGGTTTGCTTATTGCCCCGAAGCACATGTACGGTACAAACTGGAAAATGGAATTGTTTGTAAACTCGATTAGCTTAACACATTAACATATTTACCAAATGAAAAAAACAATTTTAGTAACAGGAGGTACGGGCTATATTGGCTCTCATACTGCTGTTGAACTTATTAACAATGGCTTTGACGTTGTTATTGTCGACGATTTATCTAATTCTCAAGCAGATGTAGTTGACGGTATCGAAAAAATTACCGGTGTTCGTCCGCACTTTGAAAATTTTAATTTGTGCGATTTAGCCAGAACCGATGCTTTATTTGCCAAATATTCGATTGATGCTATTATCCATTTTGCTGCACATAAAGCTGTTGGAGAATCGGTTAACGAACCTTTAAAATATTATCGTAACAATCTTACTTCGTTGCTCAATCTGTTGGAATGCATGAAGAAGTATAAGGTCGATAATATTGTCTTTTCCTCATCTTGTACAGTCTATGGTCAGCCGGACGTATTGCCGGTTACGGAAGAAGCTCCGATAAAAAAAGCAAATTCGCCTTACGGAAACACAAAACAGATTTGCGAAGAAATTCTTCAGGATTCGCTTGTTGCCGTTCCTGAACTGAAAATAATAGCATTACGTTACTTTAATCCAGTGGGAGCTCATCCATCTGCGCTTATTGGAGAATTACCGCTTGGTATTCCAAACAATCTTGTTCCTTTTATAACGCAGACAGCTTACGGCTTGCGCGACGAACTGAAAGTATTTGGAAATGATTATAATACGCCTGATGGTTCATGTATTCGTGACTATATCAATGTTGTAGATCTTGCCAGTGCTCACGTAGTGGCTATTTCGCGTTTGCTCGAAAACAAGAACAAGAAAAATTTTGAAGTATTTAACCTTGGAACAGGTAATGGCGTTTCGGTTCTCGAAATTATTATTGCTTTTGAACGAGCTACTGGACATAAACTTAAATATAAAATTGTAGGACGTCGTGCAGGCGATGTTGAACAAGTGTGGGCAAATACTAAATTTGCCAACGAAGAATTAGGATGGAAAGCTCAGAAAAGCTTAGACGAAACTTTGTTATCTGCCTGGAACTGGGAAAAATACATTCGAAGTAAACAAAAATAACCCTCTGAAAGTATGAAAAGGTCAATTATTGTGACCGGCGGTGCCGGTTTTATTGGTTCTCATGTTGTTCGTTTGCTGGTTAGCAAATATCCGGATTATCGCATCATAAATCTGGATAAATTGACGTATGCCGGTAATCTTGAGAATCTCAAAGACATAGAAAACAATGCAAATTATGTTTTTGAACGGGTTGATATTTGCGACGAAGCTGAAGTAAAACGAGTTTTTGATCAGTATAATGTGGATGGTGTAATTCACCTTGCTGCCGAATCGCATGTTGACCGGTCGATAAGTGACCCGATGGCTTTTATCAAAACTAATATTCTGGGAACCGCGGTATTGCTTAATGCTGCCCGCGATGCCTGGAAAGGAGCTTTCGAAGGCAAACGGTTTTATCATATTTCGACCGATGAAGTTTTTGGCTCGCTGGGCCGAGAAGGTTTCTTTTACGAAGATACTCGTTACGATCCGCGTAGCCCATATTCTTCATCTAAAGCTAGTTCCGATCATTTGGTAAGAGCTTATCATCATACTTATCAGTTGCCGGTTGTTTTGTCCAACTGTTCTAACAATTACGGACCAAACCAGTTCCCTGAAAAACTTTTACCGTTGGCTATCAATAATATAAAGCATAATAAGCCGGTTCCGGTTTATGGTAAAGGCGATAATATTCGCGACTGGTTGTTCGTAATAGACCATGCAAGAGCTATTGATCTTATTTTTCATGAAGGAAAAGATGGTGAAAGTTACAACATTGGAGGCCATAACGAATGGACTAATATCGATCTTATTCGCTTGTTGTGCAAGGTGATGGATAAAAAACTTGGACGTGAGGAAGGTGCTTCGGAAAAGCTAATCACTTTTGTTACCGACCGTGCCGGACACGATTTACGTTATGCAATTGACGCTTCTAAAATTGCCCGCGATTTAGGCTGGACTCCATCTTTGCAATTTGCCGAGGGTCTTGAAAAAACCGTCGATTGGTACCTTGCTAACGAGCATTGGATGAACAATATAGTTAACGGTGAATACGAAAAGTATTACGAAAAGCAATATAGTAATCGTTAATCGATAACTATATTATAGTCAATATGAAAGGGGTAAGATTTTTCTTATCCCTTTTGTTTTACAGAATATTGATGTCAAATTGATATAATAGTCCGGCTATCTCGGACAGTGAGAAACTTGCTTTTTTAATGCGGTTTACCAAAGGATTGATTCGATAATTTCGGGCAGTACTAAAATTAGCATTTTCAAGATTATTTTGGTCAAAAAGCGTATCTTCCAAATTACAATCATCAAAAGACGAATAAGTTAGATTACATTCAATAAAACTTGCTTCTTTTATCTCACAATTTTTAAAACTGGTTTTCTTTAGGTCATTTTTAAGAAAAAGGACGTAATTGAGCAGACAATGAGTAAATGAAACCGAAAACAAAAATCTGGAACATTTTCCAAAATCGACCCCAAGAAGTTT
This sequence comes from Bacteroidales bacterium, assembly GCA_041907825.1. GTDB lineage: Bacteria > Bacteroidota > Bacteroidia > Bacteroidales > JAYRGN01 > JAYRGN01. The sequence goes on along the minus strand of JAYRGN010000003.1, from coordinate 152,509 downwards.
ACAATCAGAAAAATGCACCTCATTAAGCACACTTCCTTCTAATTTTGACATTGATAGATTACAGAACTCAAACCGACATTCGGTAAACTCACTGTCGTTTAATTCCTTTTCCGAAAAATCGATATTTCTGAAAATACAATTAGTAAACTGAGCAGGATACGAAAGTAATCCACTATCATCTTTTTCAAATAGTTCGTCTTTAAAAATGGTATTCATAGTATTATGATATGTTTTTGCGAAAATACAAGTTTATGTATAAGAATAATTTAAAAAATAAATCAGAAATTAAACTCGTAACAATTATATTATCAAATACATAGATTTTTGGGGATTAACACCAATTAACGAATAAGCCATAACATGTTTCTAAAGCTTGTTTTATCTTTGATTCTGGTCATAGAAAATGACCATCAAAATTTAATAAATAAAAAAGCGTATGAAAAAGTTAAGTTTATTCGTTCTTACTGCATTTTTTGCAGCAACTGTTGCTGTTTCTGCTCAGGATGTAAAACCTGAACAAAAAGGAGAAAAGGCAAAAACAGAACAAACAGGTAAGAAAGATTGCCATAAGGGAGACAAAAAAGAATGTTCTAAAGGCGACAAAAACTGTTGCAAATCAGGTGAAAAAAAGGATTGTCCACAAGCAAAAGGTCAAAAAACAGCAAAAACCCACAAAGCAAATAAAGGACAGACAAAAAAGCAGCTAAGCAACAAAATGCTGACGTTCAGAACGCAAAATAATATTATTTGATATTCAATAAAATAGCCGGAATTTTTTAGAATTCCGGCTATTTTTTTTACATCGTATAATTGATTAGTTTTAATTAAGTATCACAAGCTTAATAGAAAAAATTGTTAATTACTTTTTTGTATAAACAAGATACTCCCAAGGTTTCAATTCTATTGTCTGGTTTGCTTTAAAAACACGTTTCGCACCACCAAAAACTGCTTTATAGCTGCCTACAAACGCATTACCTTTTAAAACAGTTTTAACCGGTTTTGCTGATAAATTAAATAATGCAAATACCTGATTATCTTTTGTTTTACGAACAAAGATAAAAGCCTGATTATCCGCATTTGTTCGTACTCGCTCCAAATCAGCACCTTTTTCGCCGTTCCATAAAGCCGGATTGCTGGCCTTCATTTTGGTTAAAGTCTGATAGAATTTTGTAAAACCGCCACGATCGATCCAATCGACCGGATCTTTTTCAAAAAATCTCAACCGACGATTAAATCCAACTTCCTGGCCCGTGTAAATAAGTGGAAAAACGGGAAGTGTGAAGGTTAAAACAGCAAATGTTTTAGCAGCATCACCCATGCGTTCAAACTCTGTTCCGGCCCAAGTATTTTCATCATGATTCGACGTAAAAAGCATCCGGAATGCATAGTTTGGATAACGCAAAATGTCTTTTTGCAAATATGCAGCTAAAGAATCGGCATCTTTCTTTCCCTTTGCTATATCATTCAATAAGTGATGATTATCCCATCCATAATCGGCATCGAACGCTTGTTTTACCAATTCTGGTTTTTCAGCTTCAGCAAGCATAAATACTGGTTTTACCTTATCAAGTGCAACACGGCAATCATTCCAAAAATCAACTGGAACATTGTGTGCTACGTCGCAACGAAATCCATCAATATCGGCTTCGTTAATCCAAAATTTCATAGCATCAATCATTGCTGCACGCATTTCCATATTCTTATAATTAAGCTGCGCAACATCAGTCCAATCGAAAGGTGCAAACATCTTTCCGGTAGAATCGCGGCTGTACCAGTCAGGATGTTGAGTTATCCATGGACTATCCCACGAAGTATGATTCGGAACCCAGTCTATGATAATTTTAAGACCAAGGCTATGAGCCGTTTTTACTAATTGTTTAAAATCGTCAATTGTTCCGTATTCCGGATTAACGGCTTCATAATCCTTTACTGAATAGTAGCTACCAAGAGGTCCTTTACGATTTAACTCGCCAATAGGATTTATTGGCATAAGCCACAATATTTTAACACCAAGTTTTTGTAAACGTGGCAATTGTGTCTCAAAATCTTTAAAAGTTCCTTTATCGCTGTACTGCCGAAGATTTACTTCATAAATTGTAGCACTGTAAGCCCACGAAGGGTGAACAACAGCTAAAGGCTGCGCAGAATCTTTACTTTCGGCATTTATTGCCGCAAAAAATAAGAAAAATACCGTCAGAATAGCACCCAAAAACAGGTTGTGCAATGACGATCTCAAACGTTTGCAATAAGGCATTTCAAGACGTTTTTAATTGTTAGTATTTGGTTATATATCAAGTTATTACAAATATATAGTAATAATAAAAAGTTTACTCTCAAACTTCATTTTTCTTAGAAAAAAAGAAAAACAACGGAGAACCAGATTATTACCTACTTTTGCCGAAAATGCATACTCATGACACGTTTTTCTATTGTTGTACCCGTATTTAATCGTCCGGCAGAAGTTGCAGAATTATTAGAAAGCCTTGTTGAACAAACATTTAAGGACTTTGAAGTAATTATTGTTGAAGATGGCTCGCAACAAACTTGTAAACATATAATAGAAAAATACAACGCTCAATTAACTGTAAAATATTACGAAAAACCCAACAGTGGTCCGGGATTAACGCGTAATTACGGTGCCGAACGCTCTGCCGGCGAAACTATTATTTTCTTTGACTCCGATTGTATTATTCCCAGTCAATATTTAGATGTTGTTAATAAGCATCTTACTGATAATTATACTGATGCATACGGAGGTCCAGACCGTGCTCATGTTTCTTTTACCCCTTTGCAAAAAGCAATTAATTATTCGATGACCTCATTTCTGACTACCGGAGGAATACGTGGCGGCAAAAAGAAACTCGATAAATTTTTCCCCCGCAGTTTTAACATGGGCTACTCCCGCAAAGTTTTCGAAACAACAGGTGGTTTTTCAACCATGCGATTTGGCGAAGATATAGACATGAGTCTGCGTATTTTGGGTGTAGGTTTTACAACTCAACTTATTACAGATGCTTATGTTTATCATAAACGTCGCACCGATTTCCGAAAATTCTTCCGACAGGTTTTTAATTCGGGTATTGCGCGTATTAATCTTTATAAACGTTACCCTCAATCGCTTAAAACAGTGCATCTTCTGCCCACAGTTTTTACTTTAGGCTGTTTGCTTTTATTGTTACTTTCGTTCTTTAATCTTGTATTTCTTCTGCCTATTATTCTTTTTGCTTTTTTAGTTTTTATCGATTCTGCTCTGCAAAATAAAAATTTATTTATCGGTTTACTCTCTGTTCCTGCAAGTTTCATTCAACTTTTTGGTTACGGAAGTGGCTTTATAAAAGCTTTTTGGTATCGAATTATTCTTGGAAAACCAGAGTTTGATGCTTTTCGAAAAAATTTTTATAAATAATTGATTATTAGTATTATAATCAAAATGAATTTCGATATCATAAATTGTTTCCACTTGGAGTTATTGAACGAACAAATTATTTTTGCGCGCAAAAACAACTATTATGCCTTTTGAACTCGAATATAAAAATCTCGATAAGATTATAGTAATGGGAGATCGTGTGCTTCTGAAGCCTACAAACCCAGAAAACAAAACAAAATCAGGGCTTTTACTTCCTGCAACAGTTCAAGAAAATGAAAAACTTCATACCGGTTACGTGGTAAAAGTTGGTCCCGGCTACCCTATACCGGCAGTTTCGGATGCCGACGAAACCTGGAAAAGTAATAACGAAGAGGTTAAATATGTTCCACTTCAGCCAAAAATTGGTGATTTAGCTGTCTATTTGCAAAAAAGCGGTTTCGAAATTGAAATTAACCACGAAAAATATTTTCTGGTTTCTCAATCGTCTATATTAATGCTAGTTAGAGACGAAGGGCTTTTCGAGTAATTATTATTCTGAAAAAGGTTTTTCTCTTTCAAAATCAGGATTATAAACCTCTGCACTTGCAAGATCCTGAACCCAGCCCTGAAAGTTATGTTGCTCATAAACAGCCTTTACCGTATTCCATTCTTCGATTGTTAATTTCCGGTTTATTTCCGGAAAATCGCAAGCTCTAAAAAGTGGATTGTATTGGCTCATTAAACTTACGAACGGACGAATACTTCTGTCTGACAGATAATTCAATACTTTTATGCTGTTTTGAATGTGGCTAGGTAAAATCAGATGTCGTACAATAACGCCACGATAAGCCAACTCATTATCAACCTTCAGTTTTCCAACCTGATACAGCATTTCATCAATTGCTTTCTGTGCTTTTACCGAATAATGTGAAATACCTGAATATTTTTTTGCTAACGAATCGTCAGAATATTTAAAATCAGGTAAATATATATCCACTAAACCTTCAAATTGTTTCAACATAGAAACTTCTTCGAGTGCATTAGAATTCCAAACAACCGGAATCTCCAGACCATTATTTTTTGCAAGCAAAATAGCTTCGCGTAAAGGTTTCCACCATAATGTAGGAGATACCAGATCGATATTAACCGCATGCTGTGCCTGCAATAACAACATTTTGTCGGCAAGCTGTTCGGGCGAAAGCTCCTCTCCTGCTCTATTGTTATGCGAAATCTGATAATTCTGGCAAAAACAGCATCGCAAATTACATCCTGAGAAGAAAATAGCGCCAGCACCTTGCTCAGAAGAACCAACTAACGGTGGTTCTTCTCCAAAATGCTTTCCAATCCACGAAATATTCATTTTCTGCATAGGCATGTTGCAAAGGAACAGAAGATCTCACAAAAATCAAAAAAGGTATGCTCTTCAGATAATGCGTAATTCCCATATTTTAGATACAAAATATCATTCTTAACTATTTGTTAATTATTCTGTTAAAAAAACACTACCAAAAACCGCCAAAAAATTCATTTCTTTGTACGTTAATCATTAATAACCTATTAATACGAAGTAAAAGAATGGCGAAAGTGCTTATTATCGGTGCCGGAGGTGTCGGCACGGTGGTGGCTCACAAAGTGGCTGCACTCACCGATGTTTTCTCAGACGTGATGTTGGCCAGTCGTACCAAGTCAAAATGCGATACTATAGCTCAGGCTATTGGCGGAAATCGCGTTCAAACGGCTGCGGTCGATGCTGAAAATGTTCCTCAGTTAGTGGAACTTCTTCGCTCGTTTAAACCCGAACTGGTTATCAACGTTGCTCTTCCTTATCAGGATCTTACTATTATGGATGCTTGTTTGGAAGCTGGTGTAAATTACCTCGATACCGCCAATTACGAGCCTAAAGAGGAAGCCAAGTTCGAATACAAATGGCAATGGGCTTATCAGGATAAGTTCAAAGCTGCCGGATTAACTGCTATACTGGGTTGTGGTTTTGACCCCGGAGTTACCAGTGTTTATACAGCTTACGCCGCAAAACATCATTTTGACGAAATTCATTATCTTGATATCGTTGACTGTAATGCCGGCGATCATGGTAAAGCTTTTGCCACCAATTTCAATCCTGAAATAAACATCCGAGAAGTTACTCAACGTGGTAAATTCTGGGAAAACGGTAAATGGGTTGAAACAGAACCACACGAAATTCATAAGCCCCTCAATTATCCGGGCATCGGTCCAAAAGAATCTTATCTTATTTATCATGAGGAACTTGAATCGTTGGTTAAAAATTATCCAACCATTAAACGTGCTCGTTTCTGGATGACATTCGGACAAGAATACCTTACTCATTTACGGGTAATTCAAAACATTGGAATGGCTGGTATAGAGCCTATTATGTACAATGGTGTGGAAATTGTTCCTATTCAGTTTCTCAAAGCTGTATTACCAAATCCGGGAGATTTGGGTAAAAATTACAAAGGCTGGACTTCTATCGGAAACCGAATTAAAGGTATTAAAGACGGTAAAGAACTTACCTATTATATTTGGAATAATTGCAGCCACGAAGTCGCATTTAAAGAAACAGGAACTCAGGGTGTTAGCTATACTACTGGCGTTCCGGCAACAATTGGTGCCAAAATGTTTGTCGAAGGAAAATGGCGGAAACCAGGTGTTTTCAATGTCGAAGAATTTGATCCAGATCCATTTATGGCAGATTTAAACAAGTACGGTTTACCTTGGAATGAACAATTTAACCTCGATTTAGAGCTGTAAAGACATTCAAATTATCCGATTATAAAAGCACGAAGTTTATACTTTCGTGCTTTTTCTTTGTTATTCAATACCTTATAAAGGTAAAATGAATAATAAAGAATCCTTTCGCTTAAAAATTTGTAACATTGCACCCCAAAATACAAAAGGTATATGATTGATTTTTCGAAAATTCCATCGCCATGCTATGTACTTGAAGAAGAACGTTTACGCAAAAATCTGGAACTTATCCGTTCGGTAAAAGAGCAGGCTGGTGTTAACATAATTCTGGCTTTCAAAAGCTTTGCCATGTGGAGCGCATTTCCCATTCTTCACGAATACGGATTTTACGAAGCAACTGCCAGTTCTTTGTCTGAAGCCCGATTGGCTTTTGAGGAAATGGGTTCGCCGGCTCACACCTACTCTCCTGCTTATACCGATACTGAATTTGACAAAATACTTAATTTTAGTAACTATATTACATTCAATTCTTTAACACAATTATCTCATTTTTTACCCAGAATAAAGGCCAATAATCGCAAAATTTCGGTTGGTTTACGGGTAAATCCTGAATACTCTGACGTGCACACTGCTCTTTACAATCCTTGTGCTCCAGGTTCCCGAATGGGTGTTCTGGCATCTAAACTTAACAATAAATTACCGGAAGGTATTGAAGGTCTGCATTTTCACGCTTTATGCGAAAGCGATTCGCACGATTTGGCCAACGTTCTCGAAAATTTTGAAGCACGATTTGGTCAATTTTTACCTCATATAAAATGGGTAAACATGGGCGGCGGACATCTGATGACTCGCAAAGACTATGATGTACCCTTTCTTATTCAATTACTTACAGACTTCAAAAGACGTTACCCTCATCTGGAAATAATACTGGAACCTGGCAGTGCATTTGCCTGGGATACGGGCTATCTAGTATCGTCGGTAGTTGATATCGTTGAAAACAACGGTATTCAGACCGTCATTCTTGACGTTTCATTTACTGCACACATGCCCGATTGTCTCGAAATGCCTTATCAACCTGTAATTTTGGGTGCAAACAACGAAGAAATATCAGGAAAACCAACTTATCGTATGGGTGGAAATTCATGTTTATCAGGAGATTATATGGGTAATTGGTCGTTTGATAAAGAATTGCAGATTGGAGACCGGGTAATCTTTAATGACATGATTCATTACACAATGGTAAAAACCAATACGTTTAATGGCATTACACATCCGTCAATCGGAATATGGAATGATCAGGAAGGTTTTCGGCTTGTCCGAAAATTTACTTACGAAGATTATCGCAATCGTTTATCATAAAAAAGCTGACAATCAATCAAAATAAGAATTTTCCAAGCCTACAATTTATATTACAGGATTGAAAAAATATTATAACTTTGCCAGCTCAATAAAATTTAATTTTTTACTTAAAAAGCATTTAGTATGCCTGTAAAAATCAGACTGTCAAGACAAGGAAGAAAGGCTCGCCCTTTTTACCACATCGTAGCTGCAGACAGCAGGTCGCCACGTGATGGCAAGTTCATTGAACGGCTTGGGAGCTTTAACCCCATGACCCATCCTGCTACTATTGAACTCGATTTCGATAGAGCTTTGTACTGGTTACAATCTGGCGCACAACCAACAGACACCGCACGTTCTATTCTTTCAACAGAAGGTGTTTTATTGAAAAAACATTTATTAGAAGGTGTTAAAAAAGGAGCTTTAACTGTAGAACAGGTAGAAAGCAAATTTGAAGCTTGGAAAACTAATAAAGTTAGTGAAATTCAAGGTGTTAAAGAAGGAGATGCTAAGAAAAAAGCTGCTGCTAAAAAAGCACAGCTCGACGCTGAAGCTAAAGTAAAAGAAGCTCGTGCTGAAGCCATCGCTAAGAAATTAGCTGAAGCTCAGGCTCCTGCTGCTGCTGAAGAATCTGCTGAAAATACTGAAGCACCTGTTGCTGAATAAGGTATGTTTCCAAAACAATTCAGAACTATTGGTACACTGGTAAAGCCGTATGGCGTTGAAGGTGAAGCTATTGTTCGAGTTAGTTTTGAAGCTGATGAAATTTTTGATACGGAATGGGTTTTTCTCCTTGTTGAAGGAAAACCTGTTCCGTTTTCTATTTTGGATGTTCGCGAGAAAACCGATGAAACCCTTATTTTAAATTTCAACGATTTCTCTTCTCCTGAAGAAGTTGAAGAATATGTTGATTGTGAAGTTCTTCTGCCGGATAACAAAAAAGCAGGAAAAATCTCTAAAACCGATGAATATAATATAATTGGTTACAATGTAATAGATTCGGAAAGAGGAGAGGTTGGAATAATTACGGAGATAGTGGATATTCCCGGAAATCCACTGCTACGTATCACAGGAGTAACAGAATTTCATATTCCGTTACAAGCCGATTTTCTTCTGAAAATTGACAAAAAAAAGAAAATACTTTTCGTTGATCTTCCTGAAGGATTGATTGATATGAATTAATCAGGACAACGAAATTTTTGGATATTTCATTTTAGCACTCTTGTCATAAGCGCAAATCTTTTCAGTCCATTCCGAAGGAATCTGAACACTCTCGTTAAGTTTCTGACTAAAACATACTAACGTAGCTTTGCAAGACGATCTTATTTCGCCCGATATATTGTCAACAATCTGCTGTTCAAGGATTAAGCTTTTATTACCAATTTCAATTGTACGAGTTTTAACAGAAATATTACTGTCTAAATACAACTGCCCCATAAAATTGATGGTGAGCGAAACTAAAACCAATGCTGAATTTTCCCAATCGTGTTTACCCAGCACTGTATTGAAATACCTCACTTTACCATTATCATAAAACTGCTGAAAAGCGGTATTATTCACATGCCCAAGCATATCGGTATCGCTAAACCGAATCTGAATAGGAATAACATGCTTAAAACTAACAGAATCCATTAAATATATTATTGTCTGATAATTTGAACTTCGCCACCTAAGCCCAATTTAATAATGCCAGATGGCTTACGTGGAATTCGATCGTCTTGTCTGTAATTTACAATATAATCGACGGCTTCTTTAATTTCATCCGATATTTCGTCGAAGAAAGCAGGAGAGGAGGAACCGCTTATATTGGCTGATGTTGAAACAATTGGCTTACCAAAACGAGTAATAAGTTTCTGGCAAAATTCGTCGGACGCTACTCGTATTCCAATAGACCCGTCTTCGGCAACTAATTCGCTAGCAAGATTTTTTGCTCCGGGATAAATAACGGTTAAAGGAGAAGTTGCCAGTTCAACTAAATCCCAGGCTACATCTGGAACTTTCTCGACATAACGTTCAACCCGGGCGGCAAAATCAACCAATACCAGCATACTTTTGCTGTCGCTGCGTTTTTTTAAAGCATAAATTCTTTTCACTGCTTCCGAGTTTGTTGCATCACAGCCCAAACCCCAAATAGTATCGGTAGGATAAAGGATTATTCCACCCCTTCGCAGCACCTCAAGTGCCTGCTGAATATCTTCGTTCATTTTTGTACTAATTTAGAATAGAGACGCATAAGATTTTGCGCAACTTTTTCCTGACGAAATTGCTGTGCATGCAAATATCCGTCGATGACCATATTTTGCCGTAAAGTGTTATTTGTCAATACACTTTTTATTGCTTCGGCAATTTCTCCTTCATTCCTTGGATCGATGTAAAGCGTTGATTTTCCGCCTGCTTCTCCAAAACACCCCCCTTTGCTGGTAATAACCGGAACTTTACTGTTTAAAGCTTCAAGTATTGGTAGTCCAAAACCTTCAAAAAGAGAAGGATATACAAATATTTCAGCTTGTTGGTAAAGAGCAGGTAAATCCTCCGGAGGAACATTTTCTAGTAAGAAAATATTTTTAACATTGTTGCGAAGTATATAATTTTTTATAACATCAGCATACTCTGTAGATTTTCCAACTATAACAACTGGTAAATCAATAGAATAATTATGAACGGCTTTTATAAGACTCAATACATTTTTGCGTTCTTCAACCGTTCCAACCGAAAAAAGATATTTATCCGGTAAATTATATTTTAGCAGAACTTCTTTCTTGCGTTTATCTGATTCTACCTGACAAAAACGTTCATCGCAACTTTGATAAACTACTGATATTTTCTTTTCGTCAATATTCAGAAATTGTATAATATCAGCCTTTGTTTGTTCGCTAATAGCTATAATATGCGTTGCACGTCGACAAGCCGAAGAAAATTTTGATTTATAGATACTTCTATCATGTCCCCTGTAAAATTCGGGATAACGCATAAAAATCAGATCATGAACTGTAACAACCGAAACAATACCTGTATGTTGTATCCAAGCCGGTAACTCATTACTTAATCCATGAAACAACTGAACATTTTCTCTTTTAGCCTGATTTGATACTGCAAAAAAACGCCAGTATTTTGGGAAAATTTTTGCAAAAAAAGTATCTGGCTTATGAACTTCGGTATTTTCACGCAAATGCATATCTACCGCATTTTTAAGTAGCGGGGAATAAAGGAAATAACGATTATCAGGAAAATATTCGCTCAACAACTTTATTGTTGTTCGACTATAATTTCCTAAACCGCTATGGTTGTAAAATGCTCGTTTTGCGTCAAAACCAATTATCATTCAACACTTAATAAAATTTCAAACAAAAGTTTGAATTAAATTTATAATTACACTGCCACGTTATACTCACGCAGAGCTTCGTTAAGCGATGTTTTAGTATTAGTCGATTCTTTACGCTTGCCAATAATTAAAGCACAAGGAACCTGATATTCTCCGGCAGGAAATTGTTTTTTGCGACTTCCAGGAATTACTACCGAACGTTCGGGAATAACCCCCTTATATTCAACAGGATCAGGGCCTGTAACATCTATAATCTTCGTAGACATAGTAAGAACAAGACCCGCGCCAAGTACTGCTTCTTTTTTTACATGAACACCTTCTACAACAATACAACGAGAACCCACAAAACAGTTATCTTCAATAATTACCGGAGCAGCTTGTACTGGTTCAAGAACGCCACCAACACCAACACCACCACTAAGATGCACATTTGCACCAATTTGTGCACAAGAACCAACTGTAGCCCACGTATCCACCATTGTATTTTCGCCTACATGTGCGCCTATGTTTACGTATGACGGCATCATTATTACACCTTTTGACAAAAAAGAACCATAACGAGCCAATCCATGAGGAACAACGCGTACTCCCTGCGAAGCAAATTCTTTTTTAAGCGCAATTTTATCATGAAATTCAAATGGTCCTACTTCTATAGTTTCCATTTTTTGGATTGGAAAATACATAATAACCGCTTTTTTTATCCATTCATTAACCTGCCAGTCATTGCCAACAGGCTCAGCTACACGAATTTTACCTTTATCAAGTAATTCAATTACATCGCGAACAGCTTTTTGAACGAAATCTTTTTCAAGAAGATGACGGTTTTCCCATGCTTCTTCAATTATGGGTCGTATTTTTTCAATCATTGCTTACTTTTTTATCATGCAATTATAGGAAGAAAAAGGCAAAAAGGAGGTCTCTATTTGTGCTTTAAATTGATGAATACATCATGAACTTTCTCTAAAAATCAAGAGTTAGTGAAAAAAACAATATAGTCTGAACAAGATTTTGAAAAAATCATGATATTTGCAAGCTTGAATGAAAAGTAGTTTAATTTTTAATACGTTATAATAATGAAACAAGCTGTTGCCATTCTCACAGGTGGAGGTCCGGCTCCAGGAATGAATACCGTTGTTGGTAGTGTAGCCAAAGCATTTCTTCGCAATGGTTTTCGCGTAATTGGTCTTCATGGTGGATATTCTGGTTTATTCAATCCTAGTCCTCGTACCATTGATATTGACTTTTTACTTGCTGACGACATTTTTAACGAAGGTGGTTCTTACCTGAAAATGAGCCGTTTTAAACCTACCGATAAAAATTTTGAAGAAGATTTTAATTTAGACTTTTTCAAATCTAACAATATCAAATTGTTAGTAACTGTAGGTGGTGACGATACAGCTTCAACAGCTAATCGTATTGCTAAATTCTTGGAAGACAAGAAATATCCGATCAGCAACATTCACGTTCCAAAAACAATTGACAATGACCTTCCTTTGCCAGTAGGTTCGCCAACATTTGGTTACGAATCGGCCAAAGCTCATGGAACAACCATTGGTACAACTGTTTACGAAGATGCTTGCACCAGCGAAAACTGGTTTGTAGTAGCAGCTATGGGTCGTTCGGCCGGTCACTTGGCTTTTGGTATCGGTTCGGCCTGCCATTATCCAATGATTGTTATTCCCGAAATGTTTAACAAAGCTACTATTACAGTTGAAAAAATTGTAAATCTGGTTATTTCAGCCATCATCAAGCGTAAAATCATGGGCATTAATTATGGTGCTGCTATGATTTCTGAAGGAGTTTTCCACGAATTGAGTGATGAAGAAATTAAAAAATCAGGCGTCACTTTTTCGTATGATGACCATGGTCACCCAGAATTAGGTAAAGTTTCTAAAGCTCACATTTTCAATACTATGATTGAAAACAAGCTGAAAGAACTCAAAATTAACGTAAAAAGTCGTCCGGTTGAAATTGGTTACGAAGTACGTTGTGCTACTCCAATTGCTTTCGATTTAGTTTATTGCTCTTCGCTTGGTTTTGGTGTTTGGGAACTTTTCAAACAAGGTAAGACCGGTTGCATGGTTTATGTAAATCAGGAAGGAAATGTTTCGCCTTTGTATCTTAAAGATCTTCAGGATTCTAAAACTGGTAAAATTCCTCCACGTCTGGTTGACATTAACTGCCATCAGCCTCAAATGGTTATCAACGATATTCTTGATTATATCACACCTGATGACTACGAAGCTGCTAAAAAATATGTTCCAAATCCGGAAGCATACGATTTTAAGAAAATCCTTAACTGGTAGTAATATTCAAAAACCCGGAGTTGTTAATTCCGGGTTTTTTTATGCCCAATAACAAGATATTGGTTTTAAAAGAAAAGCCTAATTTTGTGAATGTTGTAAACAAAAATGCAAGCATGAACGGCAATAAAAGAACCATAGCAATCCTTACCGGAGGTGGAGATGTTCCTGGATTAAATCCGGCAATAAGAGCCATTACCTTCAGAGCTTTACGAGAAGGTTTTCAAGTACTTGGCATACTCCGCGGATGGAAAGGTCTTATTGAATTACAGAGAAATGCTGATGCCGACAACAGCCATTGCGTAATGAATCTTTCGGAAGAATATGTTGACAGAGCTACTTTTCAAGGTGGAACTTTTCTTAAAACATCACGATTGACCCCTTCGAAAGTTCCATTTGATGGAATTCCAGAACATTTACGCCAACAATATAACCAACCAGAAAACGATTTAACTGAAGAAGTTCTGAAAAACCTTGAATATCTGGGTATCGATTATCTTATCCCAATCGGAGGAGATGATACATTAAACTATGCATCAAGGCTTTACAAAGAAGGCGTAAAACTCATTGCTATTCCTAAAACAATGGACAATGATGTTCCGGGTACAGATTATTGCATAGGTTTTAGTACTTGCGTAACACGGACTATACAAATGGTCAATAATTTACGTGCTTCAGCCGGTTCACACGAACGTATTGTAGTTATAGAAGTTTTTGGTCGTTATGCAGGCTTTACTGCGGTTTTACCAACTTTAGCAGGAGCTGCAAATCGTTGTGTGATACCCGAATATGTATTTGATATAGAAAATCTTACTTCTTTATTAATTGACGATCGTAAACGAAGTCTGGATAAATATTCGATTGTTTTAGCCTCAGAAGGTGCTCGTTTTGAAGGATATGCAGAAGAAGCTCATTTATATGATGGAATAGGACATGCTCTTTCCAAAAAAATTAAGGAAAAATCAAGCCAATATATTAACGGAGAGGAAGTTAATATTATTTACCAAAAACTTGGATATTTGGTAAGGGGAGGGGATCCCGATGCTATTGATTCTATCGTACCTATGGCATTCGGTAATTTGGCGTTAGACCTCATCTTGAAAGGCATTCACGGACGCCTTGTTGTCTTAAAAGACGGAAGATACGATAATGTGCCAATTGAAATTGTTTCACATCCGCGCAAGAAACTTGACATTCATCGTTTTTATAATACCGAACGCTATCGTCCAATATATAAAAGCTTTGAATATCAGCCACTTTTATTAATGACAGGAAGCTTTCATTAAGTTCTTAATGTGTTCATAAGTTGTTCAAAAAAAGTTATCATTGAGTTTCACATTTGAAAAATGTGGTTATCTTTGCACATTCTGTAAAAATAGGTCAGTAATATCAAAAAAGTTAAGATAATGGCAAATCACAAATCGGCAGAAAAGCGAATTCGTCAAGCTGAAGCACACAGACTCGAAAATAGGTATTATGCAAAAACTGCACGTAATGCTGTAAAAAAATTACGTAATACTACAGACAAAGCTGCAGCTCAGGTTCTTTATCCCGAAGTTGCTGCAATGCTCGACAAACTCGCTAAGAAAAATGTAATTCATTCGAATAAAGCTTCTAATCTTAAAAGTAAGCTCGCTAATTACATCAGCACTCTTTCGTAATTTTTTTGCGAAAGTAAAATGTACAAAGCCTTTTCCTTTATAGGAAGAGGCTTTTGCTTTTTGTATGAATAAACGAAACTATTTTTAATCGTCATGTGACAAGGTAAAAGATTTCAATATTTTAGCTGAACTAACTAAAACAGGAACACATGGCTGAAAAAACTAAACGAATAATGTCGATTGATGCTCTGCGAGGATTCGACATGTTTTGGATTACGGGAGGAGATGCTTTTTTTATTGCTCTTTTTACGTTCATTGGAACTCATTTTTCTCACGTATTAGCGACACAACTTGATCATCCGGCTTGGTCCGGTTTTCGTTTTTACGACAATATCTTCCCTCTTTTTCTTTTTATTGTTGGCTTAAGTATGCCCTTTTCAATTACCAGACGACTCGAAAAAGGCGATTCGAAAAAGCAGTTGTACTGGCACATTTTTAGACGAACAATTACACTATATGTGTTAGGTCTGGTTTACAATGGTTTATTCAATTTTGATTTTGCAACTCTTCGATACACTGGCGTTTTACATCGTATAGCCATTTGCTATTTCTTTTCATCACTTATTGTGATGAATTTCAAGCAAAAAGGTTTATTGATATGGGCTGCAACAATTACTATCGGATACTGGTTCATACTTCTTCTTGTTCCTTCTCCGGGTTTTGGTTCCTATAATCTTACTCCTGAAGGAAATTTAAGTGCTTTTATCGATCAAAAACTACTCCCAGGTTCGTTTTGTTGTTATAAATATGGCGATAACGAAGGAATAATCACAACATTACCTGCTATTGTTAATGTGTTGATTGGTGTCTGGGCCGGTAATCGTTTATTGAAATCTGAAAAATGGCAATCCAAAATAAAATTTTTTAGTATTATCTCTTTCATTTTTATTGCAGTAGGAATAGTCTGGAGCTTTATATACCCTGTAAACAAATACTTATGGACAGGACCGTTTGTGTTACTTACTTGTGGAATTTCATTTCTAATGCTTAGCTTATTTTATTGGTTGATAGATATTAAAAGCTATACAAAATGGGCCTTCCCTTTTGTTGTAATTGGAATGAATTCTATTACTATTTACGTTTTGCAAGGTATTTTTGACTTCGGAATTATTGCCAAAATATTTATACACGGTTTTTATACACACATGGGGTCTTTCCAAATGCCATTTTATCAATTATGTATATTAATAGTCAAATGGTTTTTATTATATTTTCTTTATAAGCAAAAAATATTTCTTAAAGCTTAATTATCAATATAATAAAAAGGAAGCGGGTCAAATTTTAAGTTTGACCCGTTTCCTTTTTATTAAAATAAGTATGCTCTACTTCAAAGCAAAGGTTGAAGAACCTATCATCTTGCCTTCTGCATAAAGCTCTATAAAATAAGTACCTTGCGGTAAATTATCATTATTATCCCAATAGATACACATATCAACATCTTTGTTATCATATTCTATTTCACGCCGCGAACTGTATGTAATTTCAGCACCATTTGCTCTAACCACATTGTCTTGCGAAGATATTAATACCGATCGGTCTGGACGTAAAATCCTCAGATAAATTGTTTTAGCGCCAGCATCGGCAACACTGTTTTCACGAAGAGTAAAACAAGTTCTTAATTTTGCTGTTTTATTAGCTTTATCGGTATCTTTTCCTCGTTTGTTGAGCGCTACAACCGATATATTTTTGGCACTAAGTACAGCCGCCTTTTTTACTTTTGAACTTAAATTTTCTTTTTCGAAAGCAAGTTTTTCATTTGATTTCTGAGCTTCAGACAGACGACCTTTAACATCTTTATTTTCGGAACTAAGAATTTGGTTACGCTGATTAAGTGAGTCTATCTGAACTACATAACTTCTTAAAACAGTACGCAAAGTAACTAACTCGTTTTTGTACAATCTGATTTTTTCGAGATTGGACGCCTGTATTTGTAAAAGTTTATGAATATGATCCTGTTGTACGCTGATTTTCATATTCATACTATCATTGTTCGTCTTTAAGTTGTCGTATTCCACCATCATGTTATTGAGGTCTTTAGCCAACGAATTTTTTTGTTCTTCAACGGCTTCTTGTGCAACCTGATTGTCTTTCTGAACTTTAGTAAGTTTGTATGCTAAAAAGGCAAGACTGATTGCCAAAAGACCCGCCACTATCGACAAAACTATTACAGTATTACGATTTGTTCCCTGCATAATTCTTGTATTTAATTATCTTTCATTTAAACTTAAACAACTTACAAAAGTAGTAAATACCCGGACAGAACGGCCATTCAGCTTCAATTTTGGATTTCTTTAACCCTCATTGAAGATACCACTCAAGCGTAGCTGATGCTATATTGTAATGGTAGATAGAGGAAAGATGATCTAATCTCAACTGAACCGCTTCCATAATATTGTCAAGAAAAACCTTATAATTAGGTCCTTGTTTTTCGAGTTCATGCAGAGCCGATTGTTCCAACATTCCGGCATATTCTAAACCAGTTGATCTGTAATAGTTTAACTGCGTAAAATATTGGTGTAACTCATTTTGAATGTCGGCAATTTTTAATCGATTTATTGCTTTCTGTTTTTCAAAATCGAGTTGCATTATCTGTTTTTCTTTCTGATAAGCAGGAACATCGTCAAAAAGACGTTCGGTAGGTAATTTCCAGTTTAGTCCATCGCGTTTCAATTTTCGATTAGACTTTTCAACGCCAACCGCTTTTTTTACCATCGGATAGTTAAGATCTAAAACTGTTTCATTTTTATACTTAAGTGCCAACCAATAAGCATTTTGTAATTTTGGAGATGCAATCGTTTTATCGGGTTTTTCGATAGTTGCAATTACCATTGTTGTGTCTGAAGGAATTAGAGACTGCGAGAACCCTGATAATTGCTGAAAATCAGAAGCAGCATCTTCCAAATTAAGAGCAGCCGTATTTACATCAACCAATGTTTTTTCGAAATATGCACGCATACGAGCTATCTGGACTGGTTGAAGCATCGACGAATCTATATTTTCTTGTACAACCTCGGCACATAAACTCATCAATTTTGCCTGAGCCTGATAAATTTTACGCACATTATAGTAATAAATCCACGTGTACCAATATTGTTTCATTTGCATAACCAATCTGGCTCTAAGCAGCTGATGTTCAATATTTTTTAAATCACGACGAGCTTTTACAAAATCTGAAGCTCTGGAATATTGTACCGTTGCATCAACATCTTGCGAAGCTTTTCTATCGATATTCCATGCATAGTTTTCCTGATAAAAATTTGCATTGAGATTTGAGTTGTAAGCAAAACCATCCATCTCAATTCTGGAAATTTTAAGATCTGGATTATTTTTAAAACAAGAATCGATTGCCTGCTGCAATGAAACGCTTTTATGTTGAACCTGACCAAAAGAAGAGAATAAAAAAACAAAAGAATTACAAAAAAGTGCTGTTAAAACGTATTTTATAGTAATTTTCATTAATTTCATATATTCATTTTCAAACTAAAAATAAAAACCCTTAAAAATGTTTTAAATATCTAATAAAAAATCAATTTACAAAAGAACATTTTGCTAACAAACAAACATCTTTATACGTATACTTTCATATACAAAAAGTAGGCTATTTGTATATAAAAGTATACCTTCAGAATAATTCCTCGCTATTTTATTGATAAATAGTATTTTATTATTTTTGTGTAAAAACCTTTGTATGTAAATTAAACCAGAAAAGAGGAAAGTTTAAGATTGTGTTATTTGAATACTAGGTTCTAATTGAAAGACGATGAAAGAGGAAAAATTTGTCGCCGAGCGTTGGAAAAAGCTCGTCATTGAAGGATTAGCCCAGGAAGAAACCTATGAAATCTCTGATTATGGTCGCATAAAAAGTTTTAAAAGCGACCCTAACGGACAGGTTATTAATGGTTCTTTATTAAAAGGCTATCACATTTTAAATGTAAAACTAACTACAGGAAAACGTACTACAAAGTACATTCATAAACTTGTAGCAGAACATTTTATTGATAAGGAGAGTCCTCATCAACTGTACGTTATCCATGTTGATTTTGATAAAAACAACAATCATGTCAATAATTTAAGGTGGGTAACAAGGCAAACGATGTTTGCGCATCAAAAAATTAATCCAAATTACAAAAGAGGAACTATTAATAATGCAAAATTAACAGAGACTCAAGTAATTAGATTGAAAAAGAAACTGAAGAAAAGTAAAAACCCTTTGTATAAAATTGCTAAGGAGTTTGGAATAACGCACACCCAACTTAACCGTATCCGGCGTGGCGAAAATTGGGGTCACATTAAAATTGATTAAAAATATTTAATCAATAAAAAACAATTCAGCTATTACTCTATCTGCCAGGTATTTTCCCTGAAGAGTTAGAGTAATGGCTTCATTTTGTTTTTCAAGCATCTGTTTATCTATCAGCTTTGTTGCAATATTTTGAAATTGTGAAAGAATTTTGTCATGAGGAAATTTTTGGACAAGTTCTTCATAATTAATACCCCATTTTGTTCTTAATCTTGTCATTATAAATTCATTGTAAGCAGTAATAGTATCAATATCTTCGTATTCTGCAATGTCTTCTCCTTTTTTTATGCCGCTTATATACTGATGTAAGTTGCTAACATTCCAGCGACGAGATATTCCGTTATAAGAATGGGCCGAAGGCCCTAAACCTATGTAAGAAACACCAAACCAATAATTTGTATTATGTAAAGATATTTTGCCATCTCGTGCATAGTTTGAAATTTCATACTGTTCGTATCCCTGTTTTTGACATTCTTGTATCAGTCGAGTGTATTGATTTATAACTATATCATCATCAGGAAGAAAAGTTTCGCCTATTTTAATTTTTCGATATAAACGTGTTCCTTTTTCAACAGTAAGTTGGTATGCAGAAAAGTGTTCGGCTTTTAGCCGAAAAAAAATTTTCAGATCGCCTAACAACGTACTTTCATCGCTCTCAGGCCAACCAAAAATTATATCAGTACTAATATTTTCAAAGCCTGCATTTCTCAAAATATCAAATGCATGAATTGCTTCTTGCCCCGAATGCCTTCGTCCTGAAAATTTTAAATATTTATCGTTAAAAGACTGTATTCCAATACTTATTCTGTTAATACCTGATTTTTTCCAATTTCCCGATTTGTTAATTGTTACATCATCGGGGTTTACCTCAATTGTTATTTCTGCTTTTGAATTTACATTAAAATTAAGATAAACAGCGGCAAGAATTTTATCAATTTCTTCATTTTCTAACAACGAAGGAGTACCTCCTCCAAAATAAATAGTGTTAATTTTTTCGTTATCAAGGTAATTTCTACGTTGTTCTATTTCTGAAATGATAGCATTTGTAAAATCGGACATATATTTGCCATCGGTTGTCGAATAAAAATCACAATACGTACAGCGCGTTTTACAAAAAGGCATGTGTAAATATATTCCAGCCATATTATCAAAAGATTAGATAATTTATAAAATGAAAAGATATACCCTTTTTTATTATACTCCGTCAATTTTGTGGGCTGTGTTTGTTTTTATAATGTGCAGCATGCCTCCAAAAGATGTTGATAAAATAAGTATTATCAATTTTCCTGAAATGGACAAGGTAGCTCACTTTACTTTCTACTTTGTACTCACATTTACGTTGTTGTGGGGAGACAAAAAATCGAAAAAACACAGCCGAAAAAGAACTTTAAGCTGGGTTATAGTTGCTATTTTATATGGTGTAACTATAGAAATACTTCAGGGATTGTATTTTACAGGAAGAAGCGCCAGTGTGTTTGACGCTTCTTCTAATATTATAGGTGTGCTTTTATCATTAGCTGTTTTTACGTTTTTATTTAATCGTAAAAAACAAAGCGCATTTTAAATTTTATTAATGCGACGTTGATGACGCCCTCCGTCAAAATCTGTTGTAAGAAAAGCATCTACAATTTCTTCAGCTGTTTGTTCTGAAATAAAACGTGCAGGAAGTGCTAAAATATTAGCATCGTTGTGTGCACGAGCTAAATGAGCTATTTCAGGCTGCCAGCACAAAGCTGAACGCACCTTTGCGTGTTTATTTGCCACAATGTTAATGCCATTGCCCGTTCCACAAATTGAAATCCCCGGATAACATTCTCCACCTTCAACAGCTTGTGCCAATTTATGTCCAAATTCAGGATAATCACAACTTTCTGAACTGTTGGTTCCAAAATCAATAACTTCAAAACCTTTGTTTTTCAGATAATTAATTACTTTTCCTTTTAATTCAAAGCCTGCATGATCGCTGGCTACACCAATGGTAGTTGTCTTCATTTTTTTCTGTTAATAACGCATTAATTACTGTTGAAAACTTAGCAACAAGTTTTCGATAAATACAAGTCAATTAATTTGGCGTTTCCTGTAAAAGTTATATAACACCTCTCTTTCTAAAGTGCAAGACAAAAATATTACTATTTTCTTTTGATTTTCTAACAAGAAAGCAACAAGTCAAGCTTTGTCTAAAAACCTTCTATTTTTTAACGTTTATAAATATCAACAGCTGTTAATATCTTTTAAAAAGCTTTAATAATCAGACTCTATAAATTCTAATTGACTGTTGATATCTGTTTTTTCTTTTTTAATTACGATTTTTGCAAATGCTTTGATTGATTTTTACGAACACAATTAACAGGATATATTCATCATCATGAATAATTTTAATTTAAAAAAGAATATAAATATAGATAAGGGATATGTTGATATTCCTGTTTCTAATGAATTGGATTTGGTTAGAGAGATTAAACGTTTGAAGGAAGAAAAAAATGCAATTATTTTAGCTCACTATTATCAGGAACCTGAAATACAAGATATTGCAGATTTTGTAGGAGATAGTTTGGCTTTGTCTGAAAAAGCTGCTAAAAATGATGCTGACATAATTGTATTTGCCGGTGTGCATTTTATGGCCGAAACTGCAAAAATGCTTTCGCCTTCGAAAAAGGTTTTATTGCCTGACTTGAATGCGGGTTGTTCTTTGGCAGATTCTTGTCCGGCTGATAAATTTGCCGACTTTGTAAAGTCTCATCCTGATCATTTGGTCGTTTCGTATATTAATACAACAGCAGAAGTAAAAGCTTTAACTGATATTGCAGTAACTTCCTCTAATGCAATTGAAATTGTATCCAGCATACCTGCTGAAAAGAAAATTATTTTTGCTCCTGATCGAAATCTTGGTAATTATATTCAATCTAAAACGGGAAGAGAAATGCTTGTTTGGGATGGAGCTTGCCATGTACATCAGCAATTTTCGCTCGAACGTATTTTAGAATTAAAGAAGTTTAATTCTAAAGCTAAAATTATAGCACATCCTGAATGCCAGAAAACAGTTTTACTGGTATCCGATTTTATAGGTTCTACAGCTGCTCTGTTAAATTATACAAAGAATGATTCGTCTGATACTTATATTGTTGCTACAGAGCCGGGTGTTATTCATCAAATGAAACTAGCTCATCCTGAAAAGAATTTTTTACCTGCACCTCCTGAAGATTCTACTTGTGCTTGTAATGATTGTATATATATGAAAATGATTACGTTAAGAAAATTATATAATACTTTGCTTTATGAATTGCCAGAAGTTAAGCTGGATGAAAAATTAATTGAAAAGTCAGTACGTCCAATTAATAAAATGCTGGAAATAAGTCGTGAACTAGGTTTAATTAAGTGAAATGGAGAACGTTTTTGATCCACGTAGCGAAAATATAATACAGCGAGATTCAGATTTTGATAAGAAGCTGAGGCCTTTGTCTTTTGATGATTTTCAGGGACAGTCGGGTATTATGAAGAATTTAAAAATATTTGTGCGTGCAGCAAAGTTGCGTGGTGAATCTTTGGATCATACTTTGTTTCATGGTCCTCCAGGTTTAGGAAAAACAACTCTTGCAGGTATTATTGCTAATGAACTTGGTGTAAATCTTAAAGTTACATCAGGACCAGTTTTAGAAAAACCTGGAGATTTAGCTGGTATTCTTACTAATTTAAATGAAGGTGATGTTCTTTTTATTGATGAAATTCATCGTTTAAGTTCGGTTGTTGAAGAATATCTTTATCCGGCAATGGAAGATTTTGCTATTGACATTGTTTTGGATAAAGGAGCTGCTGCGCGTTCTATTCAGCTGTCTTTAAATAAGTTCACATTAATTGGTGCTACAACGCGTTCTGGATTGCTGACTTCTCCTTTACGAGCTCGCTTTGGAATTACTTGTCATTTAGAATATTATAATACTGAAATTCTTCTTAAAATTATATCACGTTCGGCTCATATTCTTTCGATAGAAATTACTTCTGATGCAGCTGGAGAAATTGCTCGCAGGAGTAGGGGAACACCACGTATTGCAAATGCATTATTGCGTAGAGTACGCGATTTTGCTCAGATAGAAGGGAACGGGAGTATTGATATGGAAATAACCCGATATGCCCTTGATTCGCTCTCTATCGATCAATATGGACTGGATGAGATGGATAATAAAATATTGCGTTTGCTGATAGAGAAATTTAATGGGGGTCCGGTTGGAATATCAACAATTTCTACTGCAATAGGTGAAGATGCAGGTACTATTGAAGAAGTTTATGAACCTTTTTTAATAAAAGAAGGTTTTATTAAACGTACACCTCGGGGTCGTGAAGTTACCCCGCAGGCATACGCTCATTTGGGTTATCAGCAACAAAAGCAGGGAGAGCTTTTTTAATGCTGTATATTAGCTATTTTGGTAAGCGAAGGAATATTCAATAAGCTTATTTTTCTACCGTTGAGTTCAATTAATCTATCATCTTTGAATTCTGAAAGTAAACGGATTATTGATTCTGTAGCTGTTCCGACAATGTTAGCAAGCTCTTCGCGTGTAAGCGATATTTGTAGATAACCAATTTTATCGGTGCCAAAATTAGCTTTTAATTGAAGTAGAACTTCAGCAAGTCTTTCTCTTACAGTTTTTTGAGCAACATCTGTAAGATATGAGTTTGCTTCTTCCAACTCTCTGCAGGTTAATTGAAGAAGATCAAGAGCAAAGTTGCCATTGTTACGTACAAGATAAAGCATTGTATCTGAAGAGATAAAACTTACTGTAGTATCTTCTAAAACTTTAGCCGAAGTACAAGCTGGTTCGCTACTTAATACTGATCTAAACGCTATTAAATCAGAAGGTTTAGCAAAACGGATTATTTGTTCTTTACCATCAAAACCTGTTTTGTAGATTTTTATAACACCGTTGTGTATACAGTAAATACCTGTAGCTCTGTTTCCTTCTTTATATATTAAAGTACCTCGTTTATAAGAATTTACAATTCTTTCGCTTTCAACTTTTTCTGTTTCTTCGGGTGTAAGATGTTTAAAAACGCTGTTTATTTCGCGAATAGAATTTTCTTCGTCATTATTATATACATTTTTCATATTGTTCTTGTTTTTAAACTTGTGCAAATTAAATTCAAAAAAAGCTAATTTTAACTAAGTAGTTAAATCAAAATTAATAAAAATATGAAATCATCTATTAATGCTAATTGGTTAGGAGGCATGGCTTTTGAAGCTAATGTCGGAGGACATAAAATAACAGTTGATGCAGCTTCGGATAATGGAGGAAACGATTTGGGTCCCCGACCAAAGCCTTTAATGATGGTTGCACTAGCGGGGTGTACAGGTATGGATGTTGTTTCAATTTTGAAGAAAATGAGGGTAGAATTTGATTCATTTTCGGTTGATGTTGAAGGAATTACGTCGGATGAACATCCTAAAAAATATTTAGAGATGACAGTCATTTATCGTGTTAAAGGTAAAAGTATTGACTCTGAAAAAGTTGAGAAAGCTGTCGAATTATCGAAAGAACGTTATTGCGGAGTTAATGCTGTTTATAAGGAAGTTATAAAGATGGACTATAAAATAGAAATTGAAAAAGCATGAAAAGAAAAGAGCTTCTGAATTTTTCAGAAGCTCTTTCTTTTTTATAGTGCTGATTGAAATTGTTGTAAAAATCGAACATCATTTTCAAAATAAAGACGAAGATCTTTTACCTGATATTTTAGCATTGCAATTCGTTCTATGCCCATTCCAAAAGCAAAACCTGAGTATTTTTTACTATCTATACCATTTAATTCCAATACATTAGGATCAACCATTCCACAGCCTAATACTTCAAGCCATCCTGTATTTTTACAAACCATACATCCTTTACCTCCACATATGCTACATGATACATCCATTTCGGCTGAAGGTTCAGTAAACGGAAAATAGGAGGGACGTAATCTTATTTTACTTTCGGTTCCGAAAAATTCTTTTGCAAAGTAGAGTAATGTTTGTTTTAAATCGGCAAAAGATACTTTTTCGTCAATATATAGCCCTTCTATTTGATGAAAAATACAATGAGCTCTGGCCGAAACTGCTTCGTTACGAAATACGCGGCCTGGACAAATGGTACGAATTGGTGGCTTACTGTTTTCCATTACTCTAACTTGTATTGAGGAAGTATGAGTACGAAGAAGTATGTCTGGATTTTTTTCAATGAAGAACGTATCTTGCATATCACGTGCAGGATGTTCTTCGGGAAAATTTAAAGCAGAAAATACATGCCAGTCATCTTCAATTTCAGGTCCATCAGAAATAGTAAAACCTAATTTGTAAAAGATATTGCATATTTCATTCTTTACTAAAGAAATAGGATGTCTTGATCCTAATTTAAATGGTTCTTCGGTAGCCGAAAAATCTATATTACTCTGATTAACAGAATTTTCTTCAATTTTATTACTAGATTCCTCTATTATTTGTGAAATTTTATTTTTTAAATCATTTAATTTTTGACCAATAATTTTTTTCTGGTCATTAGGAACTGTTTTGAATTCTTCAAATAAAGATTGTAGAATGCCTTTTCTTCCTAAGTATTTTATTTTGAACTTTTCTATTTCTTCGGTAGTCGATGGATTTACGCCTTCTAAATCTTTATAAATTTCAATAATAGTCTCGTTCATTTTTCGTAAATTTAAGTAAGCGAAATTACTAGTTTCTGTTTAATTTATTCATCTTAATCTTAAAATCCCTATGAAGATTGCTGTTGCAGGATATTCTGGTTTTATAGGATCCAATTTATGTTCATATTTGATTAGAAAAGGGCATTCTATAATTAAGATTAATAGAATGGACTTAGAAAGACCTCTTATTTTGAAATCTAAAATTAGCTCGGCAGAAGCAGTAATTAATCTATGCGGATCTCCTATTTATGGTTCATGGAAAGATTCTGGACGTGAAAAAATTATTAATAGTAGAATTTTATCTGTTCGTGCTATAAACCAATCAATTAATGAATTAACAATTAAACCGAAAGTGTTTATTTCTGCTTCAGCTGTTGGTATTTATCAAATTAATGCTGTTCATGATGATTTAAGTAAAGATTATAGCAATTCTTTTCCTGCAGAAGTTGTTAAGATGTGGGAGAATGAATTTTTTAAATATGATTTTACTAATGTTCGTAAAGTAGCTTTAAGAATGGGAATAGTTCTTGATAAAAAAGGTGGTCTTTTTAAAAGAATATATCAATTTCATAATTATGGTTTTTTACCTGCTATTACAGATGAAAATGCTCCATTTCCTTGTATTGTATTACATGATTTATTAAGAATCTATGAGTTAGCTTTACATAATGATAATTTATCGGGTTTTGTTAATGCTGTTTTACCTATTCCTGTTAAGTCGGGTGAATTTTATAAAAAGGTTCGTGCAAGTTCACCTTTTTTGTTTTTGTTGAAAATTAGTCCAAAAACACTTGAACCTTTTTTTGGTGAAAGAATTCTTACTTTAAATCAAAATCCGATTGTTTATCCTCGGGCTATTTTAGAAACAGGTTTTCATTTTGATTTTCCTGAGGTTGATTGTTACTTAAAAAAGTTAAGAGGTTGAATTTCTAATTTTCTCTTTTTTACCTTTGCTCAAAAAAGAACTTGAATCCGTTAAAGAAACTTGCAGGGCAAACGGTAGTTTATGGAATGGGAACTATAGTTCCCCGACTACTTAATTATTTTCTTACTCCATTTTATACACGTCTTTATCATCCAGGTGCTTATGGGATAGTGGTAGAGTTTTATACTTACATTGCTTTTATAAGTATAATATTAACATTTGGTTTGGAAACTGGTTTTTTTAGGTTTGCTTCAAAAGCAAGTGAAAATCGTGATTCAGTATTTTCAGCTTCTTTTTCATCTGTCTTTTCTATTTCGTCTGTTTTTTTAGTGCTTTCTCTTCTATTTGCAACTTCTATATCTAATTCTTTAGGTTATCATACAAACACTTATGTAATAAATGTTGCATTAATTTTATTTTTTGATGCATTAGCAGCCGTACCATTTGCAAAACTTAGGATTCAGAATAAAGCAATGATTTTCTCATTGCTTAAATTATTTAATGTTGGGTTAATTATTATTCTGAATATCTGGTTTTTAATGATAGTTCCATGGTTTCAACATAGGCATGTAAATCTCGACGATTTAAAATTTATATTTATTAGTAATACAATTGCTAGTGCATCAACATTTTTTATATTATTTTTTATAACAAGTGGTTATACAACAAAATTTAAGTTTTCTTTTTTAAAACAATTGCTTTTATACAGTTTTCCTATTTGTATTTCGGGTTTTGCTGGTACTATTAATGAAGCGATTGACCGTGTTTTATTGAAACATTATGTTTCAGATCCTGTTTTGTCGATGAAAATGTTGGGTATTTATGGTGCTAATGCTAAGATTGCTGTATTGATGACATTATTTATTCAAATGTTTCGTTTTGCAGCTGAGCCCTTTTTCTTTAAAAATCATGAAGAAAAAAATGATAAGTCATTGTATGGGCAGGTATCAAAGTATTTTACCATTTTTTCAATGTTTATTTTTATAGGAGTTGTAGCTAATATTCATATTTTTAAATATTTTGTTGGTCATTCTTATTGGGATGGATTAGGATTAGTTCCTATTTTATTGCTTTCCAATTATTTGTTAGGAATGTTTTACAATCTTTCTTTTTGGTATAAACTCACAAATCATACTTTGTATGGTTTGTATCTTACTTTTATTGGTGCTTTTGTAACGGTGTTAATTAATATAGTATTTATACCTATAATAAGTTATTACGCTTGTGCTATTGCACGGGTTCTTTGTTATATAATTATTTGTATAACATCTTATTTATGGGGACAGAAGCATTTTCCGCTTAATTATCAGCTAAAAAGAATTGGAGAATATGTAATAGTTACCTTAGTAATTGTTTTTCTTTTGTATTCTATCTATTTTTATTTGCCAGCCTATGTAATGTTAGTGGTTGGAAATTTTCTTTTAATTACATTTTTCTTTTATGTTTTGATGAGAGAAAAACTAAAAATTAAGTCTCTTTTGATATGGAAATAAAAGTTATAAATAGGTCTAATAATAGTTTACCCGAATTTCAGACACAACATTCGGCTGGAGTCGATTTATGTGCATTTTTAGATAAACCTGTTATAATTAAACCTTTAGAACGAGTTATTATTCCAACAGGTTTATATTTGGAATTACCTGAGGGTTTTGAAGCTCAGATCAGGCCTCGAAGTGGATTGGCATTGAAGCATGGAATAACAGTTTTAAATTCTCCAGGAACTATTGATTCAGATTATAGAGGAGAAATTAAAATAATTTTGATTAATCTTTCTTCTGAAGAATTTATAATAAATTCAGGAGAAAGAATATGCCAGATGGTTATTTCAAAACATGAACATTTTAATTGGTTTTTAACAACTGAAATTAATGAGACGCAACGAGGCGAAGGTGGTTTTGGCCATACTGGTAAATAGTGTTTTTTTTATTTTCTTTTTTTCATCATGTACTGTTCATAAGTCGATACCTGAAGAACATAAAGCATCTACTTTTGTTGAATTGGATTATGCATTGAATGAAGCTAACAGGCTTTATTTATTTGGTAGTTATTCTCAGTCTTATGATATTTACAAAAGTTGTATAAAATTTAATGACAGTTGTGCTCTGGCTTATTATCAACTTGCTAATATTGAAGGAATGAAAAAGAATTTAGAGTCAGCTTTAGCTTATTCTAAATTGGCAAATCGTTTTGATGATTCTAATATTTGGTATAAAAATCAACTTATTGAATTGTTAAAATATACAGGAAATTTTGATACACTTTCTGTAATTTATCCAAAATTAATTCATGATTTTCCCAATAAACCGGAATATCGTTTTGATTATGCAGTTGTTTTATTAGACAAAAATAAAAATAGGGAAGCTTTAGCTCAACTTGATTCTGTTCAAGAAATTACAGGTGCAGCTGGAAATGTTTTGTATTTGAAATCAAAAATTTATTTATATCTTAATAATTATGTTGATGCTGAAAATACAATTCAGCAGGCTGTTAAATCAGTTCCAACGAATTATCAATATTTATTGCAATTATCTTCTGTTTATCAAAAATCAGGAAGACTACAATTGGCTGATTCTGTTTTTCGAATTAATTGTAAAGAAAATTATGAAGATAATCCTGTTTATGTTGATTACATTCATTTTTTGAAAAACACTAAGTACAAAATTCCTGCAGATTTTATTGAAGAAACATTAAGTGATACATTATCAGAAAACATCAAAAAGAGTTTTATTGTTTCTGTATTATCGGATTCTTCTATTTATAGAGATACCAATTTGTTGATTCCTGTAAATAATTTTTTAGCTAAGTCTAAAACTTTTCAGGATCGAAATCTTTTTATTGCCGATATCGCAATGAAATCGGGTAGATATGAAGAAGCCATTCCTTTTGTAGAAGATTATATTAGTAGAAATGAAGTAAAACAAGAGGTTTATGATCAGTTGCTTTCGTTGTATAATGCGACAGGTAATTATCAAAAAATGTATGATTTATCTACTAAGTTATCTCTTTCTAATACTTCCGATAATATTGTATTTTATAAAGCATTATCTTCTTTACAGTTGAATAAGTGTAATGAAACTATAAATGCTATACAGGGAACCAAGTATGATAATAAAAAAATACGTTTAGTTTATTTGGAATTATTAAGTGAGGCTTATTTTAAGTTAAATAATAAAGATTCAGCTTTTTGGGCATGTGAACAAATTTTGAAATATGATTCGAAAAATTATTCTACAAAAAATAATTATGCATATTATTTATCTGTTTACGATGAATCTTTACCTAAAGCAGAAAATCTTATTATAGATGTTTTGAAACAATTTCCTGATAATTCAACTTATTTAGATACTTATGCCTGGATACTTTATAAAATGAGAAAGTATACCAAAGCAAAAGCTTATATTGAAAAAGCATTATCAAAAGGTGATGGAAAAAATTCTGAAATTCTCGATCATGCGGGAGATATTTACTATATGTTGAATGATTATAAATCTGCTCGCATGTATTGGAATGCTTCTTATTTATTGTCTAAAAATCCAGAAACTTTAAAGAAGATTACAAATGAAAAATAGAATACTATTATTTCTATTATTGGTTATTGTTTTTTCTGCTTGTGGGTCTTTAAGATTTTCAAATAAGTACGAAGCTTATTTTGTAAAGTTTAATTCTGTATCTGTTTCGGTTGACAATAGTAAAATTTCGGTTACGCCTGTAATATATGGTAATAGAAATGAATTTAGCGTTCTTTCTGTTCAAACTTTTTTAGGAATAGAAGTTGCAAAATTATTATTGCATAATGATTCTGCTTATTTGATAGATCGATTGAATAAGAAAATATATTATTCAAATATTCCTAAGAATAGTTTATCTAAGCTCGAAGAGTTATTGTTGAACAGAGAATCTTCAAATTCATTAGTTTTACCTGTTTCAAGAGTACAGAATATAACTATACAGGCACAGCCAACAACTGATGGTAAAAAAATTACATTTAGTTTTAGTAGCTATTCTTTTAATGCAGTAGAAGCTGATGTAAAAGTAAAAAATGATAAATTTACCATGCCCGATTTACCTCGTAGCTATGAGAAAATACCTTTTGTTTTACCTTAATTTTTTATTATTCATTTTATTTTGTGCTCCACTTTATTCTCAGTCGCGTTCTGATTTGGAAAAGCAAAAAGAACGTACTCGACATGAAATAGAGGATAAACAGCACGCATTAGATAAAACTCATGAAAAGCAAAATGTTACAATAAAACGTTTACAATTAATTAATGCAACTATTGAGTTAAGGAAGTCTCTTATAAATCAAATATCTGCTGAGGTACGCGCTACAGATAGTCAAATATCAGGATTATATAAAGATATTTCGAAATTATCGAAAGAGATTGATTTTCTAAAGAAGGAATATTCTGTTCTTATTCGTATTGAATATTTGAATAAAGGAAAGTCTGAACGATTAATGTTTATTTTATCAGCGTCCAGTTTTAATCAAGCTTATCGGAGAGCTTTTTATTTTCGGAATATTGATATAGCCATAAAAAATAAAGCTCTTCAAATAGAATCTTCTTCAAATTTGTTGATTCAAAAGGCAGAAGAACTGAAAAAGGTAAAACAGGAAAAAGATACTTCTTTAAAAGAAAGGGAAAATGAAAAGAAAATTCTTCAGAAAGAGCAAGATCAGCAGCAAAATTTGATGTTTGAACTTCAAAAAACAGAAGGTTCTCTTCGTAAGGAAATTCAAAATAAGAAAATAATTGAAAAAAAATTAGAAGCTGAGATTAGGAAACTTATTGATGAAGAAATCCGTAAAAGAAAGAAGACTAATAATATAAAAGCAAATAAAATAGATGATGCGCTGTCTTCTAATTTTAGAGATAATAGGGGAAAATTACCATGGCCTTTAGAAGGGGCAAACATTATTTCTTCTTTTGGAGAACATGGGCATCCTTTATTGAAAGGTGTGAAGATTAATAATAATGGTATTGATATGACTTCTTCCCGTTCGTCAAAAGTTAAAGTTGTTTTTTCTGGAGAGGTAAGTAAGATAATCCGTATACCTGGAACAAATATTACAGTTATAATTAGGCACGGAAATTATATTACTGTGTATCAAAATCTGGATCAGGTCTTGGTTAAAACTGGAGATAAAGTGACAACGGGGCAGGTTATTGGTGTTGTAGGGCATTCTGATGATGGTCTTTTTCTTCTTCATTTTGAAATATGGAATGAAATAAATAAGCAAAATCCTCAAACCTGGTTAAAATAAAAATGAATAAAAGTGTGGTTTTAAATTCTGAAATTTCTAACATTTCTGAAGTTGAGAATTTTCTCGATAGATTAACGCAAGAACTGATGTTATCAGATTTTGTATATGGAAATGTTATTGTATCGGTTTTGGAAGCTTTTACAAATGCCGTTGTTCATGGCAATGCTTCTGATTCTTCAAAGCTTGTAAAAATCGAAGCTACTGTTTCTGCTTCTAATTTGAAAATAGCTATTTCAGATCAGGGGAAGGGTTTCGATTATACGAATATTCCTGATCCCACTGTCCCTGAAAATATTGAAAATATTGATGGACGAGGAATTTTCCTTATGAAAAAACTAGCTGATGAAGTTATGTTCGAAAATAATGGTAGTACAGCTATTCTTTCTTTTTCTATATGATACAATTTATATCAGAGACTTCTTATAAATTACCTTTTAAGAAGAGAGACTTGGCTTCTTGGATAAAAAAAATAGCTTTTTCCAAGAAAATGAAGACGGGAGATTTAAATTATGTTTTTGTTTCTGTCGATAAAATTGTTGAAGTTAATGTAGAATATCTTAAGCATACTTATCCTACAGATATAATAACATTTGATTATACTGAGAAGTCAGTTATATCGGGTGATATTTTAATATCACCCGATGTTGTTATGGAAAATGCTAAGGATTTTAATGCTTCATTTGAAGATGAAATGTTGCGTGTTATTATTCACGGTATTCTTCACCTTTGTGATATTAATGATTTAACTGAGGATGAATCAAAAATAATGAGAGCTGAAGAAGATCAAGCTATAATGGTTTATAAATCGATGTTTAATGTTATTTAATTACGATATTATTGTAGTAGGAGGAGGGCATGCTGGTTGCGAAGCTGCTGCTGCCGCTGCTACAATGGGTTCTAAAGTTTTATTGATTAGCATGGATATGACTAAATTTGGTCAAATGTCATGCAATCCTGCTATTGGAGGAATAGCAAAAGGACAAATCGTTAGAGAAATTGATGCTATTGGTGGCTTTACGGGTATTGTTACCGATCGTTCGAATATTCAATTTCGAATGTTGAATAAATCAAAGGGACCTGCTATGTGGAGTCCGCGAGCACAATGTGATCGTACGAAGTTTACTATTGAATGGCGTAAAATTCTTGAATCTATTCCTACTTTATTCTTATGGCAGGATACTGTTTTAAATATACTTATAAAGGATGATAGAGCCTATGGAGTTCGAACTTCTTTAGGAATTGAATTTACAGCAGGAGCGATAGTTCTTACTTCTGGTACTTTTCAAAATGGTTTAATGCATGTTGGTAGAACCAAAATTAAAGGGGGACGCTTTTCAGAACCCTCCAGTGAAGGTTTGTCAAATGGATTAGAAAAGTATGGTCTTGAGGTTGGAAGGATGAAAACCGGAACACCTTGTAGAATCGATGGAAAAACAATTGATTTTTCAAAATTAACAGAGCAAAAGTCTGATGAAGGAGATGGTCATTTTTCTTTTTTGAATCTTGCAGATAGATCAAAAATTAAGATGAGTTGTTTTATTACTTACACAAACCCAACTGTTCATAATGTTTTGGAACGTGGTTTTGTCGATTCTCCTTTATATAATGGAACGATTAAAGGTGTTGGACCTCGATATTGTCCGAGTATCGAAGATAAAATCGTTACTTTTTATGAAAAATCAAGTCATCAATTATTTTTAGAACCAGAAGGAGAAAATACAAATGAGTTTTATTTGAATGGTTTCTCTTCGTCTCTTCCATGGAATATACAGGTGGAGGCCCTTAAATATATTCCTGGTTTAGAAAATGCAAATATTTTCCGTCCAGGTTATGCTATCGAATATGATTATTATCCGCCAACACAATTATATCATTCTTTAGAAACAAAAAAAGTTTCTAATCTTTTCTTTGCTGGACAAATTAATGGAACAACAGGATATGAAGAGGCTGCGGCGCAAGGATTAATGGCTGGTATAAATGCTCATCAGAAAGTTAATAATTCTGAACCTTTTATTCTTAATCGGGATGAAGCTTATATTGGAGTCTTGATAGATGATTTAGTTACAAAAGGTGTAGATGAACCGTATAGAATGTTTACCTCACGAGCTGAATATCGGATATTACTTAGACAGGATAATGCAGATGAACGTTTAACCGAAAAAGGTTATGCTTTAGGTTTGGCAACAAAAGAGAGATTAGATATATTAAAATATAAATATAACTCAATTGAATTACTGTTTGATTTTGTTTCCTTAAATAGTGTAAATCCTTCTATTGTTAATAGTTATTTGGAAAAATCAGGAACATCATCAATCAATCAACGGTATAGACTTATTGATATTATCTTAAGACCGCAAGTCTCTTCTATTGATTTATTAAAGATTATCCCCAAATTCAATGAATTTGCTTCTAAATTCAATGGTGTTTTTTTCGAAGAAATCATAGAAGGATTAGATATTAAAATCAAATACAAAGGATATATAGAAAGAGAAAAAAAGATTGCAGAGAAAATATCGAGATTAGAAGGGATCAGAATATCTGATAGTTTTGACTTTTCAGGATTAAAATCCCTATCAACAGAAGCCAGGCAAAAACTTACAAAAATCAAACCAAAAACTATAGGTCAAGCTTCTCGAATTCCGGGGGTTTCCCCTTCAGACATTAATGTATTGTTGGTTTATTTTGGAAGATAATGTTCCACGTGGAACATTAATTTTTGTATTATATGTTATTTTTAAATATGTTCCACGTGAAACAAATCTCATAACTATGGATATTTTTGGGAATTTTGTCGACCTTTTTAATCGTAGAGTTTATCCAGCGTGTATTGTGCTTGAGAATGGATTCATTAAATCTATTACAGAGTTGACATCTGTTGCTTTTTCTGAATATATTATGCCTGGTTTTGTGGATAGCCATATTCATGTTGAAAGTTCTATGCTGGTTCCTTCTGCTTTGTCTCCGATTTTATTGAATCATGGAACGGTTGCTGTAGTGTGTGATCCGCATGAGATTACGAATGTTGCAGGAGAGGAAGGTTTCGATTTTATGTTAGATAGTGCGAAAAAATCAAGATTGAAATATTTCTTTGGAGTACCGTCTTGTGTCCCTTCTTCGCCAATGGAGGATTCTGGAGCTGTAATAGATGAGTCGCTTCTTGAGAAATTTCTACAGAAAGATAGAGTGTGCTGTTTGGCGGAAATGATGAATTATCCAGGTGTTATTCAAAAAGCATCAGATGTGTTAGAAAAATTAGCATTGGCTGTTAAATATGGTAAACCTATTGATGGACACGCACCTTCTTTGTCAGGAGAGCCATTGAAATTGTATGTTAATGCAGGAATTTCGACAGATCATGAATGTTCAACAATCGAAGAAGCTCAAGAGAAAATAAAACTTGGAATGAAAGTTCTGATTAGAGAAGGTAGCGCAGCGCGTAATTTTGATGCTTTAGCTCCTCTGATTCCGGAATTTTCGAATGATTTAATGTTTTGTACTGATGATGCCCATCCTGATTTTATTGTTGATGGACATATTAATAGTTTTGTAAAAAAAGCTGTAAAACAAGGATATGATTTATTTAATGTTCTGAAAATCGCATCTGTTAATCCTGTCTTGCATTATAATTTGCCGGTTGGCTTATTAAGAGAAGGGGATAGCGCAGATTTTATCGTTGTAGATTCTCTTAGTGATTTTAATATTCTAAATGTTTATGTTGATGGAATTCAAGTGTCGAATATTAATAAAAATGAAGAAACTTTTGTTACTTCATCTTATCCGATAGTGTTTAATGCTGATTTTGTTTCTGAAGCTGATTTGAAAATTATAAACGAAAAACGGAATGTTGTAGTAATAAAAGTTTTAGATGGTAATTTGTGGACAAAAAAAGAAATCGTTCCTTGCTGGTCTGATGAAAGATTTCTTTCTCCTTGTTTAAATCAAGATATTCTAAAACTTTCTGTTTTGGATCGTTATCAAAAAATACCTGTTTCGAATGCATTTGTTTCGGGTTTTGGCTTTAAAAAGATTGCAATAGCAACAAGCATTGCTCATGATTGTCATAATCTTATTACTTTAGGTACTCATGATGATCTCATGGTCAAAGTTATGAATGCAGTAATAGAAAGTAAAGGTGGTATTGCAGTTACAGATGGAGAAGATCTTTTTATTCTTCCATTAAAAATTGGAGGTTTGATGTTTGATGGAGATATAGATGAATTATTGCCACTTTATCAAAGAATAGAATCCTTTATTTTTGAACATAAACCATTAATAAAAGCACCTTTAATGGCTTTGTCTTTTCTTTCTTTACTTGTTATTCCTGAAGTAAAACTTGGAAGTAAAGGTCTTTTTGATGTAAATACTTTTCAGTATCGTTCTATTTTTGAGTAATGATGTCTCCTTTAAAAAGTGATATTGCAATTCAACTTTCAGTGTTACCTGATAAACCTGGAGTCTATCAGTATTTTGACGAAACAGGTAAAATTATTTATGTTGGTAAAGCTAAAAATTTAAAAAAAAGAGTTTCTTCTTATTTTACCAAAAATCATGATAATGCTAAAGTGCGTGTTTTAGTTTCTAAAATAAGAGAAATACGTCATATTGTTGTTAATACAGAAAGTGATGCTCTTTTACTTGAAAACAATTTAATTAAACAATATCAGCCACGTTATAATATATTGTTGAAAGATGACAAAACGTATCCATGGATTGTTATAAAAAATGAACCATTTCCTCGTATTTTTTCTACTAGAAGATTTATTCAGGATGGTTCGCTCTATTTTGGTCCCTTTACCTCTTCTTCAATGGTGAGGGCTTTGTTGCAATTAATTAAAGAATTATATCCTTTACGCACCTGCTCTTTAGATCTTTCTGAATTTAAAATTAAACAGGGGCGTTACAAGCCATGCCTTGAGGCTCATTTAGGTAATTGTCTTGCTCCTTGTGTCGAAGAACAATCAGAAGAAGATTATAGAAAAAATATAGATGTTATTAAAGATATATTGAGAGGAAATCTTTCAATTGTAATTCGTTATTTGAAGGAGCAAATGGAAGATTTTGCTTCTTCTTTGCGTTTTGAAGAGGCTGAAAGTCTTCGATTGAAATGGGAAAAACTGAAAAACTTTCAAAGCAAATCTTCTGTTGTTAGCGCAACAGTTGGTAATTTGGAGGTTTTTAGCGTAGTTACTAATGACGATGCCGCTTATTTGAATTTTCTTAGAATAATAGATGGTTGTGTTGTTCAATCTCATTCATTTTGTATTGTTCGGAAGCTAGATGAGACCCCTTCTGAAATATTAGCATATGCTATTGTTGAAATGAGAGAACGTAAAATATCGGTTCTTCGTGATATTATAATTCCTTTTTTACCAGAATCTGAATTTGAAAATTTGCGCTTTATAATTCCTGAAAGGGGAGATAAGCTTAAATTATTAGAACTTTCTGAAAAAAACGCTCGCTTCTATATGCTTGATCAGAAAAAGCAGGAAAGCCTTAGAAATCCGAAAGAAAAAACGGAGCGTATTCTTACAACAATGAAGAATGACTTGCAACTTGACGTTTTGCCAGAGTATATTGAATGTTTTGATAATTCAAACTTGCAGGGAACAAATCCGGTGGCTGCTTGTGTTGTCTTTAAACAGGCTAAACCAGCAAAAAAAGATTATCGTCATTTTAATGTAAAGACGGTTGTAGGTCCAGACGATTTTGCTTCGATGCGTGAAATTATTTATCGTCGTTATTCTCGTCTGCTTGAAGAAAATCAAGGTCTTCCTCAGCTTATCGTAATTGACGGTGGCAAAGGACAGTTAAGCGCTGCGGTTGAAGTTTTAGATGAACTTAAAATTAGGCACAAGGTTATTGTAATTGGCATTGCAAAACGATTGGAAGAAATATTTTTTCCTGATGATCCAAACCCCATATACTTAGATAAAAAGTCAGAAACACTTAAAGTAATACAACAGATACGAGATGAAGCTCACCGTTTTGGTATTACCTTTCATAGAAATAAACGATCGAAAGGTATGACAACCTCTTCACTACTTGAAATACCAGGGATTGGTGATAAAACATATTCATTATTAATTCGTCATTTTGGTTCTGTGAAACGACTAGGCGAAGCAAATTTAGATGAGATTGCAGAATTGGTAGGAGAGAAGAAAGCTCGGTTAGTGAAAAATTCGTTCGAAGCTAAATCATAATTTGATGTTGAAATTAATGAATAAAAAAGCCATTCCATAATTGTATGGAATGGCTTTTTTATTCATCATCAATAACTTTTAACTTTTACGCTCAATTATGTAATGGATAAGATTTTCAAGCGATTGACTTGATGGTGATTCTGGAAATTCGTGTAATATTTGTAACGATTTTGAAATATACTCTTCCATTTTTATTTTACTATATTCCAATCCTCCGCCTTCTGTAATGAGTTCGAAAAGAATTTCAATATCTTCTTTTTTTACCGATTTGTTTTCCATTAAAGATCTGAGCTTTTTTGCTTTTGCTTTTTCCAAATGGTTTAACGAATAAATAATAGGAAGTGTAAATTTCTTTTCTTTTAAATCATTTCCTTTTGGTTTACCCGAATTGCTATCGGGCATAAAATCAAATAAGTCATCGCGAATTTGGAACGCCATTCCTGCATTCATTCCAAAATCTTGCATTTTTTTGACAACATAATTGTCGGGGCAGGTGCTGATTGTACCACATTGAGTGCAGGCTGCAATAAGTGTAGCTGTTTTTTTATGGATAATTTCATAATATTTTTCTTCGTCAATATTTCGCTTGCGCGAAGTTTGGTATTGTAATAACTCACCTTCGCTCATTTCTTTAACAGCTTGCGAAACTGTTTCGAGTAAATCATAATGCTTTGTTTTTAAAGAAATAAGAAGACCTTGGGCAAGAAGATAATCTCCTGCCAATACAGCAAGTTTTGAACGCCATAGTGCTTTTACAGAAAAGAAATTACGTCTTTCCAATGAATCGTCTACAACATCGTCATGCACAAGCGTGGCAGTATGAAGGAGTTCGATAAGCGTGGCTGCGGTGTAACTTTTATCATTGATCTCTCCATGCATACGGGCAGAAAGAAATACAAAAAGTGGACGAAGTTGCTTTCCTTTTGTTTTTATGATGTAATTCATTACAATATCCATCAACTTTTGGTCACTTTTCATTGATTGTCGCATATAACTGCGAAATCTTTCCATTTCTTCTTTTACCGGTGCTGATATAATGTCTAAATTTTGCATGTCGTTCTTTTTTTCAAAAGTAGAAAATAATGTGTTATCTATATTTAATAGTTGCTTTTCTCTGTTTTTCCTATTTTACAACATATTGGAGACTAAAGCAATATTTTTATCTTTGTTGCTTAACACGGGTAGTACCTGTTTTTTCTATCTTTTGATCCCTACCCCCAAAATAAATTGACAGGAACCCTAATTATATGTAACCTTCATTTATTTGTTTTTGTATGAAAATTGAATCAGTGAGTATCGAGCAGCTCGAAACAGCTTCTAATATGCTTAAAGCTATTGCTCATCCGATGCGCATTGCTATCCTTCAGAAGCTTGAGGATGGTAAAAAATTGACCGTTACGGAAATACATGAAAGTATTAATATTGACCAGTCAACTGCATCTCATCATCTTGGTATTTTAAAAGATAAGGGTGTTCTTGCCTCGAAACGTGAAGGAAAAAATACCTATTATTTTTTAAAAAGTACGGCATTTACAAAACTTATTGATTGTATTAGTAATTGTGCTAATTGTTATTAATGTTTGTTTATTAATAAATTAGTCTTTTTTAGTACGATCATTTTAGTTTCAAATTTTTTAAAAAGTATTTTTGAAAGTTTTAGGCAGGCGTACCTATTGGCGCCTGCTTTTTGTTCCTAGTCGTTAGTTCTTATAATCCATTTCTCATTTCTTTATTTCATTGATCAATTAACCGTATTTTTACGGAAAACATTCTATATGGAACAACCACGGTTATTTTTGATTGATGCTTATGCTATGATTTACCGTTCGTATTATGCTTTTATGCGAAATCCCATGCGTAATTCGGCCGGCCTTAATACTTCCACTATTTTTGCCTTTTTACAATCACTTGACGAAATTATCCGAAAAGAAAAACCTACTCATCTTGCAATTGTGTTTGATCCCGGAGGTAAAACCTTTCGGCATGAAATGTATAGTGAGTATAAGGCTAACCGTCAGGCAACTCCTGAAGAAATAAAAATATCGGTTCCTTATATTCATCGATTGGCTGATGCATTGAATATTTCTACGGCTGTATTGCCAAACTTTGAAGCAGACGATTTAATTGGCACCATTTCAAGAGAAGCAGCAGAAGCAGGAATGAATGTTTTTATGGTTTCACCTGATAAAGATCTGTGTCAGTTGGTTAATAATAATG
Source organism: Bacteroidales bacterium (assembly GCA_041907825.1). Taxonomy (GTDB): domain Bacteria; phylum Bacteroidota; class Bacteroidia; order Bacteroidales; family JAYRGN01; genus JAYRGN01. Next base: position 112,262 of record JAYRGN010000003.1, on the reverse strand, counting down.
TTTTTCTTTATCGCCCGGGAAAGGGTAAAGGAAATGACACTGAAATTTTGGGAATAGAACAGGTAAAAGCAAAATACGGAATAGATTCGCCTTCTCGGGTTATCGATTTGCTTGCACTTTGGGGTGACAGTTCTGATAATGTTCCGGGAGCTCCGGGAGTAGGAGAGAAGACAGCAGTAAAGCTTCTGGCTGAGTTTGGTTCACTGGAAGCTATTCTTGATGGAACCTCTTCATTAAAAGGGAAAATTAAAGAATCTTTAGAACAAAATCGTGAAAAAGTATTATTGTCTAAAAAATTAGTGACAATTGATACCCATGCACCATTTGATTTTATTCCTGAAAATTTTAAATACAAAGAACCTAATCATGAGAAAATTATAGAACTTCTTACTGAATTAGAGTTTAGTTCGCTTATTAAACGTTATACTTCAAGTTCAGATGTTGTTAAGACAACTTCTAAAAATGTTACTTTGCAGCAACAACCTTCCTTATTTGATATTCCTTCATCTGAAGGAAATTTTGGTGGAATACAAGAATCTTCTCCTTTTGCAAATGCAGCAACAACACCTCATAAATATTGGCTTGTTGCGGATGATGAAACGCAATCATTTTTATTAGAGAAACTTAAAACCTGTGATCGCTTTTGTTTTGACACAGAAAGCACTGGACTTGATTCTTTTAAAGATGAACTCGTTGGTCTTTCCTTTAGTTTTGATGCTCATGAAGCTTTCTATGTTCCTATAAAAGAATCTTTTAATGAAGCTTGCGAACAACTTTCTGTTTATGCTCGTTTTTTTGAAGATGAGAGTAAAACTATTATAGGTCAGAATCTTAAGTTTGATATGCTTTTTCTTTCTCGTTACGGAATAGAAGTAAAAGGAAAGTTATTTGACACAATGATAGCACATTATATTCTTCAACCAGAGTTGTCACATAAAATGGATAACCTCTCTCGTAGTTATCTGAATTATTCGCCAATTCCAATTGAAGAGTTAATTGGAAATAAAGGTCCTGCTCAAAAAACTATGCGGCAAATACAGGTAGACAAGGTCAAAGAATATGCAGCCGAAGATGCTGATATTACTTTTCAACTTTCGATGGTACTAGCAAATGAATTGGAAGAGAATGGACAAACTAAATTATTTTTTGATTTAGAAATGCCAATGGTTCGTGTTTTAACCGATATGGAAAAAGAAGGATTTCATTTAAATGTCAATTTCTTAAATGATTATGCAATCGAATTAAAACAAGATTTACAGTTAATTGAAAAAAATATTTATGAATTAAGTGGTTATGAATTTAACATTGCTTCTCCAAAACAATTGGGCGAAATTCTTTTTGATCGATTAAAAATTGCAGGAGATTCAAAAGCCAAACGAACTAAAACAAAAGCATATTCTACCAGCGAAGAAACGCTTCAGGAATTAACAGATAAACATCCAATTATTCCATTAATATTGGAATATAGGGGTGTTTCTAAATTATTAAACACCTATGTAGAAGCTTTGCCTAAACTGATTAATGCTTCAACTGGAAATATTCATAGTTCATTTAACCAAACCGTTACAGCAACAGGTCGTTTAAGTTCTTCTAATCCTAATTTGCAAAATATTCCGATTCGTGATGAAAGAGGTCGTAAAATTAGAAAAGCATTTATTTCCACGTGGAACGATGGTAAAATTCTCTCGGCCGACTATTCTCAAATTGAATTGAGGGTGATGGCTCATATGAGTAATGATGAAAGTATGATTGAAGCCTTTCATCATAATCTTGATATTCATTCCGCGACTGCTTCTAAAATTTTTGGTGTTTCTGTAGACGATGTTTCACGTGAACAACGACGAAGAGCTAAAACAGCGAACTTTGGAATTATTTATGGAATTTCCACTTTTGGCCTTTCTCAGCGGTTAAATATTCCACGAAAAGAAGCTGGAGAATTAATTGAGGGTTATTTCAAGAATTTTCCTCGTGTAAAAGAATACATGGAAGAATCTATTAAAATTGCTCGTCAGAAAGGATATGCCGAAACTTTGCTTAATCGTCGGCGTTATTTACCTGAATTAAATTCGGCGAATGCCAATGTTCGTTCTAATGCGGAACGAACGGCTATTAATACACCTATACAGGGATCAGCTGCTGATGTTATAAAACTGGCAATGATAAAAATACATCAACGTATTAAAGACGAAGGTTTAACTTCTAAAATGATCTTGCAGGTACATGACGAATTAATTTTTGATGTTCGTCCGGAAGAAGAATCTCAATTAAAACAACTGGTTGAAGAAGAAATGGTTTCGGCTATTCAACTGAGAGTTCCTCTTGAAGTTGATGCTGGTTGTGGGCCTAATTGGTTTGATGCTCATTAAATTTCCATGTGGAACAAATGGAAAGGTTAACAATTAATTGCTAACCTTTCCATTTATAATTATTTACTTGATATTTTTTAGATTTCGTTTTTTTAGGATTTCTTTCTTCCTTTTTGAGCTTCTGATATTCTGAAAATTTTTGTTTTGTTAGGTCTAACAAAATATTACAGATTAAGGATCAAAAGGAGCGAAAATAGCCTCTATTTACTTTTTCCTTACTGGGCTAAGTAAGATGCTGATCATTGTTTTTTGGGGGAGATTTTGCGAAAAGTGTTTAGGAACAAAAAAGGAAAGCTTTTAACGAAGCTTTCCTTTTTTACAATGATGTTTTGTTTGCTATTTTTCTATGCCGAGTGGTTTTTTCAAATTTTGATAATCTGTTAATTCTACATAAACTGATCCGACAATACGTATGTTCATGCGGACTTGAATTGGAACATAATTACCATCGTCTGTAAGCCAGAAAGCAAGATCATCGGGACTTTTAAAAACTCGGCCAACCTCAACTACCGGTGAAATGCGAATGCAACGAATTTTTCCAAATTTGGTGGTAATTGTTTCGGTTCCGCGATAACGCATTCTGAAAGGAGAAACTTCATCGGCAAAATACATGTTAAGGGTTATGACATCTCCATTTTTAAGCTTAGAGAAATCTACACGACGTATGTAATATAATGTTGAAACAATGTCGAAGGTTGAAGGAGGTACATTGTGTAACCCGCTTTTTTTTGATAAGACCGTATTGTTCTGATGATTATGGGTTGCGTCATTATACCAGCGATAATGTCCTTCTTTTATATTTCGTATTTGCCGATAAGGTAAACCTGTTTTTTTATCAAACCAGCTTTCGTAAATATCTTTTACTCCGTACACCTTATCAGCCATTCCGGAAGTCTGAGCAATGGTTACAGCATGGTACATCATCATGTTGTTTTCATAAACTTCTGATAACGCCATTTTTACAGTACCTCCAATAATAAAACCGTAACGGAGCTGGTAGGTAAATTGTTCTCCTGGTCTAAAATTATTGTATGGTAACGGAACAGGAGTAATATCATTGGCAGATGAATGAAAACATACCGTTAACAATAAACTTAGTAATAGTGAACGTAACGTCATAATCAAGTGTTTAAAAAATTTTGTTTTTCGGAAGGCTTGCTACAAATTCTTTTAAGTAAAAAGGTTCGAAATAAGCCACGTCTACAAATTTATTTTCCTGAAAATGGTTGTACGACAACGATGCCATATAGGATGCTGATGCCGAAAAATCGCCATAAACTTTTGCATTATGGTGAGTCAACACTTGACGACATTTTGCAGCACCCGAACCAAAGAACCAGATGCGATGTTTTTCCAATTCTTCCGTGTATGAATTATCGTCGATAATATCGGCTGTAATTTCCCCCTGAATTTGTCCATTAACATTATAGAATGCTTTATAAACTTCCATGCGACGGGCATCAATCATTGGGCAAAGTAAGTCTCCTTTTAAAATATCGTTGCGTACCAGAAAAAATCCATAAGCCAAAGATTGTAATGTACTTATTGCAATAAGAGGTTTTTGAGCGGCGTAACAAATACCTTTGGCAACTGATACACCGATTCGTAAACCCGTATATGAACCTGGTCCTTGGCTTACAGCTATTGCATCGAGTTGTTGAGTAGTAATTTCTGCTTCCTGCATTAACTGCTCAATGAGAATTGTGAGTTCTGATGCATGACTGCGTCCTTCGTGACTCTCTTTTACATATTCGGGTTTACCATTAATGGAGAGACATACTGAGCATACTTCGCCAGCGGTTTCGATGTTTAAAATTCTTATCATTCTATTTATTTCAAAAACACGAATCCAAAAATAATGCCTTATTTTTTAGCATTGTTTTCTTTTGTGTAAAGTTTCGGATTTTGTGTTTGTTTATTGCTTCGGCTGTGCAATTTTCGTGCAAATAGTTTTTACTTTTTTGTTTTTCAGAAAATTTATAAAGCTGCTTCATGAAAAACAATATCAATTATATTCTGAAAATAAGATATATAATATAGAAAAAGCTTGACAATTGTAGAAATGAAAGAATCAGCTTTTGATGTTTATTAACGTTTTGAGTTTTTTATCGGCGAAGCAAAATCCGAAAAGTTGTTCCTTTATCAGGTTCTGAATTTAGCACTGATATTTTTCCGTTGTGATATTCGTGAATAATACGCTTGGTCAGGGAAAGTCCTAAACCCCAGCCACGTTTCTTTGTGGTATAGCCTGGTTTGAAGATCGTTTTAAATTTACTTTTTGCTATTCCTTTGCCAGTATCGGTTATGTCAATGGTTACGTTTTTAGCATTTTCTTTTACACGGATAGTTATAGTTCCTTCATTTTCAATAGCATCTACTGCATTTTTAAATAAATTTTCAATTACCCACTCGAAAAGAGAGACACTTATGGGAGCATACACAGGAATTTCAGGATTTTCTAAAATAAAGTGAATACGTTTACTAGCTCTTGTTTTTAAATAATCTATCGAATTGTTTAAAACTAATTTAATATTAGTCATTTTAAGTAAAGGTTTAGAACCTATCTTAGAAAAGCGATCCGTGATTACCTCAAGACGTTTAACGTCTTTTTCTAATTCTAAAACCGTATTTTCCATTCCTTTACGCCCTTTTAGCAATTCAACCCAGGCTAGTAATGAGGAGGTTGGTGTTCCTAACTGATGTGCCGTTTCTTTTGACAATCCAACCCAAACCTGATTTTGTTCGGCTTTTCGCGATGAACTGAAAGCAAAGTATGCAATAATTATAAATAAAAATATGATTGTAAGCTGAATATATGGATAGTAAAAAAGTTTTCGAAGAATGAGAGAATCTTTAAAATAAATGATATTTTTTTCATTAGCACCAAGTTCTACAACAATAGAATCATGAGTTGCTTTCATTTCTTTGATTATCATTTTCATATATTTATCATCTTTCACTTTGAGTGAATCTAGATTGCGATATGAAATGATTTCTCCTTTTGAATTTGTAAGTACTACTGGTACAGATTTATTGTTTTGTATTACCTGAAGTAAAAAACCAAGATCTTTATCGTTAAGATCAGGTTGAGCCAGTTGACGGGTAGCTTCGGCCCAGAGCTCAATATTTTTGTGTTCTTCGTCCTTTAGCTCGTCAACCATTTTGTCGGTATAAAACAAAGATCCTATGCCGATAATAATGGCACTAATAAAGATCAGCGATTTCCATCGACTTTTTTTATTATATATATCCACTATTGGTTCGTTATTTTATTGATTCCATTCTATTTTAAACTTTTGTTTTTTAGTGTTAGTTGAAGTTGGCACTGGTGTTTTTACATTGTTAGATTTTTTTGTTGTTTTAGGTGATTCATCCCAGTCAAGTGTAAATTTTTTTGGAGCAGTAGTTGTTTTTATTGTGTCGGTTTGAGAATTTCCAAATCCTTTAATCAACAATTTCTTTATTGTTTTAGTTTCATTACTTAAAGTATTTGTAAAAGCTTTTCGTCCACTTTTCCGATCATAGCTTACTTTATAATCATTTCCCTTTCCTTTTATTGCCAGATAAAGATTGAAACCTTTTCCTTTATCTTCCTCTGCATTTTCCTGGTTTTCTTTTTTTGCATTTCGAGCTTTGCGAAAAAGTATTTCAGACAGTGCTACTTTTATATGATAATCGTATTGATTATCAAAATCATGTGTTCCGGAAACAGAAAGATTCAAAGCAGATGAAGCGATGTCCATTTGTGGAATTGTTATAACTCTGTTTTTAATTAAAATCTGATTTTTTAAAGTGGAAAAATAAATATGTTTCAATTCATTCACTGAAATGAATTTAGATAATCCCATTAATGGCATAAAATCAATCAGTTCTCCTTTTTTGATTTCAAAACTAGTATTGGTTATAATACTTTTTTGATTGATATTCATATTTTTATCCCATTCCGATGAAAAATCAATATTTCCTGTTAAGGTTCCTTTTATATGTTGAGGTTGTAATACCTCTTGACCAAAATTATGAAAAGATCGAAACATTTCTTCAATGTTTACTTCGGCAAGCTGAGCCTGACAATGAACCAGCATATTACCATTAATGCTCTGTGCAATAGCCCCTCCTGCTATTATATTACCTCCCATCGAATTAAATTTCAGTGAATTTAAAACGAAAATTTTAGGGTGGTATTGTACATGTCCGGCAACATTACTCGCTTGGAAGCTTGATGAATTAAATTTTCCAACGTTAAAATCTAAATCAAACGAAATATGTTCAGGAAAATTTATTACAATGCTGTGATTATTGTTTTGAACTGAGTTTTTTTCGTTCGGAAAAGCAGATGGATCAAACCATTCCCAATTTGTACTTCCATTGATGGTAATGTCTTTGGACAGACCAAATACAAAATTTCTGAAATTATTGATTGTTCCCGAAAACGTGCAGGGCATCTGATTAAGCAAAATATTTAAATTGCTAATTTCTAGATTTTTATTGAAGGAAAAGTTTGCTTTTCCAAATTCAAGTTTATATTTTTTGTTCCAAAGATTACACGATGCGTTTTCGAATTTTCCATTTATCATCAGCGATGCTGGTAAACTTTTATGAACCAATGAGTCAAGTGTTCCGTTGAATGATGCAATTATTTCGGCTTTTCCTTCCGTAAATTTCACAGTATCAGTTGGCAGAAAAGTATTGACATCGCATAGATTAATATTTCCGTTAAGATGTGCTTCTATTTGAGGATGTGCAAAATTGGTAATGTTACAAGTACCCGAAATATTAGTTTTTTCTATAGAGAAACGAACAGAATGTGCAATAATGGAAGAACTTTTTGCCGTTTGCTTTGATCCGTTGCTATATGTGGCGTTTAAAAATATATTTACAAATGTGGTTTTCTTTTTCCCTGTTTCAATGGTAACTTTTCCGTCCTGTACATCAATTCGCGAGTAAATTTGAGGAGAATGTACTTTCCCCAATTTTCCTGTAATTTTTGTATCAACCGACAATTTTCCTTTTAATCCTGTAATTGTTGCAGGTATTCCTAAAAAATGATGGAAATTACTTTTTATATTACTGATGTCTAATTTACTGCCATGAATTTGTAAATTCAAATTGACTTCTTCATTCAGCGTAAAATTTCCGTTTGCTTCAAGCGGAAGACCGTCAAACCATATGTTTCCTTGTTTGATACGGTAATAATTATTGTTAGCTAAAGCTGTAACCGATATTTTTAATTTTTTCTCATGTATATAATGAACACCTTCCATTGAAAAATCTTGAATATTCATTTCGAGGTTACTGCTTAGACTGAATTTATTTTTACCAAATTTTCCTGAAAAAGAGATATTGGGAACTTTAGATTGTACAAAAAGTTGTTTGTTTTCGTTAATCAGTAAAATTTCACAATCTGTTAATTTAACACGTTGTAAATCAATTTTAAATTGATTATTACTTGTAGTTGAAGTACTATCTTTTTTTAGTATTGAATAATTATCTATGCTGTTTTTGTTTATCAGCAAATATATTTTCACTTTGTCTAGCTTTATATTTTTAAGATTCAGATTTTTATTGAATAGTTCTTTAAGTCCAAATTCAAGTGAAAGTCTTTTAGCTGTAAACAAGGTATCATTTTGAATATTTTTCGTTTCAGTGAGTTTGAATCCTGGTTTTGAAAAAGCTACAACATTTTTCATATCAAGCGAAGCATACGGGAAATGTCGTACAACTGAAAAATGAACTTCCTCAACAGTAACTTTCGTTGTAAGGTAGCCATTCAAATACCGAATTGCCATGGCTGCAATACGGTCGCCATTGTAATAAGAGAAAATAATACCTGAGAGGATGAGTATGAGTACGAAGCTCAAAAATCCAATAAGAAAAAGCTTAATAGCCTTCATTAGTTCAATATCTTTGCCGCAATATTACAAAATAGACTTCCGACTGGAAAGGTATTTTACCATTTACGGATATGATAAAAACGCGATTTAATAGCAAATATTTCAAAAAATGAGAGTTGTAATTCAACGGGTAAAAAAGGCTTCAGTTTCTATTGACGGTTCAGTTTATTCAGCGATTGATGTTGGTTTTATGATTCTGATTGGTATTGAGGACGCTGATAACGAACAAGATGCAATATGGTTGGCTGGTAAAATTGCAAATATGCGTATTTTTAGTGACGAGAATGGGCTGATGAATTGTTCGCTTTCGCAAATTGGTGGCGAAATACTTGTAGTAAGTCAGTTTACGCTCCATGCCTCTACTAAAAAAGGAAATCGTCCTTCATTTATTCGTGCCGCAAGACCCGAGACGGCTATTCCTTTGTATGAATTTTTTGTTGAACAATTGAAAAAAGAAACCGGAACCAAAGTGGTAACCGGTATTTTTGGTGCCGACATGCAGGTTTCTCTTACTAATGACGGACCGGTTACAATTTGTATGGATTCTAAAAATCGTGAATAATGGAAACAACGCTTTCGCAGGCTCAGAAAATGGTTGATGATTGGATTACTACAACCGGCGTTCGTTATTTTAATGAATTAACCAACATGGCAATTCTTACCGAAGAAGTTGGCGAGGTTGCCCGTATTATGGCTCGGCAGTACGGTGAGCAGAGTTTTAGAACAGGTGCCGAAAAAAATGAATTATCCGACGAGCTGGCCGATGTGTTATGGGTTTTGCTGTGTATTGCAAATCAGACAGGGGTAAATATGGACGAAGCTTTCTTGAAAAACATGCAGAAAAAGACTAGTCGAGATGCAGACCGGCATAGTCATAATCCTAAACTTTCAAAATAAGACCGACTCTTAGGCTTTACGTTAAAGTATTATCTTTGCCAAAATTTTTATTTTGAGCTCAAGTACCATAGCATCAGAAAATAGTTTTTCAGGAAATATCGAATTGAAGATTGCTCCTATCAAGAAAGACAGTATTTCGCATACTACGAAAATGCAGCCGCATGTCGTTATCGGAAGTCAAAATGGTAATTTACAACAATATCATACGTATCATTCAGACAGCTTGCATCGATATGATTCATTGTCTGCAAAGTTTCAGATAATTCCGGTTGATACACCGGGATATGCCCGACCTTGGAAAACGGTTAGCTGGGATTCGTTAATGTTTCGTGATGTTCCGGGAATTAGCAAACATCAAATTGTAAAAACACCTAAACCTGTTTATTTTGCCGATAAAACAACGACGGCAAATACACTCAAAGCCCAAAATTATCAGCAGTTTACTGAGAAACCAATTACATTTCGCCACGTGGAACCTTTTACGTCAACGTTTTGGTTTCTGGCTACTGTATTTACTTGTCTCATTTTATATACATGGTTGCAGTATTTTTTTAAAAAGAATATTTTTCAAATGATGCATGCAGCCTTTAATGGCTCGGTTGCTGCACGAATTTTCAGAGATAAAAATCTCTTAATCGAACGCGTTTTTATTTTCCTTAATATCTTTTATACCCTTACGGCAGGGTTATTCTTATTTCAGATTTTAAAACACTATGGAATAACTATTCTCGATTTTAATGATGTTCGGTTATTTATGCTTTCATTAGGTGTGATTTTCGGATTGTTTGTTATTCGTTCTTTTTTTACACGATCTATCGGATTTTTATTCAATCGTTCGGCAGAAATGAAAGAATATAACTATCTGGTGTTTTTAATTTATAAGATATTGGGCCTTTTTCTTTTTCCGATAGTCATTTTTATGGCTTATGTTCCCGATATTCATAAAGACATTCTTATTGCTATTGCATTGGCTGTCATTGCATTTTTTTCAATTGTACGTTTTTTCCGGGGGATTATTCTTTTAAAAGAAAAAGGATTTTTATTATTCTACATCATTTTGTACTTTTGCACCATTGAAATATTGCCTATACTCTTAGTAGTTAGATGGCTATATTTAAACTTGTAAGAAATTACAAATCTGTTAATTAATAAAATTTCAGGCTTTGAAAATTAAGAAGATTCTGGTTTCGCAACCTGCTCCCGAAGGAGATAAGTCTCCTTTTCATGAGTTGGCTGAAAAAAACAACCTGAAAATCGACTTCAGGCCATTCATCAAGATTGAAGGTGTGCCGGCAAAAGAATTTCGTCAGACAAGGGTGGATATCCTTGAACATTCGGCAGTTATTTTTACCAGCAAAACAGCAATCGACCATTTTTTCAGAATTTGCGAAGAAATGCGTATAACGGTTCCTGATACGATGAAGTATTTTTGTGTCTCTGAGTCTGTCGCTTTTTATCTTCAGAAATACACTGTTTACCGCAAGCGTAAAATTTTTCATGGTAAAAACACGCTTGAAGATTTAAGCGATGTTATTACGAAAAATAAAGATGAAAAGTATTTTGTCCCTCTTTCAGATCCGCATAAACCTGAGATTACACGAACTCTTGATGGTTTCAAGATTAACTACAGCAAATCAATTCTTTACCGTACGGTAAGTTGCGATTTGAGCGATTTGAAAAATGTTGATTATGATGTTCTTGTTTTCTATAGTCCAACAGAAATCAAATCGTTAATGGAAAATTTTCCCGAATTTGTTCAGAACGAAACCAAAATTGCTTCATTTGGAGCAGCTACAGCCAAAGCAGTTGTTGATGCTGGTTTTCGTCTTGATATTCAGGCTCCTATGCCTGAAGCTCCTTCCATGACAATGGCTTTGGAACATTATATCAAGGAATTCAATAAAAACGTAAAAAAATAAAGCCTGATGGCATAATTTTACAGGCTGCCCGCAACGGCAGCCTTTTTTTGTACATATATGGATACACATTTTCCTAAATCGGAAAAACTTTGTGGTGAGGCAAAGCTTCAGACAATTTTCTCAAAAGGAAATTCTTTTTTGATTTTTCCTTATCGGGTTTCTTTTATTGCTGAACAATATATCGACGGAGCTCCGGTTCAGATCGCTTTTGGTGTTCCGCGCCGGACATTTAAGCGAGCTGTAAAGCGTAATCATATCAAACGTCGTATGCGCGAAAGCTGGCGGTTACAGAAAGAGCCTTTAATCTTTAAGGCTAAAGAAAAACAATTACAACTTTCGGTTTTTGCAACTTATCTGGCTAAAGATTACACTGACTATGAAATAATGTTTGAAAAAATGAGACTGGTAATAGACCGGATTATAGCAGATCTTTCGAAAGAAAACGAAACTCAAAAACAGGAAAAAATATGAAAGACATTCGAAACGTTGTTCGTAAAATAACCATTGCTCCGTTTTTGTTTTTGATATGGATTTATAAATATGCAATTTCTCCTTTTTTACCTAATTCATGTCGCTATAATCCAACTTGTTCAACCTATGCAGTTGAAGCATTAAAGAAACATGGTTTATTAAAAGGAGGATTACTTGCTCTATGGCGTATTTTACGTTGTAATCCCTGGGGTGGTCATGGATATGATCCTGTTCCTTAGTTTTTAATTTTATTTAGTTCAACTAAAATTTTATATAAAATTAATCAATAATATTTTCGATCTGATTTAGAACCTATTATTCAGGAGAAAAGACTATGATAGTTGAAGGAGTTATTCAAAAAATGATAAGTAAATATGCTGATCCTGTGTCGTATTTCCTTTCTTTTGCAAATACAGATGCATTGTATAGCCTCAATGAATTTATCGGACACTCTGTTTCTCTGAATTTTGAGGGTGAAATTCACTGTCTTAGCTGTGGAAAGAAAATAAAGAAAACCTACGGACAGGGTTACTGCTATCCTTGTTTCATTTCAATTCCCGAAGCAGAAGAGTGTGTGTTGCGGCCAGAACTTTGCCGGGCTCACGAAGGTATTGCCCGAAATATGGATTGGGCTCGTCAACATTGCCTGCAGGAACACGTGGTTTATTTGGCCGAAACATCGGCGGTGAAAGTTGGTGTTACACGTCGTTCTCAGGTTCCTTTCCGCTGGATTGACCAAGGTGCATCGCGCGTGTTGGAACTGGCGCGAACGCCAAATCGTTATGAAGCGGGTAGGATAGAGGTTTTTTTAAAACAGTATATGCCCGATAAAACCAATTGGCGGGATATGCTTACCAATAAACCAGCTTTGGCAGGAATGTTAGAGGCTGTTCGTCAACAGGCAATCTCTGTTTTGCCTTCTGATATGAAGGCTCAGGTTGTTGAATTTCCTGAAATTATAAATTTAAAGTTTCCGGTTAAGCAGTATCCGTCTAAAGTAAATTCTGTTACGTTGGATAAAAAACCTCAGATCAGTGGAATTCTTACCGGTATCCGTGGCCAGTATCTGATGTTCGACGAATCTACGGTTATCAACATACGGAGCCACGGAGGTTATAAGGTGAAAATAGAGATTTCCTAAGAAATTTTATTCAGTTCTTTTATTATATCGGGCCATTTGCCGGCTGCAATTCGGGCTCCGAATTCGGTAATTACATTAGCTGCTGTAATGGAACCCGCCTGTAAACATTTTTCGACCGGAAATTTGCTTAAATAAGCCCATAAAAAGCCTGCCGCATACAAATCGCCGGCTCCGGTGGTATCTACCGGTTTTTCGACCGGAAAAACGCTGGTTTTGTATGTTTTTCCTTCTTTTGCTGCCAAAGATCCTTTAGAGCCTGTTTTTACAACTGCAACTTCGCACATTTGGGCAATTTGCTGCAATGCCGTTTCCGGGTCCTGACCGGTAAGAGCTTTGGCTTCTTCTTCGTTGGCAAAAACAATGTCAACATAGTTTTTGATAACTGAAAGTAAGAAATCGCGATTTTCTTCCACTACATTATAGCTGGCACAATCGAGCGCTATTTTTAAATTTTTTTCGTGTGCTGTTTTCATGGCCTTTTCTACTAAGCTATGGTTTTGCAGCAAATAGCCTTCGATGTAAAGTATGTCAAAGCCGCTAAAATCGAATTCATCAAGATCTTCAGGAGTTTGCTCGATGGCAGCTCCCAGATAAGTGGCAAACGTGCGCTCTGAATCTGGCGTAACAAAAGCAATGGCAGTTCCGTTAGGTGCCTGGCCGTACTGGAGCATGGGAGTGATGCCTGCTTTTTTTAAATCGGCTTCAAAATGATTACCGTATTCGTCTTTTCCTATTTTTCCTATAAAACCGGTTTCAATACCCAGACAAGCCAGTCCGTGAATAGTATTTGCTGCAGATCCTCCGGAAACAAACTTGCGTTCGATGCCTTCAGTTGCCTGTAAAATAGAATTACGGGTTTGTTTATCAACAAGCTGCATAGATCCTTTCGGAAGTTTGAATTGAGAAAGCATCTCGTCGGTTGCCGGAATTAAAATATCAAGCAATGCATTGCCTATACCCAGAATTTTTGCCATGTGTTATTTTTTTGAATTTTTTTTGGCAAAGATATTGTTTAGTTCAGGAAAAGCTTATACTTTTGCAACGTCAAAAACAAAAACGACATTCCTCCTTAGCTCAGTTGGTTAGAGCATCTGACTGTTAATCAGAGGGTCTCAGGTTCAAGTCCTGAAGGGGGAGCTGAAAATTCGGATGTTTCGATATCCGGAACTTAAAAAGACAAAGGGAATTGGTTTTACCAGTTCCCTTTTTTATTTCCTGCAATTCTTAGCATGTAAGAAGCCTGATTGTCAATTATTTATTGAAATGAACATTCAATTTTGAATTTCCCGTTATTTCGTTGTACTGAGGAATATGATTAAAAACGGGCGCTTTTATTCCTTTTTCGAAAAAAACATCTCCGATAAAAATACGGGCTTCATCCCATTGGTTTTTCTCCAGAAAAGCATTCAGCGTATGCGCTCCTCCTTCGATAATTACGGACTGGAGATTGTGCTGATAGCAATAAGATAAGACCGTATCAACTAAATTATCTTTTGCGTCAAGGGGAATGTAGGCGACATTCGGGTTTGTACCGGGCGATGAAGAAAAAAGAACAGTAGGTTGTGTTCCGTCAAAAATACTCAGACTTTCGGGTAGCTTTAATTTTCGGTCAATTACCAGTCGGGTAGGAGCTTTACCTTCCCAGGAACGGACATTAAGTTTTGGATTGTCAATAAGAGCGGTGTTTGTTCCAACAAGTATTGCCATTTCTTCGGTTCTCCATTTATGAACCAGCATCCGGCATTCTTCATTGGTAATCCAGGTAGGACGAGAAGTTACCTGATCTCGCAGTACATCAACAAAGCCATCAGAGGTTTGTGCCCATTTTAAAATGATATAGGGTCGTTTTTGTTCGTGAAAAGTAAAAAAACGCCGATTCAGAAACCGACATTCGTCTTTTAGTACATCGGTAATAACTTCAGTGCCGGCATTGCGCAAAATTTCTATGCCTTTTCCCGAAACTTCTGAAAAAGTGTCGACCGAACCAATTACAACTTTCGGAATCTGATGTTGCACAATAAGATTGGCACAAGGTGGTGTTTTTCCGTAATGGGCACAGGGTTCGAGATTTACATATAACGTCGATTCGCGCAACAGCGCTTTATTTTGTACTGCATTTATGGCATTTACTTCGGCATGTGGTCCGCCGAAATGCCGGTGATAGCCTTCGCCTATAATTTTTCCGTTATGTACAATTACACAGCCTACCATGGGATTAGGTGCGACGCGGCCAAATCCGTTTTGAGCCAGCTGCAGGCAGCGCGACATGTATTGCTGATCGTGTATGTTTTTTATTTGTATGGACATCTTTTTTAACAAATAGAAAATTAATTTCACAAAGATGTGATATTAATTTTTAATCTTTTATTGCTCAATTCATAACATATAATTTTCAGTTCTGTATTTATTTTCTCAACTTTCTTTTATTTCAAAAAACTTTCCTTGCACACATAAAAGCAGCTAAGTATCTTGCAGCCATAATAATTCCCGAAAAACATGAAACGCTCTTCGGCTATTCTTTTAGGTGCAGTATTACTTTCGGCTATTTCTTCTTGTGACGATAAACCTAAAGATCAATGGATTGTAGGTGCCGGACACGATGGTAAAACCCGCGACACGGTTATCAACAATGCCGGTTACCGCTATTATGGCGGTGGATGGTATCCTATCCATAATGGTTTTATCAGTCCGGCAAGTTACCATCAGTCTACAATAGAACAAATCCGCACGCCTGGTTACACTCCTTCGCACATTCGTACAGGCGGCTTTGGATCTTCTTCTCACAGTTCGGTCGGCGAATAGTATGAAACGCATTACAATACAACCACGCACCAACTGGCAATCGGTTATTGCCGAACAAGGCTTTTTGTTTAACGACAACGATGCTTATTGGACTGAGGATGCTGCATACGTTTTCAGCGAAAGCGAAATTTTGTACATTGAAAAAGCTACGCAGGAAATTTTCGATTTGTGTTGCGAAGCCGTTGAATATGTGATAAAGCGCGAATGGTATGAACGAATGCACATCGACCGTAAGTTTGCTGACCTCATCCGCTGGTCGTGGTATGAAGATCAGCCATCGCTATACGGGCGAATGGATCTGGCTTATCACAACGGACAGGTAAAACTGCTTGAATTTAATGCCGATACCCCGACATCGTTATTAGAATCTTCGGTGATTCAATGGTATTGGTTGCAGGATTATAATCCGCATGCCGATCAGTTTAACTCGATTCACGAGCATTTGCAAAAACATTATGGCGTAATTCGTCCTTGGTTAAAATCGGGACGAATGCATTTTACCTGTGCCGGAGGAAATACCGAAGATTATATGACGGTAAAATATCTCGAAGATGTTGCTCAGCAATCGGGCTATGACACTCATTTTCTTTACATCGATCAGTTGGGCTTTGATACGCAACGAAACTGTTTTGTTGATGATCGCTACGAACCTATTCAAACTATTTTTAAGCTTTATCCGTACGAATGGATGCTTGGCGAAGAATTTGCCGATTATCTGAATCCAACGCGCGAGCAATGTTACTGGATTGAACCTGCATGGAAAATGCTGCTGTCAAATAAAATGATTTTAAGTATTTTACATGAACTTTTTCCATATTCGGAATACATTCTTCCCTGCGCTTATGGTAAGCCCGTTACTTCTGATTATGTGAAGAAACCAATATTTTCGCGCGAAGGAGCGAATGTCGAAATCTGGAAAGACGGGAAGATACTTGAAGCGACAGGAGGCGAATATGGCGAAGAAGGATTTGTTTACCAACAACTTGCAACTTTACCGGATTTTGAAGGTAATTATCCTATAATCGGAAGCTGGATAATTGGCGGCGAAGCGGCCGGGATGGGTATTAGAGAATCCAATGGATTGATTACCAATAATACCAGTAGATTCGTTCCTCACTTTTTCGAATAATTGATTTCTTAAAACTACATAAAAGAAAAGCCGGTAATAAATTTTACCGGCTTTTCTTTTATGTAGTAATTTCTGCTTATTTGCTGACAAAATGATAATGTGAACCAAAACGTTCAAAAGCAGCTTTGTCAAGGCTTTCACGATGATCCGGATGTGCAACCGAAATAATAAGACGGGCACGTTCCTGTAATGTTTTGCCATAAAGGTTAACGGCACCATATTCGGTAACAAACCAATGCATGTGAGCACGTGTGGTAACAACACCTGTACCATCCATAAGTGTTGGTGCTATTTTGCTGATACCTTTAGGTGTAACCGAAGGCATTGCAATAATTGCTTTACCACCTTCAGAACGAGAAGCACCGTAAATAAAGTCAATTTGTCCACCAACTCCCGAATAGAATTTGATACCAAGCGAATCGGCACAAACCTGACCGGTAAGGTCAATCTGCAAAGCAGAGTTGATAGCAGTCATTTTCGGGTTTTGAGCAATAATGAAAGGATCGTTGGTATAACCTACGTCCATCATCAAAACCTGAGGGTTGTTGTGGATAAAGTCGTAAACATTCTGTGATCCCATAAGGAATGTAGAAACCATTTTTCCTTTGTCCGTTCCTTTATTAGCACCGTTGATAACGCCGCTTTCAACCAAAGGAAGCACGCCATCGGCAAACATTTCGGTATGGATACCAAGATTTTTGTGATTGCCAAGCTGTGCAAGAACAGCATTAGGAATAGCTCCAATACCCATCTGGAGACAGGCTCCGTCTTCGATAAGTGCAGCGCAGTTTTTACCTATTGCTACTTCAATTTCGTTAGGAGTTGAAAAATGAGCAGGTTCAAGCGGAGTATTATCTTCAACAAAGATATCGATGAGGCTCATTGGAATCATGGCCTGACCAAATGAACGGGGAACATTTTTGTTGACAACAGCGATTACATAATCAGCAGTTTCTACAGCAGCCAGCGTTGCATCAACAGAGGTACCGAGCGAAACATATCCATGTTCGTCGGGAGGACAAACCTGAATCATTGCTACATTACATTTAAGATAACCGGCACGATATAATTTCTGCGTTTCGCTCAGAAATACAGGAATATAATCGGAAAGACCAGCTTGTACTGATTTACGAACATTTGCACCTACAAAAAATGCGTCGTGCTGAAATATACCTTCAAATTCTGCTTCAGTATAAGGAGCAGCTCCTTCGGTATGAAGGTGATGAATATGAACGTCGCGTAATTCACCTGCACGGCCACGGTCGCACATGGCATTGATAAGGCATTGAGGAGAACTTGCAACACTGCTTAAATGAACATGATCACCTGATTTAATTACTTTCACAGCTTCCTCAGGTGTTACGGCTTTGTATGTCTTTAACATGATATAGATGATTTTGAGTATCTTCTAGTTTTGAAAGCCGCAAAATTATAATATTAAATAAAATTGAAGCACAATAAAATCAGGTTTTCGGCAAAATAAAACGGGTGATTTTTATTGTTTTAAGAGCTTTTAATAATAGCTGGCAGGTAAAGTGCTGATATTTTTATAACAAACAATAATTTCTTCAACATGTGTCTATCTGTGTTTTTTTTAAAATATTGTTGTAGAACATTATTCAATTATAACTTTTTTAACATAACGTATATGGTACACTATATTAAAATATTAATTTTGAGCCAGTAATAGAAGCTCCATCTCTTTTATAGCGTTAGATAATTATGGATAATAAAGAACGGACTGTAAACAAATATGTTTCGGTTGACTGTGTCATTTTTGGTTTTGATTTTGAAAAATTAAATGTTTTGTTGCTGGATCGCAAATTAATGGATCCAGAAAACGGACTTATTGTTTTTGGTGATAAAACTCTGGCCGGAAACCATGTTTACATGGATGAGGATCTTGATGAAGCTGCTCACCGTATTTTACAACAACTCACCGGTTTAGATAACATCTATCTTGCTCAGTTTAAAACTTTCGGGAGTCCAACCCGAACACATGCTGCTAAAGATCAGCGTTGGTTAAAAGCAATTGGATATGATCCTAACATTAATGTTATAACGGTAGGGTATTATTCGTTGGTTAATACGTTTGATTCGGAATTTGATTTGCGTAATGCCGATAACAATCCTAAATGGTATGGCCGTAATCCTCAATGGTATCCGGTTGACGGAAAATACGATCTGGCATATGACCACCAGCAGATTCTCGACGAAGCTTTACATACTCTGCGCGAACATTTGATGAATTATCAGATTGGTTTTGAACTTCTCCCCGAAAAGTTTACACTTTCGCAGCTTCAAAAGCTTTACGAAATTATTCTGGGCGTAACGGTCGATAAGCGTAACTTTCGCAAGAAGCTCCGTACAGTTCCTTATCTTATTCCGCTTGACGAAATGGAGACCGGCGTTAAACGCAAACCCGGCAAACTGTATAAAATTGATCGCGATTTATACGAGAAATACAATAAGCATACTGCCGATTTTTCGTTTTGATAATAAGGATATTATAGTTAAGAGGCTTTCCGTTAAAGAAAGCCTCTTTTTGTTTTTCAACAACTATTGGCAAAGAACACAAACCAGCTTAACTTCGCTTTTTTTGATACAAACAGTGAATGGAAACAAAAGAAAGATCGGCCTATTGGGATCTCATTAAAGGTTTAGGTATAATCGCAATTGTTGTCGGGCACAGTTGTTCTCCGCTCGGTCCGTTTGTGTACATGTACCACCTGATGTTATTCTTTTTCATTTCGGGATATTTATACAACGACAAGTATAGTAATGATATTTATGGCTTTATTGGAAAGCGGGTACAGTCGCAATGGTCGCTTACTGTAAAGTACAGTTTGTTATTTGTGCTGCTGCATAATCTGTTTGTTGATATGGGAATTTACAGTCTGGCTAATTTTCCACGATACGACTACCGCAGTTTTATTGCAGCCATTATTAATAATATTTTGTTGCAGGGCGGCGAACAAATGGGAGGTGCTTTGTGGTTTGTTCCGCTTTTATTTTTCAGCAGCATAGGTTTTTGTTTTATTCGATCGCTTACGCGGAATATAAGAAACATTCGCAACCGCGAGATCATCAACAGTTTAATTATAGTTGTCATTGGTTACCTTGGTGTTTTTTTTATTAACCGCCAGATCTACTTTATTTATCACGCACATCTCTGTTTTCTTATCATTCCGATTTTGCAAACAGGTTTTTTGCTTAAACAATACAGCGTAAAAATTCCATATAAATGGTATTACGCAGTAATATCAGTCGTTATAATTCTTTTGGTTCTTTTTCTTACAGGAAAAAACGTTGAGCTTTCGCGAAACGAAATTATTGGCGTTCATTATTTTTATCTTGTAAGCATTTGCGGAATATATGCCAATCTTTATTTAGGAAAAGTGCTGCTTAAACATGCCAAAGTTACCAGTGTACTTAGCTATTTGGGCAATAAGAGTTTTCATATAATGGCATTGCATTTTATTTTCTTTAAACCGGTAGAATATTTCCGGTATTTTGTTCAGCATAAGCCATTTTCGGTAATTTCTTCTTTTCCGGTTTCCAGTAAGGCTTACTGGGTTGCTTATATTATTCTGGGAGTTTCGCTTCCCGCACTTACCGTTTATTACGGCGAAAAGCTGCTGGCAAAGTTGAAAAACCTTATAACTTCAAAATCTTTCTTTCTCAGTACCTTTAGAGGAATAAAAGAATAGTTATGAGCTGGTTGCAACATACCATAATGTATCAGATTTTTATTGATCGTTTTGCCGGATGTACCGTAACGACAAATGGCAATTATTTTATGGGAGGCAACTTAGCCGCCGCAACCGAAAAACTGCCCTACATTGCAGATAT
Organism: Bacteroidales bacterium; assembly: GCA_041907825.1. GTDB lineage: Bacteria > Bacteroidota > Bacteroidia > Bacteroidales > JAYRGN01 > JAYRGN01. The sequence goes on along the minus strand of JAYRGN010000003.1, from coordinate 91,794 downwards.
GGGCTTCAACACCATCTGGCTTTCTCCTTTTTATCAAACTTCGGCTTATCACGGATATCATATTACCGATTACGAACATGTTGACAATCATTTCGGAACAGATTCCGACTTATTCTGCTTTCTCCATAAAGCCCACGAAACGGGATTACGGGTTATTGCCGATTTTGTTCCCAACCATTGTTCTTGTTTACACCCGTTTTTTAAAGATGCACAGCAAAATAAAACATCTCCCTTTTTCGACTGGTTTACATTTGAGCATTGGCCCGATAAATATCGATGTTTCCTGAATTTCAGAGAGCTGCCGAAAATTAATTTACATAATCCAAATGCTTCTGCTTACTTATTATCGGTTGCCCGAAAATGGATTGCGTTTGGTTTTGACGGACTGCGCATTGATCATGCCATCGGGATTCCTTTTGACTTTTTATACGGGCTTCGACAAATAATACTTTCCGAAAAATCGGAAGCCGTAATAATCGGAGAAGTATGGGCGGAAGGAATTAGTCCGAAACTAATGGATACGCTGGAGATCAGGCGGAAAACATTCAGGACTTTGTTTGGCATCAATCAGGATGATATTCAGTTAGATTATCACGGATTATTGGATGGCGTTTTCGATTTTGTGCTGCGTGAGCTTTTACTTGAATATGTACATGCGCCGGAAACAAAAAAAGAAATCGTACACCAGCGCATTCTCCGCCACCTCTCTTATTATTCGCCCGAATATCTTCCTTTAGGATTTTTAGACAATCACGATACCGACCGCTTTCTATGGCTTTGCAACAACGAGAAAGCAAAATTCAAAGAAGCAGCCGAATTACTTTTCAGCCTGAAAATTCCCGTTGTAATGTACAATGGCAGTGAGCGCGGAATGTCGCAACATAAATCCTTAAAGCTTAATGTACCTTATTCTGATTTACAAGTAAGACAACCCGTTAACTGGCAAACTGCCGACGAATCAATTATTACTTTCTTTAAACAACAAATTGCTGTGTTTAAGCAACAAAACGGGATAAATTCGCGAAAATGAGCAATTTTTATGTTCCGTTAATCTCAATTTGGGGAATTCCTCCTCAACTTATTTTTTTCCAAAAAATTCATTTATTTTTCTAAATCATTTAAAATTAGTAATTTACTTTTCAATCATCATTTTGGCATAACTATCGTTATTCCTTCACAAACAACACTCAATTATAAACAAACCAGTATGAAAAAATTATTTTATGCAATAATAGCCGTAGCGGTATTAGCCGGAGGCTGTAATGGAAAGAAAAGCAAAGAAGAGATGAGACTTATACAACTTACCGATTCTTTGCGTAACGAAGCTACTGCTAAAGATACCTCTATCAACGGTATGCTTGCTTCGTTCAACGAAATTGAAAGTAACCTGAACGTTATTAAAGAAAAACAGGCACTTATTTCGCTCAGCACTAAAAAAGGCGAACTTACCCCGGATGTTCGTACCCGAATTAAGAACGACATTCAGCTTATTAACGATTTGCTGGCTAAAAATAAAGCTACCATTGCAAGTTTAAACAAGAAGCTTAAGAATTCGAACATGAAAGTTGATGAACTTCAGAAAATGGTTGATCAGCTTACGGCTTCGATTGCCGAAAAAGACAAAGAAATTGCTTCGTTAAAAGAACAACTTGAAAAATTAAACTTCTCGGTAACATCGCTTAATGCTTCGATTGATACACTTAAGACCGAACGCAAACAATTACAATCGACGGTTGAAGACAGAGACCGCACGGTTGAAGCCAGAACAAACGAACTGAATACCGCTTATTATGTAATTGGCACAAAGAAAGATCTTATTGCTAAAAACATTATTGCAAAAGAAGGCGGATTTATCGGAATCAATTCTACCGTTAAAGTAAAACAGGAAGTAAGCGAATCGAACTTTACAAAAGTAGATATCCGCAACTTTGGAGAAGTACCGGTATCAGGTAAAAAGGTAAAATTGGTAACTACTCACCCTGCCGGATCATACAGAATGGTAACCGACGCTAAAGGAGCGGTCGAAAAAATAGAAATCACTAACCCCTCGAAATTCTGGAGCGTTTCCAAATATTTGGTAGTAATGTATTAAGGCATACACTTTTCATTTTTAATTTGCAGCCCAGAATGATGATTAGACGGAAGTTGCCTTTGCAGCTTCCGTCTTTTTTTATACCCGTTTTTTCTACTTTTGGCAAAATTCAAAATCATGAAACAGCCACATAAGCATGGTAATATAAGCCGCAATGTTGCATTGGGTTATTTCTTTCTGGTTGTACTGGCTGCCGGCGCTATTTTTATTCTGTATCAGGGAATACAGCAGGTGGTTTCACTGGACCCGAAGGATACTGCGCCGAATAGTAAGATAAAAGAAATTAACAAAATACTAAGTCTTATTTACGAAACCGAAAGCTACGCCCGTACTTACGCCATTTCTAAGCAGGGAGAAGATTTTGAAGCATACGTAGTGTCTTCCGAGAAGATAGAAAAGCAGATTAATTCGCTGAAAACTATATGCAAAGACAACCCTTCGCAAATCAATTCATTAAATGAGATAAGCAACCTCCTGACGGAAAAGAAAAGTATTGTTCGTAAGCTGGCCGAATTTGATCACGACCACCAGAAAGAAATAATCTTACAACGTGCCATCGATGAGGTTTCGGTTAAAACGTACGATGCGTATAACAAACCGGCCATTGTACGGCAAAAAACAGTTATTAAACGCGATTCGGTTATCAACAAAGAAAAGAAATCAGGGTTTTTTACCCGTCTGAAAAATTTGTTCGGAGGAACACCGGCTCCCAATAAAGTAAATAAAGTAACCGTTGAGGAATCAACGCATTATGACACAATAATACCGTATTCGCCCAAGCCCGAAACGGTTGTGAATACCGTAAAAGACGCACTGGACAAAATCCGTAACCGCGAAGAAGATTTAAACCAGCTTGCGCTGATAAACGAAAACAACCTTTTGCACAGCGACCGGGCCATTTTAAACCGCGTACGCGAAATGGTTGCTTCGCTTGAGTCGGAAGAACTTTTGCATACCAGCCGCACGCTGGCCAGAACCCAGCAGATTGTCCGAAAATCGACTTATACGGTAATTGTTTTGTCGGGAGCGGCCATGTTATTGCTTGTGGTCTTTTTTATCCTTATTCTGCGCGATATTTCACGCGGCAAAGCGTACCAGAAAGCACTCGAAAATGCCGAAGAACAGGCCCGGACTTTACTTAAACTGAAAGAACAGTTTGTTGCCAATACCAGCCACGAAATCCGAACGCCGCTTACCGCCATTATTGGTTATACCGAAGAATTAAAAAACATAGTGAACGATCCTGTTCAGCAGCGCTTTGTTCAACATATCGAAACGGCTACCAGTCATTTGCACACGTTGGTAAATCAGGTGCTGGATCTTTCAAAAAGTCAGGCCGGGAAATTAATATTAGAAGAAAAACCGTTTAGCATACCCGCTTTGCTCGAAGAAGTTACGGTAACCTTTGCTGCTCAGGCAAAGCAGAAAAATATTGCACTCAGCTTCAGTTGCCGGCAGGAACTCGGCGTTACAGTTCTTGGCGATGCGTTTCGTTTGCGACAGGTTTTGCTCAACATTACAGGCAACGCGCTCAAATTTACCGAAAACGGAAGTGTAAGCCTTTCGGCCGAAATGATTTCGGCAGACGAAAAAACAGTACAGTTTGAGCTGAAAATTGCTGATACAGGCATTGGCATTCCAGAAGATAAGCTCGAAACTATTTTCGAAGAGTTCAGCCAGGCCGAAAGTGGCACTACGCGTCAGTACGGAGGCACCGGACTTGGTCTTGCCATAGCCCGGAATATTATTACTGCAATGGGAGGACAGATAAATGTAATTAGCGAAACAGGAAAAGGAAGCACATTCTGCATTGGCCTTTCGTTGCCTGTTGCCGGCGAAACCGAACAGGCTTCGGCAGATGAGGCGGTCGCTCCCCTTATCCCCGAAAGGGTAAAAATATTGCTGGTAGAAGACGACGAACCTATCCGCTTTCTGTTTGGACGAATACTGGAGCGACATGCCATAGAAGCCGTTTTTGCCCAAAGTGGCGAAGAAGCACTCCGACTGCTGGAAATACATAATACAGACCTGATTTTTACCGATATACAAATGCCGGGCATGAGCGGTTTTGATCTGGTGAAGAAAATACACGAAAGCAAACCGCAATTACCGGTTATTGCTTTTTCGGCCCGCCGCATGAGCGACGACGAATGCCGCAGCAATGGTTTTGCCGCGTATATGCCCAAGCCTTTTACCGAGCAATTGCTGTTGCATAAAATCGCGCAGATTGTAAATCCGCTGTATACCGGAATTATACCGGAAAAACCGGAATCTGCACCCGAAAGCAATGTGCTTTTCTCGTTTGCCGGACTCGAACAGTTTGTGGGCGATGACCCGGAAGCGCTCAAAGAAATTATTGATTCGTTTATAAAGCAGGCGCAGGAAGAATTGCCGGTTATTCGCGCAAGCATCGAAACAAAAGACTGGCCTGTGGTTTCGGCCAAAGTGCATAAGCTTTTGCCTATGTTCAGGCAATTGCAGATTATTTCGGTGATCGATAATATGGAAATACTCGAGCGTTACCGCGATTTGGAAGTGGAAGATGCCGATATGGAGTTGCTCTCTTCTTTCTTTATCGAAAAAGCCAATGAAATTGTAATACAAATTGAAAAGAAGATTGGGGAACTGTAAGCAGGCTTCGAAATAGTTTATTGCCTTTTAGCTTTCAACAAAAAACGTATTGCCGGAATTTATTTTCGCTGCAATATCTGTTATTGTATTCTTTCTATCATATTTTTCAACCTGTATTTATTAAAACCAATTATCATTTCTGCTATTTTTTTATTCTTATCTACAAGAATAAAAGTAGAATATGCTGATACCTCATATGCTGTATCGACTTCTTCTCCGTTAATCAGATACAGACAGTTGAGGTATTCTTTTCGAATGTATTTGTCCAGCAAATCAACATCAGAGTGTTTTTCGGCATCTATAACAAACAATTCAAAATTCTTATTTTTTGCTTCTGCTTTTAATTTTAATAAAAACGGTGTTGCAAGCCGGCAGGGGGCACAATAAAAAATTGAAAATTCAAGCAAAATGTATTATTTCTCAATCTTTTGCTGATAATTACAGGTAATTTTATTTTATATATTTCTAGCATTCATTCTGATAGTTCCTCCTTTGTTATCATATGAAGAAATAAAACTATTTTTAAAAAGATACTCTGCTAGCTTTTTATTCTCAATTGTTGGAGTAAATTCACCCTGATTTTCTTTTTGCAAAGCAATTTTTGCATAATCTCCTCCCAATAATTCTAGACCTTTTTTTACAAATGATTCTATATAAGGAGACTCTGTACATTTCTTCACAAAGAGACTTAATTTAGATTTTTGGGAAGTTGCATTTTTTAAGATTGTGAGTATAAAGTCATTTTCTACAGGTATCTTGTCAGATGAATTTAGAATAGTACAAATAGAATCTGATAAGGTAGAATTAGTATCAATCTTTATAGAAGATAAAGATTGAATTATTTGTAATTCTTCATTTAATGATAATTTACCGCAATTAAGTAAAGAATTCGCAGTTTCAGGAAGTAACGGATAAGATTCAATATTTGAGAAAAACTCTGATTTATTTTGAAGTATAAAATCTGAAGCTAGATCTCTATAATTATCATTAATAGAATTAAAATGTTTGCTATTAAATTCAATGCCTTTAGTATTTATCAAAACTTCAACTCTCTCAAAACTAATATCTTTAAAATCAAAGGATGAAGAAATTATATTAAATGATTTTCTAATTTTTTTATAATCTTTTAATGGTAACACATTAGTCCCTAGTAATTTGTTGAACAATTTGCTATTATCTGAATCAGTTAACACATCTTTTGTTGATTGAAGTGATAGTTCTTCACTGTTCTTTGAGATAAAGTCGATAATTACAGAATTTATTTCCTGATTTTCTGTATTTGAAATATAATTTTCAATACTTTTCCATGTAGGCTTGATAATATTAGCATTAAATGCGATATCCCAAAAATCCGGACTAAGATTGTCTATATCAACTTTATTTACCTGCTTTGATAGATATTTTGTTTTTACCCCATCTTTTATATCTTCATTTTCTAGAATCTTTTTAATTGCCTCTTCGTTTTCTAGATTACTTGTATCAGGGAAAAGACTATTGATACATTCTGTAATATGATCTTCAATATAAGAAATAAACATTTCTCTTTGAGTATTAATAATAGCTGAGTAACTTGAATTATTATATATTTCTGTAAAAGATGGGTTTATGTAACGAATTATACTTTTGATATTGTCTCTTGTTAAATCATAATGACGACCATCTATAATAAAATCCATAAGTTTAGTTGGAACCTGCAATTCAACTGAAATATTTTTGAATTTAAACTTTAAAGATTGTACAATATACTCAATGTTAGGCAGGCCAATTTTATCAAGTTTTTCAGCTATAAAGCTAAATTTTTCAGCGATATAATCTTTAAAATCTTTATTATCATATTTGTTTATATTAGATTTTGGAAAATACGTTAATAATAATTCAAAATTTATATCTGCTATTTGCGATGATTTTTCCTTTACTATTCCTTTCGAAAAGAAATCATTCCAACCGAGGAAAATATCTTTAAAAAAAGATTCAACTTCTTTTCCTTCTTTATAATAAGTTTCAATAAAATCAAATTTTTTCTGCTTCTTAATATTATTCTTTAAAAATATATAATGAGAAGGATACTGATTTCTATTTATTATAATATAGTCAAGTATATCTACATTTAAAATCTCTGATTTAGAAAAATATGATTCAGGAATATCATTTACTACTGCTTTAGGTTTGTATATTTTATAATTATATTCTTTTTCTATTCCTATTTTTATATTTTGTATAAAATCTCTATCCGATGGAGTCATTATTCCAGGATAGAAATAAGAAATATAATCATAATAACATTCATCAATATATCCTTCTCTGATTAAAAAAGCAATGATTTTGTTTTCATTAGTGTCTTTGTAGAAATCATTAGCAGAGTAGTCTTTAAGTATTTGATGTAAAGGTTGACTTCTTAATTCAAAAATTTCTTGTTGTAGTTTTTCTATTTCAGTATTTATCTCTTTAACTCTATTGGGATATAAAGTTAGCCTCTCTCTGTAAGAATAATTAGGATCGACTTTGTTTTCAATATCTTTAAATTTTATAACTAATGGTAGATTTCCTATCGAATTTTTATGATAAAATGGGATAGAGTTATTTTCTAATTTTTCAAACAATTTTTCATCTTCAACAAATTTTGATGGAAAATAAATGTTACTATTTTCAATAAAGTATTGGATTGCATCATTAATTTCAAGATATTTCATTACATATATAGCTCTTAACTCTTTTGCCTTTTCGTTTGAATAATAATTAATTATTTTTTCTTTTTCAGTTTTTAATTCCTTAATTGTCTGATTTCTTTCATTTACAATGCTATTGCAATATTTAGTTCTTTCAGAAATAATTTTATAAACAATTCCATCTTGATTATTAAGTTTAGCAAAATCATCAGGATGATAGTTTTTATATAAAATCATTCCTAAAAGTTTCTTAGGAAATAAATTTCCTAATTTTTGACGATATTGAATGTATTCATTTACAATATTTTTTAATATTCTCATATCGTCAATATATATTCCTAGATCCATACAGACATCTTCAGAAATGTCATTTACTCCTTCTTCTTTCAAAGCACTATAAAGTTTATCCCGTGAATTAGATGGATTAATCACTGGAATAACAGTTGAGATGTAATCAAAGAATTTTGTTCGTGAAGTATCTTTGAACATATCATCTTTTATCGCATAGATAAACACAATTTTTTCTAATTTTCTTTTTATTGCATTGGAACTGTTAAGTAAAAAATTAAGTTCTCTTAATTTTAGAAAAATATTATTTGTATCAAATCTGTCTAAATCTTCAATAATTACAACATCATAGTTAGTTACTTCAAAAAAGTAAATAATTTCATCTAAATGCTTGTTGAATATAGAAGTACTTTCATTAATCTCAATCTCACCATCTTTAAGATTAAATTTATTTATCCGATTGTTATAAGTTTTTGTAATTAACTTTTCGACAGAATAAATAGAAAAGAAAATAATATATATTATTGAAATAATATCCCAAAATACTTTCCATTTTTCAGAACAATTGAAAATAGTATATAAGCTTTGAATGTGTAAAAACTCTGGTTCTAATAGTATAGAGCAACAAATAATAAACAATACAAACGCAAAAGCTAGAATATAACTTTTACAATCACTAATATGTCTGATTCTTTTAAATCTAGAGTGGGGCAGAGTTTCAATTTTTTCTTTGTAAATTAATTGTTGAAGAATACTATATTCAATTTTTCTATTTAATGATTCTTCTTTTTGGGGATTTATTTTTTTTGTGTCACGTTTTTGTAAATTATCTGTTTTTCTCTCCTCTGTTCCATTTGAATCTCCATTTTGTGTCTCATTTTCTTCACTCTTAGCATCATCATAATTAACACAATCCAGAGTAGCTAAAGAAATCTTTAAATATTTATACTTAGGATAATCCTTTTCCAATGTAGATAAAACAGAACTTTTTCCAGAACCAAATGGACCAGTTAATGCTATATTTTTAATTTCTTTCTCACTTAGTTTTTTAGCAATATCTAATATTGGTTGATAAGCTGGATTCTTTTCTGAATTTTCTTCTTTCCCATTTTTGATAGTAATGGTTTTCTCAATATAAGATGGAGTTAATGAATATTGTTTTAATGATTCAATATCATTTTGAGTTTCTCTTTTTCTATTTTTTATTCTATCAACTATGTTTGTAATTAAGTAGCAATTCATGTTAGTAATTTTAATCATCCATTAAAAAGAATAAGGAACCTAGGTTTTTCATTAGGTTTAAGTTTTCAACCTACACAAGCAAGCTAAAAAATAAATCTTTACGTTATTCTCTCTTGATCAAAATATTACAAAACAATTATTCTTTTTATTTTCATTTAGCCGGAATATCAAAAGTCCAGACAAAAAAGGCTTTTTCCATATTAAAACATTCATCCTACTTTTTCAAAATCTTTTCAGACCGGGCAAAACCGAAATCCGATTGCTAATTATTGACACCTGTACGGGCAAGAAAGTTTCCTGCTTTGGCCGGAAAGGTTCTCAATCGGCTAACTTTTTTCCCCGATTTGGCAAACTGTTTTCTGGATAAGATAAAAGAGCATTTTGAGCGGTCGGGAAGAAATATTAATCAATCAGGAAACACGCTCAATCGATCAAAAAAGTTCCCCACACGATCGGGGAAAATATTCGCCCGTATGGGGAATTCTCCCAATCGTGTGGGGAATATTCCTGCCCGATCAGAATTGTTTCCCATACGTATGGGAAACTTTCCCGATCGATTGGGAAAGAAATAAAATCGATTGGGAAAAAAGTTTGATCGATCGGGAAAGAATATTTAACGAATGGGAAAGAATTTTGATCGATCGGATTTTTTCCCGGAGGAGAGAGTACTGAAAGGTGCGTAAATAAAATCAGGCCGTAAAGAGAGAACCCGGAACATAGAGCCAACGTGGCGTAGACTGCTTTTCGGAATTAAGCATATCGACAATTCAGGCTGTGATGTTGCCTGTTGCAAAGTTGTTCTGGAGGGGTAGACAAGGGGATAAGAAAAACCTGTACGCTGTTTTGTCCTGCAAATTTCTGTTTGCAATCAATAAGATGAATGGATGTGCAGAAAAAAACCAATAAATCAGAAAACATATATTTTCTGTTTATTGGTTTATACCTCAGCCGACGATAGTTTAAGGCAAGTATTTTAAAATCTTTTCAGACCGGACAAAGTAAAAATCTGTCTGCCATGTATTACGGCTTGCCAGTGTAGAAAATTTAATTCAAAAAATTAATATGCAATAAAATAAAGATCCTCTAGTTTGATGTTTCAGCCGGTTTTAGCTTTGTTCCATGGAAAGGACAAAAGTTCCAGTTACCGTTCATTTCCGCATTATCAGTAGGGCATATTTTAGGAGGCATTAAAGTAGCCAGCGGAAGTTGCCATTTAAAAGAATCATGAAAAACAGTAAGCCCAAAAGTGCCTTCTTTATGAGGATCTAATAATTTTTTGCTGCCCTGCTTATTGTTAAATACGAAAAAGTTAAAATTCTCCCCCAATTGTCCCATTACATTTTTTAATACAGGCTTCATCATGGCCAGCAGATTGGCAACATTCGGGTCCAGCAACTGCGACTCGACGGGCTTATGCAAATTTCCGGACAAATCAATGAGAACAATGCTGTCATTCATTGATGCCTCTGTCCGGTAGGTTACTCCCCCGAAAGCACCAGTCTGTCCTTCCACAACGCCAAAAATAGTATACGGTTCAATTAAGGTCAGAAACTGCTGCTTTTGTTCGGCAGTCATATTTTTGGCATTCTGAAAAGAAATCTTCCAGAATTCGGTGGGAATCCACCAGGCCATTTTTATATTATCTGAATTACCAATATTTTTCTGCGTTTCGCGGATAAACTGGTTTAGGTCGATAGTTTTCTGTTGAGCGAAAGCAAAAGAAAAGCTAACGAATACAACGGCAAATACAGTAACTAATTTTTTCATTGTTGGTATAGTATAAGTTTTCTCAAATATAGCCTTTTACTAAAAACCGAAAGCGAAAAGAAGCCGAACAGAAGAAAGAGCGTTAAGTAACTCATAATGTATAATTCACAATGCATAATTACAGCAAACAACTCAATATAAATTTCTTAATAACAATGTAAAGGCAGGATTCTATTACCCTCTTTGGTTAATAGCAGATTTTCGCCTTAAAAATTTATCTTAGCACAGAAAGAACAATGCCGAATGGATAAAGGAAAGAAGAAATTACAGCGTATATGCGTTTATGCCGCTTCCAGTTCTCAGGCTGGCGAAGATTATATACACGCGGCACAACAGGTTGGAAGTTTACTTGCGTCGGAGAATATAACAACTGTTTACGGGGGAGGTTCTATTGGCCTTATGGGCGCATTGGCCGATGCCGTGCTTGCCGGAAACGGAAAACTGGTGGGTATTATTCCCGAATTTATGATGAAACTGGAGTGGGGAAATCCTAATGTAACCCAAATGATTATAACCGAAAATATGGCTGAGCGTAAACTTTTATTAATGAAAGAAGCGGATGCCATTATTGTTCTTCCGGGAGGAACCGGAACACTTGAGGAAGTAAGCGAAGCCTTATCCCGGAAAAAACTCGGCTTACTGGATTGTCCTCTTATTCTTCTTAATACCAATGGCTTTTTTGATTCACTGGTTTCATTTCTTGAACGAATGATCGAAGATAAATTTATCAGGCCGGAGCACCGTAAACTTTGGAGCGTAGCCCAAAATACTTCCGAAATATTGACTTTAATACGCGAAGCGGAAAGTCTTGGAAACTCGGCTCATGAACTGGCCGCAATGTAGAGGGATTAAGTAATTCAGAATTAATAATACACAATGCATAATTATAGTAAGCAACACAATATAAATTTTTTAATCACAATGAAAAGACGTCATTATGTTACCCTCTTTGCTTATTAATAAATTGATTGTCAGAAATAACTAACAAGTATTCGAAACGATTTTAGAGTAACCGGTCCAATATGTTTTTCATTCGGTTAACTTTGAATTTTAAACACCATAGAATATGGCCATTCTTAATTCACTCATCAGTTGGTTTATAACTAAACGTGTACACGATATTGAATTAGTACGCAAATATCCCGAAGAAACCCAGCAGGAAACTTTATTGAAACTTCTTGATAAAGCCAGTAATACCGAGTGGGGAAAAAAATATCGTTATGACGAGATCCGCACTATCCGTGAATTTCAGCAACGTGTTCCTTTACAAACCTACGAAGAAATAAAGCCTTATGTTGACCGTTTACGTCAGGGCGAAAAAAATCTTTTGTGGCCAAGCGAAATTAAGTGGTTCGCCAAATCGTCGGGAACAACAAGCGATAAAAGTAAGTTTATTCCGGTAAGTCAGGAAGCACTGGAAGATTGTCATTTTCGTGGAGGCAAAGATGTAATAGCCATGTATGTCGATAATTATCCGGAAACGAAAGTGTTGTATGGGAAAGGCCTTACGCTTGGAGGCAGTCACCAGATTGACAATTTCAGCAATCAGTCTTATTATGGCGATCTTTCGGCGATTTTAATTGAAAATCTTCCCTGGTGGGTCGATTTTATCCGCACGCCAAAGTCCGAAATTGTACTGATTCCGAAATTTGAAGAAAAACTCGAAAAGATATTAGAAACTACCCGTAATGAAAATGTTACAAATCTGGCCGGAGTTCCATCCTGGACAATGGTTATGATTCGTTACATTCTTGAGCGTACCGGCAAAAACAACTTGCTCGAAGTATGGCCTAATCTCGAACTTTTTATTCACGGGGGAATTAGCTTTACACCTTATCGGGAACAATATAAAAAGATTATACCTTCATCATCCATGCATTATATGGAAACTTACAATGCTTCCGAAGGTTTCTTTGCCATGCAGGACGATCCGTTACGGGACGATATGCTGTTAATGCTCGATTATGGTATCTTCTATGAATTTATTCCCATGGATGAATTTCACAGCGACAATCCTCGCGTGCTTTCCATTTCTGAAGTTGAGAAAGGAGTTAATTATGCAATGGTAATTTCTACTAATGCAGGGCTTTGGCGTTATATTATTGGCGATACCGTTATTTTTACCTCTACCAGTCCTTACAAGATTAAAATTTCAGGACGTACCCGGCATTTTATCAATGCATTTGGCGAAGAGGTGATTGTTAATAACACCGACAAGGCCTTAAAAACGGCCTGCGAAAAAACCGATGCACTGATAAGTGAATATACCGTTGCTCCTCGTTTTATGGATATTAAAACCAAAGGAGCTCACGAATGGGTTATTGAATTTGAACGACCTCCTGAAAATCTTGCTTTTTTTGTCGACATTCTTGATAATGCACTTAAATCGCAAAATTCCGATTATGAAGCGAAACGCTACAATAACATTACACTCGAATTACCAATAGTACATGCTGTTGCTCCCGGAACTTTTTACAATTGGTTTACAGAGAAAGGTAAAGTTGGCGGGCAAAACAAAATGCCACGTTTATCGAACGAGCGTAAATATGTAGAAGAAATTCTGGCTTTCGCCGATAAGAATAAACAACCTTAAAATGTTAGCCAGCTTACTCGTTACATTATTATGTTCTGTGGCCGATTCTTCGGTTCAAACTACTGCGGTACTTGCTAATGTTAATATTGTTGCCGATGAGGTTACAACAGATATGCTGGGCAATATTTATGTTATATCAGATGCAACCATAACCAAATACAACGAGAACGGAAAAGAATTATACCATTATACGGACAATATTGCAGGAAGCCCGGCTGTAACCGATGTTAGCGATCCTATGCGAATTCTGCTTTTTTACCCCGATCAAAATACCATTACGTTTCTCGATCGTACTCTTTCGAAACTCGAACAATCTGTTGCACTTGACCGTATTACTTCGCTTTCGCCTGTAACCGTCTGCAATTCAACCAGAGGTTCGTTTTGGTTAATTGACCGGCAGGATTTTCGGTTAAAATGTTACGATCGTAATTTTGGTCTTCTTGTACAAAGCCAGACGCTAACCGGCATTGTAAGTATATCTGACACTTGCCGCATGCAGGAAACCGAAAATCATTTACTTTTACTGATAAGAGGTAAAGGCATTTATGTATTCGATCGGTTTGGTAATCAGCTTACTTTTTTTCCTATAAAAGAAGTTTTATCGGCAAAGCTGAATGCAGGAAAGATTGAGGTTTCGTCGGATCAGGGTTTTTCTGTAATAGAAATTCTCAATGGCAAACAAAGTGAAAAATGGCAACCGTTCCAAAATAAGTATATCCTTCATTTATTGCAGAATAAATATATCGGATGGAATAAAAACGGGTTTGTAATATTCGAACAAACGCCGTGACCTCTTGAAAGTTTACTTTATATTCATTTATTTCGTTTACCAAATTAAACAGATTTTAAAACTTATGCATATCGCCATCGCAGGAAACATTGGTTCGGGAAAAACTTCGCTTACCGAAATACTATCCCGTCATTATAATTGGACGGCCCATTACGAAACCATGGACGGAAATCCCTACATCAACGATTTTTATCAGGACATGTCGCGTTGGGCTTTTAACCTGCAGGTTTATTTCTTACAAAACCGTTTTAATCAGGTTAACGAAATTCGCCGGAATGGAGCCAAAGTGGTACAGGATCGTACTATTTACGAAGATGCCTATATTTTTGCAGCTAATCTTCACGACATGGGACTGATGTCAATGCGAGATTACGATAATTACATGTCATTGTTTTCGCTCATGGTTTCATACATTCAGCCGCCCGATTTGCTGATTTATCTGCGTGCATCGGTGCCAACATTAGTCCGGCAGATACAAAAGCGCGGCAGAGCTTACGAAACCAGCATACGGCTCGATTATCTTCAGCGCCTTAACGAACGCTACGAAGCCTGGATTGACAGTTACACATTAGGTCGTAAACTTATTGTCGATGTGGATAAAAACGATTTTATCGATAATGCCGATTCGTTGCGCAGTATTCTTGATAAAGTTGAAGCTCAGGTAAACGGGTTGTTCTGATTGAAATACATAAAAGGAAAAAGGCTGATGAGCTTAACTCATCAGCCTTTTTCCTTTTATGTTTATTTTCTATTGCTATTTCTTTTTGTTTGTTGTTGTCGTGCTTGTCGTTGTTGTAGCTGTTTTATCTGTATTGTAAGTTATGGTTACAATCTTTTTTCCTCCTTTTATCTCGGTAGGGTAACCGTAATTATTGTACGTAATTTCATATTGCGTTTCTAAACTGCTACTTGAACCATCTGATGCAAATGTAGTTTTGGCTTCTTTAAGAACATTATTAGTTCCAATACTTCCAATACTATCTATAAGTAAATCAACATTATTAGGATAATTTTTAAATACATTGTTTTTTGTATCGTAGGTGTAAGTGGTACTGGACAGATTTACAACAGAACCTTTGTTGTTTCCCTGAATGGAACATGAAGCGATATTCCCTTTACCATCGTAAGCCATTTTTTGATAATAATTGGGTGTATTTACAGAAATGGCGGCATATATGCTGTCAATTTGAGAAGTACCTGTTAAATAATCAAATGCATACCAGTTTTGCAAAACAAATTCACCCGTTGTAATGCCTGATTTTATATGAAACTTACGTTTTGAACCTAATATCGACTTT
This sequence comes from Bacteroidales bacterium, assembly GCA_041907825.1. GTDB lineage: Bacteria > Bacteroidota > Bacteroidia > Bacteroidales > JAYRGN01 > JAYRGN01. The sequence goes on along the minus strand of JAYRGN010000003.1, from coordinate 76,427 downwards.
GCCCCGATATTATTATAATCTTCAATTTTAACAACCTTGTTCAGAGAATAGTAGAATACCCGATATTCCTGCATAACCGAATCGGTTGAAAACCTGCTGCGTTTTAACAAGTTTCCGTTAGAAGCATAATCGTATGTATAAAAGCCATCTTTATCCGAAACTTTAGTTACCCGGCTAAGCGAATCGTACTCAAAATGGAAGACGGACGTGTCTGCTTTTGCAATTCCGCCGGTTGTGTCAATGGTTGTAATACTTGCTGGCAAAGGCTTTACCGACGAAGTGATTGAATTATCTTCACTTTTAGAACACGCTGCAAAAACGAGAATCAGGGCTAAAGGGAATATCAGATTTTTCATCATTTTTATATTTTCAGATTTATTCGGAAGTCCAAAAGTAAGAGATAAGTGCACAATATTACAATACTTTGAATTAAATTATTAAATATTGTGCAACTTATAAGATACTGTTTACTTTAAAAACAGAAAAAATCCGTCAAAAAAGTAAAAAACACCAAAAGCTCCGATAACCAGGCTGATAACCCAAACATACTTACGCTTGATTAAGGCTGCAATGGATGAAAGCAAAATTGAAATTTGCAGGAAAATTACCGCGATACCAAATGCCGAAGAATGTTGCTTGCTTAATTCTCGTTCTTCTTCAAATACCTTTGCTTTTTTACTGATTTCATCTTTGTCTGCATCGTATTGTTTCAGTTTAGCATCGTATTTGGCAATTTTTTCGTCATACTTGGCAATATCGCTTTTTGAAGTAAGCATGTTGCGTTGCATTTCCAGATTATCTTTCTGCATTTCAAAGATATACGATTTTAAGCTTTTAGACTGGTAATGGGCCCATTGATCGGAGGCATTTGATTGGCTCATAAGCGAACGGGTACTATAACCTCCTCCTTTAAAAGTAGAGAGCGTTGCACATACTGCAATTAAAACAGTTGTTAATGCCAGATAATTAGTCCATTTTTCTTTTTTTTCGTCAGCCATAATGTTTTGTTTTTCAATAAATTTTAATTTGTCAATTGTTCTCAACGAATTTTTTGTGTTAAACTTCAAATATAAGTCCGAATCGAAATTTTATGCAAACCCGAATTGAAAAACAAGCTAACTGAAAAAAACAAAATGCGTTAATTGAATGAATTTTAAGAACATTTTTATTATTGGGTTTCGCCACCGTAGGGATAATTCGTAGCTTTGCACGATTATAAACGGGGATACCGGGTAAGTCCGGTATAAATTTTTAGAAATACCATGAATATTCTTTTATTAGGTTCCGGAGGAAGGGAACATGCTTTGGCTTGGAAAATATCGCAAAGCGATGAGGTTGATAACTTGTACATTGCTCCTGGTAATGCGGGTACTTCTTCTTGTGGCACTAATGTTGCTATTTCGGCCAACGATTTTGATGCCGTTGCTCATTTCGTAAAAGAAAACAAGGTCAACATGGTAATTGTGGGTCCCGAAGAACCGCTTGTTCTTGGTATTGCCGATTATTTTTTGTCAAACAACGAATTAAAGAACATTCCTGTTATTGGCCCTTCCAAACAAGGAGCTATGCTCGAAGGCAGCAAAGATTTTGCTAAGCAGTTTATGATTCGTCATAATATTCCTACAGCCCGTTATCAAAGCTTTTGCAAAGGAGATGAGCAGAAAGCCGCCGATTTTTTAGCTACTCTGCAGGCTCCTTATGTATTGAAAGCTGACGGTTTGGCTGCCGGAAAAGGCGTACTTATTCTGAATGATTTAGAAGAAGCTAAAAATGAACTCAATGAAATGTTGAGTGGCAAATTTGGCGATGCCGGTAATACTGTAGTTATCGAAGAATTTCTTTCTGGTATCGAATTATCGGTATTTGTTCTTACCGACGGTAAGTCTTATCTGATTTTGCCCGAAGCTAAAGATTACAAACGCATTGGCGAGGGCGATACCGGTCCAAATACCGGAGGCATGGGAGCTGTTTCTCCAGTTTCGTTTGCTTCTAAAGAATTTATGAAAAAGGTGGAAGATTGTATCATTCGTCCTACGGTCGAAGGGTTGCAGAAAGACAACATTTCGTATAAAGGATTTATCTTTTTTGGATTAATCAACGTAGGAGGCGATCCCTATACGATTGAATATAACTGTCGGATGGGAGATCCTGAAACTGAAGTTGTTATTCCCCGCGTTCAAAATGACATTGTTGAACTTTTTCAGGCTGTAGCCGATGAAAATCTTAACGAAAAAGAAATTTATATTGACAGTCGGTATGCAACAACGGTAATGCAGGTTTCGGGTGGTTATCCGGGCGATTATAAAAAAGGTATTGAAATTAATGGTTTACAATCGGTTGAAGAAGGTATTGTTTTTCATGCAGGAACAAAGCATGGAGAAAATGGCAAAGTTTTAACCAATGGTGGCCGGGTAATTGCGTTTACCTCGTACGGAAAAAGCATGTTCGAAGCGTTAAACAAATCGTACCGAAATGCAGCCAAAGTTAATTTTGATGGAGTTTACTTCCGTCGAGACATTGGTTTCGATTTATAATATACTTTAACTGTATGTTTCTCAAGTCATCCCGCTCTGCATCGCCCATCATGCTTTTCAGCATTGTATTGCTGTTGGCGGTGCTGTTTTTGCCTTCGTTTATTAACGGGCCTCGATTTTTAGGGCAAGGCGTTGAGGGTGATTTGTTTATGCCGTTAAAAGTTTTTGAAAATAATGCATTTTTATCGCCATTTTTTGCTGCTGTTTTTACGCTGGTTATTGCATTATTAACACTCAGACTTACCAATCAGTACATTTTAATTTCGCGCAGAACCTATCTTACTGCCTTTTTGTTTGTAGCTATTTCGGGTTCTTTTGCTGAAATAAAATGGCTGAATCCGGTATATGTTGCCGCTCTTTTTCTTATTATGGCTGTCGATCGGTTTATTGATTCATATCGAAAAGAGGGCGAAGCGATGGGCTTTTTTGAAGGCTCTATGCTAATTGGTATATCCGGAATGTGTTATGTGCCGGCGCTGGCTTATATAATAACGGCATGGGCTGCTTTGATCCTTTTCAGACCGTTTCGCTGGCGCGAGTGGGTTTTTACTTTTATAGGTTTGCTGCTGCCTTATTTCTTTCTGGCTTCTTATTATTTCTTTGCAGAAAAAGATTTTCTGAAATTTTTAAAGCCTTTTTTAGCAAGTATTAATCAGGAAGCAGATAAGCAGTTACATCTTTCTCAGGTTCTGTATATTGGACTGATTGCAATGATTTTGATTGTTGCGTCGGTTTTTGCTAATCGAAAATTGCAGGGACAAAAAATTCAGGCCGGAAAAAGTTATTTTTTGTTCTTCTATATGTTTCTGATCAGTATTCTTTTATATGCCGTACTGCCTGGTGTGGGGATCGAGATATTTATAATAGCTGCTATTCCAGTTTCGTTTTTACTGGCTCAGTTTTATGCCGAAGCTAAACAAACATGGTTACTCGATCTTTCGTTTGATGCAATACTGTTAGGTAGCATTGCCATTGCTTTTCTTATTCAGTAAAAATCTTTAAAATAAGATACAAAAAAAGCGCTCGTTAGAGCGCTTTACTTATTTTATCAGCTATTGCCTGCATTTCGTCGGGAGGAAGTGATAATTTCTTATTCGCAAAATTCATATCTCCTTCTTTTTTAATAGGAATGAGGTGAATGTGAGTATGAGGAACCTCGAGCCCTATTACAGCAACACCAACACGTTTACAACCCATTGTTTTATCAATAGCAACTGCAATTTTTTTTGCAAAAACCATTAATCCGGCTATCTCGTTGTCATCCAGATCAAAAATATAGTCGTTTTCCCTTTTGGGTACTACAAGAGTGTGCCCTGGTGTTAAAGGATTAATATCAAGAAAAGCAAAGTACTTTTCATTTTCGGCAACCTTATAACAAGGTATTTCGCCACGAATAATTTTTGAAAAAATTGTACTCATGAGCGTTTAATTTTAGCTATCGCGAAATTTCAAGAATCTCTAGTGTCACCATTCCAGAAGGAACCTGAACTTCAACTACTTCGCCTACAGATTTGCCAAGCAAAGCCTTTGCGATTGGTGTGTTAATCGAGAGTTTGCCTTCTTTGAGATTGGCTTCGCTATCGGACACCAAGGTATAGCTCATTTTGGCCTTATTCTTTTTATTTAAAAGAGTTACTTTATTTAAAATCTGAACTTTAGAAGTGTCGATTTTAGATTCGTCTATAACTCTCGAATTGGCCACAATGTCTTCGAGCTTGGCAATACGCATTTCGAGAAGCCCTTGTGCCTCTTTGGCTGCATCGTACTCAGCATTTTCCGACAGGTCGCCTTTATCACGAGCTTCTGCAATCTGACGGGAGATCGAAGGACGTTCAACACTTTTGAGATGCTCCAGTTCATCTTTCAGCTTCTGGAGTCCCTCTTCGGTTACGTAAGAAACTTTGGGCATTGCGTTGTTAGTTTTTAAGAATTACAACCATAATAAACAAAAAAGAATCCCGATAAATCGGAACCCTTTCCTCACAATTTTAACTATGTTTTTTTCGGCTTAGCCGTTTGGCAAAGGTATCAAAAAAGAAAGATTTTGCAAATTCAAAAAAAAGAAGTGATTTTAATCTAAGTATTTGGGCTTTAATATTTCAGCATATATAATTGCTTTTGGTAAATCTAGCCCTCCTGCCAACAAAGGATGAACAGCAACAGGTTCGTTATCTTCTAATAAAATTGGTTTTTCCTGTTGGTTTACAGTAGGTTTAAGATCTTGTTCCTTTCCAAATCCGGTACTAAAAGCAGCTTTGGGTGTAGAAACTTCGGCTTGTTTTGGTTTTATTTCAGTTACCTGTGGCTTCGGAATCAGAATATCCTCTAACTCAGGGAAAATCACTGTTCGGCGTGGCACGTCTGTTTCTTCCGGATCTTGGCTTCCGGGAAGTAATGTTTTGCCTGCATTTTTTCGTTTTTGTTCTTTTTTTATTCCCGACCAGATGGCAAATACAATAGCAACCAGAATATAAATCAGGCCGCCCAAATCAGATTTTACAACTTCGTGCGTTTCCATAATAAATGGTTTCTGAAAAGTTTATTTTCGCATAAATAACAAACGATGAAGTCAAAGGTACTTAAATATTTTATGTTGATATTGCTTCTGGGTATTACTTTACGTTGTACTGACGAAGAAAATCCAGTCCCTGTTCAATCGGTTTATCTCTCCTTGTCATTAAACAGTGAGTTGGCAAATCTTGGCGTAAGTCAGCTGGCATTACTCACGCCTGATTCTAATAATTATGTACAGGTTACCATAGCCGGTTCAAAAATACCAATGTATACTCTCAGTGGCAGCAACCGGATAAAAGGCCGGGGTATTGCTCTTTACCGCAGCTCTTTTACCACATTCTATGCTTTTGATGCTACCTGTACCTACACAAAAGACGGTTATTGTACACTTGATACTACCAGTTGGGGTAGTATTTTAAAATGCCCATGCTGCAATTCTCAATTTTTAGTTCATGACGACGGCATTGCCTATCCGATGAATGGAAGCAAAGCCTCGTATTCTTTACGCTCGTATTCAGCCTTTTTGAATGGATCTAATGTTATAATAAGCAGTGGATATTAAAAAGAAAGAGGTTCTGACCAATAGTCAGAACCTCTTTAGCGTACCCGGAGCCGGGGTCGAACCGGCACGAGTTTAACCTCACTGGTGTTTGAGACCAGCGCGTCTACCAATTCCGCCATCCGGGCAAATGGTGTACGCTTGTGGAGTGCAAAAATAGAGTTTTTTTCCTTTGAGCAAAACAATCTGTAAAAAAAATATTAATCGCTGATAATCAGTTTTATATGTGTATTTATGCAAAAACTAGTATTGATTCGCCTGATTTTTTGACATCAAAGAGTGTATTTTGAATGAAAATGATAACTTTGTGCCGCCTCAAGGAAAGCTGCCAGAGTGGTCGAATGGGGCAGACTCGAAATCTGTTGTGCCCTTCGGGGTACCGGGGGTTCGAATCCCTCGCTTTCCGCAAAAACAATTTCAAAAAATAAAACCGCTTAAAATGAAAATTTTAAGCGGTTTTATTTTTTACAGAGTTCATAGATAAGCGTCTACCTTAAAAAATATTTTAGTGAGCTTTAAAATTCCATTTAGAATTGTCACTATTCATATCAAATTCTGCGAGCGTTGGTGTGCTGTCTCCGGAAGATATTAGTGCCAGCTTTTTATTTGAATTTGGCACTACTTTAGGCATAATTCTATAGGTTCCATCGGTCAGTTGATCAATTTGCCATAATTGCTCAGGTGCTCCGGTAAATGCAGGAACGGTTATTACTTCGGCATCCGCTGTTGCTGCTAATGCGCGGTCTGTTCCCTCAATTACTATTTTATAGTATGGTGCTCCCAAATATCCACCAGCATTAGGAACGGCTGTAATGCTCCATTTCTGATGTGGGCGAAACATATAGTCTCCTATTCTTATTGCTGTATTACCGGTTGGCCAGGTCTTTATTACATCTGCTAGTTCCTGAGAAGCAATAGGTTTTACTGGTTCATTTTTATCCCGGTTAAACCAGTGCATTCCCCCTGGCATTCGCACAAAATCTACGGCTAATTCCAATGCATACCCTCTTCTTTCAGACTCAATTTCATAAGTTCCTTCTTTGAAATTATCTCCGGCAACCGGCCATCCGTTTTTCCACAATAATGGACGGATACCTAATACACTAAGTCCGCTCTGATCTAAGTCTGCTTCATAATGACAAGACATTTTTTCAATTCCGTCACCCTGTATTATGCGCCCAAAATGGCCGGGCCCTGCAACTCTTCCACCAGCCGCAATAACCATTTTACCGCCACCTTTTAACATGTCTCTTCCTACATTATCGAGGTAAGGGCCGGTTACTTTTCTGGAACGCCCTACAACAATATTGTAGGTTGAGTTTGCACCATCGCAGCAGGTTCCGTGGGTGCCGAGTAGATAATACCATCCGTCACGATAAATCAAATCGGTGGCTTCGCAGTCAATGGCTATATTGATTGGCTTATTTCCTTCTATACGTCCTCCGGTTTTGGGATCAAGTTCTACAAGACGGATAAATCCAAAATAGGTGCCATAAGATAACCATAAACGGCCATCGGTTGGGTCGAGAAGAAGTCCGGGGTCAATTGCATCATTGTCTTCTATGCCATCGGATGAAGTTACGACAACCGCATCCGAAAATTTAAAATCGGGAGATTTCGGGTCAAGTGTTTTATTCCACATCGTTAGTATTCTGCCATTATGCCCGCCACCCAGACCGCCACCGGTTGCGCCATAAGTTACGAGATATCGATCGCCGATTTTTACAACATCAGGAGCTGCTCCTCCACCGGGGCGTACTGCACCGCCGTTCCATGTCCAACCATCGTCGGAAATTAGTCCTCCTCCGCCTGTACCAAATGTGTAATATTTTCCTTCACATTCCATAATGGTCGATGGATCGTGTATAAATGGTTTTCCTACCTGAGCTATCGCTGTTCCGGTTAAACATACAGATAGCAGCGCCGTTGCGCGCATTATTTTAATATTTAATTTCATTAGTAATGGTTTGTTTTTTAATTGCTTGGAAAAAATTACGTGTCATTAATTTTTCTGAGTAGTGTTTATGAAGCTTATAATTATAAGGTTTATAATAGCTCCATCTCATCATTCAATCTATATTGAAGTTTAATTAACCTACTCACACTTAATCGTAAGGTCTTTTATCGGCTGCCCATGTTCGTCCAAAAAGCGTACACAAAAATCGCTCATTCCGGGACCATTAATGACGGCTCCCCTTATTATATTTTTTCCTTTGTTAAGTGTCAAACGGGTTGAAACGCAATCGTCCATTACCATGCGCCTGTCTCCCGAAAGTATTACTGCTTCATTGCCATTAAGCCACCACATTGATGCCGAATTTGAGCCTACCGCCATTCTTACATTTTTCATTTCGCGTGGACAGTTGACTACTGTTACTGCCCAAAAAAGAACGCCATATGTTTCTTTTTTTAATCCATAAGCAAAACGAAACAATTTGACATTGAAATTTTTACTATCCAGTGCATGCCAGGTTAATTCCTGCTCTCCCACTTTTACTTTTTCACCGTTTTTTGGAAGAACGGTAAACTGATTTGGAAAATACTCAGTTGCGAATGCTGCTCTCAAGTAGCTGTCTGTAAAAACAGTATTGCTACGGTTTGGTTTGTTAATGGGTTCCAGAAGTACCCAACGTTGAATAAATCCTTCAGAATCCGGAACCTTCTCTGTTGTAGTAACCGGAGTGAAGTATTGTGCGATACTTCGTGTAGTATCGCTTTGGGCAGCAACATCAATTTTTGTTTTTGATGTTACCGAACGTCCTTGTAATCCAACTCCTAGTATAACTACAGAGCCGATTACGAGTAGCAAAGTTTTGCGTTTAATTTTCATAGTAAGTCTTTACAGTGTTTATGGTTATTTTTTGAGAAAAAAGAAGCATACTTTGTTTTCAAAACTACAAAAAGAATTTTCGCATAAAATTAAATGGCTGATGAAGAGTATGACTAAACAAAGAGTAGATAAACCTTAATGATTGTAAAGGCTGGCTTATAAATTTTTGTATTATGTTGTCAATTAATATAAAGAGTTTGAAGTATGCTCGTATTTTATTAAATTTTTACACTTTGGGTTGCCATTTTACATTAAATTTTTAACAATTATTTTACAAGATTTATTTAATCTATATGCTCTGCAAGATTTATGATTCGTGCGTTGATACTTTAAGAGCCTGTTTAAATTTTTCTAATTAAAAAAGAAATTGAAGCGATTTGAACCCAAGCTTCGCTGGAATCCATGTTAGCTTCGTAGTCTTTGCTCAGACGTCTATGCCAGTTAAACCAAGCTATTAACGCTCAACTATCCATCGTTTTGGAATCACTTTGAATTTGCTCTCATCACTTCTGGTTACTACTTCAAATACACATTTTAAGTATGAACGAGCTACTTCGACTAAACGTTCTCCTAAATATCCTCCATCTGCTAATATTTTGGATAATCTGGGGTATTTGCCTTTCATTCGTTTCAATACTGTTTCGGCGGCAACACTATCATGTATATTAGCTTGAGTCGCTACAACACATAGAAGAAAACCTAAGCAATCCACTACAATATGTCTTTTACGTCCTTTAATCTTTTTATTACCGTCAAATCCTTTGTCCGGAAGGCCCCATTCACTGTTCTTTATAGATTGCGAATCAATGATACCTAAGCTTGGGCTGGCTTCTCGTTTTAGCTTTTCACGTACCATCTCTCGCAATTTTGTCAGAACTATTTCCCATATTCCTTTGAGCTTCCACTTCCTAAAGTAATAATATACTAGTTGCCAGGATGGAAACTCTTTTGGCAATAAGCGCCATTGAATACCACTACGACTGATATAGAAGATTGCGTTGAGAATACTTTGTAAGTTATACTTACGTTTTCGTTTGTCATTAATAATCCCTTTTATAATTTCGTACTGGGAATCGGAGATATTTGTCGGATACATAACTTGTGGTAAAGTTTCTAACCCAAATTAACCGATTCCTATTTACTTGTCAATCATAATTTAAACAGGCTCTAAGAATAAAAACACTCTGCTATCAGAGTCTATTTTCCACGCTTTTTTGATGTTTGAAGCTATTCGTAACTATTTAACCGTACTCACCGTCGAAACTTGTCCCGATTTTACAATTAAGAAATCTATTTTATTTCCTAGAAAACCGTAATAATTATTGTCGGTTCGTATAATGAGATCGTATTTATAATTAACACTAAGCTTCTGATCTAGCAAAGAATACATTCCGAATTTGCTATTTGATTTGACAATAAAAATATTTTCGCTTTCAGATACAATATCCTCAAAAATGGGTTTCGAGATAATTTTACCTACTTTATCAATAATGCAATACTTAGCATTTTTTTGTTTTGCTTTCATATAAGTAAAGCGCAAATTGGAATAAGAGTCATTATTCTTTTTGGGAATAATTGAAATATCAGTAAATAATTCTTGCCCAACGACTTTTCCTTGTTCATTAATAAGTTGATAGATCCCTTCCTTTTTTGCCTTATAAATAGCGCCATCACCTGCATTTTCGTCCAACGATTCAAGTGAATCGTATTCAACCGGGGTAATGAGTTTACCATAAATATCGAGCAATCCGAATTTTTTATTTTTTTCAACAATAAATGTTTTACTTCCACTTTTAATATCATCGTAATCACAGGTAACAATTTCGTATGGAACTCCTGCATTTACCTGAACCAAACCGCATTTACCATTCTGAACGGATACGACATTATCGTTATAACGACGAGTTAAATTATCATATTCAAAAGGAAGCGTAACTCGACCGTCTATAAGAATAAAACCATATTTACCTTCTTTATTACGTGCAAGATACGAACCATCTGAATATGGATAAGTTGCAAATTCGGTATATTCGACCGGAATTATTTCTTTTTCATTATCGTCTATAACCCCAAATTTATTATCGATCTTAACGATATAATAACTACGTCCGCGTGAAGGAACGGTTATTTCATCATACCATTTGCTAAATCGCTGAATATTATTTATATCAATAATATTACTTTTAGAATCTTTGTTAACCAGAAAATAATTTTGTCTGTCAATTTTATACAGCGAACTGTATATACACGGAATTGCCAACTTTCGTTCAACCAGACTATAAACACCTTTAAATCTATTGGGGTATTCGTTGGAAGTAACTATTATATAGTTATCAAGACCAGATATATTGCTTATCTGAGACCATTCAAAAGGGACAATAACAGAATTATTATCGTCAACAACACCCCATTTACCATTCTTTTTGGCACTATATAAATTATTTCCAAGATCGTTCAAATCTTCGTATTCCATCGGAATACTCCAGCGCAATTCGTTAAGATTAAATAAGCCATAATTATTATTCATATTAAGCAATACTTCATAACTGTTAGAGTTGCTATAACTTTTTGAAAATAAATGAGGTAAAATTACATTTCCATCCTTATCAACAATTCCAAGATTATTGTATCTGTTTTTTGAATATTTTTCGCAATAAAAATCAAAACGATCGTTTATTCTGCTATACACTTCATATTTATCGTTATATCGAATGCTATGCAAAGGTTCAAAAGAACTGTGATCAGAAGATGCAGAACTCGAAACATCTTCGATGGCTACTACTTCTGCAAACTGATCGACAGCAACTTCTGACTTTGTCTCTTTCGCTTTTTTCTTTTTAGCTGTCTGTGCCATAAGAGCAGAAGACAGAAGAAGCGACAACAGGATAAAACTAATTTTAATTTTCATGGTGTTGTTTTTAATAAAAAGGATTAGTGAATTACTAAAAAAGCCAAGATATAAAAAAAGGAGAGTGTTTTCCAACAACTCTCCAATCTATGATAAAATTAAAATAACCGGGTGCAACACTGCAAATTGCTTTACAGAAATATTAAACATAACTAACCCCCCGTTGCACCCGGAAAAACTTTCATTCCATCCCTTCATTCATCTCCGCTTCTCTGTCAGTTTACTGACGAGTGCAAACTTTCAATGTCAAAAATACATATTTTTACTGCACCAGAATAAAAAAGCCGAAAATCTATAAAAGATTTCGGCTTTTCATGGTAATATAGATTTAAAACATTAGTTTTTTTCAAGCATACTCCTTATGCTTACACGATTGCTCAATAATTCACGCAAAGATTCAATTTTAACACGTTCCTGTTGCATGGTATCTCTGTCACGTATCGTAACAGTATCGTCTTCGAGCGTCTGATGGTCAATCGTAATACAATACGGAGTTCCAATAGCATCCTGACGACGGTAACGACGGCCAATCGAATCTTTGTCATCAAACTGGCAGTTGAAATCGAATTTCAGACTGTTGCGAATAGCTTCTGCTTTTTCGGGCAAACCATCTTTACGGGTAAGGGGCAATACCGCCAGTTTAACTGGTGCAAGAGCCGGAGGAATACGCAAAACAATACGTTCGTCGGTTCCACCATCTTCTTTGGTGATTTTTTCTTCGCAGAAACCATTGGCAAGTGTAAGCAACACCATACGGTCAACACCAATAGAAGTTTCGATTACATAAGGAACATAACTTTCGTTAAGTTCAGGATCAAAATAAGTAATTTTTTTACCCGAAAATTTGGCATGATTACCTAAATCGAAATCGGTGCGGGAGTGAATTCCTTCAACTTCTTTAAAACCAAACGGGAAATGGAATTCAATATCGTAAGCAGCATTGGCATAATGCGCAAGTTTATCGTGTTTATGAAAACGGTATTTAGCAGGATCTATACCCAGTGCCAAATGCCATTTGAGTCGTTGCTGGCGCCATTTTTCAAACCAGTCGAGTTCGGTTCCGGGACGTACGAAAAACTGCATTTCCATTTGTTCGAATTCGCGCATACGGAAAATAAACTGGCGTGCAACAATTTCGTTACGGAAAGCTTTACCAATCTGAGCAATTCCAAACGGAATTTTCATGCGTCCCGATTTCTGAACATTCAGGTAATTAACAAAAATACCCTGAGCTGTTTCGGGACGGAGATAGATAATATTTGCTTCGTCGCTTACTGAGCCAATGCGGGTATCAAACATCAGATTGAACTGGCGAACCTCTGTCCAGTTTCGGGTTCCCGAAATAGGACATGCAATTTCGGCATCAATAATTATCTGACGAAGTTCAGTAAGATCGGTGGTTTCAAGTGCTTTTACAAAACGACCGTAAATTTCATCGCGTTTAGCTTGATTTTCCAGCACACGAGGATTAGTGCTTACAAATTGTTCACGATCAAACGAGTCTCCAAATTTCTTTGCAGCTTTTTCGACTTCTTTTTCGATTTTCTCGTCAAGCTTTGCCAAAAATTCTTCAATTAAAACATCGGCACGATAACGTTTTTTCGAATCCTTGTTGTCAATAAGCGGATCGTTAAAAGCTCCAACATGTCCCGAAGCTTCCCACGTACGAGGGTGCATGAAAATAGCGGCATCAATACCTACGATGTTTTCGTGGAGAAGCACCATCGAATCCCACCAGTATTTTTTGATGTTGTTTTTCAGTTCAACGCCTAATTGTCCGTAATCGTAAACTGCACTGAGCCCGTCATAAATTTCGCTCGACGGAAAAATAAAGCCGTACTCCTTACAGTGGGCCACCAGCTTTTTAAACAAGTCTTCCTGAGTCATTGTATCGTTATTTACTATCTGTTAATTGCAATGCAAAAGAGGCGGTTAAATTACAAAAAATTCCAACGCAAGCTTTCCTTTGGTTTTATATTATGAACTAATTAGCTGTTTCTCTAACAATTTGAATCCGAACGTTTCGCTGTCATTAAAAATGAAAAGAGATAAAATAGAAACGAAAGCCATGTGAATCTTTTTACAAATTAGCCTTCGCTTGTTTTTTAATGGAACAATAAGATAATCAATATACATCTAGCTGGTAGCGACCAGAGCGACGAAGTTGCTGCACGTATGCTTCTGCTTCTTCTTTTGTTTTATGCCCCTGCAGCGAAACAATTTCGATAAGCGACTGGTTGACATCTCGCCACATATTTTTCATGTCGCCACACACATAGAAATAAGCCCCGTTTTCCAACCATCGGAACAACTCGGCGGCATATTCTTTCATTTTATTCTGCACATAATTTTTCTTTTCGCTGTCGCGCGAAAAAGCAGCATGAATGTACGTTAGCGTTTTTTTACGAAGTAAAGTCTGCCATTCGTCCTGATAAAGAAAATCGGTGGCAAAATGGCGGTTTCCAAAAAATAACCAGTTCTTACCTTTAGCTCCAATTGCTTCGCGTTCTTGTAAAAATGCCCGAAAAGGAGCAATCCCGGTTCCGGGACCAACCATAATGATAGGTTTTTGTGGGTCGGATGGCAATCGGAATTCCGTATTTTTTTCGATAAATAAATTCACATAGTCCTCATCGTCAATGCGATCGGACAGGTAAGTAGAACAAACCCCTTCTTTATCGCGGGTATTATGATAGCGAACCGCCGCAATGGTCAGGTGAACCTCGTTTGGATGAGCTTTCAGACTTGAGGAAATTGAATATAGCCTTGGCTGAAGCTTTCGCAAAATACCTGAAAGATCGCTGGCATTCAATCGGGTGGGATATTCGGTAAACAAGTCAATAACGTCTCTGCCATAAAGAAATTCTTTTAGCTTCAGGCTGTCTTTCAGTATTTCTTCCAGTTGCGGACTCTCGGCATAAAAATTATATTTCCGGACAACTTCTGATGATAAACTGGCGATCTCTGCATCGCGGCGTAAATATTCTTCGAGCGTAATTTTATTACCGTCCACCATCAGTTGTTCTGCCGGATTGAAAGACAACGTCTGGATAAAATCCTGCACCAGTTTTGGAGAATTAACCGGATAAATACCAACAGCATCTCCCGGTTCGTAAGCTAAACCCGAGCCTTCGATTGATAACTCATAATGCCAGGTTTCTTTATCCGAACCTTCTCCATTCAAATTGAATTTATGCAGAACTTTTGCTTTAAATGGATTCTGCTTGTTGTAAGCCTTTTTTTTAACCGTTGGTAAAACCGTTAAAGCAGCTGATTTTACGTTGGATGGCGATTTTACTGCCAATTTACTAAGAACACCGTCTATCCATTTATTGGCAGAAGGCCAAAAATCCACATCACAATCTTCACGAGGGAAAAAACGTTGAGCTCCAAGTTTTTCAAACATTTGATCCACCTCAACTCCTGTTTTGCAAAAATTGAAATAGTTACTATCACCGAGTGCCAGAACCGAAAATTTAGTATTGTTAAGCTTTGGAGCCCGTTTATCCTGCAGAAAATCATAAAAATCCTGCGCCACAGCCGGAGGAACGCCTTCTCCATGTGTACTTATAATAACTACTAACTGCCGAATATCTTTTAATTTATTGAGTAAAAATTCATTGGTATTAAATAAATGAACCTTTAATCCTCGTAACTGAGCTTCTTCCTTTAATTTCTCGGCAACAGCACGTCCGTTGCCGGTTCGCGAACCACAAAGAATAGTAAAATCAGCCACATCAAGTCCTGCAATCTGAAAAGAAGAAGGTGTAAATGCAGGTGTTTGAAGAATAGACTTTACAGGTGCAGGCTTTTTTTTCTTTTTAGGTTGCCGTCCAATTCCGGTAAGATAACCCGCCAGCCAATTAATCTGCTGACTGTCAAAGCTATTTAAAACGTTATTTATTAGTTGTTTTTGTTCTTCATTAAATGGAAGTATTTCCGTTTCTGGTAACATTGCTCAATTTCTAATTATGTTTATATAGATTAATTCTAAACAAAATTAGAAAGGAATGAGTAAAAAAGCTCAGAATTTTGCAGAAGATTTTTACCCGAAAGCTGTTTTACTATATCTAATTAATACATTACTCGTTTTGATTCCACTTTTCCATGGTAAATCCTTCGGGAAAACTGGTATTGACCGAGCCCCAGGTTTTATCAATATATTCGAGTAAATCAAGTATTTCAGCAGGATCGTTGCTGGTAACTAATTTTAAGCGAGTTTCTTTAAAATTGGGCAAGCCTTTAAAATAATTAGAAAAATGACGACGTAACTCAAGTATTCCGGTTTTATCGCCTTTCCATTCGAGCGATTTTGCCAAATGCAACTTTGCCAAATCTACAATTTCATGAATAGTGGGCGATTGTAAAAGTTCTCCTGTTTGCAAATAATGTTTCACTTCTTTAAAAATCCACGGTCGACCAACCGTTGCCCGACCAATCATTATTGCATCAACTCCGTATCGGTCAAACATTTCTTTGGCTTTTTGTGGGCTGTCAACGTCTCCATTTCCGATAACAGGAATTTGTATGCGCGGATTGTTTTTAACTTCACCAATAAGTGTCCAGTCTGCTGATCCTTTGTACATTTGACTGCGGGTACGCCCGTGAATAGTAAGAGCCTGAATTCCTACATCTTGCAACATCTCAGCAATTTCGCAGATATTTTTGTTTTCCTCGTCATAGCCCAGTCGGGTTTTTACGGTAACCGGTTTTTTAACGGCTTTAACCACAGCTTCTGTAATGGCAACCATCAGAGGAACATTGCGCATCATGCCTGAACCAGCTCCACGGCCGGCAATTTTCTTAACCGGACAACCAAAATTTATGTCTATTACATCCGGATCCGCTTCTTCGGCAATACGGGCAGCTTCAACCATGGCATCAAGCAGATGTCCGTAAATCTGTATTCCGATAGGCCGTTCGCTGTCCGAAAATTCAAGTTTCTTCAGGCATTTACCGGCATCGCGGATTAACCCATCTGACGAAATAAATTCGGTATACATCATGTCGGCTCCAAATTTTTTACATAAAAACCGAAATGACGGATTGGTAACATCTTCCATGGGAGCCAGAAATACCGGCTGATATCCTAAATCGAGTGAATTAATTTTCATATTCAAAAAATGTGGGCGCAAAATTACGAAAATCAGTAAACTATACACGAATGCAAATATCACAAGACGGAAAAGCTACCGACCATAAAAACAGAGCAATTAAAGTTTATTTCATTGAAAAACAACGATTCTAATTTTTATAAGTGTTATCATGTATTTCCTGCTTACTCTTTTTCACTATTTAAAGGCAGGGATATAAAAATCTCTACCTTTGTAACTATAAAATTTAAAGCTCAACTTGTATGCTCCGATACAAACGTGTGCTGCTGAAACTCAGTGGCGAAGCCCTTCAGGGCGAACAAAACTACGGCATTGACACTAAACGACTTCAGGAATATGCCGAACAGATTGATGAAATTGCAGCTATGGGCGTTGAAGTCGCCGTTGTTATTGGCGGAGGCAATATTTTTCGTGGTCTAAAAGGCGTTGATAAAGGCTTCGACCGTGTTAAAGGCGATTACATGGGAATGCTTGCCACCGTTATTAATGGTATTGCCATTCAGTCGGCGCTCGAAAGTATTGGTCGCAAAGCACATGTACTCACTGCAATTCATATGGAACCGGTAGCCGATCCTTACAGTAAACCCCGTGCAATCGAAGCACTTAAAAAAGGAGAAGTCGTCATTTTCTCGGCTGGTACCGGAAATCCGTTTTTTACAACCGATACGGCTTCAGCTTTACGCGCAGTAGAATCGGAATGCGAAGTTTTACTTAAAGGTACCCGCGTTGACGGGGTTTATACCGCCGATCCGGAAAAAGATCCCAAAGCGGTGAAATTTGACGAAATCACATTCGACGAAGCATACAGTCGTGGTCTTAACATCATGGATCTCACGGCCTTCACAATGTGTAAAGAAAATAATGTTCCAATTATTGTTTTTGACATGAATACCCGCGGAAACCTTAAAAAACTTCTTTCGGGAGACAAAATTGGAACTATCGTAAAAAATTAAATAAATTCGCGCGATTAATAACCGTAACACAATCATTAGATTATGGACGCTTCTGAAGTTCAGCTATACCTTGATGATGCAAAAGAAAAGATGGACAAAGTGCTTGCACATCTTGACGATGCCTTACTTAAAATACGTGCCGGAAAAGCTTCGCCAGCAATGCTTGCCAGTGTAGCTGTCGATTATTATGGAACTAAAACTCCGCTCACACAGGTAGCCAATGTAAGCACCACCGATGCCCGCACTATCATTGTTCAGCCTTGGGAAAAAAAGCTGATCGATGCCATCGAAAAAGCAATTCTTGCAGCCAACGTTGGGCTTACTCCGATGAATAATGGCGAAGTAATTCGCTTATCCGTTCCAGTACTTACCGAAGAACGTCGCCGCGATTTGGTCAAACAAGTCCGTAACGAAGGTGAACATGCTAAAGTAAGTATGCGTAATGTTCGCCGTGATGTACTCGAAGACATCAAACAATTAAAAAAAGATGGTTTAGCCGAAGATGCTGAAAAAGATGCTGCCGACACCGTTCAGAAAATTACTGATCTTGGTATCAAAAAAGTCGATGAAGCAATGGCTAAAAAAGAAGGCGAAATTATGACCGTGTAAACTCAGGTATATAACAATTATAGAAAGGCAGGATTTTACCTGCCTTTTTTATTATTTCAATTTTAGTAAAAACGCTGTTTTGTTACCTTTGTTTGTCAAGCATATCTAAAAATGAACGTACATTTTATTGCAATAGGTGGTAGTGCCATGCACAATCTGGCTTTGGCTCTTCATGAAAAAGGGTATAACGTTACCGGATCGGATGACGAGATTTTTGAACCCGCACGCGGACGATTATTGGCCAAGGGCCTTTTGCCTGCCGAAACTGGCTGGTTCCCTGAAAAACTCAATTCTCGTCCTGACGCTGTTATCTTAGGCATGCACGCACGCGAAGACAATCCCGAATTAGTACGAGCCAAAGAACTCGGATTGAAAATCTATTCGTATCCCGAATATTTATACGAACAAGCCCGCGATAAAAAGCGCATTGTGGTGGGTGGCAGTCACGGAAAAACCTCTATAACCGCCATGATAATGCATGTGATGCGCTATGCAGGACTCGATTTCGATTATATGGTCGGTGCCCAGCTCGAAGGCTTCGATACCATGGTTCGGTTGTCCGATTCGGCAAAAATTGCAGTTTTTGAAGGAGATGAATATCTTACTTCTCCAATTGATCTTCGTCCAAAATTTCACCTTTATCGTCCGCATGTAGGAATTATCAGCGGCATTGCCTGGGATCATATAAATGTTTTTCCCACTTATGAAATTTATGTAGAGCAATTTGCTATTTATACAAGGCTTATCGAGGAAGAAGGTCAATTGATTTATTGTGCTGAAGATTCTGAAGTTGTAAAAGTGGCCGAAAAAGCTCCTGAGCATTTAAAGAAAACGCCTTACAAAGCGCATCCATCCGTAATTCGTGGCAAACAAACCTTTTTGATTACGCCCGAAGGTCAAGAAATTCCTTTACAGATATTTGGGCACCATAATCTGATGAACCTTTCGGCGGCAATGGAAGCTTGCGGAAGTGCAGGTATTTCGGATACAGAGTTTTATCAGGCAATTTCTTCGTTTAACGGAGCTGCCCGTCGTTTACAACCGCTGGCAGGCAACGATTCATCATCCGTTTTTTACGACTTTGCTCATTCTCCCTCAAAATTAAAAGCAACGGTTGAAGCAGTAAAAGAACAATATCCTGAACGAAAATTAATTGCTTGTATGGAGCTGCACACGTTCAGCAGTCTTACCAAAGAATTTCTTTCGCACTATAAAGGGAGCATGGAAAAGGCAGACGAAGCTTATGTTTACTTCAATCCGCACACAATTGAGCACAAAAAGCTTGCTCCTATAACGACAGATGAAGTAGAAAAAGCTTTTTCAAAGGTTGGATTGAAAGTTTCGACTGACTCAAAATCACTTTTTGATGAGTTAAAACAGAAAAATATAGACAACTCTAATTTGCTGATTATGAGTTCAGGAAATTTTTCAGGAATTGATTTAAAAGCCTTCGCTCAATCGCTTTTTGAAAAAAAGTAAGATTTTTTTCTTTCCATATTTGTAGAAATAGAAAACTTTCATACCTTTGCACCGCAATCGCAAATAGTGCGGCCTGTTCATCTAACGGTTAGGATACAAGATTTTCATTCTTGACATAGGGGTTCGATTCCCCTACAGGCTACCAGAAAAAAGCTTCTCAATATAATTATTTGAGAAGCTTTTTCTTTTATATAGATTCTTCTCAAAAAAGACCCTATCAGGTCATCTATTTCCTGACTGTAACTAAATATAAGATTCATTCGTCATAACGACGTAACAAAATTAACAGACATGGAAAAACGATTATATTACATAGACAACCTTCGGGTGTTTTGCATTCTTATTGTGGTTCTGATACATACTGCCGTAACGTATAGCCATTTAGGAAGCTGGTATTATACCGAATTTTCACATCTTTCAATTCCTTCGACCTTATTTTTTGCTTTCTTTCAGTCCCATGCTCAGGCATTTAGTATGTCTCTGTTTTTCTTTATTGCCGGATATTTTATTCCTGCTTCGTTGGCACGAAAAGGAACAAAAAAATTTATTACAGATAGGTTGTACAGATTGGGGATACCCACGCTCATTTATATGTTTACAATACATCCCCTGTGTGTAAAATTGGCTTATCCTCAGGTTAATGTATCAAATTTTTTATTTGAAGGAATATCCCACTTTGAATTCATAGGCTGGTCGGGGCCATTATGGTTTGCTCTTACTCTTCTTATTTTTTCTGTTCTATATGCCTCTATTCATAAAATGCTACCCAAAATAGAAGACGTACAATTAACATCCAAAACATTAGTTCTGCTTATATTGGTTATCAGTATTATAGCTTTTATTATACGGCTTGTTTTTCCTGTAGGTACATCGTTTAAAAATCTGCAATTCTGCTATTTTTCAGGTTATATTGTCATGTTTAGTGCAGGAATAATAGCAAAGCAACAAGAGCTACAAGAAAAAATTGATTTAAAGATGGGAAAAAGATGGATGCTTGTTGCATTTGTCATCGGTATTCCATTGTGGATAAGTGTTTTAGTGATCGTACATGTAGCAGAAGGGAGTAAAATTATTGATGGCGGGCTTAACTTTCCTGCATTTCTTTATGCTTTTTGGGAAGCTTTCTTTTGTGTATCATTCATTATTGCTCTTTTGGGAATTGCAAAAAGCAAATTTCAAGCTCAAAATCGACTGGTTAAATTTATGTCTGATAATGTATTTGGTGTATACGTATTTCACGCTCCGATTCTGATTAGTATTTCGATTTTAGCCAAAGCCTTAGTATTAAGCCCTATTTCTAAATTTTTTATCATCGGACTTGCAGCCATCGCCTGCTCTTTTATTGTTTCGTGGCTCATTCGCCAAATTCCTGTTTTAGGTAAATTATTTAACTAAAGTCTGTTAACAGGTATAGATTTATTGATGATACATCAGGTTTTAACTTGTTTAATTTTATGGAAAATAGAAGGTAAACGAATTTTCTCAGCAGTTATTCGTTTACCTTTTCTACTAATTATAAAAGTGCATTTTTTAAATCATCAATAATATCTTCAATATCTTCAATACCAACTGAAAGGCGAATTAGATTATCGGTAATTCCGATTCGTTGTTTTAATTCGGACGGGAAATGCTCATGTGTCATTCGGGTAGAATAATTGGCTAGAGACTCAACGCCACCAAGACTATCAGCCAGTACAAAGAGCTTTAAACGTTTAAAAAATACATTAGCTTCGGCCTCTCCACCTTTGAGTTTGAACGATACGACACCGCCAAAACCTGACATCTGTTTTTTTGCAATTTCATGGTTTGGATGTGTTTCCAGCCCTGGATAATATACCGCTTCGACGGAAAGATGTCCCTGTAAAAAACGAGCAACGGCAAATGCATTAGCCTCATGTTGTTTCATACGAACAGCAAGAGTGCGAACTCCACGAAGGGTCAGCCATGCATCGAAAGGACTTGCAATTGCTCCAACACTATTTTGATAAAAATAAATTTGCTCGTAAAGCTTATCATCATTTAAAACAACAGCACCACCTATAACGTCTGAGTGTCCATTTATGTACTTAGTTGTGCTGTGTACCACAACATCAGCTCCCAATGCAAGTGGCTGCTGAAAATAAGGAGAGGCAAAGGTATTGTCGGCAACCAATAGTGCACCATGTTGATGTGCTATATGAGCAATAGATTGTATATCAAAGATCTTAAGCAACGGATTAGTCGGAGTTTCAATCCATACCAGTTTTGTTTTTGGCGTAAAAGCCTTTTCTACTGCATTGAGATCTGCTGCATCAACAAAAGTAAAATTGATTCCCATTGGTTTTAATATACTGTCGAAAAGACGGAATGTACCTCCGTAAATGTCTTCGGGAGAAACGACATGATCACCAGGTCTTAAAATAGAAAGAACGGCTTGTTCGGCAGAAAGTCCTGAAGCAAAGCTAAGTCCGTATTTTCCATTTTCGAGCGAAGCCAGGCAGTTTTCTAAAGCGGTACGGGTAGGATTACCGCAACGCGAATATTCAAACCCCCGATGTTTACCAATTTCGTCGAATGCAAAAGTTGACGACGGATGTATCGGAACAATAACCGCTCCGGTAGACGGGTCTTTCTCTTGCCCAACTACGATTGCTTTTGTAGAGAATTTCATGCTTTTTTCTTCTTGTTTGATATTTACAAAAATCGAATAAACACCCCTTTTAACAAATACCTCATTTTGGGTATATCCTTAATTTCGAGAGGCCTCAAAAAGTGTATAAATAGAAGTAGCCTGTGAAGTTATTAGAAAATCCAGATGCATATCCCGTCAGGTGAAACAAAAAATCGACTTAAAAGTCTTGCATAGAATCGATAAGGAAAATTTAGCCATAATCTGTAATTTTACCTGACATATAAGCTATGTGGCGGAAAAAAATAACAAGGCAATGTAACATTTGCAGGTTCTTCATCGTCATAGTAAAAAAGACAGAAAATGACAGTTAGTGAATACAACCAGGCGGTTGATTTGTATTCGGACGGGATTTATCGCTTTCTCCTCAAAAACACACGCGATGAGGATAAAGCCAAGGATCTTGTGCAGGATACTTTTGAAAAGCTTTGGGTGAAAATCGATACTGTTGCCGGCGATAAAGTTAAATCGTACCTCTATACAACGGCTTACCATTCGTTTATTGATGGTATCCGGCGCGATAGTCGTATTGACGGGCTTGACAACGTAAAACCCGAACAATATCAGCACAGCGAACAATACAGCGACCTGCAGGAAATATTACACGAAGCCATCGGACGCTTACCCGAAACACAGCGTTCGGTTATTCTGCTTCGCGATTACGAAGGTTACAGCTACGAAGAAATTGCCGAAATTACCGGATTAAGTGAATCGCAGGTAAAAGTGTATATTTTTCGTGGTCGTACTTTTCTTAAAAATTATATTGGCAACCTCGAAAGTGTGTTAGGATGAAAGAGTTAAATAAAGAAAATATTGAAGCGTGGTTGCTCGATTACATCGAAGGCAACCTTACTCCCGAACAATCGGTAAAACTCGAATTTTTTCTTTCGGAAAATCCGGAATATGCCTGCATGATGGAAGAATATGAACCGGTAAAACTCGAACCGGAACCGATTAAATTCTCGACAAAAAGTGCACTGAAAAAAGGATTGATTCACAACGATTTATTCGACGAACGTTGCATTGCCTATCTCGAAGGATTATTAACTCCTCAGGACAAAGCAGCTTTTGAAGAAGAAACCGAAAACGATACGTCTAAGCAACAGTTATTTAATCAGTATCGTAAGGCCCGACTGATACCCGATTATTCAATAATTTACGATAACAAATCGGCATTAAAGCAGAGTCTTCTTTCGCGGCGGCTGGTAAGTTATCTTCCATATGCGGCAGCTGCTTCGGTGCTGCTGGTTGCCGGAATGTTTTTCCTTGAACATCAGAACGAAAAGATAACGGTAAAAAACATCGCTTCTATTCAGGTTCCGGTACATCAGGCTTCTGTAGAAGCTCCTGTTCAACAACCTTTACAGCCTTCTTCAAAGAAAGATGCTTCATCCGAAAAAGCTGAGCCTCAAAAGATAAATACAAAATCTTCTAATGAAAATCAGACACCTGTTTTGAAGGAAGATGTAATGGTACAGCCTGACCTTGCTCAGAATAACGACAAAAACGATTATTCCGACGAAGAATTAAAAAACTACAAGGGAATAAGTGTGTTAGCCCCTTTGTCTATCAATAAAATCAGAACAGGAAACGAACTTGTAGCCATAACATCCATTGAATCGCGCAGCGTAAAAGTGAAGAGTGCGGATAATGCTTTATCCTCATCTGACGAAAATTCTCAAAACCAATTTGATCGTTTAATGGCCAGTGCAAGCAAGAATTTGCCTGCTAAAGATAAATTTTCAATATTCCATATTGCGCAAAAGCTGGTTCACAGAATTAACGAGGCAACAGGTTCCGATATGAGACTCGAAAAACAGGAAAATGAGGAAGATAACTCCGAAACATTGGCGTTCGATTCAAAATATTTTGGCTTTACTAAGACAACTAAAAAGTAAATTTAAATACTTTACAATAAGTATATTAACATCCTTTACAACACATACTGGTGAACATAAAAAAGCTTGCAGACAGTAGATTGATGCAGGCTTTTTTATTGTATAAACAAAAAGTAAAACAGACTGTAACATTTTGAAATATATCTTCGTCTTACGATTGAAAAAGATTTAAAGACAGCAAAAAACAAATAAAAACATAAAACGATGAAAAAAACATTATGTGCTATCCTTATGGTCGGGTTATCAGCCTTAGGGTTTGCCCAGACCGGGCAGACCGGTAGCGATTCTGCTGTTGTCCGTTCTAACTCAACTTCTTCTAAAGAAACTGACAGTGTTGTTGTTTCTGATGTTAGAGACAGTATCCAGACGGTTACGGTCAATGCTCCCGGCGATACTACCCGTATTCGTATCGGGAAAAAGAATATTGTAATTGTGGATAAAGACGGAAAAACCACGATTAATACCGAAAAACAAGACGAAAACAATCAAAAGTATGGCGATTTTGATCAGAGCGACGATATTGGAGACAGAATCAATCAAAAAATTGAAGACAAATTTGACCGTAAATTTAACCGCCATCATAATAAATTTGAGCCTCACTGGGCTGGGTTTGGTTTAGGCTTTAATAGCTATGTCAATAAAAAGGGCTCTACTTCGCTTACCGGTTCCGATGAATTTATGAGCCTCATTCCCGAAAAATCGATCGATGTGATGTTAAATCCTTTCGAACTGGCTTTACCTGTTACTCACAACTTCGCTTTTGTTACCGGTCTTGGATTAACATTCAACAATTACCGTTTCAGCGGAAATAATAACATTCAGTACGATGCCAATGGTAATACTGTTTCGGCCCCTGCTCCTGATAGCATAAGTTATAAAAAATCAAAACTTAAGGTTACTTATCTTACATTACCTCTTTTAATGGAATTTCAGTTTCCTGTTGATGGTCATACGGCATATCTTTCGGTTGGTGGTCAGGCTGGATTTAAACTGGGAACCAAAACCAAAGTGCTTTATGGAGATACCAAAATTCGCCATTACAAAGATTATAACACATCAGGCATAATTTACGGACTTTCAGCCCGTGCTGGTTATCGTTTTCTTAACCTTTATGCGAATTACAACCTGAGCACGTTGTTCGAAAAAGATAAAGGTCCAGAACTTTATCCTTTTTCAGTAGGTCTTGTTTTCATCAATTTCTGATAAATATCAAAAATTAGTAGTTAGTTTTTAGATAGAGTTGCAAAACCCGTATGGCAAATACCATGCGGGTTTTGTTATTTTAGCATATCCTTTTGAAAATTATAATTACAACATATTATGAAACTTCTATTGTTAAGTAACTCAACACTTGCAGGACAGGAATACCTTTCGTTTGCAATGCCTTTTATTAAAGGTTTTATAGGGGCGGGGAAACAGGTTGGAGCTTTTGTCCCTTATGCAGCGGTCACTTTTTCGTTCGATGAATATGAACAGAAAGTTGCCGAAAAATTTCAAGCCATCGGGCAAAGTTTAATTTCGGTACACCGGGAAGCTAATCCGGTAGAAACAGTACGCAACGCAGATTTTATTGTAATTGGAGGTGGCAATACATTTCATTTACTTAAACATATGCAGGATAATAATTTAATGAATATAATTAAAGATAAAGTTAAATCCGGAACTCCTTATATTGGTTGGAGTGCAGGTTCTAATATGGCTTGTCCGGGAATTTATACTACCAATGACATGCCCATTGTCGAACCTAAAGACTTTAAGGCTCTGAATCTGATTAATTATCAGATAAATCCACATTATACCGATTTTGTTCAGCCCGGGCATGCCGGCGAAACCCGCGAAACCCGTATTTTGGAATATTGCGCGGCAAATCCGGATAAAAAGGTATTAGGCCTGCCGGAAGGCGATATTATTCGTGTTGAGGGAAATCAGTCTTTACTGATGGGTGCCCGAAAAGCAATTGTATTTAGCCACGGCAAAAGTCCTTATTTGGTTAATCCGGGCGATTATTTGCCTTTTGATTAACGACTTTAATTTCTATTAATAAAGAAAGGCTTTCGCTAATTTAACAAAAGCCTTTCTTTATTAAGAAAATATATTTTTCTTATTCAAATAAATTACCTAAAATTCCGCCGCTTTCCTTTGAGGCATTACTGCTTGTAGGCGAAAGATTGCGGATAAGTTTACTGATTGGCAACGATTGTAACCATACCTTTCCCGTTCCGCTAAGAGTAGCTAAAAATAGCCCTTCACCACCAAAAATAGAAGTTCTGAGTCCGCCTGCCATCTGAATGTCGTAGTCAATTGAATTTTCGAAGCCAACAATGCAGCCGGTGTCTACCCGGATGGTTTCATTATTCAGCGTTTTTTCAATTACTGTTCCGCCGGCATGAATAAAGGCCATTCCATCACCTTCGAGCTTTTCGAGGATAAAGCCTTCACCTCCAAAAAAGCCGGCCCCTATTTTTTTACTGAATGTAATGGAAACCTTGGTCCCAAGTGCTGCACATAAAAAGGCATCTTTTTGTACGGTAAGATTATTTTGATGTTGCGCTAAATCAATTGGAACGATTGTGCCGGGATACGGCGCTGCAAACGTAACATGTCGTTTGCCTTCAGCCCGACTGGTAAAGTGAGTCATGAACAACGATTCTCCGGTCAGAAGTCGAGATCCGGCTGAAAGCAACTTGCCGAAAAGTCCCTGATTGGGGGTAGAACCGTCACCTAACTTGGTTTCGAAGTCGATGCCGTTTTCCATATACAACATGGCTCCAGCCTCAGCAATAACAGTTTCGCCACGATCCAGCTCTATTTCGACATACTGAAGGTCATGTCCATAGATCTTATAGTCAATTTCATGTGATCTCATAAATAATTAATTTGAAAGGTTATATAATCTATAATTTACTTCTGTACTTTGCATTATCTTCGTTAAATGTATTAAAATAAGTTCGATACCTGCTGTAACTTATTTCTCCCGACTCTACGGCTTCCAGAACAGCACAGCCCGGTTCGTGTATATGAGTACAATTATAAAATTTACATTCGGTCGATTTTTTAAAGATTTCAGGGAAAAAGTGGGATAGTTCATCTTTATCCATATCAATTAAGCCAAATCCTCTAATTCCAGGTGAATCAATAATGTATCCTCCGAAACTTAAAGTATGCATTTCAGCAAAAGTAGTAGTATGCTTGCCTTGCTTATGGTAATCGGAAATTGCCCCGGTTTTTAAATTGAGTGTCGGGTCAATTGCGTTTATCATACTCGATTTGCCTACTCCCGAATTTCCTGCCAATAAGGTTATCTTATCTTTTAAAATATTCTTTATCTGATCAATATTTATTTTTTCTTCAACTGATACCTGAATACAGGGATATCCTATTTTTTGATAAATTTCAGTCCATTCGTCTGCTATTTCTTTGTCAACAAAATCGAACAAATCGGTTTTATTAATAACGATTAATGCATTAATGCGATAGGCTTCGGCAGTCATTAAAAAACGGTCGATAAATTCGGCGGTGGTTTCAGGAAAACGGATGGTCGCAATTAAAATGGCCTGATCGATGTTGGCCGCCATAATCTGCGATTCTTTCGATAGGTTGGTAGATTTACGGATAATGTAGTTTTGTCTTTCGTCAATCGCTACAATTACACCCGATCCGGGTTCGTCGGGCAAAAGCTCGACTTCTACTTTGTCGCCTACTGCAACGGGATTGGTTGTGCGCGCTCCTTTAAGTCTGAATTTTCCTTTTATCTTACAGCTAAGTTGTCCTTTAGCTGTATTTACAATGTAAACACTACCGGTTGATTTTACTACAGTTCCTTTAACGACCTCAGACATTCCCCATATTATTACGTGTAAAACTTGTCAAAAATAGAATCATTTAATTAAACCGAAGATTGTTTTTTAATAGTTATCTCATCAATACTAAATTTTAGCATTAGCGTGAAAACTGATTTTAAATTTTGAGATAGCTTTTGTTTTCTGCTATGTATGAGTCAAATATACAGCGATATTCTTCCATTATATGTTGTACTGTTTTGCTTTGTGTGGCAAAAATATGACTGTTGAGCGTTCGTGCTGGTAAAACCTTTGGCGAGGTTCCGGTTATAAGCATTGATTCAAAGTGCCTGATCTGATCAAAAGCAACGGCTTCTTCTCTTACGTTTAATCCGGCTGCTTTGCATGCCTGAATAACATATTTGCGGGTAATGCCTTTCAAAACTTTGTTTGCCGGAGCCGTGAAAACATCGTTTCCTCTTATAAAAAACAGGTTGGATTTGCTGCCTTCTGTAATAAACCCTTTATCGTCTATGTAAACCACTTCGTATGCGCGTGTAGATTTTAAGGTGTCGGCAACTTTTGCACTAAGATCCGAATGCAAAATCTTGGCATTAGGATCTGGACGTAAAGCTGTTAAGCTAACGGTTTCAACGCCTTCCTCGTACATCTGCTCTGTTGGGTAACAGTGAGGAACAAAACCTGCCATTAATTTGCAGTTATTACTTCCGAAAGCGGCAATCAGCTTTACATTTCCGGTTTTAGTATTGTTGATTTCTAAAACTTTACGAAGGATTTCAATTATTTCCTCTCTTGCCGGCTGTGGATTTAATTTTTTTAATGCGAAAGATTCAAAGAAACGGTCCAGATGATCGTCCAGAAAAAGAAATACACCGTCGGTGAGTCGAATGACTTCATACACAATTGTCGCCCCCGGAAAATCGGGAAATTCATTTCCTTCCAAAACATTTCCGTCGAGGACAAAATAACTTAAACGAAGTTTGTCCATAGTTCTGTTTTTTTCAAATGTAGCTACATTTTCTACGTTAAAAAAGCTTGAAATACCCTTCTTTAAAATAGAAGGCTGCTTCTTTTCGATATATTTGCAAGAGTGAGCTATGGTGTAATAGCTTTAATTCATGCAAATTGATTATGAATAAATTTTTTGGCCGGTACAAACGAATGTTTATTGCGTTGGCTTTAATCGTTCTTTCGTTTGACTCTTTCGGATATGGCGATAACAATTTCAAGGTTTTAAAAAGTCTTGACATTTATTTTTCTCTTTTTAAAGAACTTAATACGTATTATGTCGACGAGACTGATCCCGAAAAGTTAGTAAAAACGAGTATCGATGCGATGCTCGAAAGCCTCGACCCTTACACGGTCTATATTCCGGAATCGGAAATGGACGATTTTAAGTTCATGACTACCGGCGAATATGGCGGTGTTGGCGCACTCATAAAAAAACATGGCGATTATGCTATGATTTCTGATCCTTATGAAAATCTTCCGGCTCAAAAAGCGGGAGTTATGGCGGGTGATCTTATTCTCGAAATAGACGGAAAATCGCTTAAAGGAAAACCGCTCGATCAGGTAAGTGCTTCTTTAAAAGGAACGCCTGGAACGACAGTTGAATTACTGATTAGCCGTGATTCTACCTCTACTCCGCTTAAATTTTCGATAAAAAGAGAAAAAATTACGGTACCCAATGTGCCTTATGCGGCTATGGTTAACGATTCTACCGGCTATATCCGTCTTACCAATTTTACTGTCGATGCTTCCAAAGAAGTTCGCAATGCGGTAACAGACCTTAAAAGCCAGCATGCCCGTTCATTAATCTTAGATTTGCGTGGAAATCCTGGCGGCTTGCTTAACGAAGCCATCAGCATCGTTAATGTCTTTGTTCGTAAAGGACAGGAGGTTGTGAGCACTCATGGCAAAGTAAAACAATGGGATAAACAATACATAACGACCGAAGAACCTATTGATACCGTCACTTCGTTGGTAGTTTTGGTTAACCGCGGATCTGCTTCGGCCAGCGAAATTGTTGCCGGAAGTCTTCAGGATCTTGACCGTGCTGTAATTGTCGGGCAGCGAACTTTTGGTAAGGGTCTGGTTCAAAGTACCCGTCCGTTAAGTTATAATACTCAGCTTAAGGTAACTACCGCTAAATATTACATTCCAAGCGGACGTTGCATTCAGGCTCTCGATTATACTCATCGTAACGAAGATGGCAGCGTTGGGCATGTGCCTGATTCTCTGATTCGTGCTTTCAAAACTAAAAACAGCCGGATTGTTTACGATGGCGGTGGTATAAAACCGGACATTACGCTGGAACCCGAAACATTAAGCAACATTGCTTACAGTCTTTATGCCAAAGATTATATGTTCGATTTTGCCGGTAATTATGTAAAAACGCATTCAAAACCACAGAAGGTAAGTGAGATAAAAATTACCGATCCGTTGTATAATGATTTTAAGGCCTATATCAGTAACAAAGATTACGATTACAAAACCAAAAGCGAAGATCAGCTGGATAAGCTGATTGAGCAGTCTAAAAAGGAAAATTTGTACGATTCGGCTAAAGTAGAATTCGATTCGCTCAAAAAGAAACTGACACACGATAAAGGTCGAGACTTAGAACAAAACAAAGCGGAAATCAGTCACATGATTGAGGAAGAAATAGCCAGTCGTTATTTCTATCAGAAAGGCCGTATTCAGAAATCGATGGAGAATGACAATGAACTTGACAAGGCAATTGAATTATTGCGTCACCCTACCGATTATGGCAAAATTTTAGGTTATATCACCGAAACACCAATAGAAGTTCATGCCAAAGCAAAAAAAGGAACAAAAAAATAAATTCTCAGTATTCTTCGTTGGCCGGATTCGTAGTTTCGGACCGGCCATACGGGGGCTGAAATTTCTGTTTAAAGGAGAACCTAATGCTACTGTCCATTTAACAGCCGCTGTCAGTGCGATAGCGTTAGGTTTTTTATTTTCAATAAGTTTGATAGAATGGTGCCTGGTGATTCTTTGTATTGCGCTTGTAATTAGTGCCGAAGCATTGAATTCAGGTATCGAAAAAACGGTAGATCTGGTTACCGGAGAACATCATCCGTTGGCCGGAAAGGCAAAAGATCTGGCTGCTGCCGGTGTTTTGGTTATTTCAATTGGTGCGCTCATTACCGGATTGATAATTTTTATTCCGCACGCTGTCCGTTTTCTGGGCTGGTAATCTGTTTGTCAGTATATTAAAAAACAAAGGTTCCAGTTTTGAAACGGAGAACGTCTTTTCAAAACTAAAACCTACCAAAAACAAAAAGGAGTGAACAATCACTCCTCAATGTTCTTTATCGGCTTAAACCGAAATTACTTTGTTGCTGGAGCAGCTGTAGCAGCGGCAGTGGTATCAGCGGTAGAAGCAGCGATAGAATCAGCAGCAGCTTGTTCAGCAGCCAAAGAGGCAGCGATAGAGTCAGCTACACGGATAGAATCAGCAATTCTCTGAGCTTCTTTTTCCTGTTTGCTAGGACCGCAGGCGGTGAATACCATTCCTGCAACAAAAGATAATACTAACAGTTTTTTCATCTTTCTTAGAATTATTAAGACGGGGCAAAATTAAAGCTTTCTACTATTCATTGTTCAAAACTTTTGACTTTTTTTTCTAATAAAACAATTAATTTCCTTTCTTACAATGTCTTTTAAAAAAGTCTTATTAACACTTTAATGATTTTTTAACATATAAAGACTAAAAATGGGTTCGATATTTCTTAAGTTCTTTGTTGTGCAGCTTCGATTTTGGGTCAAGTTTTTCAAGAAAATCATGGAATCCTTTTCCGTGATTTTTATGAACCGTATGTGCCAGCTCGTGCAGGATAACGTGATCCATAAGTTCCTCGGGCAAGCGAACCAAATGAATGTTTAAGCTGATGTCGTTTTTGCCCGAACAGCTTCCCCAACGGGTTTTGGCTTCACGAACGCTTACTTTTCCTAAATTAAGGTTGTGTTTCTGGGCAAATTCCTGTGTTTTCGCAGGAAGTATACGATTCGCCTCAAAACGCAGAACTTCGGTTATCGATTTTCGAATAAAAGTCTGTATGCGCTCGTTTTCCCATTTTATCTCAGGCGGATAGGTTACAAGCATTTTGTTATTGGCTACACTGAAATTCAGCTTGCCTTCGGGCCCCGGTTGCATCGCCAGCTTATGAAAACGGGTTGAAAATTCTGTTTCGGGCGTAAAAAGAGTAGGGCGTACTTCTCGCTGAGCCAGTTTTGTACGGCTTTTTACAATCCATTGTTTTTTAGACAGTAAAAAACGTTCTGCTTCTTTAAAAGGTACTCCCGCCGGGTACGACAGTTTTACCGGTTCATCTTCTTTTACTCTTAAACGAATGTTCCGGAGTCCTTTTCGGCAACTAAATTCTACTGTACCTATTTCTTCGTATTCTACTGTTTTCTGACTGTCCATCATGCTGCAAAAATAACGCAATGACGGATATTTGCCATTGCGTTATTTGTTAAATCATTTTTTGTTAATGTATATTCAATTAAATACTTAGCCTTATTTAAAGAGATTATCTATGCTTTTTCCTGCATTGTTTTTTTCGAAAGAAATATGCATTATCCGGGCTAGTGTAGCGGCTACCTGATTGGTATAATGCTGTTCATTTTCTGTTTTTTCACCCTGAGCTTTTATGGTATTGCCAATGGCAATAAACCAGGTTTGGTCGGAATTGATAATTTCTTTTCCGTGACTTTGCCAGCTATGGTTTCCTTCCTGCCCGTCGCCCCGGCCATGATCGGTGGTGATGAGCAACGTTGTCTGGTTTTTATAATATGGGTCAGTTTGCAGATAATTCCATATTTCATGTATATAAGCATCTGTCCGGTGAGCCGATTTCAGATACTGATCGTAACAGCCGTCGTGTGCATAATCGTCGGTTTCGCCATACGAAATAAACACAATTTCAGGTTTTTGTGCTTTAATGGCTTCCAGCGCATAGTTATGGGTAAACACATCAAAACGAACTTCGGGCCAGCGTCCGGATGTCTGATCCTGAATCTTATCCAGAAAACGTTCTTTATCCGTCGGATTTGCTGACAATGAATGCCGATACCCGGCGTTTACGGCCAGATTGCTTCGCTTTTCGTTCAGAATAAAAGGAAAAACATCCCAACTGCCAAAGGCTAATACTTTACCCTGATATTCGGGCATATGGTTTGCTATTTCAAGAACAGAAATATTCGGATTTTCTTTTTTCTGATTGCTGTTAATGTGTGCATCGTCAGCAGCTCCGGTAAGAATCTCGTTGTAACCGGGATACGAAAAGTGCATTCCATTGGTTAGGTTCATGTTATTGCCCAGATTGCGGTTGCCGAGTAAAACACCCTGTTCTTTTACAACAGTCCACATGAATGGTAAAAGTACTTTGCGTCGCTCATCGGGAGTTGCACGCCAGAATGAGTCTTTTACCTCTGCCATTTCGGATGTAATCTTTTTATCGTTAATCAGAACAGAATCGGCTCCGTTGAACAGCTCCTGCCAGCGAAATCCGTCGAGCGTGATAAGAATAACTTTGTTTTGCGATTGCGCCTGCAATAAACTAACAAAACAAAACGTGAAAATGAATAGACTGATTTTCTTCATTATAATAGATGTTTATTTTTTCAATACGATTGTTTTATATAGCAAAGAATTAAAAATAACATGAACTATTCTTTGCCTGCATTTTAAATATAAGTTAGTTTATACAATGTGCCCTCTGTACGATTTTTTCAGAAAGCGTACCTTTGCGCCGGTTTTTCCGAATGGAATAGAATGTAGTAATGAGTATGATAAGAAGAAAAGACATAGAAATAATGGCTCCGGTAGGATCGTTCGATTCGCTTACCGCAGCTATTAATGCCGGAGCCAATGCTGTTTATTTTGGTACTGGTAACCTTAATATGCGTTCACAGTCGGCCGTAAATTTTACACCCGACGATATTGCCGAAGTAGCCCGGCAATGTCGTGAACATAATATGCGCAGCTATTTAACGCTCAACACAATAATGTACGATGAGGATCTGGCCGACATGGAAATTGTTTTGCAGAAAGCAAAAGAAGCCGGGATCTCAGCCATTATTGCGTCGGACATTGCAGCCATTGAGGCAGGAATCAGGTATGGGCATGAAATCCATATTTCTACTCAGGTTAACGTAAGTAACATAGAGGCTGTTCGCTTTTATGCCCGTTTTGCCGATGTTATGGTTCTTGCCCGCGAGCTGAATATGGAACAGGTTCGTCATATTTACGATACCATTGTAAAAGAACAGATAACAGGACCTTCGGGAAAGCTCATTCAGCTTGAAATGTTTTGCCACGGAGCGCTTTGCATGGCCGTATCGGGCAAATGTTACCTGAGCCTGCACGAGCACAACCATTCGGCTAACCGTGGCAGTTGTCTTCAGGTTTGCCGGCGTTCTTACACGGTTAAGGAATCGGAAACAGGCGTTGAACTGGATGTTGCCAATCCTTACATAATGTCGCCCAAAGATTTATGTACCATCGGTTTTCTCGATAAACTTACCGGGGCAGGAGTGAGGGTTTTAAAAATTGAAGGTCGTGCCCGCCCTGCCGAATACGTCAAAATAGTAGTGGAATGTTATGGCGAAGCTTTGCAGTCGCTTGAAGATGGTACTTACTCCAAAGAAAAGATTGACGGATGGATGCAACGGCTTAGTCAGGTATTTAATCGTGGTTTCTGGAATGGTTATTATTTAGGGCAGCGGTTGGGCGAGTGGAATGATTCTTATGGCTCTAAAGCTACCCGTAAAAAGGTTTATCTGGCAAAGTGCACCAACTATTTTTCGAAACTTGGTGTTGGCGAATTTTTGCTCGAAACAGGCGAACTAAACGTTGGCGATGAGGTTTTAATATCGGGACCCAATACCGGAGCACGATTTTTAAAAGTTTCCGAATTACGTCTGGATCGCGATCCTGTCGAAAAGGTTGTAAAAGGTCAGGTATTCTCTATGCCGGTTGACGAGGTGGTTCGTCGTTCTGATAAATTATACGGTTGGGAAGAAGTAAAGCGTTAACACGCAATTTTATAAGAAAGGAAAGCCGGTTTCATGACTGATGAAACCGGCTTTCTCATTTTTTGGAAGATACAACTGAAATTTGGTATAATCTATTTGGTAATTATATCAAATTCAGCATAACTGCATTTATTGTTATTTCCTTCTGTATTATGGATGGTTTTTATTTTTACATAGCGTGCTTTAGCAGGTTCAAATTTCTTAATCTGCCATACCGGATTATTTTTAATGTTAGAAAATTCGCCTTCACTTACCAGATTCCAGTCGGTGTTGTTTTCTGAGATATAAAACTGGTAATTGGTCATAAAGGTACAGGGCCAGCGACTCTGATCAGGTAAATAGTTAAATCCGCACAGGTTTAGCTCATCGCCAAAGTCAATAACCAGCTCAGCCGGATTGTTCGGATCATTGCTTAAACACCAACTGGTCTCGGGATTTCCGTCCAGCATGTTTTTTGAATTTTCGTCGCTTACTCCAATCAATTTCCAGTTTTTCTTTGATACATCGAATTTCTCTGCACCAACAGGACTGCTTTTGCCCGAAGTCGGGTCATAACAGATTGCTTTTATTTCGACTTTCCCGTCAGCAGGGAAAGCACCCGAATATTTATTTGATTTTGCTGTAGGAGTAGAGCCATCCAGTGTGTAATAAAAAATCGGACCAATATCATTTGTGTTTATGGTCACCTGACCTGCCTGATTACGCGAAATAACCGGCGCATTGAGAAATACCGGAGCATTGTAAATACCAATGTTAGAGATAGCCGGACTGCATTTTGAATCGGTGATGGTAAAGCGTACCTGAGTAGCCTTTACGGCCGGGAAGCGCAATATCCGTTTGTAACCAATCGTCGTTGCTTTGGCCAATTCTTTCCAGGCTCCATCCACAAACGCTTCAACGGTAAATGACTTAACACGCTGCCCCAAACGAATATATTCCTGTGCCAAAAAACGGTTGAACAAAGTTGGCTTACCTAAATCGATGGTTAAAGAGGCGGCTTTTGTATTATCATCGGTAGCCCAATAAGTATTATTGTTTCCATCGACTGCCATTGCTGCCGCAAATTTATCAGATTCTCCACGAACATTGGAAGCCGTAACTTTCTTATTCAATGTCAGATTAACGGCAAACGATTCGTTCACCGCTTTGGCAAAAGCAAGGGCATTTTTTTCATCGGTCGGATGGATCAATCCATTGGGCATGATGGGAAAATTGAGCAACATGGAGCCATTGCGTCCCACAGAATTGTAGTACAGATCCATTAGTTGTGGAACGGTTTTCACCTTGCCGTCTTCACTCGGATGATAGAACCACTCGGGACGAATAGATGTATTTACTTCGGCTGCCACCCACGCATTTCCGTTTTCCACACCGTAATGCAACATATTCCATGGCACTTCGCCGGTAGCATTCAACAGGCTCCAGTTGGTTTCTCCGACATAACCATCTTCCGTTCCCACCCAACGAAGGTCACCACGGTCGCCGCCGTCGTTCCAAATCACACATTTAGGCTGCAATTTATGGATCAAAGCATAGGTATTTTTCCAATCGTAGTAGGTGGTGCGGTCGATCGTACGCGTTTCGTTTGCACCGCCATAATAACCATTACCGCCATTAGCACCATCGAACCACACTTCAAAAATTTCGCCGTAATTGGTTAATAGTTCGGTCAACTGGTTGCGGAAATAGGTAATATACTCCGGTTTGCCGTAATCCTTGCTGTTTCTGTCCCAGGGAGAAAGGTAAATTCCAAGTTTCAGACCATATTCTTTGCAGGCATCCGCCATTTCGCGCACCATATCGCCTTTCCCGTTTTTCCATGGTACATTCTTAACCGAATATTCGGTGTATTTCGATGGCCACAGGCAAAAACCACAATGATGTTTCGCCGTAATGATAATTCCCTTCATTCCAGCCTCTTTGCAAATACGCGCCCATTGCCGGCAATCTGCCTTTTCCGGATTAAACAACTTTACATCTTCATTTCCAAATCCCCACGACTGGTCGGTATAAGTATTCAACGAGAAATGAATAAATGCGTATCGTTCCATTTCCTGCCACCTCATCTGATTTTCAGATGGAACCGGACCACATTGAGCCGGGATCTTTGGTTGGGCCTTTGAAATGCTTGAAGCTATTAAAACAAAAGCTAAGAAGCAGGCTGTTTTTATGTTCATGTAAATATTAAATAAAATTTACTTTGTAACAAATATTAATTCAATCTTTTACACTCAAATACCATCATCCCGTTTATTGAGATCTTAATTTTAGAGGCGGGGTTTGATCCTTCGCTAACGAATTCCAACTCGTACCCTCTTTCATCCACAAATGCGAAAAACTTGTTTTCACCAATGGGATACAGGTTGAAAGGATGAGCATCATCATTAACCTTCAAAAAATCACCATCTTTGATAATGTGTAATGCAGTTGATCCTGGAGGAGGCGAATATGTTCCTATGTATTTATCTAGAACGGTTCCAGGCAATTTTACGAGTGGTGGACATTTCAGTTTTTTTGCTGTAAAATCAGGTTTGCCATTGGCTGTAAACACCAGGGAATCTTCTTTAGGAAATTCAACCAGAACGTCATAACCTTTTAAGTATAAATCGTTTTGGATTTGAGTTTTGTTAAGAAAGAATTTACTTGAAGTTTCGGGATATAAGGTTAAAACAGGCAGTTGATTACAAGTAAATTGTAAAGAGTTATTAATGTTCATTAATACAATCATTCGGCCGTAGTTATCGCGGTATAAACCACTGCGGTTCTTCAGCACATCGTCGGGTTGTTTTGATGTCTTATGGATAATTTTACCATAAGTAGCTGAATCAGTTGAAGAAGTCAAATGGTTCTTCGTGCCGAAATCTACCAAAGGATAGCGCCAATCGGCAAATACGAACTTTAACCCGTCCCAATATCCTTTATAGCTTACAGTTTCATGCACTTCGTCCGGAAGTTTATCAAATTTCCACAATAGCCCTTTGGGGGCGAAGCTTTTCAAAATACTGGCTAAAGAGTCCACACCCATACTTTTTCCCTCGTTTGCTACTGATATGTATAGCCGATTGCGGATGGTTGGGTTCTTAATTAAAAAGTCTTTGGTTCTGTCGATCAAAATATTGTTATCCCACCACATACTTGGACTAAGCGAAATGTACCCATTGAAAAACTGAGAATCGCGATGGAATGCATTTACAACAAACACGCCTCCGAACGATGTGCCGCCAAGAACGCGGTAGTTGTAGGTACGATAGTTCTTATCGACGAACGGAATTACTTCATTTCTGATAAAGTCATAAAGCTTGTCTCCTCCGCCACCGCCATTATTTCTGTCCTTAGTGGGGGTGAGATCGCGGGTGCGATTATCGCCACCGGTATGCAGGCTTACCAGAATCATTTCTGGCATAAAACCGTAACGGGTTCTCGAAACCCAATCAATCATCTGTTTGGTAAAGTCGAAACCCCATTGACCATCCATCAGATAAAAGACAGGATACTTTTTGTTACTTTTCTCATACCCATCGGGTAACCCAATCATAACGATTCGGTCCTCGTTAAGGATATTAGAGTGTAAGGTTAAGGAAATGCCCGTATTTACGGTCCTGGATTCTGTTTTTAGCTGACTCAGGGAAGGAACTTGACCAAAAGTAACCCCAAGTGTTAGTAGCAAGGTTGCAATAATCGATAAGGTTGATTTCATCAGAATAGATTTTTTTATAAACAATTAGGTATTTTTCTGCAAACCAATTTACGATATTTTTTACTGTTTCTCGGACGATGTTTTGATGTTTAATGTAGTTTCCTCTAATCCCGGGGAGTTTGCTGTTAACTTTATGCTCCCAGCACTTCGGTTGCTTCTTATTATCACCTGTGCACGACCTTTCCATGCTTTGCGGGAATTGCCCACGTACGGGTCGCAATCTTTCATATCGGCATTGCCGACACCCGCTATGGCGCCCTCGCCTTCCACCGTAAATGTCAGGCGATTGTTGGCATTGGGCTGAACAATTCCATTTTTGTCTGTAATTTCTACCGTTACAAAAGATAAATCCTGCCCGTTGGCAAGCAGTTCGCTTCTATCGGCTGTCAGTTTTATCCGGTCAGCCTGATCGGCCGTTTGCAGAATGGTCGTTTCCATTTCCTTCTCATTTTCAATACCTACAGCCTTTAGTGTGCCGGCTACGTACGGAACAGCAAAAGTAGCTTTAAATTGTTGCTCGCGACCTGTAAGTTGTTCGCCAATAAGTTTATCATTGAGATAAAGCCGTACTTTGGGATATTTTGAATAGACCTCCACCTGTACATTTTTACCCTCAAATCCGGGCCATGTCCAGCTTTCCCAGGTTGGCCAAACCGACCAAAGGGTCTCTTTAATTTCAATGGGTTCGGGAGCCGGCTCGCGAACGGCCATGTACAATTTTTCGGTATTGTTGTACAACATACTACGGTAATGCGAGATAGGTTTGCACCAACCGGTCAGATCCACATCGCCACAATAAGCTCCATGCCACGGAAAGAAATCGTGTTCCCAGTGTTCGCCGGGAAAATCGCCCGAATAATACCAGCGGCCGATGGACGATTCGCCAAAATAGTCAAGAGCCGTCCATACAAAATCACCAATGATATAGTTATTATTTTGCACCAACTGCCAATTTGCAAACGCATCGCGTGGATACGATTCGGTCTGAACGATGATGCGTGAAGGCACCCGTTGATGATCGTCGGCGGCTCGATGCAACTGGTAATTGTACCCGCACACATCATGCGCCGCCATAAGCGGGTCGAACATGCTCCATTCCTTGTCCCAGGTGGTCATGGCCGATGTTACCGGACGTGTCGGATCTATTTTCTTTATTGCATTTGCCAGCATTTTAGCGGTTTCCACAGCGGCAGGCTCTTTCCGTTCAATTATTTCGTTTCCGATACTCCACATGATTATGGAAGGATGGTTGCGATCACGCAACACCATGGCATTCAGGTCGCGTTGCCACCAAGCGTCAAAATGAATAGAATAGTCAAACTTAGTTTTGGACGTCCGCCAGCCATCAAACGCTTCGTCAATCACCAGCAAGCCCAAGCGGTCACAAGCTTCGAGAAATGCCTCCGACGGTGGATTATGCGATGTTCTTACCGCATTAAATCCGGCAGCTTTGAGCAATTCGATGCGGCGTTCCTCTGCACGATCGTATGCAGCCGCGCCAAGGCAACCATTATCGTGATGAACACAGCCGCCATTGATTTTTATTGTTTTACCGTTCAACTGAAAGCCATCTTCAGCCGTAAATTTCAGCGAGCGAATGCCAAAGGTATTTTTGTTCGCATCAACCACCTGTTTGCCATTCACAATCTCTATTTCAGCCTTGTATAAATTGGGCGATTCGGGCGACCAAAGCAAGGAATTGGAAACTACGATAGTTTGAGCGACATCTTTTTCGCTGTTTGCAGCAAGTTCGATGCTGGAGTGCTGAATGCCTGATTTTTTGCCATTCTTATCTACCAACACCGTTTTCACAGTAACTCTTTGAGGCAAAGAGGTTTCATTTTTCACCACCGTCTTTATCTGAACTTTGGCTTTTCGCGCAGAAACTTCGGGAGTGGTAATGCCGACACCCCACCGGGCAATATGCACCGGGTTTTCCACCATCATCCACACATGGCGATAGATCCCCGAACCGCTATACCAACGACAATTTACTTGCTGCGAATTATCGACCTTTACCGCAATCACGTTGTCCTGTCCGGCACGAAGGTAAGGCGTAAGATCGTAGTTGAAAGAAGAATAACCGTAGGGATAAACACCCAGCGATTTTCCATTGATAAACACTTCTGAATTCATGTAAACCCCTTCAAAATAAATGGAAACGCTCTTATTTTTCCATTCGGCAGGGACTTTGAACGATTTACGATACCAGCCAATGCCCGCAGGAAAATAACCTCCGGCACTCCCGGTTGGGTTCTTTGAGTTAATCTTCCCCTCTATGCTCCAGTCGTGGGGCAGATCGAGGTTGCGCCAGGCTGCATCGTTAAAATCTACAGCCTTTGCATCTTGCGCATCTCCCAAAAAGAACTTCCAGTTAAAGTCGAAAAGCTGTTTTTTCTCCTGATTGTTTTGCGCAAAAATTGAAAAGGAGCAAGCAAACAGCAGGCAAAGTAATGCCCTGTTTCTTAAAAAAATAAGTCTGTTCATTTTCTAGTTGTATGACTATTTCGTATTGGTATATTCCAGCACAAACCCATACTTATAGGGCTTGTTTCCCGGAATCGTATACTTATCCATTGTTTTTGCACCCCACGAATCGTCACCGCCCACGCCATGAATATTCAAATCGATATTCAGGTTGATAAAATCGCGTTTTGGCAATTCGTAGTCATGACGGGCAGCTTCCAAATCGTCTTCGGTGTAAGGCCATGCACGGAAGCAAAGTGGTTGCAAGCCTGTTATTTTTATGGCAGTCTTGTTTTGCGAACTCAGCATAAACCAGCGCACATCACAACGATTTGCATTATCCTGAGGAGCAACGTAATGCACAGTAAAATCGTCTAATTTAGCCCGATAAAGACCTATAAACGAAGCCGTTTTGCGGTCGGGGTAATTTTCATAAAAACCACGTCCATACCAGCCAACGGTGCTGTAAATTTCCGGGATGCGCATTCTCATTCCAAATTTAGGCATCAGCGTAATGGCATCGTTCATAGGTTGATAAGATGCTTCGACCTGCAATTGTCCCAGCCCGTTCAGCTGGTAACTCAACGTATAATTTGCACCAATAGTTGGCAAATTCATTTCAAATTTCACTAATACGAAGTTGTCTTGTCTGGATAGTAGCACATTTTTCACCACCCGGCTCTCGGCTGCATTTCTCCACTTACCAAATTCTTCCACATAACCGGCATGCTTTTGGTTGTCGTTCGGTGTTTTCCAAAAATAGGGTTCCAGTTGACCTTTCAGTATTTCCTGCTCATTCACTTTCCAGCTTGTCAGCGAACCAGTCTTCTTATCCAAAACAAAAGTCATGGTCTCCGTTTTAAGTTGAATTTGTGAGGCGGTCTCTGTCACGTTAACCGTCTTTCCAACAGAAACAATTTTTTTCCATGCAAACGATTTCAACACAAATTGTTCACGGGCAATGCAATACCCTGTTTCAGCCCAGAGTGTCGCATTTTTTAGTCGGACGTAGATATTCAAACAAATATCCGACGCAACCGTGTCGTTCAGATGAGGAAGGGGAAGATTGACAACGGAAGAAGTTCCCGGCAAAACGTCGTCGCAACGAAATGTACCTCTTTGAAAGGATTTGCCGTTGGAAGTATATTCATACTCAAAATCGAAGTTTTGCAAGGATTGAAAATCGAAATGGTTGGTAACGCGAATACTGGCAAGCTTCTCATTGACCATTTGAAAAACAGCCGGTTGATATACTTTTTGAACTTCGTAATAGTGCGGATAAGGTTTTCTGTCGGTTGAAACCAAGCCACGCATCACAAAATTTCCGTCATTGGGCTTATCGCCGAAATCGCCACCATACGCCCAAAACTCATTATCAGTCAAATTGTAGTCATTCGGATGGTCGGTAAGTTTCAGCGGCGAACCATCCTTGGTTTTAGGTAAACCATGTTCGTCCCATTCCCAAATGGCTGCTCCGCAAATACTTGAGTCGGCATAAATCACATCCCAGTATTCCTGCAAATTACCGCCCGAATTTCCCATCACATGGGCATATTCACGCATAATGACCGGTTTGTCTTTGATCTTTTTGCCTAATTTTTGCAGATCGGCAGGATGCAGGTAACTATCGTCATAAATATCTGAAATTTCGCGATGCGTGTCAGAGAAAACCAAGCGCGTAGGATCCAACTTGCGGATAGTATCGGCCATCGCTTTCATATTCTGCCCTTTGCCACCTTCATTGCCCAACGACCAGAAAATAACACACGCATGGTTTTTATCCCGCCCAACCAACGAAGTCGCCCGTTCAAGATGTGCTTTTTTCCAAGCCGGATCTTCGCCCAGTTCTTTATTTCCCAAACCATAAGCATGCGATTCCTGATTGGCCTCATCCATCACGTAAAACCCGTATTTGTCGCAAAGTTCGTAAAACATCGGATCGTCCGGGTAGTGACTTGTACGTATCATGTTGATATTGGCCTGTTTCATCAGCTCCATGTCGCGTACCATAAGCTGCCGACTCATGTATTTTCCGGTACGCGGATGCTGCTCGTGTCGGTTGATACCTTTCAATTTGACAGGTCTGTCATTGATATAAAACACATCGCCTCGCACCTCAATTTTGCGGACACCGAAATAGCATTCGGCTTTATCCACTATTTCGCCTTTTTTGTTTGTAAGTTTGAGATTAAGATGATATAAGTCTGGCGTTTCCGCCGACCAAAGTTTAGGGTGCTGTATGAAAGATTTGATTGAAAGCTGCACTTGTTTGGATTTTGAAGCCTGCACTTTTACGGCTACCGGAATATCGATATACTCGCCTGATTTTGAATATCTGGTAATTTCGGCTTCTACCTGAAGTCCGGTGATATTCTGCAACTGACGGTTATCCAAACTTAAATCGATAGAAACATTGGCATTAGCATAGGTTTTGTCCGGAATTGCTTTCACAAAATAATCGTCAATAAAAACTTTTGGAAGCGCGATCAGATCCACATCGCGGAATATTCCTCCTAATCGCCAGATATCCTGATCTTCCAGATAGCTGCCATCGCAGTATTTATACACTTCAACGGCCAACTTGTTGTCTCCTTTATGAATATACGACGTGATGTCGAACTCGGCTGGCGACATGGAATTTTCGCTATACCCGACTTTCTGTCCGTTGACCCAAACATACATGGCCGATTGCACACCTCCAAAATTCAGGAAAATCTGTTTATCACTCCAGTTATCAGGCACTTCAAAACTAGTCAGGTAACTTCCTACCGGATTCCGTTCTTTGTAGGTAGTGAAGCTCTTGTCGGGTTCGCCGGTTACCCTTGGAATATCCTTTTTGAACGGATAAGCGATGTTGGTGTATATGGGTGTTCCAAATCCCTGAAGTTCCCAATTGCCGGGCACCAGAATATTGTCCCACTTTTCAGTGGAATAACCTTCGGTATAAAACTCCAAAGGTCGCGTTTGCGGATCGGGCGACCAATGGAATTTCCAAATACCGTTCAGCGACTGAATAGCAGGATTATTGCTTTTTTCTTCAAAAAGAAAACTGTAAGCGTGGGGATTCTCCTTGTTTATGCCATTCACATCGGGATTCTCCCAGTCGTTGACCGTTTGAGCTTCAGCCTTTAAGACCGATAAGAAGAGAATAAGAACAACTATAGATGCTTTCATTTATTTAAAATAAGATGCAACTTGCAGATAGTCATTTAAGACAAGGCTTAAAATGCTTGTTTTCATAAATAAGGTTTCCGTTTATGGAAATTAAAAAGGTATTCAATAGTCAGATTTCACTTTACTTCAATAAATTCAGGTTCGTACGGCTGAAGCACGATAGTTCCGTTATAATCTTTATCAAACAGAATACTTCTGGATTTTC
Source organism: Bacteroidales bacterium (assembly GCA_041907825.1). GTDB lineage: Bacteria > Bacteroidota > Bacteroidia > Bacteroidales > JAYRGN01 > JAYRGN01. The sequence continues at coordinate 31,957 of JAYRGN010000003.1, read as the reverse complement.
CTTTTAACGATATTTCTTTGGCTTCACCGCTAACATTCAGGTACAAAAAGTGTGTTTTATCAATCTGCCGGGCCATGACACCCGACGGAACTTCCGGCCCCTTTTTAATGTTCAATTGCGCGATAAGCTCATCAAGCAAAGGATTGAGCACGCTGGCATCTGCCGGTAAACCGACATAGATTGCGCGCCCTTTGCCGTATTTATTTGAAGTGATAATAGGATAATCCTTATCCAGACTGGTAATGCTGCCTATAATTTCGGCGCCCTTCGGTTCGATAACATCAAATCGTGTCGATTCAGTGTCCGTAGACTTCCCTTTGTAAGTAATCTCAAGTTTTTTGCCTTTGTATGATTTACGGGATATTTCGTTATAAGCTTCCGTTTCTTCAAAATTGGCAATCCGTATGCCGAACACATCGCTCAAGCGACCAGGGCGAGTAGTCGAAAATACTTTTCCGGTTTCATCCACAAAAGCTGAGTTGCTGGTCATGATAACCGTACCTCCGTTTTTTACAAATTCACGGATTTTATTGGCCGTTATTGTATCCATAACCGTAATGCCCGGGACAAACAATAATTTATAGTTCAATGCGCTTTTACTGATCTCCACCACATTGGCATCCATATTACGCCAGTAGAACAGATTCCAGCAAGCTTGCAACTGGTTTTCCTGCTGTTCGGGAAATGAGCTGCTGGCGATCTGGCTCGGGAAAGAAAATGCAAGGCCTACTTCCGGTTGTGGTTTGTAGGGAAAATACTTTTCGATTTTTTTAAATTCAGTGGCTATTTTATTGTATTCTTCGTACTTACGATTAGGAACACCATCCCAATCCAGCATTCCTTCCAAATATTGCTCTTCTCCGGCCCACATACTTTGCCATGTCCATCCGCAGACCATCTGGTTGCCGTACATCAATGTGGCATACGCTGATTTACGGATGGAATTGGGGACAGCTGTCATTGTAGTAAACTCACTGCACCAGAAAGGATTCGTACTCTCGAACTGAATTCTTGATATTCCGAATGCCGCATTCATTACTCCCCAATTTGTATTCAGAGAGTTTCCGGGATAGAAACCACATCCTTCCCGGGCCATTTTACCCGAATAGGCAATTTCAGACCAGTCGATATATTTCAAAGGGCTGTAATACCAGGCATTGGTATTGGTGAGAACTCCCGGAGCATTGGTGTTGACTTTATCCAAAACGGCAAGCAAAAAATTGTTCACTTCGCCGGAGACAAAAATGCGGAAGTCAAGGATTTTCTCGGGAGCTCCGCTCGTTTGCCCTTCGGCTGGCAAGCCAACTTCTTCGAACTGATTCAGCCGGCGCGACCAGCGTTGGGTAGCCCACGCTTTATTGAGCGTTTCAATCGTGCCGTACTTCTTACGCAACCACTCTGCAAACCGAAGCCGCACTGTTTCGGAATACGAAATAGGACCGTCTCCCGACTCATTATCAATACCAAACGCCAGTAAAGCCGGATGTTTGGCATATCTTTTTGTCAGCATATCGGTATATCGAAGTGCATACTTCTGGTAATTGGGATCTCCCGCATCGTCCATATAGCGGTGATTGGGGTATAACTGATTTCCGGTTGCACTCACAACGTCGATGGAAGGGAATTTCTTGTGCAGCCATATAGGGGCAGGATGTACGGCAATATCCAGAATAACCTTAATACCGGCTTCTTGCATCTTATCCATCACTTTATCAAACCATTCAAAGTCAAACTGACCTTCAGAAGGCTCATAGCTGTCCCATGCCAGATGCCCCATTCGCACCACATTAAAGCCTGCCGCTTTCATTAACCGGATGTCCGTTTTTATTTTATCCAGATCTTTATCGTCGTGAGGATGATAATTGGTGCCGACATATAGCATTTGCGCTTTTAAGGTAATGCTACAGATTAGCAAAGTGAGAGATAGTAGCTTTTTCATCTGTTCATAATTTTATATTAAGGTCAGATGGAATATCCATGTTGTTGAAATTTAATCATTTTGATTGGTGTTTACCAAACATGGACATTTCATGTTGTTAGTTATAATATACTCAAAAATAGTATAGTAAAAATGAAAATCATTGTTTTAAAAATGACCATTCTTATAACTGCAAAAAGGAAAGAATATTTTGAATGAATTTAAAATACAGACTATAAACAGATTATTTTAGCTTCCGGTATTTAGCGAATACATCGTAGAAAGCTTAATTTGTCTGGCTTTAAAAAATTTTTCAATTCCTATTTTATTCTAATTCAGGATAAAAGTCAAAAGAAAACAAGCGAATATAAAAATTTACTTTCAAATTGAAATTACAGAATCGGGTATTTAGAAAAACGAGTATCCGGCATAACGGAAAAGTAGCGGCAACGCCCATAATGTTTGAGAAAAATCATATCACGATTAGTATAAAAAAAACGAACTTTAACCTAGAAAAGCTGCAGCATTTATCCGCAAAAAACTGCGGAAACCTGCACTTTAAACCAAACTAAACGGTTATGAATGTTCAGGAAATAATGAACGACCTGATTAAACGTCATCCGGGTGAAACCGAATACCACCAGGCCGTACACGAAGTGCTTGAATCTATTGTCGATGTTTACAACGACAATCCCCAATTCCAGTCTGCCGGTATTATCGAACGGTTAATCGAACCCGACAGGGTTATAGCCTTCAAGGTTCCATGGGTTGACGACCACGGACAGGTACACGTTAACCTGGGTTACCGGGTGCAGTTCAATAACGCTATCGGACCCTACAAAGGGGGGTTACGTTTCCATCCAAGCGTAAATCTTAGTATCCTGAAATTTTTGGGTTTCGAACAAATCTTTAAAAACAGCCTTACCTCGTTACCAATGGGAGGTGCTAAGGGCGGTTCGGATTTCAACCCAAAGGGAAAGACCAATGCCGAAATTATGCGATTCTGTCAGGCTTTTATGCTTGAATTGTGGAAAAACGTGGGCCCCGAAGAAGATGTTCCTGCCGGCGATATCGGAGTAGGCGGACGCGAAATCGGCTTCCTGTATGGAATGTACAAAAAGCTTACCCGTCAGCATGTTGGTGTACTTACCGGAAAAGGTCTGAATTGGGGAGGTTCGCTTATCAGGCCCGAAGCCACCGGTTTTGGTGTGGTTTATTTTACCGACCGTATGCTGGCAACAGCCGGCGAAAGCCTTAAGGGTAAAATTGTAGCCATCTCCGGTTTCGGAAATGTTGCCTGGGGCGTGGCACAGAAAGCAACGGAACTTGGTGCGAAGGTGGTGACACTCTCGGGACCAGACGGGTATGTGTACGACCCGGAAGGACTCAATCAGGAAAAGATTGCCTATATGCTTGACCTGCGAGCAAGCAACGACGATATTATTGCACCTTATGCTCAGGAATTCCCTTCTGCAACGTTTGTTGCCGGTAAACATCCGTGGGAAGTAAAATGCGATGTTGCTATTCCGGCTGCAACGCAAAACGAACTGAACAAAGAAGATGCGGAACATCTGGTTAAAAACGGATGTCACTGCGTTTGCGAAGCCGCCAATATGCCCTGCACACCCGAGGCCATAGAAGTTTTTCAGTCGCATAAGTTGCTTTATGCACCCGGAAAAGCTGCTAATGCGGGAGGTGTAGCAACATCAGGTCTGGAAATGTCGCAGAATTCTATGAAAATTAACTGGAGTGCAGAGGAAGTTGATTCACGTCTGCATCACATTATGAATAATATTCACGATGCCTGCGTGCAACACGGAAAGCATAATGGTTATATCGATTATGTAAAAGGGGCCAACATCAGCGGCTTTATTAAAGTTGCTAATGCAATGCTTGATCAGGGTATTGTTTAATGACCAATTTTTAATTGTATAAACAGAAAAGCCGGTTAATCTCAACTAACCGGCTTTTCTGTTTATACAACAAACGAATAATTTATTATCATTACCGTATAAAATTATAATCCTTCATTCATTATGTCCGAAGATATTACTCCTGAAGAAGCTGCAGCAAAAATTTATAAATATGCAGCGCAACTAGCCATTGATGGAAGAACTTTTGCCGATATTCAGGCTGACCTTATAGAAAAGGGAATAGATAAAGAATCGGCTGTTGCAATTACCGATGATATTAAAAAACAAATTCAGAAAGGAGCAGTAAAAAGAGGACGACGAAATATCCTTTTGGGAAGTATATTCTTTCTGGGTGGATTAATCGTAACAATATGGACTTTCTCTTCTGCTCTTTTGTATGGCGGATCTTATTACATTGCCTGGGGAGCTGTCCTTTTCGGGGGAATGCAACTGGCTCGCGGAATTTTTCAGGTTTTTGATATGTAAAATCAGTTTGACAGAAAGATAAAGGTTGCTTTTTTGCTGCATAAAGGCGGAATTCGTTTTATACGTAATTCCGCCTTTTATTTTATGGTTATTGGGCTAAAAGTGCTGTATTTATTTTACTTTCTTTTCAGAAAATATCTTTTGCAGGAAAAAGTGTAATCAGCAACAAAACGACTATTCTCTTTGCTTTCAGCTCCCATTATACTCCCTGTTTTAATTACAGTTTCGCTAGGGTTTCTCTACCCTTAGCTACCCTTTTGATAGAACAACCCTAGTTTAATGATAAAAGAAGTATGGAGCGAAATGGGAGGTGAGTCAAAGTTAGGTTGAGGAAAGCTGCAAACTTAAGTGGTGATTTAAAATAAATTTTCTATTTTAGTTGTGCTAAATAAGTGAAACCTACTAACTAACATTAAAACTATGGCACGCATAGTATCCAAAAACTTTCTGAACGGAGCAAGCGGACGTATAGGCAATACCGTTACTTACATGCTAAACGGGGTACAGGTTATACGAAGTCTGCCCTATCAGGGTAAAAAACACAAGCCTTCGGCGTTGCAGCAACAACATTTGGATGCATTTAAAAAGCAGCATCTGTTTGCCCGATCGGTTAAGCATGCTATAATAGACCGGATATGGAGTAAAGAAGAAATACCTCCGGGATTAAATCCGTATAATTATTTTCTGAAATGTAACCGTGCGGCTTTTGCCAACACCGAAAAAATAATGCACCCCTTGTTATTAAGGTTAAGTACAGGCAAATTGCTGCCAGCTGAAAATATGGTTTTTGCGTGCGAAGATCGTTTATTGCAGATGCAGTGGAATGGTTCGCAAACAAATTTTTATGCAAGAACTACCGACCGACTCAACGTAGTGCTGCTGATAAACCGTGAATCAATTTTGTTTCTCGATACTAAGGCTGTTCGCAAAGATGGAACTGCAACCTTGCAATTGCCCGATACTGTTGCAAACGATACTGTTGAAGGCTTTCTTTTCTGGTCGGAGATGAATGACAATGCTTTTTCGCCATCGGTTTTCTGGAAGGTAAACTAACTCATGATGGACAATGCATAATTAAAGAAAACAACTCAATATCAGTTTATTAAAAGAAGTTACATTGTATTATCGCTCTATTTATCTGTATGATGTAGCATAAAAGTTTGGTGTTTGCACTACAAATTCAAATTGTTTGGGTCGAAAGTTAGTACAGCATTGTTTTAATTGTGACTAACGGGGCGAAGCTATGTATAAGCGATGCCAATTTTTTTTGTTCATATTTTTAACATGTGTCGTATATCTGCCGGATTTGGATGTGTATACGCAATAAGTAGGCAACTATAAAAAGCAAATTATTGATCTTAATACATTAACAGCATGTAAAATGGAAGTATCGGTATCGAAAGTTAAACATAAGGGAAATGTAAGGATTAAGGTTGATTTTGAATATAACCGGGATATAATAGAAAAGCTAAAAACAATAAATGATTGCAAGTGGAGCCAGTCGATGAGGGCATGGCATATACCTTACACGCATGAATCGCTGGATTTACTTAAAAAGATGTTTGAGGTAAAGACCGAGCCGAAAAAACATACTGTAGACAATAAAGACGAAGAGAACCCGGGAGAGATTGTTTGCAAGGTTATTGAGAAGAAAGATAAGGATAACATTATCATTAAAGAAGAAAAAAGGGTTAAAATAGAAATACGAGGAAGACAAGTGTTTATATGGATGCGTAAGGATGAAACTGATATTGAGTTTATGCGTTCTTTTAAGTATTCGAAATGGAATAATCAATTGTTTTGCTGGATTATTCCTCTTTATAAAAATAATGTTGAGATATTAAAAAACTATTTTGGAATTCGTATTAGTGAATTTAATGAATATGCAACAGAAAAAACAGAACAACCGTCTGCTAAAAGATTTGAAATAAACCGGGGAGAAATACTTGCAATTGTAACACGAAACAGACGTATAAGGCTAATTTTTGAATATGATAAAGAATTACAGGAAACAATAAAGCAAGAGTTTGAATTTGTTTATTGGGATGCAATGAATAAATGGTTAAGTATTCCTTATACAGAAAACAATGTAGAACAACTTAAAAATATTGCAAAGAAAGAAGGACTTATATTGCTGACAGAAAAAGAGGAAAAACCGAAAGGTGTTGCAAGAATAAGCATACTTGATGTTAAAAATTACAGACATTGTCCGCCTGAGTACATTGCAAAACTCGAAGAACTGCGTTATAGCGAGCATACCGTTAAAAATTATAGAGCAGCATTTGAAGAGTTTATTAACTTTTATCCGAAAATAGAAATTGAACGAATAAGCGAGGTCCAGATAACTGCCTTTTTGCGATATCTGGTTGGAGATAGACTGGTATCCGAATCGCAGCAAAATTTATCGATTAATGCTATAAAGTTTTATTACGAACGCGTACTGGGCGGACAACGTAAAATTTACACCATAGAAAGACCGCGCAGAGAAAAACGGTTGCCTCAAGTATTAAGCATTGAGGAAGTTAAAGAAATATTGAACGTTACCGAAAATTTTAAACACAAAGCAATACTGATGACTATTTACTCGGCGGGATTACGCCTAAATGAGCTTATTAACTTAAAGATGGAGGATATTGATGCAGAACGTATGCAGCTAAAGGTGAGACAGGGAAAAGGAAAGAAAGATCGATATACGTTGTTGTCGGACAAGTTACTGAAAACCTTAAGAGATTATTATAAAGAGTACCAACCCATAATATGGTTATTTGAAGGAAGTCAGGGTATGCCGTATTCGGCCCGAAGTGTTCAAAATATTTTAAGACAATCGTTGAAAAAAACTGCAATATCAAAAAATGTAACGGTACATACATTGCGACATTCATTTGCTACTCATTTACTTGAGCAAGGGACTGATTTGCGATACATTCAAAGTTTACTTGGACATGGAAGCAGTAAAACAACAGAAATTTATACTCATGTTACCAATATTGGATTCAGAAAAATAAAGAGTCCGCTGGATGATATGTAATATTTTATTTAAAGTATGATTAAAAAGAATAGGGAATAGTACATTTTGATAACAAGATTCGATACATTTGAAATGTGTTCGGAATATTCTCTAATAGATGAATTGATGATTTTGGTCAATATTTAGTCTAAAAGAAATCTCTCGGATAAGGAGAATATATACGCAATGAAGACTATGATTGCGTATACACAATTGTTGGCGGTAATTTGAAGAAACAATTAACAACGAAAAACATTCAAGAAAATGAAGCTATAAGTAACTGTAAGATAGAATAAGAATTGAAATATCCTTTAATACGCAAAGTATAAAGGGCGATTGTTAATATTAAAAAATTAGAAAATGACACAGTTACAAATGATTGACAAAACAAAGTCAATAGCTCAAAATGATAAAAATATTTCTGCCGTATTTATGTACGGGTCATTTACCAAAAATGAAGGGGACAAATATTCAGATATTGAATTCTACATCTTCTTGAAGGATAAAGAAAATTTTTCCGCTGAAAATTGGGTAAGCCAAATTCATCCTTTGGCATTATATTTTACCAACGAGTATGGAAGTGAAGTTGCCATTTTTGAAAATATGATAAGGGGGGAGTTTCATTTTTTGACAAACGACCAAATGGAAGTTATCAAATCGTGGGACGGTTTGGTAGAGTTTAGCGACTTTGACAAGATGATTTTAGTAGATAAAGAAGATTTATTGACTAACACGCTCAAAGAAATAAAAACTAAAGTACCTGATCGAACAACAAATGAAAATATCCTGTGGTTGAGCCAATCATTGTTGAATGTTTTACTTACAACAAGCAACTTAATTAAACGACAGGAATTTGCTCACGCTTACCAAAGCTTATCAAATGTTCAAAAATATTTACTTTGGTTAATAAGAATTGAAACATACCAAACCAAACATTGGGAAAGTCCAACAAAAAGCTTGGAAAAAGACATAGACCCAGATTGGTATTCGTTATTTCAGGAGACAACATCAGAATTAGATCCGACAGATATTAAAACAGCTTTCAAGAAGACATTAACATTGACTGAAAAACTTTTTGATAATCTTGGAGTTGAAGCAAAATTAAAGGGGGTATTAAGGAGAATTGAATAAAAAAAACTACCGCCAACATTGTATAAGCGTAATGCGGGCTGAACTGCTAAATTTGAGCATTTTTGCTCCTAAGAAACTTTGTGGTGGGCGGACAGTGAATTGCTCCGAAATCCCGCACTACGCTTATACTTGACCGTTGGCGGTCATTCTAAAGACGACCAATCAAACAACGGGGCAACTGAAAACCGTATAGAGTAAGTATCAAAAAAAAGAACAAAAATGAATTTAGACTTTGTTTTAAAATCGCCAGACCATTTGAGATATGAAAATGGCAGACACGTATCAGGTCCTCATGGAGGTGCAGGACGAGCCGTTAAAGTTGAACCAAACGTTAGTGGTTGCGAAGGTTATGATATTAAAGCTGGAGACGGATATATTGTAACTGTTTTCAATTTGGACGGCAATCACCCTGTTTGGCAAAACAACGTTCAAATGACACCAAAACCAATGAGAATTATTAGTCAATCGTCCGATAAAATTATTTTAAGAGGATATCCGACAAGAGCTATGTCGCCTTTTGGTTGGGTTGATTTTAATGGAGCTGATTACGGTTTGACCATTAACTTAAAAAATGGACAATTAGAAAATTGCATTTTACATATGCACGACAGAAATGTTGATATAGAATATCTGAAAGGAGAAGTTTCTCAAACTTCTGACGAACCAGAAATTATATCAATAGCGAAAAGAGCAAACGCTCAATATCAACAAGAAAGAATAACAGACGGTCGTCAATTATTAGTTCAGATTTATCGTTCTGTAAAATCAGACCCGGGACAATTACGAAATGTAAAGGACTTTTCTGTTCTTGGAACTTCGTTTTTGATGATGCTTGACCAAAATCTTTCAGATGACATAGACACTTTACAAATGATGGCAAGTATCAGTTACTTGTGCATCAGCAAAGCCATTGAACAAGATAGTTCAAATCTGAATTTATATAAAGACAGATTGCTAATGCTACGCATTGGACACGACCCGTTTAAATACACTGTAATGTCCGCCCTTGACCTTAATGCAGGTGGATTTATGTCTTTTTCTATGGGTAATTCTGATTTAAAGGCTCGTGACGCTATATATAAAATGGAAATTGCAGACCTTGAACTTCACCCACAACTATACAGACAAGTACCGTTTTTCAAAGAAAGAAAAGACGAATTTGATGAAAAAATAGGTAGGCAATTTTTTATGCCTGAAAAGACTCTTGACAATGTAATTAAATCAGGTGTTGAGAACCACAAGAAACTTTTAGACTACCTTGAAAATAGAGTAATCAACGAAGAAGATGTGGACTTTTAGTGAAGAAGAAAAAGAACGAACCGCCAACAACGTGTATAAAACATTTGGCAGTCAGTGGTTTATCAAGCGATACAGCTCGTATCAAAAGTAGTTGCAACTTGACAGGAAATCGCTTCGAAATGCCAAACGTTTCATACACGCAGCCGTTAGCCACAAATTTAAAAAGACACGCAATGAGCAAAGAAATATCGTTATTTTCTGATTATCACACGAAAGAAAACTCACTAACAAATCATTGTGGACTGATTTTGAAATTGCTTTATGAAGAAAATCCAACGAGTTTTGAAGAAGCGATTTCATCTTTGACTTCGACAAATTTTATAATCAATCCGACTTTTGAGCAGCAAGTCAGAAAAGAAACAAGCATACCCGATTTAGTAATTGAGCAAAAATCTTTTTCAATATTCTTTGAAACCAAACGAACTGACTGGTTTTATTCCGACCAAATAAATCGCCATTTAGAAGGATTTAAGAAAAATGTGGATTACAATATCTTGTTTTTGCTTTCAAACTTCGAGATTGATAATCCCGAAGAAAAATTTCAACAGCAGATTCAAATAGCTAAATTACTTGACATCATATTAGTTCCTATATCTTTTGAAGAATTTGTAGAAACATTGGAATCGGTTGACTCATCTGATGTTTTTAAAAAGTTCCTTGTGGAATTTCGAGCATATCTTGACCGAAACGGCTATTTCCCTTCATGGAGATATTTATTAGAAGTTGTAAACTGTGCTTCTACAATTCACGAAGTTCACGAAAGAAACGTTTTTATGTGTCCTAATACTGGAGGAGTATATAGTCATCGAAGAGCGAAATATTTTGGTGGTTATAAATGGAAGAATGTAAAATTTATTCATGAAATAAAAGCTGTTGTTGTTATTGAGAAAAACTACGATAGCGAATATATTCAGTGGAATAACTCAAATTATACAGATAGTGAGCTTATTCAGGAAGCCAAAGAAAAGATTTTACTTTGGGATTATCGGATAGAAGAAATTAAGAACAATGGACTTCAGGTATTTTTACTTGATAATCCATACGAAGTCAATTTTAAAAAGACTTCCAAAGGCGGACTTTATGGAAACAAGAAGTATTTCTGGGACTTAGCTAAAGAACTCAATGCCACAAATTCAAAGGAATTGGCTAATGGAATCGTAAAGAAAAATCTCTCATGGAAATAAATTACTAACTCTTAACATTTTAAAACTATGAACATCGTTAAAATCACAAATGGAAAAGTTGAATTACGTAAGGATTCAGGTTCTTTAATCAGGACAATTGTTAGCAGTGGAGCTGTAGATGCTGACATTAATAATGACGGTTCTCTAATAGTAGTAACAACGGCAAACGGGAAAGTTGAACTGCGAAAAGATAGTGGTTCATTAGTAAGAACAATCGTTAGTAGTAATGCGATAGGAGCTAAATTTAGCGGAAGTGATATTTTAGTAAAAACCAACAAAGGTAAAACGGAACTTAGAAAGGAAAGCGGTTCATTAATTAGGACTATTTGATTGAAAACCAATAAAATCTGTGGCTAACATCGTGTATAAAGCATTGGGGTTTAGGTGGTTAAGTCAAGCGTTCTGCCCCGCATCGGCGTTTGTGTCGGTGGATAGGTACGAAGCCCGCAATCCCCAACGCTTCATACACGCGACCGTTGTGCGTCAGCTTAAAAGACAAGACCCCGATAATGGAAATACCACCTTAATATAAAAGAAGTGATTATGAAGGGTGGAACTTTTCAGGGACAACTTTCAGCATTTCAATAAAACAATCTTCCCATTGACTTGGAGATAGATTCACGATTTTTAAGTTCAAATTAATTCCAAATTTTTCGGAAATCTCATTAACCTGACTTTTTCTGAATATTAATTTTAAAGCCGTTCTGACAGGTAAATTAGGTTTTTGTAACAGAAAGGATAGAAAATTTAAATATTTGACTTTCTGATTAAAATCAATATGTAAAGGTTTTCGTTCAATTTTAAGAAAAGCAGACTTAACAGTTGGAGGAGGTATAAAACTATTAGGATTTATTTCGTAAACTATCTTCAAACTATAAAATGTATGATATAGGATAGTGTAAGGATTAAAGATTTTGTCTACAAATAACTTTTTAGCAGGTTCTAATTGCAGGAAAATTGAACCGCCCTGAAAACTTTCCATATTTTCAAACATCAATATTTTTAAAATTTCTGATGTTATACCAAATGGTATGTTAGAAACAACCTTAAACGAAAAATCAGGAATTTTATAATTTCTGAAATCACATCCAAAAACTTGAATGTTTTGAGTTTGTTTAAATTTGTGTTTTAGATGCGTTATTAACTCAAAATCATTCTCAATCGCAATGACTAATTTTGCCTTTTGTAGTAGATGTACAGTTAGAAATCCTTTTCCTGCACCAATATCTAAGACCGTATCGTTTTGATTAATTCTTGATTGTTTTATTGCATCTTCAATTAGCACTTTGTCAATTGTAAAGTGCTGACCTGTAAATCTTACAGGCAATTTATTTTTATTCATTATGACTTCTTACAGGTGAATACTTGAATTCAAATCGTAGCGATGTGAAAGACAGTATTACCTGACAGAGCAACTATGACAAAGAAATGCCTTCATTAAAAATGACGACACACCAAAACATAGGCTGTTTGTCTTGCCAAAAAGATTATGGAAAATTTATTTGGGACTGTCTATCACTTAGATAGTCGTCCAAGGTCTGCTGTAATACATAATGAAAAAAACCTAAATAATTGAATGCAAAATTAGTAACTTTGCTTAAATTTACAATAAGAAAATGAAATAAATAAAAGCCGAACGCACAACAAAGTGTATATGCCATAAGGGTTTCAGTGGGTATTTAAGCATTGTAGCCCGCTCAAACTTTCGTGTCGGTGGACAGGGAACTACTCCGCAATCCCTTACGGCACATACACTCGACCGTTGTACGACATAGTAAAACCGAACCAAACAAAATGAAAGTCAGAGAAGAAAAGTTAAGAACAATTATAGAATGGTCGGAGAAAAACGAAGATGTAAGAGTTCTTCTTCTGACAAGTTCACTTGTAAATCCTTTAGCACTTGTTGACGAATTTAGTGATTTAGACATTGAATTTGTTTTTGAGGATAATACAAATTACATTTCAGACAAAAGCTGGACGCTTAAATTCGGAAATCCAATTGCTATGATTGAAGAAGACGAAAGTTGTTTTAACCATAAACACGCAATGAAAATGCTACTTTATGAAGACGGTGTGAAAGTAGATTTTAAACTTTACAGCAAATCAAAATTTATAAAGGAAACGCAAGAGAAAGAATTACCAGAAGATTGGGATATTGGTTATAAAATTTTAATTGATAAAGATGGTATTACAAAGCAAATGCTGAAACCAACTTATCAAATTTCCATTATCAAAAAACCGTCTGAAAAAGAGTTTCAAAATCTAATAAACGATTTTTGGTGGGACACAACTTACGTGGCAAAGTGTCTTGTGAGAGATGAAATATTCTATGCGAAATTTATGTCGGAAACCGTTATTCGCACAGAATATTTAATTCCTTTAATTGAATGGCACATTGCAAGTGAACACAATTGGAACATAACGACCAATAAATATGGACGGCTTTTCAAAAAGTATCTTAACCAGGAAATGTGGGCTAAAACAGAACAAACATTTTCAGGGAGCGATATAAAGGAAAATTGGACTGCTCTATTTTCAATGACTGATTTAGTTTCAGAAATAGGAACTGAATTGTCAAAAAAATTAGAGTACAAATACCCGGATAAATTAGAAAATGACATACGAAAATATTTAGCTGGACTAAAACCCAAAACATAACTACGTCGTACAACATCGTATTGGCAATAGGCGGGCTGAACGGCTTCGTATCAACGGAAGTGCAAAATTCAACTTCTGTTCTTCGATTAAAGTTCAGTGCTAAAAATCCCGCCCATCGCCAATACGCGGCACGTTATGTGAAAGAATAAAACGGCACCTCCAAAAAGAAAGTGCCGTTTCGAAATTAAATTTATAAATTCTCAATCCACTACTTCTGAAACAGTTGATTTTTCTATTAGAAAAATTCCGTCAAAAGCTTCTTCTATTTCAGTTTTTAGGCACATCGAATCAAATCGAATCTTATTACAATTTTTTAATTCCGTACTTCTGTTCATTAGTAAACAGCATTCTTTTCCTCCAAATTCTTGCATAATAAATTCAACAGAATCCGACTCTGGAAAATCAAGTGGAAATTTATCAACCCTAAAGCCAAATTGATAATCATTATCAGGATACAATGCCGCAGTTTCTCCACGTAGATTAGTTATTGCAAATGCTTTATATTTTTCTCCAAAAGTCATCGAAAGTCTTTGCCCCATTGGATAACAACTAATAAATCCATCAAAATCTACCGGAGTTTTTTGAATGTGAGCATTGTGGGCAACCAAAATAATCTTTTTACCAAGTGAATTTTTCAAAAACCAATCAATGCTTTCTGCCATATACTGGTCTTTTGCTCCCATATCTCCTTCAATTCCCCTTTCAGTAATGAAACTTTCCATAGCATCAGCATTATAATTCATATAAATCAAGCCTTTAACTTGATGAACTATCGATTGAAATTCTAAACTTTCTAATTTTGGTTGAAGAGTAATCAAACGAATGTAAACTTTTAATAGCAATGCTTTTAATTCATTATGTTCAGCTTCATCAAAAAGCGATAAATTTAACGCAAGCTGAGAAGTCGAATAGAAATCAAATTTCTCAGCAAGATTTAAAATCTTCTGTAAGACATCAGAAGAAACGATTGAAAGTCTTTGCAAATAATCAGATACAATACGAAAGTTTGGAAAATAAGAACCTCCATTTTTAGGAATATCCACACCTAAAAAGGTAATTTGATTATTATTGTCTTGATTATACCGACGAAGCCATAGCAAAGTATCTTTAAACTCATTTGGATAATAAAAGTGTGACAGTAACTTATCCAAATCGTCGAATGGAATTTGTGATTTTATCCACTTATCAACTTCTAATCCTTCAGAAAAACCAAACTCAAATGCCAAGGTGTCAAAATCACATTCAGTTACTAAAAACTCAATAACTTGATGCCTGAATGTAAAAAACTCTTTTATGAAATGTGCGTTTTCGCCTAAACCAACAATTGTAGAAGAATCAAAATATTCTCGAAATCGAAAAAGACTTTGTTTTATGGATGTATTATTTTCCGAATTAAACGGAAAAGTTAAGGGTTTTATATTTTTCATTATTACCTTATTTTAAATTAAAAATTAACGTACCAAATAGCAACCGTCTCAAAAAGACGATTTAATAATTTACTTTAATTTTTAATTACCAAGGCTTGCTGAAATACATAAAATGTGAATTATTTGAATACAAAGATACTAAAAATTCCTTCACATAACATCGCATTGGCAAAATGGCAGGTTAAGTGCTAAATTGAAAGTTTCTGCATTTTATTCCGCCGAATGTGTTCCACATTCGCTTTTTATTTGTAAGTTAGCTCTGTGGAAACACATCGGCTACGTTCTCGCTAAATTGAACTTTTTGTCCAATTTATCCGCCACTTCGCCAATGCGTTTCCCGTTATGTGCCATTTTTGAATGACAATGCGAATAGATACAGACAAACAAATGAATTTACTTAGTGATAAGAACGTTGCAATAATTGGTGGTGGACCCGTTGGACTGACTATGGCAAAATTATTACAGCAAAACGGCATAGACGTTTCAGTTTACGAAAGAGACAACGACCGAGAGGCAAGAATTTTTGGTGGAACCCTTGACCTACACAAAGGTTCAGGTCAGGAAGCAATGAAAAAAGCGGGATTGTTACAAACTTATTATGACTTAGCCTTACCAATGGGTGTAAATATTGCTGATGAAAAAGGCAATATTTTATCCACAAAAAATGTAAAGCCCGAAAATCGATTTGACAATCCTGAAATAAACAGAAATGACTTAAGGGCTATCTTGTTGAATAGTTTAGAAAACGACACGGTTATTTGGGATAGAAAACTTGTTATGCTTGAACCTGGTAAGAAGAAGTGGACACTAACTTTTGAGAATAAACCGAGTGAAACAGCAGATTTGGTTATTCTTGCCAATGGCGGGATGTCCAAGGTAAGAAAATTTGTTACCGACACGGAAGTTGAAGAAACAGGTACTTTCAATATACAAGCCGATATTCATCAACCAGAGATAAACTGTCCTGGATTTTTTCAGCTATGCAATGGAAACCGGCTAATGGCATCTCACCAAGGTAATTTATTATTTGCTAACCCCAATAATAATGGTGCATTGCATTTTGGAATAAGTTTTAAAACACCTGATGAATGGAAAAACCAAACGCAGGTAGATTTTCAAAACAGAAATAGTGTCGTTGATTTTCTTCTGAAAGAATTTTCCGATTGGGACGAACGCTACAAAGAATTGATTCATACGACGTTGTCATTTGTAGGATTGGCTACACGGATATTTCCTTTAGAAAAGCCTTGGAAAAGCAAGCGCCCATTACCCATAACAATGATTGGGGATGCCGCACATTTGATGCCGCCTTTTGCAGGGCAGGGAGTAAATAGTGGGTTGGTGGATGCCTTGATATTGTCTGATAATCTAGCCGATGGAAAATTTAATAGCATTGAAGAGGCTGTTAAAAATTATGAACAGCAAATGTTTATCTATGGCAAAGAAGCACAAGAAGAATCAACTCAAAACGAAATTGAAATGTTTAAACCCGACTTTACGTTTCAGCAATTGTTAAATGTATAAAATGGAATAAAACGGCACATAACAAACAAATTGGCAATAGAGCCGGTGAAGTACTTCTATTGAACTTTTGTGCAATGTTGAAGATTAGTAATTCTATTCAACATTTGTGCTAAAAGTCGGCTCCATCGCCAATTTGCCAAACGTTGTACGACATAGTAAAACCGAACCAAACAAAATGAAAGTCAGAGAAGAAAAGTTAAGAACAATTATAGAATGGTCGGAGAAAAACGAAGATGTAAGAGTTCTTCTTCTGACAAGTTCACTTGTAAATCCTTTAGCACTTGTTGACGAATTTAGTGATTTAGACATTGAATTTGTTTTTGAGGATAATACAAATTACATTTCAGACAAAAGCTGGACGCTTAAATTCGGAAATCCAATTGCTATGATTGAAGAAGACGAAAGTTGTTTTAACCATAAACACGCAATGAAAATGCTACTTTATGAAGACGGTGTGAAAGTAGATTTTAAACTTTACAGCAAATCAAAATTTATAAAGGAAACGCAAGAGAAAGAATTACCAGAAGATTGGGATATTGGTTATAAAATTTTAATTGATAAAGATGGTATTACAAAGCAAATGCTGAAACCAACTTATCAAATTTCCATTATCAAAAAACCGTCTGAAAAAGAGTTTCAAAATCTAATAAACGATTTTTGGTGGGACACAACTTACGTGGCAAAGTGTCTTGTGAGAGATGAAATATTCTATGCGAAATTTATGTCGGAAACCGTTATTCGCACAGAATATTTAATTCCTTTAATTGAATGGCACATTGCAAGTGAACACAATTGGAACATAACGACCAATAAATATGGACGGCTTTTCAAAAAGTATCTTAACCAGGAAATGTGGGCTAAAACAGAACAAACATTTTCAGGGAGCGATATAAAGGAAAATTGGACTGCTCTATTTTCAATGACTGATTTAGTTTCAGAAATAGGAACTGAATTGTCAAAAAAATTAGAGTACAAATACCCGGATAAATTAGAAAATGACATACGAAAATATTTAGCTGGACTAAAACCCAAAACATAACTACGTCGTACAACATCGTATTGGCAATAGGCGGGCTGAACGGCTTCGTATCAACGGAAGTGCAAAATTCAACTTCTGTTCTTCGATTAAAGTTCAGTGCTAAAAATCCCGCCCATCGCCAATACGCGGCACGTTAGCAGCAACAATAGGATGACTATGAAACAAACAATATTACTTTTGATTTTGACAGTTTTCGGACTGACATCTTGGAAGCATAAACAGACAACTGAGATTCGTAACGACTTTAAAAAGTATTACGACCAATTCAATGTTGATGGCTCTTTCGTGCTGTATGACCCGCAAGATGACAAATATATTTTATACAACCAAAACCAATTCAATCAAAGATTTACACCTGCTTCTACATTTAAAATTTGCAATTCACTTATCGGTCTTGAGACAGGAGTAATTAAAAACGAAAACTTCATTATTCCATGGGATAGTATTATGAGAAAATACCCAAAATGGAATAGTGACCATGACTTAAAAACAGCATTTAAAAACTCAACCGTTTGGTATTATCAAGAGCTTGCACGACAAGTTGGTGGACAACAAATGAAATATTGGCTTGACAAAACAAACTATGGAAACACTGACACTTCGGGTGGCATTGACAAGTTTTGGCTAACTGGCGGACTTCGTATTTCACCTAAACAACAAATTGATTTTTTAAAACAATTTCACGACAATCAACTTCCTTTTTCTCAACGTTCATTGGGCATTGTGAAAAACATTATGATTGCAAAAGATACTTTGGGTTATACTGTAAGAGCAAAAAGTGGTTGGGGTAGCCAAGATAATAAAGAGATTGGTTGGTATGTAGGTTATTTTGAAAAAAATGATAAAGTTTATTATTTCTCTAATTGTATCCAAACGGCTGATTTAAACAATAAAGACTTTGCAAAAGCAAGGATTGATATAGTATATCAGATTTTTGATGAACTTAAAATATTAAATAAATAAGAATTGCAGCTGCTAACAACAAGCATGTAAAAAAGCGGGGAGACGAGTAGGTGCGTCGGCGTTTCTCGCTTGCGAGGTTTTCGCTCGGCTGACAGAACTCAGTTCACGAAATCCGCTTCATTACATGCTTGCAACCGTTATCTGCTTAACGAACAATTGTCGCTGTCGCCAGCCGATTTGCTCGATATATTCGAGAGCCACGGCATTGCTCGAAAAAAGCTAAAGAATGAGTTAACTCTGTTTATGCTTGGAGAGCGAAGTGTGGAACGTTACCGCGAGGCAGGTATCAATTGGTGGGATTATTGTGGAAGCATTCTTGTAAACAGTTACCCGACCTACTTTGAGAAACTGCCGCCATTGATAGCCAAAATCAACCGAGAAAAGCGCAATAGTAAGAACTATGTACTATTCCTTGGTGAAACCGGTGCGGAGAGCAATCAAGCCCCGTGCTTATCACTTGTACAGTTTCAAATAGATGACTGCGAACTTGTGTTGTCTGCTTACCAGCGAAGCTCCGATGCAAACTTGGGACTTCCGGCAGATATTTACCACTTGTATTTGATGTCTCGCCAAATAGAACTGCCGTTGAAATCCATCACGCTGAACCTTGGCAACGTCCACATCTACGAGAATAACATCGAACGAACCAAGAAACTGCTTGCGGGCAACGAAGACGTGAAATTTGATTTAAACGTCGGATAAACGGCATTTAAATAGTATTAAAAAAGAGCGGCAACCTGAATAAGATTGTCGCTCAATTTTTTGAAAAAACGCCCGAAAAATGTACTTTTCTTTTTGAATTAATGTACTTTTCTTTTTGGCGATTATAATTTATTTTCTACCTTTGTCACACTATGCGGCAGTAAATAATATAATTAGAAATACGAATTCAAGTTCTTGTGGTACATTCTACCATCAAGGATGTATTTTTTATGTGATGCATTTCTACAAAGCATCCGCTATATTATTTACAAAATCAAATGAAAACTATAAATATAGGTATTCTTGCACATATTGATGCAGGAAAAACCTCCATTACTGAGAACTTGCTATTTGCTAGTGGAGCAACTGAGGTACGTGGAAGTGTGGACAAAGGTAATACCACAACCGATTCGATGGATATTGAAAAACGAAGAGGTATCACCGTTAGAGCTTCTACAACGTCTATTCAATGGAACGATACAAAGATTAATATTATCGACACTCCTGGACACATGGACTTTCTAGCAGAAGTGGAACGCACTTTTAGAATGCTAGATGGTGCTATTCTTGTGGTGTCTGCTAAAGAGGGTATTCAAGCTCAAACGAGATTGTTGTTCAATGTCTTGCAACAACTAGAAATTCCAGCCATTCTATTTATCAACAAAATAGATAGAGAGGGAGTAAATCTAAATCAGCTTTATTTCGAAATACAAAATAGCCTTTCAAAAGATATTCTTCTTATGCAATCCGTTGATGGCAAGATTTTAACTTCTAGCTGTACAATACACAACATATCAGAAAAGGACAGAGAAACAATTTTGGAGAAAGATGATTCTTTGCTTGAAAAATACTTAAGCGATACGCAACTCTCAAATTCAGACTATTGGAGTTCAATGATTCATCTTGTTCAATTCGCTAAACTACATCCTATCTACCATGGCTCAGCAATGTATGGCATTGGTATCGAAGATTTGCTAAACTCAATCACTACTTTTATTGAAACATCTCTACCTCAAGAGAACGATTTATCTGCCTATGTCTATAAAATTGAGCATAATAAGAAGGAACAGAAACGAGCCTATCTAAAGATTATAGGGGGAAGCCTTAGAACAAGAAAATCATACAACCTCAATGGCTCAGATGAGAATCTGAAAATAAGAAGTTTAAAGACCTTTTACGCTGGAAACGAAATAGATGTAGATGAAGTTTCTACAAACGATATTGCAATTTTAGACCATGCCGAAAGTCTGATGGTAGGTGATTATTTAGGAACAATGCCAAGTTTATTTGATAAATTGAATATTCCTAGTCCTGCTCTCAAATCATCTATACATCCTGCCAAAGTAGAGGATAGGAGTAAATTAATTTCTGCTATGAATGTATTATCGGTAGAAGATCCATCTTTAACGTTTGGTATCAATGCTGATAATAATGAGCTAGAAGTTTCTCTTTATGGAGCAACTCAACGGGAAGTTATTTTGACTTTGTTGGAGGAGCGATTTTCGGTAGATGCTTACTTTGAAGAGGTGAAAACGATTTATAAGGAACGTCTGAAAACGAAATCGGAATACACCATTCATATCGAAGTGCCACCTAATCCTTATTGGGCATCTATTGGCTTGATTATAGAACCTTTGCCAATCGGTGCGGGACTTACGATAGAGAGCGATATTTCATTGGGCTACTTGAATCAATCTTTTCAGAATGCAGTATTCGATGGAGTCAAGAAAGCCTGTGAATCGGGTTTGTATGGCTGGGAAGTAACCGACCTTAAAGTCACTTTTTCTCACGGAATCTATTATAGTCCAGTGAGCACACCTGCCGACTTTAGAAGTTTAGCTCCCTATGTTTTTCGATTGGCTTTACAACAAGCTGATGTTGAGTTGTTGGAGCCAATCTTAGATTTTAAATTGCAAATTCCAATAGCTGTGAATGCTAGGGCTATTACAGACATCAACAAGATGCAAGGCGAAATATCTACTATTACTTCAGATGGTGATTGGACTACTATTTTGGGTGAAATTCCTTTAGATACTAGTAAAGAATACTCAGCAGAAGTCAGCTCCTACACTCAAGGCTTGGGCATTTTTGTTACTCGATTTTCGGGCTATCAAATCACCAATAAAAAGGTAAGCAGAAGTGTAGAACTGAATGAAAAAGATAAATTGATGTATATGTTTGAGAAGGAATTAGGATAAGAGAATGATAAGCAAAATAATCAAAGAATGCATTCTCGCACTATTTTTGTATCTTGTTCCTACAAATTAACTATACAATTATGTCTGAAAGAAAAATCCCTATATATCTAGAATGTGGTTATAGCATTGCTATGCAGGTGCTTGGCGGAAAGTGGAAAATTTGCATCATAGAAGCACTTCGAGATAAGCCACTACGCCCAAGTCTGATATTCAAGGAGGTGCCTGATGCAACAGAACGTGTAATAAATCAACAACTTAAAGAATTGTTGGAGTATAAGATTATAGATAGAAAAATTTATGCAGAACAACCACCTCGTACTGAGTATTTTCTGACTGATTTAGGTCGTTCCGCATTTCCTATTCTAGACGCATTGGACCAATGGGGCGAGGAAAATAGAAAGTTCTATGAGGAGTTGTTTAATGCTGAAGATGAAGACTAAATGGACTTTAAATAAAAAACAGTGCTTATATATCCAAAGAATATATAGGCACTATTTCTATCGATAATATAATTTAGCTGAGTTGTTTTGTGGCAGCTATTACAATTTCTCGGATACATACATTTAGAAATAAAAACTGGCTACAACATTTTGTATAAGTAATGGCAGGTGATGTAGTAAATATCAAGGTTTGTACCCCGCTCAATCTGCGAATCGGTTTGACAGGAAACTACCACGCAATCTGCCACTACTCATACAATTTACCGTTATGGCCAATTATAAAAAACGACTTCGACACAATTTGAGATGAAAAATATAGTATTGATTTTTATTGGACTTATTTTTTCAATGATTTCATATTCGCAAGACAAGCTCTGGCGGATTGATAAAGAATTGACTGAATTTTACACGGATACACTTTATAACCAACTTGATTTAAAATATACAAATTCATCGGATAGTGCTTTAGTTCTTTGGATTGAGAAATATAATGTTGATTCGATTTCGGATTTTAAAAAAATAAAAAATCACTTTTTTACGCGAAAAGGTGATTGGTCTTTGATTCAAATGATTTGGGATGGTAATTTTTCAAGCTTTGTGCCTGGATTATTTGATTCATTTATGAAAGTTGTTAAACCAAAAGACCAATTCACAATTTCGATTTTAAAAAAAGGCAAGATTAGCTCAGATGAAATAAGCTCTTTAGAAAAGCATATCGTGATTGTTAAAGCTGGAGATATTAAAGGACTTCAAATTGATAATTCCATTGATATGTTTAATTTTAAAGCAAATAATGTGATTGTATTAGCTGAATGGATAAAATAAAAAAATAACTGGCCATAACACATGGTATAAAAAATTGCCGTCGAAGTGCAGGTTTCAAGGTTTTCACTTCTATTAAAGTTCGGTGTATCTTGATAAGGAAGCACTTCGAAATCCCCAACATTTTATACCGCCACCGTTAGCGGCAATCCACCCTATACCAGAGACATTGATTACTTGGGCGAACGTTTTAAGAGGGCAAAAATAGGCATGAGAATGGAGATTAAATTGCGGAGTTGTAAATGTCACAAAAACAGCGTTTTACAAAAACGTTAGTCAGAACCTTAAAAAAAACAGCACCCTTTGATAACCAATAAACAATTCTAATAATAAAACTTCTCAAAAAAAATTTTATCTTTGTGGCATTATGAGGCAATAATAACTCCATATCGTAATCTTTATTCTCAATCAATTCTGATTGGGACTTTTGTTATGCATTTATTGTTAAACAAATTGTATTATGCTTCTCTGAAAGCATAATGTGAATTTAATTGCTTCATAAGATGAAATCGAATAAAAATTCAACGCTAATATTCATTATTGTTGTGGTCGTAATTGACACGGCAGGTTTTGGTTTAATATTTCCTGTACTTCCACAACTTTTAACTAATTTACTTCATTCCGATATAAGTACGGCAGCTAAATATGGAGGCTGGCTCTCATTTGCTTATGCCGCTATGCAATTTGTGTTTGCACCAATTCTCGGCAATTTAAGTGACCAATATGGAAGGCGACCAGTGATTTTAAGTTCGTTGTTTGGCTTCAGCATTGACTGTGTTTTTCTTGCTTTTGCACCTAATATTCTGTGGCTCTTTGTTGGGCGGACAATCGCAGGAATAACTGGTGCAAGTTATTCTGTAGCATCTGCCTGCATCGCGGATATAAGTACCGAGAAAAATAGAACAAAAAACTTTGGGATTGTAAACGCAGCATTCGGTTTGGGATTTATTATTGGCCCAGTAATTGGAGGAACATTAGGTCGGTTCGGAACGCATACTCCCTTTATAGTTGCAGCCATACTTAGTTTTATCAATTTCACCTTTGGCTATTTCTTTTTTCCCGAATCGCTAAATACTGATACCCGTAGAACATTTGAGTGGAAAAGGGCTAACCCATTTGGTTCTCTAAAGCATTTAAGTGAATTCCCATTGATAAATACATTGTTACTTTCAATGATTTTTGTATCAATAGCAAACCATAGCATGGAAAGCGTTTGGGCTTATTTCACAATTGAAAAATTTAAATGGAATACATCGCTTATTGGTTATTCATTAGCCGTGATAGGTTTGTTATCAATTATTGTTCAGTTATGGCTAGTCGGCATTTTGGCAAAGAAACTTGGCGACAGACGAATGGCAGTATTTGGTCTCATGCTTATGATGACAGGATTTTTTCTTTTTGCTTTTACAGAGTGGCAATGGTTGCTTTTAGGAGCATTGTTAATATATATTATTGGTGGAGTTCAGGGAACGGCTATTCAAAGTATTACGTCTTCTATTATACCCGACAATGAACAAGGAGAATTGCAAGGTAGTCTTGGCAGTTTAATGGGTTTAACAACACTCATTGCCCCGCCGCTAATGACAAGTAGCTTCTCATATTTTACAGGTAAGAATTCTGCAATTTATTTTCCAGGCATTTCTTTTTTAATTGCAGCCTTACTTACACTGATTAGTTTAATTTTGTTGATTAAAAGTTTCAAAAAAAACAAAATGAAAAAATAAGGCAGCCGCTAACAACGGGTCATAAAACATGCCGGTTTAAGTGGGTTTGCAACATTTCGTCCCGCATCGTGGTTTGTTACGGCGGATACAGACGCAGCACGCAATCCGGCACGTTTTATACCCGCGAACGTTGTGTGCAAGGCTAGAACCGCTCTAGTGATAGTTTGTAAAATGATTTGAAAGCATAAAGAAAAACTCACCCTGAGACCCCCACCGCACATCGCAGCACATTTGCAAGCCCGCACAATCTAACGCACAGACCAAAGGCTTGCAAAAGAGCTGCAATTTTCTATCGCACTCGTGCCAAATTGTTACATTTGTGCTTCTAAGACTTTCTTATGATTTCAAAATACATCGACAACATAAACCAACGCTACAAACTCGGAAACGCAACCGAACATACATTTCGTGGCGATTTACAGCAACTTATTGAAAACCTCGTTCCCGAAATTAGGGCTACCAACGAACCCAAACGCCAAAAGTGCGGTGCACCCGATTATATCATCACTAAAAAAGATATTCCCGTCGGATTTATCGAAGCTAAGGACATTGGCGACGCTGACCTCGAAGGATTAAAAAAAACTGGACACAAAGAGCAGTTCGACAGATACCGTGCATCGTTGAATAACCTGATTTTTACCGATTATTTACAATTCAACTTTTACCGCGACGGGCAACTGATTACTAAGATTGCCATTGGCGAAATAACCGACAAAGGGATTAAACCTCTTCCCGACAATTTTGCACAATTCGAAAACCTTATTAAAAGCTTTTGCAGCACAATAGGGCAAACCATAAAGAGTTCAAAAAAACTATCGGAAATGATGGCGGGCAAAGCCCGCCTTCTTTCCGATATTATTGAAAAGTCGCTTACCAGCGACAATACCAATAACGAGGATAGTACACTTAAAGACCAAATGAACGCCTTTAAGCAAATACTTATCCATGATATTACCCCAAAGTCGTTCGCCGATGTTTACGCCCAAACCATTGCTTACGGAATGTTTGCGGCTCGTTATCACGACCCGACCCTGCCAACTTTTTCACGTCAGGAGGCTTACGAACTTATTCCCAAGTCGAATCCATTTCTTAAAAAGCTTTTCGGATATATCGCAGGTTTAGACGTTGACGACCGTATTAAATGGATTGTCGACGACCTTGTAAATATATTCCTCGCTTGCGATGTTTGCGAGCTTCTCAAAGATTACGGCAAGGGAACCAAAATGGAAGACCCTATTATCCATTTTTACGAGGATTTCCTCGCCGAGTACGACCCTGCACTCCGCAAAGCTCGTGGCGTGTGGTACACGCCTGCACCCGTTGTAAACTTTATTGTACGTGCCGTCGACGATATTCTAAAAACCGAGTTCGACCTTCCGCAAGGATTAGCCGACACCAGCAAAACCACCATTAAAGTGGATATGCAGGGCAAAAAAGCAGAGCAGGAAGTACACCGAGTTCAAATTCTCGACCCGGCAACTGGTACAGGCACATTTTTAGCCGAAGTTGTAAAGCTCATTCATAAAAAGTTCGAGGGGCAACAGGGAATTTGGAGTAATTATGTCGAAAATCAGTTGTTGCCTCGTCTCAATGGTTTCGAGTTGCTTATGGCAAGTTACGCAATGGCACATCTTAAACTCGATTTATTGCTAACGGAAACAGGTTATAAACCATCTAAAGACCAACGCTTTAAAATCTTTCTCACCAATAGTCTCGAAGAACACCACCCCGATACAGGTACGCTTTGGGCTAACTGGTTAAGCTCCGAAGCAAACGAAGCCAACCGCATTAAACGTGATACTCCTGTAATGTGTGTTATTGGAAATCCCCCATATAGTGTAAGTAGTACCAATAAAGGCGAATGGATTCAAAACCTTATTGCAGATTATAAGAAGGATTTAAATGAACGAAAAATAAATCTTGATGATGATTACATTAAGTTTATTCGATACGGACAACATTTTATTGATAAAAACGGAAGCGGTATTTTAGCCTATATTTCAAATAATAGCTTTATTGATGGCATTACACACCGTCAAATGCGTAAAAGTTTATTGGAAAGTTTTGATAAAATTTACATTCTTGATTTACATGGTAGTGCTAAAAAGAATGAAACTGCATTAGATGGAGGTAAAGATGAAAATGTTTTTGACATTCAACAGGGAGTAAGTTTAAATATTTTCATTAAAACAAGTAGTAAGAAAAAGTTGAGTGAGGTTTTTCATTCTGAATTGTTTGGGAAAAGAGAAGAAAAGTATTCTACGCTTAACAGCCTAAATATAAATTCTATTAATTGGAGTAAGTTAAACTATAAAGAACCATATAATTTCTTTGTTCCAAGAGATTATAATTCGCAAAATATATATTCTAAAGGCTTTTCAATTGTTGATTTATTTCCAAATTACAATTCAGGTATTCAAACTAAAAATGATGGTTTGACAATTCAATTTAGAAAGCAGGAAATTGAAAAAGTTGTTACCGAATTTAAAGAAAAATCTGAGACAGAGCTTAAATCTAAATATAAACTAACTGATACAAGTGGTTGGACTGTTAAAGATGCTAAGAATGATTTAATACAGAATAATGGAGAATATTATAAGATTTACTATAGACCTTTTGATATTCGCCATATTTATATGACTAAGAAGTCTGGAGGTTTTGTTGGCAGACCAAGATTAGATACAATGAAACATTTTTTTTCTGGAAATAACCTTGGCCTTATTTCTGTTAGACAACAAAGCACATTTAATTTCCAGCATATTTTAGTTTCAAATACAATAATGGAAAGTGGAGCAATTTCCCTTCAAACTAAAGAATGGGGTTATATTTTCCCTTTATATATTTATCCTAATGAAAGTGAACAACAATTATCATTGCATAGTATCAATAGAACTCCAAATCTTAATACAGAAATTGTAAAACAGATTGTTAAAAATTTAAACTTAACTTTTATCAACGAAAAAGAAACCACCGAAAATACTTTCGCCCCAATTGATATTTTAGATTACATCTATGCAGTTTTGCACAGTCCTACATACAGAGAAAAGTACAAAGAGTTTTTAAAAATCGACTTTCCTCGTGTTCCTTACCCAAAAGATGCAACAACCTTTTGGCAATTGGTAAAACTTGGGGGCGAAATTCGCCAAATACACTTACTCGAAAGTCCAACCGTAGAAAAACACATAACTCAATACCCCGAAGATGGGACAAACATCGTAACAAAACCAACTTACACCAACGGAAAGGTATATATCAACGATACCCAGTATTTCAACAACGTAACCGACGTAGCTTGGAACTTTTATATTGGAGGTTATCAGCCTGCTCAAAAATGGCTCAAAGACCGTAAAGATAGAAAGCTCGAATTTGATGATATTCTTCACTATCAAAAAATAATTGTCGCCCTTACCGAAACAGATAGATTAATGAAAGAAATAGATGGTATAAATATTGAATAATAAAAAAACTTTTTTGTACTTTTCGGTATGTTATTAACCTAACTATTAACCCCTAACAAAAAAAGTATGGCAAGTACAACCGAACAAGGACACAACCGTAACGCAGCAAATTTCGATAAACTTATTATCAATTGCATTTCTTACGGTACAGCCTACAACCCAAGTAAGGCAGCTTTAAAAATAGCTGCTTTGCAAGCACAGGCAACCGCAGCTAAAAACAGTTTAACCACTGTAAACGCTCTTACCCCTGCATACAAAAACGCAGTTTCAGCAAGAGTTGCCGCATTTAAACCATTTGACAAGCTTATTACACGAGTTCATAATGCACTAAAAGCATCGGATACCACACAAGAAGTTGACGATTCAGCAAAAACAATAGTTCGTAAACTTCAAGGTCGCAGGGCAACCGCTAAAGCCACCGAAGAAGAAAAGAAAGTTGCAGCCGATGCAGGTAAAGAGATAGTTGAAATTTCAACCTCTCAAATGAGTTACGATAGCCGTTTAGATAACTTCGATAAACTTATTAAACTCCTTTCGTCAGTTTCACAATACGCCCCAAACGAAGCTGATTTAAAGATTACAGCCCTTACAGCCTTATATACCGATTTAAAAGCCAAAAATCTTGCTGTAATAAATGCCGAAGCTCCTTTAAATAACGCCCGTATTGCTCGTAATGATGTAATGTATAAAGATAATGTAGGGCTTGTAGATGTAGCCGCCGATGTAAAAACATATATTAAGTCAGTATATGGTGCAACAAGTCCCCAATACAAAACAGTAAGCAGCTTAAAATTTACAAAGTATAACAATTAAGTTGCAAACGGTAACATGATTTATGCAAAGACAACCAATGATTATGCAAAGACAACCAATAAAGTTGCAAATGTCTTTGGTAAAGTTGTAAAGACCGACAAAAAAGTTGCAAAGAGCGTTGAGCAATTTGCAACTTTCAACATAAAAGTTCCAAATGCCGACAATTTTATTGCAACTCTCGATGTGATTTTTGCAAAGACCGACAATAAAGTTGCAACTAACGAGATAAAATATAAAACAGACAAGATTAAGTTTGTACCAAGCCACCGCACAAGGTCAAGCACATTTGCAATTCGCACAAAGCCAACCCGCAACGGCGAAGCCCTCACGAACTAAATTTTATATTTAGTGAGTAAACCTAAAATTGCAAAAAAGCTTGCCCTTCCTGCCTCCCACTTGCATACATTCTACCACCTTGAAACAATTAAAAGACAGACTATAAAGAAATAAAGCCCAGCACACAACACGCGGTGCTATGTAAACCGCACTAAAGAATAAGGCAAAAATAGTATAATTTGAACTTAAATTCAATTCCAAAGATTTGAATATAGATAAAGATGGGACAAGTCAAGGATTTTGCCGGGAGGCAAAACTTGTATATCCTTGACGTGTTCCGGCTTTATCTATACCTTTCGCCGGAATTGAAAATAAGAAGAGACCTGTTTTCTCAGGCTGCTATTTGTGTTAAAAAAGACACATAAATTAATTATAGAAAACAGAAGGAGGACACAGACTCATAAAAGAAACACGAAGTTTCACCGCGTGTTAAGTGTTCACTCCCTAAAGGTTAAGAAACAGGTGTGTCGTCCTAAAAAATGTCTACATAAAATCAGTAGACAATGTATAAAAATGAGTATGTAACCAGACGGTACAGTGAAGCCTTCAAGATAAAAATTTTAACCGAACTTAGTAGTGGGAAATACAGCAAAAGAGAGTTGAGTCGTATTTATGGGCTATGTTCGAGTACGATTAACGAATGGATTAAAAAATATGATCGGAAAGATTTAATGAATACCCGTATTATGATAGAAAATCAAGACGAAATCAGCCGCATAAAAGCGTTACAAAAAGAAGTCGATCAGTTTATAATATTAATTTCAAGTATAACCGTAGGCATATTTTAAGAAGCAAAAAAACAATATCAGAAAAGAAAATCTAAACTATAATATATGAAAATCTTACTCACTGGTGTAACCGGATACATAGCACAAAGATTACTACCTGTCTTATTAGGAGACGGGCATAAGGTTGTATGTTGTGTTAGGGATAGTATAAGATTTAATATTAAAAAATATGCTACTCAAAATATTTCGGTAATAGAAGTAGATTTTTTGAATGATGTAAGTTTACAGAATATTCCCAATGATATTGATTTGGCTTATTATCTTATTCACTCTATGTCAACCCAAAGAGGAGATTTTGGTGACATGGAAAAAATTTGCGCTACCAACTTTAAAAATCGGATTGAAGAGACGAATGCTAAGCAGGTTATTTATCTGAGTGGAATTAGTAATGCTGAAGAAATATCAAAACACTTATCCTCAAGAAAAAATGTTGAATCTATCTTATCTAGCAATAAATATGCACTTACTACCCTCAGAGCCGGGATTATAGTAGGCTCAGGAAGTGCGTCTTTTGAGATTATCCGGGATTTGGTTGAGAAATTACCCTTTATGATTGCACCAAAATGGTTAAATACAAAATGTCAGCCAATTGCTATTCGTAATGTGATTGAGTTTTTAGTTGGTGTAATTGGCAAAACTGAAACTTATAATAATGATTATGATATTGGAGGTCCGGATATTTTAACATATAAGGAAATGCTGTTGCGTTTCGCGAAAGTGCGTAACTTAAAAAGGCGAATTGTTATTGTACCCGTAATGACGCCAAGAATCTCATCGTACTGGTTATATTTTATTACGTCCACTTCTTTTGCATTAGCCAAAAATCTAGTGAACAGTATGAAAGTTGAAGTAATTTGTAAACCAAACAATTTAGCGGCCATACTTAATATTAAACTGATTGACTATAAAGCATCTATACAGTTGGCTTTTGATAAGATTGAGCAAAATCAGGTGCTTTCCAGTTGGAAAGATGCGCAAACAAGTGAACTGTTCAAAGATGGGTTAGCAAAGTTTATTGAAGTTCCTTCTAATGGATGTTTTAAAGATATTCGCTCTATAAAACCCGAAAATAGTATTATTTCACTTGAAAAAATATGGCAAATTGGCGGAAAGACAGGATGGTATTATGGAACATTTCTTTGGGAACTCAGAGGGTTTATTGATCAGGTTTTTGGTGGCGTTGGTATGCGCAGAGGCAGAAAAAGCGATACAGATTTATACACGGGCGATACCCTTGATTTTTGGCGTGTAATGATTGCCGATAAAGAAGAAAAGCGCTTACTGTTGTATGCCGAAATGAAGCTTCCCGGTGAAGCCTGGTTAGAATTTAGAATTGATAACAATGATACCCTTATTCAAACTGCAACCTTTAGGCCTATTGGATTATTAGGCAGATTGTATTGGTATGCTGTTTTGCCGTTTCATGGATTAATTTTTAGAGGGATGATAAACAGAATTGCCAAAACAAAATAGTAAACCACCCTATAATAATGCTTATAAAACCATAGCAGTCAAAGATTTTGTACATCTAAATTTTTGTACTTAACGAATAGAAGTACATCTAGTCTGCTCTGAACACATATACTTAATGTTGTAAGCAACGCAAAAAGCCCTGATTGTAAAGAAAAAATCTTATTAGGAATTTTGAACAAACGAAAAGAATATATTGTTTCATTGATTGAAGACTAGGTTTGTAAAAAAATAATTTTCAACCGACCTCTTCTGCCCTTCAGCATAAGTAGAAAAGTCAATACATATTGCACACATTGGCAAATTGAACAGACATACAAACCAAAATTTTTAAAAGAATGCAATTTATACCAATATCCTCATTCATTTAAAATTTTGTCAACCCGTTGTGCATTTAGGAAATAAAAAAGTTGTTCATTGAATTTTGGTTATAAATTCGTATATTTATTTGACTACCAATCATATAAATAGATGAACAACTTTAATGCAAGTTACCAAAAGATCCTGACTTATCTAAAGACTCTTACAGGAAAGAAAAATTTCCTTAATCAAATCAGAAAGCCTAAACTATCAGATATTGAACTAATTGCAATGTGCATAACTTCAGAGTATTTAAGTATAGACAGTGAATGTCAACTTTTTAGGTTTTTGCCTAAT